>CAVPKU010000017.1:0-218408 GCA_963705765.1 uncultured Acidobacteriaceae bacterium | reverse complement strand
TCTCCTGATGCTTGTGCACGTAGTGGGCGGCGATGTCCGGGTGGAGCTCGGGATTGGAGGAGAACGCAACATCACGCATCACGATGGAGCCAAAATTTTCAGCGAGGGCGCCGAAGGTGGCGGCACTGGACGGGTAGTAGTAGCGAGAGACGAATTGGGTCATGGCTTTACCGCCCAGAATGTCGGGGGTCTTGCGGCCACTGTAGGTGCGGGCGACGGCTGCTGACTGATCGTGTAGAGGGGGCGAGTGTACATGCTGTGGCCGGCGCCGAGGGCGTAGTAGCGATGTCTTCGCGAAGCAGGGTGGGAAGAATCCAGGCGGAGAGATAGGTGTTGTCGGCTTGTCGAGGAAGCCGCGCCAGGTGTACTGACCGAAGCCCTCGATGCCTTTGCCGAGGGCATTGTGCTCGTTCAGAGCTTCGGCGGTGAGCGAGGTGAGGCCGAGGAAGATGAAGGAGGAATAGTCGAAGGCCGATGTGTAGCGACGGTGAGTTGTATTGGAAACCGGAGGATGCGCGGCGGCTCCCCGGATACGGTACGGAAGTTGGGCATGAAGCCGAGGATCCGCTGGGGCTGCTGGCGTTCAGGGGGATGGGGTCACCGTTTTTGTCGACGGGCGTGCCGGGAACGGGTCGGGGTTTGGAAGCGGTCTGGGCGGGCGGCGCGGAAGAGGGAGGGGGCTGGACCTGATTCTGATCCTGGTCCAGCCAGAAGGGTGAAGCGAAGGAGGATGAGTCGGGGCTGCTGGGGAGCTGCGGGCCGATAGGGTGTGGACCGTTTGCGGCGGCAAAGGGCAGAGTGGCAGCGACAGACAGAAACAGGGCGGCGAGCGTGAGGCGCAGAAACACATCCTTGAACAGGGAGCGAGCAAGCGGGCGATCACTCGAAGGGGAAGCCGGACCCTGGGGTAGTTATCTCTGATTAGAACAGGATTGGGACGGAATAGTTTCACAGAACGGCGAATAAAGGCAGGCGCGGCGAATGTGCATGATACTCTGCGTGCACCGCCAGGGGGTGATGGCGCGCGGTTGTGTTACGCGATGCTGGCAGAAATGCCGAAGGTTAATTCGCCAGCTTGATCGCGGTCAGGATGCGAACGGGAGCGAGATCGCGCTGCTTCTGAATGACGAGCCGGATTCCTGTGCCTTCGGGGTAGTGCGGCGACTCTGCGATGAGTTGAGCGACGGCGGCCGAGAAGGTGGCGTGGTGGACCGCATCCATGGCCTTGTCACCGAGGACGAAGGCGACACGGAAGCAGCCGGTGCAGGGAACGAGGTAAACGATGTTGCGATCCTTGCGCTTGAGGCGCAGGGACCAGCCGTGTTTTGCGCCGGTGGATTTCCATTCCTGAGTGGTGGCGCCCTGCTCGCCGATCCAGTGGATCAACTCGGACCAAACGGGAGCGCTGGCGCCGAGGGTGGCGGTGACTTCTTTTTCCGAAGGCTTGCTGGTTTTACCGATGAAGGCATTAGTGACTTCCATGATGCACCTCAGAGGAGGGCAGAACGATGGAGGAGGGAACGCAGCAGTATACGCCGGGATGCCGGGTGAAGGAGACAGGAGACAGGAGACAGGAGACAGAAGAAAGAACAGAGGCCGGATTGTGCGGCGGCCTCTGTCCCGTCAAGTGCTACAGATCCCGGCCGGCGTCGGCGAAGTCAGAAACCCGAATCAGCGAATGTCGCCGTGAAGTTCGGGATGGGGCCCCTGTTCGACCTGATCGAGCTTCTTTTTCTGGTCATCGGTGAGGACCTCACGCATGCGTTTGTCGGCCCGCATGCGTTCGGCACGGACGTTGGTCAGACGCTCCTGCGAGGAGAGGCCTTGGTCCCGGACCGCCTTCACGGTTGCATCATGGAGATCCTGCAGGATGGTTTGGAACTGGGCGTGTTGGTCCTGGGTGAGATCGAGCCGGGGAGAGAGGAATTTCATCTGGGATTCGACAGTGGGGACGCCGGCGGCATCGGTCGCCGGGGCGGCGTCCGTGGCGGGCTGCTGGGGAAATGCGGGGACTGCGAAGAGCAACAGCGTACCGATTGCGAATGATCTTCGATTCATGAGGTTCCTCCGTTGGGCCTGAGTTGGGCGGCCGTGTCTGTGGCCTTATGATTCGCACTGTAGCGGCGGCATTCGAGGCGCGTCGATGGCTGGGGCGCGAGTTACGGGACAAAACGCCGCGTCTGTCCGGAAAGGAGCGCGGGGGCGTTGCACAAGGCGAAGACGACAAAGAAACTCGGGAATATGCAGCGGCGCAAAACCGATCCGCGCGCGAACCGCACGCGCGAGAAGCTGGGCCAGGCCTTGATCGATTTGATCCTGGAGAAATCGATCGGCGCGATCACGATCCAGGAGGTGCTGGATCGCGCCGGAGTGGGACGGTCCACGTTTTACGTTCACTTCCGGGACAAGAACGATCTGCTGTTCAGCCAACTGGAGATGTTCCTGGAGTCGATGAGCACGAAGCTGAGCCGGGAGCGGGAAGATTCGCGACGTGTGGCGCCGGTGGAGGAGATGTTCGAGCATATCGGGGGACAGAACAGAATCTATCGAGCGCTGGCGGAGTCCGGGCAATTGCAGGACTTCTTTGACATGGCGCAGGATGCGTTTGCGCGGAGCATTGCGCGGCGACTGCGCGAGTCGGGGCGTGTAACAGGGCTTTCACGAAACGAGCTGGCGGCGCGAGGGACGCTGCTGGCGGGAAGTTTGCTGGCGCTGCTGCGATGGTGGATCGACCGCGGTGCGAAGGAGTCGCCGAAGGCGATGGATGCGACGTTCCATCGGATGGTATGGGGTGGAGTAGAGTAGGGGGCGACTGCATCTCAGATAAGAAAAGAGGGCGGGAGACGCGATGAAAAAGCGGTGGGTGAAGATCGCAATCGGCGTGGCGGCGGTACTGTTGCTGGCGGTACTGGTCGTACCGTTGTTTGTGAATGCGGATTCGTTCCGGCCGATGCTGGAGACGCAGCTGTCGAGCGCGCTGGGGCGGAAGGTGACGCTGGGCAAACTGAGCTTCTCGCTGTTGTCGGGCAGCGTGGTGGCCGATCAGCTGACGGTGGCCGACGATCCGGCATTCAGCACTGCACCGTTCCTCGAGGCGAAGTCGCTGAAGATTGGCGTGGATGTGGGGGCGCTGGTGCTCCATCGCCAGGTGGATGTTAAGAAATTTGTGGCCGAGTCGCCGGAGATCCACCTGATCTCGAACGCGCAGGGCGTGTGGAATTACGCGAGCCTGGGACACGGCGGAGCGGCGAGCAATTCGTCCTCGGGTACGCGCCGAACGTGACCGTGGGCCTCGCAGAAGTGGACGGTGGCAAAGTCGTGGTGTCCTCGGTGCCGGCGAAGGCGCAGCCCTTTGTCTACGACTCAGTCGACATCGCAGGTCACAATCTGTCTTTCCATCGTCGATGCCGTTCTCGTTAAAGGCAAATCTGCCGGGAAACGGAACGGTGTCGCTGAGCGGAACGATGGGGCCGCTGAACCAGCAGGACGCTTCAGCGACGCCGCTGAAAGCGCAGTTGACGGTGCGGGACTTTGATCCGGTGAAGGCGGGCGTGGTGCCGGCAAGTGCGGGCATCGGGATGGAAGCCGATATCGATGCGCAGCTGAAATCGGACGGCAAGACGGCGACGAGCACGGGGCGGGTGGTAGCGCAGCGTTTGCTGTTGGCAAGGGATGGGAGCCCGCGACGAGTCCGGTGCACCTGTCCTATACGGTACTGGATGACCTGAAAGCGCAGACGGGCCAGGTAAAGGATCTCGCGATCGAGACGGGGCCGGTGACGGTGCACGCGGTGGGGACATTTGCCACGAAGGAACCAGCAACGACGGTCGATCTGCATGTGAATGTGCCCAAGGTGCCGGTGGATGCGGTCGAAGCGCTGCTGCCAGCCGTGGGTGTGCGGCTGCCCAGCGGGTCGCAGCTAAAGGGCGGGACGCTGACGGCGCAGCTGGAGATCACGGGGACGACGACAACTCCGATGATTGCAGGGCCGATCGAGGTAGACAACACGCAGTTGGCGGGATTCGATCTGGCGTCGAAAATTCAGGGGCTGAAGGCGTTGACGGGAACAGGCGGCGGAACGGGAATCCAGGTGCTGCACGCGGATGTGCGGCAGACGCCGACGCAGACGCAGCTCACGAATATCAACTGCGTGGTGCCGGCGATTGGGACGGCGACCGGGCAGGGGACGGTGGCCGAGTCGGGCACGCTGAATTTTCAACTGACGGCGAAGTTGAGCGGGTCGGGCGCGACAGGAGCCGCAGTCGATACAGCTGCGGCTGCGTTGGGCGGGGTTGCGGGCGGTCTGATGCACACGGCGGCGAATGCCAGCGTGCCGATGACGATCACCGGCACGACGTCGAACCCAGTGATTCGCGCGGATGTAGCGGCGATGGCCAAGGGTAGTTTGGGGAATGCGGCGAAGAAGGGCCTGGGGGGACTGCTGGGGGGATTGGTTCCGAAGTAGGGAAGCGAATCGGAGGCAGGGAACTGGAACCGCCGCTTGCATTCGCTCGTAGAAGGCTCCATCGGGCGATGCTGCTCGCGACGAGGGTACGGTGGACAGACGAGAAGGCGGAGTTCTTCCTGGGTGGATCACGACGGTGGTCGTGATTGGCGCGGCGCTGCTGGCGGTTGGGGCTGTGCTGGCGGTGGTGAAGCCGTCGATGTTGCTGGGGCCTGCGGAACCGGTGACCAGCGGCGTGCGCGTGTACGCCGGTTATCTGTTTTCGCGGAATCTCTCTCTGGCGATGCTGCTGATCGCAGCGCTGACACGGCGATGGCGGAAAAATCTGTCCGGGATGATCGCTCTGTACGCGCTGATCCAGCTGCTGGATGCGGTCGTGGACTGCGTGGAGGGCCGATGGGCGGTGCTGCCGCCCGTCGTGCTGTTGGGACTGCTGTTCGCCTGGGCCTGGGTTCGGATGTCAAAGGACCGCGAGCAAGGGTCGAAGGCGGCTGGTTAGCACGCTTGCGAAGACCCCTTTCAGCGATCTGATTCCTGTCAGGGATGCGGATGGGTTGATCCGCATCGATGGCAGGGTTTGGCTCAGGCTGTGTGCGCGTGCGCCGCGGTGCGCGGGCGGACGCGGAACTTCTTCGTGGTGATGGCGAGGGTCCGCTCCATCTTGCGCAGGGCATGGGCTTCATCCGGCGCAGCGAAGGTAGAGGCAATGCCGTGGGCGGAGGCGCGCCCCGTGCGGCCGACGCGGTGCACGAAGTCCTCGGCTTCCTTAGGCATATCGTAGTTGACCACGTGGGCGACGTCGGCGACATCGATGCCGCGAGCCGCGACGTCGGTGGCGACCAGCACGCGGTGATGTCCCTGAGCGAAGCTGCGCAGGGCGGCGTTGCGCTGCGACTGCGAGCGATCGCCGTGGATCTGGACGGCCTCGTGGCCGGCGCGCTTGAGGCGGCGGGCGACGCGATCCGCTCCATGCTTGGTGCGCACGAAGACGAGGAAGCTGCCCTCCTGCGAGCCGAGCAGATGCTCGAGAAGCTCCTGCTTCTTGTCGGTCGGGACCTCAAAGGTCTGGAGCTGAACGTTGGGCGAAGGCTTGAGCACCGAGCCGATCTCGATGCGAACTGGATCCTTGAGGTAGTCGCGGGCGACTTCACGGATGTCGGCGCTGAGGGTGGCCGAATAGCAGAGGGTCTGGCGATCTGCAGGCAGCGCATGAGCGATGCGACGAATGGCGGGTTTGAAGCCCATGTCGAGCATGCGGTCGACTTCGTCGAGGACCAGAATTTTGATCCCGCTGAGGTTGACCAGCTTGCGGTCGAGGTAGTCTTCGAGGCGGCCGGGCGTGGCGACGATAAGCCGCGCGCCGCGACGGATGGCTTCGAGCTGCGGACCTTCAGCGAGGCCGCCGCAGACCAACGCCGCGGTGCCTTTGGCATGGGTGAGGTGGCGATAGTGTTCAAGGACCTGCATGGCCAGCTCGCGCGTGGGCAGAAGAACGAGGGCCGAAGCGCCCTTCACATTCTTCGGCATGCGCTCGATGAGCGGGATAAGGAAGCTGAGGGTTTTGCCGGTACCGGTTTGGGCGGTGGCGATGACGTCGCGACCTTCGAGGGCGGGCGGGATCGCACCGGCCTGAACCGGGGTGGGGGTAATGAAGTTGGCGGCGGCAATCTGCTGTTGCAGAGCCGGCGAAAGGTTGAGTTCAGAAAACAGTTTCAAGGGGTTCCTATGCTCTGGGTCGCCCTGGAATCCCTCTGCGGCCGCCAATCCTTCGATCGGGGCCTTTTTCATCCAGGGATCCAGCGGGGCGCCGGAGCGGTTGTGTTCCTCGGCAGGGCTCGGCTTGATGCAGAGCTGGGCCTGAGAGCTTAATTTTCTATGCAGGGAAATTCGGGGGAGCGCTTTACGACACGCTGGTTCGATTTTGTCCCACATACACCTCTTCGGCTGGGAAGCGCTCGGCATGAGCCTGGGGCGCGGCAGCCTGGCCCGGTCAAGACACACTTGACGCATGAGGCCATTACGCTGAGAGGGCTGGGATGATTACGGGAGGACGGTCTTGCGGATGAAGGCGAGAACGGCTCACAACCAAACAACTGAGCGTGGCTTTATTGTAGCAGACGAGCCGATTAGCGAAGAAGCGGTAAACCAAATCGTCTCGATCGTGGGGAAGTTCAGAGTTCTGTGCCAGCACGTAGCCGCTCGGCTTCCCGGAGTACGAACTCCAGATTTTCGGCTGCCGGATTGGAATCGGGTTGGACATGCAGCGCGGCACGGAATGCCTCAGCCGATTCATCGAGCCGGTCGAGCGCTGCGAGCGCACAGCCAAGGTTGAAGTAACCCATTTCCTCGTTTGGCCTGAGTGCGATATGGCGTTTGGCGACATCCTCCAGATCGGCCCAGCGCTCCGCGATGGAGTATGCAATTGAGAGATTAAGAAGAGCGTCCACGTGCCGCGGATCCAGCTTGAGGACTTCTTCATAACAACGGGTGGCATCGGCGTATTTCTCTTGATGACTTAAGACGCATCCGAGCGCGTAGTGAGATTGCGGCCGTGTGGGTTCAAGTTCAACAGCACGCCGGAGTTGCTGTTCAGACTCCCGGAATAATTTGAGTTCGAACAGGCACAGGCCGAAGTTGTAGTGGGCGTCGGTGTCCTTTAGGTTCAGCTCCACTGCGCGGCGGAAAGGGCCTTCCGCTTCTTGGTACCGTTCCATGTGCTGCAATGTCCATCCGAGGCCGTACTGAGCTTCGGCGTTTTGGGGTTCAAGACAAACCGCATCGCTATAGAGTTGGCGCGACGTCTCGTCATCGCCAATTTGGCCGTGCGCCGATGCCGCCGCAATTAGATAGGTGACACGCCTTGTATAACCTGGCTGAATGCGAAAGGCACGGTTGAACGAATCGATGGAGTGCTGTCCCTTTTTCTGGAAACAATAAATTTTGCCGAGTTCAGCGTGGCACCATTCGAAATCCGGCTTGATCTGAAGCGCCCGATCGAATGCGGCGATCGCATCCTGATAATGAGAGAGGGACATGCAGGAATGTCCGACCCAGGCAAGGGCGAGCAAATCGTCGGGGTCGAAGAAGGAGCGCATCCTGAAAGCACTGCAGCGCGCGGTCGTACTGGTGGCGTTTGGAAAAGAAGCGACCGCTGAGCATTCGATAACGGAACCTGAGCCATTTGGTAGCCGCGCACATGACAGGGTAGGGTCTTCTAAACGAGAACGAGGCGGAGGCGCTTTCCGAGGACGTTGGCGGCTCGTTCGACCGTGTCGAGTTGCACTCGGTCGTTTTCAGGATCGAGCAGACGGTCGAGATGGGCGCGGCTGGTTCCCATCTGGCGCGCCATTTCGGTTTTGGTGAGGGCCTTTTCCTGCATTGCTTTTTGAATCTGCCATGCGAGGATTCGTTTCACGGCATAGTTAGTGGCGTCCTCAAAAATGCCCTCTTCTTTCAGGAAGTCGTCGAGGGCGGAACCGATATGAGGGTTCTTTTTCATCTGCTCACCTCTTTCTGTCGTCTGCGCGCGAGATCGAGGTCGGCGACCGGAATCTGCTGCGTCTTCTTGATGAAACCGTGAAGCAGAACCATGTGCCCGTGGATTGCGCAGAAAAGGACGCGAGCGATGCGATTCCCGCTGAGGGTACTGCGCACTTCCCAAAGCCCACCTCCGAGTGGCTGACAAACCGGCATTCCGATGGGCCATCCCATCTCGACCAGGCGCAGGTCTCGGCCCAGGGTGTGTCGATCTGCTTCAGGCAAGTTCCTGAGCCAGTCCCGAACGGGCTCTGATCCGGAGCCTGAGCGATAGAACGCGACCGGTCAGCTTCTTGTCTTCGCCCACGCTCTGAACCTACATTTACACTGTACCGTAAAAGATACAGCGCTAGCAAGCTCGCCAAAGCAAGCCAGGTTAGGCCATCGGAATCCGCACTTCAGCGATGCAGCCCTGGTGGTTCGGCTTGTTGCGGAGCTCGATGACGCCGCCATGGGCTTCAACGATCTGGCGGGCGAGGGCAAGGCCGACTCCGGAGCCGGCTTTCTTTGTTGTGTAGAGGGGGACGAAGAGGTTCTCGGGATTGGCGAGTCCGGGGCCGTTGTCCTCGATGGCGATGCAGACGAGGTCGCCTTCTTCGGTGGCTCGGATCGTGACTTCGGGGCGGCAGGGTTTTGGCGAATCGATCGAGGGAGAAAAAGCAGGTCCATTCGACTCGCGTTCTGATTGTTTGTTGCGCCCAGAAGCTGGCGCAACCGATTTGGATGCTTCGCTCAGGATGACAGATTTTTTACTTTCGGCAGGAGTTGCGGGGATGCCGGGAGAAATACGAGGTGCCGTTTGACTCGTCGTCTGCGACGACTCACTCAGGCCAGGCTCTTCACTGCGCTGCGCTTCGTTTGAGGAAACACGAGGTCCTTCACTGCGCTGCGCTTCGTTCAGGATGACAGCGTCGGAGGTCGATGATTCGGGTTCTTCGACGCAGGTCAGCGCCGATTCGACGGCGTTGCGGACCAGGTTGATGAGGAGTTGCTCGATCTGGTCGGTGTCGGCGAGGAGTTCGACATCGGGTGCCGAGAAAAGACGGACATCGAGGCGGATTTCGAGCGAGATGACGCGCTCAGGAGCGGTTGCAGCGGGACGCGCTTGAGGATGGGCGAGGGAAGCTGCGCGAGCTGGCGATAGGCCTGGACGAATCGGTTGAGCGATTCAGCGCGGTTCTCGATGACGGAAAGGCCCCGCTGCAGATCGCGACTCATGACTGCGATGGCGGTGGGGCGACAGGCGTCGCGGGCGCAGTGTCGGCGTGCGGCTCGGTTCCATTAGGAGGTTTCGGGAGCAGACGGGTGCGCAGGGAACCGGCGATGGATTTGATCGGGGTGGAGTTGCTGATCTCGTGGCCGATGACGCCGATGAGGCGGCGCCAGGCGAGGCAACGCCTCGCCCTGCGCCGCCTCATCCGCGTCATCGGCCACGAGATCAGCAACTCCCTCACCCCGATCAAATCCATCGCCGGTTCCCTGCGCACCCGTCTGCTCCCGAAACCTCCTAATGGAACCGAGCCGCACGCCGACACTGCGCCCGCGACGCCTGTCGCCCCACCCGCCATCGCAGTCATGAGTCGCGATCTGCAGCGGGGCCTTTCCGTCATCGAGAACCGCGCTGATCCGCTCAACCGATTCGTCCAGGCCTATCGCCAGCTCGCGCAGCTTCCCTCGCCCATCCTCAAGCGCGTCCCGCTGCAACCGCTCCTCGAGCGCGTCATCTCGCTCGAAATTCGCCTCGATGTCCGTCTTTTCTCGGCACCCGAATGTCCAACTCCTCGCCGACACTGACGGTATCGAGCAACTCCTCATCAACCTGGTCCGCAACGCCGTCGAATCGGCGCTGACCTGCGTCGAAGAACCCGAATCATCGACCTCCGACGCTGTCATCCTGAACGAAGCGCAGCGCAGTGAAGGACCTCGTGTTTCCTCAAACGAAGCGCAGCGCAGTGAAGAGCCTGGCCTGAGTGAGTCGTCGCAGACGACGAGTCGAACGGCACCTCGTATTTCTCCCGGCATCCCCGCAACTCCTGCCGGAAAGTAAAAAATCTGTGTTCTTGAGCGTTGCATCCAAATCGGTTGCGCCAGCTTCTGGCGTAACAAACAACAGAACGCGAGTCGAATGGACCTGCTTTTTCTCCCTCGATCGATTCGCCAAAACCCTGCCGCCCCGAAGTCACGATCCGAGCCACCCTAAGAGGCGTCACCTCGTACCGCATCGCCATCGAGGACAACGGCCCCGGACTCGCCAATCCCGACAGAACCTCTTCGTCCCCCTCTACACAACAAAGAAAGCCGGCTCCGGAGTCGGCCTTGCCCTCTGCCCGCCAGATCGTTGAAGCCCATGGCGGCGTCATCGAGCTCCGCAACAAGCCTGAATCACCAGGGCTGCATCGCTGAAGTGCGGATTCCGATGGCCTAACCTGGCTCTTTGGCGAGCTTGCTAGCGCTGTATCTTTTACGGTACAGTGTAAATGTAGGTTCAGAGCGTGGGCGAAGACAAGAAGCTGACCGGTACGCGATTCTATCGCTCAGGCTCCGGATCAGAGCCCGTCGGGACTGGCTCAGGAACTCGCCTGAACAGATCGACACACCCTGGGCCGAGACCTGCGCCCTGGTCGAGATGGGATGGCCCATCGGAATGCCGGTTTGTCAGCCACTCGGAGGTGGGCTTTGGGAAGTGCGCAGCACCCTCAGCGGGAATCGCATCGCTCGCGTCCTTTTCTGCGCAATCCACGGGCACATGGTTCTGCTTCACGGTTTCATCAAGAAGACGCAGCAGATTCCGGTCGCCGACCTCGATCTCGCGCGCAGACGACAGAAAGAGGTGAGCAGATGAAAAAGAACCCTCATATCGGTTCCGCCCTCGACGACTTCCTGAAAGAAGAGGGCATTTTTGAGGACGCCACTAACTATGCCGTGAAACGAATCCTCGCATGGCAGATTCAAAAAGCAATGCAGGAAAAGGCCCTCACCAAAACCGAAATGGCGCGCCAGATGGGAACCAGCCGCGCCCATCTCGACCGTCTGCTCGATCCTGAAAACGACCGAGTGCAACTCGACACGGTCGAACGAGCCGCCAACGTCCTCGGAAAGCGCCTCCGCCTCGTTCTCGTTTAGAAGACCCTCACCGTTGAGCCCGCCGCTACGAACGGCCCAGGTTCCGTTATCGAATGCTCAGCGGTCGCTTCTTTTCCAAACGCCACGAGTACGACCGCGCGCTGCAGTGCTTTCAGGATGCGCTCCTTCTTCGACCCGACGATTTGCTCGCCCTTGCCTGGGTCGGACATTCCTGCATGTCCCTCTCTCATTATCAGGATGCGATCGCCGCATTCGATCGGGCGCTTCAGATCAAGCCGGATTTCGAATGGTGCCACGCTGAACTCGGCAAAATTTATTGTTTCCAGAAAAAGGGACAGCACTCCATCGATTCGTTCAACCGTGCCTTTCGCATTCAGCCAGGTTATACAAGGCGTGTCCCCTATCTAATTGCGGCGGCATCGGCGCACGGCCAAATTGGCGATGACGAGACGTCGCGCCAACTCTATAGCGATGCGGTTTGTCTTGAACCCCAAAACGCCGAAGCTCAGTACGGCCTCGGATGGACATTGCAGCACATGGAACGGTACCAAGAAGCGGAAGGCCCTTTCCGCCGCGCAGTGGAGCTGAACCTAAAGGACACCGACGCCCACTACAACTTCGGCCTGTGCCTGTTCGAACTCAAATTATTCCGGGAGTCTGAACAGCAACTCCGGCGTGCTGTTGAACTTGAACCCACACGGCCGCAATCTCACTACGCGCTCGGATGCGTCTTAAGTCATCAAGAGAAATACGCCGATGCCACCCGTTGTTATGAAGAAGTCCTCAAGCCTGTATCCGCGGCACGTGGACGCTCCTCTTAATCTCTCAATTGCATACTCCATCGCGGAGCGCTGGGCCGATCTGGAGGATGTCGCCAAACGCCATATCGCACTCAGGCCAAACGAGGAAATGGGTTCCTTCAACCTTGGCTGTGCGCTCGCAGCGCTCGACCGGCTCGATGAATCGGCTGAGGCATTCCGTGCCGCGCTGCATGTCCAACCCGATTCCAATCCGGCAGCCGAAAATCTGGAGTTCGTACTCCGGGAAGCCGAGCGGCTACGTGCTGGCACAGAACTCTGAACTTCCCCACGATCGAGACGATTTGGTTTACCGCTTCTTCGCTAATCGGCTCGTCTGCTACAATAAAGCCACGCTCAGTTGTTTGGTTGTGAGCCGTTCTCGCCTTCATCCGCAAGACCGTCCTCCCGTAATCATCCCAGCCCTCTCAGCGTAATGGCCTCATGCGTCAAGTGTGTCTTGACCGGGCCAGGCTGCCGCGCCCCAGGCTCATGCCGAGCGCTTCCCAGCCGAAGAGGTGTATGTGGGACAAAATCGAACCAGCGTGTCGTAAAGCGCTCCCCCGAATTTCCCTGCATAGAAAATTAAGCTCTCAGGCCCAGCTCTGCATCAAGCCGAGCCCTGCCGAGGAACACAACCGCTCCGGCGCCCCGCTCAATCCCTGGATGAAAAAGGCCCCGATCGAAGGATTGGCGGCCGCAGAGGGATTCCAGGGCGACCCAGAGCATAGGAACCCCTTGAAACTGTTTTCTGAACTCAACCTTTCGCCGGCTCTGCAACAGCAGATTGCCGCCGCCAACTTCATTACCCCCACCCCGGTTCAGGCCGGTGCGATCCCGCCCGCCCTCGAAGGTCGCGACGTCATCGCTACCGCCCAAACCGGTACCGGCAAAACCCTCAGCTTCCTTATCCCGCTCATCGAGCGCATGCCGAAGAATGTGAAGGGCGCTTCGGCCCTCGTTCTTCTGCCCACGCGCGAGCTGGCCATGCAGGTCCTTGAACACTATCGCCACCTCACCCATGCCAAAGGCACCGCGGCGTTGGTCTGCGGCGGCCTCGCTGAAGGTCCGCAGCTCGAAGCCATCCGTCGCGGCGCGCGGCTTATCGTCGCCACGCCCGGCCGCCTCGAAGACTACCTCGACCGCAAGCTGGTCAACCTCAGCGGGATCAAAATTCTGGTCCTCGACGAAGTCGACCGCATGCTCGACATGGGCTTCAAACCCGCCATTCGTCGCATCGCTCATGCGCTGCCTGCAGATCGCCAGACCCTCTGCTATTCGGCCACCCTCAGCGCCGACATCCGTGAAGTCGCCCGCGACTACCTCAAGGATCCAGTTCGCATCGAGATCGGCTCCGTCCTCAAGCCCTCGCCCAACGTTCAGCTCCAGACCTTTGAGGTCCCGACCGACAAGAAGCAGGAGCTTCTCGAGCATCTGCTCGGCTCGCAGGAGGGCAGCTTCCTCGTCTTCGTGCGCACCAAGCATGGAGCGGATCGCGTCGCCCGCCGCCTCAAGCGCGCCGGCCACGAGGCCGTCCAGATCCACGGCGATCGCTCGCAGTCGCAGCGCAACGCCGCCCTGCGCAGCTTCGCTCAGGGACATCACCGCGTGCTGGTCGCCACCGACGTCGCGGCTCGCGGCATCGATGTCGCCGACGTCGCCCACGTGGTCAACTACGATATGCCCAAGGAAGCCGAGGACTTCGTGCACCGCGTCGGCCGCACGGGCCGCGCCTCCGCCCACGGCATTGCCTCTACCTTCGCTGCGCCGGATGAAGCCCATGCCCTGCGCAAGATGGAGCGGACCCTGGCCATCACCACGAAGAAGTTCCGCGTCCGCCCGCGCACCGCGGCGCACGCGCACACAGCCTGAGCCAAACCCTGCCATCGATGCGGATCAACCCATCCGCATCCCTGACAGGAATCAGATCGCTGAAAGGGGTCTTCGCAAGCGTGCTAACCAGCCGCCTTCGACCCTTGCTCGCGGTCCTTTGACATCCGAACCCAGGCCCAGGCGAACAGCAGTCCCAACAGCACGACGGGCGGCAGCACCGCCCATCGGCCCTCCACGCAGTCCACGACCGCATCCAGCAGCTGGATCAGCGCGTACAGAGCGATCATCCCGGACAGATTTTTCCGCCATCGCCGTGTCAGCGCTGCGATCAGCAGCATCGCCAGAGAGAGATTCCGCGAAAACAGATAACCGGCGTACACGCGCACGCCGCTGGTCACCGGTTCCGCAGGCCCCAGCAACATCGACGGCTTCACCACCGCCAGCACAGCCCCAACCGCCAGCAGCGCCGCGCCAATCACGACCACCGTCGTGATCCACCCAGGAAGAACTCCGCCTTCTCGTCTGTCCACCGTACCCTCGTCGCGAGCAGCGTCGCCCGATGGAGCCTTCTACGAGCGAATGCAAGCGGCGGTTCCAGTTCCCTGCCTCCGATTCGCTTCCCTACTTCGGAACCAATCCCCCCAGCAGTCCCCCCAGGCCCTTCTTCGCCGCATTGCCCAAACTACCCTTGGCCATCGCCGCTACATCCGCGCGAATCACTGGGTTCGACGTCGTGCCGGTGATCGTCATCGGCACGCTGGCATTCGCCGCAGTGTGCATCAGACCGCCCGCAACCCCGCCCAACGCAGCCGCAGCCGTATCGACTGCGGCTCCTGCCGCGCCCGACCCACTCAACTTCGCCGTCAGTTGAAAATTCAGCGCGCCCGACTCGGCCACCGTCCCCTGCCCGGTCGCCGTCCCAATCGCCGGCACCACGCAGTTGATATTCGTGAGCTGCGTCTGCGTCGGCGTCTGCCGCACATCCGCGTGCAGCACCTGAATCCCCGTTCCGCCGCCGGTTCCCGTCAACGCCTTCAGCCCCTGAATCTTCGACGCCAGATCGAACCCCGCCAACTGCGTGTTGTCCACCTCGATCGGCCCTGCAATCACGGGATTCGTCGTCGTCCCCGTAATCTCCAGCTGCGCCGTCAGCGTCCCGCCCTTTAGCTGCGACCCGCTGGGCAGCCGCACACCCACGGCTGGCAGCAGCGCTTCGACAGCATCCACCGGCACCTTGGGCACATTCACATGCAGATCGACTGCCGTTGCTGGTTCCTTCGTGGCAAATGTCCCCACCGCGTGCACCGTCACCGGCCCCGTCTCGATCGCGAGATCCTTCACCTGGCCGGTCTGCGCTTTCAGGTCATCCAGTACCGTGTAGGACAGGTGCACTGGACTCGTCGCGGGCGTCCCATCCCTTGCCAACAGCAAACGCTGCGCCACCACTCGCCCCGTGCTCGTCGCCGTCTTCCCGTCCGATTTCAGCTGCGCATCGATATCGGCTTCCATCCCGATGCCCGCGCTCGCCGGCACCACGCCCGCCTTCACCGGATCGAAGTCGCGCACCGTCAACTGCGCTTTCAGCGGCGTCGCTGAAGCATCCTGTTCGTTCAAGGGCCCTATCGTGCCGCTCAGCGATACCGATCCACTGCCCGGCAGATTTGCCTTGAGCGAGAACGGCATCAACGACTGGAATGAAAGATTGTCGACTTCGATGTTGACTGCGTCGTAGACGAAGGGCTGCGCCTGCGCCGGCACCGAGGACACCACGACCTTGCCATCGTTCACTTCCGCCAGGCCCACGCTCACGTTCGGCGTCGTACCTGATGTGGAACTGCTCGCCGCTCCGCCGTGTCCCAGGCTCGCGTAATTCCACACGCCCTGCGCGTTCGAGATCAGGTGGATCTCCGGCGACTCGGCCACAAATTTCTTAACATCTACCTGGCGATGGAGCACAAGCGCCCCCACATCCACGCCAATCTTCAGCGACTTCGCCTCGAGGAACGGTGCAGTGCTGAATGCCGGATCGTCGGCCACCGTCAGCTGATCGGCCACCACGCTGCCCGACAACAGCGAGAAGCTCAGTTTGCCCAGCGTCACCTTCCGCCCCAGCGCGCTCGACAGCTGCGTCTCCAGCATCGGCCGGAACGAATCCGCATTCACAAACAACGGTACGACCAGTACCGCCAGCAACAGTACCGCCGCCACGCCGATTGCGATCTTCACCCACCGCTTTTTCATCGCGTCTCCCGCCCTCTTTTCTTATCTGAGATGCAGTCGCCCCCTACTCTACTCCACCCCATACCATCCGATGGAACGTCGCGTCCATCGCCTTCGGCGACTCCTTCGCACCGCGGTCGATCCACCATCGCAGCAGCGCCAGCAAACTTCCCGCCAGCAGCGTCCCTCGCGCCGCCAGCTCGTTTCGTGAAAGCCCTGTTACACGCCCCGACTCGCGCAGTCGCCGCGCAATGCTCCGCGCAAACGCATCCTGCGCCATGTCAAAGAAGTCCTGCAATTGCCCGGACTCCGCCAGCGCTCGATAGATTCTGTTCTGTCCCCCGATATGCTCGAACATCTCCTCCACCGGCGCCACACGTCGCGAATCTTCCCGCTCCCGGCTCAGCTTCGTGCTCATCGACTCCAGGAACATCTCCAGTTGGCTGAACAGCAGATCGTTCTTGTCCCGGAAGTGAACGTAAAACGTGGACCGTCCCACTCCGGCGCGATCCAGCACCTCCTGGATCGTGATCGCGCCGATCGATTTCTCCAGGATCAAATCGATCAAGGCCTGGCCCAGCTTCTCGCGCGTGCGGTTCGCGCGCGGATCGGTTTTGCGCCGCTGCATATTCCCGAGTTTCTTTGTCGTCTTCGCCTTGTGCAACGCCCCCGCGCTCCTTTCCGGACAGACGCGGCGTTTTGTCCCGTAACTCGCGCCCCAGCCATCGACGCGCCTCGAATGCCGCCGCTACAGTGCGAATCATAAGGCCACAGACACGGCCGCCCAACTCAGGCCCAACGGAGGAACCTCATGAATCGAAGATCATTCGCAATCGGTACGCTGTTGCTCTTCGCAGTCCCCGCATTTCCCCAGCAGCCCGCCACGGACGCCGCCCCGGCGACCGATGCCGCCGGCGTCCCCACTGTCGAATCCCAGATGAAATTCCTCTCTCCCCGGCTCGATCTCACCCAGGACCAACACGCCCAGTTCCAAACCATCCTGCAGGATCTCCATGATGCAACCGTGAAGGCGGTCCGGGACCAAGGCCTCTCCTCGCAGGAGCGTCTGACCAACGTCCGTGCCGAACGCATGCGGGCCGACAAACGCATGCGTGAGGTCCTCACCGATGACCAGAAAAAGAAGCTCGATCAGGTCGAACAGGGGCCCCATCCCGAACTTCACGGCGACATTCGCTGATTCGGGTTTCTGACTTCGCCGACGCCGGCCGGGATCTGTAGTACTTGACCAGGGACAGAGGCCGCCGCACAATCCGGCCTCTGTTCTTTCTTCTGTCTCCTGTCTCCTGTCTCCTGTCTCCTTCACCCGGCATCCCGGCGTATACTGCTGCGTTCCCTCCTCCATCGTTCTGCCCTCCTCTGAGGTGCATCATGGAAGTCACTAATGCCTTCATCGGTAAAACCAGCAAGCCTTCGGAAAAAGAAGTCACCGCCACCCTCGGCGCCAGCGCTCCCGTTTGGTCCGAGTTGATCCACTGGATCGGCGAGCAGGGCGCCACCACTCAGGAATGGAAATCCACCGGCGCAAAACACGGCTGGTCCCTGCGCCTCAAGCGCAAGGATCGCAACATCGTTTACCTCGTTCCCTGCACCGGCTGCTTCCGTGTCGCCTTCGTCCTCGGTGACAAGGCCATGGATGCGGTCCACCACGCCACCTTCTCGGCCGCCGTCGCTCAACTCATCGCAGAGTCGCCGCACTACCCCGAAGGCACAGGAATCCGGCTCGTCATTCAGAAGCAGCGCGATCTCGCTCCCGTTCGCATCCTGACCGCGATCAAGCTGGCGAATTAACCTTCGGCATTTCTGCCAGCATCGCGTAACACAACCGCGCGCCATCACCCCCTGGCGGTGCACGCAGAGTATCCATGCACATTCGCCGCGCCTGCCTTTATTCGCCGTTCTGTGAAACTATTCCGTCCCAATCCTGTTCTAATCAGAGATAACTACCCCAGGGTCCGGCTTCCCCTTCGAGTGATCGCCCGCTTGCTCGCTCCCTGTTCAAGGATGTGTTTCTGCGCCTCACGCTCGCCGCCCTGTTTCTGTCTGTCGCTGCCACTCTGCCCTTTGCCGCCGCAGAACCGGTCCAGCACCCTATCGGCCCGCAGCTCCCCAGCAGCCCCGACTCATCCTCCTTCGCTTCACCCTTCTGGCTGGACCAGGATCAGAATCAGGTCCAGCCCCCTCCCTCTTCCGCGCCGCCCGCCCAGACCGCTTCCAAACCCCGACCCGTTCCCGGCACGCCCGTCGACAAAAACGGTGACCCCATCCCCCTCGAACGCCAGCAGCCCCAGCGGATCCTCGGCTTCATGCCCAACTTCCGTACCGTATCCGGGGGAGCCGCCGCGCATCCTCCGGGTTTCAAATACAACTTCACCGTCGCTACACATCAGGCCTTCGACTATTCCTCCTTCATCTTCCTCGGCCTCACCTCGCTCACCGCCGAAGCTCTGAACGAGCACAATGCCCTCGGCAAAGGCATCGAGGGCTTCGGTCAGTACACCTGGCGCGGCTTCCTCGACAAGACCGACAACACCTATCTCTCCGCCTGGATTCTTCCCACCCTGCTTCGCGAAGACACTCGCTACTACGCCCTCGGCGCCGGCCACAGTATTTACATTCGCCCCCTCTACACGATCAGTCAGCAGGCCGTCGCCCGCACCTACAGTGGCCGCAAGACCCCCAATATCGCCGGTCTGGGCGGTAAAGCCATGACCCAATTCGTCTCTCGCTACTACTACCCGTCCAGTGCCGCCACCTTCGGCGCCCTCGCTGAAAAGTTTGGCTACTCCGTGATGCGTGATGTTGCGTTCTCCTCCATTCGCGAGTTCTACCCGGACATCGCCGCCCACTACGTGCACAAGCATCAGGAGAAGGAAGCTCGACTGGCAGCAAAACGCTCCGTCTCACAACCCGTGACGCCGCTACCAGGCCCCACACCACCCCAAAACCGAGATCGTTAACCAGCTCAAATTGGGAAGCGGAACAGTAACTCTCTGATCATCAATCGCATACGACATATTCGGGAAGCCGCCCTCCGCCGGACCGGCCAGTCCTCGGAGTCTTTCCTGCACCTCGTGAATCCAATGTTGTGGTCCCACTCCCCAACAGACCAGAAACGGAACAACACCATGTCCCTCAGACCGGTGAAAGAAATCCTGTCGACCAAACCCACTCTTGAAGGCGCGGGTGTCCGCCTCCAGCGAGCTTTTGGTTTCGGCAAAACCAAAGAATTCGACCCCTTCCTCCTTCTCGATGACTTCCGCAACGAGCATCCCGAGGACTACATCAAGGGGTTCCCCTGGCACCCGCATCGCGGCATTGAGACCATCACCTACGTCCTTGCTGGCTCGGTCGAACACGGCGACTCACTCGGCAACAAGGGCAAGATGACGGCGGGCGATGTGCAGTGGATGACCGCCGGCTCCGGCATTCTGCATCAGGAAATGCCCAAGGGCGATGACCGCGGGCGCATGCATGGCTTCCAGCTCTGGGCCAATCTGCCCTCGCAGCTCAAGATGACCGACCCGCGCTACCAGGACATTCCCTCCAGCGCGATCCCCGAGGTCACCGAGGACGACGGCACCACCGCTCGCATCATCTGCGGCGAGTTCTGGGGCAAGCGCGGCCCGGTCGAAGGCGTCGCGGCTGACCCCAACTACATCGACGTCTCGGTGCCGCCGAACAAGCGCCGTCGCCTCAAGGTCGAGACCACGCGCAATGCGTTCGCCTACGTCTTCGCCGGCTCGGGGACCTTTCGCGATGCCTCGGCTCCGCAGGCGGTCCTCACCGAGTCCGGTGTCGACCCCAACGCGCAGCCCGAATACGACGCGACGAACCACTCGCTGGTCCTGTTCGATCGCGGCGATGAGATCCAGGTCCAGGCGGGACCCGAAGGCATTCGCTTCCTCCTTGTCTCCGGCAAGCCGATCGAAGAGCCGGTGGCGTGGTACGGCCCCATCGTCATGAACACTCAGGCAGAACTGCGCACCGCGATGACCGAGCTGCAGGACGGGCACTTCATCAAGCACCGCTGAATTCAGGCGCGGCCCTTTCTGCATATTCTTCCAGCGAAATATGGCGCCGAAAAGCGCCATATTTTTTATGGGTTGTCATCCTGAGCGAAGCGAAGGACCCTGCGTTTGCTCATGAATCGGGGCAAGATCCAGGCCAACTCCTACACCGCTTCCGCATCCGCCACAGCCAGCGCCCCATCCAGCTGATCCACCGCGAAGTCCAGATCCTTCTCCTCAATGATCAACGGCGGCGCAATCACCAGATGGCTCACCCAGCCCTGCACCGCGACCCCGCGTTTGAGCATGTCCGCGACCACCTTATCGACCACCGCAGGCTTGCCCTCCACCTTGTCCTGCATGCTGTTGAAGGCCTCTTTCGTCGCGCGATTCTTCACCAGATCGAGCGCCCAGAACAGCCCCAGCCCACGCACCTCGCCAATCGACTTGTGTTTGGCCTGCAGCGCCCGCAACTTCGGCTCGAGATATGTCCCCATCTTCTTCGCCCGATTCACCAGATCCAGCCGCTGCATCTCCCGAATCGTCGCCACCGCCGGTTTCAGCGTGATCGGGTGCGCCTCGTAAGTGTGCCCATGCGAGAAGTAGTGATCGTCGAAGTACGCTGCAATTTTTTCCGTCGTCGCGCAGAGCCCCAGCGGCACATACGCCGACGTGATCCCCTTCGCCGTCACCAGAATGTCCGGTTTCACCCCCCAGTTATCCATCGCGAACCACTCGCCCGTCCTGCCCCAGCCGCTCATCACCTCATCGGCGATCAACAGGACACCGTGGCGGTTACAAATCTCGCGCAGCATCGGCATGTATTCCTTCGGCGGGACCAAAACGCCATTCGTCCCCACCACCGGTTCCACAATCACCGCTGCCACGTCGCTCTCGTTTCGAATCATGTGCTCCAGATACTCCGCGCACGCAATCCCGCACTGCGGATAGGTGTGTTTGATGGGGCACTTGTAGCAGTTCACCTCCGGCGCAAACAGAAAACCCTGCGCCTTGCCGCCCACCGGTTCCATCGCCCAGCGCCGCAGCTCGCCCGTCGCGGCAATCGAAGCCGCCGTCGACCCGTGATATGACCGGTAGCGCGCCACAATCTTCGTCTTACCCGTATACATGCGCGCAATTTTGAACGCCGCCTCGTTCGCCTCGGTCCCTGACGTCGTGAAGAAGAACTTCGTCAGCCCCTGGGGCAACACCTCCAGCAGAGTCTGGCTCAGCTCCGCCCGTGCCTCGGTAGCATACGCCGGCGACGCATAAGCCAGCGCCTGGGCCTGCTCCGCAATTGCTTTGATCACCGCCGGATTTTTGTGTCCGAGGTTCACGCACATCAGCTGCGCGGATAAATCCAGATACCGCTTCCCCGCCCCATCTGTGAAGTAGCAGCCTTCCGCATCGGCAATGTGCAGCGGGTTCCAGCTCTTCTGAAACCGCCACGTCCCGTAGTTCAGCTTTTTCGTCAGCTCAACGACCTGCTGGCTGGTCAGCTTCTCCTGCTTCTCTGAAACCGCGGCGGAAATCGTTTCGGTCATCGCATCCCCTGTCACAATGGTTTCTATAAGGAATACACGAGAGCGCCTACTTCGCGCCAAGCCGGTTCAACCGACCTCATGCCCGACGCCTTCATCTCGACCCAGATCGTCACTCCTGACGCCATCCGCGCTGGCGCCGTCCTCGTTGACGACGGCAAAATCACTGGCGTCTGCAACGAATCCCAAATTCCGCCACACTTCCGCCACATCCGGTGCGACGGCGCGCTTCTCCCCGGTCTCGTCGATTCCCACATCCATATCAACGAACCCGGCCGCACCGAGTGGGAAGGCTTTGCCACGGCGACGCGCGCCGCAGCGGCTGGCGGGTACACGACGCTGATCGACATGCCGCTGAACTGCCTTCCGGCAACCACCACCGTCGCCGCGCTCGAAGCCAAGCGCGCAACCGCTTACGGCCAGTGCCTCGTCGACTGGGCTGCCTGGGGCGGGGTTTCCGGCCACAACGCCGCCGATATCGAACCCCTGGCAAGCGCCGGCGTCCGCGGCTTCAAGTGTTTTCTCGCCGAGCCCGGCATCGACGGCTTCTACCGCGTCGACGAAGCCGAGCTCCGCGCCGCCGCCCCGCACCTCGCTCGCACCGGCCTGCCTCTGCTCGTCCACGCCGAGCTTCCGGAATTCCTGGTCCCAGCCGATTCCACCGCCGATCCCCGCCGCTGCGAAACCTGGCTCCGATCACGCCCCGACCGTGCCGAAGTCGAAGCCATCCGCCTCATGATTCGCCTCTGCCGCGAATACGGCTTTCGCCTCCATATCGTGCACCTCGCCACCGCCGAGGCCCTGCCCGACATCCGCCGCGCCAAAGACGAAGGGCTCCCCCTCACCGTCGAGACCTGCCCGCACTACCTGCACTTCGCGGCAGAGGACATCCCTGACGGCAGCACTCTGCACAAATGCGCGCCCCCCATCCGCGGCGCCGCAAATCGCGAACAATTGTGGGACGCCATTCGCGAAGGCGTCATCGATCTCATCGCCACCGACCACTCTCCCTGCCCACCGGAGATGAAGCACCGCGATACCGGCAACTTCCTCACCGCCTGGGGTGGCATCGCCAGCGTTTCAGTCGCACTGCCTGCCGTCTGGACCGGCATGCGCACCCGCGGCTCGACCCTTATCGATGTGGCCCGTCTTTTGTCACAGAAGCCAGCACAATTAGCCGGACTCACCGGACACAAGGGCGCAATCGCCCCCGGCTACAACGCCGATTTTGTTGTTTTTGATCCGGAACGCCAGCAGAGCATCACGGAAGAACAGCTCCACACCCGCCACACCATCTCTCCGTACATAGGCGAGAAGCTATTTGGCACCGTGACTGCGACGTACTTACGTGGAGAGAATGTCTTCGAAAACGGCCGGTTCGGAAAACGGCTTTCGGGAACCGAAACAGCTTAGCCGCTGTAGACGCCAGTCTATTCCATGCTCACTATTCCCTACTGGCTATTCCCTGCATCACTCGCGCGCAGCGCGAGCGATGCTCACGCCATCGCCATCCGCGCATGGTGGTGCTCGCGATCGCCAATACGCACGCTCACCACCTTCGACACGCCGGGCTCCTGCATGGTCACGCCGTAGATCATGTCCGCCGCCGTCATCATGCGCTTCGAGTGCGTCACGATGACGAACTGCGTCTCCTCGGCCATGCCGCGCAGCATATCGGCCAGCCGCCCAACATTCGTCTCGTCCAGCGGCGCGTCCACTTCGTCGAGCACGCAGAACGGGCTCGGCTGGAAGAGGAAGATTCCAATCAGCAACGACAGAGCCGTCAGCGCTTTCTCGCCACCCGAGAGCAGCAGCACGTTCTGCAACTTCTTGCCCGGCGGCTGCGCCACAATGTCGATGCCGCTGTCCGCCACGTTCTCCTCGTCGGTGAGCCGCATGAATGCCTGGCCCCCGCCAAACAGCTTCCCGAACGTCGCACTGAAGTTCTCATTGATCCGCGCAAACGCCTCGTCGAACTTCGTCCGCGAAATCTCGTCGATCTCCTTGATCGATGCCTGCGTGTTCTCGATCGACTGCAGCAGATCGGTACGCTGTGCCTCCAGGAACTGGTGCCGCTGTTCCGTCTCCTTAAACTCCTCCAGCGCCATCATGTTCACCGGACCCATGTTATCGAGGCGCTGCTTCATCTCACGGCACGCCGCATCTTCGGTCCCCAGCGCTTCGCCTTCGATGCGCGCCAGCGTCTCATCGCTTCGCAGTGCGACCGCCTCAAGGCTCAGATCCGCCACGCACGCTTCTTCCGCATGCCGCAGTTCCGCCGCCAGCGTCGCCGCCTGATTCCCACACGTCCCGCGCGCCTCCCGCTGCGCATCGATTTCCGTCCGCAACGTTTTAAGATTCTGCTCCATCGTCGCGATGTCCGCACGCAGCGTCGCAATTTGCTCATGCGCTGTTACAGATTCCCTTTGCGCCGAATCCCGCGCCTCGATCAGCTGCTCTCGCGTTGCCACCAGCTGCTCGTTTTCGCGACCGCGCTGCTCCTGCTCGGCCTTCGCGGCCGCCAGCTGCTGCGTGATCTGCGCGACCCGTGCTTCCAGCTCCCGGAACATCCGGTCAATACGCGCAAAAGCCTGTTCCGCCCCGCGGCTCCGTTCCTCCAGCCCCGCCAGCTCGGCCGACATCTGCGCGGCTTCTTGCTGTGCCAGATCGCGGTTCGCCCGCAGTTCACCCACGGACCGCTGCAGCGCTTCGAGTCCCGCTTCCGCCGCCTGATGCTCGCTCTCGATGCGCACCAACTCCTCGCGCCGCTGCTCCAGCTGCGACTCCTTCGTCCCGCGCGCATCGCGATTTCGCTCGCTTTCGAGCGTCCAGTCCTGCAGTCGCCGCTCCAGCCGCTGGACCTCCATCTCCATCTGCCGCAGCGCTGCGCTCTGATTCGCGCTCTCGCGTTCGGCTACGCGCCGCTCCTCCGATTTCACATCGAGCGTCTTCGTCTGCTCCGCCAGCGTTTTCGTCAGCGTTGCCACGCGGATTTCCGCCTGGCTCAACTCGCGTTCAATCTCCGCCAGCTTCTGCTGCGTGTCGCGCAGTTCCCTCTTCAGCGCCAGCGGACCTTCCGACCCCGGCTTGCCGCCCGTGACCGTCACGTTGTGGAAGCACTCACCCGAAGGTGCCAGGAAAAACGCCGAAGGATTCTCCAGCGCCAGCGACCGCGCCGTATCGGAATCCGGCGCAACGTATCCCTCGCGCAGCTTGGGCAGAATCGCCTCGAGCGAACGCCCAAACCCATCCAGCACGCGGATGCAGTTGCGCAGCGGTACCACCGCTGGCCGCGCGTGCTCATACGGCAGTGAGTCATCTGCCGCAAACGAGAACTTCGCCTGCGCGTCCTCCGGGTGCACCAGGAATGTCGCCCGTCCGTCGACCCCCGTCTTCAGCAGACGCATGCCTTCGTTCGCCGAATCCCAGCTCTTCACCACGATGTAGTTCAGCTCATCGCGCAGAAATTCATCCACGACGCTCTCGTACTGATCGCCCACTTCCAGGAAATCCGCCAACGTGCCAACCGGCTTGAGCCCGCCGCCCAGGGAGTGCGACTGGAACAACTTCCGCACCGTATCTGTCGAGTAGCTGTGCTCCCGGATCAGCGCCTCCAGCGAAGCGGTCCGTCCGCTCAGCGTCGCATGCTCCGCGCGCAGCTGATCCGCCTGCCGCCGTGCGGCCTGCTCTTCCGCGCGGCCCGACTCAATCTCCGCACGCAGTCCGGCAATCTCCGCCTCCACGCGATGCAGCGTCTCCGTCACCGACTCAAACGTCAGCGAAATCTGCCCCCGCTCCGCTCCCAGTGCTTCCAGGTCGCGCCGTGCAGACTCCATCTCGCTGGTTATCCGCTCGGCTTCGCGCTGCAATGCCGCCAGCGACTCTTCGCCCTGCGAAATCTGACTGCGCGTCTGGCCGAGCTGCGAAAGCAACTGCGCCGCCTGCCGCCGAGCGCCCTCCGACTGCTGTTCCGCAGCCAGCACCGCGGCCACCGTCTCGCGCATCGTCTGCTGCTTCAGCTTTGTGCGCTCCCGCGCCTCCGCGGTCGCCGATGCCGCCGACTCCAGGAAGCTTCTCTGCGATTCTCTTTCAGCTGTAGTCCCCTGCAGATGTTCCTCGACATGTCCCAGCTCTGCCTGCGCCGCAGCCATCCGCGCGTCGAGTTCCGCAATGCGTTCCTGATTCGTCTGGTGCCGCGCATCCGCGCGCTCAATCTCCACCGCGCGCTGGTTCGCACGCGTCTCCGCATCCTTCGCCGCATCTTCCAGCTCGTAACCGCGCGCCATCAGCGCCGCGTGCTCCCCGTCGAGCGTTTCCACTTTCTCGGCGCCCGCGTCAATCTTCGCCGTCAGCTCTGCGATTTCCGCTTCGAGCGCTGCCTGCTGCGCATCCATCTGCGCAATCCTGCTGGCCAGCACGACCTTCAGCTTCTCGCGCATCTCATCGCGGAGCTTCCCGTAGCGCTCCGCCTTCGCGGCCTGCCGCTTCAGCGATGCCATCTGCCGCGTCACCTCTTCGAAGATGTCGTTCACGCGCGACAAATTCACCTTCGCCTGCTCCAGGCGAAGCTCCGCCAGCCGCTTCTTCGTCTTAAAGCGCGTAATCCCGGCAGCTTCCTCGATGATCGCGCGCCGATCATGTGGCCGCGAACTCAGCAGCTGCCCAATGCGCTCCTGCCCGATGATCGCGTACGACTCCGGGCCCAGGCCGGTTCCCATGAAGATGTCCTGAATGTCCCGCAGCCGGCACAGCTTTCCGTTCAACAGATATTCGCTGTCCCCGGTGCGAAACAACCGCCGCGTCACCACCATCTCGCCCTTCTGGGGCGTGCGGTTGAATTTCCGCCGGCGAATCTTCAGCACAACATCAGGAATTTTCTCGCCATGCGTCGCCTCAGCGTCAGGCGCTGAATCACTCGCGGGCTCCGATCCGGCGTCTCCCTCAGCGGTCAAACTCGGCTCAACGCCCTCGCCCGGAGCAACTTCCTTTTCCCCAATCACAATGCCAGGCTGCGTATCGGAGATGATCTCCTCGACCTCAGCCGCCCGCTGGTCGCGCATCTTCTGCTCGTCCCAGTCCGGATCGCCGTCCTCGACCACCACTTCGGGCTCGCCGAGCAACGGACCCTCGTACGCCTCCGGATCCACCAGTGTCAGCGACACCTCGGCCATGCCCAGCGGATTGCGCGCCCGCGTCCCGGCAAAGATGACGTCTTCCATCTTGCCGCCGCGCAGGGTTTTGGCGCTCTGTTCGCCAAGCACCCAGCTGACGGCGTCCAGAATGTTCGACTTGCCGCACCCGTTTGGCCCCACCACCATGGCCATTCCCTGGCCAGGCAGGTGGACTTCGGTGCGGTCGCAAAAGGACTTGAAGCCCAGGATCTGAATCTTCTTCAGTTTCAACATGGGGGTTGGCATCACTCCTGAACCATGGAAAGAAAAGGCCGTACCGAGCCGTTAGGAACGACTGTAGCGCCCGTAGGAAGCATGGTCAACAGAGCCACCCCAACATCTTGTGGATAAGGGGGACCGAACCCAACTATTAGGCCGCGTTGCCAACTTCTTCGGGAACTGCTCACCGGTTGGCGTCGCGGAGGTTGCCAGATGCCTTAACGCTAGTCCTCCTTGATCCAACGGGCAAGCAAATTTCCGTTAAAACCTGCATCCAGGCTGGTTCCACGCTGGGCACTCCCCGTCTTCAACAGCGATCCAGGCACCTCCAGTACTCTGGCTCCGAAGCCACCGTTAACCGAAAAGTACTACCCCCGAATCGCCGCCTCTCAGGCTCGTGGCCATCCTTGGCCGTGACCGCTGAACGCCATGCCACCCCTTCGATGACAGGACTCGTTCCGTCGCAGGTCATCCACTGTGGCGTTGACCGCCGGTTCGCGAAAGAACAGCATCGAACCTGGACAGGGTCCCTGCAAACGCCATAAACCTCATGACTCCATAATGAAGAGGCAATGACAAAACTCTTTTCCTGTCGCGTTTTCTCTTCGTTTGCAAGTCCAACCAGGAGTCGTCTGCATTGAACTCTATGACTGGTCCGCGGCGTCGAACGCGCCTGATCGTCGGTTGCTTCGCCGTCTGCTTCCTGCCCGCAGCTTTCGGACAGCTCTTTCTTCCTGCCTCTCTCACCGTCTCCACGCCGACCAGTTCCGCCATCACCCTCACCGTCGTCGACCAGAATGGCGTCATCCTTTCCGCCGCCCAGGTTGTCGTAGAAGAGCTCGGCCACCCTGCCATCCGCATCGCGACCGACTACGCCGGACGCTGCTCCTGGACTCCCCGCCAAACCGGTTCCTACTCCGTGCGCGTTGAAAAACCAGGGTTCTATCAGACCGTCACCAGCGGACTCGATCCAGCCAATAAAACCCTGCGCATCGTCCTCGCGCGCATCGAGCTGATCCAGCAGCAGGTCAATGTCACTGCCTCCGCTCCCGGTATCGACACTGAACAACTCTCTGACCAGAAAGCCCTCGACGTCCCCGAGATCGCAAACATCCCCTTCCCCACCAACATCGACATCCGCAACCTGCTGCCCTTCACCCCCGGCGTCATCGCCGACTCCTCCGGCCAGGTGCACGTTGCCGGTGGCGAGACTTTTATGACCCTCGACACCCTCGATGGCTTCGACATCCGCAACCCCCTCTTCGGCACACTCGACCTCCGCCTCAACACCGATGCCGTCCGCTCCATCGACACGGAGACCACGCGCTACCCGGTCCAGTACGGCCGCGCCACCGGGGGCATCGTTGCCTTCACCACCGGCACCGGCGACAACAAGTTCCGCTACGACGCCACGAATTTCATCCCCTCCTTCCGCAACCTGAACGGCATTCGCTTCGATACTTTCGAGCCGCGTTTCAGCCTCTCCGGTCCTGTCGTTCGCGACAAGCTCTGGTTTTTCGAAGCCATCGATACGCAGTACGGCCTCACCTACATCCCCGAACTGCCTTCGAACGCCGACACGAATCACCTCATCCGCGGCAGCAATCTCCTCAAGTTCCAGGAGAGCCTGGGCTCGCGCAACAGCCTCAGCACCGGTTTGCTCGTGAACGATTACCACTCCCCCTATGAAGGCATCTCCGCCATCACGCCCCAGCAGAGCACCGACAAGCACGACATCATCGCGTGGTTGCCCTACATCCGCGATCAGCAGAGCTTTAAAAACGGCGTCATGATCGATGGCGGCCTCGGCGCCATGCGCTATCGAGAAGGGTGGGAGCCGCACGGTGTTACGCCCTTCAACCTCACGCCCGAATTGCCCACCGGCAGCAATTTCGAAACCCAGACCACCCGCTCACAGCGCATCGAGGGCTACGCCGATGTCTACCTTCCCCCACACAAGTGGGGCGGTACCCATCAGATCCAGGCCGGTATCGACGCCGACCATATCGGCTTCGACGAATTCGAGGCCTTCGCCCCCATCAACTACCTTCGCGAAGATCGCACGCTCCTGCGCCGCAGCACCTTCCCCAGCTACGCACCCTTCTCCCGCGACAACCTCGAAGTTGGCGCTTACGTCGAAGATCGGTGGAGGCCCGCCAACGGCCTCCTCGTTGAACCCGGCTTTCGCTACGACTGGGATCAGATCATTCGCCGTCCGCTCTTCTCGCCGCGCATCGCCTTCAATTACTCACCGCCCGGCGCGGAAGGCACCACCAAATTCACGGGCGGCATCGGCGTCTACTACGAGCACACCCAGCTCGAATACCTCACCCGCGCCATCACCGGCATCCGCACCGACACCTATTACGCCGCTGACGGCACCACGCCAACCGGTCCCGCGCTCACGACCACCTTTACCTCGAACAACGATTCCCTGCACGAAGCCCGCGCCATCAACTGGAGTGCAGGGGTCCAGCATCGGCTCCCTGGCCAGATTTACGTCGGCGGCAACTTCATGCAGAAGCGCCTCGACAACGAATTCGTCTACGCGAACCAGAACGGCCCCGGCAACTACCTCCTCACCAACGGCCGTCAGGACCACTACTACGCCGCCGAAATCAACGCGCGAAAATCGTTCTCCGGCAACTACGCCCTCTTCGGCTCCTACACTCGTTCTTCCGCCACCACGAACGCCGCCATCGACTATGTCCCCACACTCTCTCTTCTTGGACCCCAGCAGAAGGGCCCGCTCCTCTGGAATGTCCCAAATCGACTCATCTCCTGGGGCTGGCTTCCCGCCTGGGCGCCCTGGCTTCCCACCGTCCATAAAAACTGGGACTTCGTCTACACCTTCGACTGGCACTCCGGTTTCCCTTTTGATTCCGTCAACGCCGCAAATCAGCTCGTCGGCCCCGCCGGCTCCCATCGCTTTCCCGACTACGTCTCCTTCAACCCCGGCCTCGAGTGGCGTTTCCACTTCCACGGCAAGTACTTCGGCCTCCGCGGCCTCGTCGAAAACATCACCGATCGCGCCGATCCCTACATCGTCTTCAACAACGTCGATTCGCCGCAATACCTCACCTTTTCCCAGCCCACCGGCCGCGCCTTCACCACCCGTATTCGACTGATCCAGTCGTCCCGGTAGCGCGGCCTCCGCCCTCCGTCCATAGCCACTCCTTCCCCACCAAGGGTTTTCTTCGATCCCGAAAATTTCCCCCGCGGTTTTTACCAAAGCTCGTGTAATCTTGCTCTTTGCAAGTGCCGGTCAACATCGCCGTGATCGGACGGCATCCCATCAGCTGTGTTGCATCAGTGCCGTTCCCGTCTACTTGTCAGTTCCCGAAATTGGTTTTTATAATCCAGCATCGCTGCAGCGGTTTCCCGATCACGTAGTCAGGAAGAGTTGCGTCTGATCTGGTGGGGGCGCCTGTCGCCTGAGTCCAGAAATTTGATTCACACGAAATTGTCCCAGGAGCGTTGAATGAAGAAGCTTGCGATTGCCTCGATTGCGATGGCCACCCTTTCGGCCGGCGCAATCTCCCTGCCTGCCTTTGCCCAGGGCACTGACGGCCAGGCCACTGCACAAGGCGCCGCCAATGGCTGTGCGGGGCTCACCATTAAGGATGCGGCCGAATACAACGCTTACGCCAACGCGACCAGCCAGTCGGCTCCAGCGGCCAAGGCCGAGGCGATTGAAGCCTTCCTTACCCAATATCCCAACAGCGTCGCCAAAAACGAGATGTTGCAGGACCTGATGGGCGCCTATCAGCAGGCTCAGAACGGTCCCAAGATGCTCGACGCCGCCAAGCGCCTCATCCAGGCCGATCCCAATAACCTGCGCGCCCTCCTGGCGACGGTTTACCTCCAGAACCAGATGGCCAACCAGCAAGCCAACGCCGGCAACAAGCAACAGTTGCTCGATGACGCTGCCGCCACGGCGCAGAAGGGCCTCAACGCTACCAAAGATGCCTGCATGACCCAGGCCGACTACGACAAGACCAAGGACCTGGCGACGCCGATCTTCTACAGCGCAATCGCCTCCGACGACGCCGCCAAGAAGGACTTGAAGGACGCCATCGACGCCTATACCAAGGAACTGCAGTCCTATAAGGACCCCAGCCAGACCACCTCCGGCCCCGCGCTTGTCGATACCTACAACCTCGGCAACGCCTATGTGAGCGAGGATCCCAAGGATCTGAAAGACGGTATCTGGTTCCTCACCCGCGCCGCTCAGTTCGCGCAGCCTCCCTACAAAACCACCATCGAGCAGGCCGCAGAGTATTGGTACAAGAAGTACCACTGCGCGCAGAACGACGCCGCCTGCAACAGCACTCCTCCCAAGGGATTTGACCAGGTCCAGCAACTCGCCGGTCAGCCGGCCAACGTCCTTCCGCCGGCAACCTACGACATCACCAAGGCTCCGCCGCCGCCGTCACCGGCTGATCTGGCCCACCAGGCCATCACCAGCACCGCCGGCTGTGCCAACGTAACTCCCAACCCACCGCCCGCGGCTCCTGCCGGCGACGCGTCCTCGACAACCGCCGCTGCCACTCCGGCTCCGGCAGCCGATGCCTCCGCCGCGGCTGCTCAGGCGGCACCCGCTGCTGGCTCTTTCCCTGCCGCCTGCACGGATGCTCTGAAGAAGAGCATCGGCCTGCAGGACGAGGAGTTCATCCTTGCCAACGGTGACGAGCAGGATCAGCAGCTGATCTGGAGCATCATGAAGGACGTCACGGCTGAGATCCCGGGCACGGTCATCTCCGCCACTCCGGACACGGTGCAACTGGCCGTCACGCCGGATGCGCAGCAGTCCAACGCCGCGGACTTCACCGTAAAGATGAAGACTCCGCTCAAGACACCGCCCGCCACCGGAGCCAAGGTCAGCTACATCGCCACCTTCGATTCCTACACACAGAAGCCGGCCATGATCATCCTTCGGGATGGCGAGCCCAAGGCAGCGGCGAAGGCTCCAGCTCATCACCCCGCAGCAGCCGCTCACCATCCGGCCGCTCACCACTAGACCGAGCCCTCGCCTCATCCAGAGCGGGCAGCCCATGTGGCTGCCCGTTTTGTTAGATTGGAAACCAGATGTTCACCGCGAAGCGCAGGTCTGCCCCCACTTCACCGACTGCAGCGCTCGCTCTTTTTCTCTCCTGCCTCTTTCCAGTATCCCGCGCCTTCGCGCAGGAGCCCAGCCGCGCCGCTGACTCGCCGCAGCCCGTCAACTCGCAATACCTCCAGCTCGATCACCTTCCCTCTTCGCGCATCGAGCCCGCCGATCTCTCCCTAATCCGCGCCAGGCAGCGCGAAATCGCCACCGAGGCCGCCTTCTTCGGCTATAACCTCTCCGCCAGCGAGTGGGACTACGACGAGGCCACCTGTCCCGCGATGCCGGATCAGCTTCTGCTCCACTACCGCAGAAGTTTCTCTGGCGGCGCTCAGTCTCTTTTCACCGCCATTGTTCCGCGCAGTGCGGGACGCGTCTGGGTTGTTCCCGTCCTCTATCGCAACGCCACACCCTTTCGTTCCGCCACCGGCAGCGAGCGCAGCATCGCTGTCTTCAACCGCCTCGTCCCCGCCGACATCGCCGCCAAAGGCGTCCAGGCCGATGGCAAGTGGCTCGCCTTCGCGCTTTGCTATGCCGACATCGTCTACGGCAACGCCAATATCCTCTCGCGCCCAGGCACCGAGGTCGGTCTCAGCCGCGCTCCCTTGCCGCTGCTGCACCTCTCGGAAGCCACCACGGCCCGCAGCATCGTATTCACCGATCGCAATGCGCCCGGCGAATACATGGTCTGGAACCTCACCCTCAACGAGCAGGGCCGCCTCATCGCCGCTACCGCGCAGCAACTCTCCGACTACGTGGCCAAAGAACGCACCGGCGCCGAGCTCACCGAGAAGCCCCTTCCTCCCGGCCAGGAGCCTACCGTCAAAAACCTCCCCGCAGCGAAGGAACCCAAAGTCGTCCCCCGCCCCCAATAGAGCCTGCGCACTCAGGGACTCATCCCTCTCTCCCGGCAAACTGTTGCCGGTTCATCACATTCAGGAGCGCCAGGCCTATTTTTTCCGTCTGTAGGATTGCCGGCACCAGCGGCGATACGATAATCCCTGAGGTGGGAATGCTTTCCTCGAAGTCCCTGTTCCTTCGCGTCTGCGCGTGTGCATCGGCTGCGGCTCTGCTCGCTCTCACTGGCTGCGGCCAGTTCTTTCCGCCTCTGGGCAGCGGTGGCGGTGGCGGCGGCTCCGCTTCCGGCGATTACATCTACGTCGGCAACATCGCCACCAACCCACTCACCATTGCCGGATTCAGCATCGCCAGCAGCCACTCTCGGCACCATCTCCGGTTCACCCTTCTCGGTCAGCGTCGAGCCCAACGCCCTCGCCGTCACACCCGACAACAGCCTGCTCTACCTCGGCAGCGCTGCTGGCGATATTTACGTCTACACCATCGGGTCCAGCGGCGCGCTCACGCTCGGCAACAATGGATCCCCCGTCGCCAGCGGAATCACTCCGTCCGTTCTCCGCGTCGATCCAACCGGAAACTACCTCATCGGCGGATCGTCGTTCTCCGGGCAGGCCTTCGTCTACCAAATCGGCAGCGGTGGAGTACTCAACTCCATCAGCAACTCCCTCGTCACGCTCAGTTCCACCGCGCCCGTGACGGACCTCCAGATTTCGCCCAGCGGCAACTATGTTTTCGCCTCTCTCGGTACCGCCGGCATTTATGAGATGAGCTTCAACACCGGCACCGGCGCCATGGCGCAGATTAACGGAGTCCTCAATCCGAAAGTCAACAACGCCGCCGACCAGGGCCTTGCCGTCTCGCCCTCAGGAACTTATCTCTTCGCTGCAGAGACCGTCACCGGCGGCGTTCGTGTCTTCACCATTGGCACCAACGGCGTCCTCACTGAAGCCTCGGGTTCTCCCTACACCACCAATACCGGCGCCTGGTCCGTTCTCGTCGACTCCACCGGCAGCTACGTCTACGTCGCCAATCGGACCTCCGGCACTATCAGCGCGTTTCTCCTCTCCAACACCGGCGCGCTCACAGCAGTCTCTGGTTCACCCTTCACCACCGGCACGCTGCCCGTCGCCATGGTCGAAGACCAGAGCAAGGCCTACATCGCGGTCATTTGCACCGGAGGCTCGCCCGATCTTCAGGTCTTCAGCATCAGCAGCACCACCCCCGGCGCTCTCACCTCGCTTGCCACCGCGCGCACCGGCACCGACCCCACCCAGGCTTCCAGCCTCGCCGCCACACACTAGTCCGGCGTCCCTGAAGTCTTAACATTCATCGCAATTGTCATTCCAGGCGAAAGGGGCTCTAAACGCTCTTCTCCGGGTCCCAAAGAACGCTGTTGCTCTTTGGGGTGGAGATTGGGGATGGTGAGCCGCGGAACATGGCTTTTGCCTTCCCGTACTCTGGCAAAGAAACTTTGGGGAACACCACACTGGAGAGTTGCGCGCTCGAGGTGGCGCCGAGCGCCGCCTCCCTGCCTCACCATCGCCCCGACCCCGCGCCGCCGCCGAAAAACTTTCGAGGCGCCAGGTTCACCCCATAGCAAGCAGCGAACTCCTTCTGAGCACAGATCTCAAGAGGTCTCGCGGCGAGGCCCGTCCGAAAGTAACGAGTCTCAACGCCCCGTCCCGTTTTGGAACCCAATCCCCCGCCAAAGACCGCTCCGGGGGCGCCAGGTTCACCCCATAGCAAGCAGCGAACTCCTTCTGAGCACAAATCTCAAGAGGTCTCGTGGCGAGGCCCGTCCGAAGGTAACGCGGCCCAACACCACCGTCCCGCTTCGGGAATGCCCCCCGCCCTGCGTGAGATAATCGCTCGACATTTTCTCCTCCCCCAGGTGGAGACGGGTCATGAACGACAAGTCGCTCGTTGGTGGCAAGATCGTTGGAGTTCTGATGCTCCTGGTCGTCGCGGGGGTCGTGATTGGGCTGGCGGTTGTCGCCTATCAGGAGAAGCTCAAAGAACAGGAAATCGCCGCCCACTGGCAGGAGTACTGGAAAGTCGCCGTCGTCACCGGTACCCGGCTCGCAGCTGACGCCCCGCCGCACGACATGGACTACGACGCCGAAGCCTCCCGCCTCGTCGCCATTTATGACAGCCGCGCCCAGACCTTCCAGAATCCCGAGCTCACCACCTCCTGGGCCGCCATCGAAACCCAGACCGCCAAAGGCATGACCATCCTCAACCGCATCGGGCTCATCGATGAGACCAAGCCCAGCGGCTGGCAAATCCTCGCCAACGAAATGCAGAAAGATCCCGCCGCTAATCAGCAAGGCGACGCCGACTTCCTGCAGCGCATCTCCAGCGAAATCGACAAGCTCAGCCTCGAGGGCGACTTCCGCCAAACCGAATCCAACCTCAACAGCGCGATCAGTTCGCTCGTCGGCATCGGCGAAGGCCTCGACCACAAAGACCTCGGCAGCGCGATCGGCGTCAACTACTACCCTTCGTGGGATGGCGCCTACTGGGGCGATTCCCTCCTCGTGCAAAACACCTCAGGCGGCGTCCTGCAGAACGCAATTGTCGCTACAACCGTGCACATGAGCGACGGCACCACGCGCTCTCACCTCCACTACGTCGACCAGTGGCCTGCGGGCGCGACGCTGGCGGCCGTCTATTCCTACGAGGGAACCAGCTACTCCAATCCGCAAACCGCGAATCATCCCACCAGCGCTGACGTCGACCTCTTCGTCCTCAATGGAATGGCGAAAGGCAGCTATGCGCTCAGCGACGACGCCTGGGCGCAAAAAATTCAGGGCTATTGCTCGAAGCTCACCTTCAACAACAGCCAGTACCTCGGTCCTTATGCCGACTCCAGCGGCAATTACGACGCGGGTTTCCAGCTCCAGTTCCAGGGTCTCCCCGAGCTCCCCATCACCTCGGTCGATCTAAAATTCGACAAAGACACCGCTACCGAGCGTGACGCTGTCTGGACACCTTCCACGCCCATGGTCAGCGCCTCAACCGATCACGCCATGCGCGGACCCAGCCTCGACGGCGACACCCCCACCCACATCGACCTGGTTCTGCACTTCGCCGAAACCACCTGGACCGACCAGGTCCACATCTATTAGCGCAGCGACCATCACTGTCCTCACTCCCCTGTACCCTGCACCCTGTACGCTGTACCCTGTTCTGTCCCCTCATGACTGACGCAAAAACTCCCGCACCCACCAAACTCAACACCCAGCTTTCCTCCAAACTCGACTCCGCCTCTCCGCGCGCGCGCACCAATGCGGAGAAGATGTCAGCCCTCCTCGCGCAGATTCACCAGCAGGAGACTGAAATCCGCCAGGGCGGTGGAGCAAAATCCATCGAGTCGCAGCATGCCAAGCAACGTCTCACCGCGCGTGAGCGTCTCGACCTCCTCCTCGATCCCAACACACCCTTCTTCGAGCTCAGCCTCTTCGCCGCCTTCGGCATGTATGAGGAATGGGGCGGCGCGCCCTCCGCTGGTGTCGTCACCGGACTCGGCCGCGTCTCCGGCCGCCTCTGCATGATCGTCATCAACGACGCCACGGTGAAAGCCGGCGCCTTCTTCCCCATGACCGCCAAAAAAGTTCTCCGCGCGCAGCACATTGCTATGGAGAACCGCATCCCGACCCTCTACCTCGTCGACTCGGCTGGCATCTTTCTCCCGCTCCAGGAAGACGTCTTCCCTGATCAGGACGACTTCGGCCGCATCTTTCGCAACAACGCCGTCATGTCCGCCGCTGGAATCCCACAGATCACCGCCATCATGGGCATGTGCGTCGCCGGAGGCGCGTATCTCCCCGTCATGACCGACCAGGTCCTCATGACCGAAGGCTCCGGCCTCTTTCTCGCCGGACCCGCCCTCGTGCAGGCCGCCATCGGACAAAAATATTCAGCTGAAGAACTCGGCGGCGCGACGATGCATTCTGAAATCTCCGGGACCGTCGATTTCAAGGAGCCCAACGACCACCTCTGCATCGCGCGCCTGCGCTCGCTTGTTGCTAAGTGGGGCCACTCGCCACGCGCACCCTTCGACCGCGCCGCATTCGATCCCGCCAGCGACGCGCCCCGTTTTCCCGCCGTTGAACTCAACGCCCTTCTCGACTCCGACCCCGGCAAACCCAACGCCTACGACATGCGGGACGTCATCGCCCGCATCGTCGATCGCTCCGAGTTCGACGAATACCGTCCCTCCTACGGCCGCACTCTTCTCTGCGGATACGCGCGCATCGGTGGCTACGCCGTCGGCATCGTCGCGAATCAAAAACTCCCGCAGCCGCAAACCAGTCCCACCGGCGAAAAACGCGTCGAATTCGGCGGCGTCATCTACGCCGAATCCGCCGACAAAGCCGCGCGCTTCATCATGGACTGCAATCAGAACCTCATCCCCCTCCTCTTTCTCCACGACGTCAACGGTTTCATGGTTGGCCGCGATGCTGAATGGTCCGGCATCATCCGCAGTGGCGCAAAAATGGTCACGGCTGTGTCGAACTCCGTCGTGCCCAAAATTTCCGTCATCATCGGCGGATCCTTCGGCGCCGGCAACTACGCCATGTGCGGCAAAGCCTACGATCCCCGCTTCATCTTCGCCTGGCCCACCGCACGCTACGCCGTCATGAGCGGCGACTCCGCCGCCAACACCCTGGTCGAAATCCGCATCCGCCAGCTCGAGCGCGGCGGCCACCAACTCAGCGATGAAGAAAAGCAGGAACTCATCGCGCAACATCAAATCCACCTACGAAGCCCAAACCGACTGCCGTTACGCCGCCGCCCGTCTCTGGGTCGACGCGATCCTTGATCCAGACCAGACGCGCGACGCCCTCCTCATCGCGCTTGAAGCCGTCGCGCTCAACCCAGACATCCCAAAGTTCAATCCAGGGATCCTGCAGACGTGAGTTCCTGTCCACGCCGCTGCTCCACCCTCACCGGCGTCATCCTGTAGTTCGTCTCCGGAATGCTCGCCAGCCGTGACTCCTGCAGCCGTCGCCCCAGCCCGTAGAACTGCTGAAAATTCATGATGAGCGGACTCCACTTGTCCGGATCGATGTGGTCCGTCTTCCCAGCGGCCAGCAGTCCTTCCTCCACATGAACGCGCTCGATGTGAACCTCGAGACTCACCAGCCGTCCTCGCAGCGCCTCATCCTCCTCGCCGATCGGATGCACCGCGCGCAACGTCGCCTCCAGTTGCACCGGGCACTCCTGCGCGCGCGGTGGCCGCACCAGCGTCGATTCAACCTCCGTCATTCCTGCGGTCCCGAATTTATCCGGCTCATACCGGTAGCCCCACTTCGCCTTGTGCTCTGGCATCGGGTTGGACCCCGTCGTCAGCGCGATCCGATCCACCATACTCACCTGCGCCGCTGTCGGCAGATTCAGAACGCATTCGCCCGTCCGAATAATGTTCTGCGGCGTCTTCGATCGCGCCCCGAACCCCAGCAGACAACGCCGCCCCAGCCACCACGCCGACGACATCGGCGCCAGATTCGCCGATCCGTCTTCATTCAAAGAACTCACCAGAACCACCGGCGTGCCGAAATACAAAATTCCCGGATCAATCGTGCGATGCATCATGTTCCTCCATTTCCAGAATGGGGAACGATCCTTCGCTCGTCTATCCGAACCTTGCTTCCAAATTTTTCTTCTCCCTCTGACCTACAACATTCAAAATGCGCGTCGAGGCAACGCAATCTCGATCGATCACGTCCATCCCCGCATCACAAATTCCTCCCGTCCACCATCCTCCAAACGTAATACTCCTTACGTAACCAGAACCCCTCGTGATTTCCCCTGTTTTCCTTTACATGGGGAGTATTCTCAAACCATGCCTTCATCCTCGGCTGCGACGCCGCGTAAGAAGCGCGGTGCGCGGAAAAGCCTTGCCCGCGGCTGGTGGAAAGCCCTTTGGCCTGTCCTCATCGGCATCGCCATCACGCCTTTCACCGTGCGCCTCGCCGGCGTCCTCGCCCTCGAAGGCCCTAAGGCCTTCGCCCTTCTCTATCCCTGGTTCGACGTTCTCCGCAGCCGCGTCCTCCATTCGCCCGCCGATCTTGTGGGCCACGCGTATCAGTACATGCTCTACCTGCAGTTCCCTCTCTACGGCCTGCTCATGACTCTTACCTTCCGCGCCGGCCGTCATCTGCGCGCCATCATCATCGGACTCAGCGTGCACTTCACCGGCCTCATCCTCGTCATCGTGCTCGCTTACCTCGGACAAATGCCGCAATGACCCGCCCCGGAATGCGCACCCTCAAATGACCAGCAGCCGGATGCTGATGCGGATGCTGATCACGCAACTCCGCCTCCGTTTCCTCGTCGCATTCGTCGCTCTCCTCCTCCTCTGCGCCGCGCTCACCCTCCTCTTCATCGTCGGTTGGCACCGCCACGGAAACGCCTACGCGCTCGTCCTCGGCGCGCTCTTCAGTTTCTTCGCCTCCATCATCACCGCCGCAGTCACCCTCACCTACCTTCACGTCTCTCGTCGCTCCCTCGCCGCTGCCGAGGCTGCCATCGCCCTTCAGCGCGAGCAGTGGGACGCGCGCCTCACCGTGCAACCGCGCTGCTGGATGGGCATCTACTCCGAATCCACCGAGCGCTTCGCGCACCGCCCCATCGCCGTCACCTACCGCCGCGATCGCACCGATAACGGCCAGTTCTACTACGACACCGTCAACTGGCCGCAGATCGTTGTCGATGTCTGGAACGACGCCGAGCGTTCCTTCCGCCTCTCCAGCTACCGCCTCTGGGTTCGCGACGAAGAGCATCTCGCCATCGGCCGCTCCCTCTCCGGATTCGTCGTGCCCCCCAATGAACTGCGCTCTTTCCCCGTCACCCAGGAACTCATCGCGCTCACCGTCCGCCAGCGTCAGTTTCAGGAACGTTACGAACGCAGCCCGTGCGAGGAAACCATCGTTGGCCTTCGCCTCCACTACTCCGATTGGCGCGACGACAATCGCTCCACCCGTGACGCGTTCTACGTTATCCTCAGCCCGCCACTGGCGCGCGAGTTGTGCATCCAACGTCTTGAACGCAATGTCTGAGGCACTCCGTCCAAACTCTCCACCCGATGCTGCGGCTTCCGAGCGCGCCCCATCACGACGCCCTCGTCCGGACAGGGCCTTCGTGCTGTTGCTCGCTCCCCTCGACCTTGCCGCCATCCCTTCGCTGCTCTTTCTGCACCCTGTTCCTCGCGCTGCGCCTGCACGGCTTCTCTCACGCCTCCGTCTACTTCCACCTCCCGCCCCAAACCGCGTGGGACCACCTGTTCGCACTCGAACTCTCCGCCTGCGCATTCGTCGCGCGCTGGAACTCCGCCGTCACCCTCGCGGCTACCGCGGTCTTCGTCTCCACGCTGCTGCTCCCGCGCTGGCGCAGCTATCTCACGCTCGCATTAATTCCGTACGGCCTGCTCCTCTGCGCCGATTTCACCCTCCGCCTGCGCTGACACGAATCCTCCCGGCCCCTCGCAAGCCGTGCCCTGTACGCTGTACCCTGTACCCTGTCCAATGTCCACCGTCAAACTCATCGAGTGTCCCCGCGACGCCTGGCAGGCTCTGGTCAAGCCCATTCCCCCCGAGATCAAAGCCGATTACCTCCGCGCCCTGGTCGCCGCCGGCTTCACCCACATCGACGCCGTCTCCTTCGTCTCTCCCAAAGCCGTTCCGCAGATGGCCGACTCCGAGCAGACCCTCGCTTTTCTCGATCCACCCGACGACGTTGAGATCATCGGCATCGTCGTCAACCCGAAAGGAGTCGAGCGCGCGATCGAGACCAACGTCGTCACCACCCTTGGTTTCCCTTACTCCATCTCGCCCGAGTTTCTCCGCCGCAACCAGAACCAGACCCCTGAAGAATCCATCGAAGTCCTCGATGCCATCGGCCAGGCCGCATTCCAGGCAGGGCTATCAGTCGTCATCTACATCTCCATGGCCTTCGGCAATCCCTACGACGATCCCTGGAGCCTTGACGAAGTCATTGCCGCCTGCGATCTCCTCACCGACTCCGGCTTTACCCAGATCTCTCTCGCCGACACCGTCGGCCTCGCCACGCCGCAACAGGTTTCGCGCCTAGTCTCCGCTGTACTCGACAACGTCGACGAATCGATTGAGATCGGCGTGCACCTTCACGCGCGCCCCGAAGACGCCGCCGCCAAAATTGCCGCCGCGTATAACGCCGGCTGCCGTCGCTTCGATACAGCTCTCGGTGGATTGGGTGGATGCCCCTTCGCGCAGGACGCGCTGGTCGGCAACATCGCTACAGAAATCGCCGTCGCCGAACTGCAACGTCTCGGCGCCGATCTCCCCAAGCTTCACCCGCTCGACAACCTTCGCGCCGCCGCTGCCGAAATCGAGCGCCGCTACTCGCCCCCCATGCAATAACCCAAAAGCGAAAGCGCCGGCTCACCCCGACACTTCAACGAATAACTCACGCATTAACCGGGAAATTGGCTAGAACCCGTGTGCGCGTTCGACAGACGCCTCGCCGGACTCCGCCGCATCACCCCGCGGTGGTTCCGCTTTCCGGATCGTTACCCCGCGCCGCCGCAGCATCCGCTCGGTACCGCAGATCGCGCATTGCCACGGATACCGCCCGAACAGCGGCAGAATCCGCTCCTGCCACAACCCGCGCCGCGCAATGCGAGCCATCTCGTTCTGCCCGCACTTCGGGCACTTCAATTTCGTCTTGGTTCTGCGACCTTCGTAACCCGGAGTTGCCAACCCTGTATCATCCCCTCTTGATTGTCAGCTGAAGTGCATTGCCGGCGGTCCTTCCGTTCAACCATCCCTCGGCCAACGACTTACCATGCTAGTGATTTTAGTGAAGCAAAAGATTAGCAGGTTGTCTCGTGGAAATGGTTACCCGAAATATTCCTGGTTACTAAAGTCGCCCCCTCCATCGACCCCAATGGTGCCTCACGCTAAACTAAAAACGATGATTCCTACGCTCGAATGGACCCCCGAAGGCATCCGCTTTCTCGATCAAACCAGGCTGCCCCTCGAAGAAGTCTATGTTCTCGCCACCAGCTATCAACAGGTCGCTGAGATCATCACCACCATGGTCGTTCGAGGCGCTCCCGCCATCGGCGTGTCTGCAGCGATGGGCCTCGCCCTCGGCGTCAAGAACAGTCCCGCCACCGATATCCCCACCCTCGGCGCCGACTTTGACACCATGTGCCAGGTCCTCGCCGCCACCCGACCCACCGCCGTCAATCTTTTCTGGGCCATCGAGCGGATGAAGCAGCGCTTCTCCACCCTCGCCTCACGCCCCGGATCCACCACCGCCAGCGTTCGCACTGGACTCATCGCCGAAGCTCAGCGCATGTACGACGAGGACATCGCCGCCTGCCGCCGCATGGGCGCGCACGGCGCCTCCCTGCTGCCCAAATCCGGCGGCGTCCTCACCCACTGCAACGCGGGAGCCCTCGCCACCTGCGGCTATGGCACCGCGCTTGGCGTCATCCGCTCCGCCGTCGAACAGGGCAGCACTCTCCACGTCTATGCTGACGAAACCCGCCCCTTCCTCCAGGGCGCGCGTCTCACCGCGTGGGAACTCATGCACGACAAGATCCCCACCACTGTCCTCTGCGACAACATGGCCGCCAGCCTTATGCGCCAGGGCAAGATCAACGCCGTCGTCGTCGGTGCCGACCGCATCGCCGCCAACGGCGACGTCGCCAACAAGATCGGAACCTACAGCGTCGCCATCGTCGCCCGCGAGCACGGCATTCCCTTCTACGTTGCCGCTCCCTGGTCCACCATCGACCTCAAAACCGCCACCGGCGATTCCATTCCCATCGAGCAGCGCCCCGCCGTCGAAGTCACCCACCACGCCGGTAAACAACTCACCCCCAACGGCGTCGGCATCGAAAACCCAGCCTTCGATGTGACCCCCGCCCAATATGTAACCGCCATCATTACAGAACGCGGCGTCCTCCGCCCCCCATTCGCCGACTCCCTGCACGAACTGGAAACCACCGCCGCAATCTAACGCCGACCACTTTTTCAGAATTGTCATTCCGACCGAAGCAGCTCGCTCGGGCGAGCGCGTAGCGGAGGGACCTGCTGTTCCTGTACGCTGTGCGCTGACAACTCCCAGAGGGACGAGCGCCCCGCGCCCGCCCCTCACATCCCCTGCATCCACTTCGCATACGGATAGAGCATCAGAAACACCACCAGCGCCAGCACCAATACATCCGCATACAGCAACAGCAGAACCCCGCCGTGGTAGAAACTCCACTTCCGCTGCAGGCAGCGCGTCGTCTCCCACGTTCCCCACCCGGCCATCAGTACCGGCACCACCATCACCGGGGCCCCGTGTGCGTTTGCCAGCCCGCCCGCCGCAAGCGCCACCACCAGACTCCCCAGTACCAGCAGCGTCCCCCGCAACAGCGATCTTGCTCGTAGATTGAAAACGGCATACCGCATCGGCCATGACGAGTCTACCGAATTCCGGGTGCCCCATTTCCGATCGCGCCTGACGTTGGCCTATTCAGAGTGGGTATCGCGCAAAGCGCAATCCTCTGCGTATATTGAAATCGGCCCGCTCATGACAACCCCGCCCACTTTCATTGCTTCCCTCTCCCCAACCCAGCGCCGCGAGCGCATTGTTCGCCGCGTCGCTCAGGAGCTGCGTGACGGCTTCTACGTCAACCTCGGCATCGGCCTCCCCACGCTGGTCGCCAACCACGTCCCACCAGGCATCGAAGTCGTCCTGCAGTCCGAAAACGGAATGCTCGGCGTCGGCCCCTACCCCATCGCCGGCACCGAAGACCCCGACCTCATCAACGCCGGCAAAGAAACCGTCACCGCCCTCCCCGGCTCCGTCTATTTCTCCTCGGCGGATTCCTTCGCCATGATCCGCGGCGGCCACATCGACCTCTCCATCCTCGGCGCCATGGAGGTCGACGAAGAAGGCACCCTCGCCAACTGGATGATCCCCGGCAAAATGGTCAAAGGCATGGGCGGTGCCATGGACCTGGTCGCCAGTGCCCGCCGCGTCATCGTCGCCATGGAGCACTGCACCAAAGAAGGCGCCCCCAAGATCCTGAAGAAGTGCACGCTCCCGCTCACCGGCGTCCGCGTCGTCGATACCATCGCAACCGACTTAGCCTGGATCCGCGTCACGCCTGATGGATTAGTCCTCGAAGAACTAGTCCCCGGCCTGACAGTAGAAGAAGTCCAAAACCTGACCGAACCCAAGCTCACCATCAGCGCGCACCTCAAAGAGATGCTGGCCTAAGTCGAGTAACTCGCAGATGCTGGCCGAAGAGTCGTAGTCTGGCTTTCTCGCCAGAGTGCTAGCTTGATCGCATGCGGCGTTCTTCCGATAGCTCAGGCTCACGCTCGCGGAAATCAGTCGAGATTTCTCAGGTGCTTTTTGCTGCTATTCTCCTGTTCCACCCTGCGCTCTTTGCACAACAGAGCCCCACGCATCGATCCTCCAATTCAGGCAGTGTCTTTCCGCTCCTGACCGGCAGTCGCTGGACCTATTCCTTCACCCAAACGATCGAAGGCAACAAAATCTATACCTTGCATGGGCGTTACACCGACACTATCTTCGCTGTCGATGTCGACAAGGCGAACCCTTACCTTCAGACCGTCGCTGTCGAACGTGACGGAACCCAACCGGACGATTTCGGGCCATGTCCTGCTTCAGCGCCCAAAGACATTTCGAAGTTCTGGTACGTCGTCGATGGAAGTCTGCGTCTTTCTTCGCTGCACTCGAAGTGAAGCCGACGACCTCGCATCCACGCTCCGTGCAATTCCACCTGAACATCCTTCAGTAACAGACCCCGAATACGTCCTGCCCCTCTCCGTAGGCGCATCCTGGGGCGCGGACCCCGACCAACCGAAGCAAAACGATGGCATGTATCAATGGAACGTCGAATCCGCCGCCGCACTGAGGTTCCCGCTGGTAGATTCAGCCGCTGCTTCTTCCTTTCCTACCGGACCCTGCCTGACGACGAAGAGCGCTGGGTTTGTCCGGGCGTCGGCCTCGTCGCTGACGAGTACCACCATCACGGAAACACCAACGACATCAGAATCGACCTCGTTTCTTATCGCCTCGGTCCCTCCGGACACAAGAGGTGAACGAACCTCGAGCATTTGCCCTTCCGGCGAAACCTGATCGAACCCCACACCACAACGCTTCGTCAGCAGCGAGACCGAGAAAGCCACCGCCTTCAGGCCGTGGAATAACTCACTAAAAATGACTCGGCTTCAGCCCCGGGGATATTGCAGCCCCCGAGCTTGCCTGCTCCGTGCCGTCATCGCGCCTCCGGGAATCCGTCAATCCCGACTACGCCCATACCGATCCAGCAGTTCAGTCGGCGGCCTTTTCTCGCACCCATCGCCGTTCCGAAAGCAGAGCGCCGAACGCCGCCCCTGTGGAAATCTTTTCAAGTAAGTGTTGATTTAAATAAATCCAGGTTGCTCATTCCAAAGAACCTCCACCACGCACATGTCGAACACAATGGGCCTCGTATACCGTGGGCCTGGTACTGCAGGAATAAGGACCAAAAGAGAGCGGCCGCCAATTCTGGCGGCCGCTCTGTTTTGAACGAAGGTCCGCGCGCTCGTCAGACCCGATCCCCCCTTACTGACCGGGAACCGTCACCGCCGCCGTCGTTGCCGGAGCCGGCTGCGGTTGCTGGGACGACTGCCCGTGCAGCAGCCCGTACAGCGTGAACACCGTTACCAGAACCACCGCAATCGCCGCCACAATTACATACGGCGCCTTCGGCCAGCGCGACATCAGCCCTGGCTCTTCATCCTCGATGCCTGCCTCCACTCGGTCGCTCGCCAGCGTGAGCGGTTCGTCGAACAGCCCGCCCTGGATTTGCTCCTTTGTTTCGGACGCCTCCATTGACCGCATCGCAAGCACCCGAGGCGTCGAACTTCCGGCCGTCCTTGCCTCCCCCTTCGCCATCAGGGGCGCCGTCGGCTGCTTCTCCACGATCGGAGCCATCTCCACCCTCGCGTCCACGGCAGCCTCAATCTTCTTCGCCAGTTCCGGAGCCTCGATCGCAGGCTTGATCTTCGCCGTCTTCGACAGCGGCTCGATGCGCGTTGCATCACGCGCAATCTCCAGCCGCGTCCCGGCCAGCGCCGCCACTTCGCTCGCGCCTGCAATGCCGCTCAGCGCCCGTCGCACCGCTCGCGCCATCGACTCCGGCAATAGTTGCAGCACCGGATCGTTTTCTCCGGCCGGAAAACGTCCCGTCACCGCGTGCGACACCATGCGTGCCGCCCAGCGAACATCGTCTGCCGCAGCCGTGCCAAAGGAGGAACCCGCCATCTGCAGACAGTCGCTGCGCAGCTTGATCGTCTCGCCGGTCGCCACCACGCTCGCCGATTCCACATGCCGATGCACCAGTCCGTGCGCATGCATTGCACCCAGTGCCGCCAGCACCGCATCCAGAACCTGCCGCCCTTCCTGCGGCGTCAGCACGCGATCGCGCAGCACATCCGACAGATTCTCCTCGGTCATCTCCATCTCGGCCACGACCACCGGAATATCATCCAGATGGGAGAGCGCCGCCTCGCGAATCGCCACCACATGCGGGTGCCGGATCTGTGCCGCCGCGCGCAGTCGCTCGATCAGCTCATCCTCGTCGTTCAGCGCTTCGGTGATGCTCAGCATCACCGGCAAGCCATCGGGACCAATCGCTTCGAACCACGCGCGCCGTCCCTCCGGACGCACCAGCCGCCCCAGCAGCCAGCGATTCTCCACCCGCCGCCCTTCGTAGTCGCCCCACAGCATCATCGAATTCAGGCCTGCTGTCGCCATAAGCTCACTTTCCTTCCCGCAGGATCACAGTGCTCGCACCGCATCCCGCTCGGGCACACGTTTCGACCGTTACATTGCCAGTAAACAGCCTCCGGCGATGAACCTCGCGTGCTTTTTTCGTGCGCGTACAAAACTTGGTACGAATCTCCGCCGTCACTCATGACCCTCATCCGTCGCCGCGTCCCGCCTCTTCACCACTGCGATTTCTCCGAATGCACAGTGCTACGCTCATCTCAGAATGTCCGCCTCTTCGTCGAATCCGCCGCAGCCCGCCTCCACTCCCAGACCCGACAAACTGTGGTGTCCCGTCTGCGCGCGGCCCGTCGACGATCCCCTCGTCTGCGGCGACTGTTCTGCCGTTATCTGTCGCGCCTGCGGCACGCCTCTCGAATCTCCGGATGAACTCGCCTTTGGCTAGGAAGCTTCCACCACAACCCGCCGAACCGATTGACGTGAGCCCGCGTTGGATTGCGACTGGCTTGGCGCTGACGCTTCTCCTTGCCGCCCTCTGCGGATACGCCGCCCTCTGCCTGCTCTTCTACCAGGGTCAGTGGCAGCTTCTCTTCATCCTTCGCGCACCCTCTCCGCTACTCCCGCAACCAGCGGCCTGCCCTTCGACGAAGCCCACTTCGACGTCAATGACGACGGCCAGCCCCAGCTCAACGGCTGGTGGATCCCCGCAAGCACCAGCGCTCCTTACGCAACGACACGGTCCTCTATCTCCACGACGGCAACGGCTCGCTCTCCGATTGCCTGCCAGCCCTCGATGCCCTCCACACCGCAGGCATCAACGTCTTCGCTTTCGATTACCGCGGCTTTGGCCGCTCCGCCGGCGCTCATCCCACCGAGGCCACGGCCACAGCCGACAGCATTGCTGGTTGGACGTATCTCACCGACACACGCCACCTTCCGCCGCGCAGCCTCATCGTCTTCGGCGATGGCACAGGCGTTACCTTCGCTGCACATCTCGGTGCGCAATTTGCTCCAGCAGGCGTGGCCCTCGAAGACCCCAGCCCGACCGCACGCCAGATCTTCCGCTCCGACGCTCGCGCGCGCATCGTGCCTTTGTGGCTCCTGCAAAATGAAGACTCGACCCCACCGCCGACCTCGCCGCCTCGCACATCCCGCGCCTCTTTCTCGACCGCACCGGAGACTCCGCACCACTCGTGCCCTGTTTGAAGCCTCTTCCTATCCGAAGCATACGTCGATCTGCGCTCTTCCCCCCAACCGGCTCTCATCGCAGTCTCCGCCGGTTCTTCGATGATGTACTGCGCTAGGCCATGCGCCGCATCCCCATCTTCGTCCTCGCAGCCCTCAGCGCCACCGTCATCGCGCAGACGCCCCGCTTCCGTCAGGTCACCATTCCCACCGGCCCCAGCCCGCGCTGGATCACCGTTGCCGACGTCAACCATGACAACCATTCCGACATCGTCGTTGCCAACGCTGGAACCGACAGCGCCGACAGTGGCACGATCATGGTCCTGCTCGGCGACGGCAGCGGCGCCTTTCATCCTGCGCCGGGTTCGCCGTTCGCCGCCGGCCATCTCCCCAACGACATCGCCATCGCCGACATGAATGGCGACGGCCATCTCGACCTCGTCGTTGCCAACCACCAGTCTCCGTATCTGCGCGTTTTTCTTGGCGACGGGCGCGGCGGATTCCATCTCGCTCCCGGCTCACCCGTGGACGTCCACTCCAACCCGCATCCCCATGGTGTAATCGTGGGCGACTTCAACTCCGACGGCAAACCCGATGCGGTCACCGACAGTTGGGGCAACAATCAGATCGAACTGGTCCGCGGTGACGGTACTGGCCGCCTGCTCACGCCCGGCACCCTCTTCGCCACCGGCCGCCGTCCCTACGAGCGCCTGCGCTCAGCCGACTTCAATCGCGACGGCCATCCTGACATCGTCACCACCAACCTCGACGACGGCACCGTTTCGATCCTCCTCGGAGACGCGAAAGGCGGCCTGCAAAACGCTCCCGGCTCTCCATTTCCCGCAGGCGCCAAGCCCTGGCAGCTTGCCATCGACGACCTCAACAACGACGGCATCGCCGATCTCCTCACGATTCCCTACCAGCGCGACATTGCCGGTCCGTCCCAGAACGTCGTCATCGTCCTCCTCGGCGATGGCCGCGGCGGCTTCCATCCCATGCCCGGACCGCCTCTTCCCCTCGGTGATTGTCGTGGCGCCAATAGCATCGCCGCCGGCGACCTGTCCGGACATGGCAGCCACGCCATTGTCATCAACTGTGCCGAGAGCAAAACTCTCCTGCTCTTCGAGCGCGATCGCGAAGCTCGCTTCACTGCATCCACCCTTCCTACCCTCGGCGGATGGGGCTCTGTGGCCATCGCTCGTTTGACTTCCGACCCGCGCTCGGCCATCATCACCGCAAACGCCGACGCCGGCAGCATCACGATCTGGTTCCCAGCATATTGATCCCTGCACGATCGCGACCCGATTTCAGATAGACCGTTTCATTTGTCTGTACCCTGTACCCTCCACCCTGTACCCTGTATTGACCCCACCATCCGAACCCCGTAAACTTAATCTTTGCGGCGAATGCGCTTACGCGTCTCTTCCGCCTGCATTCATCCGAAAGCGAGATCCGATTCATCCATGGCGAACCACGTTTCTGCGCTCAAGCGCGCCCGTCAGACCACCAAGAAGACCGCGGTCAACCGCGCCAATAAGACCCACTTCCGCGGCACCCTGCGCACACTCCGTGAGGCCCTGCAGAAGGGCGATGGCCCCGCTGCGACCGCTGAATTCCGCACCGTGGTTTCCATCATCGACAAGAGCGTGCAGAAGGGCGTGATCCACAAGAACACGGCCTCTCGCTACAAGAGCCGCCTCAATGCGCGTGTCAAGGCCGTCGCGACCGGCAAGGTCACAGCGGCTCCTAAAGCGTCTTCCGCGAAGAAGTCCGCAAAATCCGCCGCCCACTAAGTCCGGATTGGAATTTTCGGGTTGAAATCGTCGAGAGGCAGGGCTTTCTCAGGCGGTCATCGTGTGCTCGTACGGTCCTGCGATCGGAAATCCCAGCTTCCTCAGCTGTTCTGCACCATCGGTAAGAAGCCGGTCGGCTGATATCGGGTCGTCACCTTTCCGCTATCGACCGTCACGAACGTCACACCCTCGTGATCGCCAAACTGCGCGCCCTTCCACCAGTTGCCGCAAACCGCGCCGCCCGTCACATACTGGATCCCATGCCGGTGCACGCTCTCCACGATGTGCGTGTGCCCCTGCAGCAGCGCAATCACGTTGTAACGCTCCAGCATCGGAATCATGTAGTCGGCATTCACAATCGGGTCATACGCCTTATTGTTCGACCCTGGCCCGTAACAGGGCATGCTCGTCGCAAACGGCACGTGGCTGATCACAATCGACGGCAGGTTCACAGTCGCCTGCAAAACCCGCTCCAGCCAGGCCGCCTGGTTGATATCGATTCCCGGAAACCAACTCCGGCCTTTGATGATGATCGAATCCAGCACGATGAAGTTCACGCCCTTGTGCTGAAACGTGTAGTACGTCGGCGTTTTGAAGACCTTCTGGAACAGTGCCTTGCCGAAGATCGCATCGTGCGAGCTCATCCCCGTCTCGAGCCCCGCGACGTCGTGATTCCCCAGCACATGCCACACCGGCATCCGCAGCGTGTTTTCCGCCTGCGCGTACAGCTGGTACTGGTCAAGGATCCGCTCCTTGTGTGCCTTTAGCGCATCGAAGACATGATCGCCGCCGCAAATTGCAAACTCCGCGTCTGAAGCGTTGATCGCCTCCATGGCCAATTCCGTGCCCTGAGGCGCGTCCATCTCGGGCTCAATGTGCACATCGGTGAAGAACGCGAACGTGAAGCTGCCAGTCGACATGGGTGTCGGCCGGACAATTTCCTGCGCACTTGCGCGCAGTCCGCCCACTGCGCAGCCCGCCGCGGCCAGTCCGGAACCTCTCAGAAAATTCCGTCGATTCATGCCGCCCTTTCCTGATGGCTAACACTAGGACTTAACCCAAACCCGCGCCATTCCAAAGTGGTAACTGTGTAAAGGTACTGTCGAAAGTAACCGGCAAATCCGTCTCGCCGCTGTGCGATCCATCACAGGCCAAGCAAGACAAGACCTTACGAGAGCCCCGATTCTCAAGGGTTCCCAAAGATGCTGCTGGCGGATTCCTCACTGGCTGTACACAAAGCCAATGCCCGCCTGATCAATGGACTGGGGGATTCGGAGCAAGAATACTCGAAGGGAGCGTCAGCCGGAAGCCCTATTTCCGGCCGAGCGTCAAATTTGTTCTACTCGGTGCCTGAACCGGCCAGAGGACTCCCCGGGACCTCAGGAATGACGTCATGGGTCGCGTCATCACCCAGGTCCAGCGGACTCAGGCCATCTACGCGCCGCATTCCATGGCGCGGCGTTCCGCAAACGCGGCAGGCCTCATCTTTGCCCGTAATCTCAGCTCCGCAGCATCCGCAAAACGCAGCCATCTTCGTCTCCTTCGGTGTCCTTCTTAAGATGTCTGCCTCGCCGGGAAGATTCGGCAACACCCTGAGTGTGGTGTTCCTGATCTCCCTTACTTTGTCATCCCGACCGGACCCTGAGCGCAGCGAAGGGGGAGTGGAGGGACCCGCTTTTCTCTCGAACCGTTAGGTCGCTTGCCGTCCGGATCATTTCTGATACTGGAACGACTTGTCCGGATACGCCGGATGCTGCACCACCGGCCGCGGATCCCCCTGGATTTCCTTCGCCAGCACATCGAGCGCCGACTGCAGTTGCGCATCGCTGCCTTCGTACGTCGCATGCGGAAGATTGTCCACCACGATATCCGGATCGACCCCGTGGCCCTCGATCAGCCATTTCCCTTCCGGCCCATAGACCCCCGTCTCTGCCGCCGTCGCTACGCCGCCATCGGCCTGGCGATTGCTCCCGCTCAGCCAGATCTCGCCACCCCACGTGCGCATCCCGATCACCGGCCCCATCTTGAAGCGCTTGAACCCCTCGCTGAACGCCTCTCCGTCCGACGCCGTCTCCTGATCGCACAGCACCACAATGTGCCCGCGGAACGCCTCCTGCATGTTCCATGACGGATTGCCGACGCGCGGCTGGAAGTAGAACCACGCCTGCCGTAGCAGTTTGCCCAGCAGCCACGAGTCGATGTTGCCGCCCTCGTTATGTCGAACATCGATAATCAGCCCCTGCCGGTCGAAGACTGGATAATATTCCCGCGCCCACTGATCGATGTCGTTCGGCCCCATCGCGCGCAGATGCACGTACCCGATCTTTCCCCCCGACGCGGTTTCCACCTTCAGCCGCCGGCTGTACTCCCACTCGTTGTAGCGCAGACCCTCGTCCTGCCTCTCGCTGATCGGCTTCACCAGCACGTCGCGCGTCTCACCTTTGGCAGACTTCACTTTCAGCATCACCTGGACGTCGGCTTTGCCGCGCAGCAGTTCACGCTCGTCGCGCACGCTCAGCGCATCGGCCCCGTCGATGCTCGTGATCGTCTCGCCCTCCTTCACCAGCGAATCCGGCCGTGCCAGCGGAGGCGCAATATTCGGCAGATCGGGATCGTGCTGGTACACGTGCTCCACGACGAATCCGCCCGCGTGCTCGTCCCGCCGCAGCCGCGCGCCCAGAGTGGCCACATCCACGTCGTCTGCCGGTTTCCTTTGATCCCCGCCGTTGACAAACGTGTGCAGCGCCGAAAGCTCGCTCACCATCTGTGCGATTACATCGTTCAGCTCATCGCGATCCGACACGCGATCCACCAGCGGCAGATACCGCTCCCGCATCGCCATCCAATCCACGCCATGCATGTGCCGGTCGTAGAAATAATCCCGCTCCAGCCGCCACGCATCCAGAAAGAGCCCGCGAAATTCATCGCTCGGCGTCGTCGACATCTCCCAGTGCGCCAGATCGACGCGCGCTTTCCCGACCGCCTTCGCGTCATTCAATCCCGCGCCCTTCACGTCCGAATCGAAAACGAAGAAGTCCTCGCCCTTGCGGATCAGCATCTTCTTCCGGTCCAGCGAAATCTCGTAGCCGCGCACATCGGCCATCACCGTGTCCGGCTCATCGCCTTTGTTGTCGATGCTCAGGCACTGCAGCGTCGCCTTCGGATGCAGTTCGTCACTCGCATTCAGCCAGCACAGCCGCTTCCCTGTCGCCTGCAGATTTCCATAATTGCCAGACGGTACCGGAACTTCGGTCAGCCGATCGGCAATCCCTTCAAAGTCGATCTTGACCTCGGGGACTTTCTTCTCCTCCGCGCCCTTCGCCTCGTCCTTGCTCGCGTCTTTAGCGGCATCTTTGCCCGTCGCATTCTTATCCGCGGCTGCGCCGGCATCCTTAGTCGCGTCCTTCTTCGGCTCCTCCTTCTTCTCTTCCTTCTCCGGCGCCTCAGGATGCAGCTCGTCCGCCGCCAGGAAGGGCGACCGCAGCCCCGGCACCAGCGCGACTTCGTAAATCTTCACCAGATGATTGAAGTGCGGATCGGGCTGCCGCGGCCCCCACGGTCCCGGAACCGTCGTATTCAGCGCACGGTCCGACAGGAAGTACAGCCACTTCCCATCCGAACTCCACACCGCGTTGTTGCTGTCGTACCGATCCGACGTCAGCGTCTCAATCTTCCCCGACTCCACATTCAGCACGCGGATCTGCTCGAAGTTGTTGTCCGCCGCCTCCACATACGCCAGCCACCGGCTGTCCGGCGACCAGCTCAGTCCGGAGAACCGCTCGTTCATCGACTGCGCGATGCGCTTGTTCTCCTTCGTCTTCGTGTCGAAAATCCAAAGCTGCTGATCCTTATCGTCGTGCGCCAGATACCGCCCGTCCGGAGAAGGCACGCCCTCCCACCGCAGCACCTTCGCATCGTGGGTCCACTGCTCCGGCGCGCCCTCGCCATTCGCCGGAAATTTCCAGAACTCCGTCTCCCCCGTCTTCGTCGACAGCGCAACAATGCTCTTCCCATCCGGCATGAATCGCGCCGCCCGATACCGCACGCCCGAATCGCTTCCCGCCACCCGGACCACCCGCCCCGTCTTTGCCGGCAGCGTGAAGATCTCCCCACGCGCCGTGAACACCACGCGGCTCCCATCCGGCGCCAGATGCGCATCCGTCAGATACGTCTGCGGCTTCGTCACCCAGTGCTGCCGCATCTGATCGAAATCCGAAACCAGCGTGATCGGAATCGCCGCATCCTGTCCCGTCTTCAAATCCAGCGACCACAGATCCGCGCCGCTCGCATACACAATCCGCCCGTCCCACAACGATGCGCTCTCCACATCAAAGAATTTCTGATGGCTCTCCTGCTTCGCCCCATGCCCGTCGGCATCCATCGACCAGACGTTCATCACGCCATCGCGGTCCGAGAGAAAATACACGCGCCCGTTCCAGAACATCGGCGCTTGCGAGTTGCCCGGATAATCGGCCGTCAGTGGAACGGCCTCGCCGTGCCCGTCGTATCGCCAGAGATTCTGCGCCCAGCCGCCCTTGTACCGCTTCGTGTTGCTCCACTGCTTGTCGAACCGCGTAAAGAACAGCGCCTTCCCATCTGCCGAATAGCAGCCCTCAGATCCAGTCGCCAGCGGCAGCATCTCGCGCTCGCCATGGCTCCCAATCAGCACCAGACTCGGATCCGGCAGCGTCGTGTACCGCGCCGTCTCGATCAGCAGCCGCCCGTCCGGATTCCATCCCACCGGCTCCGCCCCGCTGTCCCAGGTCTGCCGTTGCGGAATCCCGCCCGCCACCGGAATCGTGTACACCTCGCCCGGTCCCTCGTACTCCGCGTAGAACGCCACCGTCTTTCCATCCGGAGAAATCTTCGCCGCTCGCTCCTTGCCCGGAGCCGACGTCAGCCGATGCGCCGCGCCCCCATGCACGCTCACGGTCCACAGATCACCCTCGGACGTAAAGATCAACGTGTCGCCGTGCAGCGCCGGATCGCGGTAGTACCCGGAGCGTCCCGCCCCATCATCGGCCGCACGCACTCCCAAAGCACATGCGCAACCCAGCAAGAGAACCAGCCCACTGCGACACAGAGAGACCATAACGGTGAGCACCTTTCGCTCCGTGAGCCTCCAGCCGTGCATCACGAAGATTGAAATTTTCAGGGGTTCCGATACAGAAAGTTCACTGTATCACCGGCTCACAGCTGCGCCAGGCAAATGAGACGAGCCGCACTCCAGGTGCCGCCAATCACGCCGGGCGGAGATCCATCGCAACCACTTCGTGCAGCTCGATGCCCGGCACATCGATCACCGCGCGATCTCCAGCCACATGGTGCGCAACGTCCGTCCCCGCCACCAGCAAACGCACCTTCTCCACCTGCCTCCCCTCCGGAATTCTTACCGTCACCCGTTGCTGCGTGATCGGCAGAATCTCCCGCACCGGCCCCTTCATCATCATCGGATTCGTCAGGTTCACCAGATGCACCGTCATCGAATGTGCCTGCTCCCACACCGCCACATCCACCACGCCTTTGCCAACAACCGTCACCGGCGGTTCCTCGTTCGTCGCCCAATCCACCGCATTGCGCAGCAGCTTGCCGTGATCGACATCGAGCACCTGCCAGAACGTGCGATCGATGTCGCCCGGAAAATAAACCACCCGCCCCTTACCCTCCATCCGCTGATACGCGCCCGGCTTCTGCGTCACCCCCGGCCGCGTGAACACCGACTCCATCGGCAGATCCGGATAACTCGGCACAATACGCAGCGCCGCAGCCTCACCTTCCCCCACCGGCGTCACCTCCACCTGATTCACCGCGTTCACGATGCGTCCTGCGTCCTCGAACCCGCGCACCAGGGCATCCGTCGCACCCGAACCCGCCCCACCATCGAGCGACAAGTACGAGTTCCGCATATTCTCCTCAACCCGCCCCGCATACTGCGCCCCAAACAGATCCGCCAGCGCAAACTCCTTCCGCCGCACGCCCCACTCGTCATAGAGCGACGTCTCGTACGTCGCCACCAGCCCGCCACCCTGCCGCACAAACTCCCGCAACTGTCCGCACTGCGCGTCCGACAGCGCCGCAATATTCGGCAAAATCAGAGTCCGAAACCCCGCCAGATGCTCCGCGTCGAGACAACGGTCGTGCACCATCTCAAACGGAACCCGCGCCTCCACCAGTGCCTGATAGAAACCGAGCGCCGGCTCCTCCACCTTCTCCCGCGCCTTCTCTTCTCCGTAGAACCACGCCGTCTGCTGCGAATACACCAGCCCCACCCGCGCCAGCGGCCGCACATTGCGCAGGTACGCCTCGTTCGCGTGATGCCATGTGAAGATCTCCTCCACCACTGGCATCCACCGCCGGTCCAGCGGTTTTGCGTTGAACTTCACAAACCACGGCCGCATCCCCTGCGCGATACCATCCGCCGCCCACATGCGAATCTCATCGCCGTTCTCTACCGAATCTTTCCAGCGATGTTCGTCATCAATGCCCACGCTGAACAACCCCGCCACCGGCTTCGGCCCCATCGTGGCGCGATATTCCTTCGCATTCTTTCCGTTGGCCCACGGCGCCATCACCCCGTGCCGGCTCTGGCGGTCCGCGCACATCATCGGCGCCAGTTCCGCCACCGTCTTCATGTCCTGGCTGCTCATCGCGCCGCCCGTATTCGCAATGAAACTCGCATCAGGGTTAATCGCTCGAATCCTGGCATTCCACAAACGCCACAACTCGAACAGCCGCTGCTCGTGCCACACAATGTATTGCTTCCGCGCTGGATCCTGCGGATCGTCCGTGCGCGGCAAATCCATCTTTGCGAACGCCCGGAAATTCTTCTGGCAGTGCTCGCAATAGCACATGCCGCTCCCCGCCCAGCGATTGGTAAAGATCCCATCCGGCCGATACTTCCGCATGATCTCCTCATGCACCGCGGTCAGAAATTCAAAGTTGTAGGGCCCCAGCGCACACGTCAGCCAGTACTGCGGATCCGACGCATGCCGAACCTTCTGCCCATCCGCGCCCACCATGATCCAGTCCGGATGCGCATCCGCCGCCTTCTGCCAGCAGGCGTGCGCATCGGTCCTCGCGATCACATTCATGCCCATCTTCCGGCATCCCGCATTCATCTCCCCAAAGGCGTCGCGATCCCCCAGCCACGCACTCCTCTTGTGCAGCGCAATCTCCGTCGGATAGAACGCCACCACTCCGCCGGCACTCAGGCACGCCGCATCCACATGCACCCGGCGAAAGTAGTCCAGCCAGAATTGCGGATCGTAGTTGCCGGGATCATCCTCGACGAACGCCAGCTGCGCCCATCGCATCGGCCGGTCGTACCAGCCATCCGCCGCGTGCGCATCCTCTGCCGCGGCCCACGCGTCTTCGCTCCGCGGCCGCACCATCCAGCTGCCCGCCGCCACCGCCGACTGCTTCATGAAATCTCGCCTGCTGCTTTGCATACGTAGTCCGCGCGACCCGCTAATCATATCCGCGAAAGCAGGCTGCTCACTGGAGCCGAAGCCGTTCGTATCGACCCGCTGCACCCTGCACCCTCGACCCTGTACCCTGTTCCCGTGATTCCCTCTCTTCGCAGCGACTTCAATGCGCGCTTCCGCCCCGAAACTTTTCGCGGCCTGCTGCACTCGCTCGACGCCATCGCGCGCACCCACGTCGCCTTCCCCGTCGCGGAGACGCCCTGCTTCTTCCCGCAATCTTTGCTCGATGCAATGGCCGCGATCGGCGCGGACCTCACCCTGCGCCTCGTCAACGATCCCGCCTATCTCGCGCGCTCCCTTGCCGCCATTCCAGAACGCTGGCGTTGTGCCGGGCAAAACGCACACCCGCACTTCCTCACCGCCGACTTCGGCCTCGTCCGCAATCCTGACGGCTCTCTCGCCCCGAGACTCGTCGAGATGCAGGCCTTCCCTTCCGTCTTCGGCTTCCAGTTTGCCGTCAGCGAGGAGTACCGCACCGCCTTTAGCCTCGATCCATCACTGCGCTATCTCTTCGGCGGCCTCGACGAATCCGGCTTCTGGCGGCTTCTCCAACGAACCATCGTCGCCGGGCATGATCCTGAAACCGTCGTCCTCATCGACGTCGATCCCGCCCAGCAGAAGACGCTGCCCGACTTCCATATCACCGCCGATCGCCTCGGCATCCCCGTCGTCGACATCGCTGCTCTTGAGCCCATCGATCCCGGATCAAAATCTCCAGGCCAATTGCGCCGCCTCGCTTATCGCAACGGCTCGCGCGTGATTCCCATTCGCCGCATCTACAACCGCGCCATCGTCGACGAGCTCGTCCGCAAACAAATCCAGCTCCAGTTCGACTACCGCGAGCCCTTCGACGTCGAATGGGCCGGCCATCCCAACTGGTATTTCCATGTCAGTAAGTTCTCCATCCCCTTCCTCGATCACCCCGCCGTCCCCCCGGCCTTTTTCCTCGATCAGCTCTACAAAGACGCCGCCCTGCGCGACCGCTTTGAAGCCGACCGCGCCGGCTGGATCCTGAAACCCCTGTTCTCCTTTGCTGGCCAGGGCATCAAATTCAGCCCCACCGATGCCGACCTCGCCGCTATTCCCCCCACCCACCGAACCAGCTACCTCCTCCAGGAGCGGGTCACCTTCGTACCCACCATTGACACCCCCTTCGGACTTACCCAGTCCGAAATTCGTATCCTTTATGTATGGCCCGACCGCGGTACTCTCACCCCCCTTATCTCTCTGGTTCGCCTGGGCCGCGGCCAGATGATGGGCGTCGACCATAACCAGGGTCAGTCCTGGGTGGGAGCCTCCGCCGCCTTCTTCCCCGCTCAAACGTTTACCCCAAAGTAATTTAGCCGCCAAATTCCACAGAAATCCCTCTTTCCCACAGAGGCAGCCCCCTGCTGCCCCATTTTGGTCATTGCCTCCCCCCACTTAGTCGTTTACAAATGGGGACGAACATGTAAACTTTGGTAATTGGCTGGACCCATCGTTTGCGGGTACTGTAGGGATTAACATTGGCAGCGCGCCCTTATGCAATCTGCTTTCTGTTCTTCCCAGAAAACCAGCCCTTGGCACCATGACCGCGGCGCAGTCCGCTACCCGGTTCAGTTGCGGGTAACCCTCCTCGCCGACGGCCATGAGTACGAAGCGTTCACCGAAGATCTTTCCGCCAGCGGATGTCTTTTCCGACTGCGGGAGCCACTTCGGGAACAGCAGCAAATTGATTTCCTTGTGGAGATTCCGGCGGGCACGCTGGATTTCTCTGTGACTGCGGCGGTGCACTGCTCTGGAAGAATTGTCCGTTCTTATTGGAACAATGGTCAGCCCTTCGCCGCTGCTGTAATCGACGAGTACAGGTTCCAGTAGTCGGACATCACTTATGACGCATATCAATGGCAATGGCAACGGCAACGGTGTAGCCCCTCAGGCGGCTCCGCCTTCCCCTGAAGTTCGTGTGATCCTCGCTGATTCTCAGGCGATCTACCGCGTCGGCATGCGCAAAGTCTTCTCACCCGATTCCGGCGTTACCGTCGCCGCCGAAGCCGACAACCTCCAAAGTCTCCAGGATACTGTGCAGCGTGTCCCTGCGGACGTCCTGCTGCTCGAAGGCGCCATGATCACCGGCACCGCCAACGCGGTTCCCGCGCTGGTTCGCCTCGCGCCCGACATCAAGATCATCGTCCAGGCCGCCTCCTCCGACGAGTCTCACACCGTGGACCTCTATCGTCGCGGCGTGCGCGGCATCATCCCTCGCTCCATCTCCCCCGATCTGCTCGTCAAGTGCGTGCGCAAGATCGCGGCCGGCGAAACGTGGATCGACAATCAGTCCGTCACCTGGGTCATTGAAGCCTATCGCTCTCAGGCCGGCAACATGAACAATCCGCGCAATCAGCCTCGCCTCAACCAGAAGGAGATGCTCATCATCGCGGGCATCACTCAGGGCAAGCGCAATAAGGAAATTGCCTACCAGCTCGGCACCACCGAGCAGGTCGTCAAGAATTATCTGCGCAAGATTTACGACAAGCTGGGCGTTTCCGACCGCCTCGAACTGGCGCTCTATTGCCTGCACCACCAGCTGCACAAGACTGCCGCTGATGAAGCGCGCCCGCTGGAAATCTCAGCGCAGCCGTAGTCGGAAACTCAACCCAACGTTTCACCCTCAGGGTCGACTTCGGTCGACCCTGATTCAGTCTCCGTCGGTCCCGTTCGCTTTATGGCGTTTCCCGTCGGACTCCGGCTCGATCTTTTCCGAGTCCGTCACGAACGGCATCACCGTCGCAATCCCCACATACTCGCCATGCCGCCGCACCTCGTACCGCACGTACCCAGGACGCCTTTCGAATATCGTCAGCGTCACATCCGGCCACGTCCAGCGCTTCAGCATTCCGTTCAGTTGCGTTTCCAGATTCCGCGCGGCAGCAATCGCTTCGCCGAACGTGAGTACGGGATCACCGTCTTTGTCGAAGGGGTAGCGATAGAGGCCTGAACGCATCATTGGGTCTTTTTGCACAGCTGTCTCTATCTTTCGCGACCTGTACAACCCCGTCACTGCCCCATTAGCTACTGCGGGCCAACATCTTAGTAACGCAAAACATGCCACTGCGGGAACCCAGTTCGGGTACCACCCGCCCCGTACCGCACCCGTTTGCCTATGCCGACCGTGCCGGTAACGCCTCTGGAATCTCCACGAAACGCCTCCCCATCCGCATACTCGACAAGGAGTAACTGAAGCGCGTCCCGCACGTGCAGCACACCCGATAGGTCTGCCCGCTGATGGTGAACACACGGCTCAACTCCGTGTGCCGGCACCCGAAAAGAAAGTCGAAGAACCTCATCGCCTCACCTCCCTGTTGCACTCCAATCCAGGACCCATTTTGCTAACGGCCCACTCGAAAAACGTCCCCCAACCTCACGCGGTTCTCGCCAACATCGCTCCAGCCTCGCCGCTTCCCGAACCGCTCCACACCGGCGTCTCCGGAAATAGATAATCCACCAGCGTCCATCCAGCCGGCTTTTCCCGCCGCTTCGACTCGCGCGCCGTCAGTGTCAAATCGAGCACAGCAGGAACCTCCCAGCGCGCCTCGCTCACTCCCTCGTTCAACAGCACCGCGTTTTCATCTCCGCACTGATCGGTGACCTTGAAGATCAGGTTGGCGCCGCAATCCTCCCACGGAGTCCATGCCTTCCACGGCCACACCGGCAGCGTGAAATTCCTCGGCAGGATTTCAACCAGCCGCTCGCGCAGTCCCTCCAGCACGCCTGGATCGATCGCGCCTTTGCCAAGACTCTGCCGCGCCCGGTTCAGCGCCAGCTTCTGCGGCAGCGGACGCGGGCTCATCGCCAGCAGCGACTCAAACACTCCCAGGCTCGGCGCCGCCGTCGGTCCGGTCAGCGATCCGAATCGCGCATACTGCCCCACAAACGCCGTGATCCTTCCCACCAGTTCCGGATCAGCCTTCCACTCTCGCGTCGCCCACCACCACCATGGCCACGCTCCACTCGCGCGCGTGAACTCGACCAGGAATTCGCCCTCGTCATCTGTCACCGCTTCGCCCACCTGCTCCTGCGCCGTCCACCACCACCACGCGTCAATATCGAAAGCCGATACCGTCGCGCCGCCAACCGGAACTCCCTGCGGGTTCACCACCCGGCCAGTGATCTGAAACTTCTGCTTCCAGTGCTGCCACCACCACCAATACCAGGTCGAAACCGGCACCGGCGCCAGCGTCACCTCGTGCGCGCTCGTCCATGCCGACACCGGCACGCTCACTGAAATGGTCTGCAGCCGTTGCATCTCATACGGCGACGCATCCTCCGGTCCCAGCGCCACGCGCACCGGCTCCTGGGGCTGCCCGACAAAGTCGAAGCTCGCCATGCCCATCCCCTCCGCATCCAGCCGCACCACGCGCTGTTGCGTCTCGCCCGTCCGGCTCCATGCCAGCAACTGCAACGCTGCATCGGTTGCAAAACCCTGAACCCGTGACGCATCGACCGGAACCCGAAGCACAAATTGTTTCTCTGGCTGCATGCTCACTCCTTCCACGCGACCGCCGCTGCGTTAGCGAGCCCGAGGCCCGCGCATCCGTTGTCTGGGGTCACACACCCGATTAGTGTCCGGAATGCTACTTTCGTATCACGCTGCAGTATGCGATTCGCTTTCCCCGCTTTTCACCCAAGGCACCAAAAAGAAAAGGGCCCGGCGCATTCGCCGAGCCTTTCCCTCTTTCTAATCCCTAAACTCTAATCTCTAAGCTCTGTCTCTCTTACCCCACAAAATCTACCTTCACCGGATGCGGAATCACCCCGCGCTCGTGGCCCATCGCCAGCAGCTTTCGGATCGCCTCGCGTCCATCGTTCCCGTAATCGAGCGTCCGCTCGTTCACATACATCCCGACGAATTTGTCCGCAAGGCTCGTGTCCAGATCCCGCCCGAACTGCATCGCGTACTCCAGCGCCTGCTCGCGATGATCCAGCCCGTATTGAATGCTGTCCCGCAGCGCCTGCGTCACCGTCTGCATCGTCGCATCGCCCAGCGAACGCCGAATCGCGTTCCCGCCCAGTGGCAGCGGCAATCCCGTCTGCTCGCGCCACCACACGCCCAGATCCAGCACGCGCGACAGTCCCGTGCGCGGGTACGTCAGCTGTCCTTCATGAATGATCAATCCCGCCTGGTAGTTCCCCGCCATCACCTCGGGAATGATCTGATCAAATGGAACAACCGCTGTTTCAATTTCCGGCGCGAACAGCTTCAGCGCCAGATATGCCGTCGTCAGCGTTCCCGGCACCGCAATCTTTACTTTGCGAATCTCATCCAGATCGTACGGCTTCATCGCCACGATCATCGGCCCGTATCCTTCGCCCACCGATCCGCCGCACGCCATCAATGCGTACTGTTCCTGGATGTAGGGATAAACGTGGAACGAGATCGCCGTCACGTCGAAGAACGCCTCGCGAATCGCACGCTGGTTCAGCGTCTCAATATCGCAAAGCACATGCGTGAATTTGTGTCCCCCAACGCGAACCTTGTTCGTGGCCAGCCCATAGAACATGAACGCGTCATCGGAATCCGGACTGTGCGCGATACTGATTTCACGAACCGCGGATGGCAAGGCAGTAGCAGCTGTTGCAGCAGAAGTTGGAAATGTGCTCAAGACCAGGTCCCTTTCCCGTTGGGGCTCTCTCGTTATTGTCCTATAAATACCTGCGGATATGTCACCGCTTCGTCACGCCAGTCACCGCCACCTCCGAATTTGCCGCGACTCGAATCCCCAATCACGAATCGGATTCAGCAAATCGCATTTGCCAATTTTGAAAATCCAAACCCACCGGCCCCGCGTCTCTACTAGCAGCCTCGCATGCTGACAGCCTACAATCGACCTGTTCCGCCCCTTCGTCCGATGCTCCGCCGTCTCCGCCCAGCCTCGTTGTCCACTTTTCTGCTCGCGGCTTGCCTCGCCGTCCTGTTGCCGTCCCTCGCAACAGCCCAGCCCCCTGCCTCCGTGGACGCGCCGCACCTCACCGTCTCCCTGCTCGTTCCGCCTGCAGAACTCTACGCTGGCCAGTCCTTTACCGCTGGCCTCGGTTTCAAGCTCGAAAGCGGCTGGCATGTCTATTGGATCAATGCCGGCGACTCCGGTGAGCCGCCCGCCATCGCCTGGAAACTCCCCACCGGTGTCACCGCCGGAGCCATGCAGTTTCCGCCCCCCAAACGCCTGCCCCTCGGCCCGCTGATGGATTTCGGCTACGAAGACGAAGTTGTCTTCCCCATCCCCATGCAGGTCGCTCCAGACTTCCACCCAACACAACCCCAGGCGACTCTCGCCGCCCACGTCACCTGGCTCGTCTGCCGTGAAGTCTGCATCCCCGGCAAGGCGGACCTCGCTGTCACGCGTTCTGCGGTCGCCGCAGCGCCTGCATCTCCAGCGACTGACAGCGCAGCACAGAGCCTCATCGCCCGCTTCCAGGCCCAGCTCCCAAAACCCCTCCCGTCGACCGCCGCCGCGAACTTCGCTTCATCTGGCAAGAACTTCGTCCTCAGCGTCACCGGCACGAAAGCCCCCTCCGCCCAGTTTTTCCCCCTCGATGAAACCGTCATCGCCAACGCCGCGCCCCAACCCGCGACCCCCACATCGAACGGCGTCCAGCTCACGCTGACCAAAGACGAAAACCTCCAGGCCCCTCCACAAAAACTCAACGGCCTCCTCGAACTGCCCGACGGCACCGCCTACGAAATCCACGCCACACCCGGCATAGTCGCCGCTGCTACCACCACCGCGCCCCCGACGGACGTCTCCGGCATCCTCGGCGGAGTCGCCCTGGCCTTCATCGGCGGCATCCTCCTCAACCTGATGCCGTGCGTCTTCCCCGTCCTCTTCATCAAAGGCCTGGCACTCGTGCAGTCCTCCCAACATGAGCGCCACAAACTCCGCGCCCACGGCTGGGTCTACACCCTCGGCATCCTCGTCTCCTTCTGGGTCGTCGTCGCCATCCTCGTCATCCTGCGCGCCGCAGGCCGCCAACTTGGCTGGGGATTCCAGTTCCAGTCCCCCACCTTTCTCGCGCTCATGGCGATGCTCCTCTTCTTCCTCGGCCTCGCCCTCGCCGGCCAGTTCGAAATCGGCCTCTCCCTCACCAGCGCCGGCGGATCGCTCGCGCAAAAGCAAGGATACGCAGGCAGTTTCTTCACCGGCGTACTCGCCATGGTCGTCGCCACGCCCTGCACCGCCCCCTTCATGGGACCCGCGATCGGCTATGCGCTCTCCCACTCCGCGTGGATCAGCTTCGCCATCTTCAGCGCGCTCGCCCTCGGACTCGCGCTCCCCTATCTCGCTCTCGCATACTTCCCTGCCTGGGCGCGCGTCCTCCCCAAACCCGGCGCCTGGATGGAAATCCTCAAGCAGGCCGTCGCCGTTCCTATCTTCGCCACCGTGATCTGGCTCGTCTGGGTCTTCTCGCAGATCGCCGGGACCAATGCTCTCATCGGCCTCCTCGCCGCGTTTCTCCTCCTTGCCGTTGCCGGATGGTTCCTCGGCCGCTGGCCTGGCAAGATGGCCGCGACCACCGCCGCCACCGTCTTCCTGCTTCTCGCGATCGCAACCCCGATCTGGAGCGTTCGCACTCTGGGCATTTCCCCCCAATCGGGATCTGTTCCTGTCTCCGGTCTCCAATCTCCAGGTTCAACCTGGCAGCCCTTCAGTCCCACCCTCCTCGCCCAGTCCCGAGCCCAGGGCAAACCCGTCTTCGTCGATTTCACCGCAAGCTGGTGCCTCTCCTGCCAGGTCAACGAGCGCGTCATCCTCCGTCGCGCGGACGTCGAGCAGCGCCTTCGCGACTCCGGAGCCGTCCTCCTTCGCGCCGACTGGACCAACCAGGATCCTGACATCACCCAGACCCTCGCCGCCCTCGGCCGCAGCGGCGTCCCCACTTACGCCCTCTATCCCGCCGATCCCACAGCTCCCGCGCACGTCCTGCCCGAGGTCCTCACTCCCGGAATTGTTCTCGACGCGCTGAACACTCTGCCAGGAACCAGAGTCGCCGCCAGCCACTAAGGCTTGTCATCCCGACCGGAGCGTAGCGAGCAAAGCGAGTGAGCGCAGCGGAGGGACCTGCTTCTTCTCGAACCTCAATCCGTAGAGAAACCTTCGAAACACGCCGCCCCAACGCCAGCGCCCCTGGGTCTCGCCCCTGAGCCCCGGGACTACTCCCTATTCGCTATTCCCTGCCTCTTCCCCTCCATCCATCGATGGGTTCCCAACCCCATCCCTGCTCCGAAGACAACCGCCCTCCACGGCTGTAGTGTTGCACCCGTGCATCCCGCAAAGACCCCGTCGTAAACCATCTCTCGCGGACCCGTGCGCCTGGATCCCCTTCCAGCACCTCATTTTGGAGACCTGTCCGATGCGCCCCCATATCTCGTGGCGGAGTTCCGCCACTGCTGCTTTTCTTTCGAGTTCCCTCCTGATTGCAGCCTTCTCCCCGATCCGCGCTCATGCCCAGGTCCCCGTCGGCAGCCTCAACGGCATCGTCACCGATCCCAAAGGCGCCGTCATCACCAGTGCCCACATCACCGCTGTCAGCGCAGCCCAGGGCGTCTCGCGCGACACCGTCACCGACAACAGCGGCCTCTACTCCCTTGCTGATCTCCCCATTGGCGCCTACGATCTCCGCGTCGAACACACAGGTTTCGCCACTGCCGAGTTCAAAAGCGTCATCCTCGAAGCCGGCCTGAGCCGTACCATCGACGCGCGCCTCACCATCGCCGCCACGCCCACCACGGTGCAGGTCAACGCCTCCAATGCCGCCGTCGACCTCACCCAGTCCATGATCCAGGGCCAGATCACCTCGCGCACCATCGAGAGCATTCCCCTCAACGGCCGCAACTTCCTCGAACTCGCCTATCTCATCCCTGGCAACCGGCCCGCGCCCACCTTCGACCCCACCAAGACCAATACCCTCGAAGTCAGCTCCGCCGGCGGATTCGGCCGCGGCGGCAACATCACCGTCGACGGTGGCGATAACAACGACGAGGTCGTCGGCGGCACCCTCGCCAACTTCCCCGAAGATTCAGTCCAGGAATTTCAGATCGCCACCGGCCGCTTCACCGCGGAAGTCGGCCGCTCCGGCAACAGCATCGTGAACATCGTTACCAAGTCCGGCGCCAATGACTACCACGGCTCCGCGTTCTTCTTCGAGCGCAACCGCAATCTCCAGGCGCTCCCCGCCACCTTCGATCACGGCCTTCCCACCCCGCGCTTCGATCGCGAACAGATGGGCGGCTCCGTCGGCGGACCCTTCGTCAAAGACAAAGCCTGGTGGTTCTCCTCCTTCGAATTCCGCGATCAGAACGCCGCCCTGCAAACCGGCGCGCGTGACTTCACCAACGACAGCATCCTCCACACCTCCGCTCCGGCGCCCCTGCGCGATGCGCTCTGGTCCTCGCGCGTCGATACGCAGCTCTCCCACCGTGACAGCCTCATGGCGCGCTACTCCTACAACCACGCAACGGACACCGCCGAAGCCACGCCCTCGCAAACCACGCCTGCCTTCACCGCCTCCGAACGCCAAAATTCTCTCAACCGCTTCAACTCCCTTCTGAGCACATTCACCACCGTCCTCGGTCCCACCCGCGTCAACGCCCTCACCTTCCACTACGACAACTTCTACAACTTCATCCCGCCGTACCCGCAGGATCTCCCCGTCACCAACCCCGCGCTCAACCTCACCAACGAGCTCATCTTCCCCGACCTCGCCGACGGCGCCAACTTCAACCTGCCCCAGGCCACGCACCTCAACCGCTGGCAGCTCCACGACTCCTTCGCCTGGACCCTCGGCAAGCACACCCTCCACCTTGGTGGCGAGTTCCAGCACTACTCCGCCTCCGGTGAGATCAACGTCTTCGGCACCGGCACCGTCATCCTCACCACCGACTTCGGCTTTGCCGACCTCAACGGCGACGGTCAGGTCAACGACCTCGACATCCCCATCGCCGTCGCCCTCAAAAGCAGCGCGCCTGTCGTCCCCGTTCCCATTCCTCACGTCTTCGACAGCTACGTCGCCGCTTACGTTCAGGATGACTACCGCATCAACCCGCGCCTCACGCTCAACCTCGGCCTACGCTGGGACTACGACTCCAACCTCACCGGCAACTCCAGCGAGCACGATCCCTGCCCCAGCCTCACGCAACAGCCCACCAAACCCTGCACCTGGATGGCGAACGTCATCAATCTGAAGAAAAATCCTGACCTCAGGGACTTCGGCCCCCGCATCGGCTTCGTCTTCGATCCCATCGGACGCGGCAACACCGTCGTGCGCGGCGGCTACGGCATCTACTACGACCGCATCATCCTCGAATCCGGCGCCGAAGAATTGGTCAGAACGATCGCGCCCTCACCGTCACGCAGTTCGCCGGCTCCGCCTGCACCTCACCCTTCGTTCCCGGACCGCCCAGCCTCGGCGCCTGCTTCGCTCCCGGCGGAGCCTTTGCACCCGGTGCCCCCACGCTCGCCAGCGCCTTCAGCGGACCCCATCAGACCGGCGGCGTCGGCATCCTCGCCATGGGTCCTGACTCGCACCACCCGCTCTTCCAGCAATTCTCGCTCGGCCTGCAGCAGCAGATCGCCGGCAGCTGGCTCGTCTCCGCCGACGGCCTCCATGTCTTCGCGAATCGTCAGATCATCGGCCACCTCCTGCGCAGCACCAACTCCACCTCACCCGATATCGCCTGCCCCGGCGGCAATGTCCCCTGTACCATGACCGATCCGCTCACCGGCATCTCCGACAACATCACGCTCCTGCAGTCCCAGGCGAAATCCTGGTACGACGGCCTCATTGTCAGCGCCGGACGTCGCCCCGCCCGCATTGGCCCCCTGAGATATCAGTTCAACCTCGGTTACACATTGTCGAAAACCTTCGACTACTCCGATGACGACCAGCTCACCAACGGCAATGCCGACGAGCAGGTCGACCTCGTCGAAGGCATCAACAATCTGCGCGGTGAAAAAGGCTACGCCACCACCGACGAGCGCCACCGTCTCACCGTCTACGGACAACTCGATATGCCCTGGCGCTTCTCGCTCGCCCCGCTCTATACCTGGGGCTCCGGTGTCCCCGCCGACACCTTCCTTCCCGGCACCGCCGTCAATGGCGCCAGCGGCTCGCGTCTTCCGCTGATCCCGCGCAATGCACTCGCCCGCGAAGTCGGCAACAGCAACCAGCTCAATTCCCTCATCGATCGCTGGAACGCGCTCCCCGCCTGCCCTGCAGCCTTCCCCTGCCTCGCCGGCGGAACCCTGCAGCACGTTCCCGCCAACATCGACTTCGCCAGCCCCTTCAGCTCTCTCGATCTTCGCCTCCGCAAGGACATTCGCATCGGCGAGCGCGTCAACCTCAGCCTGATGGGCGAAGGTTTCAACATGCTCAACCAAACCAACATCCGCGGCTCGGCGAACACCAACTACTCGGGACGCAATATCTCCATCGGCCCGTTTCAATCCGCACAGAATGGACAGCCGGCACAAACCGTGCAGTCCAACTTCTACGCACCCTTCAGCACCGCCGGCGGATTCTTCGGCTCCGGAGGCCCGCGCGCCTTCCAGTTCGCCACCCGCATCGAATTCTGATCTCGAATCATGTGCCTCGGGGCCTACCTCAAACAGGCTCCGAGCACGGCCAGTTGCGATCGAACAGACCCAGGCTTTCTATTCCCTATTCCCTATTGGCTATTCCCCATTTCCTATTCCCTGCCCCACCAAACACCCAGCCATCTCCCAACAGAAAATTCACCACCGAACACGCCAGCACCGCCACCGCATTCGCCCCCACCACAGGCATCCGTGCCGTTCCGACCAACAGCGGCATCAGCGCCAGATTCCCCGCCATCGACACGGCGCCATTCGAAACGTGGAATCGCACGCACCGCCCCCACACCCCGCCCTCTTCCGCGCGATCCCGCCACGTGAACCACACATGCCCTGCAAAGTTGTGCAGCAGAGTGATCTCAATCGCCACCGCTGTCGCCAACAGATAGTGCGCCGTCACCCGATTCAACGCGGCCAGCACAGCAAGCTGCACCGCCATCCCCACTGCACCCACAGCATTGAACTTCAACCACCGCACCATCGTCGTCGCGGCCCGAACGCCGTTTTCTGAACGCTGATCGCTGACAACGGAGCGCTGTGTCACCGCAGCGGCTCTTCCCGATACAAATGCGCGGTGTGCCGAACCGTCACCACCGCCGCCATCACCAGCATTCCCAGCGAAGCAATCACCCCGCCCACATCGAACAGCAGCCACTGATGTCCCAGGACCGTTACCCACCCGCTGTGCAGCAGCCGCAGATTCCCCGCGATCAGCAGAATCCGCAGTTCCGTCGGCCCAAACCATCCCTGCGACATCTCAAACCGCCCCAGCGTGTACGTCGCCAGATAGCTCTCTCCGGCCAACAGCAGAAATGCCACCAGCATCGCCGCTGCCACCCACGCATGCACCAGTCCCGACACCGCCAGCCCGCCCAACAACGCGGCGGATCCAAAAATGTCCACGACATGATCCACATAGAACCCATACCGCGGTCGCTGCTGCTGGCGCACCCGCGCCAACGTCCCATCCAGGCTGTCCCCCAGCCAGTTCAGAACGATGCACGCGATCCCCACCCACAGCGTCCGCCGATCCCACCGCGCCAACGCGTAGCAAGCGCCCGCGCCAACCTGCGCGCCCAGCCCCAGCGCGGTCAGCCCATCCGACGTCAGCCATCGCGGAGCCCGTTCCGCCATCCACACCAGCGCCCGCCGCTCCGCACCCGCAGTCAACGACCGATTCACCCGCGCCGCCGTCCTGAACTCCGCCCCAACCTTCGTCACGACATTTGTAACCATCACCGTCACCTGTTCTCTATTCCCTGTTGGCTATTGGCTACTGGCTGCCGCAAGGCCCTGGCCGCCGCAGCCAGCGTGAACGCCAAAGACTCCCGCGGCACGCTCTCCACAAACGGCCGCACCGCCCATCCCAGCCCCACCGGAATCCCCCGCGTCAGCGACACCGATTCCACCTGCATGTAGAGCCCACCATCGCGCTCCTCCCAGCTCCAGTACGTGTTGATTCGCCACAGAAATCCGTGCTCCTCCCCGGGACCCAGCGCCCGCTCATGACTGGTTCCGGCGCCCTCAATCTCCTCCACCCGCGTGCTTCGCGACGCGCTCCACCCATCCGTCGCATCGAGCCTTCCAAAGCGCACATCGTACGTCGTATCCAAAGCAACCGTGATCACGTGCTGCTGGCGCACCCTCATCATGCCCTCGACGTGATCCCCATCCGCCGCCAACGTCCGGGCCTTTACAACCTGCGGCGCGAACACCCGCGCGTATCCGTCAAAATCCCTCAGCCTCTTTTCGAAATCCGCCGCCTTCGCACCCGGCGCAAACGCTGACCCGCGCCAGTCATGCAGCATTGCCCCCGCCACCTCCGGCGCCGGCACTTCCTCAATCACCACCTCGCCCCGCCGCAGCCGAGCCTGTCCTTCCGGCGTGCCTGCTTCGCCCAGCAACAACTCCGCTCCAGGCAGCCGCCCCTGCGCCAACCTCGCCCCCACCGTTCCTGCATACCGATCGAAACCAACCACCGCCTGCGACGGAGCCTCAGCAGCTGCACGCTCGACCAAACCCGATCCAACCACGAGCCCGCACGCAATTCCGAACCCCAGAACCACTCGCCGCATGCCCTCACCATCCCCCTTCCCAACCCCTTCCCGCAATGCACGGCGCCTCGCTTGTTACAGGAATGTTTCTCACGGCGCAACCCACTCCAGCCACGTTACTTCCTCCGAGTTCTCCATCGCGCCCAGCGCCGGAAAACCCACCCCCATCGACTACACTTGTCCCCGACACGATGTCCGATCCCAACGCAGCCGCCGCCCCGCGCCGCTACCGCTTCGGAGCCTACGAAGCCGACGCCGCCACCGGCGAGCTCCGCCGCCAGGGCATTCGCCTCCGCCTCAACGCCCAGCCGTTCCAGGTTCTATGTCTCCTCCTCGACCGCCCCGGCGAGCTCCTCACCCGCGATGAGATCGCCCACACCCTCTGGCCCGATGGGGTCTACGTCGACGCAGATCACGGAGTGAACTCGGCCGTCAATCGCATCCGCGAAGCCCTCGGCGACTCTGCCTCCAGCCCCCGCTTCATCGAGACCCTCGCCCGCCGCGGCTACCGTTTCGTCGCACCCGTCGAACGCCTCGGCAAGGTTGTTCCAACCCCGAGCTCGACAAGCGCTCCTGCCCTCGAGCAACAGGGCCCTCTAACACCCGACGACTCCCTCCACATCCTCGCCACCGCCGACGAACTCCCCAAAGTCCCGCACCCCATCCCGCGCAATCTCTTCCTCGGTTTTCAGCTCATGTACCTCGGCTTCTATATCGGGGCGCTCGCCAACCTCGCCGAGATCCAGGACCTGCTCTCGCCGCTCACCCACCCCACCGCCGCCTTCACGACGCTCATCGTCACGGCCGCCATCCTCATCCCCGTCCGCGCCTTCCTCTTCTGTGCCGTCCTCTTCCGCGCCCCGCGCCTCCGCGGCCTCTACCTCCGCGTCTGGCCCTTCCTTCTTCCCTTCGATGTGCTCTGGTCGCTCTCGCCCTTCCTCCTCCTCCACCACATCAACGTTGGCCTCGCCCTCGCCGCTGTGGCTCTCCTCATCTGGTCCCCCTTCGTTCAGCGTTCCCTCATCCTCATGGGAGCTGACGCACCCGCCCCCCATCTTTCCGCCGATCGCTGATCGCCTCTCGAACCACTCCACTCATCGGCCGGCGTTAGACCCCTGTACCCTGCAACCTGTCCCCTGTACCCTGTACGAACCATGCCCGAGCGTGCTCCGCATCCGACGGACCCCGGCGGCCAACCTCTTCCACCGAGCCCTCGGCCTCGGCGATCTCGTCCTCGCGCAAATTCTCTGCGTCGTCGGCACATCCTGGGTCGGAGTTGCCGGCGGACTCGGCCCCGCGCAGTCCATCACCTGGGTCGCGGCCATGCTCGTCTTCTACGTGCCGATGGCGGCATCGGTCATCTGCCTCAACCGCGCCATGCCGCTCGAAGGCGGCCTCTACGTCTGGGCGCGCCAGGCCTTCGGCGATCTCGGCGGCTTCCTCACCGCGTGGAACCTCTGGGTCTACGGCATCGCCGTCGTCGCCTCCATCCTCTACGCCATGCCGACGGAAATCTCCTACCTCATCGGCCCCGCCGCCGCATGGCTTCCTGAGAATCGCCTCGTCTCGCTCGCCATCGTTCTCTTCATGCTCGCCGGCATCACGCTCGCCGCGCTGCGCGGCCTCGAACTCGGCAAGTGGATCCACAACGTCGGCGGCATCGCCATCCTCATCGTGTTCGCCGCACTCATCTTCCTTCCGCTGGTCACTTATGCGCATCACCAGCCCATCCACTACTCGCCCTTCACACTCGCCGCGCCGCCCCACGACCTCCGCATGCTCGCGCTCTTCGGACAAATGCTCTTCGGCGCTCTCTGCGGCCTCGAATACATCGCCATCCTCGCTGGCGAAAGTCGCGACCCCGCCCGCACCATCGGCCGTTCCGTCGTGATTTCCTCGCCCGTAATCTGCGCGATGTTCATCCTCGGCACGGCCTCCATCGTTGCCCTCGTGCCGCGCGCCCACATCGACTTCATCGCGCCCATCCCCCAGGCCATGCGCCTCACCCTCGGCAACTCCGGTATCGCCAACATCGCAGCGACGCTGGCCATCCTGCTCCTTCAGTTCCGTCTTCTCGGAGCCACCAGCTATCTCTTCACCGGCGTCACCCGCTTGCCGATGACCGCCGGCTGGAACCACCTCGTTCCCGAGTGGTTCACGCGTCTCCACCCGCGACGCGGTACACCGACGAACTCCATCCTCTCCACCACCGCCATTGCCTTCGTCCTCGTTCTCCTCGCCACCTCCGGCGTTCACGCCCAGGAGGCCTATCAGCTCCTCACCAACGCCTGTCTCACCCACTACGAGGTCGCGTACCTCGCCATGTTTGCCATCCCACTCGTGGGAGCCGCCGCCCTCCGCCGCTCCCTCCCTCGCTGGCTCAAGTGGACCTCCGCTGCTGGTTTCCTCGCCACGCTCTTCAGCCTTCTCATCTCGGCGTATCCATTCGTCAGCGTCATCAACCCTCGTACCTACGCCATCAAGATTCTCGCCACCATCTTCATCTCCAACCTCATCGCGGTCGGCTTCTACAAGCTCCGTACCCGCCCCGCAGAAAAAGAAAAGGCCGCGCTCTCCCGCGCAGCCTGATGCTTCATCCCAAACGAGCGATCGACGAACACGATTGCGCCGGAACCCTACGATCTGTATGGGTGGATCAAATTCCGTCGGCCCAGCTTCCAGCTTCTGCCTTCGAGCTTCCAGCTGTTCCTAGTGCACCGGGTGACCTGCTGCACACGCACTGGCCCGTTACCGTTGCTTCCTTCCGGACCTGGCGGGGTTGGCGGGATTGCGTCGCGCAGGACCCGGCACACACGCAATTTTAGCACCGCGCAACGCTCCCTCCATCACAACGAAGCCAGGCCCTATCGGCAGTGAACCTCGAGCCAACCCTTCGGCGCTGGCTCACCTTTCGCTAGTCGCCCTTTGCTAATCGCTCCTCGCTTATCGCTCCTTGCTCGTAGTGCGCTCGCCATTCGCTCTTCCCTCGTAGTCCCCTCGTCATACGCTCGTAGTCCGCTCGTCATTCGCTCTTTCCTCTCACTCCGCTAGAATGAACCTTTGCTTCCAGGAGTCTTCATTTGAATCTTTCTCTCCGCCCGCGTGTGCCCGTTCGTGCCAAAATCAGCGCCCTCGGAACCTGGACGCCACCCCGCCTTCTCACCAACGCTGATCTGGAAAAAATGGTCGAGACCTCCGACGACTGGATCACCTCTCGCGTCGGCATCAAAGAACGCCACATCGTCGAACCCGGCATGGCCACCAGTCATATGGCCGTCGAAGCGGCCAAGCTCTGCCTCGCCGAGCGCGGCATCGATCCCACCGACGTCGAAGTCATCATCGTCGGCACCGTCACTCCCGACATGCTCTTCCCCGCCACCGCCTGCCTCGTGCAGGACAAGCTCGGCGCAAAAGGCGCCTGGGGATTCGACCTCTCCGCCGCCTGTTCCGGCTTCGTCTACGCGCTGCAGACGGGCTGCAAGCTCGTCGAGTCAGGCGCGCAGAAAAAAGTCCTCGTTATCGGCGCGGACACCATGTCGTCGATCATCGATTACACCGACCGCGCTACCTGCGTCCTCTTTGGCGACGGCGCCGGCGCAGTCCTCATTGAGCCCGCTGCCGACGGCGAACTGGGCATGATCGACTTCCACCACGAAATCGACGGCTCCGGAGCCTGTTCACTCTTCATGCCCGGCGGCGGCAGCCTGCATCCTTCAACGCACGAGACCGTCGACAAGAAGATGCACTTCGTCCATCAGGACGGTCAGGCCGTTTACAAATTTGCCGTGCGCAAAATGGTCGAAGCCACCACTACGGTCCTTGAACGGAACGGCGTCACCGGCGCTGATCTCGGCTGCTTCGTCGCTCACCAGGCCAACAAGCGCATCATTCTTGGAACCTCCGAGCGCCTCGGCATGCCCGAAGACAAGGTGATCATCAACATCGACCGCTTCGGCAATACCACCTGCGGCACCATTCCGCTTGCCATGGAAACCGCTCGCCAGGAAGGCAAGCTGAAGAAGGGTGACCTCGTCCTCATCGCCAGCGTCGGCGCGGGCTTTACCGTCGGCGCGGCACTATTGCGCTGGGAATGCTAACGTGCGTCTTTACTGATCCGCAGTCCCCGGTCAGACGGTCTCTTCTGAACGCTGAGCGCCGATCACGCACGCCTACGCTTTGCTCCTAACTCCCACAATCACCAGCCCGATCCCGCCCACCAGCGCCACCGTGCTCAGAATCGGCGAAATCGGCACCGTCTTCGTTTGCTTGTGCTCGATCTGAACCGGTCCCATATCCACATCCTTCTTCTCGTGCGTGAAGCTGAACCCGCCCGCCACAAATCCAATGATCCCCACAATAATCAGGAGCACGCCTACCATCGTTGCTGCTTTCAAAGTCTTCCTCCGATCAGCCGTGACTGTGGAAACCTGTCCGGCTGTCTCGGTTTGAGATGCAGGCTCTCGGGTATGCGAAACGTCAAACTCTGCTTCGTCACCCTTTTGTTCAATGTTTTTCGCGCGGGCTGCTGGTTCCGGCTATCGCATTCCCTTCGTCCGGAACCGCGATACAGCCAGATAGAAGGTGTTCGCATCCGTCCCCGGGTTGTGCATGCTGATGTTCGCGTTCGACAGATGCTGGTATCGATAACCCAGCGTCCAGTCCTGCCGCGCCTTCCGGAACACGTGAATCCCGGTCCCGAAATCAATCGTGTACATCCATTGCGATCCCTGCGGTGACAGGATTCTCTGGTCGAAATACAGGAACCCGCCGTTCGTGCTGAAGAAGGGCTGGATCCGTTTCGCAGGCCAGAAATCTGATTCGAATCCGACCGGGCTGACTCCGCTGCCGTACGCGCGCTCCCGCAAGTTCATGGCATATTGCTGTGGCGGGAAATTCTTTGCCCCCGGCGTCGGCTGATCCAGCATCGCCAGCGCCGTCAGCTCCGGCGCGTATCGCATCGTCCAGTATCGGTGCGAAGTGAACAGGTAGGTATAGCGCACGTCGATCGGCATGTACTTGATGTCGCCCGCGTATCCCCACACGTGCCCGCTGATCAGCGACAGCCCCCACCACGCCCCGAACTCATGCACCCCTCCCGGATTTGGGTATACCGGCGCATACCGCGTTGCGCCTCGTACAACTCCTGGCGAATTTCCCAGGACGGCAGGCGAAACGGCCGAACTCGATTCCCCTTCGGTGCCTTCTTTCCCACTTGGCCCAAGCTCCGCCTTCTCGATCCGCACCTCGTCCTCGCCTGGCGGATCGCTCCAGAACGAGTTCGTCTTCACCACCCGTTCGTCTCGATACCACGGTGGACGGAAGCGCAAAATATTGGCCGTCGCGTGCGCCGGCTCCAGAAAACTCAGCCCCAGCAGCGCGAAGGGATTCCTCCCCGGCGCCTCCACTGGTGCAACTACGTGCTTATCCAGTGCGTCCTCGGCCATCGTCCACAGCGCGCCGCCCACAGGCGTCGTCACCAACTCGACCCATCCCGTCTCCGTTGTCGTGATGCCGTGGGTCTGGATGATAATGTGATCGCCGTTGTGACCGATTCCGGCTTCGCCAGCCGGTCCCAGCTTCCACTCGAAGCTGTACGCCGTGGAGAACGCGCCCGCCCGCAGCATGCGCCGCCAGTACGGCCACGTGTTCGACTGGGTCACCGTCATGCTCTTCGGATCGTTCTGGATCCACAGATCGTTCGTGATCGCGCCCATCATCGGGTGCCCCACGTAGTCGTCGAGGAAAGGGTTCTGATCGGCCCATGTATTCCAGTGCCATCCCTCCACCGAGCCCACGTATCGATCCCACCACTTGCCGTGCGTCGTCTCCCACCGGTACCAGTACCCGGTATACAGGTTCCCGGCGTTCAGGAAAGCGTTGAACACGGCCGAGGAAATGATGAGCTGATGCCAGTGCACCCGACAGGCCGGCGAATGGCTGGTGTCGAGCGAGCAGTCTTCCAGGGTCGGGCGCTCCTGCGCTGGGCCCACGGCCACCACGCTGGTGGAATCCCCGACTCCCTCGGCCACATCGGCATCGTTCGGCGTCGGCGCATCGGGGAGCGACGCTGCGCCGCCCGAGGCATGCGCTGCAACCACAACGCCGGGTACCGGAGCCGCTGTCCTCTCCTGCGCACCGCCGAGCGATGCCCCCAGCAGCAGAACCCCGCTGCTCACTACCGTCGCTAGTCTGTGCTTGTACAAGATGGATGGACTCAAGATGGAAGGACTCAAATCGGAACCAGAGACGTTCGCCCGAATGGAATCCCGATCATGACAAGGGACAACGCCTGAGTCAAGGCTACCTTTCGGACGTTAAAGTATCGGCTTGGATGCCCCAACAAACAGAAAGGCAGCCCCGAAAAGGCTGCCTTCCTTGAACCACTATTATCAATCGCCTGCTTTATCGCGCTCCTACCGGCTTCGGCGATTGTGCCTCCAGCTCGCTCAGCCGTTTCGCCAGCAATTCCTCCAACTGCACCAGCGCCTTGCTGAAGCCCTCAATACCTTCCTTCAGCTTGTCATTCGCCATCCGGTCGGCTTCGTGCATCTTCTCGAAGGTCGCCTCGTCCATGTGCATCTTCTCGATCTGCATCGACTTCGCCTTCTCCGGATCAAGCTTCCGCTCCAGCGTCCCTTCCGTCTTGTCCAACTCCTCGATGAAATGCGGCGAAATCGTCAGCAGATCGCAGCCTGCCAGTTCGATAATCTCACCCGTGTTGCGGAAGCTGGCGCCCATCACCTGCGTCTTGTATCCGAATTTCTTGAAGTAGTTGTAGATCGTGGTGACCGACTGCACACCCGGATCGTCGGCGCCCTGGTAATCCTTCCCCGTGTCCTTCTTGTACCAGTCCAGAATGCGCCCCACGAACGGCGAAATCAGCGTCGCCCCTGCCTCCGCGCACGCCACCGCCTGGTGAATCCCGAACAGCAGCGTCATGTTGCAGTGAATGCCTTCCTTCTCCAGCTTCTCCGCGGCCTTAATCCCCGCCCACGTCGACGCAATCTTGATCAGTACCCGTTCCTTTGACACACCCGCGCTCTCGTACTTCTTGATGATCGAGCGCGCCTGCTCCATCGTCTTTTCCGTGTCATACGACAGCCGCGCATCCACCTCAGTCGACACGCGCCCCGGAATAATCGCGAGAATCTTCTTACCGAATGCCACCGCCAGATTCTCGAACGCCAACTTCGCGATCTTCGCGTCGTCCGCGTTGTCGCCCAGTTGCTTCTTCGCATCCAGCAGCACGTCGTCCACAATCTTGCTGTAGGCCGGCATCTGCGCCGCCGTGGCCAGCAGCGACGGATTCGTCGTCGAATCCTGCGGCTTCACCTTCTCGATCGCATCGATGTCGCCCGTGTCGCTCACCACGACCGTCATCGCCCGCAGTTGCGCCAATAATGTCTTCGCCATCATCCCTCCTGCTTCACCTTCAATTATCCGGCATTTCACCCACAACGCGAAAATCTCCGCCCCACCCCTGGAAGAATTTCTCGTAAACGCGGACTTACACCCTTAGATGCCCCAATCTTCCTCGCCGTCTCAACTGGCTTTTCTAGCCACTACCGCGGTGCGCCCCAAAGTCGGAACGCAAACGCCATATGCCTCATGGACCTCCAGTCGGCATTCGCTTCGCTTTCTTCCGCTACCGGCTCCGGCTCTTGGCCACTGGCCATTTACCGCCTACAGCCTGCGGCTACAGTCCGCTGGCTACCGTATTCCCCAGCACCCCAATCCCCTCCACCCGCACCTCGACCCGATCCCCCGGTTGCATCGCCGCCACACCCGAAGGCGTCCCCGTCGGAATCACATCCCCCGGCAACAGCGTCATCGCCGCCGTGATGTGCCGCAGCAGCGTAGGAATATCGAAAATGAAATCCGACGTCGTTCCGTGCTGCTTCGCCTCACCGTTCAGCCGTGTCTCCAGCGTGAGCCCAACCCCAGGATCGACCTCATCGGTCACCAACGGTCCCATCGGGCAAAACGTGTCGAACCCCTTCGCCCGCCACCACTGACCATCCGGCTTCTGCAGATCGCGCGCTGTCACATCGTTCACGATCGTGTAACCGCGAATGTAGCCGCGCACATCCTCCTCCGGCCCGATCTTCGTCGCACGCTTGCCAATCACCACCGCCAGTTCCCCCTCAAAATCCACCCGCTGCGATTGCGCCGGAATCCGGATCGCCTCGCCCGGCGCGATCACCGACGTCGGCGCCTTCAGAAACACGAGCGGCTCCTTCGGCACTTCATTGCCCAGCTCGGCCGCATGTTCGCGATAATTCCGCCCAATGCACACAATCTTCCGCGGCACCACCGGTGCCAGCAGCTTCGCGGTGAGAAACGGGACCGGCTCAAACCCGTCCGTTGCGAGCCGCGTCCACGGGTCTTCCTCAAACGGCGGCAGCAACCGCTCAATCCATAGCGTCCCCGCCCGATCCACGACCGCGCCATACTGCGGACCAGCCTCCGTCTGCAACCGGCAATATCTCATTGCGGCATCTCCTCCTCGACTTCGCTCGATCTCTCACTCTCGTTGCCATCCGAATCCACTGCGCTTACCGCATACGCATACCGGTGCCCCGCAACCACCGTCGCATCGGTGTACGAAGGAGCCACCACCGTCTTCTCCGTGATCCGTTCCATCGCTCCGCCCGCGGTCACATCTCTCCGATAGACAACGTACCCGGCGATGTCGGCGTCCGCATCCGGTGTCCACGACAAATCCATCGCCTTCGCTTGTGCATCGGCCACGACAGCCACACCCGCTGGCACCGCCGGTGGAAACACATCCTTCGCAACAAGACTCACCGTCTCCGATGGCGCCCCGGCAACCTCCAGCGCATGCCCATCCACGTTGACCTTCACCACGCGCTCCACCCAGTACTTCCACTCATGATCCAGCACCGCATCGCGATCCACCGCGCCGCCCGGATCGGACGGGCTCACATCCACCTCCAGCGTCTGTTCCGCCGGCGGAGGCAATCCCTTCGACTGATCCGTCTTGGTCGCGACGGGCGTATTCACGAGCGTCCGGTGGATGCGCATCATGAGTCCTGGCCCCGCTGTGCTCGGCTGCCAGCGCAGCACCACGCCTTCGGCGCGCGTCTCCACCTTCAACCCCGCCACAACCCCTGGAGTCGTCCCGCTCGCAATCCATGCTGCGTTGGAAGGTCCCGCCGTCTTCCCCGCGTGATTCTGCAATTCGACATAGAACGCCACCGCCCGCGGTTCACCCGACATCAGCTCTTCCGGTAGCCTGGCCGTAAAATCCGCGGGCTTGCCCGGCGTAAACATCCCATCCCCCGCCGCATGGCACGACAGCGCGCCCACCGCATTGTTCCTCGATCCAGACCTCGACCCCGCCGAAGGACTGCTGGCGTCATGCTTTTTTGCTTCGTCCGCATATTCCCAGCACACATGTCCGCGCTGATCGCCTTTGAGCGCCACTCTGTCGGTGGTGTTCTTCGGCATCGACCAGTGCAGATGAACCCCATCGTTCACGCGAGCGGCCGTCAGATCCTTCACCGGTGTCGGCAGCCAAAGCGTCGGCGGCTGCGGATTCCCCGCCAGCCCGCACCCGGCCAGCAGAAACATCGCCGCCATCGCCGCCCCAAAGACTCCTCTGCGCGCCACGCTGCGGCGCCGCCCGGACGTCGCCACCTTCCGCATCAAAAGTTCAGCCTGGTAAGCATGGATCGAAACTTCAGCGTAAAGCATTTTCACAACAGTGCACGCAGCGCCGCGCCAATCTCCGGGTCTTCAAAATGAAATCCCGCCGCCTCCAGCTTCCGCGGCACTCCGCGTAACGATGCGAGCAGCGTCTGATCCGCCATCTCTCCCAATGCCATGCGCAGCACGCCCGCCGGAACCGGCAGCAGCGCCGGGCGATGCACCGCTCGCGCCAACGCCTGCGTGAACTCCGCATTGCGCACGGGCTCGGGCGCCATCACGTTGAACGCGTCCGCCAGCGTCTCATGCTCCATCAGAAACCAGATCGCACGAACCGCATCGCGCTCGCTGATCCAGCTCATCCATTGCTGCCCGCTCCCCAGCTTTCCGCCCATCGCCAGCTGAAATACGGGCAGCACCTTTCCCAATGCCCCACCTTTGCGGCTCAGCACCACACCAAAACGCAAATGGACAACGCGAATACCCATCTCCCAGGCGCGCTTCGCCGCCGCCTCCCACGCCTGACAGGTCTCCGCCAGAAATCCCATTCCCAGTGAGCTCTCTTCGGTCAACACCTCATCGCCGCGATTGCCGTAGATTCCCACCGCTGACGCGCACAGCAAAACCCGCGGCCTCCGCCGCACCTTCTTCAACACCTCGCACAGCACCTCTGTCGTCCTCACCCGGCTCGACACAATCGTCTCGCGATACTCGCGCGTCCACCGTCGCGCTACATTCGCTCCACTCAGGTGGATCACCGCGTCGAACCCCTCCAGCGCCGCCGGATGCACCCCCAGTTGCGACTCTGAAGGGTTCCAGTAGATCCGTCCCTGCCGCACCTCGCGATGCCGCCGGACCAGCGTCTGTACCTCGAACCCCTTCTCCTGCGCAGATCGGGCCACGGCTGATCCAATCAACCCCGACGCACCGCTCACGAGAATTCGTCCGGCCCCCTGGGCCATCCTTCACGTTCCTGTTGAAGCTAGAATCTGAAACCGATTGGACGCCGAAGACAAGAAACTAGCTGCGCGTGGCCACGCAACCCCAACACAAATCGAACCTGTACTTAACAGTATCGTCTTTCGATACCCCCAGGATACGACCATCCCTGGCGATGCTCGTCCGTCGCCCTACGGGTCGATCCAACTCACCCGCGCCCTTGCAGCCGGAACGTCGACCGCCACCCCAAAAATCCCACCCGTATTCCTATTCACCCCATCAAAAGCTATTGTGATTTGGAAAACAAAATGGTAGCTTCTCTCATCGCAAACAACCGTACCCCCGCTGCGGGCAAACCCATGGAAACCGACGCCAAACCCACCGCCTCCGAACCGGAATCGGCGCCCCCCGCCGCCCTCTCAGCCGAAACCTTCATCGCCGAAAAACGCATCGGAGAGCGCATCCGCCGCCTCCGCCTCAAACGCTCCATGGGTCTGGTAGAGTTAGGCCGCCACACCGGCCTTTCCGCCAGCTTTCTTTCCCAACTCGAAACCGGCCGCGTGGTCCCGACCCTCCGCAACCTCGCGCGCATCGCGATGGTCTTCGGCCGTGACCTCGCCTACTTCTTCGAGCCTGAGCCCCATCCGCTCTTTCGCGTTCACCGCCGTTCCGAACGCGTTCGCCTCCCGCAATCCGGCGTCGACGACCCGACATACTACTTCGAGAGCCTGGCCTACATGGTCCCTGACCGCCAGCTCGACCCCTACTTTGCCGAGTTTGTACCGGTGCGCAAAGGCACCGAAATTCGCCCCCATGTCCATCCCGGCTACGAGTTTCTTTATCTTCTTCAAGGAGAACTTGAGATTCGTCATGCCGACCGCACGCACGCGCTGGAAGCGGGGGACAGCGTCTACTTCGACGCCGCCACCCCCCATTCCTACCGCTGTGCCGGAGCAGCGCCAGCCGTCGCGCTCATCGTCACCATGCACCAGATGACACCCCAGGCCGCCGCAGGCGTTCGCCCCATGCCACCGCGCTCAGCCACCCCGCCCGCCGCGCCCCAGACCGCCGAGTCAGAACCGTAAGCCGGATGTCGACACTTACTGATTGAGGTACTTCAGCAGCACTTCCTCGTCATGCTGGCTCAGGTTTGCCCGCACCCGCATATGTCGCACCACCGTTCCCGAAATTCGCTGCGAGAAACCGTCCGGTGACCGGTGGCACCGCGCGCAATTCTGCTGAAACACGCGGTCGCCTTCATCGCTGAGCTGCGTCCGCTTCGCGGCCTGGTACTTCTTCACCGGCGCCTGCGCTCCTCGTGCCGGCGCCGCCTGCGAATGTCCCAGTGGCGCTGAGAGCGTCGCAGCGCCCATCGCTGCCACCATCATCAATCCCGGAATCCACTGTTTCGCTTTCATCATCGCTTCCCCTTCCATGCCGGAAACAAGAACCGGTACACGATCCCCGTCTCCCAGATGTTTTCATCGCCTGTCGAAGCGAATTGTCGCGAATAGCTTGTCAGGATGCGCGTATTGTGCGGCAGGTTATAGTCCAGCCCAAAGTCCGCCCGCTGCGTGTTCACCGGCGGCACCCCATCGCTCACAATCGTGTCCCGCCGGAACGTCTGCTGCATCCGGAACAGGGGCTCGAATCGTCCCACCCAGCTGTCCAGACCGCCGAAGGCGCTGCTGCGATAGTCTGCTTCCACCCAGTAACCCTGCGCGTGGTGTCCGCGGGCATACTCTGAGCGCAGCCGGAACCCTTCATCTTTCGGTTCCCACCACACATGCGCGCCATAGAAGTTTTCGTGCGTCCCCTGCAGCGATCGGTCGTACGACAAGCCCATCTCCAGCCGCTGCTCCGGCAGATACAAGCTGGACCGTCCACCAAACGAGCGCTCCGAATTGAAATACGTATTCCCGCTGCGCGCCGAAAACCACGCCGTGTAGTCGATGGAATACTTCGGCGTGCGGATCGCCGACCCGCGTAGTTCCCCGCCAACTCCGGTCCCCGTGCTCAACAGCCCCAGCGCGACATCGAGCGGTCCATCCTGGAAATTGTTGATCCACACCGGCGACAGCCGCTCGTTATACGTTCCGAACGGAAGAATGAAACTTCCCCCCACCACGGTCAGGTGTGGATTCACCACATAATCGCCCTGCATATACGTCAACCCGACGAAATGCGTGTGGTCGTACCCGCCCTTCCCATCGGGGCTAAAATTTTCCGTCAGCAACGCGCGCGATTCGAACAGAAAATGTTGTCCCACCGGCGCAGCGATCAGTGGCTCGATGATCGGCGAATAGCTCGTGTTGCCTTTTGTTGAGTTGGTGAGAAATGCGACGCCGCCCGACAGCAGTGGCGTGTCCTGCGCGGAAGCCCTGGGCATCGCACCCATCGCCAATCCCAGTGCGACGACCGGAATCAACCACGCTCCCTTCAGCTTTTGAGTACTCCGGTTGCAATGCAACATGCTTTCGAACGTATGCGAGTGCGGCATCGCCCTTGTCGTCTCGCCGTCTGCTCTTTGTCAAAGGTTTGTCACGGTTACAGACTCCCGCCGACCCTGACAATCCAGTGACAATCCCGTTGCACCCACCTGACAGGCCGTCGGTTCGCAAGGCCTAGATTTCTCGTCAGGGCACCACAGAACGACCAGGACCTCTTTGCAACCTTCACTGCAATCCGCGATTGACCTCGAGCCGTCACCGGACTGGCTCGGACCGCGACTGGTCGCGTCCGCCGACATCCTCACCCTTACACCGCAGCACTTCTCCCTCGCGCTGCACGCAAAATCGGAATTACCGCCCCTTTCGCATCGGCAGCAGATCAGAGAAGCCATTCTCCTCATCTTCCGCGACCCCATTCCCAAAGAATGCCTCCGCCTTTGGCTTCTCACTGACAGTGAATGGCAGCACGCCCTGGATTGGCTCGACATGAGTGGCCTCGCCCTCTACTTCCTGGGCCGCCTCGAAGAGCAGCACCTCACCACCCTCCTTCCCGAGCCGGTTCTCCTGCGCCTGCGTCAGAATCTGGCGGATAACATCGCCCGCACCGCCGCTCTCCTCGCGGATGCGCAGGACCTTCATCGCAGCTTCCAGGAGGCGGGCGTCACCTACGCAACCCTGAAAGGCTTCTCCCTCGGCTCCCTCTCTGTTCCAAGGCTCGAACACCGCGTACAGCTCGACTCTGACTTTCTCGTCGCCGAATCCAGCGCCTCCGAAGCGCGACGGATCCTCGAGTCCCGCGGGTTCACCTTGCGCGGCAGCCACAAGCGCAGTCTGGAGTTCGCCGCCTACGATCAGCAACCCATGACGATCCGCGATCTCTACAAACCCATGCCCCATCGCTGGATCGAGTTCCACATTGAGCCCGACTCCTCCCCCATCCTCGAGCGCGTCGAGATGCGGCGTATGCACGACATCTGCATGCCTGTCCTGAACCCCGTCGACCTCTTCCTCGGCCAGGGTCTCCATATCTACAAGCATCTCCGCTATGAGGCCACCCGCCCATCGCATCTGCTGGAGTTCCGCCGCCACATCCTCGCGCGCAGCTGCGACCTCGGCTTCTGGCGTGAAGTCCGCAGTCGTGCCCAGGCAGATCCCCGTCATCCCATCGGTCTCGGCGTCGCCATCCTTGTCATTGAACACCTCATGGGGCCCTTTGCCCCTCCAGCCCTCTCCAGGTGGACCGTCGACACTCTGCCGGATCCCGTTCGGCTATGGGTCCGGACTTGCGCCCACACCGCCATCCTCGCCAGTCCCGCCAGCACAAAGCTCTACATCCTCCTGCATCAGGCCCTCGCCTCAACCGAGGGATCACAAGGGACGTCGCTCCGGCAAGCCTTCCTTCCCTCCCGGCTGCCGCGGATCACGCCCGCGGGCCGTCCGCCCGGTACGCGTGCCTCGCGATTCAAAGCAATGGCACAGCAGCTGCGATTCAACCTCCGCCGCGTCCGCTTTCACCTCACCGAAGGTCTCCGCCTCCTGCGCTATGCCCGCCGCTTCCGCAAAGCCCTCTCTCGCGCGGCCCTGTAACCCGCCCAAACGCCGCATTTCAGGTGCTGTTACTGCGCTTCGCTACCTTCCAATGACAAAGCCATAACAATTGCCTGACAGGAGTCTTCACCCGTCTCGTTACGTTGATCTAAAGATGCGGCGCGCAATTCAGGGACATTTCTTCAACGCTTGCTTTGGGGTTCTCGATTACGCGGCGTGGCCGGTGGGTATGCTGCTCGTTGCCCCCGTCATGCTCCGCCACCTCGGCGTGGCCCGCTATGGTGTCTGGGCCGTCGCTGCCGCCGTCGTCAGCACCGGCTCCATCCTCGCTTCCGGATTCGGCGACGCCAACATCCAGCAGGTCGCCTCGCAGCGTGGAGCCGGTCGTACCCCATCTCTCGTCCGCACCGTGCGCAGCACCATGGGCATTCATCTCGTGCTTGGCGTCGCCATGGCGTTGCTCACCTCGGTCCTCGCCCCTCTCATCGCCCGCAACGTCGTCCCCGCCGACCTCGCTCTCCGCCGCGACTGCCTCCTCGCCCTCCAGATCGCCAGCCTCATCATCCTGGTCCGCGCGCTCGAAACCGTCTGCGTCAGCACCCAGCGTGCCTTTGAACGCTATGGACCCGCAGTCGCCTTCAGCATCGCCGGCCGCCTGCTCTCGCTCCTTCTCGCAGGTCTCCTCGCCTTCACTGGCCGCAGCATTGCGGATATCTTCCTCGCCACTCTCGTGGTCACCGCGTTCTCTCTCTGGATGCAGGCCCGAAGCCTCCGCGTCCTCCTCCGCACCCACTCCCTCCGCCCCACCTTCGATCGTGACTCCTTCCGTGCGCTCTTCGCCTTCGGGATTTTCAGCTGGCTCCAGGCCCTCGCCTCCGTCATCATCGGCCAAGCCGATCGCCTCATCGCCGGCGTTGCCATGGGTGCGGTCGCCGTCGCCTCCTATGCGCTGTGCGTCCAGATCGCCCAGCCTCTCTACGGCATCGTCTCTTCAGGACTCCACTTCCTCTTCCCGCATCTCGCCGCGCGTCGTACCGCAGCCTCGCCCCGCCAGCTCCGCCAGGTGGTGCTCCGCGCATTTCTGGCCAACGTGCTGTTCGTCGCCGCCGGCACCACCCTCCTCCTTGCCTTTGGCAATCGCGTTCTCCGCCTTCTCGCCGGCCCTGAGATCGCCCGGTCCGCAGCCCACGTTCTCCCTCTGATTGCATGGAGCACCGCGCTGCTCTCCCTCAGCGTCACGGCGTACTACGCGCTCATGGCCTTCGACCGCATTCGCACCGTCACTTTCCTCAATCTCATCGCTGGCGCGGCGATGCTCCTCTCCATGGTCTGGCTCATCCCCAGCCACGGCGCTGCTGGCATTGCATGGGCGCGATTCATCTACGCCGTCATCGCCCTTCTGCTCTATCTGCCGCTCGTGCGCTTTCTGTGGCCCGGCCCCTGGCGCGCTCGCACTTTATCGCAACACGCTTCGTCATCCAGTTCCCCTGAGCCGACGCACGCCAATATCCTCGGCGTCCGTGTTGAAGCCCTCAACATGCATCGCGCTCTGCACCGCGTGGCCCAGGTGCTGCGCGGCGATCGCAAAGGCTATGTCTCAGTGGTCGGCGTGCACGGCATTATGGAAGCGCAGCGCAACCCCCGCCTCGCCGCCATCTACGCCAACTCCGCCATCACCGTGCCCGACGGCATGCCCACCGTCTGGGTCGGCCGTCTGCAGGGCTGCCAGGGGATGGAGCGCGTCACCGGCCCCGACCTCATGCTCGAAGTCTTCCGCAATCCCCGCTTCGCTCGCTGCACGCACTTCATCTATGGCGGCGATCCCGGCGTTGTCGACGAACTTGCCGCAAACCTGCAGAGCTGGTTTCCCTGGGTCCGCATCGTCGGCACCTATACCCCGCCCTTCCGCGATCTAACCAGCGATGAGACGGCCGACCTGGTTGAGACCATCGAAGAAGCGAAGCCCGACATCATGTGGGTTGGCATCGGCGCCCCACGCCAGGAAGAATTCATGGCGAGCTATCTGCCGTTGCTCCAGACAAAGCTGATGTTCGGCGTCGGCGCTGCCTTCGACTTCCACACCGGCCGCATCAAAGATTGCTCTCCCTGGATCAAGAAGGCTGGCCTGCAGTGGCTCCATCGCCTTCTGCAGGACCCGCGCCGTCTCTGGCGTCGCTACCTGCGCAACAATCCGGCGTTCCTCTGGAGCATCGCGCTGCAACTCATCGGCCTGCATTCCTATCCGGAGCCGGTTCCGGATTTCCATCCCCAGCTGCCCTTCGTGCCCGCCGCAAGCGCACTCCCGCGTGCATCGAGCCGGGTTGCGAATACCCGCACCGCAACTCAGTAAGGCGGCTTCGCCTCGCGATCGTACGGCTCGCCAAACTTGTTCAGGTGTCGCTCCGCCTGCGCCGGCATAACCGGAATCTTCACCACCCCCAGATCGGTCTGGCCAGCCGTCAGATGCACTCTACGCGTCAGCCGATCCAGCGCCACCTGCGGCAAACCCTCCACCCACACATGAAGGTCGTAGTCGCCCGGCGGCACATCGTGCACGTCCGCGGTTCCGTCCCGATCCGTCGTCGCAAAGAACGGTGTCGACAGTGCAACCACCACCGCACTCATCTCGGGATGAATGTTGCAGAAGATATACGAAACGCCCTCCCGCGAAAACGTCACCGCCTTCGTCGATCCCGCCTCGTACAGCCCCAGATCGAAGCGCTTCCCATCAAAAAGCGAAAACACGTTGTGATAGAAGGGGTCCTGATTCGGAAACTGCACCTGGCTGCCCACCGGCACCACCAGGAGATGCGGAATGAAGCTGCGGTTCTTCTGCAGCAGCGTGTACGTCTTGTGCGCCAGCGCCGCTGGAGGATCGACCGGCTCCAGCGCCTTCAGCCAGACCACCGCCGGCGGCAGAGGTGGCTTCACCTTTCCCGGGTACTCCAGCCGCGCGTGAACAACCTGAGCAAAACCCGCGGGAGCCAGCAGGCTCGCGCACAGAACCAGCACAGGCTGCAAAATCTGGCGCATCAGGATCCGCCGCATCAGAATTTGTATCCCGCCGCAACCCCGACAACATGGCTCGACGCCGCCGGCGCACCCTCCGAGAAGCTGGCCAGGTGGCGATACTCCACGGAGAACTGCAGCCACGCGCTAGGACTATAGATCGCGTTTCCGGTGAAGGTCTGCGTCCTCGCCAGGTATTGATAGCCACCCGAAGCAGCACCGGCATAACGTCGCAGTTCTCCGGCCGGCACATCATCCATTCCGAATGCCCCGTTGAATTCCAGCCGCTCCCCCGCCCGCTCCTTCAACTGCGCCCAGCCACCAACATCATCGAGTGCCCGCACATAGAAATGCCCAGGACGGTCCGGGTCCGGCCGTATTCCGTAATCCTTGTAAGCGCCTCCACCCAACCCACCGAGTGCCGATCCGCGATAGAAATTCCCGCTCACTTCCAGACCGCCAGGCAGGGGCTGCCGATAATCCAGCGTCCCCGCCCATGAATCGTAGTTCGATCCATAAAGTGTCTGGTGCTTCGTAAAATACCCGCCCGCTCCCAGTTGAAATCCGCGCTCCTCCGTGCCCGTCACCATCGCCAGCCGCGCCTGTGCCCCAGGCCAGCGGCTCAGCTCCGCCGACGACGACGGAAACGCCACGCCCGCCGCGGTGTATGGCGGATCCGCCACGTCAACCAGCGCGCCCTGCATCCGGAATCGCGCCGTTCCGCCCAGAGCTCTGATCGTGACGCACGCCCAGCTCCGGATTCCACGTCCACAGATTTCCCGACCACGCCAACGCCGGATTCGCCACCGCTGTCAGCGACGTCGGCTGTCCGGGATTCATCAGCGGCCGATCCAGCGCGAAGAACACCTCCGTGTTGCTCCATTCCAGTGCCGCATGCGCCGTTCGCAATCGCAACAGTCCCACCGTCGAGTACGCGCCTGTCGTGCCCGTGCTGCCAAAGAAATCCGCGCTGACATCCGCGTGGCTGTCGGCTCCGAACACGTGGGGCCCGCGCGCTTCGATGCCCAGCACCGTCTGCCGCATCGACGCTCCCGTACTCCCCTCCCCCGGCAACGCCACCGTCGGCGCCGCAGGCATATCCACGTTCCCCGTGTTGACAAACCCATTCAGCAGAATCAGCCCCGACACCTTCACCGGATACTTCGACTCGCTCTCCACCTTCGATTGCTCATGCGTCGCAATCTCCGACTGCATCACCGCCTGGTTTTCCTTCAGCGCTGCCACCTGCGCCGCAAGATCCTCCGCCGCCGTTCCCGTATTCGGACTGGGGTCCGGATCGGCATCCGCCGTCCCGCCGTTCATCTGCCGTCGCACCCCGTCCAGTTGCCGCCGCAGATCGTTCAGTTGTTGTTGCGACTGCTCCAGCTGCGCCTGCGCCTTGCCCATCGCCTCCGTCAGCACCTGAACCTTCTTCGCCAGCTCACCCTGCGTCAGATTTTGCGCCTGCATCCCCGCCGACACGAACAGCATCACCGCAATGCCCCGCACGCCGCGCCTCAGGACTGGCAACCTCTGCCATGCTCCACCGCTACGCCTCATGGGCCACCTCTGCCTCGGATTTCTCCGGGAATATCCCCTCACCCAGAAGTCCCCGCCCAATCGTCATCCGGAAGATCGTCTCGCCCGGTCGGCTGCTCACCAGCACCAGGTAGCCTCCGTGTTCCGCTGCGATGCAATGCGCCAGCGTTAAACCCAGACCGGATCCCTTCTGCTTTCCCTGGCTGACAAACGGCTGAAAAAGACTCGTGCGGATGTCTTCAGGAACTCCTGCACCGTCGTCCTTCACTTCAAAGTGAATCTGATCGCCCTGCACTTCCAGCTTCGCCGTCACGTGCACCGTCTCCGGCGGTGCCCCGCGCGACTGGCATGCATTAAGGAGCAAATTGTACAGCGCCCGCTCGATCTGCTTCGCGTCGGCCACCGCCAGTTCCTTCGCAGCATTCCCGTACTCAGCCGTCAGCACCGCATTGGCCGCGTCTGGATGCTTTTGCACCAGCGCAATCGCCCGCTCCAGCGGCGTCGCCATGATCTCCGGCGCCCGCCGGATCGCCGACCCCGTCCGGCTGAAGATCAGCATCGATTCCAGCAGATCCGTCGTTCCATAAACCGCCGTCCGAATGTCCGACAGAATCTCCTGCCGCTCCGCTGGCGTCAGCCGCTCCGACGACAAAAACTCCGCGTTCGCGTAGACCGCCGCCAGATAATGCCGAAATCGTGCGAGACCGAACTCGCCATCCGCCCAATCGTTGCCAACCGTTCCGACTCCAGCAGCGCCCGGTTCGTTTGCTGAATCTCCTGCCGCATCTTTGAGAACGACGCGCTCAGATCCCGCACCTCCCGCGTCCCTCTGTACGGCAGCAGATGCGCGCTGTCCCCGGACCCGAACGCCCGCACCCCCGCCGTCAGTTGCTCCAGTGGCCGCGTGACTGAGTACGACAGCGCCACCATCAGCAGCGTTCCCAGCGCCATCGCCAGCAGCCCCGCCACCACCACCATCTGATCGATCTGCCGAATCGACCGGTCCGCCGCACTGAACGACCGCAGCACCACCAGCTTCAGCGGCGCCGATGCCCTCGAGGTCATATCCGTGACCACCGCCAGGTATCGTTCGTCGCCCAGATCCATCGGCTTCGCCCCCGGCCCGGTCAACGAACCCTGCTGCCGGATCAGCGATTCCTGCGTGCTCGCCGGCAGCGTGCTCGCCAGCGTTTCTCCGTTGCTGACGAACGTCGCCTCCGACATCGTCGCCTGGCTGATCTCATCGAGCAGATTGCGATCGATCGCGAATCCGCTGATCACATACCCCAGCAGCGCCCCGCGCGTCTCGCTCCCGAAATACAACGGCCGCACCGAGCACGCATACAGTTTCCCGCGGCTCACCAGATACAGCCTCGCCGGCGAATTCATCACCGCCTGCAGGTCCCCCGCCAGCTGCGCGTCCGGCACCGAGCCGTTAGCAATCGCTGCGATGACATGCCCCTCCATGTCCGCCAACGCAAACAAATCGCTCCCGCTCACATTGCGATAATCGACCGCCTCATTTTCAATGGTGCGCGGATCGCTCGTCGTCATCAGCGCTTTCAGCGTCGGCAAATCCGCCATCAGCGCGTTCTCGCGGTCCAGCGCCTGCAACCGCTGCGCCTGCAGATCCTGAAATGTATTCACGGAGCGAGTCAGGTTCGAAGACAGCCCCTGCGTCACCTGCTCCAGCAACCGATACCGGATCAGCAGCAGGCTCGCCAACGTGGCCGTTGCGATTACCGCCGCCATGGCCGCAATCAGCAGCGCACGCGTTCTCACACCCTTACTGGTTTGCATGGGCCCGGTTCCCACACCGGCTCGCATCGCCGTCCCTCTATGGGACAAATTTGTAGCCTGCTCCGTAGATGGTTAGCAAATGCTTCGGATTCGCCGGATCAGGTTCCAGCTTCTGGCGCAGCTTCAATATCTGATTGTCCACCGTCCGCGTCGTCGGATACGAGTTGTATCCCCACACTTCGTTCAGCAGAACGTCACGGGTCAGCACACGCTCGGCGTTTTCCGTGAAGAACTTCATCAGCTTGAACTCGTGCGAAGTCAGCACCACCTGCACTCCGCTTCGCCGCGCCACCATCTTCTCGAAATCCAGTTCGCAGTCGCTGAACCGATACACCGTTGCCGATACCGGACGACGACGCCGCCGGATCGCCGCCTGCACCCGCGCCATCAGTTCCCGCGGGCTGAACGGCTTCGTTACATAGTCGTCCGCTCCCAACTCCAGCAGCAGCACCTTGTCCACTACTTCTGTAACCGCGCTCAGCACAATCACCGGCGTCTCCGCGCTGGCGTTCTTGATCGCCTGGCACAATTCCCGCCCCGACATCTGCGGCAGGATCAGATCCAGCAGAACCGCAACCGGCCGATGCGTCCGGAACAACTCCAGCCCCGTCTGCCCGTCCCCGGCGATCTGCACCGAGTAGTTCTCTTCCACGAACATCCGGCGCAGCACCTTCTGCATCCGCGGATCGTCCTCAATCACCAGAATGGTTCCCAGTTCCGGCGCAGACGCCATCTCCCGCGCGATCGTCGGAGAAATTTCCATAGCGATGTCCATATCCCTCATTTTGACCGCTCGATGCGATGATTTGACATCTTCAGAAGCACAAATGACAAACTATTGACATTTGGATGCTGCGGGCAAACCTCGGTTTCAGTTTGCTTGCAACACCTCACCGGACGCCCACTGCCAGTCCCCGATCCGCCTTTTCTTCCGCGCCTTTCGCCAACGCCACCTGCTTCCCGGCCAGCCGCTCGTACAACGCCATAGATTCCCCTGCAATCACCTTCCCCGATATTTGCGGAAGAGCCACCGGGCCCGTGCGAGGCTGCTGCAGCGTCACCCGGATCGCCTCCGCAAATCGTTCCTCCTCGCCTGCGCCGAGCGCGAAATAGCGGCAATGGACGCCTCCCAGTTCGCGGAACGGTGCAATGTCCGAACAGACGATCCTGCACCCGCCCAGCAGACCCTCGGCAACCGGTAGCCCGAACCCCTCCATCAGCGACGGCGCCAGCAGTGCCTCGCAGTTGCGATAACACCATTGCAGTTCTGTTTCCGAAATCCCGCTCAGCAGCAGTACATTTTGCCCGACGCCCTCCGCCTCAATGCACCGCTCGATCGTTTCCGTTTCCGGCCCTGCCATTCCAACCACCAGCAGCATCGTCTCTGCATGAACAGATTTCTCGCGCAGCATCTTCGCCAGCGTCTGCACCGCCAGCACAATATTCTTGTTGCGCCGGTGTTGAGCAACGCATAGCAGGAACGGCACATTCCTGCATCGCGGAACCGGGCTCCGCCCAATCCGCACCTGGGTCGGTTCGACGCAGTTGTAGATGCGTGTCGCCTTCGCCGCCATCGCCGGTGCCCAGCTGCGCAGCCGCTCCAGCGTCGCATTCGATACACACGTCAGTGCATCCGCCGCGCGCAGGCTCTGTCGAAAAACCAGCCGATTGAAGATCACCTTCGGAAATCCGAAGTTCTCCGGAATGTCCTGCGCGTAAAGATCGTGCACCGTCACCACCACCGGACAATGCATCCTGCGTCGATTCACCGGCGACGGATACGACAGATGCACGACGTCCGCCCCCAGCTGCGCGGCAATCTCCGGCAGGTCGGAGTAGTACCACAGATTTCGCGCCAGGCTGTACTCGTCCAGATGCACGTTGTGCAGGTGCAGTCGCGGATCCTCGACCGCAATCGCATCTCGCAGCAACGGCACCTCCCACGGCGCTGCGATCAGATGAATCGCCTCGATCCGCGAGTGCAGCAGCAAACAACGTGCCAGGTTCGCCGCGTGCCGCGTCACCCCGGACAGCTGGCGATTCGACGAAACTGCAGCCAGGACGAGTCGCATCACGCACACCCCCGCAACGCATCCCCGGTCCGCACAGGTCGCATCTCCGCCACTCCGCGATCCGTTTCCGGCGCTGGCTTTCCCGCCGCCAGCGCGAGGCTCAGCAGCGTAATCAGCCACAGTGGCAGTGACAAATCAAAGTTCTCCGTATCGGCCAGTCCTCGCACCGCCACAAAAATCAGCAAACTCGCCACCAGCGGTCGAATCGCAGGCTCTGCCACGCGCTTCGCATACCAGTAGAGGCTGCCGTAGGTGCCCACCAGCAGCACAATCCCCACCACCCCGTACGTGTAGAACTGCTGCAGCACCTCGTTATGCGCATGCCACGCCTCGAACGATCCAAACGGCGGAATCACGTTGCGGAACGAATGAAACCCATGCCCGATCCACGGCTGCTCCACCGCTCTTCCCAGCACAAACGCCCAGATTCCCAGCCGCCCCGTCAGCGTCTCTGCCTGGTTCCCCGCATTTTCATAAACCGCAAAGTAGTGAATCATGAGCGGCCAGAACAGCGCCACCACGGCCACACTCGACAGCGCCAGCATCACCTTGCTCTTCCGGCTCATCGCCCGATCGCGCAACAGCAGGAAGATCTGTCCCGCTGCAAACGCCACCAGCGTCGTCTTGCTCAGGGTCCTCACCAGCGTGATCGCCAGAAAGATCGCAGCGATCCTCGACCCCGCACTCCACGCCCCATCCCGACGGCTCAAAAACTGCAATAAATAAATGCCCAGTGCGCAGGTAAATCCAATCGCGTTCGGGCTGAAAAAAGTCATCGTTGCCCGGCCGCAAATCCTGCATCGTCGGCGACAACCACGTAATGACCGCAATCAAGCACGCGCCCGCGATGTATCCCCGCATCACCGCGCCAGCCGCCCTCTCCACCCCACTCGCCCGCACCAGCAGCACCACGATCATCACCTGGCCGGCCAGCTCGCTCCAGTAAGCGACTGCGATCATCTTCGACACCGTCGCGCTCCAGGTCAGGCTCAGCAACCCCACGAGCAGAAACCCGCACACCCATCGCGTCGGAGCCGCTCGCATCATCGCGCGAAACGTCACCACTCCCTCGCCGAAGGTATAGAACGCCGCCGCAGCCAGCAGCGCAGCCTGAAGCGCGAATGCCCCCTCCGCTCCCGTCTGCGGATCCGCCTGGAAGAACAGATACGTGATGCACAACCGCGCCGCCAGATAGAACCCAACGCACCCCGGCAGCAGCAGCGGCTCACTCCGGACCGCAACCACCACGCCCGCCGTCACGCCGCACGTCCCGTCGTTCCATTGCGCCGCCGCAGTTTTTCGCGCAGCGTCGTCGAGACGTCCCGCGCCAGCACCTTGCGCGGATCGCCTTCCTCCACCATCTCCCAGCGCCGCCGGAACAGAACAAAGGCCGCCGTTCCGCCAACCCCGAACAACGTGATCAGCGCCGTCAACAGCATCCGCGGCGGAAACGACTTTTTCTCCGGAATGCCAGGGGAATCGATCACGCTCACCACCGGCACATCCTTGGCTTCCTCGATCCGCGAAATCTCGTACTGCTGTGTCAGCAGTTCGTACAGCGCTTCCTGGACGCGCACCTTGCGATAAAGATCGGCATACGGAACCGCCAGCCGAGGAAGTTGTCGCAGTGACGGATACAATTCATCGGTCGTCGCTGATCCTCCCGCCTCCGAACTGCTGTCCAGCGGCGCCGAACTGCCGCTCATCTTCTCCAGCTGGTGCTGCAGTTCGGCCACCCTCGCCTGCGCCGCCCGCACCCGCACATTTGTGTCCCCGTAAATCTGCCGCAGCGAATCCACTTCCGACTGCCCCGCGATCTGCTCCGCCTGCAATCGCGCGCCGGCCTCTACCATCGCCCGCGTCTGATTCGGCAGATCAATCGTCGTGTGCGTGCTCGCAAACTCGCTCAACCCCTCCTGCGCCCGCTTCAGATCCGCCTCCACGCCCTGCAGACGCCGCTCGATAAAAATCCGCTCCTGCCGCGCCGACGAAGTGTTCGTCCGCATCACCAGCTTGTTCAGCTCGTCCAGATAGCCCTGCGCCAGATCGCGCGCCCGCTGCCGGTCGCTGTCCTCCACCTCCACCGTGATCACGCCGCTCCGTTTGTCATCGCTGATCGTCGTGTGCCGCGCCAGATACTTCGCCGCATCCACGCGATAACGCTTGCGCCACGCATGCTGCAGCTGGAACCGCTCGATCAGGTCGTTGCTCACCGTCCCGCTTTTCAGCAGATCCACAAACAGCGCACTGCTGTTCCGCCCGCCCAGTAAACTCCCCGCCAGGCTCGCCAGTCCGCCCATTTCGCTGCCGGCTCCCCCGCGCCCCGTAAGCGCCGCCAGCATCGCCATACTCGATCCCGCATTGTCCGGTGGCATAATCCGCCCCGCCGACGTGTACTTCTTCGGAATCAGAAACGCGATCAACAATCCCGCCGCAATCGAGATCGCAAGAGCGCGCAGCAGCAGCCCCCGATGTTCCCAGAGCAACGCCGCGTTCGCCACCCAGTTCGCCGGACGCGGCTCTGCGACTCTCTCTCGCACTTCTGTCGCCCGCAATTCCAGCAATTCCGTTTCCATGTCGATTCCCCAAAACTCCCCCGGGCTAAAGCAGATTCGCGATGCCCGCCGTAATCGCAATCGAGGACGCCGCCTGCGCGCCCAGCAACAAATTGCGCCAGAACAATCCAGCGCCGATGATTTTCTGCGGCACCACCACCACATCGCCTGGTTCCAGCTTCGTATCCAGCACGCCGCCGCCAAACGGGCCACCCGATCCGCGTCCGACGACCGACCCGTTCGCGCGGATCACGAAAATCTCCTTCCGATCCGCCGCCCGCGTCGTGCCCCCGGCGTGGTTCAGATACCAGCCCGCAGTCTTGTTTGGGGCAAATGTAATCGCCGTTGCGTTAAATACCTGCCCGCTGACCAGCACGAACCCGGGCCGCTTCGGAATCTTCAACACATCTCCCTTGCGCACTTCGATGTCCGCCGGCGTTCCTGCCCAACTGCTAATGTCTGCGCTGACGTGAATCACCAGCCGTCCAATCGCCGGTTCGCTCTTCAGCCGCGCAACAATCTGCTGCTCCTCCGCCTGCACCATCTGCACTGTCCCGCTTTGCGTTGCACTCGCAAGGCTTGGGGACAGCCGTGCGGCCGCACTGCTCGTCTCAATTTGCCGAATCAGCTGTTCGCGGCTCTTCTCCTCCAGCTCCTTCACCTCCGGCCGCGTCAGCACTGCGCCCGCCGGATACGCTGTGTCGCGAAATCCGCCCGCGCGTCGCACCACGTCGCTCAGATGCTCGCCGGTTTTGAACCCATAGTTGCCCGGGTACGCCACCTCGCCCTCGATCGTCACCGACTGCCCTATGTCGTTCCAGCCCGTCACCTGATGCACCGTAAGCACATCGCCTGCCTTCAGCGCCGCATCTGCGTTCGCAACACCCTTCACCGCATCGCCGATTCGCACATCCCGACGCTCGCCCACCACCTGCGCTCCGTTGTCGATCCGATAGCTCATTAAATCCGCATCGTCCAGCAGCGCATCGCGCCTGAATCCGCCCGCCATCCGCACCAGTTGTGCCGCCGTCATCCCATCCGACAGCGGATACTCACCCGGCCGCAGCACCTCGCCGCTCACCGTCACCCGCGGCGCGTCGGATTCGTAACGGCTGAAGATACGTATTGTGTCGAACGGCTGGAGAGCGAGGTTTTCGTTCCCGATCAGCGCCTCCGCTACGCTGAACTCGACCGTCTCCGGATGTAAATCCGGCGGCGTCAGCCGCACAATCTCGCCCCGATCCGCGGGCTCCGGCAAAAGATCCCGATAGCTGTGCAGCACATCGCTCAGCCGCATCCCGTCGCGATACGCCGCGCGTCCCGGCCGCACCACATGCCCCTCCAGATAAATCACTCGAGCGCTCCACGGCGCAATCGGCGCCACCCCCACCCGATCCCCATCCTTCACCGCAAACGCCGCCAGCTTCGCCTCCTGCGCCTGCGCGTCGTCCCCAGGGCTTGCATCCACCGTCAGTGTTTCGCGCTGCTGGTGCGCGTCGATTCTTTCCACTGTGATGTTTCCCAGCGCCGCGGTCACTGTGGCGCCGCCCGCATCGTCCAGCACCTGCGCGAGCGTCTTCTCGTCCTTCAGTTCGTAAATCGCGGACCGCCGCACCGCTCCCGATACCGCCACCTGCGATCCCACCGGAGGCACTACGAGCGTATCGCCCGCTTCCAGCCGATCATCCTCGTCCCGAACCCCGTGCAGGAAAAAGTCGTAAAGATCCACTTCGCCGACCCGCTCCTTGCCGCGAAAATGTTCCAGCATTCGCAGCGATCCCGCCGCTGTCGGCCCACCCGCCGCGTACAGCGCGCTCAGCGGAGTCGCCAGCGAGCTCACGTCATACGCCCCCGGCGACTCCACATCGCCCACCACATACACCCGCACCGAACGCAGCCCCGCCACCGTCACCGACACCTGTGCGTTCCGGTACTGCTTTCCCAACGCCTGCGCGATCGTCGCCTGCGCCTTTTCCAGACTCAGCCCGGCGACCTGCACCTCGCCCGCCTCCGGCAGCATCAGCTTTCCATCTCGATCCACCACGCGCGTAAAACTCTGGGACAATCCTCCCCACAAATCGATCCGGAGGCTGTCTCCCGGCCCCAGCACATAGTCCGGCCCAATCGGTACGTCCAGCGACGGCACGCTCGTCGATCCGCCCAGCCGCGTTGCCGTTCCTGCGGTTCGCCGCACAAATACGTCCGATCCGAAACGTCGCAGTGGCTGTGACGTATTCGGAATCTGCGTGTACAGATCGCGCAGCGACGGCAAATTGTACGGCGTCGGCTCCCGCAACACCTCCGGCGGATCGGTGATGTTCCTCTCCCGCGGCTTCGGCTGCGTACTGCCCCCTCCGCTTTGCATCCTTCCGGCCGTCGGTTTCGCGTTCTCCGCAGCCAATCCACCCGGGCCCAACGCGAGCGGCAGATTCGCCCCTCCCACGTCGGAGCCCGGCAGCGTCGTCAACGAGCCCGACGCAAACCCTGGCATTCCCTCATCGCCTGAAAGACCCGCCGCCGTCCGGCTCGCGGCGAGATCCGCGTCCGATACATACCCCCGCGCCCGCAGAAACAGCGTCACCTTCTGCCGTACCGCCGGATCGGTCGCGATCTCGTTGTCCAGCATCTCGTCCGTGATGGCATTCGCGTCGATGGACACGCCCTGCTGCTGCATCTGATCGGCGACCTGCGTCTTCAGCTCGATCACCACTTCCGGCTTTTCTTCCATTACGGCAAAGATCTGCCGCGCCGTCAGCGACCCTCCAGCATTGCTCCCCGCTCCCAGGCCCGTTCCCAGACCCGAATTCTGGCCGGCACCCAAACCGCTGCCTGCCGTCGACCCCGCACTGCTGTTGTCACTCGCACCGGCCGTCGCGTCCGTTCCTGCAGCACCCGCATCTCCGCTCGTCGTGCTCGTCTGCGGCTGGCTCGCATCGTTGCCCGGCATGCTCTGCGCGCGTGCCCCGGCGCAACCCAACGCCACACCAACCGCCACCACAATCCCGATCTGTCTTTTCAATCGCTGCATTCCGCCTCAGTGCGTATACATCTCCGGCTCACCCTGGCTGCCGGCCGGCGGCAGATGCCGCAGAAACTCTACGATCGACCACTGCTCTTCATCGCTCAGCGTCCCCTTCGACCCCGGCATTCCCGACGGCCAGATCCCGTTGTCGATCACCCACTTCAGCTGTCCATCCGTGTACGACTGCACGTCCTCGGACGCCAGCGAAGGCGCAGGCGGAGACATCACAAACGGAACTCCCGTGTTCTGCCCGTCCATACCATGGCAGGCCACGCAGTAGTGTCCGAATGCCTCCTTCCCATCGCTCAGCGTCTCCGCGTTCGCGGGCAGCGGGTTCTTCTCTTTCCCGTTCCCGACAAACACGCGATGTTTTGCCACCGTCATCACCTTCGTTTCGAATTTTCCCGGCGGCGTCCCCTTACAACCCGCCACCAGAAACAGGCTCAGCCCCAGCGGCCACAGCGCATGCGCGAGCCGCATCTACTCCACCACGTGCAGGGTCAGGCTCATCGACCCGTGCCCCACCCCGCAGAACACTGAGCACTTCCCGACAAAATCGCCCGTCTTGTCCGGCGTGAAATCCACTTCCGCCGTCTTTCCCTTGCCCACCTTCACTTCAACGCCGAGTTCCCTGAACTTCAATCCGTGCGGAACGTCCGCGCTCTTCAACACCAGCTCCACCGGTTCGCCCTTCCTCACCGTCACCGTCGCCGGCTCAAACGCGAATCGCTTCGCCGTCACGTCGATACGCTGGGGTGCGGTCGTTGACCCGGCATAATGCATCGGTACGAATCCAATTGCGGCAAATACAACGGCCGTGTACGCGGCCTGAATCATCTTCATGTCCTCTCCGGCTCAGAATCGCGATGTCCGCTCCTCGCCCGGCCTGCAACTGCGCCGAAAAGCAGGTTCGTGACAATTGCACGCGCCATTCAAAGCTGTTCCTACGCTAAACAGCGCTCAACAGCCCCGTGTCATGTGTCTGTCAGTGGATTGTCAGGATTCTGTTGGCCCCGATCGGGCCGTCCTGGAAGGAGCTTCCTGCCTTCGACCCTGGCAGACGCAATCGCCTCTAGGGAAGTTCGGACGAACACCATGTCCTGAAGGGCGCAAATCCAAGCCCACTGATCAGTCGATCCGCATCAGCTGCCGCGAAGCGGCACCACGGTAGAAGCACCGGCCTTGAGGCCGGTGAAAAGATCGCTCGATACCAAAGGCCTTCAGGCACGGCGGGTTTCGAAAGCGCTCGACCGTACGCTGAGGGATCGTTCTCCGAATTCTTTAGAGAGTCCTCAGCCCTGCTCGTCATCGCCAACAATAAAACCGGATGCCCGCTGTGGCACGTTTCACGCAGGCATCCGGCAGACCAGAGTGCTTTCTCGGCCTGAAATTACGCGAAGTTTCGTTCCATCCTCGCCAACTCACCACAAGCGCATCGACGGAACCTCAGGGGGAGGGCCGCAAACGGCAGCATAGGAGGCTACCCTCGCCCAGTTGTCACCGATTTGTCATTCTCTCTGCCGCACCTTCTTCTCAACGCAAAAAGAGCGCCGGACCGAAGCCCGGCGCAAAGACCCACAGGAAGCTTGCTCAACCTCTACTTCGTCATCCACACTTCCAGCCCAATGTCTCCCCTCACGATCTCCACCTTGCCGAACTCCGTCTGCGCCAGCATCTGTTCGAAATGTTCCTGGGCATACGCGCTCTTCAGCAGCATGAAGCGAAACGTCAGCCGCGTCACCGTACGATTCACCAGCCCCAGCCCCATCTGATCCACGGCGCGGCTTACATCTCCCCACGACGCGTCCCGCCGCAGATCGATAATCAGCCCGCGTCCGCCCGGCTTCAGCACCCGATGCATCTCCCGCAGCGCCTCCACCGGCTTCGCAAAATTCTTAAACGCAGCCCGGCACACCAGGAAATCGAACGTCTCCCGGGGATACGGCAAATTCGATGCGTTCCCCTGCTCGAAATCCGCCTTCACCCCCGCCTGCGCCGCCTTCTCGCGCGCGATCTTCACCATCTCCTGGCTCAGGTCCACTCCACGAATCGCAAACGGCCCCAGCTTGGCCAGCTCAATGCACAGATACCCTGGCCCCGGTGCAATCTCCAGCACGCTCCCGCCCTGCGGCAGTTGCCCGGCAATCCGCCGCGCCAGTTGTTGGAAGTCCGCCAACGACTTGAACGTCGTCGCCGCGTACCACTTTGCCATCCTGCCCTCGATGCCGCGGTCCCGATGCGGTTTCGGCATCGCCCGGCTCCCCGTTTCCGTCCTCGTCACAGTCGTCGTTACACTTGTCATCGCTTTTCCTCCTCGTCGATTCCTTATTGGCTATTGGCTATTCCCTATTCCCCATTTTTCGAACGCACTTCACCATCCCCCCTGTCGAACCCGCAACAGGAGCCTTGCCTTCCTCATGCCTTATCTCTGAATCGCGCAGCCGCACCCCGCACGCGGCCGCACTGTGCAGTTCCTAATCCCTAATCCCTAATCACTATTCCCGGCCCCCCGCTCACTCGCAGAACACCTTCACCTTCGTCGTGTTCCCATCTTTCCCATCCACATCCACCGTCAGATCCTCGAGGTGATCGATCAGTTCCTCCAGGTTCTCCGGCTTGATCTGCGACAGGGTCAGCGGTACCCCGTGGCTGCTCAGCGCCTGATCCAGCTGTCCATGCGCCTGCTGTGGAATCAGCCCCGCCAGCCGCACCCCCGCACGCAGAAGTTGCATCGGCACCCGCACGTTCACCGTTGTCGGCCCGCCCTTCAGCCCCGTCATCGACTCGTCCGCCTCCACCAGCACGCGCAGATACTTCGGCTTCGTCTTCCGGGCCTTCGCATCTCCCGCGCCGCTCTCCTGCGAGCCACCGCTCCCCGGCTCTACCGCGATCAGCAGCCGTTCCGCCTCATCGGCGGTAATCTTCCCCGCCGCCAGCATCTCCAGAATCTGTTTCCGTCCCTCGCTCATCGCATACCTCCCAGAAATTGCGCCACCAACCCAGCCACATGATGCAGCCCGCCCATCGCCACCACCTGCACCCACACCGCATGCAGAAAATTCATCGCCGCCGGCGCCGCGCACGCACCAAAGATCCACCGGCTCTCGCGCTCCTCACTCCACAACAGCAGCAGCCGCTCCGCCTCCGTCGCCGTAATCCGTCCCGCCGCCACCATCCCCAGAATTTGCTTCCTGCTGTCCGTCATCGCCTTGTCCTTCCTGCAGGCTGATCGCTTGCTGCTCCCTGCTCCCGCTCCCTGCTTTCTGTACCCTGTACGCTGTACCCTGCTTCACAGAATCTTCACCATCACCTGGTTCCCTTCCGCACGCACATGCACATCGGTCCCAGCCAAACTGCAGAACAATCCCCAGAACGCCGCAATCGTTCGCCACGGGCTCATTCGCCCTACCAGGCACGCCGCCACAACAACCAGTAAAATCAGCGGCGACAAAATCAGCAGCGGAATATACAGCAGGATCAGCGGTACCCACAGCCTCACCCCGCCCCACTTCCAGCACGGATTGTGAACTCGCACCACAGCCAAACTTGGAATCATCCCTTACTCCCCTGTCATCCTGAGCCAGATTTGGCTCGCAACCCTGCACCCTGTCACCTGTACCCTGTTACCTCTTCTTCATTTCTTCCAGCGCCCGGATCGCCTCGGTCGCATCGATCTCACCCCGCGCCAACTGATCCAGCACGTCCGCCCGCGGCGGCCCCGGATCGGTCTCCACAAACTCCAGGCTTCCCGCAATCCGCGTCAGCCGCGCCTTGATCGTCGGATAGCTCACCCCGAAAACCTGCTCCATCTCCTTAATCGATCCATGGCTCCGCAAAAACGCCACCACAAACACCTGATCCTCGGCGTTCAGTCGTGCCAGCTGCGGCAACTCAAACGCACCCTCGATCGCGATGTCCTTCCCCACGAGACGTACCCGCTCCACCACAATCGGCTGCCCCTGCGTCAGACGAGTCAGCTCCTGCCATTCCGCTGCGCCGCTCTTGCCTTCGTTTGCCATCCCTACCCCTCGGAGAACTCTAAACCTCATCAAACTGAGACAAGAATGCTCCAGCTATTCCCGTTTGTCAATATGCAAATTGAGTTTATTCAGTTTTATTAAGCTGTAACTCAATAAACTGAAGAAGCGCCACGAGCCCAGCTGCCTTTCCCGTCGCAACACAACCCTTATGCGTTCGCCTTTTCAGATAGATAGCCAGCCACGGCGGCGCTTTGACGCCCCACGTTGACTGACGCGCGCTCGATCCCACCTAAGAATGAGACTGGGCCATGCAATCCACGGATCGCGCACTCATTGAAAGTCTTCTTGCCGATGCGAATCGGATCCTGTTGATTTTGGCGGCCTTAGACCTTCGCGAGCGGAATCCCCTCATCTCTCCCGCCCTGCGTGACTCCCTGCAGGTCTATACCCAGCTCCAGCAGTATCAGGCCACCGCTTCCCTCGCCAAAGACGAATCCGCCAGCGTCGACGAAGTCCTCGCCCGCCTCAAGTCTTATCTCCGCTATTTCGGCGAAGACGTCTGATTGGACCGCCTTCCCTGGGCTGCCCACTATCCTGGGTGCCCCATATCTGCCCGTAGTTGGCAGATGTGGGAAGCCGGAATCTTTACTGGGCAGAACCCCTGATCTGGCCTGTCGAATCGGTCTGCCCACCTTTGGCAGAGGTGGGGTTCCGGAATCTTCAGCAGAACCCCCGTCTCCCTCCCGCTACTTTGACAGATATCTGCTCGAAGTACGCCAGCGCCCGCGGATCATGCGTCTGTCCCAGCCAGAACATCGCGTCCTTTCGTATCGACGGGTCCGGATTCGTCTGCGCCACATGCAGCAGTTCCGGCACCGCCTCATCCTTCGGCAGCTGGCTGATCGCAAATACCGCCTTCTTCTTCACCGCCACCTCAGGATCGTTCTCCACCGTGTCCTTCAATAGCGCCACGGCCTTCCTGCTCGCCTTCTGCCCCACCCAGAAAATCGCCTGCTCTCGTACCGGAATGCTCGAGTCCGACTTCGCCATCCGGATCAGATCGTCCACCGCCGCCGGATCGCGGCTCACCGACACATCGAACGTCAGCTTCTTGCGGAATTCAGGATCGCGGATCGCCGATCAGCTTCTCCAGCACCAGCAATCCATCGTGGCCACGCCCTGCACCCAGCCAAAACGCCGCCTTCTCCCGCAACCACATCGGATTCGTCGCCGCGGCGAATCCTTCCAGCGCCGTCGTCGCCGTCCCCGTCTCATGCATCGCGATCGCCGCCAGCGCCTGGTCCGTGTGCTTCTTGCTGTCGCCCGAGCTCGTCACCAGGCTCGACAACCACGCCACGCTGTCCTCCGCCTTCACGTCCGTGAGCCATGTGAACGGCAGCCCGCCCGCATTCAGCCGGCAACCCGCCCCTACAAACCGAATCCTGTCCACCGCACCCTGATCGATCCGCACAAGCACATCGATCGTCGTCTCCACCGCCGCGCTCCCATCATCGGAGTTCCGGAAGCTGTTGTTCTCATCCTCTAGTCGATATTCACCGCAACATCCATCGTCCATCGACGACGGCGTGTCGCCTGAACACACAGAGAAATGCGACCGCGGGACACCTGCCACCGCATAGCCCAGCCACTGCGGTCCATTTGCATGCTGAAATCGGTCCACCGTCGCGGACAGTCCTGCGCCTACCGGCTCACTGTGAAACTGCGCGCTCACTACCTTCGGCTGCGTCTGCCCCACCGCCATCAACGACACGCCGAGTACCGCTGCCACCAACCAATCCTGTCTCATGGGGATTCTCCTCGCTGCCCGTCTGCTCGTCTGCCCGTAACCTGTCACCTGTAACCCGTAGCCTGCGCCCTGCGCCCTGCTCCCTGCTCCCTGCTCCCTATTCCCTATTTATTCAGAATTTCCATCATGTAATCGGTCGCCTCCTGGCTATGCAGCAGGCTCAGCTGCTGCACCAGGTACTTCTTCATCTCCATGTCCTTCTCCGCCCGCGCCAGCGCCACCAGATCGTGCGCATCATTCGCCAGAAACAGCGCCTGCGCCACCGCTTTCCGCGTCTCCTCATCCTGGTTTTTCTGATACGTCGCCACCAGTGCTGGAGTCACCGCGCTTCCTCCGGAAATCCCAAGGTTCCGGATCGCCCTCCGCCGCAACTCCGGATCCTGTTCCGACTGTGCAATCTCGGTCAGCGGTCCTACCCCGTTCTTCCCCGCCGGAATGAACGAATTGATAATGTCCGCCTTCGCCTCCGCATTGTTCGTCGCCCGATACAGCGTCATCAGATCCTGCGCCGCACCCATCGCCCCCAGCGTATGCACTGCCGTCTTCACCAGCTCCGGATCGGTCTCCGTCCGCGCTGCCGCCAGTTCCTTCTCCGGGTCCCCGCTCACCAGATACGACTGCAGAATCGCTCGCTTCACCTGCACGTCGCTCGTGTGCTGATAGATATCCGCCAGCGTGTCGTTGGCCCGCTTTCCCGTCGTGGCCAGCATCCGAATCGCCCGAATCTGCAGCGCCGCCCCCGACTGCCCCTGTGCGATCTGCTTGATCACCGCCTGCGCCTCCGGCGACGGGTTCTGCGCCAGCACAAACAGCGCCCGGCTCTTCAGTTCTTCCGACTGGTTGCCGCTCAGGATCTTCTGCAGAATCGGCACAGCCTCTTTCTGATCCGACTGCATCAGCGCGTTCAGCGCCAGCAGCTTCAGGTTCTCGTCCGCCTCCGCCTGCGGCGCCACCGGATCGCCGCTCTTCCCGCGAATCTCAATCTCCAGCGCTCCGCACTCGTTCACCCACCGGCTCTTCGCATACTGCTTGCGCAGCTCGCCGCACGTATTCAGCGCATTCGCCTGCTGCCCTTCCTTGTTCTGCGCGTAAGCCTTCCAGTAGAGTGCGCCTTCCGCATGGTCGCCATGCATCTCAGCCACGCGCCCGAACAGCCCCACGGCATCCTGCCAGCGGCTCTCGCTGATCGCCCGCGTCCCATCCGCATACAAATTCCCATCGTCGGCGCCCGCACCCTCACCACCCAGCGCAAAGGCAATCGTAGGATTGGCCTCCAGCGCGTGCGCCCTCCACGGCGCCACCGTGACCGCCGCCGCTAAACTTAGAACCACCCACCCATTCGTTTTCATCAGATCGTCGCTCCCTTCGCGGGTTTCGTCCCGCTCATCGCATCCGCCCCGCGTTCCCGCAGAACCCGAATCTCAAACAAAATTCCTTCCGTGTTCATCTCCGTGCGTACTCGCTCCAGATCAGCGGCTGTCAAGTTTGGATCGTTCGCAATCTCCGCCAGCACGCCCTGCAACTTATCCAGAGCCCCCGCCAGCGCCGGATCTCCAGCCTTGCTCGCACTTGTCCGATAGAGCCGGTTCGACGCCAGCAGTTCCCGCGCCTCCGACTGCATCTGCGCGTTTTCCGCCCGGTCCGACGAATCCGCGTGCTCCAGCGACACCAGCAGCCTCTCCGTCCGATCCAAATGATCCGTCAACACCACCAGCACCACCCGCTGCTGCGCCTGCTGACTCGCATTCGTCGCAGTCGTCGTTGCCTTCTCGTGCCGCTCCCAAATCCGCCCGCCGATAAACGCCGACGCCACCAGCGCCGCACAACCCACCGCCAACGCAGCCGTCTTCCACTGCACCCAGCCCGTGCCGAAAAACCTGTGCCAGCCCAACGCCTTCTTCTCATACGGAATCAACTGAGGCCGCAGCGCCTGCCACACCTGCTCGCCGTACTCCGCGCCCCGTTCCGGAACCACCGCCGTCCTCATCGCTCCCTCAAGATCCTTCTTCAACTCGGCAAACTGCGCCGCGCATTCCCGGCACGCCGCCAGATGCGCCACTACCGGCGCTCCCGCCTCCGCGTAATACACCTCAACCAGCTCTTCTTCGCTCAAATGCATCATGCGGTCCCCCGCAGCGGCGCCAACTCCCGCCGCAATTTCTGTACAGCCCGAAACACCGCCTGCTTCGCCGCGTTCGGCGCGATCCCCAGCACCACCGCAATCTCCCCCATCGAGCGATCCTCCAGATGCCGCAGCACAAACGCTGTCTTCTCCACCGGCGTCAGCCGCTGCATCGCAACCTCCTGCGCCGCCTTGATCTCCCGGCTCAACAGCACCCGCTCCGGACCCGCCTCCTGCGCCGCCACCTGCACCGTCTTCGTCTCCGGATCGCTCTCCTCGCCGTGCCGGTACTCCGCCTCAATCTCCGACTTGCCCACCCGATTCAGCGCGCAGTTCACAGCGATCCGGTAGATCCACGTCCCAAAGCGGAACGCTGCTCGAACCCCTCCAGTCGCTGATATCCGCGCAAAAACGCCTCCTGCACCACTTCCTCCGCATCGGCCTCATTGCCGACAATCCGAAACGCCGCTCGAAACACAGTCGCGCTGTGCGCCCGAACCAGCGCGCCGTACGCGTCCTTATCGCCGGCCAAAACGGCCTGAACGACCGATTGATCGCTTCCCTGCATTCAGCCCCTTAGACCGCCCCTGACATTCGCGGTTAGGAGATTATTTTGCGCTCTCCTGGGGTTCCCCTTTTGGATCCGCGCGGTATTCGCGGCATCAACGATGGGCATCGCCCATTACGCAATCCAGAAACGGTCCCGCACTTCCAGCCGCCATCCCCAAAAATCTAAAGGGAAGAAACAGCTTTCTCATCCTGGGCGATCCGTCCGAACGCGTCGCGCCTCTCTCGCACGACGAACAATCCAGACACATGTCTTGCCGGTTTTACGGCAACAATCTCAGCTTTGGTCAGCTGCCGTTACCGCGCAAAGTCGAGGCGTGAAGTGCAATCCAGAGCTCGCCCAAAGCTTCATCGGGAGTGGATCCTTCAAACCACAGTGGCACCCCATCCTCGTTGCTGATGGCACTGGTTCTCACGCAGGAGTAGTCATTCCGTACCCGAATTGCCGCCGCATCGTCGTGTATACGGAAATTTCAGGTGCGACCTGTTGTGACGCGGTGACACCAAATGGCCGACCGGGGAGCTTCCGTACAGCGGGTGATACGCCACCGCGCCCTTTACAAGGTCACATTGTATTTGCGTTCCGCCGACTCTTTGTCTATGCAGCGAAGCGATTCCGGGCCTCCGCCGTGCATTTCGCTTTGGGGATAAAAACGTTCCCAAAGTCGCCATGAAGCGGGTCTCGGAAGAGCGTTTCCCAACCGTCACTCGTGTCAACTATTTTCTGCAAACGGTTCTGCACGAACTGTTGGATTCGCCTGAGCGCGGCGTCGGGGACCATTCGACCTTCGACGAACTCCCAGCCGCCCTGAATGACTGTTTCGTCGGGGTTAATCGTCATTCTGTCTATCCTTGGTCCAGCAGCTAATCATCACACGCTGCAATTGTGGGCGGATGCAGCAATACGGACGTTTCGGCTTCTTTCCGCCGGTGTCGGCCCCGCGTGTTCCGGATTGCCGGTCAACTCGAAGTCTCACGACCGCTTTCGCGTTGGGGCCACGCTATTGCCGGAATCGGAAACTATGCAGAATGCGAGACAGCCCCGCATCGAGGCTCTTCTGCTGTTGTAGGCTTAGTGGCTTCTCGGGCGGGTCGGAGACGCCCGGGTCCGTCCCGGCTTCGCTGAGAGCCAGTTCAAAACATCTCCCGCGATGGAAAGTGCGGTATAAATCAACCGAATGCCAATGGCTCGTGGCACCATCACCTATGGTTCCATGTACAAATAGAACCCCGTCGATCATTTCCGTGGGGTGCTTCGCGGAAATCATAAATTCAGGCCATTCTGAGACGCCCGCTTCGGTCTTCGGTGGATAGGGTGTTGCACACACATCCGCCGTCATCTCCTGCCGATTATCGTGAATCTCGCTGATCTGAAACGCCGCAGCTTCGAGACCATTTCCAGCAAACGCCTCTGTCGGATATACGACGCAGATGAGGGCATCACTGTCGCAGGCGGGAATGAAGGACTTCTCGCATGGTCCCATATTCCCGGCTTTGCAAATCTGGAAGTTGGACGGATAAGAGAATTGAAAAGTACTGTCAGCTGAGATGAAGACCGAATCGCGCTGAGAACGCTGCTGACAGTTCGCCAACGGCACAGAAAGGGCAGAACTTGCCAGGAGCGTGACGAAGAGTTGCGAGGAACAGGCGCTCATGACGCCATCTTAGATCGGATTAGATAACCGAAACGATATACAATCCCGCACATACCCGATCCTGCCGTTTACGCTGAATGGCGCCTAACAAGTACAAGAACCGCAGCCATTACTCTCGTCCCGGAGGCACCATGAAAGTATCGGCGTCGCAATCCGTGGTCAATCGCTGGCAACACCAATTCCATGGCCAGCTTCTCGCGCCATCTCACGACGACTTCAATGCAGCTCGTCAAATCTGGAATGGAATGATCAATCGGTCGCCTGCCCTGATCGCGCGTTGCGCCTCGAGTTCGGATGTCGTTTCCGCCCTCAGGCTTGCGCGCTCTGAACAATTGCCGGTCAGCGTGCGTGGCGGAGGCCACGGCGTCGCTGGCAACGCAATCTGCCAGGATGGACTCGTCATCGATCTCACCCGCATGAAGGGAATCTCGGTTGATCCGGTCGAGCGCGACATTCGTGCTGGTGCCGGGGTGCTTTGGGGTGAGTTCGATCAGGCAGCTGAGCAGCATCAGCTCGCCACGACGGGCGGCCAGGTCTCGCACACAGGCATTGCCGGCCTCACTCTCGGTGGTGGGCTCGGCTACCTCATGGGCAAGCATGGAGCCGCTTGCGATAATCTCCTCTCCGTTGAACTCGTCACGGCAGCGGGTGAAGTGTTGACCGTCAGCGATCAATCCCATCCGGATCTTTTCTGGGCGATTCGCGGTGCCGGAGCGAACTTCGGCGTTGTCACACAACTTCACTTCCGCCTCCACTCGCTTCCTGGAGTTCTCGCCGGCCTTCTTATCCATCCGCGTGTTCGTGCTGCCGAGTTCATCGACTTCTATCGTGAATTCCTGCCGAACACCCCCGACGAACTCTACACAACTCTGGCTTTTTTGAACACCCCGGACGGTACACCCATCGTTGGCGTCATTGCGGTCTATAGCGGGCCGATTGCTGAAGGCGAGCGCGTGCTCGCGCCTTTGCGCCAATTTGGCCCTCCGGTTGCCGATCTCATTCGCCCAATGCGTTACACGGAAACGCAACGCCTCGTTGATGATGTGGTCCCGATTGGGAACCGTTACTACTGGAAATCTAGCTTCGCTCAAACAGTAAGCGAAGAACTCGCCGGTATTCTGCATCGAGGCGCTGATGCCATGCCTTCACCACGATCGATGATTCTCTTGTTCGAAATGAAGGGCGCGATTCATCGTGTTCCAAAAGAGTCGATGGCATTCGATCACCGCGACGCGAATTTCGAAATGTCTATCATCGCCGAGTGGACCGACTCGGCAGATGACGCGGGAAACATCACTTGGGCTCGCGATCTCTGGGAGGCGACCAGGCCCTTTGTCATGACATCGGTTTACTCCAACCACATGACTGCGGACGAATCACCCCATCGGGTCCGCGCCGCATACGGTGCTTCAAAATACGAACGTTTGGCGCAACTCAAGGCGAAGTACGATCCCACGAACCTCTTTCTATGAACCACAACATTGTTCCGGCAACGACTTCAGCCTGATTTTCGCGCATCGCACGTCGAGGTATAGGTCAGGGTCGCAAGCTGCTCCAATCGCTTGTTCTTCGCCCACTAACCATGGCCGCGATGAACTCTTCGTTGCAGACTCGAACGCGATGAAGATCGCCTCGGCTTCGTTACATGATTATTTAGCTGAGAGTCCTCGTTCGGTCTCTCGCTTATAAGCCAATATTGGATTGCATCGCGAATACCCAGGCACCGCGGATCGGGCGCACCGGGCGTGGAGTCGGCCAACCGGAAGTTGCGCCTTCCAATTCTCCGGTCCGAAAACACTTTCACCACGAAAAGCCAACCGCCCTCGCTACAAGCCACCGGCTACCGGCTGCGTCTGGAAAAACTGTCAAGCCCCCACTCTCCCCACCAAAGTAATGACCCCTCATAAGTCACCACTTACACGCCAACCCACACTCATAATGTTGGCGCTGGTATTCCATCAACCTGATATTCTGGACTTATAGAGTAAAAACAGAAAAAGCCCGCCTCGTGCGGGCTTTTTCCTTTGCGGAGACTCCCATGGAATGCCGTCACATCTTTCCCAACGGCAAGCGCTGCCGCTGTCTCGCCGTCAAAACCCACGTCTTCTGCCTCCATCACGCCCCGCAGCCACGCCCCCGCACCCTCCGTCCCCGCGGCGCCGGCCTCGGCTCCTGGCGCGACATCCAAATCCACCTCGCCACCCTCGCCCGCGACGAGGTCCCCCCCGCCATCCTGACCCTGCTCAGCGCCCTGCTCGAAGACGGTCCCCGCTCCCCCTCCGACCGCAACACCGGAGCCCTCCTTCGCGCCCTCGTCCGCCGCTTCGGCTCGGTCCCGTTCTCCCTCCCCACCGACCCCGCACCCGAGCCCGACTATGCCTTCGACCTCTCCCGCTCCATCGATCGCGTCCTTGAGATTTACGAGCGCAACAAGCGCGACAACCGCAACAAGGCCCGCCCTGCACCGCCCGCCGTCCCCTTAACTTCTCCGGCTATCTCCGCCTCCGCCATTACCCCGCTTGTCAACCCAACCCCTATGGCTCAACTCCAGCCGAATCAGCGGACCTCCCGCATGCTTCTCGAAAACAGGACGATCTCCCGATGACAAGTGAGTTACTGAATCTGCAAAAAGGGCGGGACTCCAGCCCCGCCCTCCGCGACCCCGACAACCTATTGCCTCATCCCTAAATAGACAAGTTATCAGTACCGATTTGTCAACAACCAATCCCCCATCGCAACCCCAGCAAAATCAGCAGACCGACCGCACCTCTTGCCAAAAAGAGACGATCTCCGGATTACAAGAGAGTTAACCTGCGCACCCTGCTCCCAGCTCGCTCCTGGCTATTCCCTATTGGCTATTCCCTACCTTCAAGCCAGTTCTCAATCCGCAGAATCTCCGACTCGCTCAGTCGGAACGTCGCCGCCGGCAGCACCCCGTCCACCTGATCCGGACGCCGCGCGCCCACGATCGCTGCCGTGATTGCTGGATTCCGCAGCGTCCAGGCAATCGCCACCACACCGGGCTCGACTCCATGCTGATGCCCGATCGTCTTCAGCAACTCCACCAGCGCGAGGTTCCGCTCCAGCTTGGGCGAAAGAAAATTCGGGCTCCGCTTCCGCCAGTCGTCCTCCGGCAGGTTCTTCACCCGCTCGGCCGTCATCTTCCCCGTCAGCAGTCCCGACACCATCGGCGAGTAGTTGATCACGCCAATGTGGTTCTCCTGGCAGAAAGGCAGAATCTCCTTCTCAATGTCCCGGCGCAACAGTGAATACGGCGGCTGCAGCGACGTGATCGGCGCAATCTTCTGCACGCGCTTCATCTGCGCCGCGCTGAAGTTCGACACGCCGATGTACCGCACCTTGCCCTGCTCCTGGAGCTTCGCCAGCGCCTCCCATCCCTCTTCAATCTCGTCTTCAGGATTCGGCCAGTGAATCTGATACAGATCGATCACATCCACGCCCAGCCGGCGCAGCGACCCCTCCAGCTCCTCCTGCAACGACTCCTTCGTCAGGCTCCGGTAAATCTGCCGATTCGCGTCCCATCGCATCGAGCATTTCGTGAACACCAGCGGCCGGGTCGCGCGCCCCTTCAGAGCCTTCCCCACCACTTCTTCCGAATGCCCCAACCCGTACACCGCGGCCGTATCGATCCAGTTCAGCCCGCTGTCCAGCGCGCGCTCAATCGCCGCCAGCGATTCGCTCTCATCCTGCGAGCCCCATCCAAACTCCCAGTTGCCGCCGCCAATCGCCCACGCGCCATACCCAATCGGCGTCAGATGCAGGTCCGACTTGCCCAGCGCTTTCGTTGTAAATTCTGTCGAAGGTTTTGTTACCGAACTTGCCTTAGAAGTTGTCGTTGTTGCCATGCTTTTTCGATGCGTCCCTTGCGGCGCCGGCTTCACTTTTCGCTACGCCTCAATCAGAAATTGCCCGTCCTTCATGATCGGCTCGTCTTCAATCCAGATATTGAATCCCAGCCCCACCACATCGATATGCGTCGACGACCGCCACTCCGCCCCCGTGTGCTCTCCATAAGGATTCCCAAACGCAATGTGAATCCCAGGAAACTTCTCGTCCTGCAGAATGTTCCCGATCACATGCTTCACACCAATGTTGGTCCCAATCGCAAACTCGCCCACACGATCCGAATTCTCATCCGTGTGCCTGTACGCTTCGAATTCCCGCTGCAGCTCCGCATTCTCTGACCGGCAGCTCACGATCCGATTCTCCGCGATCTCAATCGTCAGCGGTGTCTTCTCCAGCAACCCGAACTGCGCGCAGAGATAATCGCCCACCACACCATCGACGACGAACACGCCATTCACCTCACCCGGGGTCGTGAAGATTTCGCCTCCTGGCAGGTTGCCCCACTTATCGCGGGAGATGATCCCCGACGTCTTCAGCCACTTGTATTCGGGATTCATCTCCGCTCGAATATCCGTGCCAGCCGCCGTGGTCGCTCGAATCCACCGTGCCTTGCGCGCCTTCTCGATCACCTTCTGCGACAGCCGGTCCACGCGGTCATAATCTGCGCGCATTCCCTCGCACATGATTTGCGGAATGATGTTCACCATGTGCGCGTGCCGCATCCGTCGCCGATTCACAACTTCGGTCATCTGCATTCGCGACTTCAGCTCGTTGCGCTGCACCTGCACCGCAAAAATGCTGACGTCCGACGTCTCCATATCGGCCAGCACGGCGGTGGGCATATCGGTCAGGGGCCTGGCGGCGAGATCCTCGAGCAGAAACGCATTCCAACTGCACCCGGCCTGAGCCAGTTCTTTCGCGAGCGATGCAGCAATCGGTTCCGTCTCACGGTCGCAGATCAGTGTGACTTTTTCAGACGCTTCAACGCGCAGACATGTTCCAATGGCCGCTCGCGCGCCGGGCACGAACTCCGCCGGAAACGCTGTCTCCAGCAGCTTCGCTCGTGTTGGCGACCCCGGCTCCAGAACCGACTCAGACACACCATTCATCCTGTCAGGCTACCTGAATTGTCCATGAGGAAAATCTGTACCAGGCCGAACGCTGACCCTCGGCTAAGCAACGCTCTGCGTCTCGGCCGCCGGCTCGAACAGGCCCGCCTTCGTCTCCTCGGCCATGTAATCCACGACGGCCTTCAAATCGTTCGTCTCTTCGAAGACCTTCAGCTGCCGATCCGCCCCCGTCCCCGTCTTCAAAATCGTCCGAATGGACTCAATCGCGTCGCGGCTTCCCAGTTCCTCCACCTCCGGCTCGATGAACGCGAGGTACTCTTCGATCAGATCCCGAACCGGTACCTCCTCCTGTCGGCCAAAGTCGATCAGCTTCCCGTCCAGCCCGTATCGCACCGCGCGAAATTTGTTCTCCATCAGCAGCGGCCGCGCGTATTGCCGGAAGTCCTGATTGGCCGCATGCAACCGATAGAGACAGGCCGCCGTCGCCTGGATGAGCGCCGCAATCGCCACGGTTTCCTCGGCGCGGAGAGGAATATCGCAGGCGCGCACCTCAATCGTGTTGAAGAACGGATGCGGCCGAATGTCCCACCAGATCTTCTTGGCGTTGTCGATACAGTTCGTCTTCACCAGCAACGCCACGTAATTCTCAAACTCCGAATAGCTCGAGAACGCATCCGGGATTCCAGTCCGCGGAAAATTCTCGAAGACTTTCGCGCGATATCCCTTGTACCCGGTGTTGATTCCCAGCCAGAACGGCGAGTTGGTCGCCAGCGCCATGATGTGCGGCAGAAAATAGCGCATCGAGTTCATGATTCGAATCGCGCTCTCCCGGTCCTCCACACCCACATGTACGTGGAGCCCGAAGATCAGATTCGAACGAGCCACCAATTGCAAATCCTTCACCACCTGGTGATAGCGCGGGTCGGGATAGATCTCCTGCGTCCGCCAGTCGGCGAAGGGATGCGTTGCCCCCGCCACCAGCATCAGATCGTGCTCGCGAGCCAGCTTGATCATCTCCCGCCGCAGTTGGTACAGATCCTCCCGCGCATCCTCGACCGTTCGACAGATGCGCGTGCCTACCTCCACCACGGAGGTGTGCATCTCCGCCTTCACCCGTTCTTCCAGCCGCACCTTGCCCTGCGCCAGCATCTCGGTCGCAATGTGCGAACGCAGATCCCGCGTCACCGGATCGACGGTCTGATACTCCTCTTCAATGCCGAGAGTGAAAGAAGGCCGCATGGTGGATGCCGTTATATGACGAATCGCCTGCAAGTGCAAGAAAATTGCCAGTGCTGGACGACCAAGCCAGACCGCTATCTGGCTGGCGCCAACTGCTTCTTCTTCGGGGCTTTCTTCGCCACCGGTTTCGCAGCCCTCTGCGCTGCGGCCTTCGCTGTATCCGAAGCGGCCCCCAGATACGCGCTCCAGTGGAACTCCGGCACCTTCGGCTTCGCTGTCTTCGCCTTCTTCACGGCCAGATCGGCGACGGCCTCGACGATCCACTCAAAATTCTCTTTGCCCACCGAATGCAGGTCGGCATCCGGCGCGGGGTTCATGAAGTCGATGGCGTACGGGACTCCATCCTGCACGGCAAACTCGACCGTGTTCAGGTCGTATCCCAGCGCCTGGCAGAGGATCCGCGCATCCTTCTCGACTTTTTCGAGCAGCTTCTTCTCGGCCGGCTTCGGATCCTTCACGTACCGCTCCGCATGGGGACGCCGCGGATCGTAGTACATGATCCGCACCTTCTCCTGTCCAACCACATAGCAGCGGAAATAGTCGGTGAAGTGCACCGCCCGCTGCAGCATCATGCACAAGTCACGGCTTTGGTCGTAGGCCTTGAAGAACTCCTCTTTCCCATGCACGTGATAAACGTCCCGCCAGCCGCCGCCGTTCACCGGCTTGAGAAACGCCGGGAACCCCACGTACGCAAAGACGCCGTCCCAGTCCAGCGGAAACTGCAGATTGCGCATCGACTTGTCCGTCGTTCCAGGCGGATAGCTTTTGTGCGGCAGAATCACGGTCGGCGGCGCCGCTACGCCCAGTTTCGCCGCCAGTGAGTAATTGAAAAACTTATCGTCGGCCGACCACCAGAATGGATTGTTGATCACCGTCGTTCCATTCAGGACGGCATGCTTCAAAAACGCCCGGTAGAACGGAATGTCGTGCGAGATGCGGTCTACAATCACGGACCAGGCCGGCGGCCTGTCCAGACGGATCGCGCCAATCTCTACAAACTCCGCGCTGATCCCTTCAATATTCCTGCTGTTGATCTTCTCCACCAGAGCGCCGGGAAATGTGTTCTCCATCCCGAAAAGGACACCGATCTTCTTCACGTTTCACCTCTCCTCAGGTTGTCGCAAGAGGGTGCGCGCCCGTGCTCTGCCTGGTCGCGCCTGCGGGGACAACTCCACCTTAGCCGACCTCTTCCGCCGTTGCAAAAAAGCCCCGTGAAAACCAACACGAACCCACTACCGCCGCTTCAGAGCCTCCAACTCATCCAGCGTCTTCGGCCAATCCTGCTTCAGCAGCCGCGACAATCCCCGATCCGCCAGCAACTTTCCCCCCGTTTGGCACTTGGCGCAATAGTCGGTTTCGTTGTCCGCATATCGGATTCGCTGGATCTTCTCGCCACACCGCGGACACGGCTCGCCAAACTTTCCGTGCACCGCCATCTCCGGACGAAATGCCGTCACTTTCTCCGGAAATCCGTATCCCGTCTCCTTCTGCAGCCGATCCATCCAAAGCCGCAGCGTCGACTGGGTCGCTTCATACAGCCGCGCCCACTCCTCATCCTTCATCCGATGCGTCAACAGTACCGGCGAAAGCTGCGCCGCATGCAGGATTTCATCTGAATAAGCATTTCCGATCCCACTCACCCATCGCGGATCGGTCAGAGCCCGCTTCAGCGTTCGATTCTCCGCCGTCAGCGCAGTGCGAAACTCCTCAAGGCTCGCGCCGAGCACGTCGATCCCACCCGGATCGAGCCCCCGCAAGCCCTCTTCTCCCGCGACTACATATAAGGATGCGCGCCGTTTTGTCCCTGCCTCCGTCAGGACCAGCGACCCCGAAGTGAAATCGAACGCCGCCAGCGCATTGCGCCCGCCCAGCTTGGCTCCTGCCGGTTTCCAGTGCAGCCGCCCCGCAATCATCAGGTGCAATACCAGCCAAACATCCCCTTCGAGCCCAATCGCGATCCGCTTCCCAATCCGCCGCAACTCCAACACCGTCCGGCCTTCTGCGCTCTCCAGCCGCGGTTCCACCGTCCGGAGCAGCGTAAAGCTGGCCAGCCGGACCTTCTCCAGCTTCTCGCCCTTGATGCGCGTTTCCAGCGCCGTCAGGTACGCTGTGATGTCGGGCAACTCAGGCATCGATTCGTATGGTATCTCGCATCCCACCAGCCTTCATTCCCGCAAATGCAATTCGGCTGGCAAAGGCGCGCCATAGATTCTGCGTCTAAAAGAACCTAATGATGGAATTCCATATTGCGCGTGAGGTCCGCGACCGTTACCAGGTCAGCGATACCCTCTTCAATTTTGTCGGCAACGTCATCTTTGCCGACCTCGCCTCCTGTCGCGAACTCGCCTACCGCATGACCGAGGTGCGCGCTGCTGCCGGCCTCGATCCCATCCACCCCGGCGCCCTCTTCGCCATGGGCCTCATCGACGAGATCAGCCACGCCATCGTTGCCCGCTACCGCCAGAGCCGCGATCCCAAGGTCAGCCAGGCGGCCCTCCACTGGTTCGCTGAGCGCGTCGGCGACGACAATGTCGAAAAGCTCCTCCGCACCTTCGTCCAGGAATTCCCCAACGTCGCTATCTACCGCGGCGAAGTCTCCCTCGACCGCTGGCTCGACCACTCCACGGAAGGCCTCCAGCACCGCGAAGCTGTCCTCGAGGAGCTGATGCTCCTCTGGCTCGCCAATCAAAATCCCGCCTTCCGCCCCTTCCGCGAGCTCTACGACGACACCAAACTCGCCCAGAGCACCGCCTACAAACAAGTCACCGCGCAGCTCGGCAGCTATTTCGCCACCCGCCCCGCAACCGGCATGGGCCGCGGCAATCTCCTCGATCTCCTCCGCTCCCCGATGGAAGCCTCGGATTCCCTCAGCGGCCAACTCGCCTGGATTCGCGAGAATTGGGGCGACTACCTCGGCGAAAGCTTCAGAAAAATTCTCCTCGCCGCCGACGTCCTTAAAGAAGAAGAAGTCGGCCTCTGGATGCGCTTCCACCCCACTGACGCGCAGCGCTGGCACGCGCCCCTCAGCGACACGCCTCATTCCGAGGTCCCCGATTTCCGCGCGCAGCATTCCGGCGATATCGAGTACGAGCGCTTCAGCCCCGATCAGGACTGGATGCCCAACGTCGTCATGATCGCCAAAAGCACCTACGTCTGGCTCGCTCAGCTCACCCGTCAATATGGCCGCCCCATCGAGCGCCTCGACCAGGTTCCTGACGAAGAACTCCAGTCCCTCGCCAATCGCGGTCTCAACGCCCTCTGGCTCATCGGTCTCTGGGAGCGTTCCCGCGCCTCCCAGCGCATCAAGCACATGCGCGGTCAGCAGGACGCCGTCGCTTCCGCCTACTCCCTCTTCGACTACCGCATCGCGGACGACCTCGGCGGCGACCACGCCTATCGCAACCTGCGCGATCGCGCCGCGCGCTTCGGCCTCCGCCTGGCCTCGCGACATGGTCCCCAATCACATGGGCATCGATTCGCCCTGGGTCGTCGAGCACCCCGAGTGGTTTCTCTCCCGCCCCGATCGCCCCTGGCCCTCCTACAATTTCAACGGCCCCGACCTCTCCTCCGACGGCCGCGTCGAAATCAAAATCGAAGACCACTACTACGACCAGTCCGACGCCGCCGTCGTCTTCCAGCGCCGCGACAACGCCTCAGGCCACACCGAGTACGTCTACCACGGCAACGACGGCACCAGCTTCCCCTGGAATGACACCGCACAGCTCAACTACCTCCGCGCCGATGTTCGCGAGCAGGTCATCCAGACCATCCTCTACGTCGCGCGCCTCTTCCCCATCATCCGCTTCGACGCGGCCATGACCCTCGCCCGCCGTCACGTCCAGCGCCTCTGGTTTCCTTTGCCCGGCAGCGGCGGATCGATTCCCTCGCGCGCTGAGTACGCCATGTCCCAGGAGCAATTCGATTCCCTCATGCCGAACGAGTTCTGGCGTGAAGTGGTCGACCGCGTCGCCGTCGAAGTCCCCGGCACCCTTCTCCTCGCCGAGGCCTTCTGGCTCATGGAAGGCTACTTCGTCCGCACCCTTGGTATGCATCGCGTCTACAACAGCGCGTTCATGAACATGCTGCGCGACGAGGAGAACGCCAAGTACCGCTCCGTCATCAAGAACACCGTCGAATTCGACCCGGACATCCTCAAGCGTTACGTCAATTTCATGAGCAATCCGGATGAACGCACAGCAATTGATCAATTCGGAACCGGCGACAAATACTTTGGCGTCTGCACTATGATGGCCACCCTCCCTGGCCTGCCGATGTTCGGCCACGGCCAGATCGAAGCTTTCACCGAAAAATACGGCATGGAGTACAAGCGCCCCCGCTACGAGGAAAACCCCAACCTTCCCCTCGTCGATCGGCACATGCGCGAGATCGCCCCGCTCCTGAAGAACCGCCATGTGTTCACTGAGAGCGCCAACTTCGCCCTCTTCGATTTCTGGCTCGACAACGGCACCGTCGATGAAAACGTCTTCGCCTGGTCGAACCGCGCTGGCAATCAAAGCGCCCTGGTCATCTATCACAACAAGTACGCGAACACCTCAGGCACTCTCCACCGCTCCTCGTTCCGCACCGACAAGAACACCGGCTCCCTCTACAGCACGCAGATCCACGAGGCCCTTGCACTCCCCGGCGGCCACGATGCCATCCTCGCGGTTCACGACAACGCCACCGGTCTTCACTACCTCCGCTACGCAAACGAAATCCGCGAGCGCGGCCTCCGTCTCGATCTCCATGCGTACCAGTACCACGTCCTGCAGAACTGGCGCGAGATGATCCCGACCCCCGACTACCCCTGGGACGCGCTCTGCGCCGATCTCAATGGCACTGGCGTCTGGAGCCTCGACGATGCTCTTGCAAAATTCAAGCTCCGCCCTGTGCACCATGCCCTGCGTGCCGCTCTCCACGCCGATACGCTGCGCTGCTTCTCCGACCTCATCGAAGCCGAGGCGGTCGACACCGCCGTCCGTCTCCCCAGCGCCCATCAGGCCCCCTGCAGCCGCGAAGAAACTTTCGCCACGCTGGAGAAGAACGCCGAGCGTTTCTTCAAGGCCGCGCTGGAGTCGCTCAACATCGATGCTGTCAGCCTGACCGGTTCATCCGATCCCGCCGCACCAGCGCCCCCAGCAACGCCTAACGGCCACGGCTCACCCGATCGAGCCGCGCCTTCCCCGCTCGAGCCCGAGACGCGAGCCGCCGAGCAGAAAACCGTTACAGAACTCGCCCGCACAGCCCGCGAACACTACCACCGCCTGCTCACAGCGGCAGAGAAACTCCCTGCCCTCGAACACGCCTTCGCGCACAGCTGGTCTTCCGACGCGCGCCTCGTCCTGCCCAGTTACAGCCCCCAAACCACCGCCGTCAACGTCCTCGCTCCCGTCGTGGCATGGTGCCTCATCCGTTCCCTCGTAGATGTCCTGCCGCAGAGCCAGAACCGCGGCGAACTGTTCGATCGTCTCTATCTCCGCTTCGCAATCGCCGATGCGTTCCAGCCCCTCGGCCTCGACGCCGACCATGCCTACCGCGCCGCCGCGCGCATCCGCATCCTCATCGCTGCGCCGTCACGCCCGCTTCCTTCCGCGATACAACCGCTCCTCTCGTGGGACGACCCCGACACCGTTTGGCTCACCGGTCTCCACACGGCCCAGGGCCATCGCTACTTCAATAAGGAAGCGCACGAGCAGCTTCTCTGGTGGTCCGCTCTGCCGCAACTGATCGCCGCTTCTGAAAAAGACCCCTCGGTAAAAACCTCCGCCACCCGTATCACCCTCCGCGCCCTCGAAGGCCAGATCCAGGAAGCCACCACCGCCGCCGCGCAATCCGGCTACCGCCTCGACAACCTGCTGCGGCCAGATTCTGTCTCCGCTGAACATGCTCCTGCGAATGCCGTCGATCGAAGCAGAGAGGCTGACACCACGACCGAACCGGCACCCTCGACCACCGTCAACCGCCGCGACTGATCCTCTCCGTGACGACACCAGGGTAATGGTGCAGACGTCCTATTGTGCCGTTCGCCGCAGCGGATCACGATAGCCTCGTCCGGCGTGCCTTGCCCGTTCCTGCTGCGAAGTCAGGCCATCGGGACTCCATGAAAGGAAGCGGCCGTCCTATGATGACGCGGAAAGATTTCGTGCGGAACTGCGCTGCAGCTCTGTGTGCAACGGGCGTGTGCGGCGCAACCAGGCTCGCCGAGGCCCAGTCCTCCGAGACAAACCAACCCTGCGATGCAACGGAACTCACGGACACGCGCAATCGCTCCGACGCGGCCAGCTATCGGTTCTCGAAGCTGATTACGGTGCTGCAATCGCGCGTCCCCGCAACGGAGCGCAAGCAGATCCTTCATACCCTCGGTGCCGCATGCTCGGCCACCTATCGTGCTTCGCTCATCGATCGCTACAAAGGCAACCTCAGCGGATTCCTCGATGAGGGTCGCCGCAACTGGATGGCGGAAGCCGACTACAACGAGGCCGCCGGCGTCCTCCGCATCGTGGACAAGGGCCCGAGCTGCAGTTGTCCGATGGTGAAAGTCGGCGTCACTCCCGGCAGCTTCTGCGATTGCACCCTCGGCTGGCAGGAAGCCACCTATTCCGCCATCCTCGGCCGCCCCGTCAAAGCCGAACTGGAAGAATCCATCCTTCGCGGCGGCAAACGCTGCGTCTATCGCATCACCTTCACATGAAATGGCCCGCCATCGCTGAATAAACAAGCGCCGAAGGGCGCGAGGCCACCGGCGTCCTCCGCATCGTGGACAAGGGCCCGAGCTGCAGTTGTTGTAGTCGCTTCCGCCATCCCTCGACTGCAGCATCGTTCGCTATACTAACCACGGTCCCTTTCCAACGCCGGGATGGCGGAACTGGCAGACGCAGCGGACTCAAAATCCGCCGACCCTTGCGGTCATGGGGGTTCGACCCCCCCTCCCGGCACCAACAAAATCGCTTAGGGTAGTTTGCCCTCTTCAAGGCGGAGAGGCCGAAATAGATCCATGCCATCATGGCTATGCGGTCAACGTCGGGTAACAGGCAACTGCTTGCCCGCATCCGGGTGATAATGATCATGAGCAGATGTGGGTGCCTATGTGATACGAACGTGGGTTGAAATAGCGGCAGCGGTTGCAGCCCTTGGCCTGAGTGGTTTGGCGATTTACGGTTGGTGGCTCCTGCGCCGCCGTTCTTGGTCGGGTTCCCACCGAGATGAAGCCATGCGCCGCCATATAAGCCAACACTATTGAGGGCTTCCCAGGTTCTTTTAAACTGCGGTTTGGTCGCCATCGGTTTCTCTGATCCGGATCGAGTTTGCTGCTGATGGCCTGAATAACTCCCTTCCGCGCACCCTTTGCACGATTGACTTCACCGAAGATCGGAGGTACCTTTTGGCCCTCAGTCGCATTTCTGCGTTGGGCCCTGGGGGATGCCGTGGACAAAACGCATGCTCGGGAGGGCGTCACAGAATTGCTCGCCCGGTGGAGTCAAGGCGATGTCGCGGCCAGAGATGCGCTGATGCCCCTTGTTTACAATGAGTTGCGGCGTCTGGCGAGAAGGAACCTGGCCGGGCAGCGCAGCGACCACACTCTACAGGCCACGGCTCTCGTCCACGAGGCCTATTTGCGCCTGGTGAACCGCAAGCAGGCCCAATGGCAGGACCGGGCACACTTCTTCACACTGGCAGCGCAAGTGATGCGGCAAATCCTGGTGGATCATGCGCGCGGCCACAACGCGGCCAAGCGGGGCGGCGGAGCTATCACGGTGACCCTGGATGAAGAGACTCCAGGATCGGAAGGAACGATCAATGTCGATTTGATCGATCTGGACACCGCATTGAAAAAGCTTGCCACACTGGATGAACGCCAATCCCGGCTGGTCGAGTTGCGCTTTTTTGGGGGACTCTCGATTGAAGAAGCCGCGCAAGCGGTCAACATTTCGCCCGCGACCGGAAAGCGTGAGTGGGCTACTGCGCGCGTGTGGCTGCATCACGCCATGATGAGCGGCAACAAAACATGACACCGGAACGGTGGCAACAGGTCAAGCAAGCGCTGGCGGCTGCGCTGGAACTCAATACCGAGGAACGCGCAACCTACCTCGACCGCAGCTATGCCGCCGATACGTCGCTTCGAGACGATCTGGAGCCCCTGCTGTCCTCAGGTCAGCAACTCGGCGACGAGTTTCTCGGGCAGGAAGATCTCGCGGCTGCTGCGCGTGTTTTCGAGGTCGAGGAAACGTGCTGGGTTGGACGCCGCGTCGGTCATTACAAAGTGGGAGAGCAAATCGGCGCAGGCGGTATGGGCGAAGTCTATCGTGCCCTCCGAGCCGACGATCAATATCGAAAGGAAGTGGCACTCAAGTTTGTCCGAGCCGGACACTTCGGCAACTCTGTCTTCGCCCGCTTCAAGCTTGAACGCCAGATTCTCGCCAGCCTCGACCACCCTAACCTGGCTAAACTTCTGGATGGCGGCGCCACCGAAGAGGGCGTCCCTTACCTGGTAATGGAATTGATCGAGGGGCAACCCATCCTCGAATACTGCGCAAGCAGAGATCTTCCGATCCGGCAACGCCTGCAACTCTTTCTGCACGTTTGTTCCGGAGTGCACTACGCACATCAGCACCTGGTCATTCATCGCGACATCAAGCCGCAGAACATCCTGGTGACCGCCGATGGTATACCGAAGCTGCTCGATTTCGGGATTGCGAAAATTATCGCCCCTGGTTCCGCGGATTCCAACCTCGACCGTACGCTCACCGGCTTTCTTCCCTTGACCCCCCGCTATGCAAGCCCTGAACAGATCAAGGGGGAATCCATGACAACGGCCACTGATGTGTACTCGCTCGGTGTGGTGCTGTATGAGTTGCTCACCGGGCTCAGTCCATACGATCTGTCCAGTGATTCCGCGCATGATCTGTCCCGTGAGATTTGCGAGAAAGAAGTCACAAAACCGAGCCTTTCGGTCGTTCGAACTCAACGGCCCTTCCGATCGCCCACATTCCCCGGCGTCTCTTCTGACAAGTTGCGCAAGCAACTCATCGGCGACCTCGACAATATCGTGCTCATGGCTCTGCGTAAGGAACCGCTCCGCCGCTATGCATCGGTCAACGACTTTCAGGAGGACATCCGCCGCCACCTCGACAAGCTCCCCGTGATCGCGCGCAACGATACGGTCTGGTATCGCACCAGCAAGTTTGTTGCGCGGCACAAAGTCGGCGTGGCAGCAACGCTCGCTGCGGCGCTGATGCTGGTGGCGGTCATCGTCGTAACCATACGGGAGGAACGTATCGCGCAGCAGCGCTTCAACGATGTCCGCGCTCTGGCCAACTCCCTCATTTTTGATGTCCACGACTCGGTCCGGGACCTGCCGGGTTCGACGCCGGCGCGCAAGATCATCGTGGAGCGGGCCCTGCAATACCTGAACGTTCTGGCTCATGATTCGTCCGGCGATCTGGGACTGCAGCGCGAGCTGGCCACCGCTTACGAGAGAGTCGGTTCGGTGCAGGGCGATTATCTTGAAAACAACCTGGGCGATTTCGAGGGCGCGTACGCAAGCTACTGTAAAGCGCTCGATCTGCGCAAACGTATCGGCGCTGGATCGAGCGATCCGGATGACCGCCTCGCGCTGGCGCAGGACTACCGCCTGGTGGCCCATCAGTTATGGGCCAGAGGCGACACGCGGGGCGCGCGGGATCCGATCGACCGCGCCATTGCGATGGCTGAAGCCGTGAACAAAGAACGGCCCAACAACCTGAAGGTTATCCACGAGCTCGGTTTCGACTATGAGGTTTCAGGCAGGATCGGGTATGCCGGAGACCGCGCGGCAAATCAGAAGGTCATCGATGACTATCGCCATGCCCTGGCCGTGGATGAGGTCGCATTCAGGATGCAGCCGGATGACATTTCCACTCTGCACGCCTACTCCCTGGATTTGAGCAACATTGGCACGAAGCTGGAGGCAACGAATCCGCAGGAAGCTCTCAATTACTATCAAAAATCGCTTGAGATCGACCGCAAACTGACACAACTCTCTAAGGACGTGCGCTACCAGCGCAGTATTGCCATCGCGTATGGCAGCATGGCCAGCGTATTCGACGACATTGGCGGATTATCCACATGCGCTTGAGAACAACCTGAAAGATCTGGAGATCTACAAGGATCTGGCCGCCGCCGACCCGAAAAATACGCTGCTTCAGCAAGGCTTCGCCATCGCATACACGAATACCGCCAATTCATTTTCTCGCACACACCAGCCCGCCAGCGCGATCGACTACTCCAATCGCGGCCTCCAGATCATGCGTCCGCTGGTCTCATCCGGTCCGGCGAAATCCTTCCAGCAGGGCGTCTTTGCCGCAATGCTGGTCTACCGGGGCACGATCCTGACCGCTGCTAATCAGCCGGAAGACGCAATAGCAGAGATCGAGCATGCGCGTTCCATCTACGAATCCCTGTACAAAGCCGGCAATTTGAACGAGGTGAATGCGGGTGCGGCCGACGTGAAGCTGGCAGAAGCGGCGGCCAGGGCCGGGAATGATCAGGATGCCGCGAACTACTTCCATCGGGCTTTAACGATCGTTGAACCTTTGATTATAAGTTCTCCTGCTGACCTCGATGCTTTGTATGCGGCGGCCGATGCGTATTCCGGCCTGGGCGATCTGGACGCGAAGGCGGCGCGGCATTCTGGCCTGGCTGGGACAAGGGCAAGGCACGCTGGACACAAGCGCGGTCGTGGTATCTCCAAAGCCAGGACACATGGCGGCGCATCGATCATCCAAACCATTCCGCTCCGAACAGCTTCCAGGCTGGTGACCCAATAACAGTGGCCAAAGAGCTGAGAGTCGCCGAGGAAGCGCTCGCTCCGCCCCCACATTAGTTCTTACATCCGATAGCCACAGACGGGCGAATCCACTCGACCTTGGGTGGGAGCTTTCATTTCTACCGCGGTAAGTTGATTTTGGCCGCGCTCTGCGCAAAGTTGCATTGCCACGACCGTCTTCGGTGAGCCATTCCGGCTCGATTTTTCGTTCAGTTAGATAAGAAAGACTCTGCCTCGTCTATCAGCTCGAAGTGGCAGAACCGCGACGCCGTAGTTCCAGCGGCGTGATGGATGATGTGTGTCCACAAACCGCCGGAATGTGCCCTGTATTTCAGGGAATAGTAGAAATCTTTCGCTATCGATGAGCCAGTTTCTCGCCCATTCACGTTTAGACAAGACAGACGACTGAATTCGCGATCGTTGCCATCAGCCATCCATGCCGGAGGAAAGAAATGAAGACGATTGGGCGCATCGCTCTAGTGCTGGCCGTGGTCACAGTTTCGATGTGGCCCGCGCCCGGTGCTCAAGGACAGACCATTTCTTTTGCCGCAGCCCCGGTGTTTCCTGCCGGGACTTCGCCGTCGTCCGTGGCTGTCGGGCCATTTACCGGCAGTGGTAAGCCCGACGTGGCAGTGACCAACCAGCACGGCGTCCTGATTCTCCTCAATGACGGCAACGGAGCTATGGTGCCCGGCGCAACCTACACTGTCGGCACGAATCCTCAATCGGTGGCTATCGACGATTTCGACGGCAACGGAAAGAACGATCTGGCGGTCGCTAATCAGGGTTCCGGCACCGTTTCGATCCTGCTCGGCAATGGTGACGGAAGCTTCAACCCAAGCGCTGCCTATGCGACGGGGATCAACCCGCGGTCGGTTCTTACTGGCGATTTCAATGGTGACGGGAAGCGGGATCTCGTCGTTGTGGATTCGGGGGCTGGACCCGGCACCAGTGGCGTTTCGATTCTGCCGGGCAACGGCGATGGGAGCTTCCGGCCTGCCAGTTTCATAGCGCTCGGCAGCGTGTCTATCTCCGCAACCATCGGGGATTTCAACGGTGACGGGAAAGCCGATCTCGCCGCCGTCAACGAAGGTTCCGACAACATCTCGATTCTGCTCGGCAACGGCGATGGGACCTTCCAGGCGCCTGCCAGCATCAGCCTCGACCAACCCGGCATCAGCGTCTCCCCCACGTCAATTGTCGCTGCCGACTTCAATCTGGATGGAAAGCTGGACCTTGCTGTTGCAACTCCCGACGTGCACGACGTCGCCGTGCTGTCGGGAAATGGCAATGGCACGTTCGGGTCGCCCGTCCACTATGCCCTCGACGACCCTAACTTCGTTAACAGCACCAATAAGCTTGCGTCCGTCGACCTGAACGCCGATGGCTATCCCGACCTCGTTCTGGATAACCTTCGTTCGAACCACGTGACCGTGCTTCTCAATCACGGTGACGGCACTTTTCCCTCCGCCCGTTCGTATGCGGCGGGTCCGGAACCTATCGGCATTGCCATCGCTGACTTCAATGGCGATGGACATCCCGATGTGGTCGCAGCGGACAATGCGGTCGATGGCGCGGTCGCCTTGTTGTTGGGCAATGGTGATGGCACTCTGCAGGCCGCTCCTGTACGTCGTTCCGGTTTTTCTCCTGCGTCGCTGGCTACGGGTGATTTCAATGGGGATGGCCGACTCGACCTCGTTACCGCCTCTTCGCTGACGCCGCCTCCTTCCGGCATTGGCACTGGAACGGTGATGCTGGGCAATGCCGATGGCACCTTTCAGGCGCCGAAGATATGGTCCACTTCCGCGATCAGCGCCGTTGCTGTGGGGGACTTCGATGGCGACGGAAAACTCTCGACCTCGTCGAAACCAACCCCACTCCCGGGACTGGCAACCTGTCGTTGCTCCTCGGCAAGGGGGACGGAACGTTTCAAGCGGCGACCAGCTATGCCGTAGGCACCACCCCGGAGGCCGTGGCGGTGGCGGATCTGAACGGCGACGGCAAGCCTGACGTCATCGTCGGCAATCGCAATTCGAATAACATCTCCGTCCTTCTCAACACGGGGTCAGGAACTCTGAATTCGGCCGTTGAATTCGCAACTCCCACAAACGGCACTCCGGAATCCATCGCCGTCGGCGATTTCAATGGTGACGGAGTACCGGATGTCGCAGTCGCAATTTCAGGCATCAACGCCACCAGTATTGCTGTCTTTCTCGGCAACGGGAATGGCACCTTTCAGCCGTACTTTTCCGTTCCATCGGGCTTCTTCAGCTCTGGCACTCTGCATATTGTCGCCGCCGATTTCGATGGTGACGGCAAAGCCGATCTCGGCCGTGACTGACGGTGCTACTCTGTCCGTTCTTCTCGGGAACGGCAATGCCACCTTCCAAAACGGGGTTAGTTACCTGGTGGGTGCCGGAGCAGCAATCAACGGCACCCTGGCGGTCGGTGATTTCAACGGCGATCTCAAACCTGACTTAGTCACCAGCTCCCGCGATGGCCTCGCCGTGTTTATCAATACTGGCAACGGCGGCTTTCAGCCCGCGATTCCTTATGCGCCATTCCTGGGTGGCGCCATCGCCGTCGGAGATTTCAACGGAGCCGATCCCACCGTTGCCGGCAGTGTTGGCGACGGCAGGCCCGATATCGTCGCGGCTGACAGCTCTCAGGATTCCACAACGACCGACACCATCGCGGTCATCGGAAATCAGTCAACGGAACCCCAGGTCACCGTGACCGTCCAGACTTCGCCTCCCAATTTGCCGTTCAGCGTCTATTACGAATTTCCGCCCGGAGGTGGCCCCATAAGCGAGTTCGTAGGGTGTGAGACGACGTGTACCTATAACTCAGGTTTTGGACTGTGGTTCCAGATCTATGCCACCCCAGCGATAGCCGGCGGCACTGGTGTGCAGTACGCGCTGGATCATTTCAGCGACAGCGGCTTCACCGCACCGGATTGCTGCGGCGACTTCATCCACGACGTCCAGGCCCTTGCTGTTCCTGTGAACGTCACCATCTACTACAGGCCTCAATATCAGATTACGGTTGTCGCGTCGCCTTCGCAGGGTGGTGTCGTTTCGCCGGCATCCGGTGCCTTCTATGATTCGGGGGGCAACGTGTCGCTCTCGGCGATCGCCAATCCAGGATATACGTTCGTTCAATGGACCGGAGTGATCACCTTGCCCAGCGGTCCTGCGACCCTAATCTGTCCTTTCGCATCCTGCACGGTGCCGGTGGTCGGCCCCACAACCTGGACCGCGACCTTTGCCTCTCAGACGCTCGCTGTCCCTAATGTCCTCGGCATCAGTCAAGCCGCAGCGTCCGCGGCGATCACCAGCGCGGGGCTGGTCATCGGCAATATCACCAGTGCCTCCAGCACATCGGTGCCGTCTGGCGATGTGATCAGCGAGAGCCCCCTGGCAGGCACAATGGTGAGCGCCGGATCGGCGGTGAACCTGGTCATTTCCTCCGGACCACCGGCCGATACAACACCCCCTGTCATCGTGCCGCAGGTTGTCGGTACCAGCGGCAACAATGGGTGGTATCTCAGCAGCGCCAGCGTGCAGTGGAGTGTTACGGATCCGGATTCCGGTATCGCATCCTCGACTGGCTGCGGGCCGATTAACCTCAACGCGACGACCTCGGGGACTACCCTGACTTGCACGGCCAGCAATGGCGCGGGCTTATCGAAATCGGTGTCGATAACAATTAGAATTGACCTTACGCATCCTTCACTGAGTGTTCCAAACACACTCACAGTAACTGCCACTTCGTCCGCAGGCGCTCCAGTTACTTACGCGGTGACTGCCAGCGATGCGATTGATCCCAATCCTGTAGTGACGTGTCTGCCCGCGTCCGGAAGCACTTTCGCAGTTGGTACAACTGCCGTGAACTGCACGGCGATCGCCGTCAGCGGAAGTCGATCCACCGCGACTTTCAACGTGATCATTGCTGCGCAGCAGACCGGAGGGCCCGCCGACTTAGCAGTCGATAACCTGGCATTACCCATGGTTCGGACGAAGCAGACTCTCACCTATTTCATCGAGGTTACAAACCTCGGGCCAAATGTCGCAAGCCAGGTCGCTCTAACCGATGTTCTTCCGCCGGGAACGACCCTGGTTAGCGCATCCTGGGTGCCAGAGTCCTGTACCATCGTTCGCGGATCGGTGTCCTGTAGCATTCCGTCAACCGGCATTCCATGTGCCAGCCTGGGAAGCACGGTGTCCTGCGGCATCGGAGTCCTTACTCCCCTTACCCTCAGGAACCCGACCGGCGCACTGGTCCGTCTTGTTGTGCAGGTCACGGCTGCACCCGGCTCCATCATCAGGAACACTTCGACAGTCAGTGCAGTCAACACGGATGGAAACATCAGGAATAATTCGTCTGCGGTGACAACACGGGTAATTCGCTGATCCGTAGCATTGTCGTTCTTTGAACTTAAGCCTTAGTTCTCTCCGGGCCCGGAGCGAGTAGATCACGCCCTTGTTCCGGGCCGGCTACATGCACAACAGCACGCGATACCGACCGACTGGCCTGGCCGGGCTGCGTGTAGTCGCGGCAGCCAGGTTGTTGACTTGCTTCCAACGCGTTACGGCCCCGGAGCCGGATAGAACAGGAGCTCGCGTACTTCGCCGGGCACATCGCAGGCGATGCCGGCCCTCCTGGCCCATGCAAGTGCCTCGTTGATATCAGCGCATTCCAGGATCCAGAAACCGCCCATGTGCTCCCAGGTCTCGGTGAAGGGCCCGTCGGTGACGAAGACCGTACCCTCGGATTGCTTCCGCAGCGTCTTCGCACTGGCCGCCGGGGAACTCATCGACTGCGTTCTGGCGCTTTACCGGCAACCAGAAGTTTCAACCGATCCCAGAATTCATCTGGGCCTCTCTATTTTTTGTTGACTGACGTCGCGACACCGGTGTAAGAATTCAGCCTCTATTCTGTTCCGTGTTTCGACGCTCTCCCCCGCTCCCGTGCTGCGGCGCCGACAGACTCCCCTCTCGCCCTTAGTTTTACAAATCGCCAGGCAGGCTCCATGAGCACACTCGCTTTTGTTGTGCTGATCTGTCTATTCGTTCTGCTGCTGGGCATCGGCATCGGACTCCTGCTCGCCTTCTTGTGGAGGCGGAGCCATCCTCCTGCTTCGCCTCCATCGACCCCGCCACCCCCACCACCCCCGTGTCCCGGGTCGTACACGATTCCGGATCAACTGGGCGAGACCGATCTCACCACGCAAATCAGCGTCCGTCTCATGGGCACTACGGCCAACGGAGCTCCGCTGCCCGCTGGCGCTTCCACGCCCACCCGAGTCATCTGGGTCGATCACGGTAATGAAGTCCTTATCCATCTGGACTCGACCGTGGTGCGTATTCTCGATCGCATGGTGCTGGTATCGGTCGATCTGGAGACCGATCAGACCGGCCGTTCCCCGCTGGTTTGCAGCTTCGCCGTCAGTGGCGCAGGTGAACTGGGTGGCCTGGCGGCGACCACCGACGAACTGCCGCGCGGTCTCGGCGCACTGGCTTCGGCCTGGGGCCAGCAGTTGCAAAGCGCAGTGTGGTCCACCCTGATGGGAGTGGTGAACGACCACGCCGCGGAACGAAGCCTGACCCCGCGGGCACTCTCGGCCAGCGCCGGAACCCTCAGTCTGAATGCAGGAACCGCGCTCACCACAGGTTCGGGAGGCGCGGCATGAGCGACGGCCTCGGCAACGAAGTTCTCGATCTGGGCAAAGCCATCGGCCTGTTTGACGACGGTGGCAACCTCCAGCCCCATTGGTTCGAGGATCCAAAGAGCAACATCGAAACCATTTTCACCAAAGACACGCAGAGGGCCGCCTTCCTGCGCGTCCTCGACGCGCTTCTTGCTCCGGTGCAGTTGCCCGGTCTCCCGGCGAACGAAACCTGGCATCCCCTGTTCGGCGATCAGGCGCGGGGGAATGCCTATCTCACCATCAACACTACGAACGGAGTTGTTTTCGGCTTCGCCGGCGAATTCCACTCCAGCGACGGCCCACCGCCACTGGCATCGCTCCAGGCCCATCTTCCCTTCATCAGTGTCAACGGCGGCAACGTGAGTGCAGTGGCGGGTACCGCAAATGGCCCCCTCGATGTCAGCCTGCGGCTTCACCTCGGCTTTAACTTCCCGGCGGATCCGATCGGCCTTGATTCGGTGATCGTCACCGCCAGCCTGACTCCGCTTGGAGGCGGCACACCGGCCACTCTGAAGGTCGACCTCGAAGGTTTGCAACTGGACGATACCGGCCCGAAAAACATCACGCTTGACCCGTCGAACCTGGGCTCGGAAGCCGTCCACCTCATAATCGGCTTCCTCCAGGAACAGCTCACCCGGCTCGCAGCAAACTCGGGAGAGGCCGGGGCCGTGACGGCGCACCTGCTCCAATTGCTTGGTTTTGGCGACTCGGCGATTCCACAGTTTCCGTTCACGCAGCTGGGGAACCCGTCAGCCATCAACACCTGGTTCGCCTCGCTCCTGCAAGGCGGCGCTTCGGCGCCGGTTGTCCATTGGCTTGGCCATCTTGTCGGACTCATCGGCGTGGCCAGCCCCACCGTGACAGGGTCAGGCACCGCGGCCGACCCATGGGTTGCACCCGTGTTGCCGATCGGCAGCGCCACCGGCTCCGGTCTCAACATTACTTTCGCGACCGCGACCGCGTCGTCCACGACTTCCCTGCTGATCGGCTTGCAGGCTCGCGTCATACCCAGCGGAGCCAGCCCGCCCGTCCGCATTGAAGGCAACGCGGTTCTCGCCTCGATCCCGATTACAGGCACCGGCTCGGCCGCCGTGTTGCCGTCCGCTTCGGTCACGGCGATCGCCCCCGGTGCGATCGGCGCAGGAGCGCTGGTCAGCAATGCGACGATCTCGGTGCAGTCACTCCGAGCCGGATTCAACTGGACGGGATCCGCACTGCAGCCCCTGCTGGAACTCGATGCCGTCCAACTCACCCTTCTCGGTTCGACCAATGTCTACGACAAGATCGACCTGACCAATGCCGACAGCGTAGCCAGCGATGTTTCCACGGCCATTGGAAATACGATTCGGGGATATTTTGGCGCCACTGGTCCAGGCAGCGATCTGGCCGCCCTGGCTGCCATCATTCCGCCGGGCAACGATCCCACATCGCCGCATACCGTCAGACTGCCTCAGTTCCTCGCCAATCCGGCTCAGGAAATCGGAGCTGTTCATCGCGCGGTCCTGCTCGACAGCGCGCATCCCTGGTCGCACATGCTGGAAGAGATCGGCGGGCTGATCGGAATCACAACCCCGGTCGCCGGCTCCGGTACGCGTACCGATCCCTGGGTTTTGGAACTCGCGCCGCCTTCCACGTTTCACGTTGAGATCGCCGCGTGGAACGACCAGACCAGCGGCGTGGCCACCGACCCTCAGAAACTTCGCATCGGACTGCGCGCATCGTTCGCGCAGGCGCCGGTCGATGTGTACTGGCTGGCAGAGTTGCTGGCCTTCGATCTGCCGCAATCCGGCTCGGGAACGGTTTCCCTCATGGCCGGGCAGCACGCCCATGTCAGCGTCCAGCCCATCCCCGCCATTCCGTCTGTCGGCGGACTTTCCCTCGGCATCGACAGCTTCGCCGCCGATATGACCTTCACTCCCGGCACTCCGCTGATGTGGAACGCCGGCCTCCAGAACGTCACCGTCACGTACGCAGGAAACACCATCAACGTCGCCTCGATCGGCTTCCCGCTGGCGGCGCCCTTCGACGTCACGAATCCAGCTGCCATCGCCGCCGACTTCGGGCTGACGATTCCGAATCTGGAATTGCTCCTTCGTCTTGTCCTGGCGCGCGCGTTGTCTTCGTGGGGTGGCATGCCGGCTTTCACACTTGCCGGTCTGCTCGGCGTGCACGGCGGTCTCGACGGGCTCTCTGCTGACTGGCCCACGCTCGCCGATCCTGGTGCCCCCGGCTCGCTGCTGAGCGATCCGTTCACGGCCCTGCGCTACTGGCTCGCCTCCATTGCGACCGGCGTCTCGGCGGATGGCAAAGCTTTTCTGCCACAGATTCTTCCCTGGCTGCGCGGACTTTTTTCCGACGCGCTGCCCTCCGTTCCTGGCAACCCACTCGCCGGCTTCAGCCTGCCGATCACTGGCTCCGGAACCTACGACGATCCGTGGGCTCTCCCGCTCACGACAACCGCATCGGCCAACGTCGATGCTCTCGTCTGGCTGGAACCTGCAGGCCCGCCACCCGCCTGGGTTACGCCGCTCATCGCGGCGGCTACCGGCGCGGCGAATTTCTCAACGCTGTTCCAGGTGGCGCAAAGTGTCGCCGCATTCGTGCCCACCCTCAGCAACAATCTCGCCGGCAACGACGCCGGTCTCCTGGCCAATGCGCTCAACTCGCTGTCTTCCCTCTTCGCTACCGGCGATGGCGTCGTGGCCCTGGCATCGCAGGTGCCCACCAGCCCCGACTGGACCGCTGGCACAACGCTCTCCTCCGCTCATCCCAACCAACCCTCCGACCCGGCTGCCATCGCGCAGATTCTCACTCAGGTCGACAGTCTTGCCGGTGGCGCCGCAGGAGCGCGCACCGTCCTGCTGCTCGGTCCGGCATTCAGCGACCACACCATCTGGACCGCGCTGCTCGCCGATCCCAACGTCCACGGCGCCACCGCCCCTTCCACCAACTTCAACCTGCGCATTCCCGGCCTCGACCCCTCCGCCGTCGACCTCACCACCGTCACCGCTCAGGCCTCCTGGTACAGCGCCGACCTCAACGACGACGGCACGGGCAACCTCACCTCGCTCACCGCGCAAATCGGCCGTCTGGTCGCACGCGTTCAGCAACTCAACGGAACCGGCCCCGTCACTCTGGTTGCGCACTCGACGGCCGGCGTCGCCGCGCGTACATTCACCGCCGCCAATCCAACCCTGGTGCAGGGGCTCATCACGATCGGCACGCCACATCTTGGCGCTTCGCTGCCGTTTCTGTCGGACACCCGTATCGGCGACGCGCTCCGCGTCATCCAGGTTTTACGCCCGCAGATTCCCGCGGGGTCCATCCGCGATGCTCTCGACTTCATACTGCTCGCCCTCGACGGCTACAAACCTGCCGCCACCGGAACCCTGCCTGTCGCATCGGCAATCCAGGCTGGATCGTTTCCCACGCCGGTCACCGCGCCGGCAAGTATCGACTCCGGCGGCCGTCCGGTACTCGCCATCGGCAGCCAACTCGGCGGTGCTCTGTTCGATGCGCTCAAGCCCGCCCTGTCGGCTCTCGCCAATACCGCCGCCAACCCCGCAACCGCACCACTCGCCCCGACGCACCTGGCCTTTGGTACCCGCGCCCATATCGACGTCGCTACGTCTGCCGTTGGCAACGTGGCCGTCGACACCACCGTGCGCGCCGACCTCTTCCAACTTCCACTGCACAGCGGAGCAGCAGCCCCGCCTCATCCCTCCCACGGTCTCCGCGTCCGCGCGAAACTCACCAGTCCTAACGGCTGGCTCGTGGGCGCATCCAGTTCCTTTGCCGGAACAGGCCTGCCACCGGTTGATGTGCGCGTGCGCTGGGCTGAGATCGGCGCCGATATCTACACCTCCAGCGGTGGATTGAAAGTCGATCCCATCGTCAACCTGCACCAGGTTTCGTGGCACGGCCCGGTCGTCGATCAGGCCACGTTCACCGATGCCAGCGCCCAGGCCCTGCTCGGAGCGGTGCTCCAGACCATCAGCTCGCCGACTCCGGCGTCCACGTCGCCGGCCGGCATCCTTCTGTCCGCACTGCAAACCCTCAAGGTTGCCGTGGTCGACAGCCACGGCGGCATCGGCATCTCCGCCGACGCCTTCAGCGCCATCACCGCTGACGCCGCCGGCTATCTATCGACGCAGCTGTCTTCCGCGCTGAACTCCGCAACGAGCTTTGCCGGATTCACCGCCACCACCGTCGTCATTCCCAGCCGCGGCACGACCGCTACGCCGGAATGGACGCTCCCCATCACCGGGCTGCCGCTGGAAATCTACCTGCTGCCGAATCCGTGGACCATCGGCCTGCGTACTCAATCTTCGGGGGCGTGGGCAATCGCACCCAACACCACGCTCACGATCGATGCGAGCGTCGAGGTCCCTTCCTTCACGCCTGGTCTCGATGCGACCTTCGCCCTCGGCGCATTTTCATTGTCATGGACGAGCAACAACGCGCAGCTCACGGCGAGCGCGCAACCCTGGCTGGCTCCGCTCACCCTCCTGCCGGTGCCCAGCGCAGCCACACTGGAAGCAGCGCTCAGCAACGTACTTCCGCGCCTGCTCTTCTCCGGTGCAACAACGGCGGTTCTCGAAGCCCTCGCAGGTCCCGGCCTCAAGGTTGGACCGATCGACACATTCTTCACCTCCATGTCGTCGGTGCTCACAAAAGCCACAGCGCTCGGCAATAGTGCAGGCACCGGCCTCGATTCCAGCAAGATTACCAGGCTTCTGCAGTTCATCGGGAACATCGCCGGCCTTCCCGCCGGACCCGGACTCACTCTGCCTGGCAATCTGCAGCTGACCGCCACTGGCGCGGGCACCACCGCGGACCCAGTCAAGATTCAGCTGGCGACCACCGCGTCCATCGGCGGGGTTCTCGACCTGGCCGGAGGTGTTTCGTTCGATCAACTGACGCACCCCAGCCCGACCGGTTCTCTGTCTCTCACCATTCCGCCCTCGCCCGCGTCGCTTCCCGGGCCGTGGCAACAAGTCACCGTTGCTTTCGGTATCAGCTCGGCCGGCGTTACATTATCGATCGCCCCCATCACCTCACCCACACCGACTCCTCCCATCCAAATCCTGCCGACGTTTAGCGGCCTTGGGTCGCTCGCGGCAGGAGCCGAAGCCCTCTTGCTGCAGGCGCTCAACGCTCTCGTGACGGCCATCGGTTCATCCACCGTGATGGATCTGGTGCTGGATGTCGCCACGGCCGTCGGCATCTACGACAGCGTCAACCACTTCAGCACGCACGGCGACGAGTTGAAGGCCATGCTCAATGGAAGCTGGCTCAGCGGCTTTACCGTCGCGCAGCGCGGCAGCATCGCGACCGCCATCGCCGGCCTGTTCAGCGGCGGCTCACCGCTGGCAGGAACCCTGCCCGGCACTGTCTCAGCGGGCAGCGGACCCAACGCCGGAATCGTCACATGGTCTCTTCCCCTCAGCGGCGGCGATAGTGGCACCATCAACGTCGCCCTGGGCTGGGATGCCAGCGGTCCGACAGCCACCGTGGGTCTCGCCGACCTCAAGCTCGCCGACGGTGCTCTCGGCATCACTGCGTCCGGTGGATACGCCGCTGGTTCTGTCGCGGTCTCAGCCGCGCTGGGCGTTCATCTTGAAAACGCTATTGGTATCCCTCTCGTTCCTACTCTTTCGTTGATCGAAAACGGCGGCACCTTCCAGCTCGAGTTCTATCCGCTCGCCATCGGGTCAGGCACCACCTTCAGCACCGGCCCTATCACCGTCGATTTCATTCCCCCGGCGTTGCACATGGCCACCAGCGGGCCCGTCGCTCTGATAGAGCAGTTCCTGGTGCCGCTGGTGGGCAACACGCTGCTCTCCACTACCGCGATCAAAAGCGCGTTCGCCACCCCCCTCTGGACCGGCGGCCCTACCGTGCAGTCGGTTCTGACCGGCGCGCAGATTGCCGTTCCCGGCGGCGGCGGTCTGGTCATCAATCCCACCTTCCCCAGCATTACGTCCGTGGTCACAGGGCTGCTGAGCACGCTCGCCACCGGAGTTAAACTGCCGCTGACCAGCACTCTGAATCTCTATCTCGTGAACACCGCCAACCGCCTGGGTGTTCGCATTGAAGGAAATCAGGATTTCCCCATTGGCGACTACGACCTCAGCATGCGTTTTGGCGCGCCTGTTGCGTGGGGAACGGGCTTCGACTCCGGAGTGACGGTTTATCTCTTCGACGTTGGCGGCGGCAACTTCACCTTCAACCCCGGAATTCTCGCCGTCGGCCTGGGCCTGGGCCTCACCGGCCAGAACGATGCCCCCCTCGTCAACACCAACGGCTTCCGCATCGGCGGTGTCCGCCTCTACACCTTCTTCTGGGGGGCATTCTCCGGCGGATTCGACCTGAGCGCCCTGGGCGTCGGAGCCGAAATCGATGCACTAGGCCTGCCGCTTTCCCAGGCCACGGGCGGCAACGTCGGCGGAAATAACCCCGTCGCCGCGGGTCTGCTCGGTGGCGGCGGCGATGGCGGTAACGGAGGCGGCGACACCCAGCCTCCCAATCCTGCCGTCGATGTCGCGGCATGGTACTGGGAGGCATCCACCGATTCCAACCAGCCCGCCCCGCCGGCCGGTGACAGCACCTTCCACATTCTCTTTTCCGGTAACAATCAGCCCATCTGGATCGGCGTCCACGCCCAACTCGGTCCCATCTACCTCGACCAGATTGGCATCATCCTCAATGGCAATACATCGGCATCGCTGGTCCTCGACGCCACCGTCAAAGTGGGTCCGCTTACCGGCCAGGTCGACGAGCTCGGCGTCACCATCCCGTTCAAGTCCCTCATGCATCCAGGCGACTGGACCCTGGACCTGAAGGGTCTCGCCCTCAGCTTCCAGACTCCCGGCATCACGATCGCCGGCGCGTTGCTCAAGAATGACAGCGGCCCGGCCATCGAATACGACGGCATGCTGTTGATCCAGATTACCGAGTTCGGCCTGGTCGCAGTCGGCGCGTACTCGAAGCCCAAAGATGCCCAGGGCGATTACACCAGCGTCTTCGTATTCGCCGGGCTCTTCATCATTATCGGCATTCCGCCCGTGATTGAAATCGACGCCATCGGCCTCGGCGTTGGCTATAACCGCGAACTCATCGTGCCCGACGATATCAACCAGATCCCGAGCTTCATCCTGGTTGCGGCGCTCGACGACGGCGGCGCGCTTGCCAACGATCCGATGGGCGAGCTGATGCAGATTCGGGACAGCATCCCGGCCAAACGCGGCAGCCTCTGGTTCGCCGTCGGACTGCACGGCACGACGTTTGTCATCGTCCACGTCACGGCCATCGTTTATGTCGCCCTCGATCGTGGCGTGGAAATCGGGCTCCTCGGCGTGGCCCGCATGGCCATTCCCTCCGACGACACAGCTCTGGTCAGCGTGGAGCTGGCCCTCAAAGCGCGGTACTCCTCGGCCGAGGGTACTCTCTCCATCCAGGCCCAGCTCACCTCCAACTCCTACATCTTCGACAAGGATTGTCAGCTCACCGGCGGCTTTGCCTACTTCATGTGGTTCCCTGAGGGCCAGTTCGTTCTCACGCTCGGGGGTTACAACCCGCATTTCGTCAAGCCCACTCAGTTCCCCGATGTCCCGCGTCTCGGCTTCAACTGGGGCCTGCCCATCGGCGCCACGATTAAAGGCGAAAACTACTTCGCGCTGACCAACACGTGCATCATGGCCGGCGGTCGACTCGAAGTGACGTACGGAATCTCCTGCGCCTACGTCTGGTTCACTGCTTTCGCCGACTTTCTCATCTCATGGGACCCGTTCTACTACGAGCTCGACATCGGCATCTCTGTCGGAGCTACCTTCTCCATCCAGGCTTGCTTCTGGGGATTCTGTGTCGGCGTCACCGTAACGGTCTCGCTCGGGGCTACGCTCACCATCGAGGGGCCTCCGCTGCACGGCACCGCCACTGTCGATCTCGCCATCTGCAGCGTGACGGTAGCCTTCGGCTCCGATGCCAATCCGCAGCCGCCCTACATCACGGACTTCAATGTATTCGCAACGAAGTATCTGTTCGGCAATGACCCGAACGGAAACGCATTCCGCGTCAATGTCCTCACCGGCCTGGTGCCGCCTTCGCCTTCAGGAGCACAATCGGCTCCCGGTACTTCCGACAAGCCCTGGAAAATGCTGAGCGAATTTTCTTTCCAGTGCGACACCAAAATGCCTGCCACGGTCACGAACGACTTCGTCTTCGGCGATCAGGACCAGAGCGGCAAGGTGCACTCCATCGATCTCGCTCCTATGAATAAGGAGTCCGTCGACACGCGCATGGTGGTGTCTCTGTTCGGAAAGGACGGCAACACCTGGACCCCGATCAGTGTCCCGAATCCAAATTCCAATCCCGACTTCCAGATCGACACTGTGCACTGGATCATCACGCCGATCATCGGCAAAGTCTCGGAAGCCACGTGGCACTGGAACGATCCATCCAACATGCCGGCCGCAGCCAACACGGTTCCCGCTGTGGTCGGTCTCACTATCCAGGGGTTCTGCTTCTTCGAGGGCAGGTCGGCGCTGATCCCCATCGCAAAGCTCTACGACACAGGCGACAGCCGCCCGCTGCCCTTTGCCGCCGATTTCACCCTTACCTATGCTCAATACCAGGTGTATGGCGAATCCGCCGTCCAGCTGGCCGAAATCACAGCCGGGGCCGGATCGAAGAGCACTCTGCTGATCGCCAGCGCGATCACAACGGGCGCGAGTGGCTTCTTCGCCGATCAACGCAGCACCGCGGGACTGCCCGCGGGCGGCAACTCGCCGGTTGCCAATCATGCCCTGCTGACGGACCGTTCCGCGCCGCCACTGGTGGTTCCCATCACCACGGGGCTCACGATGAAGCCGCCGGCGTTGCCTGCACCGCCCGTCATCAACCGTCCGCCCGCCGTCCTGGCGGTCGCGCTTCAACAGCCTCGTCTGCGTGCGGTGCTGCGGGGCTTGCCTCAGGTGGTGAGCGATGTCCCTGCCACGCAGCGCACGACTGTAACGAAAGTTGCTGCTGCCGCTGGGGTCACCCGCATGGCGGCTCCGCTGGCCAACGCGCTCGGGTCCACTCTGATCCGCGTCAAAGCCTCGGACGCGCCCGCCCCCACTCGCTTGGCCAGGCCCGGCAACACGCTGCGGACGCCAGACCTCGGATGGGCCTCCGGCACCGGCCACCAGCAGGAGATGACGAACGCCGTAGCCTCTTTCCAGGGGAACGGCCTGACCATTCCCGCCGGAACCACCCACATTTGGGACGTGCCCGCCGGCGCTCAGGATGAACTCGTCATCACCGGCGACTCCGCTTTCCGGATTACGTTCCTTACTCGCGGGGGCTCCGTACTCGATGATCGCGAGTACTCGTCGGCGCCGGCCTCTGCCCCGCAAACGACCGTACCGCTCCCGGTCAACTGCGGCATGGTGTCGATCGAATGCCTCGGCAAACTTCCCTCCGGCTCCGCCTCACTTGCTCCGGGCTTTGCCGCTGTTGCTTTCACCGCCGCACCCGCCGGCAGAAAGACTGTCGCGGGTTGGCAGGCCGGCAATCTGCTGCCGCAGGTTGGACCAACAACCATCCTTGGCCGCGGCTCCTGCCTGATGCTGTCGCAGACCCATATTCCGTTGCGTAACCGCCAGTCCCTATCGCAGACCATGGTCCGCGTTTCTGATGCTGTCGCCGCGCAGATCGGCACCGAAACATGGCTTCCGATCTCGATCGGTGTGGTCATGATCCTGCTCGATCTGCAGGACGCTACAGCTACCGCCGATGGCGATCTGGCTCTGAGTGCCCAGGGAGCCACGCTCTCAACGAATCCCATTCGGATTCTCGGCGGCCGTCGCCGCGCTCTGCTGTATGACGTGAGCGATGTCGATCCAACCGCGGGCCACATCACCGTCGGCGTCGCCAGCATCACCGGCTGGCGTCTCTCCGGCGTTGTGGGCATGCCTGGCAAGGCACAGGAGTGGGCCACCGACCTCCAAGGCAAAGTTCCGGAACATATCGTTCCCGACGGCCCTCTCACACCCGACGGTAGCATCTCGGTCCGCATGGTTTCCAATCCTTCTGCCCCGGCCGATCTGCCCGCGAAAAGCAGCGCAAAACCAGCACTCACAGGAGCTGCCCGATGAGCACTGTTCCCACTCCCGCGCCCCCCATTGGGTCGATGTATCTCTTCGACTGCGTTACGCCTCCTCTGGTCGACGGGAGCTATCGCATCGACGTGGTCACCAACGTGACTTACGACAGCCAGCAGGCGCCTCTTTCGTCGAACAGCGGCTACTTCGATATCGAGGGACCCCGTTTTACGCTGCCCGCTACCGATGTCGCCGCCGTTTATCCTCCGCGCAACGGTCACGGCGGCTTCGATGAGTACATCCCACAGATCGTTCTTTCGCGCCGCACTTTACCCTGGGAGCGCCGCCTTACCTCCGATCCCAGCGCCATCGGGACACCCACCCGCGATCAATGGACTCCTCAGCCCAACCCCTTTCCCGCCGTCCAGAACGAGCCACAGGAGTGGGGTCCCGCGCCCTGGCTCGCTCTGCTGCTTTTCCAGGAAGGCGAATACACGCTCCACCAGAACGTAGCCCTCAGGAACGTAGTCCCCGCCGACGCGTATGCGCGCCTTGAAGTTCCCGACGGCATTACCTGCGACTCCATCGAAGTCGAATTGGGTCTGCTCGAGTCCGTCCTTCCCAGCCTCGACGAACTCACCCTGCTGGCGCACGTCCGACAGGTCAATGTCGACGACAAGGAGTTGAACGCCGCGTCGGGTGACGGCCTCTACGCGGTGCTGATGAGCAACCGCATCCCCGCGCCCAACGCGAAGTTTCGCGCCTGCCTGGTGTCCCTCGAAGAACGGACAGACCTTGTCAAAGCGGATCCACCGCCCGTCGCCGCGCCGATCTTCTTTGGCGTCCTCGAGAATCCCGGAATCGGCCAGATCAACGCAGCACGGGCGGCCGATCAACAGCCCTCACCAACTCCGGCAGCTCCGGTGGGTGTCACCAACATGGGTTCCGGTACGCCTCAGCAGACGCTCATCAACCCCATCGGCACCACCATCCTCGCCACCGTCGCCGACCGCAATGTTGCTTCCGCGGTCAGCTTCGCCAAAGCACCACCGTATTTCATTCGCAACAGAACCAGGCAGCTGGTCCTGCTCCATAGCTGGCAATTCGAGTGCACCGGCGTGGGGACCTTCCGCGACTACGTCCAGCGCATCAACGTCTCGACCATGGGCACCGTCGAGGAGCAGGGCCACCCTCCTGTCATCGATACAGGCCACATCCCGATCACAGTGATGGATCGATCCGGCGTCGAGGAAGATGTGTGGTATCGCGGTCCGCTCGTTCCGATGCCCTTGACCCGTGATCCCCTCACCTACCACAGTGCCGACCAGTGCCGTCGCGTCACACCCGAGACCGGCGCCGAAGACATCAGTTACGCCGCGGCCTTCGAATGCGGACGCCTGATGGCCGCAGCCGACCCTCGCCTCGGGCAGGAGTTGATGCGATGGCGGCGCGAGCCCTATCGGCAATCGGTCCGGACCGACTCTCTCCTCGCTATTCAGTCCGCCATTCCACTTAACCAGACACTGGAGATTCACAAACCAGTCGTCCCGGTCGTAGCGGCCAATGCGGCAGGCAGCATCGTTACCGGGATCGCACGGGTGGGCGACAAATACGGCATTGGATCCGTCAGCGGCGCACCCGGTCTCGATCCCGGACAACTGCAACAGGCGTGGAATCTCTCCAGCGTTGCCGAAGCGACCGCAATTCTCGGCGGTGAAGCGGGAGCCACAGGAGCCGTAGTCGCCGCCCCGGCGCAGACGGTCCGCAACGCGACCACCATCGACCAGGTCGCCGCCGATACTTCTTCGCTCAACCGCCTGCAGTCCGCCCGCGACCAGGCCCTGAACAGCGTGCAGTTGAAGATGGGGAAATAAAGATGCGCAGCCCGTGGATCCAATCCAGCACCGCTCTCAAAGAGCGCCTTCGCCGACCCATCCAGCTCGATACCAGCCAGCCCGAGTCAGAGATGCCTCCTTATATGGAGCTGTTCCTGTCCCATCTCCGCCTCCTGGTCGGCGTTCCGTTCGACTACCTCGTCCCGGACGAGCGCCTGCTCCCCGACGAGTCCATTCGCTTCTTCTACATCGATCGCTCGTGGACCGATCGCCTCGTCGACGGCGCCGTCGCCGTAGGCAAAATCGGCACGCGCGAACAGGCGCATCACCAGGGTCACGCTCCCGCCGTCAACCAGCAAGTCGATCTCAGCGAGCGCATCGTGCGCACCATTCAGCGCGGCCTCAAATCCTTCACGGATGCCAAGGGCGGAAACGACGCGACCACCACTCCCGCCGATACGATTACCGGCTTCCTCCTTCGATCCTCCGCGGTCAGCGGCTGGCCTCATATGGATGTTCGTGCCTATAAGACCGACGTTCCGGAGCCATTCGATCCTGCCGATTCCAAAGCTCAGTCGCAGCAACTGAAGACGCTGCGCCTCGAGCTTCTCTCGCCGGGGTTGATGATCGCGCTCTTCCAGGGCGTTCCCCAACTCGTCATTCTCGAAGAACCCCACAACGGCGTGATGTTCGGTCTGCATATCGACAACGGCGTCGACAGAATTTATCTGCGCGACAACACCGGACACCAGATCCCCATCCCTCCGAACCCGCCCCCTCCTCCGCCGCCCGCGCCGCAGCCTCCGCCCAGCTACTACGAGATGGCGCTGCCCTTCCGCTCCACCAACAGCCGCGTCGTTCATGTGACGGAATTGCGCCGCCGCCTGAACCAGGGCATCGCGCAGCATCCGACCCAGGTCAACATCACCGGCTCGGCCAGTTTCGCCATTGCGGTCCTCGATCCTCCCTGGCGCCAGCGCTTCGAGGGCACCGTCGACAAAGCGGGCACGCAGAACACCTCCGGCGGATTCGTCGCCAACCTGCAGATCGCTCAGCGCGTCGCCGAGAACTCGACCTTCGATCAGGTCAGAAATCTGGTGACCACCTATGGCCATTAATACCCGGCTCTCCTTTACCGACCAGGCCGCGGTGTTCACGGCCGCCGCGGCCTGGCGCATCACGCCTAAGGTCATTGGCACGTGGAATCCCTGGCTCATCCGCACCCCGCGCGTGCTCGTCCCCATCCAGGTCGATGCGCTGGCCGTGCGTCCGAATGAAGCTGCGCAAACCTGGGCCGATTGCGCCCTCAAGCCGGATCTGCAGCAAACCGGCCCCGTCACGCGTTACGACATCCTCCCCACGCCCTTCGCCGAACTCAAGCAGTCGCGCACCGCCGGCATTTATCTTCACTGGGCGCTTCCCGATGCACTCACCCATGGCTATGCCGACGCCACAGGCGATACCACAACGTTCCCGGCTGCGCCCGATCGCTGGCTCATCCTGCGCACATACCCATCGCGCAGCCCATTCCGTGGCGCTGCCGGCACCATCGGCCTCCGCGGCGTCAAGGGCTGGGTCCTGCGCGCCGGCGATCAGAACCCCATACCCATTGATCTGGATTCGTTCACTGAGGGTCCGCCTTCTCAGGACGCGGTCAACAATCCGCTCACCGTTCTCGGCACGGGCGACGTGGCCTGGGCCGCTTACTACGACAACTGCGTCAACCGCCTTGCCTTCTATGACAGTCTCAGCGACATCTCCGAAGGACCCGTCAGCTATCTGGTCTGCGGCTGGTACTCGAACCCGGGTCAGGATCCTCTGGGCGACCAGCAGGTCCACTCGCTGACCGACTTCAACGCCAAAATGCAGCAGTACCAGTGGCAGCTCGCCCAGGGCGAACTCGACGAATCGATCAGGCACGCGCGTAAATATGTCGTTGCCGCGCGCGGCCTCGGGCTTGAATCCAATCTTGTCACGCCGGCTCTGGCCTATAACGACGCCCTCACATCGGCCGCGCCGAAAGCCGGCTTCGCCGTCTCCGACGCACCGTCGTCCATGCCCCAGTTCAGCGACACAGGTGAGGCGCTTGGCCCCTACACCACCGATGGCTCCTGGTGGCCCAACGCTACCCTTGTCCATGGCTGTGTCGTTGCCATTGGCTGGCCCACGGTCGGTTGGCCCGGGAATGAAACTGGTTTGCTTTCCGGGGAAAGCGGCGGTCCGCCCGCGGCCTCGGCCATCAACGTCGCTGTGGGGAATACTCTCACCGAGGCTCTGGCGGCGCTCGTCGCCAAACACAACGGTCTGCCTGACGAGGCCCGTATCCTTGAAGGTTTCCTGCTTAGTTCCCTGGCGGATCTCGAACAGCCCGATGGCCGCGCGCGTCTCGATGCGCTGCTGCAAGCCACCGCGTTCGCGTCTATCGACGGCGGCTCCACGACGGAGACCATCAATATTCCCGCCATGCCGGACACGCCGCCGCCCCTCCCCAATCCGGTGCAGCCGGGCCCAGGCGTCTTCGCTGGTTCAGTCGCGGCTTCCAACGCCCAGCAGACCGCATTCACCAGCGGAAAGTTCAACCACAGCGCGGTCAAACTCGGCGGCATGGCTGCCGCAAAGTTTTCCGAGTCCGCAGAAACGCTGCGCGAGACCAGCGTCCTCAAGGGCGGATTATCGTCGGTGATCAACGCTGTCAACACCGCGCCGGCGCCGCCACCCATACCGGCGCACACCGCGGAAGTCCGCCGTGCACTGCCACGCCTTTTCTATCCCAGCGAGCCCGTCTTCCTCCTCGAAGGCGCCAGCCGCACCTTTAAGTACGGCGCAGATAACCGCCTCTCCCAGGACAACACGCTGGTTTGCCGGCTCTCCGGCTTTTACGCGGAAGCCATCAGCGCCAACCTCTCCGCATCAGCCGAAGCACAAGCCCTCATCTATCGTCCCAGTTCCACCGCCGATCCCATCCTTGAACGCAGCGTGGAAAACGGCAGCGTTCCCCCTGAATGCGAGGACCTCCTCCGCGAAGTCATCCTTCTGGATCCCTCTGCCGCGGTAAATCTCGCCCAGGCTGCCCTGACACCGATTAGTCCCTTCCGCATCTCGGCCACTACGACAAACGTCGGCCCTGCGGCTCCAGTCGCGGCGCCGCCTCCTGCGCCGGCTCCCACCGCTGCCCAGATCAACGCGGTCGCGCAGAACTTCGTCGTCGAGCAGACCGCCTGGTGGGCGACGCGCGATCCCCGCTTCGACCACGGCCCCCTCGTTGCTCACAGCGGCATCATCGGCACCCTGCCGTCACCCATCGCCGTCACGCCGCCGGTCCAGCCGTGGAACCCGATTCATCTCGACTGGCAGATCGAATACATTCCCTCCACCAACGGCGCAGCGGATTGGACCCTCGGCGAAATCGACTACTCCATGGATCCCACCACCGCGCCGCCCGCGCCGGATCCCACGCAGAAAACAGACCCGAACGGTCAGCCCACGCCGCAACCACCGGGCAGTTTGATTCTCTCGGGCCGCGCCCATCTCACCGGCGGTGCAGCCGCCACAGCCGCATCCAGCCTGCGCATTGCTATGACCCAGGCCCAGGCCGCGGGGGGTGCCGGCTCTCTCACGCCCAACACCACGGCTGCCTTCCACTCCGTCTACGCCCAGATCGCACTCAACTCGTACGCCAAAATGGCCGAGGACATTAAAGTTCGCATCACTCCAACGGCCGGCTCGAGCAACTCGACGAACACCATACCGCCTGTCGATCGCAGCGCGCTCCAGGACATTCTCGACACGCTCGACAGCATGGACGTGCTCGCCGGAGCTGCCGACAACTTCACCCGCCAGATGCGTGGAGGCTATCTCCCCGATGGCAAGTCGGCGCCTGCCGACCACTCCGTTCCCACGCCATTTATCCCGCTCCGCGCGGGTTTCATCCGCATCCTCCGCCTTCGACTCGTCGACAGCTACGGCCAGTTTCTCGATCTGGCCGGCTCCAGCGACACCGCCATCCTCGACTCCGCGCAACTCATCGAGTCGGAGCCGCTGCAAACCCCAGGCCGTCCCGAGCTTCTCGCTTTGCCGCCGCGCTACACTTCGCCCGCGCGCCTGTGGTTTCGCTATATGGCGGCCGATGGCTCGGAGAACGAAGCCAACCCGACCACCTCGCCGGTTTGCGGCTTCCTCATGCCCAATCATCTCGACGGCGATCTCGAGTTTTTCGACAGCGCCGGCGCCAATCTCGGCTTCGTTCGCCCCGACCCGCAGGCAGGCGTGATCTGGGAAGACGCGCCCGGCGTTCCCTCCACCGTTGGGCAGTCCCCGGCGCGCGCAGTCCCCAATAAGTTTGCGGCCGGCGTGGCGCAGGGTCTTTTGCAATGGGGTCTTGCCGACGCCACCAACACCGGCCTTCCCGAGGATGCTCTCAGTGCTATCCTCCGCATCATCGACTCAACGCTCTGGACGGTCGACCCCTTCGCCAGTTCTACCGACGAGCATCTGTCGTTGCTGGTCGGTCACCCCGTGGTCATTCTGCGCGCTCGCGTCAGGCTGGAGGTACAGGAGCCCATCGACTCCTCGGTCATCAACACCAAGCCGCTTTCGCTCCGCCTGGGCGCGCTCCCGCAATGGCAGGATGGCCTGCTCGGTTACTTCGTCAACGACGACTACACGCGCCTTTACTGCGCCGACGCCGTCATCGCGGGCTTCGCTCGCGAAGTCGGTCCCGGACGTGGCTTCCTCCAGCAGGCCAATCTGGTGCCCGACTATTACCAGACTTTCTCCGACGACATTGGCGATACCGTGACCGAAGGCAATAGCCCGGTCACCCACCCCTATGTCGATACATCCTTAATGAGCATTCAGCCGAATCAGGAAGTCTCTCTGACGCTGCTGGTCGAGCCGCACTGCGTTGTTCATGCGACCTCCGGTGTGCTGCCCCGCAAGGAAATCGGCATGCGCCGGGAATGGATTGCCAGCGCCCTCGCCGCCCTTTCGCCCACATTCCGCTTCGGTCCGGTGCTGGTGGATCCGAAGACTCTGCGCATGCCGGTTCCCAATGAGATTCACGGTACCTGGAGCTGGGATCATCGCGCCGACATCACCACCTGGGCTGAGGACCCGGTCGTTGCAGCAACGCAGGACGCTCATCTCCGACCCGACCCGGCCAGCGGTACCGAGGGATGGATGCGGATGATGCCTCCGCCTCCGCCCGGTAATTCGAAATCCTGAGTTCGCACACTGCGCCACGGCACGAACGAAACCATAGCGCAGATAGAGAGCAGCAGTTGGGGCTTTCGCCCCGGAGGAAACACCGGACCCAACGAAGCTGAGGAGCTTACCCATGGCCGACCCAATCAGAAAAATCGATCCGACCGACGTGGGCGAGAGCGGTCCGGCCTTCCTCCTCGACCACTCCGATCCGGCGGGCGTGCCGCGCCCCGATGTCTGGCGCCAGGCGGTCGCCGACTTCTACCAACTCGACCTCGATGCCAGTGTGCTCTGGTCTCAGATCGGTCCCGCTCCCCTCATTGTTAATGGCGACCAGATCTTCATGGGCATCGGTCCCGACTCCGGAGAAGTTACCGATATTCTCATCGACCCCTCCGGCGCCACCGACCAGACCCTTTACATCACCACCGACGACGGAGGGATCTGGAAGACCATCGATGCCGGCGTAACCTGGCATCCACTGACCGACCAGATGTTCTCCATCTCGATGGGCGCCATCGCCATGGACCCGGCCAATAGTCAGATTCTCTATGGAGGGAGCGGGAACCTCTTCGACGGTGGATCAGCATTCACCAAGGGCGCGGGCATCTATCGCTCGGCGGATGCGGGCCTCACCTGGAGCATCGTTGACGGCGGTTACTTCGGCAGCATTTTCGCCAACGTGGGTATCATCCGCATCGTTTGCCCCGCTCCGGATTGTCTGCTGGTGGCCACCAGCCAGGGGCTCTATCGCTCCGTCGACGGTGGCCGCAACTTCGGCGCCAATACGCCTGCCTTCGACGACCGCCAGCCTGTCGTACCCGGAAAAATTTGCTGCCTCCTGCTCGACACCGCCGCCCCGGCCAGCACAGTGTATTGCGGCGTTGCCGGCGATTCCGTCGATGCCAGCGCAAATCCGCTGCCGAACCTTGGTCTGCTTAAATCCACGAACGCTGGTATTACATTCCCGACCAATCTCTTCAGCGATCCGTCCGCCCCGCAGGTTCCCTACGGCACGTTCGCCGTCGCTCAGTCTGCGTTGGATCGCGCCACCGCCAACAGCTCCATCCTTTACGTCAGTGTGCAGACCCGTCTCGCTGACGGAACTCCCACGTATGTCGGCCTCTTTCGTTCCACAGATTCCGGAGCCACCTGGGCCCCACTCAACAACCTGATGGCGGTCGCATCGAAGAACGTGCCCAACGATGCCAATAATGCCGGCTTTACGCAGACGGACTACGACCTCACCCTCGGCGTCGATCCGCTCAATTCGCAGCGTGTCTACGCCGGCTTCCAGCAGGTCTGGCTCTCGGCTGACGGAGGAACGACATTCCAGCCCGCCGCCATCACCGCCTCGAAAGTGCACTGGGACAACCACGCCCTCGTCTTCAGTCCTTCAACCCACCGTCCCGCACCCCCCGCTGCTCCCGCTGCAATCCCGCCCACGGTGATGTACACCGGAACCGATGGCGGCATTGCCACCAGCAACGACGGCGGACAATCCTGGAACCCCATCAACGGAGCGATCGCCAGCAATCTTTTTCGCGGTATCGATATCGGCAAAGGCGCAACCGATACAGGCAAAGGCGTGCCCAATCAGTTCACCTACGGCGGCTGCCAGGATACCGGCACCATGGGCCACCGCCCCACCGACGTCGCCGGCCAGTGGCACGCCGGCATCAACGGCGATGGTTGGCTCGTCGCTGTCGACCCCACCGACCCCACCATCGTCTATGGCTTCGACGATCAGTACTTCATCAAGTCGACCGACGCCGGCGTCACCTGGGCCGCCACGTACAACAGCCCTGTCACCGTCGGCAAAGGGCTCACCAACCCCTCTCCCAGTACTGAGCGCGCCATCGCACTGGAACAGACAGGCGCCAATGCCGCTGCCCGCACCGTGTATGTCAGCGAGGGAAAGGTCCTCCTCAAAAGTACTGACTCCGCCGTGAACTTCAGCCCCACGCCACTGGCTCCCGCGCAGGCGATTACCTGCATCGTGACCACCTCCGCCGCTGCCGGACTGATCTGGGCGGGCGCTGGTGATGGCTCGGTGCACTGCTCAATCGACAGCGGCGCGACCTGGGACGCTGCACCGCTCAACACCACGCCGGGGGGCGCCGGTATTCCCATCGGAACGGTGAATGCGATTGCGATTGACCCCACCAATACGCAGCGCATTGCTGTCGTCTATGGCGGAGTGTCCGCTATCCATTCCAGGTACCGCACCCGCCACATCTTCCTCTCCATCGATGGCGGCGCCAACTGGACCGACGTCAGCGGAACCGACGGCAACGGCCCTGTCGGGAATCTCCCCGATCTGCCCTTGCGCTCCGTGGTCTTCGACACCAGCGCTACTCCCGCCGCCATCGTCGTCGCTGGCGACGCCGGCGTGCTCCGCTCGATCGACGCCACCATCACGGGCAGCGGCTCCAGCGCTGTCGGCACAGCCACCTGGAAAATCTACGGCGCCGGACTTCCCATGGTCTGCTGCAATTCGCTGGCGATCGACAACTCCGTCTCGCCCCCCGTTCTGCGCGTGGGAACCTACGGGCGAAGTTGCTACGAGGTCACGCGCCCCACTGCCGGACCCAGCTTTGCATCCGATAACAACCTCGCCTTCGGCATCGTCGCTACCGGCCAGTCCGTCACCCTGCCGTTCTATGTCTACAACTGCGGGAACGCATCGCTCGACATCTCCGCGAGCAGCGTTGTCGGTTCCGGCTTCTTCACCTTCGCGGCCACACCCGCTCTGCCGGTTTCCGTTGCCCCGGGCGCCACGCAGGCCTTCCAGGTCACCTTCGCGCCTACCTCGCCGGGCGATATTTTCGCGCTTCTGCAGTTGACGACGAACGATCCGAATCAGGCCACCCGCACCATCCCCGCCAGCGGCACGGGAGTGAACACCGGCCTCGTCCAGCGCCTCGCCACCAATCCCATCGCAAGCATCGGCTTCGGTACCGTAACGACCGGAACCAACCGAGCCGTTACCGTTCAGCTCTTTAATGTGGGCACTGCGGCTTTGAACATCGCATCCATCACCCTGTCCAACGGCAGCGCGAACTTCTCCCTCAATCCAGCGCCAACATTCCCCATCGCGATACCGCCGAGCGGCGAATCCGATATTACGGTGCAGTTCGCTCCGTCTGGCGGTGGCGCACTCACGGCTGAGTTCACCATCGCCAGCGACGACCCGACAACGCCCCTGAAGCTCACTGCGGCCGGGACGGGGTTTCAGGCCGCTGCAGGCTTCTGGAACCAATTCCTCACGCTGCTCGGCCTCGCCCATCCCTAGCCGACCCAGGGTTTCTCCTTCGCCCAGACCGACTTCTGTTCGGAGCGGCTCTCGCCCCGGGCACAGTTTGGTCATAGTGGGCTGACACAGAACACGCGAGTGATTGCTACGTCTGGTTCGATAAACTGTCGTCTTACATGAACCAGTCGCAGATCGATACTTTGAATCGCCGATTTGGAATTCCGAATCTGGCTGAAGTGCTCCCCGGAAACGGTGGACTGCCCAAAATACGCGTGACAGCACCTTCGGCTTCGGCGGAAATTTATCTGCATGGCGCCCAGCTAACGTCATGGCAGCCGGTGAACAACGAAGACGTGATCTTCCTCAGCGAACACTCGAGTTGGCAAGATGACCGCGCAATTCGCGGGGGGATTCCGGTCTGCTTTCCCTGGTTTCGCTCGAAGGTTGATGACAGCTCAGCACCAGCCCACGGCGTTGTTCGCACCAAAGAATGGCAGCTCGAGTCTGTGACCATCGACGGAGAATCGGTCGTCATCCTCTGTTCGACACAGGACGATGAATCAACGCGCCGCTGGTGGCCGCACGCGTTTCGCCTGTTGCTCAAGGTATCCATCGGCAAATCTCTTCGGCTTGAACTGAAGGTCACAAATACAGGGCAAATCCCCTTTCGTTTCGAGGAGGCTTTGCACACCTATTTCCGGGTGGGCCAGGCAGACAGAGTCAGCATTCGCGGTCTCGATCGGATCGCCTATCTGGATAACGTCGATGGAAACCGGCCGAAACATGCAGTCTGGAGACTTGATCTTTGCCGCGAAGACTGACAACGCCTACATCGACGTTCATAGCGCCGCGGAACTGATCGATTCAACATGGCGTCGAACGATCCGGACCGAGAAAGTGAACTCTGCAACCACCGTTGTCTGGAATCCATGGCAGGAGGGCGCGGCTGCGCTCAGCGATCTTGGGAACGATGAGTGGCGACAATTTGCGTGTGTGGAAGCCAGTAACATCCTCGACTCGGCGATCGTGCTCGCACCAGGCCAGGAACGCACCATGCAGGCAAACATCCATGTCGTTTCAGAAAACGCACCCGAATCTTAAGGCCGGTACGACGCCGAGGATGAGGGATTCGTCCGTGATTGCGTATGCGCCGTCACCGTAGCCCGTGCGCCCAACATTCTTCACAATGCCGGAAAATTGTGCCCTGAAGCACCTACTCGCTGAACGGGACCCCATACATGAGCAGAGCGGTTCGAGGCGGCCGATGTTGAGCGCCAACCATGGTCGGGTTCCTGCCCATGGCCTTCCATATTCGGACCGCGGCGGCATTCATGTAGAGCAGCCGCACCTGATCACGGCTTGCGCCACGTTCGCAATAGATACTGATCGTGGTGAGCAGTCGGGTTTGCCCGGAATCGATCAGATACGGCCCGATGCTGAAGGAAGGAGCGTTGCGAACATCCCGGACTTCGTCAGAACTTTGGGCGACGATCTCATAATTCCGTGACGTCTGCTTCGGGTACAGGCTGAATAACAAATCATTTGAAGTATGCTCGGGCGAGAATCGCGGCTCGTTCTTTGTGTACCCTTCATCGTTCATAACGAATTTGCCTTTGCCAACGAGTAATACCGCCGCCAGCAATTGACGCAACGGACCGCCCGCAGTCGAAACGGCGCGAACAATGTGTCGAGCCATTCCGGCTCCGCTGACTTGAACTCGATCGAACTGCACAGAGGACACTTCCGCCGAATCCACAGGAATCGCGGAATTGCGGGTGGCCAGTTCAGCTTTGCACTGTTCATACAGATCGATCCTTGCGGTGTACTACGATGTCGCGCCACCGTCTGCGCTCGAATTGGTGTCCAGCCAGGAAAGAAGCTCGCGGATGCTGCCGGTTGCGAGGGCTACGCACGAATCTCCCGCTCCGTAATAGACATGAAGCGTATCACCGTCCAACCCGATCGTTTGCCCGCACGGGAAGACGACATCCTTGACATCTCCGCCGCGCTCATACGCCGCTTCCGGACCGAAGATCCACGCGTCCCCGCGTTGCAGGCAAATCTCTGGATTCTCCAGATCGAACAGCGCCAGACCAATCCGGTAGATGCTGCCGGAGGCCGTCTTGCGAACGCCGTGGTACAGCGCCAGCCAGCCCTTCGCGGTTTCAATCAGGGGGGAACAGAGACCGATTTTGTTGGCATCCCACCATCCGCCGCGGCGCGCTTCGAGGATGATCTTGTGACGCCCCCAGTGCCGCAGATCGGGCGAATACGAGATCCACATGTGCGCGCCCAGCGATGTCACCGGGCGATGGATCAGAGCCCAGTATCCGCCGATCTTCCGCGGCAACAAGGCCGCGTCCTTATCCTCCGGCGGCATAATCACCCCATAACGTTCGAAGCTCCTGAAGTCCCTCGTGAGTGCGAGCGAAACTCCAGGCCCGCCGCGCGCGAAGGAGGTGTAGGCGATGGCGTACTGTTCCAACTCCGGAACATAAGTGATGCGCGGATCTTCGATACCCCATATTTCTTCGGGATACTCTCTCGGTTCTGCTGCGAACGTCGGCGTCGCATCGATGCGCCATCCATCGATTCCGTTTGCGGAGCGTGCCACTGTCAGATGCGATAGCCCGCGCCGGTCTTCCACGCGGCACAGCAGCAAGGTGTCGCCATCAGCCAGCCGCGCAGCGCCGGCGTTAAACACGCTGTTGACCGCGTAGGGCCAGTTATCCCGGCTGAGGATCGGATTCTCAGGATGACGAGTAAACAGGGAAAGCTGCGGATCGCTGGCCCTGGACTGCTGTTTTGCAGAATTGAGTTCCGGCTGTACCGATGGAAGAACAATAGGAGTCAAAGGGAAACGCTCATTTCCTGATTTCGGTGCGCAACTGTGGACGTTTCTATCGCCTGCATATCGAGCAGAGCCATAAGGAACGAAAGGGTGGATTCAGCGCCCTGATTTTCGTTTACGCGATCCGGGTGTAGTCCGTCCCTGCACCCTCCGGTCGCGGTGTCGTACAGCGGAACCTGCAGGTCGTTCTCCCCCAGAAACCAGCGGAAGGCTGACCATGCTTCCTCCAGCCAAAAGGTATGTCCGGTTGCCCGGTACGCTTGAACGCAGGCAGCGACCGTTGCGCAAGCCTCCACCGGCTGCTGGTCAAAGCGAGCCTTTTCTTTCCCCTTTACGAAAAACCCTCTGGAGCCGATCGGAACAAATACGTGGTCGTCGTCTCGATGCTGCTCGGCGACAAGCCACTTCAAAGACTCACACCCCACATCGATCATTCTCCTGTTCCTGCCGTTCCATCCAGCCAGAATCAGAGCCTGAGACAGACGTGCGTTGGAATACGCAAGGCTCGTCTCGAACCAGCGCCAGTCCTCAGTGTGAGTGTGCTCGTATAGCGCGAGCAGGCGGTTTGCCAGTAAATTGCGCGTCCCCTGGATGATCCTGTCCCCGGGGAACCAGTCAAGATATCCCTGCATCCCCAGAATGGAGAACGCCCATGCCCGCGGACTGGTGAAGGCCAGAGTGGCCGGAACCGCGGCCTCGAACAACTGGCCGCTCGCGCCTCGCAGTCCCGGATCCGCAGAACGGCCCAGCACCGTTCCAAGCGCCCACAGTGCCCGGCCGTGACTGTCTTCCGATCCCGCACTTTCCTGCCATTGGCGATCGTATCCGAGGAAGTTCCTGAATCGGCCAATCTTGCTGTGAAAGGCAAGGTCCAGAAAGGCGAGGTAACGGCGTGAAAGCTTTGCAGAAATGTCGCTGCCCAATGCCGGAGACTCCTGCAGCATCACCGTCACGATCAAGGCCCGGGCATTGTCGTCGGTTGTATAGCCTTCCTCGCAATTGGGTACGGAAAACACGGCGTGCTGCAAAATGCCTGTGTCGTCTGTCATGTCCCTGAGGTGACCCAGGTTCAGGCCCGGCAACTCATCGGTCGATCGGGCCGCAAGGATGTCCTGCAGGGAGGGTCTTGGCCGCATGATTCGTTCGGTGCGGGCGCGCTGAAAGCTCCCCATGTACGCCTGGGCTGTTCGCTGCCAGGTGGTGCCCCGCGAGTAAAGGTAGGCGCGCTTCCGCATCGTGTGCCGCTCGGCGTCGTTATCCAGGAGCCGGATTGTGGCGTTTGCAATCGACGCCGGATCGTCAAAGGGAACCAGAATGCCGCGTCCGTCTGCGAGCAGTTCCTGGGCGTGCCAGTAGGGCGTTGAGATGATTGCTTTGCCAGCGCCCAGCGCAATCGCCAGCGTGCCGGAGACAATCTGCGCTTCCTGCCGGTAAGGGGTGATGTAAATATCTGCGGCACCCACGTGTTCTACTAATTCTTCCGCGCTGACAAACCGGTTATTAAAGATCACATGAGAGGAGACGCCTAACTCAGCCGCCAGCCTCTGCAGTTCTTCCCGGTAGCGTTCTCCTTCCCGCCGCCGGACATGAGGGTGCGTTGCCCCCGAAACAATGTAAGTTACGTTCTTATGCTCTGCGAGGATCGCAGGCAACGCACGGATAACATTTTCGATTCCTTTGTTAGGCGACAGCAGTCCAAAAGTCAGCAGTACCGACTTGCCTTGCGTATTGAACAAATCCTTGAAGTAGTTTGGGTCGGTAAACGGGAAATTCGGCACGCCATGAGGAATCAAATCGATCTTCTCTGAAGGAACGCCATACACGCTTTGCAACAGCGTTGAGGCGAGCACGCTCATGACGATCAAACGATCCGATAGATGGGCGATCTCTTCCAGCACGGTTCGTTGATACAGATCCGGTTCACGCAAAACCGTGTGCAGCGTGGTCACCAGCGGCATCTTGAGACGGCGTAAGAGCGACAGGATGTGCCCGCCCGCCGGTCCTCCGAAGATTCCGTATTCATGCTGCAGACACACCAGATCGTTCCCATTGAAATTGAGGAATTCTGCAGCACGCTCGTAGGAGGCGCAATCCTCCTGCTCGATTTCCATCCGCACGCGATCGGGATATTCGTAGCTCGATTCCGGGTCATTCACCGGGATGGCGAAAAGGCGAGCGCTGCCGTATTCGGACGCGATCGCCGTGCACAGATCCGTCGTGAAGGTGGCAATCCCACACTGCCGCGGCAGGTAGTTGCCGATGACGGCCACGCGCGTGGGCAAAGGCAACGGCGAACTGCCGGCCCCGGCCACAGGCGAAGCCGGTAACAATGCGAGGGGACCAGCGACTCCCTCGACCTGAAGCATCTCCGAAAGAGTCATGCATTCCTTTCAACACGGGTTCGTGGCCGTTTATATGCGTAGCTTAAACGCGGGGGAAGCCGCATCTGTCCCGCATTCGGCTTTGACTGCTTATTCCGGGGCGAATTCGCGAAGGCTCAGTTCGTCGATCAGGCCGAGCGAAGCGCGCTCTTGAATATGCCGCGCGTGCAGTGTCGCTTTGGCGACGCAAAAACCCAGGTATCGTGACAGGTGCAAAACACCCAGTTCCGCGGCGTTGAACTTTGCTTCTGTCTGCGCCAGAGCGCGAGTGATTGCCCGCCTGGCTGCCACTTCGTCTGTCCGGCCGCAACCGAGCCGGGAGCAGGCGGACTCGATCCACATGAAATGCCACCCCGCGTCCCGAACTGCAACGTCCAGCTGCGCCGGCGCCGCATTTTCAACGATCGCCCACCCGTCGCCGAACGGCAGCTGTTTCAGATGAAGACCGCCGGGGAGCGTGCACTCCACGCGCAAAAAAATCGCTGGCGGCTTTACCACGAGCCGCTGCCGAATTTTACTGCCCTCACCGGCACACCAACGGAATCTTCAAGACGGGCGTTTAACAGGGCCCCAGGGGAAATCGGAAGGCTGGAACTAATCGCGGGGTCGGCTGCAACCTTCGTACCTGAAGTAGTGTTTTCCGGGCCGGACGCAGTGCCGGAAGGGCGCCGCCTGAATGGATCAAGTGACCTGCCTCTCTTCGCGGAGAGATAGTTCTGTACATCGGATTTCTTGATGAGGCTCACACATGCTCCAGTCAACCCGTTGCGTACCTGAAGGGTGCTCGTCTGGAGCGAAGCGTGGAGAGCTGAAGGCGAGGTGGAAAAGCTGATCTACTCCCACTATACCCGGAAACCCCCGCACACCGCAGAGATCTTATTTAAGATTGGCTGCGGAATGGAGCCCGTGAGCGGTTTGGCATCCGTTTCACCGGGACTGTCATCTTTTCGTAAGAGTGAGCAATCCAGCTCAGTTATTGCGCTGGCCGTCTGCTCTACTCATGTTGGAGCAGAGTCTTTACTGTATCTCCTCACTCTTGGTTTCTGAGCTAAGTCAGCCCATCTGAAATGTGTTTCCCTTAGCTTCTTCCCGCCGAAACAAAGGAAAACCAATGAAAATTATGCCTCTGCTGTTAGTCGGCGCCTTTGCGCTGACGACCGGAAACGTCTGGGCTGCGTCCGGACGCCAGGATTCGATCGAGCGCCTGCAAATGTCTTCCGAAGTACTCCACTCCATCATGGATGCGCCAGACAAAGGGATTCCAGACGAAGTCGTGAAAAATGCCAGGTGCATCGTTGTGATTCCTCATCTGGTAAAGGGCGGGTTTGTAGTCGGCGGAGAGCACGGCCGCGGCATCGCCTCCTGCCGTACCGCTGAAGGCTGGAGCGCTCCTGCATTCGTATCCCTCGGGGGTGGAAGCTGGGGCCTGCAAATTGGCGTCGAAGGCGTCGACCTCGTAATGGTCGTCATGAATGACAAAGGCCTGCAGCATCTGCTCGGCGACAAATTCCAGCTCAGCGGAGATGCTTCCGCTTCCGCAGGCCCGGTCGGCCGCCACGCCTCGGCGGGAACAGACTGGAAGATGACCACTGAAGTGCTGACCTACTCCCGCTCCCACGGAGTCTTCGCCGGAATCACTCTCGATGGAGCGGTGGTCGAGCAGGATGTGGATTCCACGCGCGCCATCTATGGCCACAATGCATCTTTCCGGTCGATACTGTCGGGCCATATCCCCGCGCCGAAATCGACGCTGAGCTTTATGCGGGTCGTCGGGGAGATTGGTCGCGCTGGCACGCTTGCTGAAGCAAACCCTGGCCAACAGTAATTCTCTTAAGCAGCGCTGATCGGGATTCCCGAAAGACCCGATCAGCGGGGTCCTGTTGTAAGGAGAACACCGTATGTTAATTCATGTCGTTATAACCCTGATCATCATTGGCCTTCTGCTGTGGCTGGTGAACCGCTTCATCCCCATGCAGTCGAACATCAAGTCGATTCTCAATGGGGTCGTCGTTATCGCGACCGTTCTATGGCTCCTGAGCGCCTTCGGAATCTTTCACCTCCATGCCCTCTCCTACATGCATGGTCGACGCTGAGAAACCACCCAATGAAGAGCGTCACTCAGTAAGTCTATCTCCACTTCCCATCCGGTAAATAAGTAACCGTGGCAGCCATCGCCCAGAAGGAATACGTTTGAAAACCACATTGCTACTCGCAGTTGTAACGATGTTGAGCGCCAGCGCCTTTGCTCAAAGCGCACCGCAGTTGATGCCGCTGGCCGAGCCCTCGACTTCGGCCAGCCCGTATCGGGCGATCGTCACCAGCCGGACAGTTCAGGCGGTGAACTATGAGCATCGCGGTCAGGCAACCAAAGTAGATTTCGCAGGAACGACCCTGATGCCCACCGCCGACGGATGGGCGAGAGTCGAAAACAAGAGAGGCAATCTTGCCATCAACGCAGAATTTGGAAATCTGGATAAGCCAACTGCCTTCGGCGGCGAGTACCTCACCTATATCATGTGGGCTATCTCGCCTGAGGGTCGGCCGGTGAATCTGGGAGAAGTGCTGGTAGGCAGCAACCATCGCAGCAAACTGCACGCGACCACTGATCTGCAATCCTTTGCCCTGATCGTCACGGCGGAGCCCTATTATGCAGTTCGGCAACCCAGCAATGTGGTCGTGCTTGAGAATATCGTGCGCGCCGATACCTCGGGAACGAGCCAGGCTGTCAACGCAAAGTATGAACTTCTGGAGCGCGGCGGTTACATTCCGACGGGCTATAAGTTTGATCCGGTAGTCTTGAAGGCGAAGCTTCCTCTGGAATTCTTTGAAGCGCGGAATGCAGTACGAATCGCGCGATCCGAGGGTGCGGAAGAATATGCCGGCGACAGCTATCGCCATGCCGTCGAGCTCATGAACACGGCTGACAGTGAGGCGACGGCGCAGCACCCGTCCCAGCAGGAGCTGATTGCCACTTCGCGTCAGGTAGTTCAGACCGCGGAGGATTCGCGGGCCATCGCGGTGAAAAGGCTCGACGAGGCTCGTCTGACCAGCGAACGTCAGGCATCGAGCGACACGCAGGCCGCGTTGCAGGCGCAATCGGATGCCGCGAACCGGCAAAAACGGCAGGCGCAGGCAGAGAATGCGAGCGCTCAGGCCGCCAATGCGCAGGCGCAGGCAGACAATACGAACGCTCAGGCAGTCGCTGCGAAGGCGCAGTCAGACATGGCTGCCAGCCAGACTGCTTCCGCGGCGGCAGTCTCGGTAGCAACAGCCGACGCTGACCAGGCTCATCAGTCGGCTCAGCAGGCACAGTCCGATGCAGATCAGGCTCGCATGGAAGCCCGCTCGGCAGAGCAGAAGCAACAGCAGGCTGAGAACAATCAGACCGCGCTGCGTACCAGGCTCGCGGACCAGCTGAATTCGATTCTCCAGACGCACGACAGCGCACGCGGGCTCATCGTCAACATGTCGGATGTTCTGTTTGATACCGGGAAATATTCACTGAAGCCGGGAGCGCGCGAGAAACTCGCCAAAGTGGCGGGAATCCTGCTTGCCTATCCGGGGCTCGCCATTCAAGTCGGCGGCTATACCGACAACGTGGGTACCGATGCACTGAACCAGACACTCTCCGAGAATCGCGCCGACTCCGTACGCGACTATCTGGTGCAACAGGGTGTGGCGCCTTCCTCCGTCACGGCGAAGGGTTTCGGCAATTCCGAACCTGTCGTCTCGAACTCGGACGCATCCGGACGCCAGCAGAACCGCAGAGTCGAGCTGGTTGTCTCCGGCGAATCGATCGGCGACCGCGTGACGACCAGCAGCCTGCGGTAGCGCAGGTGTCTGGAACAGCTTGGGAAAGGTATTTCTTATGAAAACATCCGGAGTCACTCGTCACAGCACTTCTGTCGTTGCTTCTGGGGTTGGTCGTTCTTGCGTGTGCAGCGCAGGACCGCCCCGCCGATGGCAGCAAGGACAAGGACCATTCAAGACAGGAAAACAAACACCAGCAGGGCCAGCCCGAACAGCGGCGCGAGCACCAATCCCCGCAATCCAATCAGGAGCAGCGGCCGGCGCTTCAGCAACAACGGCAACCCGCCCATTCACAACAGCAGCGGCCCGACGATTCCCAGCGTCGGGACCCGCAGGCGCGGCAACCTCAAAGTCCGCCCGTCAGCAGAGAGCAGGAGCACGACCGCCAACACCGGAGCGCGACCATCCAGCGGGGCGACCTTGGGCAACAACACGACCAGCAAGCTGCCTGGCAGCAACATCGGGCCGCGAACTGGCAGTCGGATCATCGCACCTGGCGCCAGCGCGGTGGCTATGCAGGCTACCGCATCCCTGACGATCGCTTTCGCGGTAATTTCGGCCCGGAGCATGGATTCCGAATCCATGGTCTGCCGTTCAGGGTGCAGGGCGGCTACCCGCGCTTTCAATATGGCGGATACTGGCTGAGCATTGTGGATCCTTGGCCAGCTGAATGGGGCAACGACTGGTACGACAACGACGAGGTCTACGTCGTCTTTGTTGACAACGGTTATTACCTCTATAACCGGAGCTATCCAGAACGCGGGATCGCGATCAGCATCTCGATGTAGGTGGATCGATGCCGCGCCGGGGGATGACTGCCGCTGACGAAACATGGTCAGCCGGCAGTCATCACGCGCAGCGGTCCGGAAGCATCTCTCTCGCAGGACTTGCCTGTGGCAATTGCGCGGGCCGGCTTATCCGAAGCCTCCGCATCTTGTAGATCAATGTTGTCCGCTTCATTCCCAGTCGCTCAGCCGCTCCCATGCGTCCACCGACAACCCAATCGCTCGCTTCGAGCACGCGGAGGATATGATTTCTCTGCAATTCGTCAAGACATGTTAGTGGCAGCATGGACAGGATGTTGGCGCTGACCACCTCCAGTTCGGAAGTGGGTGCGCATAGTACGGGCCCTGGAGAAAGGATGACGGCCCGTTCGATAAAATTCTGCAGCTCCCGAACGTTCCCCGGCCAGGCGTACCGAACCAGCGCGTCCATTGTCTCTGAAGGAATCTCGTCAATGCTCTTGTTCATTCGTCGCGCATAGAGTTGCGCGAAATGCAAAATGAGTTTCGGAATATCTTCAGGGCGCTGTCGTAACGCCGGAACATGAATAGGAAATACCTTCAGTCGGTAATAGAGATCCTCGCGAAACGCTCCCTGCCTGACCATCGCGGCCAGGTCGCGATGGGTGGCCGCAATCAGTCGAATATCAACCTTAAGCGTGTGATTGCTTCCCAGTCTCTCGAATTCCTGTTCCTGCAGAACCCGGAGCAGCTTTGCCTGAAGTTCCAGAGGGATGTCGCCGACCTCATCAAGAAACAGCGTGCCCTTATTCGCAAGTTCGAAGCGCCCGCTCTTCTGCGCAAGTGCACCCGTGAACGCCCCCTTTTCATGTCCGAATAACTCGCTCTCGAGTAGTCCAAGTGGAATGGCGGCGCAATTCAACTTGACAAAAGCACGCTGCCTCCGCCGGCTTAGATTATGAATTTCGCTTGCAATGAGTTCTTTGCCAGTCCCGGTCTCGCCCATCACCAGCACACTCGAGTCCGTCGGGGCAACGAGGGACGCCAGATCCAGTGCCGTCTTTAGAGACGGGCTGTTGCCGACCATATTCGCGAATTCGGCGCGAGCCTCAGGTAGGACACCTCCGGCATTTCTCTCGACATACTCCGCCACTGCAGAAGCCATTTCACTCTCCTCAACTCACGCGATTCACAAGCGACCGTTCGTCAGAAGACCATCCTGTCCCTTCCAGTGGACCGGAAGAGTCAGCATCGATCTGCACGAATCTACCTTGCCCTGATCTGGCGGGACGGACAACCGACGATCGGCCTGTTTTTTGACATCTACTTCGCAGGATCGGGATCTAACACTATCCGGGGATGTAGTGGCATGAAACGATCGCATTTTCAACTGGCGATATGCTTTCTCCCAAACAGCCGCGCATCGACTGAAAACGCGCCGGGTCCGATCAGGGCCAGCGTGGCGCCAAAGGTCGCAAGCAGGATAGCGATCTCCGGATCGCCTGCGGATGCGACAGCACTCCACACTTCGAAGACTGCCAGCAGAACTCCGGCTACCGGAGTCCACAAGCCGACCACCATGCAGACGGCCAGTGCCGCTGCCATGGATTGTGAGGCGTGCGCCGCGGGCGCAGACGTTTCTCTGAACAGCAGAAAGTCATTGTGAAGCAGACCGGCACCGACAACCAATCGCTGAAGCAGAAGCCCGCATCCCGGCCAACCGTCGGCGAACGTGTTGAAGAGTCGCTGCAATCACCCCTCCATGACGGAGGCTATAGCAGTCGGCGCGAAACCGGAACCGCTGATCGTTGGGGGCGGCAACTCGACTTTTGGGGGATCACAGAGCGATGATGCCGCGCTTCAGCCCAATCGCAACCGCATGCGCCCGATCATTCGCGCCCAGTTTGGAAAGGATATTCGTGACGTGGCTCTTGACCGTCGCTTCGCCGATATTGAGGCGGTCAGCAATCTCTTTGTTGGAATTTCCGGCAGCGATCAGCAGCAGCACGTCAATTTCCCGTGAACTCAGTTCATCATCGGTCGCATGCTCGGCCAGTTCCGTGGCAATATCCGGCGGAATTCTTTTTCGCCCTGCATGTACCGTGCGGATCGTTTCCAGGAGTTCTCGATGCACATGTCCTTTTAATATGTACGCTCGCGCCCCAGCGCGAAGCGCCCGCACCACCTGCGCGTCGCCCGTATAGGTCGTAAAGACGACGATGCGTGCCGCAGGAAATTCGCTCAGGATGCGATTGATGGCTTCGATCCCGTTCAGACCGGGCAACTGCAGATCCATCAGAGTCACATCGGGCCGATGTACACGGAAGCTCTCGACAGCCTCTTCGCCGTTGCAGGCCTCCGCAACCAACTTCATGTCCGGTTCCCCGTTGACGAGAGAAGCGATGCCCTTGCGGAGAAGCGGATGGTCATCCACCGCAAGGATGCGAATCATGTCAGGAATATTCGCCACTGTCTCCCTTTCCGCGAAACAGCCGCAGGCGACGTCGATGTGGCTGCTTTTCATACGCTACTGCATTCGGAACCACTAACTCTACTTCGGTGCCGGCGTCCGATTCGCTCCAGAACTTCAGTCGGGCTCCGATTCGGTCCGCTCGTTCCCGGATTCCTGGCAAGCCCCAATGCCCCGGACGACCGCTGGTTTCCAGAACTTTGGGGTCAATACCCTTGCCATCATCTCGAATGCGCAATCGCAACTGGTGGTCGTCGTAGCGAATTTCGACTTCGATACGACTGGCAACAGCATGGCGGAAAGCATTGCGTATCACTTCACGCCCGATCCGGTAGACTTCGTCCTGGAGCGTCGGGTGAAGCCTCTGTGGCTTGCCTTCCACCGTCACACGAAACCCGGGAGAGTTTCCGCTGGCCGCTTCAGCTCCTGTTAGTTCCTGCCCCGTTGCAGTCAGTAGCTCCGCAAGGTCGTGTTGGACCGTCGGCTCGGGGCGCAGGTCGTGGATCGCGTCCCGGCCTTCGGCAATCGCTTGTTCGGTGGTCAGAATCGCCTCGTCCAGCGCTTCCATCGCAGATTCCGGTTTCCGCGGCAGCAGGTTACGAGCCGCCTGAAACTGAAACATGAGGCCATGAAAACTTTGCAGCAGAGTGTCATGAAGCTCCCGTGCGATGCGCACGCGCTCGTCGAGGCGTTCATTGAACAGTCTTCTCATCTCTGCTGCATATTGGCGCATTCGCAGCAGGTAGGCACAATAGATCAACCCACCCAGCGAAAGCACGTACAACACGCGGAACCAGTACGTCTGATACCAGGCTGGAAGGACCGTAAACATCAGTGTGGCTCCGGTATAGTTCCAGACGCCGTCGTTGTTGCACGCAATCACATGGAATTTGTAATCGCCGGGTGCGAGGCCCTGATAGAAGGCTTTGCGGCGCGTGCCAACATCCTGCCACTTCTCCTTCGAGCCATCCAGTTTGAAGCGAAATCTCACCCGCTCCGGAATCGACAGACTCAAAGCGGCATAATCAATTTCCAAAGTGTTTGTAGCCGAAGGCAACGATACGTTGCCTAAGTCGGGATACAATTTGCCATCAGCGACTAAGGCGCGAATCGAAACCGGTGGCGGAAGGGTGTTTTTCTCGATGTGCGCAGGATCGACGCGAGCCACGCCGCCGCGGGTCGCAAACCAGAGTATGCCGTCGGTCGCCTCAATTGCACCGGCAGAATAGACTCCGGCTCGCTGCAGTTGTTCCGGCAAGTCGGTCACGAGATCGAAGACGTCATAGGCGACCCGATACTCTGGATTTTGCAGAACCTTCTGAACCTCGCCCTCAGGAACATGTACGATACCCGGCCCGGCAGCGAGCCACAGGCCATTACTCGGCAATGCGACAATTCCGGTAATCAGGCCAAAATTCTGCCCGTCGGCCCCAACCAGAGTGTAGAAGCGATCGCCCCGAAGAAACGCTACACCCGACTCGCCACCTACCCACGGCTGTTGATGATCGCAGATAATGGTATTGGGCAATCCAATCCCAATACCATCACGACTGGAAAAGGTGTGAATTTGATCGTGATCTATAACGGCGACAACCTCGCCATAGACCAGCCAGACTCGACCCAGTGAGTCCGTGCAGGCCGCGCGGGCCGTCCAATCCGGATGATCTTTCAGCACTGCGATGAATTTCCACACGCCGTCCCTGAGCTGGAATTCGCCCAGGCCGCTGATCGAAACCCACAGTGTTCCCGAGTTATCGCGTGTCATGGCTGAAATGATGATGGGATCTTTATTCCTGGAATTACCTCGCAGCTTTTCCAGTTGAATCGGTAGCGCCATTTTGAAGAATTTGCCTTCCGTCAATCTCCACAAACCGTCACTGGCGGCGAACCAAATAGTTCCATCCGGATCCCGATAGGCCATCCAGACCGCCTCCGGCGCGCCAGAGACCGGCTGGCCATCTTTAACTCGAAGGACCCTCCCCGGCATTGTTCCTGCTAACACCTCGCCGTTGTCACCCGCTACCAGGGAGAAGTAGTGTTTACCCGCCAACTCTCGCCACGTGAGGTTGCGGTGCCGAAAACGGTCAAGTCCGCCATCGGTGCCAACCCAAATATTGCCCTCGCGATCTTCAAGGACGGTTTCAGACTCGTTGTCGGTCAAACCCTGTCGTTGTGTGAACACCTCCATGCCAGCGCCGATTCTCGCGACATCCGTACCCGACTTCCAGGTTGGCAACGGCATGCGAACCAGGCCCTCGGGTTCTTCGGTCACCCAAAGACCTGCGTCGCGATCAATCAGGAGATGACTGGACGAGTTCTGTTGCGGCGGCGAACGGGCTAATGGTCCGATCATCGGTGGCTGAAGTGTCTTTATCAGGTTGTGAGTGATGTCAAGAAAACAAATGTCGCCATCCGGTAGCTGAGCAAATGCTTCAATTCGGAAGTCGATGGGGAACCCGATGTTCCGGAATTTCTTCTCCCCTCTTGGCAGAAACATGACCAGGCCCTTATCGGCAACCCAGAGCGTGCCCTGGCGATCCACAAAAACTGCCGTGGGTGCCCTGCCCTGGTAGTTCCATTTTAGATTCACGGTTTCCCACCGATTCCCCTGTAACCGCGCAAGACCGCCAACGACTGCCGCCCAAATATTCCCATCCCAGTCCTGAGCAAAGCCCCTGACGGCACTGAGTGGAAAGCCTTCTCGACCTGAATATGCGGAGTAGTTTGTCACCTCTCCATGGATAAGAAAGCTTGCGCCGCCTCTTAAATAGCCAATCCAAAGACCGCCATTGGGAAGAGCCAGAAGAGCCGACACCGAATTCGCTTCGAAGGAACCACGTTCTGGTTTGTAGCGTTCGAACTCGACTCCATCGAAACGGAACAAACCGTCGGTGGTTCCCACCCACAGGTAGCCATCCGTTGACTGGGCCAGCGCAACAACGATTCCAGGTAATCCACTCTTGGCATTCCACCCGGTGTGGTACAGCTCATTCAGCGACTGCCCCGGGTCAAGAGCCCATAGCGGAATGCACCCGCTGGCGAATATAAGGAAGCCCCAGAGAATTAGCGGGAAGGCGCGAAGACCCCATCGCGACGACGAAACGGCTTCTGTCCAACGCGCGCGAACGAATTCGATGGCCGGATGATCGCCGGGGTTTTCCCAGACCCTGGTTGAGGCTGTGCTTGCCATCGGTGCTATCGCCGGTTTTGTGTGAGATGCTTCCTGGTCCGTCACTAACAGGCTGCTCCACCTCCGGCTCAGGAAGCAACCTGCCACTGCACAGGGTCACTCAGGGTGGACGCAAAGAATCGCTCGATCGACCCCGTCGATTTCTGAATCCCACGAATTTCGTACCAATCCAGCAATTCGAGCGCTTCGACGCACCAGCCGTCCTGCCGATGCTCCAGGGTATACCGCAGACTCCGTGCAGGCCAGGGGCTCCCCCATAAGGTCGCCCTGCCACGGATGCGACGCCTGGCGTTAGTTTTGTGAAACCTGTGCAGACATCAGTGGAGCGTACCCGAAATTGAAGCTGAACCGCTTGCACCACACCACGACGGAGTGGTACTTGGACAGGTCCACATTCGAATTCAGCGGGTAGTTTTGGTCCCCGACATTGCCCTTGATGATGCCGAGGTCGATGTAGTCGGAGTCTTCCACACTTGCATTGTCCTTTGGATTATCGGAGGACACCATATAAACGTGAACGTCGGGTCCGTTGGAGGTCGTGAAGTTGGTGAAACGCAGAATGCGTCTACCATCCTGTGTCCGGTAGACAGACGCATTCCCCTGCGTGGGGTGCAGCACAGAGCGGAAGGTTCCTGTCTCAAGCGCTGCCTGTCCCGCAATGGCTCCGGCTGTGGATTCCTCGTGCACGGTTCGGTTGGTAAAAAGCCTCTCTGGCCGGAAAGCGAACCAGGCGGCGATCAGTACACCTGCGACCACGACGATAATGACGATTTTCGGCTTCATGCGAGTGCTCTCCTTTTTCTTGTCCGCAGAGAAAGCACGAATGGGGCCAGAGAATGCGAAGGCGAGGATCGCCAGGAAATTTACCCCTTTTCAGGGAGATGGGCGATGAAACCAACAGCGGGCTCTGTTGTTTTGTGATGAACAGATGTCAATCTCTCGAACACACGACGACCTGATGACACCTCAGTTGACACCCGCTGGGATTGCCGTCCCCGGATCGCCCCTCGCTCCATAGCTTCCCCGACAGACAAAGCTACCGACTCGATGGTCTCCCGCGTGCAAGCGAGTTCGATACAGCAAGCTCGGAGCTGATATTCTGCGCAGCAACCGGCAAGACTGCACCGCATGTCCGATTATCCGCATCGGAAGAGAAAGAGTCTTTTCATCGATCGGGCTTCTGGTTCCGGCCAAACCGCCGCCGCCTGAGATACGTTAGCGGAAACACAACACCACGGAGGAAAACCAAATGCAATTGGGAATGATCGGCTTAGGACGAATGGGCGCCAACATGGTGCGGCGACTGCTGCGGGGCGGGCATGAATGCGTCGTTTTCGATGTTTCGCCAAAGGCCGTTGAAGAACTCGTTCATGAAAAAGCCGTGGGTGCCGTTGATTTCGGCGATCTTGTGAGGAAGCTGAAAGCCCCGCGCGCCGTTTGGTTGATGGTCCCCGCGGCGGTTGTGGATCAGACGATCGGCCAGTTAACCGAACATCTCGATCCCGGCGACACACTGATCGACGGAGGGAATTCCTACTATGTCGATGACATTCGCAGAGCAAAGGAGCTAGCGGCGAAAGGAATTCACTACGTTGACGTCGGCACGAGCGGAGGGGTCTGGGGGCTCGAAAGAGGCTATTGCATGATGATTGGCGGCGAGGGCGATGTGGTACAGCGCCTTGACCCGATCTTCCGGCAATTGGCTCCAGGAGATGGCGATGTAGCTCAAACGCCCGGCCGTGAAAAGGTAGGCGGTACCGCGGAAATGGGCTACCTTCACTGTGGACCCAATGGCGCGGGTCATTTCGTCAAGATGGTTCACAACGGTATCGAATATGGGCTGATGGCTGCCTATGCCGAGGGACTCGGCGTCCTGCGCGACGCCAACGTCGGCAAGCAGACATCAGCGGCGAATGCAGAGACAACTCCGTTGCGTGATCCGGAACACTATCAGTACGAGCTGAACCTGCGCGACATCACAGAAGTCTGGCGTCGCGGCAGCGTGATCGCATCATGGCTGCTGGACCTGACCGCGGCTGCGTTAGTTGAGGATCCCATGCTTGCGAAATTTGCGGGACGCGTTTCAGATTCCGGAGAAGGACGCTGGACAATTAACGCCGCAGTCGATGAGGGCGTGCCGGTTCCGGTACTCTCGGCGGCGCTCTATCAACGGTTCAGCTCTCGTGGTGAAGCTGACTATCAGGATAAGTTGCTTTCGGCGATGCGGTTTCAGTTCGGCGGTCATATCGAGCTGCCCACCAAACAATAACCAGCCTGCACGAACGCCGGCACCCAATCAGCGCGATCTCGCACCTGCATGCTTCCGAAACTACCGAACGAGCCGGTCCCGTCATGACAACATCTCGGAACCACCTTGCTCAGAAATCGCGAGCCCACCGTGTTGCATTGATGCACCGGAAGTACCCGAAGAAGCACCGGTGGGCTGGAGCGAATCTCCTGAGTCACAGGACGACGGTTCCAGGTTGAGTGGCGCCTCGTCCGTCCACTCATTTGGGGGATGTCCGAGCAACGCTCTCGCGAATTCGGCTCCAGGATACGGAATCATGCGGCACCCTTCGATGGACAACACGCCGGGGCCGCTTTCCATTCCCCGCAACAATGATTGCGATTTTTCGTCGATCACCACAGGAGGAGACAGGATGCAACTCCGAGTTGTCAGTGAACCCAGGCGATAAGAGACCTGGTCGCGGAGCAGTCCGCGAGGACCATCTCCGCGACGATTACGCCGCCTTACGTCGACGTCGAGGTGCCTTGGAGACCTGGCCGGGGCTGCTCTGGGCCAGCATCTTCAGTTGCTCCCTGGCTCGCGCGAGGCGAGTTTTCACAGCGCTCTCTGACAGCCCGAGCGCATTTGCGGTTTCGCGAGTATTGAGTCCATCAAGGCTGCGGACTTCAACAATTTCGCGCAACTTGGGCGGGAGGTGCTGCGATAATTCACGAAGCCGCTGTTCTAGCTCCCTGCGGCGAACCTGCACCTCTGGATCGGGACAAGGATCACGAAGCAGTTCCTCCAGTCGAGGCCCCTCATCGTCCTGATCCGTATCGAGGACAAGGTGCAATGCGCGGGGACGTTTCCGAATCAGCATCCTCGCCGAGTTCATCACGATGACTGTCAGCCAGGTGGACATCTGTGCCTGCCCCTTGAACTTATCGAGGTTCTTCCATGCAGACAGAAGCGCATCCTGGACAGCATCCTCAGCGTCGGCCATGTTGTCGAGCCGCCGCCGGGCGATTCGGTGAAAATACGGCATCCGTTCGGAGATGAGGTTCGTCATCTCCTCCGCAGTGTTGGTCGGGAAGATTCCCACTGCATTCCGCGACTCGGCAATTTCCGCAGTCATTGTTTCCATAGAGCACTCCTGAGAGACGGTGTGAGCGACAATTCAGCAGCGATGCTTTGGAGAGTTATCGTTCATACAAGTAAAAGCACTCCAGCGACCAAACAGCGGATGCCGTAAGTGATTGAGGCTCAACCAGTCGGTACGCACGAGTTACCACAATTCTGTCGTTCCCTAGACATCGGTTCCTGACACGATCACTGTTTGACCCATTCGGCGCTTGCCGATTCGTAAGCGGATCCGCGGCTGGGAGTCTTCAGGTTATGTCGACCGGAGATTTCCGGCCGTGAGGGGTAGATTGACCACGACGAGCGGATAACTCGAATCCGGACAGAACCCGCGTGTCAACGGCTTTGACAATGTTCGCTCGTTCCACACGTTTTGCGTCCGCACTCTTTCCGAAATGCATGAGCCGATCACGCTTTCGTCAGCTCCGAGCAGCCCAGCGCAGCATTGAAGCTCAGCCCGATCAGTTTTTGCTATCCAGCTAAATTCCTTTGATCTCGCCGCCGTCCATCCGCACGCACGAGCCGGTCATCCACTTCGCGGCCGGCGAGACCATGTAGGCCATCAGGTTCGCAATTTCTTCTGGTTCGCCGTAGCGCGCGATGCCGGCTGTTTCAGGAAACTGCTTCATTGCTTCCGCCACGCTCATGCCGTGCTCCGGAGCCCAGTGTTCCATGAACGAACGGCGACGGCCCGTCATCACCGCGCCAGGCACGACACTGTTGACCTGCACCCCGTCTTTGATCTCCCTGCTCCGCGAACGCTTTAGCGAGCGCAATAATCGCTGCGTTGATCGCAGCCACAGCTGCAAAGCCCGGCTTTGGATCGAAGGCAGCGCTGCCCGAGATCAGCACGACAGATCCATTCGAAGCCTGCAGTGCATCCCACGCCATCACCGTCAAACGGCGAGCACCGTGGAGTTTCAGAGCTTCGCCATCGTCCCACTGTGCGTCGGTCATCGTAAACAGGTCGATTTGCGGCACTGCCCCCGCAATGTTGAGCAAGGCATCGATTCTGCCGAAACGATCTCCTGCGCTCCTGACCACAACCTCGGCCGCGCTGGGTTCGCGCAAATCGAGCGCGCACACCAGCGGCTCGGCGCCCGCCGCCCGCACGCCGGCAGCCGTGACCTCTAATTCGTCCCTGTTCCTTGCTGCCAGCACCACCGCTGAGAAATCGTGTGCAAGCCGCAAGGCCGTGGCGCGCCCGATCCCCTGACTCGCGCCAGTAACAATTGCGACGGATTGTTTGCTCGTCATTGCATCCCCTCTCCCGCATGCCTTCAACATGGCTGAACTTATGACTTTCAGGGGAGCTATCGCTATAGCGTCTTACGCGCAGCTTCCAGAATCACATCGATAACAACCTCCGGATTTGAATACATCGGAGTGTGATCCACAGGATGCGGACGAATCTGTGCGCCCATGCGTTCCGCCATAAAACGCTGCGTCTTCGGATTGATCATGCGATCCTCTTCTGCGAGCAGGTACCACGTTGATTTCGTCTTCCATGTTGGCACCGGACCCGGCTCCTGAATGCACTGAACCCCGAGCGGCCGCTGCACGGCTGCTGCAATCTTCGCTTGATCGGCTGAAGCCTTATGCGCAACCGCCCGCCGGAATCCGTCGTCGGGCATCCATATAAATCCATGGGAATCGGGAACCATCTTCGGCGCCTCTGGAGAAGATGGGTTGAGATAGAACACCTTGGCCACCGTCTCACCCTCATCGGGGGCGAGCGCCGAGACATACACGAGGGACTTAACCCGATCTTCCCGCACCGCGGCGATCACAGCGCCGGAGTAAGCGTGTCCCACAAGGACGACGGGGCCCGTGGTCCGCTCCAATGCCCAACTCAACGCAGTAGCGTCGTTGGTGAGCGACGTGAGCGGAATCGGCGCGCAGATGACCTGAAGCCCGCGCCGTTCGAGCGGCACGATCACGTTGCTCCAGCACGAGCCATCGGCCCACGCCGCATGCACCAGAACAATGGCTGAATTCTCAGGAAATTCGCCCGCACTCGAAGCCTGCCCCGGCGAGCCGGCGGAGTTTTGTGCTTGCGCAAGTTTGCTGAACGAGCCATTCCAAAGGACTCCCAGAGACGCAGTTGCGAGTCCACCAAGAAACCTGCGACGTTGCATCGTATCTCCCTATTCCTTTTATTTCTCTGTTGGGCCGGAAATGCCAGCTGCTTCGAAGAACTGTCTCATCGCGGCAGCAATTTCCAGGTAATGCGTCTCGATGGCAAAGTGACCCGTATCAAGAAACCGGACCTCGGCACCAGGGAGATCCTTTCGATAGGCGTCCGCTCCAGCGGGCAGGAAGAAGGGATCGTTCTTTCCCCAAATCGCCAGCAAAGGAGGCGTCGCCTGACGGAAGTATTGCTGAAATTCCGGATACAGCTTCACGTTCGAGGCGTAATCGAGAAACAGATCAAGTTGAATATCCTTGTTGCCCGGCCGCTCCAGCAATGCCGTATCCAGAGTCCAGGACTCAGGTGGAACTAGGTCGGGGTTAGCCACGCCGTGTGTGTATTGCCAGCGAGTGCCCTCCAGAGTGAGGATGTTTTGCCGAATCACTTCTCTGTTCTCTGCTGTTGGCTCCGACCAGTATTTCCTGATCGGCTGCCAGGCATCGCTGAGCCCTTCTTCATAGGCGTTGCCGTTCTGCGAAACAATAGCCGTCACGCGCTCCGGATGGCGCAGCGCGAGACGCAAGCCGATTGGCGCTCCGTAGTCGAAGACATAGACTGCGTAGCGTCTGAGGCTCAGCGCATCGGTGAAAGCTTCGATCGTGCCGGCCAGAGCCTCAAAGGTGTACTGATAGTTCCGTTCTGCCGGGACTTCCGTAAATCCAAACCCCGGCAGATCAGGTGCGATTACACAATACTGATCGGCCAGGCGCGGAATCAGTTCGCGGAACATGAACGACGATGCCGGAAACCCATGTAGCAGAAGCACTACAGGCGCCGACGGATCTCCCGCGGACCGGTAGAAAATCCGCACTCCGTCCGCCACTACATAGTTAATAGTGGTTACGGGCACAGTGAGTCCTGACGCCGCCATCGCGGCAGGTGCCTTCCCTTCCCTCGATCCGTTGGCCGGCGGCGCTGCAATAACCCGATTCATAAACTCCTCCTCACTCTGGTTTGGTTGTGGGTGAACGATGTGCAGACGCGCACCTTACCCACTGATTAGAAGATGCTGACTTCTTCCCTCCGTTGCAGCGATATCGATGGTCATCCCGCGAGTTGATGAATCCAGGTTTGTGCGGCCAGCCATCGTCAGTCTGACTGCAACCGTAACGCCAAAGGTGGGCAAGGTCTCACGACCGAGCTAACCCTTTCCTTTTTTGAGGGATCAATCGGGTAGACCGCGGGCTGCTCAGGATGAACTGACGAATGCGAGACGAATACGTGACACTGACGGAATTTGGTCGCAGCGTTCGTCGTGGCCGCAGTGCGGATCCCACTGCACCGTTACCTCAAAAGAACTGCCTCACCGGCTCAGCCGTCCCACAATCCGGCCGCCGCGCCGACCATGTATCCTTATCCTCCCCGAGAGAGGCGTGGGCCCACCCGTGCGCAACCCGAATAGCGTCGCACCCATGATCACGCTGCTGGTCATCGCAGTGCTGATCAATTACGTCGATCGCGGGAACCTCGCCCTGGCAGCCCCGCTCCTCAGCAAAGAGTGGGGTATGTCGGCCTCCCAGCTCGGCATCCTGCTCTCCGCTTTCTTCTGGACCTATGTTGTCTTGCAGATTCCCGTGGGATGGCTGGTCGATCGGTTCAGTCCGAACTCGGTGCTCGCGGTTGGTTTCCTCGCATGGTCCGGCGCCACCGCCTTCACGGGATTGGCCCGCGGATTCGCAACCCTGTTAGCAATGCGCCTGCTCCTCGGCATAGGCGAGGCCGCCATCTTTCCCGCCAGTTCGAAAATCTTCACCGAGTGCCTCGAGGAGAAAGATCGCGGACTCGCGAACGGGCTGCTGGTGGCTGCCATCCGCTGGGGCACGGCCGTCGGAGCCTTCGGCGGCGGACTTCTCATGGCGCACTTTGGCTGGCGCAGGACCTTCCTGGCCATCGGCCTGGCAGGCTTGCTCTGGTTGCCGGCATGGCTGCGGTGGAAGCCTCGACGCCGAATACTCGAGCCGCCGCTCCAACCTGCCGAGGATCTTCCGAGCTTCTCCACCATTCTGCGGCTGCGGCCTTTCTGGGGTGCGTCTATCGGCCATCTCGGTGAGAATTACCTGCTCTACCTGCTCATGAGTTGGCTGCCGTTCTATCTGGTGCAGGAGCGCCATCTCTCCACGACGGCGATGGCCTGGACCGCGGGCATGATTTACGCGATCGATTCGACCGCGGCCATCGTCACTGGGAGAATCGCGGACCTGCGCATCCGGCGCGGTGTAAGTGCGTGCTCAGCCCGCAAGTGGCCGATGGTCGTCGGTCTCGTGATCGCCGTCATCTCGCTGCTCGGGTGCGCTATGGCAGGACCGAAAACCTGGCTCCCCTTCCTCGTCGGAGCGGCGGTTGGCTGCGGAACCGCCGGTTCGGGCATCTATGCGATTCCGCAAACCCTCGCTGGACCCCATGTGGCCGGCCGCTGGGTGGGAATGCAGAACTGCGTCGCCAACATCGCCGGCATCCTGGCGCCGATGCTGACCGGCGTCCTGGTCCAGCGGACGGGCCACTTCAGCGCCGCGCTTATCCTTGCCGCCGCCATCGCTGCCGTCGGAGCGCTGGCCTGGGTTTTCGGCGTGCGCCTCTCAGATGAACCGAAGCCACTCCCCGAGATCGCCCTCGCCCAGCTACTTTGAGAGAGATGGCTCGAGCGATCACGAGGACCGCCCCGGCCATCCAAGTTCGCCTCTTGAGTTACTGCCCTAACTGGAGCGTTTGCGCAAAGAACTGATCGACGCGGTGCCAGGCATCGCCGAGCACCTGTTCGCGGCTGAAGTAGTGGAATTCGCCCGGATACATCATGAACGTCACCAGATCGCCCTTCTTCCTGCGCTGGACTTCATCCAGCAGCCGAACCGTTTCGATAAATGGCACATTGACATCTGCTGTGCCATGCAGGATGAGTAATGGCCTCTGTAACTGATCGATGTGGGAGAGCGGCGATGCGTTGTCGTAGACCTCCGGGTACTGCTCCGGCGTGCCGATGCGGCTAGCCGTCCAGTCGCCATGATAGGGATCGTCGTAATACATCCTGTAATCGACAACGCCTGCGACATCCACACCGGAACGGAAGAGCAGAGGATGGCGGGTGACGGCGATCAACGTGAAGAACCCTCCGTAAGACAGCCCCCACACTCCCATCCGGTTGCCATCCACATAGGGCAGTGTCTTTAGATATTCCCCTGCACGTGAAGCGTCTTCGGCATCTTTCCCGCCGACATCCATGTAGACCGCGGAGCGCCACTTACTCCCATACCCGATGCTGCCGCGATAATCCGGAGCAAACACGACATAGCCTTTCTGCAGAAGATACTGATGAAAGCTGTAATACACGGCATAATTGCGCTGGATGTGCCAGCCATCATAGTTCTGATTGATACCGTCGCCGTGAATCCACACGACAGCCGGATGTTTCTTCGTCCGATCGAGATTCTTCGGAACGAAGAGCCATCCCGGCTCGGGTGTGCCGTCTGCACCGGGGAAGGTTACATATTGAGGCCGAACCAGCAACGACTTGTCCAGTTCCGCCGGCATTGAACTTGTCAGTCGAACTGGCTCGCCGTTTTCTCTCGCGGAAACCGTATAGAAGTCAGCGGAGTTCTGCCAGTCGGTGTGCTGATAGACGAGGTGCGAGTCTTGCGGCGACCATAGTGGCTCCGTGTTCGTTCCCTCCAGTGAGGTGACGTAGCGAACCGTGGCATGGCTCGGGTCTTCGCCCAGCGTCACAATGCCAATGTGGCGATCGCCCGAGTGATCCGCGTCATTGCTGTCGAACGCGATCGAAGCGCTGTCGTGCGACCATGCCGGACGCCATGCTTCCGCATGCCCGCTGGTGAGTTGGATCGGCTCTCCGCCCGTCGCGGGAACGATGTAGAGGTGATCCCACCCATCCACGGCGTCGCTGATGTAAGCGATCCATTTTCCATCGGGTGACCCTGAAGGCTCGCCGCCCGCTTCCCACTCCGGCAGGCTCCAGAAGCGATCCTCATGGTCGGTGTGAAGAATCTTTTCCTGACCTCCGCTCAGATCGACCGTAACGATGCTGCGATCTTTAAAGTCAGCCGATTGCTGCTCGAAGGTGATCCGCGAGTTCCCCACCCAGGAGATGTGTGCATATTCTGACTGACTGCTAACCAAAGGAGTAGGTCGGCCGCTTTGAGTGTCAACCACGTACAACCGGCCCGGAACAAACTCAGGATTGCGAAAGACAATCTTGCCGCCCGAATAGTCTGGCGTGGAGTCATGCGGAATCATGGCGCCATCCGCGATGTAAGAAATGTGGCGGCCATCGGGAGACCACTGCAGGCCGTAGATGAGGCCATCGCTCTGCGCCAGAGTTTTACGCGTCTGGCCGGCAAGCATCTCGACGACAATTGCATGCGCTCCACGCGAAGCGGCCACAGTTACTGCAACCTGCGAGCCATCCGGCGAGGGAACAACGGATCCAGCACCGGCGGGTAGATCCCAGACTACCGCCGGCCCGCCGCCGGAAGTAGCTACCTTCCAGAGCTTGCCATCCTGCGTGAAGTACAAAGTGGAGGCGCCTGACCAAAAAACATCGGAGACTTTGCCGGAAACAAACTGCGTCAGAGCACGCGGCTGCTCCCGCCCGTCGGCGCGGACGAGGTACAGATTCATGATGTCGCACCGGTCCCAAAGGTAGGCGATTTGAGAGCCATCCGGAGACCACACCGGCTCGGAAGGATGTCGGATATCGAGCAACTGATCGATGGTGAGCGGACCGGCAAAGGCAGCGGGAATGGAGAAGAGCGCAGCGAGAAGAAGTGTAAGTGGGCGAACCAGCTGGGAAATAAAGCGCGGCACCGGAGCACTCCTGAATCGGAATGGGGACAACGGCCAACCGCAGAGCGGCGGATTGCGGCATTATGTCACGCGCCGCCTCTGCAGTTGTATACAATCTCCCGGTTTATTCTGTCACCGTTTTCCGGCAGTTCGTCACTGCCAGCAAACTTCCTATGGGGCGAATAATAGAAATTTTGTGCTGTTACAAAATACCGCCACGCATCAGGTCTCCTATGCGCCTTAAAATCCGCCATTTGCGGCTCGGTTCTACGAGCAACGGGAGCTGAAAGCGAGGCTCGGGAAGGCTGCGCCGCCAACAAACTCGCGGCAAATTGCTTGACTTCGCATTCACGCTTGTATACAACCTCCCTACCGAACAGCCCTGATTCACCCACCGGCGGCGGTTTCGGATTCTCCCGTTTCCGGGGTTTTGGCGACGACGTTCGGTTTTCGGCGGCAGTTACTCGTATTTCGCCGTGCGGACAAACGTGGCCCCGGCATTCTCGATGAGCCGGACACAGCAACATCGACAGGGTCCCACTTCGCAGTCTCTGGCAAGCAAGGTCTTCAGGCGTCGTAGTACTTGTTCCCCAGTTCCGAGCCGGATGGATCCTCCTCTATTCCGCCATCCGTGCTCGTACAGTTGTTCTCCCGGCCCGTCCGACGGCAGCAACAGAGTGGCAATTCGCGGTGACAAATGCTGCCGCGGCTACCGGCGTTGTCCATAGTTGAAATGCTTAAAAGGAGAAGCCATGACAAAGAAAGCGATCTTGATCCTCTTCCTGTTGAGCCTGAGCCCTCTGCTGCTGCGCGCTCAGGTCGCGATTACCGGTCAGATTCGCGGCGTTGTGACGGACGCATCCGGCGGCGTTTTGCCGAATGTCGTGATCCAGGTGACGAGCCCTGCTCTCATGACTCCCCGCACAACCACAAGTAATGTCGTCGGCGACTATCTCTTCGATGCTTTGCCGCCTGGCGCCTACGAAGTACGGTTCACCGTGTCCGGCTATCGCACCGAGTTGCGATCCGGCATCACCATCACGCCCGGCTTTACGGCCACAGTGAGTCCGCAACTTGCTGTGGGAACCAATCAGCAGACGGTGGTCGTCTCCGGTGCCTCTCCCGTCGTCGACACCACCGACAACACGTCGAGTACCACCTTCGATGAAGGGCTACTGCAGAACGTTCCCAGTGGGAGGGACAGCTTTTCAACCGTTGCTCAGGCGCCCGGCGTAGCTTCCAGCGACTTCGACATCGCCGGCAGCCAGAGCTTCCAGCAGTCTGTGATGCAGGTGCACGGTAGTGTTCCCGGCGATCAGGTCTATAGCTTCAACGGACTCCGGCTGAACTGGCCCGGCGCCACTGGCGGCTATACGTCGTTCTATATCGACGACGACTCGCTTTCCCAACTGCAGGTCGTGACGGATAGCTCTCCCGCGGAAGTCGCGGTGGGCGGAGTTTACATGAACATGGTCCCGAAGTCGGGCGCCAACCGCATGCATGGCCTGGCCGCCATCTACTATCAGTCCGCGGGAACCCAGGCGACGATTTCCGATCCTGTCTACAATGGCTCTCCGGTGGCCGCCGGCACTCCATTCATCATGGCGCGCGATCTGGCCACCAATCTCGGTGCACCGTTGTTGCGCGACAAGTGGTGGATCTTCGGGTCCTGGCGCCTCTATGACCTGAAGGAAAGCGTTCTCTCGGTAACGAATCCCGACGGCACTCCGACCACCGACCCGAATCATCAGAGCAACACCACTCTGCGCAGCGACTATCAGCTGACCAAAAACAACCATCTGGACTTTGTCTGGTGGTTCAACGAACAGAATCGTTTCTTCCGGCGCGATACAGGTTACGCATTCGTTTCCGCCGATGCGGCCTGGCGGCAGATTGAGCCGGCCTACATTCTTCAGGGGGAATGGACCAGCACCGTCAGCAACCTGTTATTCGACACGCGCTTCGGATATATGCATCAGGTCTTCCCTCTCAGCAACCAGCCTGGGACGCCGGTAACCGCACTCAATCGTCAGGATGTGACTCTGTCGACTGAAACAGGAGCGCCGCCTTATTCCTTCGTGAATCCGGCCAGCGTACTGAGTTTCGCCGAGGGAGTGAGCTACTATAACGGCCATTTGCTGGGTGCCTCGCATACCTGGAAGTTTGGCTTGGATACGTCAACCAACCGTAACGGCTATAACTATACGGCCGACCTCGGCATTAACGCACTTTATAACAGTGGCACACCGATTGAGGTGCTTGCCTGGAACACTCCTGTCGACGTGCGCAGCATCTACCATGAGACGGCCGCCTATGCGCAGGACTCGGTCACCATTAAGCGGCATCTAACGCTGAATCTCGGCCTGCGTTACGACCACTTCAACACCTTCTATCCAAAACAGAGCAGCCCACCGGCGACCTTCCCGACGCTGTTTCCACAGCGCACCTTCGCACAGTCCCCGAACATTACCACCTGGAATACCTTTCGTCCGCGTATCGGTGCTGCGTACGACCTCACTGGCAAGGGAAAATCAGTTCTTCGTGCCTATTTCGGTCAATTTGACATCATCGAAGGCGCCGGACTGGCCGAACAGGTCAATCCAAATGGATTGAGTTATCAACTCTATACTTGGAACGACACGAATGCCGATGGTTTTCCGCAGCAGAGCGAGTGGGATACTCCAGGCAATCTGGTCGCACAGTCAGGCGGTGTAGTGACCACGGTCGATCCGAATCTAAAGCGCCCCTATACAAATGAAGTGAATGTAGGCTACGAGCAGCAGCTGCCGGGCTCGGTGATGTTGGGCGTGAACTATTACTTCCGGAACATTAAAGACCTCTTCGCTGAGCGCAACCTGGCGAATCCGGCAACCGATTACACTGCGACGACGGTTGACAATAATGGAAATCCCCTCGTCAATTCGATCACCGGCCAGCCGATTACTCTCTACAATCTCAACAATGCCGACGTAGGGCTGTCGAACTACCTTGTTACTAACATTCCGGAACTCAACACGAATAGCTACAACGGCGTCGAACTAACCGCGGCCAGACAAATGACGCGCGGCTGGCAGGTGCTGGCGGGGTACACGTTGCAGCGACAGAAAGGCACCTACACCCGCGGTTTGACCGATGATTTCAATAATCCAAACAATGAAATCAATCGGAAGGACGCTGTGCTGAATTACGACGCCACGCAGATGTTCAAGGTCCTCACGAACTACACGCTGCCCAAATCTATAGCTCTGGGCCTCAACTACCAGCACTACACCGGCTATCCTCTGGACCCCAACAACGGTCCGCCGACGGCGGTATTCGAGAATCTGAATCAGGGCCAGGTTTCTGTGATCGGGGAAACCATCGGCAACATCCGTCTTCCCAACGTCAACATCGTCAACCTTCGCCTCTCGCGGCCGACCCATCTCAGCGAAAGGTTCACTCTGGAGCCGATCGCCGATCTGTTCAATATCGGCAACGCGAACACGGTGATCAGTGAGGTGCCGACCGGGGGCGGCAGCTTCGAGCGGCCAACCAACCAACTGAACCCCTTCATCGCTCGCTTCGCGCTGCGGTTTAGCTTCTGAAACCGCAGCATAGCCGGCCATTTATTAGAGCAAAGGATAGGAGGCCCGTGCGTCGGGCACGGGCCTCCTATCCAGTTCGGCGAGAAGACCACATCATTTGTGCGCGGAGAGGCGGCTCCCGCTGTGAATCGATTGGCAGAGGCGGCTCTAATAGCGAACCCGGTAAAGCTGTCCCTCGATAATCACGGGAGCCTTCTCCGCGGATTCAAAAGTGATCGTCACCGGTACCCCGGGTTGCAGGTCCACCTGACGGATCTCGCCAGCGGCCCACGAGAGCCCCGACCAAACGACGCGATCGTATTCCTCGTGAATCGGAATCTGCCGACCGTCCTGTTCGGCCCTGATCTGGAGAGCCTTTCCCAGCGATGTGTCGCCGAACATACTGCGGTGCAGGGTGCCGTCAGGATCGTGTTGCTGGAAGATGAGTCGCAGGTCGCCGTCTGCAGGAGCGGGAATTGTAGCCTGAAGGACGCCCTCGCGTACGGTTTTGAAATCCGCCGCAAGCGGTTGGATCGAACGCGGAATGACGATGTCCGTCTCGACTCCGAAATCGAACACAGGAGCCGCGTAACGCCCGTAGCCTATCATCGCCATCTGTCCTGGGCCTAACTCGATCGTGTCCCCGTTGAGCTGAGGAACAAACCCAGCATCGCGAAATTGCAGGCGGCCACCAGCCAGAGCTTTTTGATCCGTAGAAAGCAGCGGCAGACGAATCGAAGCCATCTCCTGCCGTGGATTGGTCACGACATACACGCTGCCCTCCCCATCGAGCGAGCCGAATCCATAAGGTTGATCGTCGCCCGGAACACCGCCGAAGGCGTGGGTGCGTCCCGTGGACTGCAGGTGCAGAAACAAGGATTGAATGCGGGCCCACCAGCGGGCATCGGCGTCGCTCAGCTGTTCCAGGTTGCCGTAGCTGGTATCGATCCACCCACCGCGCGCGAGCGTAGCAAGAAGCGAACCCTTCCACTCCTGAAAACCACGACGGTAAATCGTCCCCGTCACACCCGGCATGAAGCTCGTAGCGTCGATGCGTTCCAGAGGAACGCCGGCCTCTTCGTAGCGACGCGTTTGATGGTCGCTGTAAATCTCGAGCGACCGCCAGAAATTCTCCTCCGGAACATCGCCAGGACGAGGATCACCGCAATAAAGCGAATCGAAAGCCTCCAGCCAGCGCAGATCGACTGGATCCTTGAAAGGGAACGGATAAAAGGTGCTATCCATCACGCCGCCGAAACCATTGAAGGCTTCGAGCACCACATCACGATTCCTGCGGCGAAAACGAATTAGAGCATCGCGCAGTGCAGCCGAGTTGCGGCGAACGATTTCGTCCTTGCTGAGCGTCGCCTCAGTGGCCGGCGTTGCCGCAGTGAGATCGGCGAAATCAAACAGAAACATGCGAACACCGCGGTCGTACCAGTACTGCAGCGTCTGCATGAAGTCCGGCAGGAAACCGCCTTCGAACATCGACATGGCGCCTCCCCGCTTATTCAGCGAATCATGCCACTGGGGTGCCGCGTTAATGTGAACCAGAGTATTAGTGCTGAACCAAAGACCGGGACGAATTCCATTTTCGAGGCAAGTCTTCAACCAGAGATCAGGACCGTTGGGCCAGTTAGGTTTCTTCCAGGTCCGGTAACCGCCATCCGGATCGAACCAGAACGCATCGATGACGTAGTAGTCGAAGCGCACGCCGTCTTTGCGCAGCCGCAGGACCTGGTCGAGCTCGCGCATAGTCAGTTCCTGCGTCAGCGGCACGTGGTCAGAGAGCTCGTCATATGTGGACCAGTTGTCGTAGACGGAGATGGGTCCGGCAATCGTCGGCGATGCCAGATCAGATGGAGAGAACTTCTGCTGCGCATCGACTGCGACCGGCGATATCGTCAACAGACGGAGTGAGGCGGCAAACAAACAGCGTGCCAGACGATCGATCATGGTCGACTCTCTCCTTCAGCGAAGATCCGGACCAGCATTCTGTTTCGGCTATGGTTCATGCACTTCCGTCCATGCCTGGCCGACTGGTGTGAGCGCGTGCGTTGCATTGTTGTAGAGACCCGACGTGGGATAGTCCTTTGAATCCGGCGTCCACGCCGTTCCGAACCATGCGTAGCGCTCCACGAAGGGTAGCTTCTCCAGCATTGCTGCGGACGCCGCGGCGAACTGCGCATTATCGGTTACGGTAGTCCTCCGATGGTGGAAGGAAAAATCCGCACCGGAACATTCAGTCAACCAGATCGGCAAATGGTACCGGTCCCATCTCTGCAGATATTTCTGCAGGTCGCCGACAGGATCGGATGCGGTGATGTCGCCGTACCAATACAGGCAGAGGAAGTCGACCCGCAGATTCTTAGTTTTTGCCTCCGTCATGAACTCATCGAGCCATGGACTGCCGGTCGTGGTGGCAGGGCTGCCGAGCCGAAGGCCGGTCGCCTCCAGTTTCGGCCAGAGCGCGATGGCCTCTTCGACAGTGACATTGCCCTGGCTATCCGAGTCGGGCTCGTTGAAAGGAAACTCTTTGCCGCCCGATTATCGCGGCGCGCAAAGTCCACCTGAACATTACCGGCGCCCCACAGCATGGGGACGAACTCCGCGCGGATCAAACCCCTGGAGGGTCCCGGCTTCCAGTTGTAGTACCAGTGCGAACCCATCGCGTCGATGGCCTGCGGTGCATCTGGATCATCGTCGCCCACCCCCTTCTTATTCATGTCGTGAGCGTCCGCCGTCGCTACAGGCTTGCCTGCTTCCGGCGCGAGCGCGGCAACCAGACTCTGCGCATACCACCGCGAAAGATAATCGTTGGGATGGAGCGGATCGTTCAGGCAGTCGCGGGGCGCTTTGGCCGCAAACACGGCGCCGCTGATCGCGGTCATATCAACAAGCTGCACTCCCCGTGCGACCATCGAGCGCAAACGCGCCTCATACTCTGACACAGTCTTCCAATATTCGGGATTCGTGGTGTACGCGGGATCAAAGCGCATCGTGGGAACGAGCAGGAATTCAGCCTGCGGATTCGTTTGCCGGATCGTGCGCATCACTCCTGCAATATTTGCTGCAAAAGCGTCCGGCGAAATGCTCCAGAAATCATTTTGTCCAAAAGCAATCAGGACCAGATCCGGGTGCAGCGAAGCCACCATGCGCCCTGCCATGTTTTTCGCCCATGTAGAGTCGGCGCCGCTCTGCGACGCGTTGTAGAGCACGATGTCCGGATCGTTCCATTGTTTGCGGAGTTCGCCAGCGAACAAGTTAACCCACGGAGGCTGATACGGGCGGAGCTTCTGCATGTGGCTGGACCCGAGGCCGTACGTGATGCTGTCGCCATAGGCAACAATTCGCAGTGACCCGCGTGTGCGCAGAATCTGCATCGTATTAGGTAACTGGTCGCCAACGTAAAGCTGCACGGGGCCGGTCCATGCATCGTCATGTTCGTAGCTCACCAGCACCTGCTTGCCGCCGATGACGTTCCAGGCCAGATCGCCCTTGAGCAACTCCGGTTCGTGGAGCTGGCTGATCGCGGAACCGGCGCCCGCAATCAGGGTGCGCCCCTGCACGCTATAGTCGGCGCCCTCGCGATACTGCATTGCGCCGTCGTAACTGGTCACCGATAAAATGCGCGTCGGACGAAACATCAGGGTCCCAGTCGCCGGCTCGCCGCTGCGTGATGTTAGCAGCACGCCCTCGCTGGAAACGAGAGAGCCCTTCCAGAAGGGTCGCATCAGGCCCACTGTGTCTTGCGTGCTCTGGAGAACAGGATCGTCATCGTGATATACGTCCAGCTCCAAATGATCGACGGCCACCGTGCCGGTTCCATCATTGCTGATAGAGATCTCGACGCTCGCAGTAAGAGGATGCGGCCGGAAATAATCCTCAAGCGTATCGGCCTCTTTGCTCGGCTTGATGTCGACGGGAGAGCGAAGCATCATCAGTTCCCCGCCGTCCTTGTCGAGGCAGCGGACCGAGACCGTCGCCCCGCCGGCGGGTACAGAGTGCAACGTTGCCGCGATCATCATGTGATTCGCGGCGCCCTCCGTGATGCGCTGTAAGATGGAGCCCGCCCCCGGTCCAATCGTCACCACATGCTTTGCCGGATTCGCACTGCTGGTGACCAGGTGAACATCGCCCTGAGTCTTCCACCCTTTCAGTCCATCGGCAAAATTGGGATTGGTGGAGATACGTGAAGAGTCATCGGCCGCGTGAGCGGAACCTGCGCAACAGAGGCAAACGAGGATCAGGAAAAAACAGATGCGAGGGAAATGCGTGGCTTGGATCATGCTTAGGGACGTGCATCCATCTGAGCATAGACAGGAACGCCGAGTTGCCGTCGAACGCCATATCCCACGGTCGCTGCATTGAAACTACGCGAGCCACTGGACCATCGCGCCACAATTCGTCCATTCGCATCGATAAGAGCTACGGGGAGGGAGGGAGCGCTCGCTCGAACGAATCGAATCGATGGCGTGTCGAGATCCACGAGCGCATTGCGCAAAGCGGGAGTTCCCGTGGCGGTTACAAATACAAACACCTGTAACTGCCGCGGATTGTATTCGCGCACAAGGGTCCGAAGCACGCTAAGCCGGGCCATGGCCTCGGGCACGATCAGCCCATCCCCATCCAACTGAAGGTCGAGAGGAAGGACAAGCCGGTACTGCGCTGCGGGTTCGGCGGCCAGAGGACGGCCGTCAAGGTCCCGAAGGCTCTCAAACAGATTCTTCTCGATCGCCTGCTTGCCGATTTCTGGATGATTCTCGTCCGAATTTCCGGCGCCCGCCTCCGGCCGATTCGACTCACTGCTCAGCGTGCTGCCCTTTTCCGCGCCCGCGGCCTGCAGGCTCGCCAGTGAATCCCAGCTTTTACCATTCCAGTACCATGAGGGCTTGTCGAAACCCTGATACATATATTTGTTATCGGAAAACACGAGCCGATCACCAACACTGCGCAACAGCAGCGGGCTGGTGGAGCGGACGACGTTGTCACGGAAAGTAATCGGATCGCCTTCGAGCACGGTCCCTTCGTCATTCACCACCGGAGCTGCGGGCACCGGCGGATTCCAGACGATGAGATTCTTTTCAAGCGTCATGCCGTCGATCTTCCCGTCGTTCCAGGTATGGACATAGATGGCTCCTTGCAATCGCGCCATCCTCGGGCTCAGCCCGTTGTCCACGCAGACGTTGTTGCGCACCACCGCATCGTGCGTCACGTAGCCCGCAGCGAAAACGGCGACGCAGTAGCCCTGCGTATCGTGCGCGTAATTATTTTCCACGACGTTGCGGGTCGTGGCCCAGTCAATGTCGTAAGCGCCGCCGTCCACGCCCGGGCTCTCGGTCAGAAAGCTCTCGCTGTTGCGAACCGCGCAGTCGGTGCACGACCAGGTCCAGATCGCGTTCGGCGTACCGACGTTCTGCGTCGGCTGCTGGCCCGTGAGCCACGCAGTGCTGGAATCAATCAGTCCGCTGCGAACACGAAACAGGATGATTCCGTCGCCATAAACATCGTGGACGACGCTGTTGCGAATCGTGACGTCGCGGTTGTAACCCTCCTCCTCGGAGTAGAAGTTTCCCGCGCCCATCATGATGCCGGCCCACTGATTCGTGTGCGCCGCCACGACATTTTCAATCAGCACATGATCGAACCGCTGCTGCTTCGCCCCCCGCAGGAACACAACCAGCCCGTTGTCCTTGTTATGCAGTTCACCGCCCTGCACATCGTGCACCATAAGATTGCGCAGGGTGATGTGGCTCAATATCTGATCCTGGTCGCCGGTCACAAGAATCCCGTAGGTATTGCCACCGGCAATGTCGAGCGAGTCGATCTGCCAGTATTCCGCATTTTTCAGTAGCAGCGCCTGCGTGTCCGTACTGGCTGCCAGGATCTGCGGCCGTGGGCCTTCGCCCCATGCTGTGAGTCGGATGCGAGCCTCCGCGCTGCCCGACCCATGCAGCGACACCGATCCGTGACAAACCGTACCGCGCCGCAGAGAGATGACGTCTCCAGGATGGAACGTCTGCGCGTTAACCATGGCGATCTGGTTCCACGGGTGTTCCTGGCTGCCGTCACCAGAGGCCGACTGCGAACAGTCCACATAGAAAGATGAAGCCCAAGCCTGCTGGCCGGCCCAAAGGCCAGCCAGCAGAACCATAAGCAACCGTACAGATCGGAAAACGGGGAAGAGGCTCATTGCTATGGTGATGATTGTCATGCAGGGCAGCAGCCGGCGTCACCGCCCTGTGTGAAACTCAATGCTGGAACGGCTGGATCAGAAGTCCAGCCGGATTGCGAACTGACCCTGACGCGGGTTATCGAGGACACCAAGAATTTCACCGAAATTCGAGGCGCCGATCGAAGACCGCGATCCGGAACAGCCGTTGATGTAATAGTAGTGACGGTTAAACAGGTTATAGAAGTCGCTCCGGAAGGAGAGGCGATAACTGCCCTCAGGTCCGAACTGCACGTTTTTCAGAGCCGTGACATTCTCGTTGGCTTGTCCCGGGCAGCGTAGCGCCGATGTAGCCCCGCGTGGTGGCAGAACGCCCGGCGCCGGATTGCTGGCGACATTGCTGGGCATGTAGAAGTTCGAAGCTGGCGGAGTTGCGCCCCCGCCGATCGGTACGTATTTTTTTGGGTCCGATGTTCCCTTGAAGTTACTCGTGTTAAACACCGGATAGATGTTTCCCCAGAGCGGCCAGTAAGAATTGGCCGCGCCGATCGCGAAAGGCTGCCCCGTATAGTAGTCAACGGTTCCCGCCAGCGTCCATCCGCCGACGATTCCCCTGACCACGCGACTTTGATTTCCCAGCCACGGCTGACCTTTCCCGAACGGAAGCTGGTAGCTCAGGAATCCCTTGACAACATTGGTCAGATCATACCCAGTAATCGTGTGTGCAGCTTGCGCCATCTTGCCGAAGTCCTCAACCCCGGTGTAGAAGCCGTTCCCTTCCTGCTGCGCTGAGAAGGAATCGCCCTCCGTCTTCGACCAGACATAATTCATATCCATGGTCAGGCCCCGTCCGCTCCGCTTGACCACGTCAAACACCATCGAGTCATAGAAACTCTGCCCCAGCGGCAGTCCAGCATACTGCAGGTTGGGATAGAACCAGTAGTTCACCTCGGCAGACGCCATCTGCGGCAGCGGAGCCAGCGCCGCCAGAGCGGGTGCGCAGAAGCCGGGATAAGGATAAGGAACACCCAGCGCAGCCGCATCCGATTGGCTGCAAACGTAGTAGTTATACCCGTTCAGATCCGGATGCTGCCGTACCAGGCTAAGGAAGTTAGCCGTGCTGGTCTCGTTCCACGCAAGCGCCGCGTCAGTGAGACGATGCCCGCGATTGCCAACATAAGAAAGCTCGAAGCGCATGTTGGGAGTGAGCTGCTGCTGAATCCCTGCATTGAAGGCTTCGCTGTAGCCCAGCCGCAGCGCGCGCGGATCCATGGTGACCGGAAACGGCGTCATGAATGACGGATCGGTGGCAGCCGTTGCCTTGCTGAACACGCCAGGATATTGCCCTCCTCCGCCTGCGGCATCCCAGCTGAAGTTATTCGCCGCGCTCGAGCCCAGTTGCGGCGCGAATCCGTCCGGTACGCCGGAGAAGAACGTCACGCCCACCGGGTTATAGATCAGCCCAAAGGACGCGTGCAGCACGGTTTTCGGCATCAGTTGATACGCCAGGCCCACCGTCGGTCCAAAATTCAGGTAGTATTCGTTCCTCTCGAAGCTGTCGCTGCCGTCTTTGGCAAACACCAGCGATCCGGGAATCCCGTAGATGGGACTGGTGACCGTGGGATCGAAGTTCGCCCAGTTCCCGTTCTTTTCGTGGAACCGCGTGTTGTAGTTCCAGCGCAATCCGAGGTTCGCCGTCAACTTGCTCGACACCTTGTAGTTATCCTGAGCGAAAAGATCGATGGCTTTCTGCCGGCCGTAGAGGTTATAAGGCACGGTTGAGGTAGCCTGATTCACAAGACCGAGCATATACGTTGCAAAGCCGAAGCCGTCGTAGGGATAGCCGGGCCCGGCAGTATTCAAATACGAGAAGCTAAAGTTATACGCTCCTGAGCCCGAGTGACTATTGATCTGATGCGCGTTGAAGTCACCGCCGAAACTGAGATTATGGCGGCCCTTCGTCCAGGTCAGTGTATCGCCGGTCGTGATGTTCACGCCTTTGGTATCCCCCTGCCACGTGCTGCCCAGAAACGTCTCGCTGTGCCCGTAGGAGCCATTATCGGAAAATGAAATCTGAGGGAAGTTCTGCGCCCCGGTGGTCCCAAATCCCACCTGCGAATTCCAGTCGCCCGGATCGGCGGGATTACTCCCGTTAAAGTCAAAGCTGTAAGTGAAATTCACCACATTCAGCAGCCGTGGGCTGAAGGTGTGCTGTTCGCTCAGCCTCCATTGCTGTTGCCGGTACATCTGCACCCGCGCGTTCGACAGAGGTCCTCCACTCTGCGACCCCTCTTCCCACAATCCCCCGCCATCGTCCAGAGTGCGTGGCTTATGGTCGTAGATCCACGATCCGGAAAGATGGTCCTGCTCGCGCAGTACGTGATCCAGTTTCACTACCACCCAGATCGGTGTCTGAGCCGGCGTGTTGGAAATCAGCGTCCGGGCATTGTTATCGATGCCCCCCAGCTGCGGCTTGTAATTTGAATAGAACCCATTTACCTTCTGCGCCACCGGGCTGATCCGGTTCGAAGGAATAATGTTGCCCGTGAACTGATTGCCGGTCAGCGGATCGTAAATCATGTTTTCGCGCGCCTGCTGCGGCTGGCCGGAGTTATCCGTGACCATGATGGGCGTGCCGGGAGCCGTACCGTAGTTCTGATAGTTACTGCACAGATCCGTGGCGCCGCCGAACGTACAGAGAGTCGGCCCCATCAGGCTGCTGAAATCTCCGCCCAGAAACGCCGGGACCGGCACGGTCGCGCCGCCGGTGCCCAACCGGAAGTCAATCGACTGGTAGCGTTCGAAGGTGCCAAAGAAGAAAGTCTTGTTCTTGCGGATCGGCCCGCCAAGACTGAACCCATCGTCCCACGCCCGCTCCTTCGGCTTTCCCAGTCCCAGGCTGTCGTTGGTCCATGTATTGGCATCGAGCAGCTCGTTGTGACCGTACAGAAAAGCCGATCCGTGGAATTTATTCGTCCCCGACTTCAGGTTGAACGACATCACGCCGCCGCCGGTGATGCTGCTTTCCGCGTCCAGCCCGCTCGTTTGCGCCTGCAGTTCCTCGACCGCCTCCATGCCCGGACCGCCATCCATCGAATCGCCGCGGACGCTGCTGGTTCCCGACGTGCCGTCAACGGTGTATTCCTTCGTGAACCACTGGCCGCCATTCACCACAGCTCCGTAGGGTGAACTGAGCGGCGAATAACCCGGCGTGATAGCGACCGCGAAGTCTTCAATGAATCGTCCGCCGCCATAGATACTCAGCGGCAGGTCGTTCACAATCGTTGCCTTCATGTTGGTTCCCACCGCCGCCGAATCCATATCGATCACAGGAGCACCGCCGCTCACCGTCACCGTCGAAGTGACCGCGCCAACGTGCAGCGTGGAGTCCACCCGCACCACTTCGGTCGAGTTCACGGTCACGTCCGGATGCACCAGCGTGTCGAAGCCATTTCTCCTGAATTCCACCGAATACACACCAGGAGGCAGGTTGGGGATGACGTAAATCCCTTCTCCGTTGGAAACCGTGGTGGCCGGCACACCCGTTGCGGTATTCGTCGCAGTGATGGTTACATCCCCAACAACGGCCGTGGAGGAATCGGTCACCGTCCCAGTGATCGAGCCACGATTCGCCTGCGCCCAGGCTCCCTGGGATGCCAGGCACAACATCAGGCCAGGCAGAAGGACGCGCGTGAACCAACTCGAAACCATTCGCTTCACACGACTCTTTGAATCCAGGTTCATTAGCATAACCGTGCCCCCAAAATGTTTGCGTTTTCCCAATCTTGTTTCAAGCTGGTTTCCCATCGTTCTGCCGACCGGCTCCAGCGAGTTGATGTTGCGACTTCGCTCGCACACAAAACCGCCGAGCGTGCGCACGATACTGGATGAATCGCGCCGCCATTCCCTGCAACGCGCAACGAAGAGCCGCGCCCTGCGATGGTGCTCGCTTCGACGGATACAGGTGCGCTCTTTGCGCCTTTTGCGCCACGACCCAGGCCGGCTACCGTGCCTGCGTCACGACCGTACAGCCTGACCTCGGCATAACCCACAGCCCCCGGCGTCAGATTAACCCCGTACCCATCGGCATGCGCGCCGGATATCTTCTCGTTGGCCGTATAGAACAGCGTGAAGGTATCTTCTTTTTCCTGCACCAGCCCCAGCGGCGTGCGCACTTCCGTCGCCCAAATGCGGTCTCCGCTCTGGACAACTAAGTGCTGTCCCGCCGACCAGTGAATCCCGTCCGCCGATACCGTGTATCCAATCTCGTTCAGCACGTGGTTGTCGTAGACCGCGATCCACAAACCATCGGCGAGCTGCGTCACGATGGGGTTCTCGATGAACCGCGCCTCCACCCGCAACGGATTGAGCGCTGTGCAGCGCCGCCAGGGACCGCCCAAATCGCCAGCCCACGCAAGACCCACCTGCCACAGCGAGATGGGAAGGCTTTCCGTGTGTGCGCTGCCATAGAACGCATACCATTTGTCTCCCACGCGATAAGGAAAGAAGGAATCCGTGCCCTGCAGCCCTTCCCAGGAGTCCGCATCCTTGCCGCGTTCCAGAACAACACCGGTGTCTTTCCAGGGACCGTCGATTCCGCCCATCCCGGCATGCTGCGCAACCGCACGCCAGATGCGCCCCTCATGATTGGTCAGCCATTCTCGGGAGGTGTCCGGCGACGCAGCATACGCGACATAGAAAAGGTTCCATCGATTCGCTGCCGAATCGAAAACCGGCATAGGCGACCACAGTGCCGCGCGCGGATCGCGTCCCGTAAAATCCCCGCTCGACTCGAACAGCGTCGCGGCCCGCCGCCAATGCATTCGATCCGTACTCGTCCAGTGGGCCAGCTTCATCTTCACCCAGTGCGGGTCCCCTGTCATTTCCGAAGTGAACAGGTGATACCTCGACCCCACTTTCAGCACCCTGCCGCCTTCAAAGCCGTACTTATTCCCAACGGCTCCAGGCGAGTGAATGGTCAGCACCGGTCGTACACATTGCCGCACCACCTCCATACGCATGCCCACTGTCGGCAAACCAGGACCATCGGCGAACACGCCCGCACCGGCAAGAAGGAGAGCGAGTGTGACCGCCAGGAGTGTACCCGCCACGCGCATGTTCAGGATCCCCAGGTTTCATGGGCGCCGGCAGATTCCGCCCACGCACATCCGGCCTCACTTGTACGCACCCGTTCGCACCATCGCCAAGGTAAAAGAGGTTATGGAGGCGGTTAGTCCGCACAAAAGAGAGAATTCTGGGCCTGACGGGCCTCCGCCTGGGACCAGACACCCCAGGACAGCTCCGTGAACCAGCGCTCGGAGCGAAAAACGTCCGCACAGAACAGTCCGCGTCGGACGCGCGGCTGCATTTTGCGGCTAAGACGGGGCATTTGGTTCCACAAGCAGTCCTCAAATGGAATACAAGCAGCAACGAGTTAACGACAAATAACGGGCCAGATAACCGTTAGGTCGCACGGCTGAGCCGGCCCCAGCCGAGGTTTGACCCTCCTGTACCCCGATGCTAGAATTCGGCCCGAATGCATGTGCCTCCTGCGGGGGTCCGGTGTTCGTATCCGCGAGGCCAGGTGTGACCACCGTCCACGAAGTTCCGCGTCAGGCCATCTCCGTCTCTCAGTTTGAGAAACGTGAAGAACTGCGTCGCGTTCTGGAGAGCCGGCAGTTTTCGGCTGCCCCAAAACGCGCTCGGTTCCTCGAATTCGTCTGCGAGCAGGCCTTTCTCGGCAACGGCGACAAACTCAATGAATATCTGATCGGCGTCGAGGTCTACGGCCGCGGAACGGAATTCAATCCGCAAAAAGACCCCATCGTCCGTGTGCAGGCGCACGAAATTCGCCGCTGTCTCCGCAAGTATTACGAAGAAAGCGGCAGCGAAAGCGCACTCCGCATCGACCTGCCCGCCGGCCACTATATTCCCTTGTTTAGCCGGAGCGTGCCCGATGCGCCCGAGCCCGAGAAATCCGAACCGCAGGCGCCCGAATCGCCGCCATCTCCCCGCCGAACGCACCTTGCTGTGACCACAGGGCTCGCCATCGCATGCGCAGTTCTTGCCATCGCCCTGGTTTTTGCCCTCCACAAAACACCCACGCCGACCCCAGCGCGCCCCGCCGCACCAACCGTCGCCGAAGGTTTGCAATGGTTCTGGGGACCGTTTCTTCCCCCCGCGCACGCGCCGCTCATCGTGATCCCAAACCATCCTGTCCTCCGCGCCGCGCACAATGGCGACAGCGACGAAACCATTGCCCGCGGGCATGAGATTCCCAAAGCCGACCTTCCCGAGTTTCGCGATACCATTCACTTCCGTGAGTTGAAGCGCTTCGTCTTCGTTCCCTCCACCACCGACTTCACCGCGGTCGGCGAGACGGTGGGTCTGGTGCGCCTTTGTGAGATCTTCTTCCGCGTCGACGATGCCTGCAGGGTCCAGCCCTCACGGCTGGTCAACTTCGAGGAGATCCGCAATGGCAATGCCATCCTGCTCGGCGGCAGCCAGGCCTGGAGCGGTCGAGTCTTCCTCGAAACCGAGGGATTTCACCTCCAGAGTGGAGTCATTCTCAACCGAAATCCACAACCCGGTGAGAAGGCCGCGTACAAACCCGAATTCGATCCCGTCTCCAATCAACTCACCCGCGATTACGCGCTCGTTCTCATGCTTCCCAATCAGGAGAAAGAAAATCGCGTTCTCCTGATCTACGGCATTTACACGCAAGGCTCCCAGGCGGCTATCGAATATCTGACCGATCCGGAGCGCATGGCCGTCCTGCGCAAAGCTCTCGTCAGCCTCTCCCCCGATCAGAAAACAATCCCTCCCTACTTCCAGGCTCTGTTGACCACCACTGTCGAAAACGCGGTGCCCGGGACAACTTCGCTCGTGGCCGTTCGCAGAATCCCAAACTAATGTTGCGACGTGGATCAAAGGCCTCGGATCCCACTAGTATCCGCTGGCCCTCATCGTTCTGGCGCTGCCATCAGGCTGGCCGGGCGGAAAGCTCCGCGTGATGCAGATGCGGTCGCGATAGAGTCGCTGCTTCGACCTTCCATCTCGCCGGCGCTCCCTCTATCGCGCGCTCAGGATCTCCGCCTGTTGCGGCGCCAGCGTCAGCGTCAGTTCTGATCCGGTTGCGTGCACCACGCCATGCTCCCCAACCTCAGCGGAAAATTCCTCGCATCCTTCAAGAGCGGTGCGACGCAGAGGCACCTTCACCTCGCGCGATTGGTCTGAAGAATTCACAGCCACCACGAGCCGCTCGCCCCCCGCACTGCATCCTTTTTGTAAATCCGCCGCCCGCACAAACACGAACGCCGTCTCGTCCACATAGACATCCTGCTGCTGCCCTGTTGCAAGTGCGGCGTGCCGCTGGCGGAATCCGAACAGCGCCGCCACCCAGTCATGAACCTCGGCCTGCTCCGGCGTTCTTCCCGCCGTCGTAAACGCACTCCGAGCGTCGCCCGGAAATCCTCCCGGGAAATCGCGACGATTATCCGGATCCTCGCCGCCCCGCATTGCAATCTCATCGCCGGAGTAAAGCTGCGGCATCCCGCGCATCGTCGCCAGCAGTGCAAACGCCAGCTTCAGATCCGCCACCGTCGCTCCCGCCTGGCTCATGAAGCGACCGGTGTCGTGATTTCCCAGAAACGTCACCAGCCGCTCCGGGTGCGGATACAGCCAGTCCTCGCTCAGAACGTCCGCCAGCCCCGACATCCCCGCATGCTGCCCCGCATCATGCAAGAGCGCATGCCGCAACGCGAAATGTTCAGGATAATCAAAGGGCGTCGTCAGCCCCGTATCGACGCCCTCGCGCGTCACGCCACCGGCAAAATATGAGGTGATCGCCGGATTCCCGTTGAAGACCTCACCCACCGTGGTCAGGTGGGGATACAGCCCGTGCAGTTCCTGGTCCAGCGCCTGCCAGAACGCTCGTCCGACGTACGGAAACGTGTCGTACCGCAACCCGTCTGCGCCGGTGCTCTCCACCCACCAGATCACGTTCTGAATCAGATATTGCCGCACTAACGGATTTTCCTGATTCAGATCCGGCAGCACGTTGGCGAACCATCCCTCCGTCACATCGCGATACTGCTCCCACGTCCCGTGCGGATCGATGACCGCCTGAAACCGGTCCCCCGCCACGCGATGATCGTCGCGCGTTCCGTGAAACCAGTCCGGCATCGGCGGATCATTCGCCCATGGATGCATCGCACCCACGTGATTCGGTACCGTGTCCAGCACCACCTTCATCCCACGCCGATGCATCGCATCGGAAAGATGCCGCAAATCCGTCAGCGTGCCGAAATGCGGATCGGTCCTGTACAGATCCGTTGCGCTGTAGCCGTGGTACGCCTGGTTGCCGCCGTCGTTGTCGTACACAGGCGTCATCCAGACCGTCGTCACGCCCAGTTCCTGCAGATAATCCAGGTGCTGCTCAACGCCGCGAAAATCACCGCCGTGCCATCCTCGCGGTAAGCTGCGTTGTGAAGGTTGCGGATCGTTCGATGCATCCCCATCGGCAAACCGGTCCGTCATGATCAGGTACATCACGTCTGTCGGCGAGAATCCCGCGTGCGCAGCCGGTGTTCGCTCTGCCAATCGAAACGGCGCCGACGCGGATCCCTCCACCGTTCGCGCCCGAACCACGATTCCCTGGGCGTGCGCTGCTCGCGTCGACACCCAGAGAAACGCATAGTGTCCGTTCGGCATGATCTCGGACTGCGTGATCGATACGTTCTCGCCCGACACGGTGAACTTCGCACCGTTCAGCCGCGCGCCGTGCACCAGAAGCATGGGGGAGGGCAAACCGACCCACCAGCCCGGTGGGTCGATCTTGTCGATGCACGGGGTTCCCGCGCTCTCCGTCAGAACGCAGGGCGTCGCCGCTCCTTCTCTTCCCTGCCCCATTCCCGCCAGAGCAGTTCCAGTCAGAAGGAGCAGCGACACAACAAGAACAATCGGCCTCCCGGGGGCCTTCATGGCATCACCTTTCAGAGTTTCAGCCTATACGTCCCAACAGAGTCGCGCCGAAAAACCGCGCCACGGCGGGAGGCCTCAACCGTGGCGCATCACAGCGCTGACCGTTAGAACACCACGCGCAGCGCCATCTCCAGTTCGCGCTCGCTGGCCTGGCGCAGACTCGTTCCGACAAATCCAGGACCGCTCGGTTTTCCGCTCACCAGATAGTCACTGATGTTCGTATCCTTCGCGCCCTGGAACTGCGGGTGGTTGAACAGGTTGTAGGCCTGAACCCGGAAGTCCGGCTTCACCCGCTCTCCGATCGAGAACACCTTGTGCAGCGCGAGATCGACCGAGTCATAACCTGGCCCGTAGAACTCGTTTCGATGCACCGTGCCCGGCCTGAAGTAGATGCCGCCCGCGTTCGTCGGAGGCAGAGCGAACGCCGACGCGTCGAACAGTGTCACCGTCCCGTTGGCACCCTTGTGCGTTCCAAAATGCGGATCGCCTGTCAGATCCGGACGGCTGAACACTCCGCCCGCCGAGTTGTTCACCGTCAGATCCACCGGTGTTCCCGTGCCCAGATAGATGAACGGATCCAGTTCCCATCCGCCCACCACCTCATCGACGCCCCGGTTCATGTTGCTGCCGAACTGCTTCCCGCGCCCCAAAGGAAGATCCCAGATGCCCGCAAACGTAAATGCGTGCCGCTGGTCGTCTCCCGTGTTGCCGCGATTCAGAGCGAAGTCCGGGCCGGCTGCGGTCGTGTAGATGCTCCCGGTGCCTCCGGTCGGCGAGAACGGCCCCGTCGAGTCGTCCGTTGCATGCGACCATGTGTACGTCCCGATCAGTTGCAGACCGTTCGCCATCCGCCGCTCGACCTTCGTCTGCAAACCGTAGTAGTGGCCCGTGCCGTTGTCTTCGTTCAACGTAACGTTGAGGCCGCGATTCGTGACCCCCGGTCCGCTGTCGAAGAACTGATTGCCGGTGCCCAACTGCGGCGCCGTGTAAGTCACGCTGTTGAACAAGTGCTCCTGCTGGGTGCCCATGCCCGCCACCGTCAGCACCGTCTGCTTGTCCAGCTGGCGCTGCACGCTCACCGTGTACTCCTGCAGCATCGCGTTCTTGTTGCTTTTTGGATACGTAATCACCGACACGTTCGTCGGATTCGCCTCGTTCACGGTGAAGTTCGCCGACGGCAGCGGCGCCGTCGCATCCGTGTTCAGGTTGTCCGGAGGAGTGGCGATCGGTAAATTCTGTCCCGTAAAGGTGACGCGGTAGCCCTGATTCGACGGAAACGATGACGCTCCGTTGAAGTCCGGGTTATTCGAAAGCTGATTGCCAACCCCGCCGCGATCGTGGAAATAGTAGATCCCATAACCGCCGCGCAGCGAAGTCTTGCCGTCGCCGAAGATGTCATAAGCGAAGCCAATCCGCGGCCCCACATCGCCCCAGTCCGTGTTGACCAGGCTCCGCGAGTTGCCCCCGACTCCAGCCACCAGCAGTTTCCCGCTGGCGATATCGAAGTTCGACTGCCGATTATCTTCCTCATACGGCCACGTGATCACGTCATAACGCAGCCCCAGATTCAGGGTCAGCTTCTGATTCACCTTCCAGTCATCCTGCCCGAAGAACCCGTTCTCGAAATTCCGCGTGTGATAGTAGCCCAGCGGATTCGCGATCGAGTAGGTGTCCACAAAAGCTGCCATCAGTTCTGAAACTTCGTAGCCCGTGTAATCGGCGCCATTACCCGCGATGTTGAAGAATCCCTTCGAGCGATAGTCTCCCTGGAAGAAGTCCACTTCCCTGAAAATGATGTTCGCGCCAAATTTGAAGTTGTTCTTCCCGTGCGTCCAGCTCACGGTATCCAGCCACTGGAACGCGTGCTGCGGCACTTCGTACGGACCGCCGTCGCCGGTGTACCCAATCTCGCCGTCGTTGCCGCCAATCAGTGCACCGCCGCCCAGCAGCGAGTTGCGGTTCGCATTCAGGATGCCCAGATTCGCCGATAACGGAACGCCCTCGTATGGATTGATGTAGCTGAAGAACGGCCGCTGATAGCCGAACCGGAAGTCGTTCACCGCCGCCGCGCCGAAGATGTGCGTCCAACCCCCGGCCACACCGCGCGGATGCGTGTTGTTGTCGCCCGATCCGAATCCGGAAGGCAAACCCGCATACCGCGTGTCCTTCCCGTCGTTGTCCATCTGGTAGCTGTAACGCCCGAACAACATGTCCTTCGCGCCCGCGTTATAGTCCAGACGCGCGTCGAAGTCGTTGTACCGTTTCGTATCGAACTGCTCACGCCCGTAGTTGTTCAGCACGTTCGTGCTCGCATGATTCGCCGCCGGAAAAGCATTCAGATACTTCACCGCCGCCGAGTTGAGCCGCGCCGTAGGAATAACGTTGGCCGCCCCGATCACCGTGCCGCTCGCATTCAATCCAAACTGCGCGCACGTCGTCGGATCGAAGATCGCGCCGTTGTCCAGGCTGGCCGTGAGTTGCGCCGTGGTCGTGTAGGTCCCGTGGAAACCGCGGAACGTAGCGCACCCCGACGGACTGTAGGCGGTGCCGCCACTCACCGTCGGCAGCACCGACAGGCCCGACCCCAGCAGCTCGGAGAAATCCCCGGTCCGCATCTTCGCCGTCGGCGTGGTCGAAACATAGAAGTCCAGCGGCAGCGCCTGGCGCAGTCCCTGGTAGTCGAAGAACAGGAAGAGCTTGTCCTTCATCAGTGGACCGCCGATCGTCCCGCCAAACTGATCGCGGTGCGAGTTCGTCGGTGTCCCGCCAAAATAATTTGGATTGGCGCCCCACACGCTGTCGCGATAGAACGCAAACGCCGACCCGTGAATCCGATTCGTACCCGACTTCGTCGATGCTTCCACGATCGTGCCGCCCGCGCGCCCAAACTCCGCCGGAGCCAGACCCACGATCGACCGAAATTCCGATGTCGCTTCAATCGCCGGCCACACGTTGATACCGTTCGCCAGCGCTTCGTTGTCGTCCACGCCATCCATCAGGTAGTTGTTCGCCTGTGGCCGAATGCCATTCGCTGACAGTGCGATGCCGCCCGTGTCGCCGTAGCGGAGCTGTTCCGCGTTCCCGCCGGTTCCCTGCAGGATCCCGCCGTACGCGCCACGCGTCACACCCGGCGCCAGCAGCGCCAGTTGGCTGAAGTTGCGCCCGTTCAGCGGCAGATCCACCATCTGCCGATCGTTGACCACAGTCGACAACGATGAGTCCGCCGTCTGTACCAGTGGAGCTGCACCCGTCACCGTCACAGTCGTCGTTGTCGCACCAGCCTTCAGTTGAAAATTCAGTTCCTGGACCTGCGAAACGTCCAGATTCAGTTCCTGCACCTGCGACTCAAATCCGTTTGCCACCACCTTCGCACTGTACGAACCGCGCTGCAGACCGTTGAACGCAAAATTGCCTGCCGCATCGCTGGTTGCTGTAAAGTTCGCCGCCGTGCCATGGTTGGTGACTGTGATCTTCGCGCCCGCAACCACCGCCCCCGACGCATCGGTCACCGTCCCCTGAATCTGCGCCGTGTCCGTTTGCGCTTCCACACGCGTTGCGAAAATCGCTGGCAGAATCAGCAGCACTCCCAAAGCCAGCCACCGGCTCACGAAATTCCGGCTCCTGTTTCCTGGGTTCATTCGTTGCCTCCAAAATGTCTCGCGGCTCCGGTTTTCGATGTATCAATAAAAGACACTCCGAAGCCAGCGTGACTAGACTCGCTTCCGCCCACATCTCGCAATGCACAGCGAACCTTTTCTCAATCAAATCTTGATCACCAGCCAAGTTCCGCCATTTGAATTGCATACGCCATTGCTTCATCTCCTTCCCGGGTACCAAGGTGCATTGACCTCCGTGCATCATTAGCGGTAAAAAGTAATGTCCTGCCCTGCACGCAGGCACTTATGCCCGCCCCCGTTGAGCAGCAGGAAAATACGTCCTCCCGTTTTCGCTTCGGACTTTTTGAAGCCGACGCTGAATCTGGAGAATTGCGCAAATCCGGCATCCGCATTCGCCTCCAGGCCCAGCCCTTCCGCCTCCTCATTTGCCTCCTTGAGCGCCCCGCCGAAGTCGTCACCCGCGAAGAAATTCAGCTCCAGCTCTGGGGCAACGACACCATCGTCGACTTCGACCACAGCCTCGGCACCGCCATCAATAAATTGCGCGAAGCCCTCGGCGACTCCGCCGAGAATCCTCGCTTCATCGAGACCCTCTCCCGCCGCGGTTACCGATTCATCGCTCCCGTCACCGTCGTCGATGCGCGCCACGAAGAAAAACCCATCCGCCTCCCTGTAGGCGATGCCCTCCCTGCTGACGCCGCGCCGCCCGCCACCCCTGGGTCCGCATCCGCGCGCGTCACTCCGCCGCGTCCGGTTTGGCCGCGCCTCACCGCCGTCATCGCTGTGGCGATGTTGCTCCTTATCGCCGGGTTCTTCGTTGGCTCCCGCGTGCACTCCACCACGGTTGCTCCACCGCTCATGAGCCAGCTCACCTTCTCCGGACGCGTCTCTCCCGCCGATCCCCTCTTCGAAAGCTTCCCAGGTACCGCCACCGACGGCTCACGCATCTACTTCCCCCAAATTGAAGATGGCCGCGGCGTTCTCGCCCAGGCCCTCATCGCCGACGGCGAAACCAGCACCCTGCCCCTTCCCGACGAGCTTGCCGCGCCCGTCGCTCGGCGACATCTCACCCGACGGCTCCCGTCTCCTGCTCCGCAATCACCTCGCCACCGCGCCCGAGCAAGCCCTCTGGATCGTCTCCACCACCGGCGAAACCGCGCGCAAGATCCCCGGCGTCCTCGCGCACGACGCCACATGGATGCCCGACGGCCAGCACATCCTCTATGCAACCGGCGACGACCTCGACATCGCTCGCGATAACGGGTCGGAAAGCCGCAAGTTCGCAACCCTGCCCGGCCGCGGCTTCTGGCTCCGCTGGTCCCCCGACAGCCGCCTCCTCCGCCTCACCTTGCTCAACAGCGAGACGCACACCACCGCTCTCTGGCAAGTGGACGGCGACGGCGCGAATGCGCATCCATTGAGCCTCGACGACTGGAGTGACGCACCGCCCGCCGAGTGTTGCGGCAGCTGGACCGAGGATGGACGCTTTTACGTCTTCCAGTCCTCACGCGGCGCCAGCAGCAACATCTGGGCCATGCCGGAGCACGCGGACCTCTTCGGCCGCCACGGCCCACTCATTCCCATCACCAATGGCCCTGTCGATTATCAGGCGCCCATCACCGAGCGCAGCGGTCGCCGCACCTTCTTCATCGGCGTCGACACGCAGTCCGTCCTTCTGCGCTACGATTCCGCCGGTCGCATCTTCGTCCCCTTCGGCACCGGACTCAGCAATGCGCGCCGAACGGAGTTTTCACGCGACGGCTCATGGGTCGCATGGATTCGCCAGGATGATCGCTCCCTCTGGCGCAGCCGCCCCAACGGCACTTCTCTCCTCCAGCTCACCGCCCGCCCCATGCAGGTCTTCATGATGCACTGGTCCCCCGATGGCCGGCAGCTCGTGCTCATGGGGCGTCAGCCCGGCAAACCCTGGAAGATCTACACCATGGACGCTGACGGCGGACACCTCCAGGAAGTCCTCGACGAATCCCGCAGCGAAGCCGATGCCGACTGGTCCCCCGACAGCCGCACGCTCGTCTTTGGCCGCCTGCCGGATCTCATGGCCGAGGCCTCCCAGCCCAAAGCCATCTACACCGTCGACCTTGCAACCAAAGCGATGACTAAACTCCCCGGCTCCGACGGCCTCTTCAGCCCCCGCTGGTCCGCCGACGGCAAATACATCGCCGCCCTTTCCATCGACCAGAAAAAACTGATGCTCTTCGACACCGCCACGCACACCTGGCGCCTGCTCGCCGAGCAGAATATCGCCGATCCGGTCTGGTCCCGCGACGACACCGCAATCTACTTCCACGACTTCGTTCAGGCCGATCAGCCTATCTACAAGGTTGCGATCAGAACCGGCAAAGTCGAACGCGTCGCCGACCTGCACGACCTCCGCTCCGCCAACATCGTCGACTACCGCTTCGCCGGCCTCGCCCCCGGCGACGTTCCCCTCGTCAGCGCCCGCATGTCTGCCGCCAATATCTACGCCGCCGAACTTCCCCACTGATCCTGCCAGGAAATCGACTCGTCCGTTTCCCTGCACCCATCCCTTCGGCGAAGGTCTCTTTACTGGCAAAGCAGTCCCCGCGGCCCCTTCCGGAATGTCAACGCGCGCTGCCATTTCCGAAATCAAGAACCCCGGCCGTCCCTGGAAAACAACCTCCCCCCGTTTCCGAAATCGCAGTCTTCTCGCGGCTGCGGAATAGCCTCCCTCTCCCGTTACCTAACGGCGCTCGCCGGTTCCGAAATTACATCCTGCTGTCCTTTCCGAAATAGCAGTCTCCTCGCGCCTCCGGAATAGCCTCCCTCTGCCGTTTCCGAATAGCAGCCTCCCCGGTTCCGGAGAATTCGCAAGATCCTCGATTGTCCCGGAACAGCTATACCCCTTCGTGCCTCGGGAATTGCCTCATCACCATTCCGAATAGAAGCTCCCATGGTTCCGGAGAAATGCAGCATCCGGCTGCCACTGGAATATGCACCTTTTCACCTCTTCCGGAATAGCAACCTCCCACCGTCTCCCTAAAACCAGCTTCCCGCATCGGGGCTAGCAGCCTGCAGGTGCAGGAATAGCACCGTCCGCAGCAGTAGGAAAACCACATACCCGCGCCCCGAAAAATCGCCCCGAAAACCAACATCGGGAGACGCCAGGTTCACCCCAGCAGGCAGAAGACTCCCCCGCTGCCGAAACTTCAATCAGAAATCCTTCAACACCAGCACAAACGTCACCGCGACTTCCCATCTTGAACCCACGGCCAACACCCTTTTCCGAAAGCCAGGTTCACCCCACAGCAAGCAGAAGACTCCACAACTAAAGGAACTTCAATCAGAAATCCCTCGACACCAGCACGAACGTCACCGCGACTTCCCATATTGAAACCACGGCCAACACCCTCTCCGAAAGCCAGGTTCACCCCACAGCAAGCAGAAGACTCCCCTGCTGCGCGTACTTCAATAGGAAAACTCCGCTGCCGGGCACAAACGTAACCCCCGGCTTCCCATATTGAAACGCCCCACACGCCGCCCCCAATTTCCGAAAACCAGGTTCACCCCACAGCAAGCAGCCGATACCTCCGGCGCCGATACTTCAATCACAAATCCGTCGACACCAGCACAAACGTAATCCCCGGCTTCCCATATTGAAACGCCCCACACGCCGCCCCCAATTTCCGAAAACCAGGTTCACCCCACAGCAAGCAGCCGATACCTCTGGCGCCGATACTTCAATCACAAATCCGTCAACAGCAGCACAAACGTAACCCACGACCTTCCCACATTGAAACCACCCACACATCGCCCCCAATTTCCGAAAACCAGGTTCACCCCACAGCAAGCAGCCGATACCTGAAATGCAACCATTGCAATAACAACCGGACGCACCCGCACTCAAAAGTTCTGTTCCCAACCCATTTCGGAACCACGCGCAAGGCCGCCCCCAAACTGGCTATGCCTCTTTTCCACGAACTGGCTATGGAAACCCGCCACCGCACCGCGCCAAACTTCTTCTCAACGCCGATGAAGGAGAGTCCCCCCGTGAAATTGAACGGCCTTTTCCCCTCCCTCTTCCTGACCGTCGCCGCGCTCATTCCGCTCCCGGCCCGCGTCCTCCACGCCGACACTCTCGCGCAAACCCCCACGGTCTCGCCCGGCCCCTCGCTTTCCGCCGAAGAACGCGGCGACGTCATGATGGCCCGCCAGCAATATCTCGCTGCCATCGACGCCTACCGCCAGGCGCCCGTCACCGCCGTCACTCTCAACAAGCTCGGCATCGCCTACCATCACCTCTTTGCTCTCGATGAAGCCCGCAAGGACTATCAGAAAGCCCTGCTCATCCGTCCCAACTACCCCGAGGCCATCAACAACCTCGGTGCCGCCGACTTCGTCCAGGGCCGTTACAAGGACGCCATCAAGCTCTACCGCAAGGCGCAGAAACTCATGCCGCACTCCGCGGTGATCGCCGCGAATCTTGGCACCGCCTACTTTGCTCGCGGCAAATATTCATCCGGCCTCGAGGCCTATCAAACCGCCTTCCGTCTCGACCCCAGCGTCTTCGACGCGGACGCCACGCAACTCATCCAGGGCAACACAGCTCCCCAGGATCGCGCCCGCCAGGACTACTGCCTCGCCGAACTCTTCGCCGAAGGCGGTGACCAGGTCCGCGCCCTCGCCTTCCTCCGCAAGGCTCTCGACGACGGCTTCCACGACCGCAATCAACTCATGCAGGACACTGACCTCGCCAAGCTCCGCGCCACCCCCGAGTTCGCGCAACTCATGGCGGAGGAAAAGATCCGCTGAGTCTCCTCGTCCAGCAGTTCAAGGCTGTCAGCGATAACCCCCTGGTCCGGAGTCGCGGCGTTCTGGAGAGTTCGCCGCAACTTCGGCCTCTTTTCTCCGCTGACAAGCCCTCGCACCTGCATCAAGCCCGCCTGCCGCAGTTGAGACCCTCTCCTCACCCTTCGTATCCATTATTTTTGCCTGCACCACAATGTGGATCCGCTGCATCTCCGATGTAGCGCGCCCCGCGCGCCGCCAGGCGGTGAATCCCCGGCCGGCCTCCCCCATGGAAAATGGTCGCCGCTACCGAAGCGGCTGAAAGGGGCTCATCATGAGCACAGCACCTGCCGTCAGCATTGCGAAACAATCCATCGCCTGGTCCACGATCCTCACCGTCCTCATGATCCTGGCCGGCGTTCTCGCCATCGTCGTCCCGCCCGCCGCCGGCATCGCAGCCACGCTGTTGATCGGTTGGCTGCTCATCTTCATGGGCGCCATGCACCTGGTCTTTGCCTGGCATACCCGCGCCGCAGGCGGATGGATCGCAGGCCTGCTCCTCGGAATTGTCTACCTGTTCGCGGGCTTTTATACCCTGCTGCATCCCGTCGCAGGTCTGGCCGCGCTCACTCTGCTGCTTGCCTCCTACCTGTTCGTCGAGGCCATCCTTGAGTTCGCGCTCTCCTGGCGGATGCGCCCTCTCGCCGGAACAGGCTGGCTGATGGTCGACGGTATCGTCACCCTTGTCCTCGCGATCCTCATCTGGTTCACGTGGCCCTCCAACAGTCCATGGGTCATCGGCACGCTGCTCGGCATCAGCATGATCTTCAGCGGGACATCGCGCCTCATGCTCCTGCTCTCCGCCCGTCGAGTTTTCGCAGCAGCGTGATCGCCCCATTCAGGCGCCGTTTTACGCCACTCCCCCCTTCGTAATTGCCACTTCCGGTACTCCTGTACCGGTTTTCCTCCCAACCGCGTCCAAAGGAGTAACTCCCGTCTTCCCTTTTAAGGAACGGGGTGATACAGGTAGGTATGGATACGGTCCCCGCCAGCGCTGCACTCGGCGATCAACCCGCCCCCGTGGGTTTGCGACCTCCGGCCGTCTCCGATCATCCAATCATCGGCGTCAGGGACCTCCGCAAGGAATACGTCACCGGCCGCGGTCGCCTGACCCTGTTTGACGGGCTTTCCTTCGACATCCCGCGCGGCGAGATGCTCGCCATCGTCGGTCAGTCCGGTGCCGGGAAGAGTACTCTCCTGCACATCCTCGGCGCGCTTGATACCCCTTCTGCGGGCGACGTATACTGCGCCTCAACTCAGCTGCGGTCGCTCACTCCTACCCAGGCGGCAACCTTTCGCAATCGCGAAATCGGCTACGTCTGGCAGTTCCATTACCTCCTGCCGGAATTTACCGCGCTGGAGAACGTCGCCATGCCTCTGCTCGCCAGAGGCGAATCGAAGGCTTCCGCCTTCAGAAGTGCGGAGCAGTGGTTGAACGAAGTCGGACTCGCGGATCGCGCCACTCACCGCGCCGGAGAACTCTCCGGCGGCGAGCAGCAGCGCGTCTCCATCGCCCGCGCCCTCGTCACCCAGCCCAAAGTTCTCCTCGCCGACGAGCCCACCGGCGACCTCGACAGCGTCACCGCCGACATGATCTTCTCGCTCATCAGTCGCCTGCACACAGAACACAACCTCACCTCGGTCATCGTGACCCATAACCAGGCGCTCGCGCGCCGCTGTACAAGGATTTTGCGGCTCGACAAGGGCCGCCTCGACGAAGTTGCCCCGTTGGCTCTTTAAGCAACGAGACGTTGGAAGCTGGGTTTGTAACAATAAGAGTGAGAACGGCGTCCGATGCTGGATACTAGGTAGAGTGACGGCGCTCTTACACGTGGGATGGATGCGGACGAACGCTCCAGCCTCAGGGCCGCCCGCGATTTTTGGCCCCTGAATTTCTTGTCAGGTTTCCTGGCATGGGCGGCGCATCGAGCCTCAGCCGTTTTCGAGGCTCATAAGAAGAGTCCCGAGTGCCCTCGGGCTTGCCGGCGCTAACGACTGGCATCCCTCCGGGCAAACGGAGCCTCTCAGAGGGATCATGTTCGAACGCTATACAGAAAAGGCACGCCGCGTCATCTTCTTTGCAAGATATGAGGCAAGCCAGTTCGGCTCTCCGTACATCGAAACCGAACACCTTCTCCTCGGTCTCCTGCGCGAAGACAAAGCGCTCACCAACCGCTTCCTTCGCTCTCATGCCTCGGTTGAATCCATTCGTAAACAAATAGAAGGCCACACCACCATCCGCGAGAAGGTTTCGACCTCCGTCGATCTTCCGCTCTCGAATGAGTGCAAGCGCGTGCTCGCCTACGCCGCTGAAGAGGCCGAGCGCCTCTCGCACAAGCACATCGGCACCGAGCACCTGCTCCTCGGCCTCCTGCGCGAAGAAAAATGCTTCGCCTCTGAAATCCTCCATGAGCGCGGCCTCAAACTCCTCGCCGTTCGCGAAGAACTCGCCCGCGCCACCCAGGAAAAGGTCCCGCAGCAGCAGCGCAACCGCGAGTCCTCCCTGCTGGCCGAGTTCTCCCGCGACCTTACCCAGGCCGCCATGGACTCCCAGCTCGATCCCCTCGTCGGCCGCGATCAGGAACTGGAGCGCGTCGTTCAGATCCTCTGCCGCCGCACCAAGAACAATCCCGTGCTCATCGGTGAGCCCGGCGTCGGCAAGACCGCCATCGTCGAAGGCCTCGCCCAGCGCATCTCCGACGGCGATGTCCCCAGCTTCCTCGCCGACAAGCGCGTCCTCGCTCTCGACCTCTCCCTCATCGTCGCCGGCACCAAGTATCGCGGCCAGTTCGAAGAGCGCCTCAAGACCATCATGAAAGAGCTGATGGAGAATCAGAACTCCATCATCTTCATCGATGAGCTCCACACCCTAGTCGGCGCCGGATCCGCCGAAGGCTCGCTCGACGCCGCCAACATCCTCAAGCCCGCGCTCTCCCGCGGCGAAATCCAGTGCATCGGCGCCACCACGCCGGCCGAATACCGCAAGTCCATCGAGAAGGACCGCTCCCTTGAACGCCGCTTCCAGGCCGTCAAAGTTCCGCCGCCGAACGAAGAAGACGCGATCAAGATCATCAACGGCATCAAGGACCGCTACGAGAAGTTCCACGCCGTCAGCTATACCGACGAGGCGATCAACTTTGCCGTCTCTCATTCCAACCGCTACATCTCCGATCGCTTCCTGCCCGACAAGGCCATCGACCTGATCGACGAAGCCGGCGCCCGCGTAAAACTGCGCCAGACTTCCCTGCCCGAAGAGATCACCGAAGTCCAGAAGCGGATCAAGTTCATCGTCCACCGCATGGAGAACGCCATCGCGAACCACGAGTTCGAGAAGGCGCGCTTCTACTCCGACGAAGAACGCAAAGAACGCGACAACCTGCGCGCCCTCCGCGACAAGTACCACCTCGACGATTCCACCGCCGGCATCGTCGGCCGCGAAGACATCGAGGACGTGGTCAGCCGCTGGACCGGCGTTCCCATCACCTCCATCAAGGAAGAAGAGACGCAGAAGCTGCTCCGCGTCGAAGAGGAGCTGCACAAGCGCGTCATCTCCCAGGACAAATCCATCTCCGCGCTCGCCCGCGCCATCCGCCGCTCGCGTGCCGGACTCAAAATCCCGAACTCGCCCGATCGGATCCTTCCTCTTCCTCGGACCCACCGGCGTCGGCAAAACCGAAATGGCCCGCACCCTCGCCCAGTTCCTCTTCGGCAGCGAGAAGTCGCTGATCCGCTTTGATATGTCGGAGTTCATGGAGAAGCACTCGGTCTCCAAGCTCATCGGTTCGCCTCCGGGATACGTCGGCTACGAGGAAGGCGGCCAGCTCACCGAGCGCGTCAAGCGTTCGCCCTACTCGGTCGTCCTGCTCGACGAAATCGAGAAGGCGCACCCCGACGTCTTCAACATCCTGCTGCAGGTCTTTGAAGACGGCCAGCTCACCGACGGACTCGGCAACACGGTCGACTTCAAGAACACCATCATCATCATGACCTCCAACATCGGCGCCCGGCATCTGCAGCGCAAGCAGGGCCTCGGCTTCCAGAGCGATCGCGAAGACACTGGTCATGGAGAAGATCGAAGATCTCGTCAAAAACGAGGTCAAGCGCACCTTCAACCCCGAGTTCCTCAACCGTATCGACGAGATCATCCTCTTCCAGTCGCCTCACCGACGCCGACCTGATCCAGATTCTCGAGCTGCTCGTCCAGCAGCTCAACGCGAACCTGGCGCAGAAGGCCATCACCATCTCGTCACCGAAGACGCCAAGAAGTGGATCCTCGAAAAAACGCTGGTCGACCGCAGCTATGGAGCCCGTCCGCTCCGCCGCGCCCTCCAGCGCTACGTCGAAGACCCGCTGTCCGAAGCCCTCATCGCCGGCGGCATCACCGAGCGTCCGGCCTTCCTCGAGGTCTATCTCGACAACAACCAGCTCTTCTATCGCCCGGTTGTTAAAGAAGGCGAAGACAAGGCTGCAGGCACCCTGCTGGTCACTTAGCTCGGGATGCTTCAACAGAAAAGGCCGCGGATCCAATCCGCAGTCTTTTCACTGAATGCTGTTCCACACATTAGGCTGTAATTACCTGGAAGCCGCCCGTCTTTCCAACCTTTGCCTGGATTGACGTTGTTCAGCGCGGATCCCTCGATATGCTCATCGCAGCCGTAGCCGGCGCGACGCAGTCTCACCGTCCTCACTTATGATCCGGCCCTGATCCGCCGCCACCAGGTGCTGCGAATCCAGCACTCGTTAGCCGACCCCTACTCGACCTTCGTCGCGGTCACCTCGATCTGCATTTTTCCTTTGCTGTCCAGATCGTCGGCCGAATACACGACCGTGGGCTTGCCGATGGGAATAATCATGTAAGAATCCCAGTTATTCTGCCGGATAACCGGCTCCCCGATACCGCCGATCTCCGTCTGACGGGCGATGCTGCTGATGTTCGCCCTCAGGCGAAAACTGAGCTGGTCGGCGTGCTCCTTCACATTGCGAACATCGAGGTCCACACCGAGATCAATGTACTGGAACTGAGTGTTGGCGAGATTCGCGTTCCGCCCCATAGGAACCCGTGGCAATCGGAACGCGCGACCCGGTCTTGATCTGCTGATCCCGGGGCGTTTCCGGTCGCGACGATTTCCTCATAGCTGCGGGTGTTGGTCACTTTCCCGGCAGCATCAATCTCTTCCACTGCAAAATGCAAACGGTAGAACTGCTCTTCCACCGGCGGCAGCGCTCTCCGGGGAATTCTGGGCCCGCCTGGCGGCGGACGCAAAGACAACATGAAGACGGCAACGAATGTAGCGATAGCTTTCATAGAGGCTCCCTGTTCCTGTTATCGATCCTGATGACTGTCTGGCTGCAACGGCCGATTTTGCAAATCGACGACGATGGTGAGTCGTTCCATTGCTTTTGATCTTCGAGGACGGCACGCTTCACTTCGGCGGCCCATCATCGCGAACGCCGCCAGCGCCTGTTCCTGGGGCGACAGGGGGCGGCGTGGGGAAAACGTCCAGCTTCGGCGGCGAATTCGTGCTCGCCGCCACTTCTCTGTGTGTGGAAGAGGGGCCGGCATGCCCTCTTTCGGCCGACGCTTCGCCCGGAATGCGCAATCGACCCGTAGGCAGGATGGTCCGGCACCGCTGCACGACCTTCGGCACCCCTGCGAGCACGCGCCACTCCCGGCACTCCCGGTGTCCGCAGAGCCCCGCGGCTGCAACCATCATGCGATCAGGACGCACGCTGCACCGGTCGGCCCCACATCCAGAACGGCCATTGGAGGCGCTGTGCCGCTCCACCCGCGTCCGGTCCATGACGCGCCCATTAGCGACGCGCGGCTCGGATCTCCGCAGGCGCTGCGTTAACTCCGCAATGCGCGACTCGATCCGTTTCATCTACTTCCCCCGATTCCTCATCCCCTCGCATAACGCCCTCCTCCGTCGCCGCGATCTTCTCTCGCAACATCTGCCCGGCCCGCATCAGCCGCGTGCGCACCGTCCCCTCGCGATCCCCATGGCTTCCGCAATCTCCCGAGAATTCATCTCCACCGATAACGCCAGGCCTGCCGTAGACTCCTCCGGCAACTGTCGATCAGCCGGTGCACCGCGGCCTCCCAGTTCGCCGCTGCGACGAGTCTCCTCCGGACCAATCCTGATCCGCCAGATTCTCGGCGAAGAATCCCCTCCTGGCTCGAATTGGGGTCGCCTCGGTTTCTGCGCCGAAGGCGCTTCCGCCGGAGGCGAGTCGCGGACGACCAGTCCACGGCCGAGCGCCAGCCGACCCGCGCCACATAAGCGCGCTCATCCCGCAATCCCGCCAGCCCTGAGCCCGCCAGATCTTCAGAAACGCCTCCTGCGCCGCATCCTCCGCATCATGCGACCCCGCAGCACCGTCCACGCCACCCGACAGGCGAACCGCCACTGCCGTTCGACCAGACCCGCGAACTCCGCCTCGTCCCCCGGTCGCACCCGCTGCGGCTCCTCGCCCTTCATCCGCAAAGACGAGCCCACTCCACCAACTGTTCACTTTTCTTGCGGACTCCGCAGGAACGTGCGCGTTTGGCCTGCGCCGGGAAAACCTGTCCTCTGCCCCGCCCTTGCCTCGCCGCCCGGCTCTCCGCTAATCTGGCGCCCAGCCGCTATCTCTTTATTCGAGGTGATTTGATGATGGACCAGCACACGATGAACAAAATGATGATGGGCATGATGAGCATTTTCGGCTTCATCGCCCTCATCGGCACCGCAATCTACATTGTCCCCTTCTGGTTCATCTTCAAGAAGGCCGGCTTCTCGGCCCTGCTCTGCCTTCGCTGCTGCTACCGATTGTCAACATCGTCACGACTCACGAGCTGGCTTTTACCTACGGGAAGGTCCATCCCCATCGCGCAACCCGCTTTCGACGTTCCATCCTACTCCTTACGGCTCAAGCCGCCGCCTTCGAACCCGTCTCCAGCCGCTCTCGCAACAGCTCCATCAGGGCGCGCTCTTCCTTCTGCAAAGCCTCCTCGTCCGCCGCCCACAGCGCTCTCTTCGTTCCAGCTCTTCACCTGCCGGCGACACCTGCCGATCCAGCTTGCCTGCGACATAACACTCCAGCACCGCTGGATGCACATAGCACTTCCGGCACACCGCCGGCGTATTGCCGAGCTCGCTCCGCCACTCGCTTGATCGCCAGATACGTTCTTCTTCGCCTGCGTCTCCGACTCGACTCCTCGAACTCCCGCAGCGCCATCAGCCAGCACCGTGCCCGCCCACGTGCGAAATCCTTAGCGGTAAAATCTCGCCGGCTGATCTCGCGCAGGTAGTCGTTCACGTCCGCCGAATCGACCGTCCGCGATCGCCCGTCGTCGTCGAGATACTCGAAAAGTTCGTAGCCCGGCAGTCCCGCAGGCTTTGACAATCGCGCGCCAGCCGCCGGTCCTTGCACGTCGACTCGTGTGCTCCTTGCCGCTCTTGCCCGCGAAACTGGAACGTCACCGTCGAGCCGCGCACTCGACATGCTTCCTGCGCATCGTCGTCAGCCCATAGGACTCGTTCTCGCGCGCGTACTCCTCGTTGCCGACCCGGATCAATGTCGTCTCCAGCAGCCGCACAATCGTCGCCAGACCTTCTCCCGCGGCAGGCCCGGCAGCCCGAGGTCCTCCTCGACCCGCCGCGGATCCCCGGCAGCGCCGTCGCCAAACAGCATCATCCGCTCATACTTGGTCTCGTCGCGCATCGCGCGCCAGCGCGGATGATACCGGCTCTGCTTGCGCCCGCGTGCGTCGCGCCCGGTCGCCTGCAGATGTCCGTTCGCGCTGGGGCAGATCCACACGTCGGTCCACGCCGGCGGAATCACCAGCGACCGGATCCGCTTCAGCGTCCCGCTTCGCGTATCGGCGTGCCCTCGGATCGAGATACCGGAACCCCGCCCGCTCCGCTTCCCGCGAATCCCCGGCCGTGCGTCGGATACATACCGCAACCCTGCCGCCTTCGCCGACTCAGCAGGATCTGTAACCACCTCTGGCACTTTTATCTTTGTTTGGGCCCGTCTCATAGCTGCCCAGTTGGATGCAAGCGAGCGTTAGTCCCTGCTCTTCGGTCCCGGCTAGCAGTTGAACTGCCGCAGGTGGTGATCGATGTGCTTCCAGGCGAGTGCGTTCCAGTGGGCATCGTTCATGCTCCCCGGCAGGAAGTGATCCCGAGCCTTGCCGCGTGGCATGGCCGCCATCTCTTCGACCGCCGCCACCACCCGCCGCCGGTTCGTCTCGAAGTCTCCAGGTTCCTCGGCCAGCAGCTCTCGCGGAGCCTCGCTCCCTTCGGCATGGGCACCACGTAGATTGCCAGGTGCTTGACCGGGAAGTAGCGCAGCAGCACCGGGCCCAGTCCCGGACCCAGGGCGCGGGACGGTGCCGGCCCAGCGCCTCGTCCAGCGCATCGCCCAGGTGGCACATCATGCGAGGCGCGTCGAACCGGCCCCACTGCGCCTTCGACTCCGGCGTCACTCGTCCCAACCGCTCCAGCAGCGTCTTGCGAGCGGCCTCGTTCCTCAAGGTCGGCATAGGAATCTCTCTCCTTGCGTGAGCCATCTTACGGCAGCCGGTCGCGGGTCGTCAGCAGCCTGCAGGGAGAGGGGTCAACCCCCTCGCGAGGTTCTGTTTTGAGGGGGTCCCGACGTAAACCCCGACCACGATCTGGGATCCAGCGGAACAAGGCGCACTCCGGGTCTTGCCTGTGCTTGCTGCCCCTCATCACGACATGCAGCGTTCCCGTATAACAAAATAGATATCCGCAACAGCCTGTAGAATCAAATATTTCACGCCACCACAAACCGTCACTCAATGGAATGAAATATATACGGATCGAGACCTTCACTCAAACGCGCTCCGCCCGAAATCCTCTCCCTCGCCGCCAGACACGCACCCCCACCGCCACCACGCTGACCAGGGTTGCGATTTCGACGAAGACTTTGCCTCCGTCGAGCAGGTCGGGGTGTCCGTCCTTGAGGTTGGGGTCGGTGAGGATGCTGTGGATGAAGAGCAGGATGGCGGCCGGGAAGACCAGGTAGTGGAGGTTGCGCCAGAGGGGGCGGCCGATGCGCGTCCGCAACAGCGAGGAGATGAAAACCAGGACCAGCAGGTAGAGGCGCGATGGCTCCGGTGAGGTTGACGAGGGGCTGCAGGGGCGAGGCGACCGGCCAGAGGATGTCGTAGAGGCGAAGTGCGGGGTGGGGATGAAGAGCAGGACCAGGGGATGGGTGAGGGTGAGGGCGATGGCGATGTAGGCCGTCCACTGGTGGAGGGCGAAGACGTTGATGTGGCGGTGGGGCCCGTGGCGCATGGGACTATAGCGCAGCGACATGAGCATGCCGAGCAGCAGGTTGACGGAGGCGGCGCCGACGGCGCCAAGGCCCAGGTAACTGCAGAGGTCGAGCAGCGAAATCCCCATCATCATCCGGTGGTCACTCTAGCACGCCCGCGGCCGGTCGAAGTGCGGTGAAGCGCGGTGTGTTGTATCCTTCCCTTTCGTTTGGTTGAGCATTCCGGCGGGCCGTGTCGCTCGTCTGCCCGTGCCCCGGTTGGCGTCCTGATTCTCTTTTGCTCTTTGCTGAGACTTGTTCGCACTGTCTGGTCCGTTTTCCTGAGTAGGTCCCCGCAGTCCCCGGACTCAAGTCCATCCGCACTTCTCTTCCGAAGGGAGTTTGATCTCGTGTTCAAGTCGCTACGCAAATATTCTCCGGTGTTTCGATATTCCGCACCACTGGCTGCGGGCCTGCTCCCGAGCAGCCCGGTGGTCCTGGCCCAGCAACAGTCCGCGCCGATGGCGAAGTTTGAGGACAGCGGACCCGCTGCCGGATTCGAGGCGCTGACGCTGCGACAGGTGGGTCCTTTCCGTGGCGGCCGCGTGGACGCGGTGTGCGGAGTGCCGGGCGAGCCGCTGGTCTACTATTTCGGCGGAACGGGCGGCGGGGTATTCAAGACGACGGATGGCGGGCACACGTGGCATCCGGTGACGGATGGAAAGATCAACTTCGGGTCGATTGGGTCGATCGCTGTGGCGGACTCGGATCATAACGTGATCTATGTGGGCACGGGGGAGAGCGCCATTCGCGGCAATGCGTCGCATGGCGATGGCGTGTACAAATCGACGGACGCGGGGCAGACGTGGACGCATGTGGGTCTGGAAGATACGCAGCAGATCGGGATGATCCGCATCGATCCGAAGGATCCGAACCTGGTGTACGTGGCGGCGCTGGGGCATATGGCCGGGCCGAATGCGGAGCGCGGCGTGTACCGGTCGAAGGACGGCGGCAAGACCTGGCAGAAGGTGCTGTTCAAGAGCGACAAGGCGGGGGCCATCGATCTGGCGATGGATCCGAGCAATCCGCGGGTGCTGTATGCGAGCTTCTGGCAGGTGGTGCGGCATCCGTGGACATTTGAGAGCGGCGGACCGGATACGGGCATCTGGAAGTCGACCGATGGGGGCGACACGTGGACGGATATCACGCATAACGAGGGGCTGCCGAAGGGCGTGCTGGGGCGCATCGGGCTGACGGTCTCACCGGCGAATTCGGACCGGGTGTGGGCGCTGATCGAAGCGCAGGACGGTGGGATTTATCGTTCGGACGATGCGGGCAAGACCTGGCACAAGGAGAACGGGGAGAACGCGATCAAGCAGAGGGCCTGGTACTACTCGCAGGTCTTTGCCGATCCGAAGGATGCGAACACGGTGTATGCGGTGAACACGTCGCTGTTCCGGTCGACGGATGGCGGCAAGACGTTCACCACCATTCGTAACCAGCACGGCGACAATCACGACATGTGGATTGCGCCGGAGGATCCGAACCGGTTTATCGAGTCGTCGGATGGCGGCGCGCAGATCAGCATGGACGGCGGGAAGAGTTGGAGCACGGAGGACAATCAGCCGACGGGGCAGTTCTACCGGGTTTCGGTCGACAATGATTTCCCGTATCACATCTACGGCGCGCAGCAGGACAACACGACGGTGGCGACGTCTGAGCCGCGGCAACTCTGGCTCGATCACGATGAGCGATTGGCACGATGTGGGTGGCGGGGAGAGCGGCTGGGTGGTGTCCGATCCGACCAACTCGCGGTATGTGTATGCGGGATCGTACGACGGACTGCTGACGCGCTATGACCGGGTGACGGATTCAGAGCGGGACATTAACGCGTGGCCGGATAATCCGATGGGATCGGGCGTGGAGGCGATGAAGTATCGCTTCCAGTGGAGCTTCCCGCTGGTGTTCTCCCCGCACGATCCGCATCGGCTGTACGCGGGGGCGAATGTGCTGATGGCGACGACCGACGAGGGGCAGCACTGGACGGTGATGAGTCCGGACCTGACGCGGAACGATAAGTCGAAGCAGGGACCGTCGGGCGGCCCGATCACGAAGGACAACACGGCGGTGGAGTATTACGACACGATCTTTACGGTCGATGAGTCGCCGGTGAAGGCGGGCGTGATCTGGGTTGGATCGGACGATGGGCTGATTCAACGTCACGCAGGATGACGGCAAGACCTGGAAGAATGTGACGCCGAAGGACATGCCCGAGTGGATCCGGATCAACTGCATTGCGGCGTCGCCGTTCGAGCCCGGCACGGCGTATGTGGCGGCGACGATGTATTTGTCGGATGACTTCCACCCGTTCCTCTACAGGACGACGGACTACGGGAGGACGTGGACGAAGATCGTGAACGGGATCGCCGATGACGACTTCACACGCACGATTCGTCCTGATCCGAATCAGAAGGGGCTGGTGTTCGCGGGCACGGAGTCGCACCTGTATGTGTCGTATGACGACGGCGACCACTGGCTGCCGCTTCAGCTGAATTTGCCGGCGGTTCCGGTTACGGACATCACGTTCCAGAAGGCATGGGATGACATGGTGCTGGCGACGCAGGGACGGGGCTTCTATGTGATGGACGACATGCCGTTGGTTCGGGCGCTGAATCCGGCGCACTTCCAGCGCAGCTCCGCAGTGGTGTTGTTCCCGGTGAAGAAGGTCATCCGCATCGACGGCGGTGGGGGCTTTGGGCGGCCGGCGCCGGACGAAGGCGCGAACCCTGCGACGGGCGCGGTCATTTATTACTTCCTGAAGGACAAGCCGGAGGGCGAGCTGAAGATTCGCATTCTGACAGCGGATGGGAAGCTGGTGCGCGAGATTTCGAGCAAGCCTGCGAAAGATACAGGCGTCGAAGATGAGGACGAAGGTCCGCGGAAGCCGCCGCCTGCGCCGACGAAAGCAGGGCTGAACCGCTACGTGTGGAATCTGCGCTACGAGGACGCGACCGGCTTCCCTGGGCTGCTGATGTGGGACGGGTCGCTGCGGGGACCGATGGCAAATCCGGGCGAGTACAAGGTGGAGCTGATCGTCAACGGCAAAACGGAGTCGCAGAACTTCACTGTTGTTAAGGATCCGCGCGCGCCGACGACGCCTGAGGACTTCCAGAAGCAACTCGAATTCGCTCTCAAGATTCGTGACCGCGTTTCGGAGGCGAATCAGAGCGTGATCGACATTCGCGCCGCGAAGGATCAACTGAAGCCCTACCTGGCCAGTTCGAACGACGCGGTGAAGAGAGCGCGAAGGACCTCAGCGATCAGCTCAGCACGATCGAGGAGGCGATCTACCAGACCAAACTCAAGGCCGGCGAAGATGCGCTGAACTTCCCGATCAAGCTGAACAACAAGATTGCGGCGGTGGAGAACGTGGTGGAAGACACCGACGTTGCCCCCACGTCGCAGTCGTATGAGGTTTACGACCAGCTGTCAGGGCAGTTGCAGACGCAGCTGGACCAGCTACACAAACTCGAAACCAGCGGCATCGCGGACTTCAACAAGCTGGTCCGCGATCAGAATGTGCCTGCTGTAACGAC
>CAVPKU010000016.1:0-63022 GCA_963705765.1 uncultured Acidobacteriaceae bacterium | reverse complement strand
TTATCCTAGGAGAGTCACCATGAACGACCGGCTCCGATTTCGCAGGGACGTAGGTTACGCTGCGAATTGGAGCAAAACGGTAGCGCAGAGCTACAGGCGAAAGGAGCCGGTCATGAAGGACAATATCTTATATGTAGGACTGGATGTACACCGCGACAGCATCGCGGCGGCAGTGGCGGAGCGCGAGGGTGAGGCGCGGTCGCGGGGAATAATCCCCAACACGACGGAAGCAGTGGCCAAGCTGATCAAGCAATTGGGGCCGGCCCGACGGCTGCGGGTATGTTATGAGGCGGGGCCCTGCGGGTACGTTTTGTACCGTCAGCTCAAACGGCTTGGGGTGCATTGCGAAGTGATCGCGCCCAGTCTGATGCCGGTGCGGCCCGGAGACCGGGTCAAGACCGACCGGCGCGACGCGCTTAAGCTGGTGCGCAGCTATCGGGCGGGGGAATTGAGCGCGGTGTGTGTGCCGGAGGTGGAGCGCGAGGCCTTGCGCGACCTGGTGCGGGCGCGCGAAGCAGCCAAAAGCGATCAGCAGCGGGCGCGGCAACGGTTGGGCAAGTTTTTGTTGCGCCAGGGGCTCCACGCGCCGCGTGGGACGCGACGCTGGAGCAAGCGCTATCTGGAGTGGATCGCGCAGTTGCAACTGGAGCAGGTAGCCCAACGGCTGGCGTTGGCGGATTATCTGGCCGAGGTGGAGCATGCGGGAGCGCGGGTAGCGCGGCTGGACGAGGCGTTAGGCCAGTCCTTGGCGCAGGCCCCGGAGCCGATCAAACGGCTGGTGGCAGGGCTGCAAGCGTTGCGCGGGGGGCGCAACTGACGGCGCTGACGATCGCGGCCGAACTGGGCGAATTGGGGCGCTTCAGGGGAGCGCGGCAATTGATGGGCTACAGCGCGTTGGTGGCCCGCGAATACAGCAGCGGCAAGCGGGTGCGGCGCGGCACTATCACCAAGACCGGCAATGCCCATTTGCGCCGGGTATTAGTGGAGGCCAGCTGGCACTATGCGGCCAAACCCGCAGTGGGCCCGGCGCTCAAACGCCGCCAGGCGGGACTGGATGCCAACCTCGTGGCGATTGCCTGGCAGGCGCAACAGCGCCTTTACCGGCGTTATCACCGGCTGGTGGCGGCGGGCAAGTCCAACACCAAGGCGATCGTGGCGGTGGCGCGCGAGTTGACCGGTTTCATCTGGGCCATCGGAGTGTTGGTGGAGCGCGGCGAGATTACCAGCCGGGGTCTGCTTAACCCAGGCCAAGCGGCTTAGGATTGCGCCCAACCAAAGCGTTTAACTGAATTAAAGGAATTGCGGTGGGCCAGACCAGCGCCAGCATCACAGCGCCAAGCCACGGAGGGGACGACCCTCGACCTCGCCCTTGTGTACGGCCACGGCCGACTCACGTTGAGAGTCACAGGCGTCCCTTACGAATCCCGACTATGCGACGAGCACAGCCTCGACTCGCGAATATCAGGGTGAGTAACCGTCGTCATCGGCGCGGGTGCGCGGGACCAGCCCCTGGCCCCACCGCCGCAGATACAAAGGTGCGAGCCTGCCCCTGCGCAACGCTTGGCCAGCCACCAGCACGGCTGGCCGGCGCGCTGCATCGCAGCGGCAGGCTCGGACGCGGAATCGGTTTTTTTCGCCCACGCCCCAGCCCCTTTGAGGGCGTGGGCGAAAAAACTCCTATTTCAGAAAGGAAGATCCTTTGCGAACTTGACAGGTCGTTTCATATCAGGGCGAGGGAGAGGTTACACGCCCCGACCCTTGATACATGTTTCGCCCTCAGCCAGTGGCATTTCGCGAAAAATCCGCCCGGGATTATTTTCGCTTTACAGCTAGGATAAGTAGAGGGAACAGAAAGCGCCTCCGCGCTAAGATGTTCGTGCGCTCAAGGCGCAAATTTATTTTCGCTATAGGGCTAGGATAGCTGTCGGTTGGGTGAGCGTCACAGGTTAGTGGGGCCGGCGTCTCGCCCGCCATCGGCGGCGAGCGCCGGCGAGCGCTGCCAATCAGGCGCACCTGAAGAGTACTATTGGAGAAGGCTTCCACACTGGCGCGCCGGCCCTGCGATCTATCGGGCGCCTGGCCAAAAACTCACTCCCGACTTGAATCCATCGCAGCCAGAGCTGGGGTGCGCCCCTCAAGCCCTTTGAGGGCAAGCGCTACCGCGGCAGGCGCGGGCGCGTGTGGCAAGACCGGTACCTTGATCGGATCGCTAAGAACAAGCAGGAATTCGCTCAGGCGGTCAGGGACGCATGCCTCACTGCCTTGGATTCTTAAGTTAGCGCCGATGCCAAGAGAGAGCGCGCAGGGTGAGGGTTTTCTGATTGCGGTGCGAATGTTTATTTCGCTTTGGGGCTAGATCGTCACTTTCCTCTTGATTGCCTTTACGATGTCAGCCGCCGGAAGGCGCGGCAACACGGTGAGAGCATACGGTACACCATTGGCGCGTCCTCTGATGCTGATCTGGCCGGCTTCCCGATAGAAGCTCAGTTCATGATTGTCGCTGACATCGACAAACATCCAGGCATTGCCCGCAGCCGCGGCCCGAGCCTGCCCCCCGATCAATCCGGCGACTTCGGTTGCGAGCAGATGCAACTGTTTGAGTTCTTCTTCCCGGGTCCGCTTCCGAGCGGCGGAAACCGCGCGGGCACGATCCTCTTGTTTCTTACGTTCCGCTTTCCGATCTTGCTGTTCGCTGGAGTTAATCATCTCTGACCTTTTGATTGACACGTCAAATAGATTGAGAAGTCAAACGATAGTGGAGATTTGGTGCGCCGGCAAAGCCTTGGCTCCGTCTCAAGCAGGCGGCCATAGCAATGTCGGACGATCTTCACTTGCACCGAGATGCCTTCGTCAATCCGCGGCTTGCCCGCAGTCCGGCCTTTTCGAGGAACTGCACCGCTCGTTGCAAGCACTTACCAATTCTCCCTGGACGCCAAAGTCCCGGCGGCAGGTTCTCTTCAGGCCTTCGTTGGGCTTGAGTGTGGCGGGTCTGGCGTCGCGTGATCGCTCGAGGGCGGGAACTACGATGCCGGATCGTTCACGTCTGACACGCCGTCAACGCGACCAGGCTTTTTATGCTCTCTCTTGGGCGAAGCAATGGACGCTATCAGGCAGGGTTCTAAGATTGCGTAATCCAAATCCGAGGCCGGCGCGTTTATGGTGAAAAGTTCATTGCGTGGGCAGCTTGGACAGGAGCTTTCGATCTTCTTCATCCCGGTTGATGAGAAGGCGGGGGCAACTCTCCGCAAGCCAGCGGCTACTCACCGCGTGTTCAAGCGCGTGGCCTTCGCCATCTACCGCCCACGTGCCCCGATTCAAGATTGTGAAAAGGCAAAACCTGCGGCTGCATAACCGGCAGGTGTACGCCAGCCGTGAGCCGCGGGGCCAGACCAGTCCAGCATCTTTACTTTGAAATCGTGGGTGGCCCAGGCTCTGATGACGTCATTCAACATACAAACCTCTGTGATTAAGTGGTCCGGCGCCGGGTGCGCATGCTAACGCTTTACCGCCCGGTTGCGCGCTTTGCCATTTTTCAACGCCGGGTCAAGCTCATTCGGATTCGTTGTCCGTTCAGCTCAGTGTTGTTCAGCAAACTGAACGCGACCGCCACGTCGGACAGTTCCGCCATATCCACCAGCCCGAAGCCGCGGCAGCGTCCTGAGGCTTTGTCGGTAACCGCCAACGCGCCAAGCACTTCGCCAGCGCGCGCAAAATGCACCGGAGATCGGGCTGGTGACCGAGTTGGCGAGATTGCCAACGTACACTTTGGGCATCAACTTGCCTCCCGTTTGTTTTTCCAGCAGTTCGGACCGTGCCCGCAAGCACCCCGAGTCCATGGCAGGTTTGTCCGAAAGGCGAGTGTTATTAGCGTATCTGATTCGAGACCGGAAGTATAGGCCGTTGCCGTGCCCGATCGTATTGGATTAGTTCGACCGCAAGCCGGGATTAGCTGGCGTCTCTATCATTGTCGTGGAGTTAGCTCTCGCAGCAGAAATGTAACTTTGGCCAGGCATTGCCTGAGGTCACAACAGCTACCCACAGACTTGTGCTTTGTTGAGGCCTTTTAAGATTGCTACCGATTGGATATGACACGCTTCCGGAAACTTTCAATAGACCTCATGATCGCTTAATAAGGGCCATGCTCCGGAATCTGCCCACTACCACCGCTCTACCTTCCTGGCTGCTTGTCCTCAATGAAAGAGCACTCGGTAGCAATGTTGAAGCGGGTCGAAGGTTTCATTCTACTGTTGACACGAGATTTTGCTATTTATGGATACCGATCACATAAAACATGATTAACGTAATCCTGGACAGTCCGGAGAAAACGATCTGCCAGTAAGAGGGCGGGAGCCTCTCCTGATATGTTCAACTGGAACATTTCTAGTCCTGCATCATCCTTCCTCGGTTATCTGTGGCCCGGTCCCTTGCTTCCCATCGACCGCCAGACTAACAAGTAATTTCGAAACCTTACTTAAGTAGAACAAGCAAGTCTTGGCTCACCGGAATAGATCTAGGTGTCAAGATTGAATGCCAAATTTTTTATTCCTAATAACTTTCAAAGGTACTTTTATGGCTTAGGACAAAAAGTGCCAATGACAAAATCATCAAATGCCCTTGCGCCCTCACACAATTTGTATTGCACATATGAGAACTCGATTCCCTTCTCGCCGCCGTCCATGATGTACACGCCAATGAGACGCATGCCATGAGGTGCATGCCCATAACGTACATACCAGTGAGGTACACGCAATGAGGTGCACACTCATGAGATGCACGCCTGTGAGGTACACGCCTACGGGGTACACGCCTATGAAAGGCACGCCATGAGAGGCACCCCTATGAGAGGCACCCATATGAGAGGCACGCCTGACAGTCTTGGCAGCTCCTTTCTGAAAGCATCCAGCAACCCCACCTGCAATGAAGGTGGTGGCGCTTCTCTGTTCCTCCAGGGAGTGCAGTGGATGTACGGCCAGTTCTTCGGTGGAGAAGGTAGCAGCAGTGGTTGAACCACCGGCAACGACCGGAACAATATTGATTGCCGCAATCGCCCTCTCTACCCTCCACATGTAGATGAAACTCGTAGCGGCCGGCCCATGTATGTTGGGCCGTGTCAAGCCCATTCTTTGGGATTTCTTAACACCTCCAGAAGCGCCTTTTCCTTAACCCACTTTCCGTCTGCTTGTAATTTGGCCTTACTTTCGTCAATACCAGTTCCGCACAACGGGTGCATGTACTCCCATCGTGCCGTCAGTGGCAAACTCATCAATATGCTCTCCACCCGCGCTCCCGGAGTGCGTAGGCCGAAACTCGTCCCTCTGTCGTTTACCAGATTGAACTCCACGTATCGGCCTCGTCTAATTTGCTGCCACTCCTTGTGCTCGGGCAGATAGGGCATGTCTTTTCGCCTTTTCAAAATAGGTAGATATGAAGGTAAGAAAGATTCCAAGGCCGTCGTAACGAACTGGAAGAGCTCTTCCTGTGGGTTCTTGGCCGCCGCTCTTGTTGAGGCGTCAAGATCATCGAAGAAAATCCCACCCACACCCCGAGACTCGTTGCGGTGGGGTATGCGGAAATAATTGTCGCACCACTTCTTGAACCTGGGATAGTATTCTGTGTCATGCTTGTCACATGCAGCCTTAACTGTCTTGTGGAAGTGTTTTACGTCTTCTTCAAAGAGGTACGTCGGTGTCAGGTCAGTCCCTCCGCCAAACCACCAGTTGTGCTCTGCGTTGCCGGTTGCATTTACTGGATCTCTAGGATCCGAAGTCTCGAAGTATCGATAGTTGAGGTGGACAGTGGGGGCCATCGGATTATGAGGGTGTAAAACCAAGGAAATACCGGCCGCAAAAAAATTCAAAGTATCGACATCTGGATCCACGAATGACTTGTGGTCTGCTCGCATTTTCTCGATGGCCGGTCGTGGCAGGGTTCCGTATACGATACTTGTGTTGACGCCTGCCTTCTCAAAAACATTCCCGTCTTGTAAGACGCACGAAGTTCCTCCTCCTCCATTGGGTCTAGTCCACACGTCCTTTCGAAATTTCTTTCCATCAATGTTCTCAAGAGCGAAGACGATGCGCTTCTGGTGCTCCAAAATCAGCTCCTCCATGCGCAGGCGCATCGGCGAATGCTTGTTTATTTTTGTCCTCCTCTTGGTGACTTCGTCAACTTCGGCTAGTGAAGCTGCAGATGTATTGTGGGGAGAGTCGAATTTCGCGGTCTCGCCATCGATGATGCCGTACATTATAGTGCCAATGAAAGCTACACCAACATATATTGGAAGGTACGATCGCCATATTGTGCTTCGCTCGTGAGAAACCGTAGGAGATGCAGCTCGAAGTGGAGGGGAGGCAAAACGGCGCGCATGTGATAGGCTTCCTGGAGAGAGTAGACGTCTCTGATTGAACTTCACCTGGTGGGCGGCGCCCCAGAGCTGGGGTTTGGACTTCGGTAACATCGTGCAAAGCGGTACTCTGCTAAGAGCTAATAGCTATGACTGGGATGCTTCTTGCTCAGTTTGACCTCCCACACTTCAACAAACCCCAACACACTGACTCAACAGCCAACCGTGTGCTCGCTTGACGTAACTGCAAGGAATAGCTTCGGAGACATGGTGGGTGCGGAGGAGCTCTCCTTGCAAATATGATACAAGTTTGCACTATTTGCACTCACATAGCCTAGCTTTGAGCAAGGATCTAACGAACTATCGAACTGTGGCTTGGGCGATTCAATTGACCCTCAGGGCAAAGTGCGTCAGTGACGGTCTAGTTGGGCATTCTGTCACTCTCATGAGTCACGTAGGCTTAGCAGGAGGTAAAGTAGCTCGTGACTCGTGGTCATTAGCATGGGCTGTGTCACTCACAAGCCACTGGTGCAACCAAAGCAGAAAAACCCAGGAAGTACAAAGCAACAATCTTTGTCAGCGGGCTCAGGCTTTGCTGCACTTCCCTGTACCCCTCTGCAGAATAATTCAATAGACACTTCGAATTGTGGCTGTACCGCCACTCTTGGTACACCGCCGCCTTGCAACAGAGGTAAAAGTCATCAGACTAGACTGTTTTACGTTAGTGTTTATTTGGCGCTACGAATCCCCCGCGGTGAGAGTGCTGCCTTGTTGTTCCAACTCATCATCCCTCCTCTTCACAGCCTTCACAACCACAACTTATCCAAGCCAGCAGCCTATCCTTCTCAGGACTCCTTACAGCAAACCTCAAACACAGCAAAACCGCTTCTTGTCACTACCAGCAATATGCGATCCAAGTTCAAGGACGAGCACCCCTTTGAAAAGCGCAAGGCGGAAGCTGAGCGCATCCGCCAGAAATACGCCGACCGCATTCCTGTGAGTTGGCCCTCAAACTTACACATAGCTGACAAACGATCTTTGCTGACCATGAATCTACCTCAGGTCATTTGCGAGAAAGTAGAAAAATCCGACATCGCGACCATCGACAAGAAGAAATATCTTGTCCCTGCAGATCTCACAGTTGGACAGTTCGTCTACGTTATCCGGAAGCGCATCAAGCTCAGCCCAGAGAAAGCCATCTTCATTTTCGTGGATGAGGTCCTACCACCCACCGCCGCACTCATGAGCAGCATCTACGAGGAGCACAAGGATGAGGATGGTTTCCTGTATATCACGTATGCTGCCTAAATACCCTAACCTAGTGCTGGAGGCTGACCTCGAATAGATACTCTGGCGAGAACACTTTTGGCGAGTGCTAAATGAGCATACCTTCATTTTGGAATCGAGGGCAGGAGCTGGTTGGCTGAAACGTGGACGGAACTACACTATTTTCCTACGGCGTTGGGTTACACCTTGATGGAACAGTATGCTATGCGATGACGCTTAGGGGAGTGGCAACAAGCAGAATAGGGCTATACTCTTCCTTGCGAACTCAAGAGGTTCTTATAGCTTAGCCAAATAAATGAATCCAGTCACCTACTTTACACTTTCAACACGCGGCGCGCTCTTTTAGCCTGCGTTTACTTGATCAAAATCTGCTGACTTTTGACGCTCCGTCATACAGTACAGAGCATGTTGTATCCACTACAAAGCATTTTGAGAACTGGGGCGAGCACTACAGGCCATCTAAAAATGGATGCGCCGAGCGGTCACCCATTATGTCACCGCTGATTTGCGGCAGTCTACCCTGCTTCGGTCATCCTCATCCCGAGCCAACACTGTAGACCGCTCTTCTTTCCCGGCTAGAAATATCTACGAGCGAGTCTAAGCACCACGAAATGCTGTTCTACCCCTTCCTATCCTCGCCCTTGGCCGGAAGTCCTTGTAACCCAGTTCAAGCCTGCAGAATTGGCATGACATTGGACTGGTTGAGTACTTCCAGCATCATGCTAACATTCCATCATCCAGCCCTCGAATTCGGGTGTATAGGGTTTCTGATACGAGAATCTCTTTATCTCTGTTGTCAGCCTACGCTCACCCACCCATACTTGCTTCTGCTCATAATCGTGGTTTGCTTGTCGGACCGTAAGTATGATTCTTTCGCCAGCAGCACGAAGCTCCCAGCTCATAGGGTCAAAATCAGCGATATAATTAGCAACGTGATTGTCGCTTGAAATCGCCAGCGTCTCTAGTGAAGCGCTCTTCTCTTTCAGTCTTCGAAACAACCGGACAGCTGCATCGTCCGTCAGCGGCTGAGTAAGTTTACTCTCGAGATAGTTATCTTCTTCACAGTATTGTGGAAATAGACGTAGCCGCTTCAGATGTGGTAGAGTCGTGATGGCATCAAGTACCTGATAGATCCGCACGTCGACGTCCACTCCAGGCACCGCTGTGGTGTGCCACAGGTTTGCGATCCGCCCAACGTCAACTTCCAAGTGCTCGAGATTCGGCGCCTGCCCGACCAGGGCCTGTAAATCCGCCGCTTGCAGATACTTCATGCGTGAAGAAGCCGAGAGCAGCTCGCACACATGCAGTTTCAGCTTCTGAAGCTCTGGGTAGAGGATGCGTCGAAGGAAGGGCGCCATGTCGAAGCCTTCCAGCATCAGCTCTTCCAGAGGATGTCTTTCAAGGAACAAAGCAGCCTGAGCGGCCGCATTCCGACTAGCAGACCAGATAAGAGGATAGTGGGAGGAAAAATCATGGTGATCGTGGAGTGTGTATCTGCGTGATGAAGGCATGAACCAAGGACTCATGACCTTCAGATGCAAAGAGCGCAGCGAGCTCGAACTCTTAATGACAACCTCCAGGATTTCTTCGATCAGGGCATTTCCGGTCAACGACAATCTTCGGAGGCGACTCCAAGGAATAGTGGTGAGAAAACGGGTAGTACGCTCGTCGATTGCTCCGCATTCCCTGACCGGGAGCGTGAGGTGGAGCTCCTGCAACGCTGGCATGGTGACATCAGACTCCTGTATGAGGAGACGAATTCCAGCGCGATACAGGTTCGCAATGTACTTGCTTCCTACAATCACTATCGACAGCGACCGAAGCGCATTGAACCTTCCAATCGCGTCACCCAATTCGTCCAGTTGGAAGCAATGAGCCTCCCCTAAACCTCCGTATGTTTGAAAGGAAGTGTAGTGGAATTGAAAGGAGAGCGCGACCGCTTGATCATCCCGCAAGTGTGGAAGAACGAGTTGATATCTAAAGTCAGGAATGAACTTGAAAGGGGGACCAGAGATGCTGACGCGCATCGCTTCTTTCTGGGACGAAGGGTAATTCCAGCACGCGGAGGGCAAATCTGTCAGCAGTGACGATCCTGAGCTAGTCAATCAAAGAGTTTCAACAAATTCTGTTGAAGGCGTACCTGACGGCACATAGATTTTCCAGTCCTAGAGATAAGTGCTCAAATTTCGCAAACTCGGATGGCTGTCTCTCGAATTCCGCAAGGGTTGGTTGAATCACCATTTCCCGGACATATTTCTGGAGGCGCGGTTTCTTGGAAAGGAAGTCAATAATTGTTTCGCCCTGCCTCTGGATTCTGGTAGAAAAGGTCAAGTTGATAGAGCCAAAGAGGATGGGCAGCAACATGTCGCGTAGTCCTTTCGAGACCAGGGAAGCCGACAACAAGTCATCAAAGTTGTAGATGTGATCCAGAATCGATTTGAGCAGTTCCGGAGGCAGATCTAGAAGACCTATCCTGCTTGCGGCCGGCTGGCTGTTTGTTTGAGATTTGAGACTCAGCATCTTCCGTTGATCGTGCGAGTACTGGGGTAAGTAAACAATGACAATAAATTACGTTGAGTCAGAGTATCAATGCAATCCAGAAGATGCCTCGAAACGGAGAGTTTCGCCTAAGCAGGGCCAAAAGAAACGAGTCAGAGAGATGCTGCCTTGCTTTCCTTGGACTCAAGGAGAGCAGTGGTCAGACTGCATCGAAAGCATACGATGAACATTGATTCTCTGGCCTCGCTGCGATAGGCTAGAGGCCGTGCAGAGGTTGTAGTTCTGTCGTACGAAGGGGAAGTACGCACTGGTTACGTGCAAAGGGTTTGGAGCCTTAAGCTGGAATGCCCGCCAATAATTTCTGCCGCGTCAGATCTAGGTGGTCTGTTCGACATCCTCGATGTTCAGGCCTCTTTGTAAGTCACACTGATATCACATGCTTTGACCAGGACTCATTGAGTTGTCTTCGCTATGCCGTCTACGACGTGATACATGTGTCTTAGACTATTTTCTTGCACAGAAAGGAAAGCTCAGAGAAAGGTTAAATGTTGTACTTGTTGCTCATAAGTCGCCAGCACTGGTAGCAATGAGCTCGTACCACCACGACGCTGTCGTCTCCAAGTCCACATCGCGCTCCACCATGCACTGCAAGCGAGCCTTGAGCGCCTCCTACGCGCTTTGTATCATAAAAGCTGTCCTCACGCGGGCATACAATATGCAGAACAAAGCAAAACTGATCATCTAAGATGACTGGTGGTTATCGTTCGCGCAGAGAGGCGGCTGTGGCTTTGATATGACAGCGAAAACTTTCCTGAGCGAGTGACTGATCCCGAAGAGAAGGTGGGCCGATGTTGTCGTGCAGATCTATTGACTTGGTCTGCGATGTGAGTATCCGAAAGAGAAGGAAGTACTGTCGAGCTGACGAAGAATACTACTTGTTAAACAAGCAGCTCCTGCTGAGACAAGACTCAGCGAAGTCCAGTATGATATCGACGAAAACCATAGGTGCTGGAGGTGGACACCTTGGTTCGTAAAAAGGAGCAACGCTGCTGTTCTGAAGCACAAACGGGTGTTCGAGACCAGACTCGAGCAACTTGCTAGAATCAATGACTTCACCAAGAGCCGAATGACTTTGGAAATATGCCAAAGGAAATGGCACAGAGCCCACAAAATGTAAGCGGCAGAGACCAAAGGGTATAAGGTCGAACAAAGCAGAATAGTAAGCACCGTGCTCAAATGGAGTTGCTTCCAACCCCAAGGCGCCGGACCAAAAATGCTAATAGGAAAACATGCGCCGGTTATGTAGTCGACCCTCGTCACTTCTTGGGAAATCAAGATTGAACTTTTCAAAGCTGATGTCCATCTCCATGTTTACGTCGGGACCTGCTCGACATGCGGCTGTCGGACTGGAATCCAGAGAGGGTGAATGCTGACCAAAGCAAAGGTCTGAGCTCGCATGAGCTTCGAACGCTGCTTGACCTTTCCAAGGCCGCGCTCGCAAGCTTGAGCGTGCTCCTTGGCCTCCATTTCTACATAATTTTGAGGGAAGCAGCGGAGTCGGTGGTCTTTGAAAAAGGAACTGTAGCCGCCATCTAGGATATAAAGCTCAGGAAAGATGAGATTCGGGTATCTTTCTGCATTAATGGCACGGTCCTTGTTGCGAATAAATTTGGCCATGATAGGTGCCCGATGAGCAGAATACTCACAATGAAGTATGAGAAGGGCTTTAGAGGTTGGCTCAACTTCAAACAATTGAGAGGACAATTGTTCTTTGTCATTGAAGTTGACGGCCCCATTGATGTGTCCACCATTGTATTCATACTCGAAGCGACAGTCGATGATTAGGAGCTTCTCATAATGCTGGTTGAAGTGGCCGTCGAGGACTCCGATGAAGGTCTCTTTAGAGATTCGCGGAAGATCCCCAGGTCGGTCATCGGGTATGAAGTGAGGAAGCTGAGGAATATGTTCAGGCTCTATATCCATGATAGAGGGCAGAGCTGGTGTATTCAAGGTAGACTTCTCTTGCATCATGACATCTTCCGGATGTTCGAACATGCTGAGTGAACGCCTGAACTGCTTCCTCGGCCGGACCATAGGGTTTGAGTTTTTCCTCACATGTCCACTCACGGGCGAGCCATTCCGAGTATTACTTGAAAGCCCAGCCAACGGCTGTCTCGGTCGAGGAGGTACCATCATGGCGTTGGCTGCAGCCGGAGGGCGCTCTTGCACGGGTGACTCGAGGAAGATTTCCGATAACGTCATGGATGAAGAGGGGGTGAGTTTGGACACTCCATTGCCGAATTTGAAGGGAGGTAGCCGACTTTCAACGGAAGGTTTCTGCTGTACCCAGCCAGTAGAATAGCCCTTAGGCCGAGCAATTCCTGGCCGGAGTGGACCAGATTTCCTTCTTCTGTCCACTAGGTCAGTATTGCGGCGGGATTAGCAGCAGCTAGGGATACACACTCTTGGGGCAAGCTGAGTTTGGCGGGCTCTAGGGGTGTGTCGAGTGGTGGCGATGGGATAGAGAGAGTGGAAGAGTCTGTTGGAGTAAGTTCTGGAGTCGGTGATTGAAGTTGTATCTCGAAAGTAGAGCCGAAGGCTGGCTTGTGAGGGAGAGGTGAGGAGGGAATAACATCCATTGAGTCACTACTCGGACCAGGAGAAGATGACGGTAGGGGAGGAGTTGTGAAGTCTCCTGAATGTTATAGATTAGCAATTTGGCTTGTCCCAGTGGTCGGGATGTCCAATATTACCTTGACCGTTGGATCCTCCACGAACTCCAGGTGCAAAGAGGCGTCGGCTAGGTGTCTGGACGTGAGGGCTGCAAAGAATGTTAGCACAGGCCAAATTGCCAGGCAATACCAGTTCATCTTACCTGAGGCCGAACCCCAAGTTTTGGCCAAAATCCGCAGCCAGACTGGCCGTGGGTGAAGAGCCTCTCATAGGCAGCATAGTGAAATAATCTGGCTGTGATTTCTTCATTGACAAATCTTTGAAGTTGAAGCTGTTTGGACCAAATCTCTTGTAGCCACAATGACCGAACATCGCAGTTGACGGCTGCATAGTCGCCAATGGAGACGAGGTTTCCATGGTGACTGCCAAATGTGTTCTCAGAAGTTTGTGAATTGTGACTTTGAGGACTTTCTGATCGTTTTTGCCAGGCTTGATGGGCTAGGGATGCCAATGGGTGTGCACCCTCTGGTCCAGGATGCTTGTGACGTCTCGATGTGCGTTGGGCCCAACTCTTTTCTGGTGGACAAGAATCCAATGGGTTCTTCTTGAAAATGTGAGGACTGCGGAAGATTATGTGCAGGTCAGGACCCTTTACAGACGTTCCATTGCCTGCTCCTCAACAAGCTCCAACGAACCAACGTGTGAGGTTTGCCGGCCAAGAACGAGGTGTAGGGCTCGTCGACTGGGAGAAGGTCGGCGAGATGGCACGGCGAGGAGAGGAGGGGGCGGTTGATGAGGGGAAACTCCCATAGAGAGGAGGAGGAGGAAGTAAAAGGAGCTTGAAGGCGCGTAGCTGAAGTCCTCGTGTTGTCTATAGCAACTACGTGATAAAGTCAGCTCGCTGCCGCAGTGGTGGGGAACGCCTTCTCAATCCTGGCGGTTGAGCCTTGCGCCATCCACAGCAGAGAAGGCTGCTCACTAACCGTGAAGCTTTTGGTCGCCCGGGAGCTGATCCCTGGTTTCGCCCAATGGTTGGCCCGCAGCACTGACCCGCATGCCAACAAGTCAGGGACAACTCCGCTAGATCTAACCAAAGTGAGGCAGGGCTAAAAGGCACCGCTCCAGATCGTAACCAAGGCACGCCCGAAATCCTCTCCCCCAAAAGATGCTCCTCTACACTGTGTATCATGGTCTGTGGATCCAAGAAAGCAACTCCATACGTCATAAATTTCATTCTGGGCGGTTCGGCGACAGCCTTGAGCAATAGAAAGCTGCCAAATGCCGCTCGGGGGATAATGCCAATTCATTCCGCTCTTCCAAATTCCGCGAGCGCTTGTATCGTGCCGTATCAGAACCTCGCTTGTGAAACCCCGAATCAGATCCCTCAGCTTCCCCATTTATGTCAAGTTAGGCCCACTACTGAAGGACTGGCGTCCTCGTAACGTCCTACTAGCACCTACTACTATCTTGACAACAGGTTGCTGGGCGGCTGATTGTGGTTCCAACAAGATCACCACGGACTGGAGCACGGCCCAGTAACGTTTGAAACTTAATAGATTGCCGATGCAATTGCCGCAGGCATCTGATTGAGCCTGGTGTCAATCAATTTCCTGATCTCTAGAAATAGATTCAAGACGCACAGTGATTGACAGGTACGAGAATGTTGACCGCGTTGTAGCATTCAAGGCCCCGGACCTCGGCAGAGGCAAGGCGAAGATTCGATCGTTCGCCAGCATTCCTTGTCCAAAGCTTCCAGAAATTTGCAATTTTCAACATCCATCCATTTATAGTACGCAGCATTGCTTACTGTCATTCATCTTCTCGCCAAGTACATCGATGCACGACCTTGGATGTCAAAAGCGACTGACAGGATAAGTATTGCGCCATCGTATGTTTAGATACCAGTAATTACGCCATTGGAAGGCTTCCAACTTCCTTAAACGGCTAAGGCTCTGTTTCACCTCGTGGCAGCTTGTTCCGCTCCAGACGTCCGAGGCTTTGCCATGAGGGATATCTCCGATCTTACAGCTCCCAGCGAAGACAGTCATCAGTCATCCTGGGGGCTGTCGATCTCGGTGTCATTCCTTGCCAGAATGTCTCAAATCGGTGATTGGAGCGGATGGTATTTTGACTTTGTTCCTGGTTCTCGATAGATTTACCATTATTGGTAACATCGCCTTAACCTGATCCTCCCAGTTTTGCGTGAGCCAAGCCTTATGGGTCTCGGTGCTGGCCTGCCAACATATCGAAGATCTGATGCGCCCACAAAATACCAATCTGGTTTTGAGTCATTCTACGTCACGTCGCTGATCGCAGCTTCAACAAAGCTGTTTGACGTGTTGTGGAAATTTTTTGCAGGATGTAGTATTGTTGACAACGTACGATGGTGAGCTGCGGTCCAGAGGGTAACAGAAAGGCCGCTACAATTCTTTTCCTCCTGCCGTCTGGGCAGTTCATTAGCTGTCCACTGAAAACGGCGTCGAGGTCCGCAAAGAGCCCACTATGACGTTGTGTCAATCACTAGCTAAGCGCTGTATTACAGCATCTGACAGGAACCGTTGTGAGAGGCCGCGCCTGAACAACAATTCGCGCAAGCGGCTCGTAAAATCAACTTTGGGGGCATATCACATCACATGGCGTCATTGCAATACGAGTTCAGCGAATGAAGTCTAAAGAAGACACATCCAAAGCTGGCGCCAATTGTTTTGACACCTCCCAGGCGTTACGCCACTAGATTTGAAGGCAAGCCGTCGTTTAGGTAAGAGATCGCGACCCGCGTCGTGCCAAGAAGTAAACAGAAGAAAATTTCAAAGCCCGACGCCAAATCCCGTGACCTCAATTTGCCCAGCGATTGGAACCAGAACCTAGCTAAATCTCCCGCGGTTGAGTTACTGGGAAAAGGTCCTCCGATTTATGCCTCGCCGGTGTCATGATGCCTATGCTATCTACTGTTGATTCTTGGAAATTGCGTCAAGCGTCAATGAGGGCGGACGCCAGTTGCTGCTCGAGACCTAAAGCGTTACTGGTATTATGCTCCGCCTAGCTTCTATACATTGGTTGAAGCTCAGCGGGCTTCCATCAAACTCCATCGTTCGATCACTTTCCCTACAGCATCACATGAGATTGCTGTAACATTCACAAACTCCAGGTCGGCTGCGTGTCACGTTCACTTACCTTCTAGCTCGACTGAAGAACCGCCTCCGCGCCATTTCATGACACAGGTGAGACACATTGGCAAAGAGAGGGTCTCCAACCCCTCACAGCCACACCTTCTTTTCGTTAATCAAGCTTGTCGTGAGAGCACAGAATCCGCTTTATCATCCCATTCGTGGAAGATAATCATCCAAGCTTGCCAGCCTTTCGTATCGTAGCTTCTTACATTCTTCACACAACTTCAGCGTAGTAGCCGCAAATATTGCAGTCTTTGCGCCGGCCGAAGGCAGGGGACTCGCCCCGAATGGTCGGCAATTGCAGTACGCTCCAGCTGCTTCGACCCTTGGTTGCATTGGCAGGGTGCCCGAAGATATCTCTCATATCGAACCACAACCATAGGTAGGCTGAACTAGATTTGGGACGTCCCACGTCGTTAGGTGGGGGGCGCAACTAGGATGGGGTTTTGAGGCGGCGTGCCCACGCCCAGTATTTGTTCTTGTAAGGGTCCTTTTGCTCGAAGTGCAGAAGCTATCGGCGTCGCGATACCAAGGTCAGTCCTCAGCAGAATCTGGCTTCACACTAAACTCCATGCTGCCAATCTCCTTCCCTCCAGCGTCCTTGGTCACAATCCTATAGCTTCCCCTCTTTTCGCCAGCCTGCTCGATCCACAAGTCCTTGAGTGTAAGTTCTCGGGTTCTGTTGATGCTTTCAATCGCCGAGATTCGGTCCAATGTAGCTTGTAGATAGTCGTCGAACCCCTCTTCATTGCAGATTTCTCGAAACGCATTCATCATAGGCACGCTGTCGGCTCGCACCATCGCGTTCGAGTCGATTGTGAAAATATTTTCAGAATCATAACCTTGAATAAAGTCGGCTCGAGTCATTACCTGCCGAGCTTTGTATAGAGGAATTTGCGGAAGTATGTGCCCTTGTGCCCGATCGTATGTCATATCCATTTCCTTTTCCTTCTCGACAAGGGCCTTGGCAAGTACCATGGCTGCTGAGGCGTACTTCTGCTGGTCTATGACATCGTCATCCATCGCCTCTCCGAGTATGCCGCATCGGTTCAGGAACCATGTCTTCTCGGTCGTGCAAATCTTCTCGCAGGCCTGCATCATGTCCGGGGACTTGGCCACGCGGTTAAGGAAGGTCAAGCGCCCACCCACACGATCGTAGACCCTTTCTAGTATCTCTGATGAGAAGGGCTGGTGAGGGAAGTACTTCTGCCGATACTGGGCGAGGGCGGACATTGCGCGCTCCTTGGGGAGATCGAGTATCGGTATGACCTCTAAACGCGTGGCGTAGCGTTTCAGACGCTCGTAAACCCAGTAACCATCGGAGTTGAAGACTATGGTCACGAGATTGGCTGCTGCCCATTGTTCGGCGCGTTGCTGCATGAGCTCGAGAAGGTCGCGCCCGTCCTCGTCGTCGCGGATCAAATGTGTGCAATTTACAATGAGTACCAAGGGGCCTTGGCCGTGGACGTGGGGCCGACCACCCCAAGAGAAAACGGATGCGATCTTGGACCACACGCTTTGCATTCCGCCGTCTCCGCCGTGGTGTCTCTGCCTTCTTTTCCGACGCTCCAACGCGATCTTTTCGAGTTTGTTGAAGGCGCGCTCAATATCTAGTAGTGGAGTGGTGTCGCGCGGGCCTTTTATCGAAAACAACGCGCCGATGTAGTCTTCGTGATACTCGTAGTCCAACGCTTTGCCCAAACGGACCCGGAAGACTTCAAGATCAGCGTGCGCCTCAAACATCGATATGCCCTCGCCGTCCACCTTGCGCATTGCCTCCAACAACATGGAAGACTTGCCTGTCCCCTTCTCCCCGATCAACAAGTAGTAACGTCCTCTCTCAGCACCGGCCACAATCGTGTCAAGTCTGGCCTGTTCAGGGCCCTTTAATTCAAGCCGACGCTCGTGGTCTTGCTCGTCGACGTGCTCATGCCGTGCTTCCGCGTCCATGCTTCCAGTGTTGGGACCTGCCAGCTCGAGCGCGGGGTCTCCTGGTTGGAACGCCCGCTCCATCTTGTGCAGGATCAGCCATTTATAGTATCTGTGGTAGCTGTATCCTGCGAGGCCGAGGACGACGCCAGTACCGAACATCGTCGCCGCAGATTCCAAGGCCTTGGATCCCCAGCTTGAGAGCACTTCGATTCGTGTTAGACGAGACGTTAGGGGCGGCCTACGCCTGAATGGTAGGCGCCGGGGGAATATTCTTGTTCTCATGTTCACAGAGTTGTTGGGGAACTCGTGATGGTCGTTTCTACTCAGGGTACTTATGTGGCTGGTGAGTCTTGCGGAGTATTTGACACCAGCAACGATGACGTCTTTCCCCTTGCATCTTAAACTTGGTACTACTATCACGCTAGGTTTTTCAGGCTATATGTAGAATGAAAAGGTTCTTAAGTTGGTATCGTCTGCATAACAAGCTGAGGATATTCAGGGGAGCCCATGCTCGTGGAACCTGGCCAGCCACAGCTTGGCGCTCTCTCATTTTCTTAAGCTTGGCTCTGAAGTATCACTTGGGAGTGTCGCGAATACTGAAAAGTGAATTCAAGTTATTCACGACTTCGTATGGTTGCGCAAGTCGTACTCAAGTAGATTTTCCGAGATTTCGCCCTGCAGTCGCCCTGGGAGAGTTGTCTTGTTGGTCGCCGGATCATGGCCCGTTCGGCTCGTCATTTGCAGAGGCAGGGGTATCCGGTTGAATCCGATATGAAGGGGAAAAGCAAGGCGAGCTGACTCCGCGAAATTCCCTTAGCTCCAGCAGTTCCGGCTCTCCCATGTAGCTTCCTTAGCGGGCCGAATCAAAAGATGCTCTCCAAAAAAAAGTTGATCTTCAAATTCTCCTCTCTACAATCGCCCTCATTCCGTGTACATTATTCCTAAGACTCGCACCCTTCCTTCCATCACCTGTCATTCTTTTCAGGTTGCATAGATTGCACTTCAAAAGTCCCAAGCTTTGCCTGTAAAGTAGCTTCGACAGTTTTTTTACAAGTTTTCTAATGGCCGAGCAAAATGGAGACACGAAGACCACAACTGGTTCGCCAAACAGCTCCAATTCATTTTTCTGCTGCTAATATCTTGTAGAAGAAACAATAGAGACTTCTCAAACCGAGATCCCTCCTACCAGTCTTCCTAACGGAATCAATCAACACACCGAGAAGCACGCGCATAACCATGATCATGATCATACACACAACCACAATGACGATCCAAATGCGGGGGCGTTATTCCAGATCACCGTCAAGCTTCCACATGAGCCGTACCAAATGCCCTTGATGGTAACAAGCCAGGAGCAAGTACAAGACGTCCGACAGTCCATCATTGAGACTTCGGGCACTTTCCAATACACCTGCTTCCACCTCGAGCACAATGGAGAACGGATCAACGACTATATCGAACTCTCTGAAGTGAAAGGCCTCAAAGCGGACTCCGAGCTAGTGCTGCTGGAAGATCCATACACAGAGAAAGATGCCCGAATGCACGTTGTTCGAATACGGGAGCTTGTGGGCGCAGCCGGCGACCGAGCCGATCAGCTGCACGGCATTTGCGCTGGCATGTCATTGCATGACGCGATAGTTGCTTCTGACACGACCACAAACGGCACAACTGATAGTGCAGTTCCGGAAGAGCATCCTCTGACCAATTACTCCTTCGACGACCCTGCCTCGATATCCACTATTCTTCCACCCAAGCACGAAGCTCTCCCCAAGACATTGAAATGCATTGCAGTCTCGCCTTGGAATCCGCCTCCGTACCACTTGCGGCAGCGCGGCCACCTTTTGTACCTACAAGTGACGACCAACGAGGGAGAGCAGCATCAGATCACAGCCAGTGTCTCTGGATTCTTCGTTAACAAATGCTCGAACAATAAGTTCGATCCCTTCCCAAGACCAGCACCGAAGAACTACAGAGCCCACTCGCTTCTGTCGCTCATTGGCCTGCTGTCTCCATCATTCAATGCTGCCTTCCAGGAGCTCCAAGATGCAAATAGCAAGAAAGATCTGTTGACGACTTTCCCCTTTCAGAATGCAATTCCTGCTAACCCATGGCTTGTGCCATCGATTTCGTGTAACAACAACCAGCACCACCCTGACGTGACACGTACTCAAGAGGCGTTCCTCATGTCTGGATTAGACGGAGCCGAAAATCTACGAGACTGGAACGAAGAATTCCAGACAACCCGGGAATTGCCAAGAGAGAATGTCCAGGATCGTGTCTTCAGGGAACGTCTGACATCTAAGCTCTTTGCTGACTACAATGAAGCTGCCGCACGCGGCGCTATACTGGTGGCAAAGGGTGAGATTGCGCCGTTGAACCCAACCGAAGGCAAAGATGCGCAGATCTTCGTTTACAACAATATCTTTTTCTCTTTCGGTGCAGACGGAGTTCAGACCTTTGCTAGTGAAGGAGGAGACGAAGCTGCCAGAGTGGCGGTCGGCAAGGATGTGGCTGGTGTTCGGGCTGTCAACCAACTGGATATCACAGGGCTCTATACCCCAGGGACTGTCGTCGTTGATTATCTTGGCAAACGGATTGTCGGTCAAAGCATCGTGCCGGGGATATTCAAACAACGAGAACCTGGCGAGCACCAGATCGATTACGGTGGTGTCGAAGGCAGGGACATCGTCACCGAAAATGACGCGTTTGTTCCTGTCTTTGAGAAGTTGTCAAAGGCCCTACACGTCAAGAAGCATGCGGTTTGGGATAAGGAAGGCAAACGCCACGATCTAGAAGGTAGCGTTGAGACGAAAGGACTTCTCGGCACTGATGGTCGTAAATATGTTCTGGATCTGTACCGGATCGCGCCGCTCGACGTGGCATGGTCAGACGACGTCATCTCTCCGGAAGGAGTGCCGTATGAGAGCTATCCTCATAAAATGGCCATACTGAGGCTCGAGCTTGTGGAGATGTACTGGCGCATGAAGATGTCAGAGTACGTCAAGTCAGAGGTCGAGCAGCGACGTGCAGCACGGGTAAACGGCCACGCAGATAATGCGCCGGCTCCGACAAATGGCGAAGCCCCGCAAACGAACGGGCACCCAGAAGACACCGAGATGAAAGACGCTGATATTCCGGACGGACCAGATACGGTAACAATATATCAAAGTCCTCCGGGTTCTACAGTCAAAGATGTGATTGCAGAATCTCACGAAAAGAAGGAACCGCCCAATTTTGGGCAAGACCGCGTCGATATCTCCAATTTCACCTTGGCTCTCAACCCAGATGTGTGTAGTGGACAGATTCCTCCTACCGATGATGATAAAGCACAATATGCAGAGGATGAGAAAGAAGTTCGGGCAGCCTGTGCATATCTCCGATCCAAGGTCATTCCTGAATTGATTCAAGATTTGCATGACAGCGATGTCGGGTTTCCAATGGATGGCCGGTCTCTGAGCCAATTGCTTCACAAACGCGGCATTAACGTCAGGTACCTCGGAAAAGTCGCAGCATTGGCTGCAGAGAAGGGGAGGCGTCTTGAGGCATTGGTTACGCTTGCGATCCAAGAGATGGTGGCCCGCTCTTTCAAGCACATCGCCAATCGATACCTAAGGCATCTTCCCGCTCCTTTTGCGACCTCATGCATCTCCCATCTGCTCAACTGCTTACTTGGAGCGGACCTCAATTCGAAGCCTCGCCCAGAGATCGATGAGGAATTGCGAGAGATATATCCTGATGGAAACTTCGCTTTCGAAGATGTCAACCCTTCCACGTTGAAAGCTGACATTGAGTCTCAAATCAAGGCGAGGTACAGATACAATTTGCTAGAGGATTGGCAGTCCTCTTTGAAGCCTCTACAGGCCCTACGAGAGATTGCGTTGAAACTAGGCCTTCAGCTGTCGGCCAAGGAATACATATTCTCAAAAGACAAGGCACTGCGAGGTGATGAATCCCCTTCCACGACAACCAGTGGGGATCAAATGACAAATGGAGTGCACGGTGAGAGCAAGAAGAAAAAGAAGAAGGGTGGAGACGGCACAATTACAAATAGCCCTGCTCCCCACGCAAATACCACCTTCACACCAGACGATATCCTGAACATAGCACCGATTGTCAAAGACGCAGCACCGCGAAGCGCACTTGCCGAAGAGGCGCTAGAAGCTGGGCGAATATCGCTAGCTCAAAATCAGAAGCAGCTTGGCCAAGAACTCGTGCTCGAGTCTTTATCACTGCACGAGCAAATCTATGGAATCTTGCATCCGGAAGTCGCCAAGATGTACCACCAGCTCTCTCTAATTTACTACCAGACCGACGAAAAAGACGCTGCCGTCGAGCTGGCGCGAAAGGCTGTCATCGTGACAGAACGCACTCTGGGCGTGGACTCCGCAGACACCATCTTGGCTTACTTGAACCTATCGTTGTTCGAACACTCGATGGGCAACACCAAGCGGGCGTTGGTCTATGTGCGCCACGCACTCGAGACCTGGAAGATTGTGTTTGGTATAAATCATCCTGATTCAATCACGACAATGAACAACGCCGCCGTCATGTTGCAGAGTTTCAAGTTATACCCAGAGTCGCGTCGCTGGTTCGAGGCTTCGTTGGCTGTTTGTGAGGACCTCTTCGGTCGACATACGATAAACACAGCCACGATTCTCTTCCAACTTGCCCAAGCGCTGGCTTTGGATCACGACGCAAAAGCGGCCGTAAACCGCATGCGCGAGGCTTACAGCATCTTCCATTCTGAGCTTGGGCCGAACGATCGAAATACCAAGGAGGCCGAAAATTGGCTTGAGCAGCTTACACAGAACGCTGTCTCAATCGCGAAACATGCCAAGGACATTCAGAATCGGCGTTTCCGACGCATAGGGATGACGCCTAGAATAAGTACGGGCACGCGACCGCAGCCGCAGGTGGGCCAGAGCACCGCCGAAGTCATGGATATGCAGGGAGCTACCATGATCAATCCTCGGACTGTCACTCTCGACCACAGAAGCATTGATGAGCTTCTCAAATTCATCGAGGGCAGCGATGCAGGTCGCAGCTCACCACAATCAAAACAGAAGAAGAGGGCCAAAGCTATGAATCCGAAAGTTAGGAGAGCTCAAGAGGCGTCTGCAGCGTAATTTCCGTTCAGCAAATCCAAGTTCATACGGCATTTGAGGAATTGCGGAGAGGATAGCAGTGGTCTTGACTGTTGACAGTATCCGAGTTTCCGCGAACCCTGCAATCCTTCTGAAGGCTTGCGTCCTTATGCTTTTTCTGAGTTGTGTTTGTACGATCCACCTCCACTTCCTGTACCATACCATACAGCATACACGACTAGGGTGGTGGCGCCGGTTCTGCTTACATATTCTCATCTCCAGATGTGACAATACGGCCATTCTACTCCGTGTATAAACCGCGCGTTGCATACGGATTGCGACACGGGCAGCAGATCCCGATATTACAGTCAGTGCCGTAGTGCAATTCTCACAAGTGTATTATAAACAGGCCTCCTGACAACATTCTTCTGCTAATGCTCTGTCTAAGCATACTACTCCTATGGAATTCGTATTATTTACCTTGTTAGGCATTTTTGCTTTACATCAAAGTTCGGTAGACAATGTACAAGAGCCACCCTGACAGTTCGTTCTTAGGATTGGTATGTGACATTCATTTACTCGGCCAGGGGGTTTCAATGTCACGTGTTCTGAAATGTCTACTCCTCTCAACACCTACCACCATGGGCTTTTCCTCATTGCCTCTTGCATCACGACGCGGGCGTTCGATTTGCGAGGCTGTTTGGAGCAGCGATTTATATCTCTACAAATTATTACGTCACTGCAGGCCCATCAAGGCTGTGAAGTGGGTCCGAGTTTTCAGCCTTGCGGTACACCATATTAAGTAGGTCGGTCGACTTTTTATGACAGAACACCAGGCAAACAATCCAAATCATCGGCCAGGCCTGCGGAGTGGTGCTGAGGGAGTGTTTACCCATTCACATGTAGAGCAGATCGCAGCCGCTATTAAAGTCAGCGATATGGCAACCGAGGCCAAGGTCATTCCGCTTCAACCGCGAGAAAATGCCGCGCCAGGAACGCAAAGCAGCACGATTCATGCATCGCCAAGCGCTATTGTGCCATCTAGGACGACTGTGTCCGCTGTGAATGCAGCTTCTTCAAATTCGCCGACTACACAGACCTCATCGGCAGGTGTGAATCCGCTTTGGCGCAGGTCGTGGATGTAGTCAGCCAGCTCGCCGAAGTTCATCTCGGAAGACTGGCGGACCTCTTTGCTGAAGTAGGCGGGCTGCTCGGAGATTTCGTGGAAGGTTCTGACCGGGAACTGTTCGTAGGAGGTGATCTCGGAGCCGTTAAAAGTGCGGTCCCAGCCGTCTTCGAAGACCCAGGTGTGCAGGTTGGGCTCCCAGTGGGCGGTGGAGGCAAAGATGCGTTTGGAGATGTTGAAGGAGCCAGGCGCGAACTCGAAGACGGAGATGTTGCCGAAGGTGGCGACGTCGGGACTGCTGGGGTCGAAGGCGAGATATTCGTAGTAGAAGATGCGGCTGGGCTGGCCGGGGCGCTGCTGGCCGAAGATCCACTTACGGCCTGGATGCTCGACGGTTTCGGCGGGCTTGCCTTTGATGACGTTGCGCAGAGCCTCCTGGCGGCGATTGGCCTGGGGCAGGTACAGCTCGTCAAACATAAACAGCGAGACGGAGAGAATCGCAGCGATGGCTACCACGGGCACCGTGATGCGATAGAGGCTCACGCCGGTGGCCTTCATGGCGGTCAGCTCGCTGTTGCGGTTCATCACGCCGAAGACCACCAGCACGCCGATGAGGACGCTGAGCGGCGTGATGACGTAGATCATGCTGGGGGTGAGGTTGATGAGGTACTCGCCGACGGTGACCAGCGGGGTGCGATTTTTAATGATGTCGCTCAGCAGTTCGAAGAAGGTAAAGATGAGCATGAGCATGACAAATGTGACGAGCACCATCACAAATGTGAGGAGGAACTCGCGCAGGACGTACTCGTCGAGGATGAGCGGGAAGCGGCCGCGGGGAGCGCGTTTGCGCGAGGTGACCTTGAGGGGACCGGCGGCTGCGGCGGTTTCCTCGGTACGGAGACGGAACCAGTTGCCGATAGAAGTAGCTGCGGCGAGCGCGGCGCCGCCGGTGGCCATCTGGCGCAGAAGGACAATGCCGCAGACGGCGAAGATGAGATTGGCCTGCCAGACACCGAGGACGGGGGGGATCTTGTGCTGGCGGGCGAGCGCGGTGCCGGTGGAGGAGAGGAAATAATAGACGAAGACGAGCGCGATGGTGAGGACGAAGCCTGCGCCTTTGCCGCCGCGGCGCGAAGAGATGCCGAGGGGTACGCCGACCAGCATGAGGACGAGACAGGCCGCGGGATAGGCGAGGCGCTTCTGGAATTCGATTTCATAGAGGATGCCGTTGCGCCCATGCTTCCGCGCGAGCAACTCACGATTGCTCATGGCGAGGATGGGCGTATCGCTGCGGCCGAGACGAACATCTTCCTGCGTGCCAGTCTGGAGGGGCAGGTCGGTTTGTCCGAAGGTGGAAACGGTGTACTGGTTGGGCTGATCGGGGACCGCCTGGCTTTCGGTGCCATCGCGCAGGCGCATCGTCATGTTCTGGTTGGGACCGTTGACGACGGTGGCGCGATCGGCGGTGGTGATCTTGGGCGCGTTGGGATTGGTGACATCGGCGAGGAAGATGCCGCGCCAGTTCGCAGCGCCGGAACCGGAGCGGACGTCCTGCACATAGAGCACGAAATCCTTGAAATCCTCGTAGAAGACGCGCGGCTGAACCTCGAAGGACGCCTGGGCATTGGCGAGCGAGTTCTCGAGGCTGATCATGGTCGAGGCCGATTTAGGCGCGAGATAGAGCGTGTTCCAGAGGCTGATGCCCCATGCGGCGACGGCGACCAGACCGACGACGCGGACGAAGCTCCACACGCCGATGCCGGATGCGCGCATGGCGGTGATTTCGCTGTCGGCGGCCAGGCGGCTGAGGCCCAGCAGGATGCCGACGAGCACGGCCATGGGGATGGTGACGGTGAGCATGTCCGGCAGCGTGAGCGAGACGATTTCAAAAACGGAGCCGAGGGAGGCGCTGTTGCGGACGATCATCTCCAGCAGATGCGGGAGGTAGCGGATGAAGAGGACGAATGTGAAGATGGCACCCCCGATGGCCGCGTGGGACGCGACTTCTTTCAGGATGTAGCGGGTGAGGATGCGCACATTGTTCAGTTTATCGCGGGGTAAATCGGCGGAGGCGGAGACTGTTGGCGAGAACGCTAACCGAGCTGAGGGCCATGGCGGCGCTGGCGATGGCAGGGCTGAGCAGGATGCCGAAGGCGGGATAGAGCACGCCGGCGGCGATGGGGATTCCGAGGAGGTTGTAGCCGAAGGCCCAGCCGAGGTTCTGGCGCATGACGCGGAGGGCCTGGCGGGCGAGCTGGACGGCGTCGAGAATCTGCCTTGGTTCCCCGTGAAGGAGGATGGCGTCCCCAGCTTCGCGGGCGAGATCGGCGCCGGTTCCCATGGCAAGTCCTGCGTCGGCCTGGGAGATGGCGGCGGCATCGTTGATGCCGTCTCCGGCCATAGCAACGCGATGACCCTGGCTCTGCAGCTCGCGGATCTTGTCGAGTTTTTGGTTGGGGAGGAGCCCGGCCCAGACCTGATCGATGCCAGCGAGTTTCGCGATGGCTTGGGCGGTGGAGGGCGTGTCGCCGGTCAGCATGGCGGTGCGGATGCCGAGGCGGCGCAGGCCTGCGATGGCGGTGGGAGCCGATGTGCGCAAGGTGTCGCGGGCTTCGATGACGCCGAGCGGAGTGCTGTCGCGTACGACGTACATCGTGGTGGTGCCGGGTTCTGTGGCTGAGGTTTCGGGGACAGAGATGCCGAGATCCTGGAGGAGAGTCGCGTTCCCTGCTGCGATGCGCTGACCGCTAACCGTTCCCTGGATACCTTTGCCGGGGATGGCGCGGACGTCGTCGGCTGAGGGAATTGTCACGTTTCGCCTGGCGGCTGCGGTGAGGATGGCGCGGGCGAGCGGATGCTCGGAGCGCTGTTCGAGGGCGGAGGCGAGGGCGAGGACTTCGTCTTCTGAAGCGCCGTTGAGGGCCTGAAGGGCGACGACTTCGGGCTTGCCTTCGGTGAGGGTGCCGGTTTTGTCGAGGACGACGGTGTCGATGCGGGCGAGGCGCTCGAGGCTCTCTCCGCCTTTGAAGAGGACGCCGAGCTGTGCCCCGCGTCCGATAGCGACGGTGAGCGCAGCGGGAACGGCGAGGCCCATGGCGCAGGGGCAGGCGATGACAAGGACGGCGACCGCGACGGCAAAGGCGCGGCCGGATCCGCCGCCGGCGAAGATCCAGATGAGGAACGTTGCCGCAGCGAGAGCGAGGACAACCGGGACGAAGACAGCGCTGACGCGGTCAGCGAGTTGCTGCATCGGCGCGCGGGAGGACTGCGCTTCTTCGACGAGGCGCATCATCTGACCGAGGACGCTGGCGGCTCCGATAGAAGTGGCGCGGTATTCAATGGCGCCGTCGAAATTGAGAGAGCCGCCGATGATGCGATCCTCGGTCTTGCGCGAGACGGGCAGCGATTCGCCGGTGATGAGGGATTCGTCGATGGAGGTGACGCCGGAGAGGACGAGGCCATCGACGGGGACGCGCTCGCCGGGACGAAGGATGACGATGTCGCCGGCAACGACCTGGGCGAGGGGGACTTCGATTTCCTGACCATCACGAAGGAGGCGCGCCGATTGCGGTTGCAACTTCATGAATTCGTGGAGCGCGTCGAGGGTGCGGCGCTTGGCGCGGGCGTCGAGCCAGCGGCCCAGAAGGAGGAAGCCGAGAATCAGGAGCACCGCGTCGTAGTAAACGTCGGGGTGGAGACCGTGGCGGCGGAAGAGGCCGGGCATGAGCGTGGCGGCGAGCGAATAGGCGAGCGCGGCACCGGTGCCGAGGGCCACGAGGGTGTTCATGTTGGTGCTGCGGTGAATGGCGGCGATCCACGCCTGGCGATAGATGATGCCGCCGCCCCAGATCATGCCGGCGAGGGTGATGGCGAGCATGATGTATTCGAGGGCCCGCTGCGAGATTTCAAACAACAGCGGCGCAACCGGAGCGAACCAGTTGTGCGCGCCCATGAGCAGCATGACGAGGACGCCGCCGGCGAGGGTGAAAATGGCCTTGGCGCGCAGCGGGCCTTCGTCGGAGGCAGTGTCGATGGGCGCGGAACCAGAATCGACGGGGAGGGTGGCATCGTAGCCGGACTCGCGCACTGAGGCGATCAGGTCTTCGGGTGTCGCGATGGCTGGGTTGAACGTGACGCGCGCGGAGTTGGTGAGGAGGTTGACGGAGGCGTCGCTAACGCCGGTGGTGGAGCGAAGAGCGCGTTCGACGTGGGACTGGCACGCGGCGCAGGACATGCCGATGACAGGGAGAGTGAGGGTACAAACTTCTGTCGTTGGCAGCGTTGCCGGAGTCTTGTTCTCCGCGTTTTCTGTTTCGGTTGCGGGCATCGTGCAACCTCAGTGTTCGACGATGGCGGGATAGCCTGCCTTCGCGATGGCGCTCAGAATAGACGTCTCGGACAGGTCATCAGACGCATGGACGCGGGCAGCGCCGATACGAACTTCATCGACGGTGACGCCGCGCACGTTTTCGAGCGCCTGGGTCACGCGACGCGCACAGGCTCCGCAATGCATGTTTTCGATGCGGAGCGTCAGTTCTTTCATGAATCCCTCCGTAGTAGCAGATGCGGCAGCCGCGCGGCGGATGCGGAACGGCAGCCCGTTCCACCTATGGTTCTACTCCGGGTTCGGCATAAAGCGGTAGCCAACGCCGCGCACGGTCTGCAAATATTTCGGCGCTGCGGGATCGTCTTCGAGATAGCGGCGCAGGCGCACGATGAAGTTATCGATGGCGCGCGTGTCGGTGTCTTCGCGAACGTGCCACACCTCTTCGAGGAGTTCTTTGCGTGAGACGATGCGGTCGCGATGGCGGGTGAGGTGGCGCAGGAGTTCGGCCTCCATGAGGGTTAGACGGACGGTGCGGCCGTGCGCGTGGAGTTCGAGGGCGTCGAAATCGATACGGCGGCCGGCGAAGGAGAAGACTGCGGTTTCGTCTACCGCGGGCTCGTTCTTCTCGGGAGCGCGCGGCCAGTGCATGCGGCGCAGGAGCGCGTTGAGGCGCGCGATGAGGACATTGAGGTCGAAAGGCTTGGGGAGATAATCGTCGGCGCCGGCCGCGAAGCCGCTGACGACGTCCTGGGAGCGGCTGCGGGCAGTAAGCATCAGCACAGGAACGAAATTGCCATCAGCGCGAAGAGCGGTGGCGACTTCAAATCCGTCTTTTCCGGGCAGCATCACGTCGAGCACCACTGCGTCGAAAGACTCGCGGCGCAGGCGATCGAGGGCGGAGTCGCCATCGCCTTCGACGCTGACTTCGTGGCCCTCCGCGCGCAGGTTGAAGAGCAGACCCTGCGCGAGATTGGCTTCATCTTCGACGACCAGAATGCGCGCCATGTTTCACTCCTGCCGGAGAAGGGGGGTAAGAATGCGTGGGAGCTGGAGGTTGACGGTGGCGCCGTGACCTTCGCCCTCACTCTGGGCCGTGGCATCGCCGCCGTGCTGGCGGGCGATGGTGCGGACGAGGTAGAGGCCGAGGCCGGTGCCCTTGGTGCCGAGAACGGTGCGGCTGGGCACGCGATAGAAGCGGCGAAAGATGCGCTTGAGGTGAGCGGCGGGAATGCCGATGCCCTGATCGGCGACACTGACGCGGACCCAGGCATCGTCTTCGACGCTGAGCGCTACGCTGATCCGAGCCCCCTCCGGTGAGTATTTCACTGCGTTGCCGAGAACGTTGAGGAGAGCGGTTTGCAGCTCTCCGGGATCGCCGCGCACGAACATGGGGAGCGGGGTTTCCTGGACGCTCAGAGTGATGGCATTGTCTTCGAGGTGATGGCGGAGGAGGGTGGTGTGGACACACTCTGCGACAAGGGTGCGCATGTCGACGGAGACGCGGACATCGGAGCGGGCGCGCTGGCCGACTTCGCCGGCCTTGAGGACCTGCTCGACGGTGGCGAGGAGACGGTCGCTGTCGGCGAGCATGCGGTTGTAAAACTCGGCGCGCTGGTCATCGTCAACGTGACGGCGCAGAAGGGTTTCGAGATAGAGGTGAATGGAGGCGATGGGGGTCTTCAGCTCGTGGGTAACGGCGCTGAGGAAGGCGTCGTGGCGCTCGTTGCGGCGGACTTCGCGGACGAGAAAGACGGTGTTGAGAGCGACGCCGGCGATGAGGAGGGCGAAGAAGGGAATGCCGACCGCCATAGGGACGATGCGACGCCAGTTGAGGACGATCCAGCCGACGTTGAGGACGACGGCCACACCGATGAGACACACGCCGAGCAGAGTGAAGAGAACCATGTTGCGGCGGCGACCGGAGAGGCGCATGGGAAAATGCCCGCCTGAATGGGCGGGCATTTCTATTTTCGCAGGTTGGGGAGTCAGTGGTTCTCGGTTTTGCAGCAGGGGCTACGCGGTTCCGGCGGGACGGGGATTGCCGGGGTCCCACTGCGCGGTTTTGATTTCGCGAGCGAGGCCGAGTTTCTCGAGCAGCCAGATGCCGTAGTAGTTGATGTCGAACTCATACCAGCGGAGGCCGTGGCGGGCGGAAACCGGATGCGCGTGGTGGTTGTTGTGCCAGCCTTCGCCGCCGGTGACCAGGGCGACCCACCAGTTGTTGCGGGAGTCGTCGCTGGGTCTTGAAGCGGCGCGAGCCCCACATGTGCGTGGCGGAGTTGACCAGCCAGGTGGCGTGGAGGCCGAGGGTCGCCGCGCAGGAAGATGGCCCAGAGAACGGCGGGCCATCCGCCGATGGCGAGGCAGACGAGAGCGGCGACGACTGCTGAGGGGACCCAGTGGTATGTGCTGAGCCAGACCATGAAGCGGTCGCGCATGAGGTCGGGTACGTAGCGGCCGAGGGAGCGGTTTCGCCGCTGAGCGCGTCGCCGAGAGGATCCAGCCAGCGTGCGCCCACCAGCCGCCTTCATGCGGCGTGTGGGGGTCGCCTTCGTGGTCCGAGTTCTGATGATGGAGGCGATGGGTGGCGACCCAGAAGATGGGCCCGCCTTCAAGAGCGAGTGTGCCGCAGATGGCGAGGGAGTACTCGAGCCATTTCGGTACGCGATAGCCACGATGCGTGAGCAGGCGATGATAGGACATGCCGATGCCGACGTTGGTGGCGAGAACCCAGAGCACGAGCGCGCAGATGAGAGCCTTCCACGTAAAGAAGAAGAGTGCCGCGATGGCTCCGGCGTGGAAGATGATCATGAAGATGGTGGTGAACCAGTTCATTCCATGCTGATGCTTGCGGCCGAGCTTCGGCATGGCGGCGGCGCGTTCTTCACGGGGAAGAGCGATGGCCGGGGATGTTACAACAGGAGCCGCAGAGAGACTGAGTTCCTCTGCTTCGGGTAGTGCAATCTGGGTTGACATGAGGGAGCTGGGGTTCCGTGAAGAAGTGGATTTCGGTCAAATTTCGCCGGTAATTCCACGGTAGCAGCCGGAAACCGGCCCCGGATGTAACACTTTTGTAAGGCCGTTTTGCTGTGGGAACCAAGGCTGATTTCGAATGGGCAATATTGCACAAAGTCGACCAGGGGGCATTTCTCATTGCGCTTCCTTTCACCGCGCGTTAACCGATTCCGGAGACGATCTAAGAGATGATGAATCGTAAGAACCTGCGAGCCTTCAGTGTTTTGCTTTTGTGCATCGTGGCTGGTTACTGCGGTGCCCAGACTGTTCACCTCCCAACCAGTAAAGAGATTCTCGGACCCGTGCCGGGTTCGCCGCAGCCGCTGAACAGCCTGCCGATGGCGGCAGCGTGGTCGCCCGACCATCGTTACCTCGCCCTGGTGAATGCCGGATTCGGGACGGTGGAGTCGAACTACGAGCAGTCGATAGCGATTCTGGACGCGAGCACGGGCAAGCTGACGGATTATCCGGAGCCGCGGACCGAGGTTCAGTCACCGCAGACGTACTACTCGGGGATCGCGTTTTCGGCCGACGGTTCGCACCTGTATGTGAGCTTCGACTCGATCAGCGCGCCGGAGGGCGGCAAGCCAGAACAGACGGGCAACGCGATCGGGGTCTACAAGTTTGCCGGGGGCTCGGACGCGGACGCTCTAACGCCGGAGCGGTTGATCCCAGTGCCGCTGCGAGACCTGACCGGGGAACAGAAACAGAACCACGAAGAGATGGATCTGGCCGAGGACAAGGCGTTTCCAGCGCCGGCGGGCATTGCGGTGGTGAGGGGCGAGGACGGAGCCGAAAAGATTCTGGTCGCGGACGAGTACTCCGATGATGTGCTGCTGCTGGATGCGACGAGCGGAAAACTGGAGACGCGGTTCGATCTGTCCGCAGGGCCGGTCATTCCAACCACGTACCCAGTGGCAGTGATCGCGAGCAAGGACGGACGGCGGGCATGGGTGTCGCTTTGGAATGGGTCAGCAGTGGCTTCGCTGGATCTGAAGAGCGGGAAGGTCGCGCAGACTCTGCCTCTGCTGGCTCCGCAGCGGCCTACGTCGCCGAGTTCGCATCCAATTGCGATGACGCTGAGCCCGGACGAGAAGACGCTGTATGTGGCGCTGGCGAATCGTGACGGCGTGGCGGCGGTGCGGGTGTCGGGGCCGACGATGAAGACCGCGGCGTTCTACGACACGCGGCTACCGGGGCAGGCGTTCTTCGGATCGATGCCGGATGCGGTATCGGTGTCGGATGACGGCGCGACGCTGTATGTGGCGAACTCCGGATCGGACGCGGTGGCGGTTTTTGATCTTGCGTCACGGGCGAAGCCCGGGGCACGGGTAATTCCGAGCGGATTTATCCCGACGGAGTGGTATCCGACGGCGATGGCGATCGAAGGGAATCATTTGTATGTGGCGACGGGCAAGGGCAAGAGCACCGCGCCGAATGGCGCACCGCAGCCCGATGCGCCGCATCCGCCGGCGAATGCACCGGCGCGGCTGAAGGATCGTCCGCGCACGTACATCGCGACCATGCTGCATGGATCGCTGGCGACGATCGCGCTGGACGAGGCCAGGGCGAATCTGCGTGATCTGACGAAGCAGGTCCTGGAGAGCAACCTGATGTACGCGGCGCAAAAACGCATCGAGTTCCAGGGGGGAGGGGACCGCATCAAGCACGTGATTTACATCATTCGGGAGAACCGGACCTACGATCAGTTGCTGGGCGACCTGGGTGTGGGCGATGGCGATCCGTCGCTGACCATGTACGGCGCGGAGATCACGCCGAATTTGCATGCGCTGGCGAAGCAGTTCGGCGTGCTGGATAACTTCTACGACTCGGGCGAAGTGTCAGGCGACGGGCATGTGTGGTCGACCGCGGCGATTGACTCCGATTACAACGAGCGAACATGGCAGATCGGGTATCGCGGGCACGAGCGGCCGTACGACTTCGAAGGCGTGGTTGAGGGCGGCTATCCGCTGCTGGAAAATGTTCCGGACGTGGATGAACCGGGGAGCGGGTATCTGTGGACCGATCTGGCGCGGAGCCACAAGACGCTGTATCACTTTGGCGAATTCATCTCGACGAAGTTCTGCGACGACTCAGGCGAGGCGCCGAAGGACAAGCCGATGCCACAGCAAGGAGGAACGCCTGAGGGGACGAATTACTGCGAACACGCGTTCATCCACAAGGGCGACCCGATTCCGGAGAACTACGGCGGCGGGGCGAGCGAGTATCCATGGGCGATTCCGCTGATCTACAAAAATGTGGCGACGAAGCCGGAACTGGTGGGACACTTCGACCCGCAGTATCCGGATTTCAATCTGAGCTTTCCTGATCAGCTGCGGGTGAATGAGTTTCTCACCCACTTCAATCAGTGGGCGGCGGATCTGAAGGCAGGGCACGACACGATGCCGCAGTTTGTGATGCTGCGGCTGCCGAACGATCACACGGCAGGAACGCGGCCGGGCATGCCGACGCCGAAGGCCTCAGTGGCGGACAACGATCTGGCGGTGGGGCGCGCCGTGGATGCGGTGAGCCACAGCGCGTACTGGGATTCGACGGCGTTTTTCGTGCTGGAGGACGACGCGCAGGATGGGGCGGATCACGTGGATGCGCACCGGTCGATTGCGCTTGTGGTCAGCAAGTACGCTCCGCGGAAGGATGCGCCGGTGGTGGATCACACGTTCTACACGACGGTGAGCACGGTGCACACGATGTTGACGCTGCTGGGCGCGCCACCGATGAACAACAACGACGCGTTTGCGCCGCTGATGGTGCCGGAGTTTTCGGGGGCGGGCGATCAGCCTGCGTACAGCGCGGATTTTCGGAACCGCGACAACGGGCTGATCTATACGGCGAACGCTCCGAAGGCGGAGGGCGCGAAGGAGTCGGCGAAGATGGACTTCCAACATGAGGATCGCGCCGACCCGGTGAAGCTGAACGTGATTCTGTGGAAGGATGCGATGGGCAACAAGCCGGTGCCGTGGATGCTGACGCATCCGCATGGGCTGCGGAAGGACGATGACGACTGAGGGTGGTGCGAGGAGCTAGTGAAACGCTTGAGTGGATAGGCCAAGATGCTGGAAAGTGGCTATGGCCGTCGATCAGCGGCGAAGACAGTCTGGTTGGATGGATGACCGTCGGGTGATTGGCTTCGGGATTTATCTTTACGCGGCAGCCGCTGTTTTGCTGGGCGTGGTGGGCCTGGTGTCCGGGGATTTTGCGACGAACTGGCAGCGGGTAATGCCGGATGTTCCGGGCCGGGTCGCGCTGGCGTATCTGACGGCCGGTTACGAACTGCTGGCCGGTTTAGCAATGCTGTGGAGGCGGACCGCAAGGGGTGGAGCGCTGGCGCTGGCGGGAATCTACTCCATCTTCTGGTTGCTGTGGGCGGTGCATGTGGCGAGCGCTCCGCAGATTTGGGACAGCTGGGGAAACTTTTTCGAAGAAGCTTCGCTGGTGATCGCGGGGCTGGCGGCGTTTGCATGGCTGTCGCCGGCGGATTCGCCGTGGGCTCGGCGAGCGAGCTGGATTGCGCGGCTGTACGGAGTCTGCTGCATTTCCTTCGGGACGACGCACTTCATCTTTTTGTCGGGTGCGGGAAGTTTTGTGCCGAAGTGGATTCCACTGGGCGGGAAGTTCTGGGCGGCGGCGACGGGGATTTTCTTTTTTGCTGGGGCGGCGGCATTGCTGTCGGGAGTGCTGATGAGGCCGGCCGCGCGGTTGCTGGGGGTGATGGTGCTGGGGTTCGAGGTACTGATCTGGCTGCCCTGGCTGATGTTCGGTCCGCCGGTTTGGCTGGGGAGGCTGGTGGCCGAGGGTTCCCTGAGGCACTTCCTTTGGGCGGGAAATGGGATGGCGACGGTGCTGGGGGCGGCGGCCTGGGTGGTGGGGGATGTGATCAACGGGGCGGGGGTGCGGGCGGTTGTGCGGGTTGAGGTGGAGGTGGAGCGGGCGGCCTAAGGGCCGGGGCTGAAGCCCAAATTTTTTGGGCGCCTATTTCCACGGCCTAAAGGCCGTGGCTTCTACCGTCGTGCCGCTGCGCGGCACATTTGTTTAAGGCATCGATTTGCTCGTTGCTGAGGCTCAACGGCCGCCGCTTCATCGCACGCGAAGGTAAGTCACCGAGCGAACGAGGCAAACTTCAGCTGACGGTTTGCGTCTACTTGCGTTCCCACGGTTGGAGGATGCGGACGGATTGCATGCCTGCTGCTGTGGCGGCTTCGATGCCCATGGCTGTGTCTTCGAAAACGAGGCAGGAGGCGGGGGGAACGTTGAGTTTTTGCGCGGCGAGGAGGAAGGGCTCGGGGTCGGGCTTTGCGTTTTTGTAGTCGCCGGCGCAGACGAGGACTTCGAACTTGTCGCGGAGGCCGATGATGTCGAGGGATTTCGTGACGGACTCGCGCGTGGAACCGGAGACGACGGCGAAGGGAATGCGGGAGTGGGCCTCTTCGATCTGTTCGAGGACTTCGGGAACCGCCGTGAGCTTCGGGAGCAGGTCGTAGTAGAGCCCTTCCTTGCGATGGGCCACTTCTTCGATGGGCATGTTGAGGCCGTGACGCTGATTGAGCGTGGCGACGATTTCGCTGACGGGCATGCCTCCCCACGAATAGAAGAGGGGCTCGGGAAAGAGCGGGCAGCCGTATTCGGCGAGGGCCTGCTTCCAGGCGATGTAGTGGAGGGGCATGGAGTCGGCGATGGTGCCGTCCATATCGAAGAGGTAGGCGCGAAAAGGGCCGGGGGGTAGAACGAGGTGCATAAAGACAGGGTATAGGGATTAGGGATTAGGGTTGAGCGTCGCGGTGCGGAGGAAGTCGAAGGTGCCGCTGGGATTGGGGTGGATGTCGGCGAGACGCTTGTTGTGGACGATGACGGAGTCGAGATACCAGAGGTTGAGGGAGGGCAGGTCGGCGGCGGCGATTTGCTGGATGCGGGCGTAGTCGGCGAGGCGCTGCTTCTGATCCTGGGTTGATGCGGCGTCGGCAATAAGGCGATCCATCTCAGTGCTGGAGTAGAAGCCGCGATTGCCGCCATGGGGTGGGAAGCTGGCGGTAGCGTAGGAATAGCGGAAGATGTCAGGGTTCTCGTTGCCGCCGATCCAGCGCGAAGGCGCGAGTTGGAAAACGCCGCGGGTGAGGTCGGCATAGAACGTGGCGAACTCGTAGCTGCGCAGGTCGAGGGCGATGCCGACGCGAGCGAGTTGTTCTTGGATAGCGACCGCGGTCAGGCGGACGGTCTCGTCGTTGGAGGTCTTCATGCCGAGATGGAGGCGAACGCCGTGCGCGTCGCGATGGTATCCGGCTTGATCGAGGAGCGCGTTGGCGGCGGTGGGATCGTAGTTATGCGGCGGCGTCGCGACCCAGGCCCAGTGCTGGGGTGGAAGAGAGCTTTCGGCGAGACGGGCCTGGCCGCGGTAGAGCGCCTGGATGAGCAGCGGGCGGTTGATGGCGAGCGCAATGGCGGTGCGGATGCGTGTGTCGCGCAGGAGCGGGTCGCGCGTGTTGAAGACGATGTAGTTGAGGACGGTGCCGGGTCCGTCGTCGACAGCAAGGTGCGGATCGCGTGCGAGGGCGTTGACTTCGTCGGCGGGCAGTGCGTTGCTTTCGATGTCCGCGGAACCTTTTTCCAGCTCAAGCGCGCGGGTGGTTGCGTCGGGCACGACGGCGAAGCGAACGCTGGGGAGGTTGGGGAGCGGTCCCCAGTACGAAGGAGCGCGGGCGATGACGACGTCGCGGTCGAGTTGCTGACTGACATAGGTGAAGGGGCCGCTGCCGATGGGGTGGCGAAAGAAGTCGCGGCCGGAGCCGTAGGGAACGATGCCGATGGCGCCATCGCAAAGGTTGAACGGAAGCGAGGGGTCGGGCTGTTTGAGATGGAAGACGACGGTGGCGGGGTCGGGCGCTTCAACTCGATCCAGAGTCGTGAAGGAGCCGGCCTTCACGCTGATCACGGTTCCATTCAAAATCGAGTCGATGGTGAACTTCACGTCGCGCGACGTAAGCGGGCGGCCATCGTGAAAGCGCGCGTCGGTGCGGAGGTGGAAGACCCATGTGCGCGGGTCGGGAGTTTCCCAGGAAGTGGCGAGAAAGGGCAGGAGTCCGAAGTGCTCGTCGCGGCGGACGAGGGCGTCGAACAGGAGCGAGTCAATGTGTTCGGCCTGGGCGTCGGTACCGATACGGGGATCGAGCGAGGCGGGGCTGGACTCGATGAGCATGGTGACGGTGGAGGGATCGGGCTTTCCGGCACAGCCGGAAAGCAGGGAACAGGGTACAGGGAGCAGGGCACAGAAAAGGACCAGACAGTGGACGGCCCTGTGCCTAGACATAGGTGATCTGGCCGAGGATGGCGGGGCGAGAAGCGCCGGTGGCGGAGGGGACGTTGCCGGGGCGGTGATGCCAGGTCTGGTATGCGAGGAGGGCGAAAGCGGCAGCTTCTTTGGCTTCAGAGGGCAGACCGGCGGCGTCGACGGTGGTAAGGCTGACGTCAGCAGGGTCGGACTCGGGCACGATGCGGTTGCCGAGCATCGCGAGAAGGGTGGCGTTACGCGCGCCGCCGCCGGAGACGATCAGATCGATGGGCTTCTTTCTGGTTTTGGGGTAAACCCAGCGGCGGATGGCGTTGTTGATGCTGATCGCAGTGAGAGCTGTGGCGGTGGCGATGGCGTCTTCGGGTCGCTGGCTGTGGCGCCGGCAGGCGGCGAGAAATTTCGTGGCATAGGTGGCGCCGAATTGTTCGCGCCCGGCGGATTTGGGCGGAACGAGCTGGAAGAATTTTTCTTTAAGAGCGGCGGTAAGGACAGGCTCGAGGACTTTGCCGCGGGCAGCAATGCGGCCGTTGCGATCGAAGCGCTTGTGGAAGAGCTGCTGCGTGAGCGCGTCGATGATCATGTTGCCGGGACCGGTGTCGAAGGCGATGACGCGTTCGAGTGGCGCGGCCACGGGAATGAGGGTGAGGTTGGCGATGCCGCCGATGTTCTGAAGGATGCGGGCCCGGGTGGGGTGGAGGAAGTACGCGTAGTCGAAGAGCGGGACGAGCGGCGCGCCCTGGCCTCCGATCGCCATGTCAGCGGGGCGGAAGTTGGAGACTACGGGGATGCCGCATTCAGCGGCGATGACGGAGGCCTCGCCGAGTTGCCAGGTGCAGGTGAAGCGTCGACCGGCGTAGGAAAGCGGCGTTCCCTGGTGGTAGACGGTTTGTCCGTGGCAGCCGATGAGGGCAGGTTTGATTTTGGTTTGAGCGATGGTGGCCTGGACCGCTTCCGCATAGGCGAGGCCGAGACGCCAGTGCAGGCGGGCGAGATCGGCGGTGTTGGCATTGGACGCATCGGATTGTCCGGCCATGGCGGCAAGGATGGCGCGTCGGAGCGAGCGGGAGAAGGGGTAAGCGCGGTGAGCGAGGAGGGTGACGCGGGGAGTGAGGCCATCCGGCCCAAAACCGGACCTGGATGGGACACCCGGCGCACGCCTGCGCGATGACACGGTAGTGACAAGGTTTTTTCCGCGGGGTGAGATTCTCACCATAGCGATGTCGATGCCGTCGGCGGAAGTGCCGCTCATGATGCCGGCGACGATCATCGATGATGGCCGATCCATGCAGGAGCAGTTTACAGGCGAGATGACGGCACGCCGGATCGGTGCGCGGAGACGCATGCCCCAAAAGAGGGATGCGTCGAATGGCGCCAGGTGAGTTTTCCACCGAGAAAAAGGGTTGCCTACTTTAATACTCTGTGTAAGGATTGGTTAACACTCTAAGCGACTGATTGCCTTTCGGTCAGAACCTCAACCGATCACCCCAGGGCGCGATCCGTGCAAGTCAACAGGGTCCCCAGCCTGGCGAGAACTTTGCTGAACGATTAGCCGGGAACGAAACGGGAAAACGATTTCGTTCAAGGCGATTCATCAAAGAGGTCTGCTGAGCTGTTCGAATCGAGTGTTCGCGTCGGTATCAGGCTCAAAACAGCCCACCTGAAAGATTGCTGAAAACCGGTTGGCTCTCTACAGAGCGAAGCCGTGGTCTTTTGCAGCAGGCAAAGAATGTCTGTTGGCGGAGACTGCTGCAGAACCCTGAGAGAGATCCGGGTCAACGCACGCGGTAGCAGGCGTGCTTCGACTCGCTGAGCACAGATGCACTCTGGAAGATCAATCTTGCGCATGGCTCGCGACGGCGACTCCGATCTCGCCTACCGACATTCATGCGATCCCCACGGCCGGACCGCCCGCAGTGGCGTTATCTCTCCCTCGAAGGTATCTCAATGAAGTTGGTAAGAACTCTCTCTCCCTGTTCCTGATGCTGGCAGGCGCAGTGACGCCTCTTCTCGCACAAACGACGATCAACAGCCCGACGAACGGAGAGCAGGTATCGTCCCCGTTCACGCTGAACATGACGGCGAGCACTTGTTCCGGCCAGGCGGTGACGGCGGTGGGATATTCCCTGGACAGCAGCGCGCAAACGTCCGCCTGGAACGCAACCTATATCAATGGCCCGGTGGGGGCACCGAGCGGATGGCATACCCTGCATGTGAAGGTGTGGAACCGGTACGGCAACGTTTGCGTGACCGATGTGTCGGTGGACGTGGTGACCGGCGGCGGGGCAACCACCACCGGGGGCAGCGGTGCGACGTCAGTGATTCCATCGAATGCGGTGAAGGTAAGTGCGATCCAGACGCTGGGCTGGAACGAAATTCACGACGGGGGAACGCCGGGTTCATCGAGCGGAACGATGAGCATGACGAGTTCGCCCTCGCTGACCGGCGGCGCGCGTTTGTTTGCGAATCAGTTCAACAATTATGGCGGGGAGCGGTATTCAGCGCAGTTTGCCGATGACAACACTTCGCAGAATTTCTTCTACGACACGTGGGTGTATATCGCGAACAATGCGAATGGTTTTTCGAATCTTGAGTTCGATCTGAACCAGACCATGCCCAACGGGCAGACGGTGATCATGGGGTTCCAGTGCGACAGCTGGATCCAGCGATGGGATTACGCGGTGAACGGGGGATCGCCAACGGCGCCGAACGACACGTGGCTGCACTCCTATGCGCCATGCAACGTGCACAGCTGGGGCGCGAACCAGTGGCACCATGTGCAGATTTACTACTCGCACGACGAGTCCGGCTGGGTAACGTATCACTCGGTGTGGCTCGACGGCGTGGAACAGGATCTCGGATTCCGAGTGTTCTCGGGCTACGCATTGGGCTGGGGTCCGGCAATCGTGACGAACTTCCAGATCGACGGCTCGAGCAGCGGAACGACCTGGGGCAATGTGTATCTGGACGAGATGACCGTTTACCGGTGGTAAGCGCCTAAGACGGCGGATCGACCGAGGCCCCTGAGTCATGCGACTCGGGGGCTTCGTCTTTTGTGGTCACTCGACGCGACGGCGGGCTCTGAATTCTGAACCGATCGCCGCGATCGCCGCGCGATCGAGAAGCCGAGATGCATGCGGGAAGACGGTGGCTTCCTCGGTGTGGATGTGCTCGGCGTAGAGCGCGCGAAGGCGGTGGGTCTTATCGAGCAGAGATTGTTCCTGGGCGGCGTTGAGGGCGCTCGAGGATAACCAGGCGGAGTAGAGGCGATCGACGGCGTCGTGGAGCTGATCGGCTTCGCGGTGGTCGTCTTCGAGACGGTTCAGCGGATCGAGCGCGTCGGGAGCCAGGGTCCGCATGCGAGGAAAGAGCGAATCCTCTTCGTCGGCGGTGTGACGGCGGCCGCCTTCGCGGAAATAGCGGAGTGCGGCCTGGACGGCGGAGGCTTCTTCGCTGGTGATGGAGCGTGCGTGGGCGCGATCCGCGACGTCGCAAAGGATCGCGAGAAAGCGTTCGATGCGACGGTGGCAGTCATGGAGCATGCCGAGCGGGTCGTCAAAACCGCTGTCGAGTTTGGCGCCGATCTGGACGGGCACGGGGACCTCTCCCTCTAATTGTGCGCGCCGACCTCGGTTCCTTTCCAGCGCTCGGGATCGGGGGCCGCAGTGGCCGGGGTTTCACCGACGAGGGCAGCGAATTCCCTGACGTCGTCGCAGAGGCGCTGGAGTCGCGCGCCGGAGAGGTTCTGGCGGCGGGTGGGCTGGAGCCAGCGTTTTTTGGAGCGGTAGATTTTGCGCCAGGCGCTGGAGACGCACTCGCGGAAGGCACGCGAGCGCTCAGCTTCTTTAAGGATGGCTTCGTAAGCCCGCTGGATGAGCGCCGGGTCGCGGCAGATTTCGATCATCTGGATGCCGGCGAGGAGGGCCTGGACAACGGCGTCCTCGATGGACATCTGCGAGAGGATGCCGCCCATCTCCATGTCGTCGGAGACGATGATGCCTTTGAAGCGAATCTGGCGGCGCAGGACGTTGGTGACCCAGTAGCGAGAGACGGTGGCGGGCGCGGTATCGCGACCCGGCCAGGGATACGACGCGTGCGCGACCATAGCAAAGGGCAAACGCGAGGCGAGAGCGAGCCAGGGGGCGAGGTCGCTGCGCCACATGAGGCGCGTCTGGCGATGGATGACAGGCATGGACTGGTGCGAATCGACCTTGCCACCGCCAAGCCCGGGGAAGTGTTTGCCGCAGGCGAGAATCTCTTCGTTCTTCATGCCGGCGAGGAAGTGGCGGGCGTAATCGATGACGCGGCCGGGCTCGGCGCCGACCACGCGAGTGCGCATCACGGAGGCGGACTCAGGCAATGCGAGGTCGAGGACCGGGGCGAACACCGCGTTGAAGCCGAGGGCTCGGGCTTCGCGAGCGATCAGCCATCCGTGTTCGCGGTAGAGGTTGCGTTTGCCGGTGGCAAAAACGGCAGCGGGCGAAGGCATGGGATAGATGAGATCGCGCAGCCGATCGACGAGGCCGCCCTCGAGGTCGATGCAGCGAAAGAGGGGCGTGGTGGCGGTGTGCTCGGCGTCGCGGAGGAGCGCCGCGACCTGGCCGGCGTCCTCGATGTTGCGGCGGAAGAGGATGACGCCACCGGGACGAATGCTCTGGAGCCAGCCGCGCTCTTCAGCCGAGAGCGCGGTGCCGTCGAGGCCGGCGATGAGCACCTGGCCGGCTTGTTCGGCGAGCTGGACGTTACGGCGTCGCGGCATAAAGACACGAGAAATGCGGCGGCCATTGGGGGAGGGCGCGGTGGGGCCGGAACTCGATTCTGACGGGGGCCTGGGCCTCATGGGTCGGTACGCTCAGCTTGCGCTGGACTTTCCTGTCCCCGATTTCGGCTTTCAGTTCTTCCAGAAGGTTCAGCGCCTGAAGAGGCGTAAGGGTGTCGATGTCGGTCTCCGCCAGACGATCGAGGATGCGCTGCGAAAGCGGAGTAAACATAGTGAGCTGCAGCGAGGGCTCAGTTTCCACAGCAACATTATGCCGTTCTGAGCGCTCGTGCTGCTTGAGCACCTGGCGTGCGCGCTGGATGACGGCCGGAGGAAGCCCGGCCAGGCGCGCGACGTCAATGCCGTAACTCCGATTTGCAGGCCCCTCCTCGATTCGATGCAAAAAAACGATGCCCTGGGGGGCTTCTTTGACCTCAACATGCAGGTTTTTTAACCTGGGAAACTCGTCGGCGAGCATGGTGAGTTCGTGGTAGTGGGTGGCGAACAGGGCGCGGGCGCCGATGTGAAGCTGGATGTACTCGAGGTGGCCCAGGCCAGGGCGAGGCCATCGAAGGTCGAGGTTCCACGGCCCATTTCGTCGAGAAGGATGAGGGAGTGGGGGGTGGCGGTGTTGAGGATGGTGGCCGTTTCGGTCATTTCGACCATGAAAGTAGAGCGACCGCGAGCAAGGTTGTCGGAGGCACCGATGCGAGTATAGACGCGATCGACGATGCCGTAGGTTCATGCGATCGGCGGGGACGAAGCTTCCCATCTGGGCGAGGATAACGAGGAGTGCCGCCTGGCGGAGGTAGGTGGACTTGCCGCCCATGTTGGGTCCGGTGATGAGGAGGAGGATTGGGCAACGAGGTATTTTCGCTGGCGTCGAGAAAGAGGTCGTTAGGGACGAAGCGCTGGTCGCCGGCGTTTTCCATTAGGCGCTCGATGACGGGGTGGCGGCCCCGGCGATTTCGAGGATGGGCGCGACGTCGATGCGAGGGCGGGTGTAGTTGCGGAGTGCGGCAAGGTGGGCGAAATTCGCGACGAGATCGATCTCTGCGACGGCGGTGCTGGTGCGGCGAATGCGCGAGGCATTCTCGATGAGTTTCGCGCGCGGAGCGGCAAGAGACGCTTCTCGATTTCAACGGAGCGCTCCTGCGCGGTGAGGACTTTGGTTTCGTAATCCTTGAGTTCGGGAGTGGTGAAGCGCTCCGCATTGACGAGGGTTTGCTTGCGCTCGTAGTCGGCGGGAACGGAGGAGAGATTGGATTTGGTGATCTCGATGTAGTAGCCGAAGACGGAGTTGAAACGGACTTTGAGGGAGTCGATGCCGGTGCGGCGACGCTCGCGCTCTTCGATGGCGGCGATGGAAGCACGGCCGGAGGACCCGATGGAGCGGAGGTCATCGAGTTCGGCGTCGATGCCTGTTCGCTATGACCCCGCCTTCGACAAGGGTTAGGGGTGGCTCGGGAACCAGGGTGGTGAGGATTGCGGTGGCGAGGTCTTCGAGTGGGTCCAGGCTGTCGAAGTCCGGCCCAAAACGACAAGCGTTCAGCGTTCAGCGTTCGGCGTTCGGCAGAGCGGATCCGGCGTAGCGGACGACGAGGTCTTTTCCGCTCCGCTCAGGATGACAACTCGTTTTTTCGTCAGAGATGCGGCGGCGGTACGAACGGCGGGGAGATGTTGGAGCGAGGCGGCGAGGGCGAGGACATCGCGGGGGCCGGCGCTGTCGAGGGAGATGCGGGCGAGGAGTCGGTCAAGGTCGAGGATCCCCTGCAGTGCGCGGCGGAGTTCTTCGCGGCGGATGAGGTCCTGGCGGGCGGCATCGACCGCCTCATAGCGCGACGAGAGGTTGGCGAGGTCGATCATCGGCCTGAGGATCGAAGCGCGCAGGAGGCGCTTGCCCATGGGCGTGCAGCCGGCGTCCATGGTGCGGAAGAGGGTGACGTCGGGGCCGGACTCGGAGAAGAGAGGCTCGACGAGTTCGAGGTTACGCGCGGTGACCTGGTCGAGGTGAAGACACTCGGCGCGGGCGTAGTAGCGGAGCGAATCGACGTGGGTCGACGTCAGACTGCTGCGTGGTGCGGACATAGTGGACGATGGCGCCGGCGGCGATGGCGGCAGCGGAATGACCGGCGAGGCCGAAGCCTTCGAGAGATTTGGCGCCAAGCTGGCGCTCGAGAAGCGGGAGGGCGAAGTCGAGGGAAAAGACGTAATCGTCAACGGGGGTGCGGGTTTTGATTTGGGCCATTATCTGAGCGCCGAGCGGGTCGAGGACGGAATCGGTTTTGGGTCCGAATGGGCCGCGCGAGGTGGGGAAGATCAGTTCGGCGGGGGTGAGACGAAGGAGTTCTTCGAGCGCCTGTGCGACGGCGCCCTGATTCGACGGACCCGCCCCGGAGAATTCAGTTGTGCGGAAGTCACCGGTGGAGAGGTCGAGGAAGGCGACGCCGGCGGCTGCGTCGGTGAGATGGACGGCGGCGAGGTAGTTGGACTGTTCGGCGGCGAGGGCGGGATCGAGCGCAGTGCCGGGGCTGAGGACGCGGGTGACTTCGCGGCGGACGATCTTCTTCGTGAGCTTTGGGTCCTCCATCTGATCGCAGATGGCGACGCGATAACCCAAACGCAGGAGGCGGGCGATGTAGTTTTCTGCAGCGTGATAGGGGACGCCGCACATGGGCGTATTGCGTTCTTTGTCGCGAGCGGTGAGCGTGAGCTGCAGTTCGCGAGAGGCGGTTTTGGCGTCGTCAAAGAAGAGCTCGTAGAAGTCGCCGAGGCGGAAAAAGAGCAGCGCGTCGGGGTGCTGGCTTTTGGCGGCAATATACTGCCGCATCAACGGAGTTGTGGAATCGGCATCAGGCACGGGAAGGGTCAGAATACAGGGGGCGAATGGGTCGATGAGTGTGCAAAATACGGGCGGGATGCTCGATGTTCTTCGCTATAATTGAACTAGTCAGACTAGTGCGGAGAAAACGATGCCGAACCGAATTAAAAACCTTTCTGGGAAGCGAGCGCCTGATCCAGTCCCAGGTGCGTGGCAGGTGCAGACGGCGAAGGCCCGCTTCAGCGAAGTGTTCCGGCTGGCTCGCACCAAGGGGCCACAGCGCATCACGCGCCAGGGTCGCGAGAGTGTGGTGATGGTGGCCGAAGAGGTTTACGAGGAGCTCTCGGCGAAGTCGCGCCAACCAAAGAGTCTGGTCCAGTTCTTTCGAGAATCACCGCTAATGGGGGCCCATCTTGATCTTGAGCGTAGTCGCGATACGGATCGGGAGATCGAGTTTTGAGCGGATTTCTTCTCGATACAAACTGCATCTCTGAAGTGGTCAGTGCCAGGCCGGAGTTGCAAATCCTGGAATGGCTGGATCGCACCGATGAGGCACTTCTGCACTTAAGCGTGCTGACATTAGGAGAGATACGCAAAGGAGTTGCCGGCTTAGCCCGGGAAAGCGGCGCGCCCAACTTGAAAGCTGGCTCGATACCGATCTGCCAGTTCGATTCGCCGGCAGGATTCTGCCGGTTGACCGGTTGGTCGCAGATCGCTGGGGGGCAATCTCAGCCGAGGCGAAACGAAGGGGAAAGCCTGTCTCAAGTATCGATGCTCTGCTTGCAGCAACAGCTTTGCATTTCGATCTGACCCTGGTTACGAGGAATACCAGCGATTTCGCCCCGACGCGCGTATCTCTTTTGAATCTTTGGACAGCGATTTGAAAACAGCGGAAGGCGCTGTGGCGGCGCGACGGATTGGGATCCATCTTTCAACCGCAGGTGGGGTGTTTCGGGCGGCGGAACGGGCGCACGCGATCGGGGCGAACACCTTTCAGATTTTCTCGTCGAGCCCGCGGATGTGGCGGGCGCAACGGCTGGAGGCGAGCCACTGCGAGCGGATGCGGACGCTGCGGAAGGAATTCGACTGCGCGCCGCTGGTGATCCACGCCAGCTACCTGGTGAATCTGTGCAGCCAGAGGAGTTGTTCCGCGAGTCGAGTGTGGCGGCCTTTCGTGGCGAGGTGGAGCGGGCGCTGGCGCTCGGCGCGGAATATCTCGTGCTACACCCTGGATCGTGGAAGGGCTGACGCGGAGTGAGGGGTTGCGCCTGGCGGCGGAGTCGATTGCACGGGCGGCAGCCGAGGGCATGCGGTTCGACGACTGCGATTTTCGCGTGCTGATCGAGAACTCGGCGGGGGCGGAGTTCTCGTTGGGCAGCAATTTCGAGCAAGTGGCGGAACTCATCGAACAGCTGAAGGCGATCGTGCCGGTGGGGGCGTGTCTCGACACGTGCCATTGCCATGTGGCGGGCTATGACCTCGTGAGCGAGCTGGCTATGAGCAGACCGTTGCCTGGATCGCAGAACGATGGGGACCGGCGCCGTGAAGGTGTGGCACATGAATGATGCGAAGGCCCTGCGGGGGTCGAAACTGGATCGGCACCAACATATTGGTCTGGGGACGATGGGGCTCCCAGCCGTTCCGGCGGCTGCTGAACGACCCGCGATTCGCGCATGCGCGTTCATCGCGGAAACGCCGGTCGATGAGAACGGGGACGAGCGGCGGAATGTGGAGCATTGCTTGAGCTCGCCCAAGGGTGAGCTCAAGTGGGGGTTAGGGAACAGAGTTTAGGGGTTTAGAAAACCCACCGCAGCGCGTTGGACCCGCGCCCAGACGCATCAATTTACAATCAAGGCTGGGTCCAACTATGGCGACAAGAGAACAAGCAGAAACTGCCCGAGCGGCAGGCGCCGGAGAATCCGCACCTTTGGAGGGTCGCTACAACCCCGCGGAGATTGAGGCGAAGTGGCAGGCGCGCTGGGAGGCGCAACCGGATTTGTACGCGGCCGAGCCGGCTTCGTCGTCGAAGAGCAAGTACTACGTCCTGGAGATGCTGCCGTACCCATCGGGCGCGTTGCACATGGGACACGTGCGCAACTACTCGATCGGGGACGCGCTGGCGCGCTACATGTGGATGCAGGGCCACAACGTGTTGCACCCGATGGGGTGGGATGCGTTTGGATTGCCGGCGGAAAACGCGGCGCTGAAGAACAACACGCCGCCGCGGCAATGGACCTTGCAAAACATCGCCGCGATGAAGCGGCAGATGAACCGGCTGGGCCTGAGCTACGACTGGCGCAACGAAATTACAACCTGCCTGCCGGACTACTACCGGTGGAATCAGTGGTTCTTCTTGCGCATGTATGAGCGCGGGCTCGCCTATCGCAAGAAGAGCAAGGTGAACTGGTGTCCGCAGTGCGCCACCGTGCTGGCGAACGAGCAGGTGGTCGACGGCTGTTGCTGGCGACACGAGGAGCAGATCGTCGAGCAGCGCGATCTGGAGCAGTGGTTTTTGCGGATCACGAACTACGCCCAGGAGCTGCTGGACGATTTGGCGAAGCTGGAAGGGTGGCCGGAGAAGGTCCGCACCATGCAGCGGAACTGGATCGGACGCAGCGAGGGTGCGGAGGTCGAGTTCGAACTGGAAGACGATGCGGACGCAACCGAAGATGAGGAGAAGGCGCGGAAGAGCGGGACTTCGATTTTGCCGGCACGCGAGGGCGTGAAGGGAGCACGCAAGAAGATTGCGGTCTTCACGACGCGTATCGACACGATCTATGGCGCGACGAGTTTGCAGCTGGCGCCGGAACATCCGCTGGTGAAAGAGATGGCGGCGGAGAACCACGCTTGTCGGACGAAGTTGCGGCGTTGCTCGAGCAGCAGCGAAGGCGCGCGAGGCCGGCGATGTAGGCGCGATCGAAAAGCACGGCGTGTTCACGGGGCACTACGCCATCAATCCGTTCAACGGCGAGCGGCTACCGGTGTGGGTGGGCAACTACATCCTGCTGGACTACGGCACGGGCGCCATCATGTCAGTGCCGGCGCACGACGAGCGCGACTTCGAGTTCGCGAAGAAGTACGGGATTGAGATGCGGATCGTGATTCTGCCGCGCAACCACGGCGAGGCCGAGGCGAATGGGGATCGCGAGAAGCTGTTGCCGTATACGGCGGAGGACAGCCTGCTGATCAACTCAGGCGAATTCAATTCGCTGGGCAACGTAGAGGCGCAGCACAAGATGGCTGCTATCGCCGAGGAGCATGGATTTGGCAAGGCGACGGTTACATTTCGACTGAAGGACTGGGGCGTCAGCCGGCAGCGCTACTGGGGTACGCCGATTCCGATGCTGTACTGCGCGAAGGACGGCATCGTGCCAGTACCGGACAGCGAATTGCCGGTACTGCTGCCGGACAATATCGAGATTACGCAGCAAGGCGGATCGCCGCTGGCGAAGATGCCGGATTTTGTGAACGCGACGTGTCCAAAATGCGGCGGCAAGGCGTTGCGCGAGACGGACACGATGGACACTTTTGTCGATTCGTCCTGGTATTTCTACCGGTACACGGACGCGAAGAACGATAAGGCTCCATTTGCAATCGATGCTGTTGCGTATTGGTTCCCAATCGATCAGTACATCGGTGGTGTAGAGCACGCGATCCTGCATCTGATCTACTCGCGCTTCTGGACGAAGGTGATGCGCGATCTGGGTCTGGTGAAGAATGACGAGCCGGTAGAACGGTTGTTCACGCAGGGGATGGTGATTCGCAACGGCGCGAAGATGTCGAAGTCGAAGGGCAATGTGGTGTCGCCGGACGAGATGGTCGAGCGCTTCGGCGCCGATGCTACGCGCATGTATTCGCTGTTTGCGGCGCCGCCGGATCGCGACCTGGACTGGCAGGAGGATGGGGTCGCAGGCGTGAGCCGGTTCCTGGGCAAGGTGTATCGGTTTGCGATGCGCTACAACGAGCGCGCAAAGAACGGCGGCAAGGTTGGCGGGGCCCACTCGGCAGAATCGCAGGCGCTGCTGCGGAAACTGCACCAGACGATCCGGAAGATCACCAACGATTTTGCCGGGCGCTGGCACTTCAACACCTGCATCGCGGCGATCATGGAACTGGTGAACGCGCTGACGGCGGCAGAGGCTGCTCTCACTGCGGGGAAAGTTCCGGACGCGGTGCTCGCGGAGATTTTGCGGACACTGACGCTCCTGCTGGCGCCCTTTGCGCCCTATCTGGCATTTGAATTGTGGGAGCAGATCGGCGAGAAGGGCGACTTGCTGCGCGCGCCGTGGCCGAAGTTCGACGAGGCGCTGGCGCGTGAAGAGCAGATCGAGATTCCGGTGCAGATCAACGGCAGGTTGCGCGCCGTGGTAACGGTGGGCGCGGATGCTGATGAGGATGCGGTGCGCGATGCAGCGCTGAAGGACCCGAGAATCGCGTCGCTGCTCGAAGGAAAAGAAGTTGTGCGGATCATCGTGGTACCCCGAAAGCTGATCAACATTGTGGTGAAGTAGAACCATGCCTGGTGTTGGGTATGGTTTGCCAGCTAACGCGCGCGGAACCTCTCGCGGGACGCAGTCTTTTGTGCAGATCCTGGCGCTGGTATGGCGAAGGCCCTCGCTGGTGGCGCTCGAAGTTGTTTGGCGTTGGTCCTTCGGGATCCCGCTGCTCGCGTTACTGGGATGGACCGGATCGCGGATCTGGACAGAGGCCGCGGCGAGGCTGCGAGCGACGGGAGTCTTCGAATTCTCGCTGCAAAATGCGTGGCAGGGCGCGCTGCAGGTTTCGGATGCGATCGATGTACTCAAGCCGCCGGCGCTGCATGCTGCGGCGTGGATTCTGCCGCTGGCGATAGCGGCATGGGCGTTGGCTTCGGGACTGGGGCGGAACGCGGTGGTGCGGCGGTATCGGCCCGAGACGCCGCGACGGCCGGGGGCGATGATCGCTCTGCAAGTGCTGCGGGCGGCTGCACTGTGCGGGACCTACGTTGTGTGGTTCGCGGCGGTGCGATGGGCGGCGAATTTCACACTAACTCAGTCGGGGACGAGCGGCGATCTACAAGGCGAGCCGAACCTGGTGCTCTACACCGCGATGGTGATCATCTTTTCGCTCGGGATCTTCACAGTGTGGGCGCTGCTGAGCTGGGTGTTTTCGATTGCGCCGCTGCTGGTGCTGCTTGAAGACTGCGGGGTTGCGGCAAGCCTACGGCGAAGTATGCGACTGGGGCCGCTGAAGGGCAAGCTGGTGGAGATCAACCTGGTGATGGGGATTGCGAAGCTGGGCCTGATCGTGCTGGCGATGGTGTTTTCCGCGACGCCGCTGCCGTTTGAGGATGTGGTGAGCGGCAGCGCCCTGTACGCGTGGTGGGCCGTGGTGACGGTGCTGTATCTGGTCGCTTCAGACTTTTTTCAGGTGGCGCGGGTGGTGGCATTCGTCGAACTCTGGGGATTGGCCGTCCACGCAACGCCGCCTTCGACGGGACTGGCCGTCCAGGCGGGCGCGCCTTCGGCGCAGATGCACGCTGATTGAGAATCGGCGGGTGCGGCTATTTCGGTGGCACTTTGAATTTGGTCGCCTGGGCCGCAGTCTTGGGGACATAGAGGGGAATGCGCGTGACGGGCGGGCGCAGAGGATGGAGGACCGGCGGCGTAGGACCGGGTGGAGTTGGTCCAGGCGGTGGCGGTACCGGTTCAAGGGGAACATCGACGTGGATATCGGTCTGCAGCGGCGCGGTGAGTGACTTCGGCGCGGCATTTTCATAGCCGGTCGCAGTCACGGTCAGGGTTGCACTGGAGCCGCCCGGGAGGCCGGTGAAATCGATACGGTAGGCGCCGTTCTGGTCGGTGACATCGTGGACGGGGCCATTGGCACCGGCGCTGCCGGTCAGATCGACGGCCACCATCGCTTTCGCGACAGGACTGTCGCCTGCGTACACCATGCCTTCGAAGGTGGTGACGGCGGGAGGCCGCGTGAAATACCAGACTGCATAACCGCCAATGACGGTGGCCAGGATTCCTGCCAGCCACGCACCCACTTTGCCCATACCGCTTCCCTTGTCTTCTGAGCGATCATCCCCGCGGGGCGAAACCATGGGCCGGACTATAGCATGCGGCCGGTGGCTCCGGCGTCGGGTTGTCGGGTAGTGCGGAAACGGGCGGCGGCGTTTCAATCCACATCCGCCAACTGCGGGCAGATGTGGCCACCGTTTGTCCCTGCTAGTTCATTTTCATGCTGGGCATCGCGGAGTGGTCCATGTTGTCGTGGCCGTGGTCGTCGTCGTCGATGGACCAGATCTTCGCAGGATTGGTTTCGTAGGGGTAAACGTGGACCATCCATCCGAAGACGTGCGGGATGAAAACACCACCCGACGCTTCACACTCCTCGCGTGTGGTGATGGAACCCCTGAGGCCGAATTTTGCGTGCGGGCCGGTGTAGTCGGACCAGTCGCCGCCTGGGGCTTTGCAGAAATTCACGTGCTGATGCCAGCGGGCGATGCTGAGCGGAATGCGGGTGTTCAGTTCGTCTTCCGTAGCGCCGAGACGATCGGTGTACATGGCGCCAACCAGCGTGTATCCGCCGTCGGGGTTCTTCTTGTAGAGAAGCGAGGTGGGTTTCAGCGGGTCGAAGTGCCACCTGGCTTCGCGGGCGTTGACGTTGCTGGTGAAGTGGTACTGCGGCTGCGGAATGTTGGGCAGGAAGATCTGGTAGCCGTCGGCCAGGGCTTTACGGTAGTCCCTATAGGGCTCCATGGCGGTTTTGGCGGTGGCGACAATGGCATCGGCCTTTGGCTGATCGCCGGGCTGCGGCGCGCGCAGCGTGGTCATATACATGTGGCCCATCATGCCGGCCATGCCGCTGCCACTCGGCGCCGAGACCCCTGGGTGGTCGCGGAACGCAAACGCAGTGGCGACAGCAAACGCGGCAGTAAGGACGAAGAGAGCAACGGGGCGCAGGCGACGGGACATAAAACCTCCAGTGCGTATTTACTGACGCCGGCGAAGGCGATGAGGTTGCGGTGGAATTGGCTGAAAGTGGGATCGGATCAAGTTCTGGGGCGTGACTGCGGGAACTCGGGTTGTGACGAAGTGGGACACCGTCTCTGAGGTGTTTCTTTACACCGCCAGGATTCCCGGGCAAACTGAATTGTGCCAACCCCTTCTATTGTCATTCTTGATTTTGGGTCCCAGTACACGCAGCTGATCGCGCGGCGGATTCGCGAGCAGAACGTGTATTCGGCCGTGCTGCCCTGCACCGCAAAGATCGAAGCGATTCGCGCGCTCAATCCTGTGGGCCTGGTGCTGTCGGGCGGGCCTTGTTCCGTTTATGACGCAGACGCACCGCCGGCTGATCCTGCGATTTTGAATCTGGGGCTGCCGGTACTGGGCATCTGCTATGGGCTGCAGTTCATCGCACACCATCTGGGCGGACGCGTGCGCTCGGCCGCGAAGCGCGAGTACGGACATGCCGAGGTGGAGCTGATCGACACGGCCAATCCGCTGTTCGCCGACTTGCCAGCCTCAATGCAAGTGTGGATGTCGCATGGGGACGAGGCGCTGGATTTGCCGTCCGGGTTTCATCTGACGGCGAAGACAGCGAACGCAGTTGCGGGGATGGCGAATCCGGAGCGGCGGATCTGGGCGGTGCAGTTTCATCCCGAGGTGCATCACACGCCGCTGGGCACACAGGTGCTGCGGAATTTCCTGTTCAACATTTGCGGGGCGCAGCCGGACTGGACGCCCGCGCACTTCGTCCAGACGACGGTGGCAGCGATCAAAGAGAAGGTCGGCGAGGGGCATGCGATCTGCGCGCTCTCGGGTGGCGTGGACTCGTCAGTAGCGGCGGTGCTGGTGCATCGTGCGATCGGCGAACGGCTGACATGCGTGTTTGTGAACAATGGCGTGCTGCGCAAGGACGAATTTGAAAAGGTGCAGCAGAATCTGCGCGACAAGCTGGGGCTGAAGCTTGTTGCTGTGGACGCCAGCAAGCGGTTTCTGCTGAAGCTGCGGGGTGTAACCGATCCGGAAGGCAAACGGAAGATCATCGGGACGGAGTTCATTGCTGTCTTCGACGATGAGGCGCTGCGCATCTCTCAGGAAACGGGCGGAGTTGAGTGGCTGGTGCAGGGCACACTGTATCCGGACGTGATCGAGTCGTCGTCGGTGAAGGGGCCGTCACAGACGATCAAGAGCCACCACAACGTGGGGGGCCTGCCGGAGGAGATGAACCTGAAACTGATCGAGCCGCTGCGCGATCTGTTTAAGGATGAGGTGCGGCGGATCGGGCGCGACCTGGGGATGCCGGAAGATATTTTGCAGCGACAGCCGTTTCCGGGCCCGGGGCTGGCGGTGCGTATTCTCGGCGAGGTGACGGCGGAGCGCGTCGCGTTGCTGCAGGAAGCCGACGAGATTGTCGTGACGGAGATCAAGAATGCGGGGCTCTACACGAAGATCTGGCAATCATTCGCGGTGCTGTTGCCGGTGAAGAGCGTCGGTGTGATGGGCGATCAGCGGACCTACGCCTACACGTGCGCGATCCGCGCGGTGCACTCGGAAGATGGCATGACGGCGGACTGGGTTCCGCTGCCGTACGAGGTGCTGAAGACGATTTCGAGCCGGATTGTGAATGAGGTGCGGGGGATTAATCGGGTGGTGTATGACATTACGTCAAAGCCGCCGGGCACGATTGAGTGGGAGTAGCTCACGCAGCGAGCTGCTCCCTGGAGTTTAGAGATTAGAGTTTAGGGATTAGAAGACCTTGCCAGTCGGACTGTGGAGCGAGAGTTTAGGGATTAGAGTTTAGAAAACGGCGCCAGTCATCACTCTCTGCGGTTCGCTTGATGACGTCGTTGCGTTCCTCAAGAAAACGGCACATATAAGGTCGGAGCGGGATTTCCGCGATCGTGCCCAGGATCGGGATCGGGGCGGCAAAGCGGACAACGTCTCTTAATTCGGTGCTTCCGCCGGCTCGCTGCTGAAAATAGTGGTCGTGCTGAAAGAAGCGGAACGCGCCGCGGATCATCGTGTCCTGAAAATAATTGGGCCGTTCGAAGCCTGTGATCCGCGAGGTCAGCCGCTGCCGGACGCCGAAATGGCGGGCACTCCAGGTGACTTCCTCATCTCGGCCGATCAACCCCGAAGTGACACCAGCCACTGCGCGCTCTCCTGTACGCGCCGTGGTGACCACATGCAGATCGATGCTGCGAGCCAGGTCGAAGCAGCGCTCGATGGGGGCGTGGATGACGGTGACTAAGCTGAGCGTGACCATCGAAAAACTGATGGTAAATCCCGTGAGCCGCATGGCGCGAATACCTGGACGGCCAGTCCCCTGATATGCTTCATCCTTCGCTGCAAATCCTGTCACCAGAGGCTGTTTTCTTCATGAAGATGCGTCGCCGCCTGCTGTTGGTCCTGCTTGCTTCCCTTCCCTGCACCGCTGCTCTTCCCGTCCATGCGCAAACCGCGATCAGCGGGACCTATGCGCGCGATCCGCAGCAGGCGGTCGATCAGGACTATACGGACCATATTAAGAAGTACACCACGGAGCCTTATTTCAATTCGCCCCTGACGGATTATCTGCCGGCATCGAAGACGGTTCCGACGCCGGCGAAGGTGCTGGGAGATGTGTCGGGTGCGCCGGGCATCTTGCCGTATGCAGAGGATGTGTACAAGTACTTCCGGCTGTTGGCCGCGAGTTCGCCGCGGGTGAAGGTGTACACGATCGGGCACACGGAAGAGGGCCGCGAGATGATTGCGGCGGCGATCGCGGATGAGTCTCTGCTGGTAAAGCAAAAAGAGAACGATGCACGGCTGGCGAAGCTGGCCGATCCGCGAACGATTCATCTGGACGATAAGACGGCCCAGGAACTGGTGAAGCAGTCGTTTCCGGTGTACTACATCACGGGGACGATCCACTCACCGGAGACGGGCGCGCCGACGGCGCTGATGGAGCTGGCGTACAGGCTGGCGGTGGACGATTCGCCCTACATCAAATTCATCCGCTCGCACGTGATCGTGCTGATCACGCCGGTGGTGGAAGTGGATGGGCGCGATCGCATGGTGGACATCTACAAGTGGCATCTGGCGCACCCGGGGCAGAACTGGCCGCACCTGGTCTATTGGGGGCATTACGTCGCACACGATAATAATCGCGACGCGATGGCGATGACTCTGGACCTGACGCGCAACGTGCTGAATACCTATCTGGACTGGCATGCGCAGGTGCTGCATGACCTTCATGAATCCGTTCCGTTTCTGTATGACAACACCGTTGGCGATGGGCCGTACAACGCGTGGATCGATCCGATCCTCGCGGGCGAGTGGGCAGAGATCGGCTGGAACAACGTGCAGCAGATGACGGAGTTTGGCATGCCGGGCGCGTTCACGCACGGGGATTTCGATACGTGGAGCCCGGGGTACCTGATGTTTCTGGCGGCGATGCACAACGGGATCAGCCGGCTCTATGAGACGTTCGGAAACGGTGGGGCCGACACGGAGAAGCGGATTCTTTCGCCGGAGGAATACGAACGCACCTGGTTCAAGCAGAATCCGCCGCTGCCGGTGGTGGAGTGGTCGCAGCGGAACAACAACAACTATGAAGAGACGGCGCTGCTGACGACGATCTCCTACTTCTCGCAGCATAGCGACCAGTGGTTGGAGAACTACTACCTGAAGGCGAAGCGAAGCGTGGAGAAGCCGGAGTCCTCAGGGCCGGCGGCGTATGTGATTTCGGCGGACGGGCAGTCGCCGAGCCGGCGGGCGGAGCTGCTGCGCGTGATGGGGCTGCAGCACGTGGAGGTCAGCCGGCTATCTGAGTCGGTGACGGTTACAAATCCAGCGAAGAAGAAGGATGAGCAGAACAGCGAGCGGAAAGACGAGCAAAAAGGCGAGCACGGAGATGCAAAGCCGGAGACTCCGAAGACGCTGACGTTTCCAGCGGGCAGTTACGTGATCCGGATGGATCAGCCGTATTCGCGGATTGCGGATGCGTTGCTGGACCGGCAGTATTGGGCTCCGGACGATCCGCAGAAGCATCCGTATGACGACACGGGATGGTCGTTCCCGGACTTGTTTGGCGTGCCGACGGTGCGGGTGACGGACGCGTCGGTTCTGAAAGCAAAGATGGAGGTGGTGGCGAATCCGGGGGCGGCCAGCGGTGCAGTGAACGGCGGGGGCGATGTTGTGGCGATCGACAACACCGGCGATATTTCGCTGCTGGGACTGCGGTACACGCTGAAGGACGCGAAGATCTCGGTTGCGGACGCGGCGTTCGATGCGGGCGGAAAGCACTTTGGAGCGGGATCGCTGGTCATTCAGGGAGCGAGTGCAGACGCGGTCAAGTCTGCGATCCAGAATGCGGACGTGGCCGCAGTGAGTGTGGGTTCTGTGCCGTCGGTGGCGCTGCACGATGCGCCGGCGCCACGGATTGCGATGATGCATACGTGGGGCGGCACGCAGACCGAGGGCTGGTGGCGTGAGGCTCTGGACAAGCTGCACGTGCCCTATGACTACATCTCGACGCAGACGGTTTCGCGTGAGGGCGATCTGCGGTCGAAGTACGACGTGATCATCTTCGCGCCGGTGGGGCGGTCGGGCACACAGCAAATTGTGAACGGTATGCCGATGTGGGGCAATGCGATGCCATGGCAGAAGACGGAGCTGACGCCGAACCTGGGCCGCATCGACTCAACGGACGACATGCGGCCTGGGCTGGGGCTGGACGGCGTGGCGCACCTGAAGGATTTTGTGGAGAAGGGCGGGCTGCTGATCACCTCGGAAGACACGGCGCAGTTCGCGATTGATGAAGGGCTGGCGCCGGGTGTGTTTGTGAATCGCGGCGGCAACGTGAAGGTGGTGGGCAGCGTGCTCGGCGCGCAGTTTGTGGATCACAAGAGCCCGGTAGCGTGGGGCTATGGCGATAATCTGGCGGTCTACAGCGCCGACGGCATGGCGTTCACCGTCGGAAATATGACGGTGCCGCGGCACATCGAGACGGAGAAGGATTATCACCGCGCGACAGGACGCGGCGGTCCACAGGATGAGGATGTTCCGCAGGGGCGTGCGGCGGTGGAGCCCGAGCCGCTGCCATCGCCGAAGCCGTGGGAGGCGACGCCGCTCAATGAAGAGGAGGCGCGGGATAATCCGTATGTGATTCCGGATCAGTACAAGCCGGATGTGATTTTGCGATTCACGTCGTCGAAGGGGCTGCTGCTGTCGGGATTGCTCGAAGGTAGCAGCGCCATCGAGGAGAAGCCGATCGTGGTGGATGCGCATTACGGCCAGGGCAATGTGCTGCTGTTTGCGAACAACCCGATTTATCGAGGCGAGACGATTGGGAGCTATGCGCTGGTGTTCAATGCGATTCTGAACTTCGATCATTTAGCCAAACCCGCAGCAAAGTAGGCTGGTGTTGTGACGGACAAACTGGGGCTGATTGCCGGCAACGGGCGCTTTCCGTTTCTCCTGCTCGACGCGGCAAGGGCGCATGGAGCTGAAGTCGTCGTTGCGGCGATCAAGGAAGAGACCGACCCCGAGATGGATGCGCGGGCCGCAGCGGATGCAGGTGTGCGGGTGCACTGGCTGTCACTGGGCGAGTTGTCGAGGCTGATCGAGACGTTCCAGGCCGAGGGCGTTCACAAGGCAGTCATGGCGGGGCAGGTGAAACACAAGCAGATCTTTTCGAGCATCCGCCCGGACTGGCGGCTGGCGAAGCTGCTGCTGAATCTGCGTACGCGAAACACCGATATGCTGCTGGGCGCGGTGGCGAAGGTGCTGGGCGATGAGGGGATTGAGCTGATCTCATCGACAACGTACCTGGAACCGCTGCTGGCGCAACCTGGAGTTTTAACCACGCGGGCGCCGAATGAGCAGGAGAAGAAGGATATCGCGTACGGGCGCGAGATCGCGCGCGGGCTGGCAGCGTGGGATCTGGGGCAGACAGTGGTGATCGCCGCGCAGGCTTGTGTTGCGGTGGAGGCGATGGAGGGGACGGACGCGACGGTGGAACGCGCCGGGGCACTGATGCGAAGCCTGGGCGATCCGCCAGCTTCGACCTTAGAGCGAAGCCTAACGGTGGTGAAGGTCGCCAAGCCAAAGCAGGACCTGCGTTTTGACGTGCCGGTGATTGGAATTCACACGATTGCAACAATGAAGGCGGCGGGCGCGACGTGTTTGGCACTGGAGGCGCATCGGACGCTGATCTTCGATCGCGAGGCGGTGCGGTCGGAGGCGGACGCGGCCGGGATTGCAGTGGTCGTGCTGGAAAACGGATAATAGCTGTGCAGAGAGAATAAGTTGAAACAATACCCCGATTGGGGACCCCAGGCCTCGCACGCGCGTTACGCAAAAGGAGAAATCGTATGTCGAAGATCTTCGGGATCGTCGCAGGTTTAGTCGTCGTTCTGGTTGTTGCAGGTTTTGTTATACAGCGCAGCTACGCTGCCGATAATGCGCCGATGCCTGAAGTGGGACAGACGGCGCCGACGTTCACGCTGCCGAATCAGGAAGGGCAGCCGATTAGCCTCGATACTTACAAGGGCAAGTGGGTGGTGCTGTACTTCTATCCGAAGGACATGACCACGGGCTGCACGATCGAGGCCCACAAATTCCAGGCTGATCTGGACAAGTACAAGGCGATCAACACGGTGATCCTGGGCGTCAGCGTGGATACGGTGGACAGCCACAAGCAGTTCTGCACGAAGGACTCGCTGAGCTTCACGCTGCTGGCCGATCCGGACAAGAAAGTGGTGACGCAGTACGGATCGCTGGGCAACTTCGGGCCTATGCAGATCGCGATGCGGAATACTTTCCTGATCGATCCCAGTGGAAAGATTGTGAAGGTGTGGACCAAGGTTGATCCTAATGTGCATAGCGCGGATGTGCTTGCGACTTTGGCGACCTTGCAGAAGGCCGGATGAAGCAAGGGATTAGGGATTATAAAATTAGGGATTAGTCGTTACTAAAGGCAGGCTGCGTGTTGTCTCATCGGCGTGTAGAACCGCGATGTGGGACAACTGCAACCTGCTTTTCATTGCAAACTTATCGTTTGGGAGAGCGCGGTCGAATTGTGCACTGCGGTATACGTTCTTACCCGCAAATTCCCGCGGGAAGAGCTCTATGGACTTACAAGTCAGATTCGGCGAGCCGGCGTCTCGATCCCAGTAACATCGCGGAGGGCTACGGGCGCGGTTCCAGGGAGCAATACAAGTATTTCCTGAGTGTCGCGCAAGGTTCGTATCTTGAACTTCAGACGCAACTCGTGATCGCGTCCAGACTCGGCTTCACCGACCCAGTGGAGATCGACAAGGTGGCGACTCTAGCTTCTGAAGTGGGAAAGATGCTTGGCGCTATCTTAAGAAAGCTTCACGAGCATAGGGCAACCGGGCCCACAGGTGCACTTATTTCTAATCCCTAAACTCTAATCCCTGGTTTCAGGGCTCCTTCACCGGTGTAATCGGGTGTTTATTCTCAGGGGCGTTGGGCGAAACCCCGAAATCCCACACATCCAGATTGATGACGCCGGGCTGCAGGATTTCCATCAGCGCGTACTCGCCGATGGGCAGCGGCTCTTTGGGCGTGAGCTTCATCCAGTGCTTGCCGGGCAGGACTTCCGCTTTCATCGGAATGATGTCCGCCGATTGCGTCGCGTCGCCGGCACGGTTGATGCGCAGGGCCCCGATGACGCGCTCGCCGGGCTGGATGTCGACGCGCACGATGGCGTAGTGGCTGTCGGGTGAGCTGTAGTCATCCTTGTTTTGGGAATTGGCGCCGTGCGTGTTGACGACCATGGCGTCTTCCGGCGCGACCTCTTCGGAATTGCCGGTATTGAGGGAGACGTAGAGGACGGGATCGTCCACGTGGACGCGAACCGGCGCGGCCTGGCCGTTGATGCGGACCGGTTCTTTCGCTCCGCTGAAGGAGCCGATGGCGGCACGCAGCACGTTGTGATTCGTGTCGCGGTTCACGTTGCCGGTGCTCTGGTCGAGGTGGACGAGCTCGGGGATGCTCTGAAAATTGTCGAGGATGAAGACGCCGTCGCGATCAGGCAGGTGGAGGCCGGCAGCGACGAGAGGAATCCGGGCTTGCTGATCAGCACGCTCCGCTGCTGCAGCGGCGTCGATGGCCGCGGCTTCTTTCTCCTGTTCCTCGTGTGTGGCCTGCATTGGATCCTGAATGACGGGCGCTTCCTGCGATCCGCCAGGCTGGTGCTCCTTGTTCCACTTCTCGGTGGCAGGCCAGTCGACAAGGTTGTTGGGGACCTCCTCCCAGTCGGCGCGCTCGGCGCTGTAGTAGCGAACGCGATCGCCTTTAACCTCCCATTTGGTCACGACCTGCCAGGAACCGTCTTTCAGGATGAGCCGCTTCATATAGACATTGGGAGGCGCTCCGAAGGGGTTGATCGTTTTCCGATCCTGGGCGGACGCGAGGGGCACGGCCGCCGCCAGGGCGAGCAGCAGGAGAACGGCCGGAATAAGGCGGATGGATCGCATCGCTTCCCATTAGATATGGGGTGATGGCTATCCGTCACCAGGATTGGGTAACCGAACGAAAAGTGGTCTGCGAGTTTTGTTGATGGTCCGGAAGGGCGGACGGTAGACTGGGGTCCCCCTGCAAACATCCGCAATACCCATGGGAGGGTTTGCCTTGAAGTGGCGGCTGCCAGGACGGAGATGGCTCGCGCTGCCGGCCGTCGTGTGGCTGCTGGTTTCGGCGGCGGGCGCGATCGCACAGACGACTGCAGCATCAGGAACGGAGGCCGCGCCGGCAATTCTGGACGCCACCCAATGGCGCACGGGCATCGTGAAATTGCTGCCTGGATGGCGCGCGCAGGACGGGGACAACCTGGCGTGGGCACAGCCGCAATTCGACGACAGCGCATGGAAAAAGGTCGATCTGGACGATCTGGGGCCGGCACAGCCCGGCTGGCGGTGGTATCGACTCCGCGTGAAACTCGCGCCGGGGCATGACCACCTGCACGTCCTGATTGCGGGGGGAAAAGGCACCTACGAGGCCTACTTCAACGGAGTCAAGCAGGAGGGCGCGCAACTGTCTTGGCTGGGGACGACGCGTCCGACAGAACAGGTGTTTTCGCTGGACAGCGACGACACGGAACTGACGATCGCGCTGCGGACCTACGGCAACTCCAACTACACGACGTGGCATTTGCCACTGTTCCTGACAGCTGCTGTGGGAACGCCGGGCGGAATCGATGACGATCGTCTTTCGCTGGAGAGCGGGCGGCTCTACGCAGCAGTACCGGCGATTGCGATCAATCTGGTCGTGATCCTGGCGGGGATTGGAGCCTTTGCGCTGTTCCGCAACCAGCGCAAACACCGCGAGTATCTCTGGCTGGGGTTTTACCTGCTGTTGCTCGGCTGCTCGAATCTGCTGCTCGCCTGCAGCGTGAACGGGGTGGTGCCACTGGCGTGGAACAATCTGATGGCCGATCCGCTGATTTATTTCTTCACGATCATGCAGATCGAGTTCACGTTCAGCTTCGCCGGACAACGGGTGGGGCGGGGGTGGCGCCTGTATGAGCTGGCGTTGGTTCTGCCGCTGGCCATGACCGCGTCGCTCTATGCCGGAGTTGTGCCGGCGACGGCGTATCTGATGGTGGAAGCCCTGATGATCCTGCCGGCCGCTCTGATTCTGCCCGTGCTGCTGCTGGTGTGGTATCGGAGAGGCAATCGCGAAGCGGGTTGGCTGATTCTGCCCAGCCTGCTGCCCACGGCGACAACGGCTCTGTACGACATTGGATCGGCGTCGACGTTCACGGGATTGGGTGGACTGGGATTCCTGGTGAATCCGGTCTATGTGGGAAGAATCCCTCTGCAGCCCACGGATCTGGCGAATCTGCTGTTCGTGGTGGCGATTGGGGTGATCATGTTCTTCCGCTTTACGCGTGTGAGCCGCGAACAGGCGCGCGTAGCGGCGGAGTTGTCGGCGGCGCGCGATATTCAGCGTCGGCTGGTTCCAGAAACATTGCCGGTGGTTGAGGGGTATGCGATCGAGGCGGCCTATTTTCCCGCGGAAGAAGTGGGTGGGGATTTCTATCAGGTGCTGGCGATGAAGGGCGCAACCCTGGTGGTGGTGGGCGACGTGAGCGGCAAAGGACTGAAAGCGGCGATGACGGGCACATTGGCGATGGGCGCACTGCGGGCTCTCGCAGGCGAAGGGCTGGGACCTGGGGCGGTGTTGACGCGGCTGAACCGTCAACTGGCCGACTCCGGGAGCGAAGGATTCGTGACGTGCCTGTGCGCACGCATGACTCCGCACGGTGAGGTAGTCGTAGCCAATGCGGGACATCTGCCTCCGTACCGCAACGGGGAGGAGATGCTGCTGGAACCGGACGTGCCGCTGGGTCTGGCTCCGGTGGAGAGGTATGCGGAGTACGCGTTCCGCCTCGAGGAGGGGGACCGGCTGACGCTGTTGTCGGACGGAGTCGTGGAGGCGCGAGATGCGCGCGGGGAGCTATTTGGATTTGAGCGGACGCGGGCGATCAGCAGGCAGCCCGCGGATGCAATTGCGGAGGCGGCGCTACGATATGGTCAGGCGGACGATATTACGGTGCTGGCGTTGACGCGGCTGCGAAGCACGACAGCGGCGGCGCAGGCGCGGGCGGTGACAGCGGCACCTGGATAGCGGATCGCAGAGGGCCCGGATGGCGAAATCGGCAGACGCAGCGGACTTAAAATCC
>CAVPKU010000015.1:0-81624 GCA_963705765.1 uncultured Acidobacteriaceae bacterium | reverse complement strand
GCAGACCTTTACCGGTCGTGGGGGTTCAAGTCCCCCTCCGGCACCACCGAGAATCCAATAAGACTGCAGGGAAGCTGGCACAGATTTCGCTACGAGAGACATTTTGCGGTAGACGCAGCGGACCTCGTGCCTCATCTAGCCACGGGCGTGAAGCCATATCCAACTGAAAATGTTGTATTTAGTTGAAGACACCCAAGATTTAACAGGGCCTGCACATTTGTTGCACGTTTTCAAATCTATCTATTGTTTGTTGCCATGTTAATGTCTGTTGCAATACCCGCATGCACTGCGGCTGCCCAAGGCCGCCGACTTCGATACCCTTCGTACCCAGTCCCGCTCGCTCTGCGAAGTGGCGGGACGGTTGAAGATCTCCACCATGCTCGACGACGTCCACCAGCAAAGCGTATCGCTGCTGGTCACGGCGGATTGTTTCCCGCGTCCACGGCATCGATACTCCGCTCATGAGCCGCTACTTCGTACCGGACGAACTCGCGCCGGACTCCACGGCGGCGTTGCCGCATCCAGCGAGCACGTCTGGAAAAATCTCTACAGGTCCGATCCGCACATTCTCGGCCGCGTCATCTATCTCAGCCGCATTTATCACAGTCCGATCAAATCCAGGACGACAATGTCTACGCAGTCAGGTGGCATCGCCGCAAAAGTTGGCAAGCGCCGTAGCTGAGAACTGCCTGGCGCAGCGCGAGCAAATTCGTGCAATCGCCCGGAATCCTGGAAAGGCGTCTCATACCTAAACATAATTGTCGACCCGCGCCTGAAATTGCTACTGTCACGGACACGGTCGATGAGCGCCAGATGGGTAATGGCTTGCCCATGAAGAGGCCGATGAAATCCTCATCCCAGGAGAAGACGATGCGTTCTGAGCTTGTGCATAGCGCCCTGAACCGAGAACCGAACTGTTATGCGCTCTGCCATCTCATCGCAAAAGCAACCAGAACTCTGCACCGGCCGAACACGCGGCTGCAGGACACCATGAACGAAGCCCTGCAACTCCTGGCCCAGGAACAGCCGCAAACGAAGAGCCGGATTGTCGAGATACCGTCGGCTGAGTCGCTCCGTGCCGCGTAAATACTTCGTGATCGGCCCCACGATTACGGCTGCGAGGAGATCATGAGCGCAACCCGCCCGAAGATTAGTACCACCGCCATCGCGGCCGATGCAGCGGGCTCGGAGAGGGCGGGGATGTCCGTTGGGAGCACCTCAAGTCCCCTCGAGGACCGGCTTGTCGTGCTCGAGCAGGAAAAGTTCAACCTCCTGAAGATCATCTGCGAACTTCTCACAAAGAACGAAGAGCTCCGCTCGCAGATCCGGGATGAGGCGCAGCGCGGATCGCGAGCATCATGACCGCATCGCCCTCCCAGGCGCCGCCCGGATCTTCGCATCATTCTTCACCAGGGCCGGCAGGACGGCCCTCGAAGCCACAACCCTGTGATGAGAAACGCTCTAGTGGTTGTCGATAATTCCCCGCTTGATTGCGATGGTCACGGCGTGTGTACGATCGTTCGCCCCAAGCTTGGACAGGATGTTCTTCATATGGCCTTTCACCGTGGCCTCGGAAATCCTAAGCTGTGCCCCAATCAATTTATTGGAATTGCCCGAAGCAACCTGGCGCAGAATCTCCATTTCACGCTCAGAGAGGGCATCATCTGCGACGTGATCGGCAAGCTCGGCCGCAACTTCAGGAGGGATGCGCCGTTTGCCTGAATCGACAATACGGATTGTTTCCAACAGTTCTTTCCGCAGCATGCTCTTCAGGAGATATCCCGACGCCCCGGCCTTCAGCGAGCGCAGCGCCTGAACGTCTCCCTGGTAGGTGGTCAGCATGATGAATCGTGCGTTGGGGAATTCCATGCGTATGGCCGTCATCGCTTCAATGCCGTTGATGCCCGGCATCTGAATATCCATCAAGGTCACATCCGGACGGTGCTGGCGAAAGCTCCTGATGGCATCGTCGCCGTTTGTCGCCTCGGCTACCAGTACCATATCGGGTTCATCATGAAGCACGGCAGCAATTCCCTCACGCAGAAGAGGGTGATCGTCCACCATCATGATCCTGATTTGTTTCTGCATCGATCTCACTCCAGTGATCGTCCCCCGAACCGCGCGATCGGAAACCAGCGTCTTTGCCTGCGCGGCCGGACAAAGGCAATGCGCGTGGGAATCGTCAGGTCGATCTCAGTGCCTCCCCCTGTGTGGCTCCAGATCGCCAGTTGGGCGCCCAGTTTCCCCGCGCGCTCGCGCATGCCGGACAATCCCCAGTGACCTGATCGTCCGCTGTGCAGAGTCTCATCGTCGATCCCGATGCCGTCATCGCGCACGGTCAACCGAAGTTTTGATTTCTCATAAGTAATCTCGACCTCGATATTCTTCGCAGCAGCGTGCCGAAAGGCATTGGTTAGTGCCTCCAGCCCGATTCGGCGGACATCGGCGCCGACCGCGGGATCGAGAATCCGCGGCGTCCCCAGTACCGCCACGCTGAACCGTGTTCCGCTGCCGCGCGCCAGTTCGTCTCCCCACGTGGCCAGCGACTGCGAGAGATCGTTCCCGCTCATCCCCTGGCGAAGGTCATGAACGCGCTGACGCCCCTCAATCAGCACCTCGTCTGCACGATCGAGCACCTTTTCCAACATTGCGCGCGCCGGCTCCGTTTCCGGGATGTGCTTGTGCACGGATTGAAGCCGCAGCATCAGGCCCTGAAATCCCTGGAGCAGCGTGTCGTGCAGATCGCGAGCGATCCGTTCCCGTTCCTCGATCCGCGCCGCCAGCCGCTCCCGCAGTCGGGTATTCGCTCGCCGTAGGTGCACAAGGTAGAACATCCACGCCAGCGTCGCAGCCGCCATGCAGCAAAGAACCTGAAACCACGCGGTCTGATAAAAAGCGGGAGCAATGAAGAACGATGCGGAAGCGCCTGCTTCATTCCACAGCCCGGCGTTGTTGCAGGCGATGACCTCAAATCGATAATTTCGGGGACGCAGGTTTGTGTAGAACGCCTGGCGTCGCGTTCCAGAATCCTGCCAGTCCTTGTCATAGCCATCCAGTCGATAGCGGAAGCGCACTTTCTCCGGCGCAACAAAGCTCAGCGCTGTGTAATCGATCTCCAGGTCCCCGGTCAGCTGCGGCAAATTCACCAGCCCCCGAGGTGAGTATTCTTTGTGATCGGCGAAAATGCTCTCCACGAGCACCGGAGGGGGCAGTGGATTGGGTGCCAGGCCGGATGGATTCACCATCTGCAGAATCCTGCCATTTGCAAACCAGAGGCGGCCATCGGGGGTTCGGGCAGCCACGTCAAAAAAAGCGTTCCCGGGCAACGCGCCGTCAATTGCATCGAAGATGCGCGTGCGCACGATCGTATTTGGCCCCTCCCACCAGTGCTGCATAGCAGCTCGATCGATCTCCACCAGCCCGCACGCCGAATGCAGCCAGAGATTCTGATTCAAATCCCACATGACCCCGTTGATCTCATTGCAGGGCAGGCCATTGCGCCGGGTGAGAGTTTGCGTTTTGCCATCGCGCCAAGCGACCACGCCTTGTCGCGTAGTTGCACCCAGGACCGAACCATCAGGACCGACGATGACCTGGCGAACCTGTGAGTTGACGGCGTGCGGAAACGAAATGACCTGGGTCTGCCCATCGCGGAATCGCGCGAGGTCGCCGCTTCTCAGGCCCAGCCACAGATTCCCCTGCGCGTCGGCCGCCAGAGAGTGTGCAGACGGGGTTTGAGGGGCAGGGAACTTCTGCTGCACAGTGAAATCGTGAATGCGCAGCAGCATGCGCGGATCGGAGTCTTCGGCCCAGATATCGTGATGGAGATCTTCCGTGATCCCGGCGATGAAGCCAGTCGATCGACCATCGCGATCGCGGATTTCTTTGAATCGACCGTTCTCGTAGACGAAAAGCCGGTTATCGATCCCGAGCCAAAGACGGCCGGCATGATCCTCAAGAACGGAAGTGACCTGGTCCCCGGGCAGGCCTTTGCCCTCCCGCACTGACGTTACTTTGCCATCCCGGATCGAATCCAAACCGCCCGCGTTGCCGACCCATACCGTACCATCTCGCCCAGCGGCAACCGACACAGCATTGTCGGTGGTCAGTCCCTGGCGCGCGGACCATGTGGCAACGCGAAGATCGCGAAAATTATCGATGCCGTCCGTCGTAATAACCCAGAGGTTGCCTTCTTTGTCCTCATAGAGGTGAGCGACGAAGTTGCTCGAAAGACCGTCGCTGGCCGTGTAGCGATCGACCTTGCCGTGATCGATGCGCAGGAGTCCCTCATTCAGGGTTCCCACCCACAGAGCGCCCTGGCGATCCACCAGGAGCGCCGATACGCCCAGCTTGCTGCTGTCCAGTTCCTTCGTCACCAACGGCTTCCATACTCCATGGACCACCCGTTGCAGACCCAGGCCGCGGCCGGCCAGAGCAACGCCCACCCAGAGCGAGCCATCGGCGTCTGTGGCCAGTGACTGGATGCCGGCCGCATCGTTGGATTTGAGCGCGGGCGGGGTATAGACAGTGGGAGAGCCCGGGCCCATATGGATCAGCATCCTGGTCGTTCCAAACGAGACGTTGCCCTGGGCATCGATTGTCATCGATTCGCCGCCGCGGGCGTCGGTTGGAATGCCATCCGAGGTGTCCAAGCATTGCGCGCGGCCCGCGGAAATGCGGCAGAGCGGTCCCGTACCACTGATGGATCCTTCGCGCAGGGCCCAGATTGTCCCCGTTTGATCCTCGAGAAGTTCCTGTATGTAGCCGCTGACGGCAGAGAAGTTGATCAGCCTGCCGTCTTTCCACTCCATCAGGCCTCGCCGGGTTCCGATCCAGAGGCCACCATCGCGCGCACCCAGCAGCGCGCGTATTTCATCGTTTGGAAGTTCGCTGCCGTCGGGCGGGGTCCACGGTATAAATCGAACGCCATCGAAGTGCAGCAGTCCTCCCCTTGTTCCTACCCACAGGTAGCCATCCGCGGTTTGTGTCACAGCGGTCGGGTTGCCGGGGAAAATTCCCTGCTGCATGCGCCAAGTTGTGTGCGCGTACTGAGAAATAGCGCGGTTTGGATTGAGCGCCTGCGCCGGTGCAACAGCCCACAGCAAAACCATGCCAAGCGCGCCGGTCAGACCGGCCGTCAGCGTGAGCGAATGGGTTTTCAAATCCCGTGGGCAACGCATGGGGACATCCCATCACGGAGAGCTTTGAGGATCGATGATATGCCTATCTGATCGGGCAGGCACGCTCCTAAAGTAGCGGTCGGGTACCCTCCTGTCGAGGTTGTCCATGCCTGTCCGTGGGCGCTAGCCTCGCATCTGTGCAGAGGCTGTTCACGATGTTCCCGGCTGGCGTGGCTGGCGCGGCGCTGATCCTCCTGCGGGTCTCGGTTGTAGCCACACTGATGGTCGACGGTGCAGCGCATCGGTCGCTGCTTCTGTCCTTCTGGTCCGCCCTCCTGTATCTGCTCCCGGCTCTCTGTCTGATTGTGGGCTTCCTCACTCCCTACAGTGCCATCGTCTGTTGCATCATTCAGTTGGCCGAGCTGGTGACCGGAGGGACGAACGAATTTCACCTCGCCGTCTCCATCCTCAACGCTGCGATTCTGGCTGTACTGGGCCCCGTGCCTATTCCGTCGATGCCCGCATTTTCGGTCGCCGCATTCTGGACGTCACTCCCCGCCGTGACGCACAAACGCCTCCCTGATCCGGATACCCACCTCTTCGCCTTGCGCGCTTCCTCATCTGTTCGAGGCTCAGTCTTCCGGCTGGACGGCCGCCGTTCAGGGGCGCCCCCGAACGGTACTAATCGATGGTTGAAAACCTCTTCCAATGGGGCTGTTGCCGCAACCTGCAACACGTCACACTGTTGGCAATGGCGTTGTTGCCGTGGTCTCCAGGCCAACGCGAAAGGTGAGCGGCCATGCACACTGCATTGCGAGACATTGATCCTGCTGTTGTGACGATCAACGATCCCCGGCATGCTTCCATGAGAGAAACCAGACGCGCGGGCATGGAGTGCGAGTCGGTGGCTGTGGTCGCCAGCGACACGCCAACCCGCACTGAACTGTCAGAACTGCTCGCTGCTCAGCAAATCGAAGTGCGGGCCTTTGCCTCCGCGGCCTCATGCATCGAATCTGTCCGCACCCGATCCTCGCTGTGTCTCATAGCGGACTTCCAGCTTCCGGATCTCAGCGGTTTGGAACTGCAGCGGCGGATGGCGATCAGCGTGAATCTGCCCATCATTTTCATCAGCGGCCCCTGTGATACTCGCTCCGTCGTCCACGCCATGAAGTCGGGCGCGCTGGAATTCCTCACCAAGCCCGTCGATCCTGAATCTCTGCTCTCGGCTGTGCGCGTCGCCTGCGCCCGGCAACAGCGGGCGCGAATCCGGCAGGCTGAATGGGAGGTCCTCGAAACAAGGTATTCGCTGGTGACCCCGCGTGAGCGAGAAGTTTTTGCCCTGATCACTCACGGCTTGCAAAACAAAGAAGCGGCTTCCATTCTCGGCATCGCCGGAATCACTTTGCAGATCCACCGTAGCAACGTGATGCGCAAGATGCAGGCAGGCTCATTCGCGGAACTGGTGCGGATGGCTGTCCGTCTTCGCATCGGGTCCCCCGCTCGCGATAACCTGCGCGCCTTTCGCTATCCCGCAACCCCGCGCAGCCAGGATCTTTCCTTTCAGCGGATCAGTGCATAAGACCCTGCCTGACGACGCCGTCCTCAATGCGAGAGCAGAAAGGCTCGGCGCAAGCTGAACGATGGGATCGTTGGCATCTCGGATCCACCAGCCAACCACGACAGGAGGAACACGGTGAAGAAATAACAGATCAAACACCTGCGAATCACGCTTGCTTCATAGACAGCCGTCGAGCCACGACGGCGAGACAAGGAGAAACGGCAATGGGAAAAACAGCCATCGTCACCGGCGCTTCCCGCGGAATTGGCCGCGCCATCGCCCTGCGGCTTTCTGCCGACGGATTTCGCGTCGTCGTCAACTTCGCCGGCAATGCGGCGAAAGCGGAAGAAACCCTCAACGATATCGTCAGCGCGGGCGGCAGCGCCATGGCCATCCAGGCGGACGTCGCCAGCCCCGACGATGTTCAACAGCTCTTCGATAAGACGCTCAAGGCCTACGGTCAGATCGATGTTGTTGTGAACAACGCCGGCATCATGCCTATGTCGCCGATCGCCAAAAGCGATGTCGACACCTTCGACAAGGTCATCGCCACGAATCTTCGTGGCACGTTCCTCATTTTCGCCCAGGCCGCGCAGCACGTCGCGGAAGGCGGCCGCATCATCGCCTTATCCAGCAGCGTGCTGGCCAAATCCTTTCCGGCCTATGGCCCCTACATCGCATCGAAAGCTGGCGTGGAAGGCCTGGTCCACGTGCTCGCGAATGAACTGCGAGGCCGCAGGGTTACCGTCAACGCCATTGCACCTGGACCTGTAGGTACGGAGCTCTTCCTGGTCGGCAAGACTGAAGAGCAAATTGCTACCTTGAGCAAGTTGGCCCCGCTGGAGCGCCTGGGTCGGCCTGAAGACATTGCAGGCGTCGTCTCGTTTCTCGCCGGCCCTGACGGCGGATGGATCAACGCTCAGGTTCTCCGCGCTAACGGCGGATTCGCCTGATCCCCGTGTGCAGAGAGTCCCCGGCCAAAGCAAACTTTCGTGTACAAGCCAGCAAGTCGTCTTCAACGACCATCGAGGAGAGACGAAATGAAGAGCGTCATCGTCATCACGGGAGCATCCAGCGGTTTCGGAGCCCTGGCTGCTCGGGCCCTCGCCAAAGCCGGACACACCGTCTACGCCAGCATGCGCGAAACTGCCGGACGCAATACCGCGCAGGTTGAAGCAGCAAAGCAGTTCTCGATCGACAACGGCGTCGATCTGCGGACCGTCGAGCTCGACGTCGCATCGCAGCTGTCTGCCGAAGAGGCGATCCGAACGATCGTGCAAACGAACGGCAGGCTGGACGTTGTCATTCACAACGCCGGGCACATGGTTTTCGGCGCAGCGGAGGCCTTCACGCCGGAGCAGCTGGCGCAGGTCTACGACACCAACGTTCTCAGCACGCAGCGCGTCAACCGGGCCGCGCTGCCGCAGCTCCGCAAACAAGGAAAGGGATTGGTGCTCTGGGTTGGGAGCACCAGTACACGCGGTGGCACGCCGCCCTATCTTTCACCCTACTTTGCAGCGAAGGCAGCTATGGATGCGCTCGCCGTCAGCTATGCCGCCGAGCTGAATCGCTGGGGAATCGAGACATCTATCATCGTGCCGGGCGCGTTCACCTCAGGGACCAATCACTTCGCGCACGCTGGCGCACCCGCGGACAAGGCCCGTCAGGGTGAATATGACAATGGACCCTACGCTCACCTCGGCGAAGACATCATGAAAGGATTTGCGGCCACTGCGCCGGCCGACGCCGAGGTAGCCGACGTCGCACGAGCCATCGTGAGGGTTGTCGATACGCCCTTTGGAAAGCGTCCGTTCCGGGTTCATGTCGATCCCGCACAGGACGGAGCGGAAATTGTCAATGGCGTCGCAGATCGCGTGCGCGCCGAGATGTACCACAACATCGGTCTTGCGGATCTGCTCGCCCCAGCAATCCTCAATTATTGATCGGCAAGCCGCAGGCTCTCGCGCCCGATTCGGCTCAGGCGCGTAGTCAGGATCTGTCCCGTCCACCGATTAGTGAGCAAGACCCGGCCGGAAGACGCCGTCAGGCCCGGGCCGTCCACAGTTCGATCATCGAGCCTCACGGAGTAATAACAGCTAGTCATGAGCAAAATGCGGAAAATTCTGGCACTTCCTTTTTGATCACTGCGTCAGATGTACAGGTCGTCGCACAGCGGAGATCGCAGCCGCTCTGAGAACCAACCCGGGGTAAACGGTCAATCCATGGAGATCATTCGATCGCAACCTAAGGAGATAAACAATGTACGGAATCGTGGGCATTACGGGAAGGGTCGGGGGCGCCATTGCCGAAAACCTGTTGGAACGCGGTGAGAAAGTCAGGGCAATCGTTCGGAATCCCGAAAGAGGGGTGCGATGGAGAGATCGCGGAGCAGAGGTAGCAATCGCGGACGTCGACGATCCGAATGCATTGGCATCCGCATTCGAAGGAATGGATGGCGTGTTTCTGATGGTCCCGCCGAACTTCGCCCCAACTCCCGGCTTTCCGGAACTACGCAGGACGCTGGCGTCCTATCGTGCGGCTCTCGCCAAATCTCTGCCCCGAAAGGCGGTCTACCTTTCTTCGATTGGAGCTGAACAGAGCAGCGGGTTGGGGCTGATCACCGCTTCGCATCTCCTCGAGCAAACGCTCGGCGATCTGCCCATCGCCCACGCATTCCTGAGGGCCGGGTGGTTCATGGAGAATCACGCCTGGGATGTTACGACCGCTCGGGATAAAGGAAAGATCTTCTCCAATCTCTATCCTTTGGATCGCAAATTTTCACTGGTGGCTACCGCTGATATCGGGAAGGCCGGAGCAGACGTTCTGCGCCAGATGTGGACAGGCACTCGATTTATCGAAGTTGCAGGTCCCGAGCAATATTCCCCCAACGACATTGCACGCGCATTCAGCAGCGCTCTTGGACGCGTCGTCGAAGCGGTTGCCGTCCCACGGGAGGAGTGGACGGAGTTCTTCATCGGGCAGGGCATGCCGGAAGGCCGGACTGAGCCTCGGGCAGAAATGGTTGACGGATTCAACTCCGGCTGGATCCATTTCCGGGTACCCGGCACGGAACACATCAAAGGCACAATCAGCCTGACGTCGGTGATGGCAAAGCTCGCGATTAACGGGAACCGGCAGGCATGAGCGTCTGCAGAGCCACCGCGGAACCGGCAGAAGCTCGGACGCTGAATCGCAGACAACACCAGCACGCAACATCGAATCCTGGGCCAGTTCGTCATGTCTGCCTGCGTGGGCGACTACATACAAGCGGGGCCGCTCACGCGTATGTTATCCGCGAAGCCCTTGTTAGCGACGGAAACGTTTGGCGATAAGGAGTTCCTATGCCCGTATTTACCGTGACGATGCATTCCAACTGGTCCATCGAGGAGAAGAATCGCTGTTCCCGAGCGATTCACGCCGCAAGCGTTGCCGCTGGATATCCCAAGGGCGATCTTTTCCAACGGTTCTATGCGTTGCAATCAGCCGACTTCAAAGTTGACCCCTATTATCCAGGGTTGCCTAAGCCACGGACCGAACGGGTGTTGATGATCGAAGTGCTGATATCTTCAGGCACCCATAGTGACAGGAAGAAAGAGTTGGTTACGGCCCTTACGGAGAAGCTTGGCGAAGGAGGTATCGACCCAAATGACATCATGGTGTTCTTTGTGGAGACCGATCGTGCGAACGGATCATTCGGCGGCGGCCAGCCCGCACCGCCAGTAAGGTTCTCAGGACTATGAACAGGTGCAAGCTGCTGTTCAACCCGGCAGACCCTCTTGGGGATCGCCGACTTCATTGAGAGTGCATCACGTGTGGCATTGAGTTAACTCTTGCTCCGGCAGGAGTCCCCAACTGCGGAGGGACCAAATGAAACTGCTCGAATTTCAGTCGTCTGCAACTGGTAAATCTTCAGATTCGATCGCCGTTTCATTCATCAAGCCCCACAGCGTCGATGACCCTTCGATACCCGAAGCCGCCGAGCGCGGCAAAATTATCGCCTTTGAAAAGGGCCGCGCCAGTGCAGATTTGCGAAACGGTGCGCAGCTGAGTGAGCCCGACTGCGTGACTGAGGCAGGGCGGATGTCGGCGATCGGCAGGATGGCCTGCGCGATCTCCCACGATATGCGCCATACGCTCACGACCATCTATGCCAACGCCGAGTTGCTCGAGAGCCACACGATGCGCGCGACGGTGCGGGCTGATCTGCTTCTCGAAATTCAGGAAGCCGTGCTCGCAATGACGGAGCGACTGGATTCCCTGCTGCAATTCGGTCGTGGCGGACGGAATAATCCGCTTGTCCGCCAGAGCGTTTTCGCGATCGTTGAGAAAGTTGTTGCCACAGTGAAGTTTCATCCGGATGGGCGAAACGTGCCGATCATAATCGGTACTCTCCCGCTGGCGGAGGCGGACATCGATCCCGGTAATCTTCAAAGTGCCATTTATAACTTAGTGCTGAATGCCTGCCAGGCTGCGCGTCAGTCAACTCGTGTGCCTCGGGTGGAAGTCCACGGAGTGGAAGTGGGTGAACGCATCCACGTCACGATTCTCGATAGTGGCCCCGGTATCCCAGCCTCTATCCGGAGGACATTATTCAAGCCCTTCGTGACTGCGGGAAAACCCAACGGAACAGGCCTTGGGCTGACCATAGCTCGTCGAATCGCCGAAGAGCACGGCGGCAGCGTCTGCCTCGATGAGTCGAATCGAGAGATGACGGCATTCACCCTGAGTCTGACGAAGACCAGATCATTAGCCTTTGAAGACAGGAAGCTGACAGACAAAGTCTCGATGCCTGCAACCATGGATCTGTAAACATCTCCGCAATAATGAACCACGGAGATCGCTCCTCATGGAAATGAAAGAGGTCGAAACGAGGGGAACTGAAGACAGTGAGCGTGAGAAGCATCCGAAGCACGTGCTGGACAGGAGCCTCAACAGCGGGGACGGATCTCAGTCAATGAAGTGGGCCGCACAATGACACACTTAGGAGTGACCACCATGGCAGCTTCAGTCGTATCTTCATCGTTTAACCATCCACCAGGAAGGGCATCATGGTCTTTCGTGCTGCTCGAACATCTGGATGAGTTCGCGACGCTTACGGGTGGCAAAATCGCCGGAAATATTGCCGCCTGCAACAAGATTCTGTCGCTCGCCGACAATTCCAGCAAAATTATCCCGGGGCACGGCCCGCTCGGCAGTAAAGCCGATCTCACGAAATTTCGGGGCATGCCGGTCGCTTCGCGCGGTCGCGCTTGGAAATTGAAGTCCGCAGGAAAATCCGCCAAGAGGCCGTCGCGGAAAAGCCCTTCGCCGATCTCGACCCTGTATGGGGCAATGGCGTCATCAACGGCGAGCAGTGGGTTTAGATCGTCTATCTGACGCTCTCAGCTATCTGCGAACGATCCCAAACGACTTGAGCATTACGAAACAAAAGGAGCAATAAATGAGTAATTCGATAGAGTCTATGCGAGCGGTGCGAGGAATCTTTCAGTCGCTCTGCATCGTTTTCTTACTGTTGACCTACGGTGCGCTCTCGGCGCAGAGCCAGGAGCGTGGCGTCCGGAATATTGTTCTGGTGCATGGAGCCTGGGCAGATGGCTCCGGTTGGAAAGGCGTTTACGACATTCTGGTCAAAGATGGCTTCAACGTCGGCATCGTCCAGGAGCCGGAGACTTCCTTTCAGGATGATGTGACGGCCGTGAAGCGGATCCTTGCACTGCAGGACGGACCGAGCATCCTCGTCGCGCACAGCTATGGGGGAGCCGTAATTACGGAAGCTGGCTCGGGTCCATCGGTTGCCGGATTGGTGTACGTGGCGGCGCACATGCCGGACGCTGGCGAGAAAGAGTCAGAGGACGGAAAGCGCTTCCCGAGCGACCTCGCCAAATCGGGCGCCATAAAGAAAACGCCCGACGGGTTCACATATATCGACCCCACGCAATTTCATGAATTGTTCGCAGCCGACCTGCCAGGCAACCAGGCCACATTTATGGCACGCTCGCAGGTGCTCAACCTTGCGGACAATTTCTCGGCGACGATCACCACGGCTGCCTGGAGGACCAAACCGAGTTGGATGGTTGTTGCGGGAGCGGATAGAACGATCAACCCCGACCTTGAACGATGGTACGCCAAGCGAGCTCATAGCCACGTGGTCGAAGTCCCCGGTGCGAGTCATTGTGTTTTTATATCGCACCCTGGGGAAGTCGCTGACGCAATTAAGACTGCGGCCCGTGCGGTCTCGAAGTAGCTCGGACTCTGAAACCCGGAGGGAACTAATGAGACTTCTCGACATTCAGTCGTCACCGCGAGGCGAACCTTCCGATTCGATCGCCCTTACCAAATCATTCATCGTGGCATGCAAATCCAAGAGTGGGCAAACGATGGGGCAACGTTGAGCGCTGCCTGCGCTGGAACCTTCGTGCTGGCCGAGTCGGGTCTGCTCAACCAGCAGCGCGCAACCACCACCTGTTGGCTGGCACCCATGTCTCGCGAACGATACCCTCAGGTTTTGCTGGACGAATCGGACATGGTGGTCAAGTCAGGAAAGGTTGTGACCGCCGGAGCTGCTCTGGGCCATATGGACCTGGCCTTGTGGCTGATACGTCGTGTCAGCCCCGAACTCGCTTCGCTCACCGGAAAATATCTCATTGTCGATACCAGGCCTTCTCAGACCGCTTATGCTCTGACGGATCACCTGATGCACTCCGACCCGGTTGTGCAGCTTTTCGAACGCTGGGCACGGGCCAGGCTCGCGCGTGGATTTTCCCTCGACAGTGCTGCGAAAGCCGTAGGCGCCAGCAAAAGGACGCTGACCCGGCGGCTGCAGAGCGTCCTCGGGAAGTCTCCGATGTCGTATTTCCAGAGTCTGCGCGTTGAACGGGCAGTGCATCTCCTGAAGACCAGCAAGGCAAGTGTCGATGAGATTGCCACAAAAGTCGGGTACATGGACGGCGAAACCTTGCGGTTCCTTTTGCGACGGCGACTCAATCTGGGAGTCAAAGAAATAAGAAGAGCTGCCTAAGAAAACCGCCTGGTCAGGAACATTTTCGGTCGGTGTCAGATCGCCAAAGCCCTCATCGGCCGCATATAGGGAATGAGAAGTCAGCCATTGTTAATGGATCCCCGGGCGTGGGAGGAAAGCGGCAACTTCGCAAAGGGCAGAAACTTACACAGCCAATTGCACATCCGGCGTCAAGTGCGTTGTTAATATATTTTATTTCAATAGCTTATCGGCAGACGCAGCGGACTTAAAATCCGCAGACCTTTACCGGTCGTGGGGGTTCAAGTCCCCCTCCGGGCACCAATCGCTTGATCGAGAGGTTGAAGGCAAAGAGGCGCCTTCCTCGCTACGTTCGCTCAGGATTCGGGACTGCGGTTTTGGACGCTTGCATAGCGCCCCACGATTCAGGCCGCTTTGGGGGCTTCCATGACCCCCAGTTGCTGGAGCAGGCCTAGCTCGTCCGAGCTTCCCCAGCGCTCGACCATTTTCCCGTCTTTGAATTTTGAGATCTGGACGCCGCGGATCCTGATCTTTTTCCCGGTAGGAGGAATTCCCATGAAGGGGCCGTTGTGCGTTCCGGTAATGACGTAGGCGAAGGCGATGGTGTCATCATCGGCGACCATGGTTTCCAGAGCCGCATTGAAATCGGGGAATGCCATGTGCATGCCGGAAAAGAACATGCGATAACCTTCGGGCCCCGCCACCTGGCCGGGGGCAGGATCGTGGTCGATGTTTTCGGCCGAAACGACCTCTTTGAAAAGCTCGAAATTGCCGGTATTGGCTGCTTCAGCAAACTTTCCCAGCACTGCCAGATTGGCTTCTTTGCTCATTGTTCGGTCACCCTGGCCGTTGAGATGTCCGGTCTCTCGGAAGTGGCGCATGAATTTACGCCGATTTTCATCGGTGAAGCTCGGCTGCAGCAGACGACGATTCGATCCTGCAAAAATGTCCCTCGTTGCCACGGTTTCGCGGCATTAAGGTCCTGTAGCAGGGCGCAAGCCCTGAGCGGTGCTGGGTTTGGCCTTGAAGCGCGGCGGGAAGCTGCCGCATCCTTAATAGAGGACGGGATGAGGGGTCAACTCCTGCCAAGTTGAAACCCACAGGAAGTGCGGGTAGACTGATATAGGACTGCTTTAGTCGCATATTGGCGCTGGGAGCCTGTTCGGGGCGGGAGCGCCGCAAGCACACGGAGAATTCGGGAGAGTGGCATGAGCACCGATATGAATGTCGTTCACGAACTGGCCAGCAAGGAATACGAGTGGGGATTCGTCACCCAGATTGAAGAAGATCGCATTCCGAAGGGCCTGAGCGAGGATGTGATCCGGCTGATTTCGACGAAGAAGAACGAGCCGGAATTCATGCTGGAATGGCGGCTAAAGGCATACCGCTACTGGGCGAGCGAGGAGAGAGCGAGCGCGGAGCCGCAGTGGGCGAACGTGAAGTTTCCTCCGATTGACTACCAGAACATCGCGTACTACTCGGCGCCGAAGCAGAAGAAGCAACTGACGAGCCTCGATGAGGTGGACCCGGAGATTCTGCGGACCTACGAGAAGCTGGGGATTCCGCTGGCCGAGCAGCAGTTGCTGGCGAATGTGGCCGTAGATGCGGTGTTCGATTCGGTCTCCGTCGCGACGACCTTCAAGGCGAAGCTGGCCGAGGCGGGCGTGATCTTCTGCTCGTTCTCTGAGGCGGTGCAGAAGCATCCCGACCTGGTGAAGAAGTATTTGGGCTCGGTGGTGCCGCACACGGACAATTTCTACGCGGCGTTGAATGCTGCGGTGTTCAGCGATGGGTCGTTTGTGTACGTGCCGAAGGGCGTGCGGTGCCCGATGGAACTGTCGACGTACTTCCGCATCAACGCGGCGGAGACGGGGCAGTTTGAGCGCACGCTGATCGTCGCCGAGGAAGGCGCGTACGTGAGCTATCTCGAGGGCTGCACGGCTCCGATGCGCGATGAGAATCAGCTGCACGCGGCGGTGGTTGAACTGGTGGCGCTGGACAACGCGCAGATCCGCTACTCAACGGTGCAGAACTGGTATCCCGGTGATAAGAATGGCAAAGGCGGAATCTACAACTTCGTGACCAAGCGCGGCAAGTGTCTGGGCCGGAATTCGAAGATTTCGTGGACGCAGGTGGAGACGGGGTCGGCGATCACGTGGAAGTATCCGTCGTGCATTCTGCAGGGCGATAACTCGGTGGGCGAGTTTTATTCCGTCGCGCTTACGAACAATTATCAGCAGGCGGATACCGGCACCAAGATGATCCACCTTGGCAAGAACACGAAGAGCACGATCGTGTCGAAGGGGATCAGCGCCGGGCACGGGCAGAACACGTACCGCGGCATGGTGAAGATCATGAAGGGCGCCGAGGGCGCCAGGAATTACACGCAGTGCGATTCGCTGCTGATCGGCGATAAGTGCGGGGCACATACCTTCCCGTACATCGAAGTGAAGAATGCGTCGGCGCGGATGGAGCATGAGGCGGCTACGTCGAAGATCGGCGAGGATCAGCTGTTTTATCTGCAGCAGCGGGGATTGAAGACTGAAGACGCGGTTTCGATGATCGTGAACGGATTCTGCAAGCAGGTTTTCAAAGAGCTGCCGATGGAGTTCGCGGTCGAGGCGCAGAAGCTGCTCGCGGTCAGCCTCGAAGGCAGCGTGGGCTAAGGCAGCAAACCGCGAGCGAAAAACAACTAGCGAAATACGTTTAGCGAAGAGCGATTAACGAGGGAAACGGGATGAGTTTGCTGGAGATTAAGAATCTGCATGTGTCGGTGGACGGGAATGAGATCCTGAAGGGGATCGATCTGACGGTCAATGCCGGCGAGGTCCACTCGATTATGGGACCGAACGGGTCGGGCAAAAGCACGCTGGCGCAGGTGCTCGCGCGGCGTGACGCGTACGAGGTGACCGAGGGATCGATCACGTTCGATGGCAAGGATCTGCTCGAGATGAAGCCCGAAGAAGCGGCGTGCGAGGGCGTGTTTCTGGCGTTCCAGTATCCGGTGGAGATTCCGGGCATCGGCAACACGTATTTTCTGCGTTCGGCTCTGAATGCGCAGCGCAAGCATCGCGGCGAAGATGAGATGGACGCGATGGACTTTCTGCCCATGTTCCGCGAGAAGCTCAAGCTGCTGGAGATGGACGACAAGCTGATGAACCGTTCGCTGAACGAGGGCTTCTCGGGTGGCGAAAAGAAGCGCAACGAGATTCTGCAGATGGCTGTGCTGGAACCGAAGCTCGCGATCCTGGATGAGACGGACTCGGGCCTGGACATCGATGCGCTGCGCATTGTCGCGAGCGGCGTGAATTCGCTGCGCAGCCCGGAGCGGGCGATGGTGGTGGTGACCCACTACCAGCGGCTGCTGGATTACATCGTGCCGGACTTCGTGCACGTGCTGGTGGATGGGCGGATCGTGCGCTCGGGCGGCAAGGAGTTGGCGTTGGAGCTGGAAGAGAAGGGCTACAGCTGGACCGAGAAGGAGACCGCACAGCCGGTGGGAGCGCGGGCGTGAGGGAGACGGCGATGGCGGTGGCCAATATCGATAGTTGGCTCGAGAACTTCACCGAGTTTGAGAAGAGGGCGGCGGGGCGGACGTTGCCGTGGCTGCATCGGCTGCGCGAGGATGCGTTCGCGCGTTTCTGCGAAGTGGGTTTCCCGACAACGAAGGATGAGGACTGGCGCTTCACGAACGTGTCGGGCATTGCCAGGACGATGTTTCGTCCGGCAACAACCGCGAAGCTGGCTGCCGGCGATTCGGCGGCGTGGCGCGTGGATGACGTTGCGGCGACGCTGGTGTTCGTCAACGGGCGCTTCGATGCGGAGCTTTCGGAGATCGGCAACCTGCCCAGGGGCGTGACGGTTGCAAGTCTGCGGGAACAGATTGAGTCGCATCCGGAGGAAGTGCAGAAACACCTGGGGCGGTATGCCGATACGCAGCGGGATGCGTTTGTTGCGCTGAACACGGCGTTCATTGGTGATGGCGCGTATGTGCATGTGGCGCGCGGCGTGGTGCTGGAAAAGCCGGTGTACGTTCTGTACCTGTCGACGAAAGAAAACGCGCCGACGATGACGCATCCGCGGAACCTGATTGTCGCTGAAGATCAGGCGCAGGTGGCGGTGATCGAGGATTATGCGTCGGTGGGTGGCGAGTCCGTCGTATTTTCGAACGCCGTAACGGAGCTGGTTGCAGGCGAAAGCACGGTGGCGCAGCATTACCTGATCGAGCGCGAGCACCTCAAGGCGTACAACGTGTCGACGCTGCGCATCCAGCAGGGACGCAGCGCGAACGTGGCGTCGCACTCGCTGCTGCTGGGCGGCGGGCTGGTGCGCAACAACGTTCATCCGGTGCTGGCGGGCGAAGGCGGCGAGTGCCTCATCAACGGTTTGTATCTTGGGACGGGTGCGCAGCATCTGGATAACTACATGCATGTGGAGCATGCGGCCCCGCACTGCGGCAGCCGGCAGTTCTACAACGGCATTCTGGATGGGCAGTCGCACGGAGTGTTCCACGGCCGGATTGTGGTGCATAAGCCTGCGCAGAAAACCGACGCGAAGCAGACGAACCGCAACCTGCTGCTGAGCGACGATGCGCAGATCGACACGAAGCCTCAGCTGGAGATTTACGCGGACGATGTGAAGTGCACCCACGGCGCAACGATAGGGCAGATTGAGGACAACGCGCTGTTTTACCTGCAGTCGCGCGGCATCAGCGAGCAGGAAGCGAAGAAGCTGCTGCTGATGGCCTTTGCCGAGGAGTGCGTCGACCGCATGCAGTCGAGCGTGGCGCGGGATCACATCCAGCATCTGGTGAGCGAGCATCTGCTGTTTACCGAGGGGATTGCGCCGGTGAGCCTGGAAGAACGGGTTAGCGAACGCGTTGTGGAGGAAGTGGGATGAGCGCTGCAGCCGCTGTACCGATTCGCGAGAAAGCCGCCGGCACTTCGTTCGACGTGGAACGGATTCGGAGGGATTTTCCGATTCTGCAGACGAAGGTGCACGGGCATCCGCTGGTGTATCTGGACAACGCAGCGACCTCCCAGAAGCCGCAGGCGGTGATCGACGCGCTGGTGCGGTACTACGAGGGCGAGAACGCGAATATTCATCGCGGGGTGCATTACCTGTCGGAACTGGCGACGGCGGAATTCGAAAAGGCGCGCGAGACAGTGCGGGCGTTTGTGAACGCAGCGCGGTCGAGCGAGATCATCTTTACGCGCGGCACGACGGAAGCCATCAACCTGATAGCGCAGACTTACGGTAAAGCGAATGTCGGCGCAGGTGACGAAGTCCTGATCACGGCGATGGAGCACCACTCGAACATCGTGCCGTGGCAGATGCTGTGCGAGGAGAAGGGCGCGAAGTTGCGCGTGGCGCCGATCAACGACCAGGGTGAGCTGATGTTCACCGAGTTCGAAAAGCTGATCGGGCCGAAGACGAAGGTCGTTGCCGTCGGGCATGTCTCGAACGCACTGGGGACCATCAATCCTCTGCAGCAGATGATTGCGGCTGCCCACGCCAGGGGCGCAATTGTGGTGGTGGACGGAGCGCAGGCGGTTCCTCATCTGAAGGTGGACGTGCAGGCGCTGGATGCTGACTTCTACACCTTCTCGGGACACAAGATGTACGGTCCGACCGGGATCGGAGTGCTCTACGGCAAGCAGGCGCTGCTGGAGGCGATGCCTCCCTGGCAGGGCGGCGGCGACATGATCAGCTCGGTCACGTTCGAGAAAACGACCTACAACAAGGTGCCGCACAAGTTTGAAGCTGGCACGCCGGACATGGCGGGGGTTGCGGGGTTGAAGGCGGCCATCGAGTACATGAACGGAATCGGCATCGAGAAGATCGCTGCGCACGAGCACGAACTGCTGGAGTACGCCACCGAGGTCATCGGCGCGATCGAAGGCGTGCGGCTCATCGGCACGGCCCGCGAGAAGGCGGGCGTGCTGTCGTTTGTGTTGGACGAAGTGCACCCGCACGACATCGGGACGATTCTGGATCAGCAGGGGATCGCCGTGCGAACCGGACACCACTGCGCGCAACCGGTGATGGAGCGGTTCCAGATTCCGGCGACGGTGCGGGCGTCGTTCGCGGCGTACAACACGAAGGGCGAAGTGGACGCGCTGGCGCGGGGCATCCGCAAGGTGCGCGAGGTGTTTGCGTAATGCCGGAGCTAAGGGATCTGTATCAGGAAGTAATTCTGGAGCACAGCAAGGCGCCGAGGAACTACAAGGCGCTCGAAAGCGCGAATCATAAGGCCGAGGGCTATAACCCCCTCTGCGGGGACCGGTTCACCGTGTATCTCGAAATGGATGGGGACAAGATTCGCGAGATTGGATTCCAGGGCGCAGGATGCGCCATCTCGAAGGCTTCGGCTTCGATGATGACACAGAGCGTGAAGGGCAAGACGAAGGAAGAAGCAGAGAAGATCTTTCACCGGTTTCACGAACTGGTGACCGGACACGGTCACGGCGATGACCCGGAGTTGGGGAAGCTGGCGGTATTCTCCGGCGTGTCGGAATTTCCGGCTCGTGTGAAGTGCGCGTCGCTGGCCTGGCACACCCTCGAAGCTGCGCTTGAAGGCAAGCAGGAGAAGGTTTCGACGGAGTAAGCATGAGGCTGAACCGGTAGCCCGAGCTGGTAGCGAAGACCATGATTATTACCAACCAAACCGTGGCTCTGAAGCGGGACTGCGAAGCGATTGCGGTTCCGGCCGGCACGAAACAGTTGCTGCCCGCCGGGACGTGCGTGCGCATCACGCAGGCGGCGGGTTCCAGCTACACGGTCGCGGTGGAAGGTGCACTGTTTCGCATCGATGAGGCGGATGCCGACGCGCTGGGGCTGAGCGGACCGGCGACCGAAGCGCACACACCGCCAACTTTCAACGAGCGGATGGTATGGGATCAGCTCAAGACGATCTACGATCCGGAGATTCCGGTGAACATTGTCGACCTCGGACTGATCTACGGGTGCGAGATCGTGGATCGCCCGGAGGGCGGCAAGAAGATCGACGTGCAGATGTCGCTGACGGCGCCGGGATGCGGCATGTCCGACGTGCTGAAGGCTGATGTGGAGAAGAAGCTGGCGCGGCTGCCTGAGGTGAAGGAAGTGAAGGTCGATGTGGTCTTCGATCCTCCCTGGGGCCCGGGGCGAATGAGCGAAGCGGCCAAACTGCAGCTGGGGTTCGATCTGGACTACGGAACCAACAGCAATTCCTTTGGACCGTTTCCGATCCTCCGTTAAAAAACCCCAGTTGCCAATCCCCAGGTCGGTTCCGACCTAGGGCTCAATCGACTCAACGTAAAACATTTCATTGGTGGTGCGGAAGCCTGCGGACTCGTACAGGCGACGGCCCTCCTCAGTCGAATGCAGAGCCACGACGCGGATGCCGCGACGGCGTGCTTCGGCGAGGGCCAGCTCGATGAGGTTCGCAGCAAGGTGGCGGCGGCGGTATTCGGGCTCGACGTAAACATTGAGCAGGTAACCGCGGCGGCTGGATTGCGGATCGAGGGGATGGGGCGGCCAGTCGAGCAGAAGCAGACCCGCACCGGCGACCACTTTGCCATCGTCTTCGCTGAGCCAGCCAAGGTATTTGCCCTCGGTGATGGCCTGCGCGACCCAGGGCTCGTGCGCCTGGGCCATGAGTTCGAGGACCTGATCGTCGCGGCGGCCGGCGTCGACGAACATGCGGCGGCGATGGTGAGTGATGAGCGGAGCGTCGGCGGCCGTGGCCGGCCTCGTCTTCAGCATGATCAGAAGTATAGAGCTTAGGATGGGGACGTGACACGGGCGCCCAGCATTGACCGAAATCATTTGCACGCGGGGATGCGGGTGGCGGTGGCCGTGTCCGGTGGCGCGGACTCGGTAGGCCTGCTTCGGGCGCTGGCTGAGGCTGCTCCCGAGATTGGGCTGGTGGTGACTGTGGCGCACGTCCATCACGGGATCCGCGGCGCAGAGGCCGACGAGGATGAGCGATTCGTCGCAAACCTGGCGCGCGGACTCGGCCTGGGGTTCCGCGTCCATCGCGTGCAGACCCCGGCCGCAGCGAGGGAAAAGAAGCAGACGCTGGAGGAGGCTGCGCGCGAGCTGCGCTATGGGTGGTTTCGCGAGCTGCTGGAGCAAGGCGAGGCGGATGCGGTGGCCACCGCGCACACGCTCGACGATCAGGCAGAGACGGTGTTGCATCGGCTGCTGCGCGGCGCGTGGACGGAGGGGCTGGGCGGGATTCATCCCGTGGTCGAGTGCACCCGCGGTAGGATCCTGCGGCCGTTTCTTGAGACCCGGCGCGAGGAGATTCGCACCTGGCTGCGGGAGACGGGACAGGCCTGGCGCGAGGACACGACGAACGAGGACCTGGCACACACGCGGAATCGCATCCGCCGCGAGCTGATGCCGCAGTTGGCGGATTACAACCCGCAGATTGCCGAGCAACTGGCACATCTCGCGACGATTGCCCGCGATGAGGAGAGCTGGTGGGATGCGGAGCTGGCGCGATTGCTGCGGGGGCTGGTGCTGCCTGGCAAGCCGGTGCGGGGTGGAGGGCGCGCAGTCTCGACGCATCCAGAGGAAGGCAGTGCAGGGATGGAGCTGGAACGGCTGCGCGGGCTTGCTCCGGCGGTTCGACGTCGCGTGCTGCGAGCGGTGGCAAAGCAGCTGGAGTGCGCGTTGAATTTCGAACAGACCGAGCGGCTGATGGCGATGTGCGAGCCGGACGGGGCGCGGAGGCAGGAACTGACGGCTGGTCTGTGGGCGGAAAGGACAGCGCGAGAATTGCGGCTGGTCCGAAAAAGCGCGAACCGAAAACAAACCGTTGGGATAGACCCGGTGGAGGTGTCGATTCCGGGCGAGGTCTCCGGGCTCGGGATACGGTTGCGGTTCGTGGTGACGGCAGATGCAAAGGCAGCGGGTTCCAACGAGGCGGTGTTGCGGACGCCCAAAGTCGGAGACCGCGTGAAGATTCGCTATTCGCGCGGGGCCAAGCCGCTGAAAGTAATCTTTGAGCGGATGCAGGTCGCCGCGGATGCACGGAAAACCTGGCCGCTGCTGGAGTGGCAAGGGCGGATCGTGTGGATGAAGGGTATAGAGATCGATCCGGAAGTAGAGGTTCCCTTTGCGGTGCAACTGCTGGGAGCCGGGTAGCGCTTAGCGCGGCGTGTTCGCCGGCCACTCGTAGATCACAACGCCAAGGTCGTTGAGCACCTGCATCGTTGCCTCGACATTGCGGCGCGTTTGCGCGCGATCGACTTTCTGCTCCAGCGGATCCTCTTCGACGGCGATCACGCGACCGTAGGGCCAGACGCTGGCAGGCGTTGCGGCGAGGGCCTCGGGCAAATCAGAGAGACGCAGATCGAGTTCGCGGCGACGCGCGGCCACCGGGCGCAGGATATCGCTGCCCGGGCTGCCCGCCGGGCCGTTATCCGGCATGAGGATGCTGAGGCTCACGGTGGACTTGCTGACGATGAGGAAGGGGTTCGTCCAGCTCTGGCGCGTGTGGATCGCCATGTAGATGTTCTTGGAAGGCGGCGGAATGCTTTCGAGTTCCTGGCGGTCCTGTTCCAACGAGGCGGCAGCGGCGCGGGCCTGTTGGAGCGCGTGCTCTCGCGCGGCAGTGGCTGCTTCGATGGACGAGGCGGGGTGCCGCGCCGAATGCGACGAACATCCGGCGACGAGGAAGGCCATCAGAGATGCGGCCAGGAGTGCGGTAAAGGATTTCATCGTTCGACTAAAGTGAGCATCGGATTCCCGGGCTCCAGAATATCAAGCAGTCGAGCGCGGAGGGGCCATGCGCGAAGCGGCCCGCGAACGCAGGTAATGCCGCGTGCACGATACGGCGGTGAAAAAGTTCTCGGTGAATCGCCGGAAGCTGTGGTTTTATAGCATTCACACCACCCGCAGTTTCCCGGAGAACATGCGCGAGCGACTGGAGCGGTATTTCGATTTTGCCGGGCTGAAGACTACCTGGAGGACGGAGATTTTTGCCGGCCTCACGACGTTCGTCACGATGGCGTACATCATCGTGGTGAACCCATCGATTCTGGGCAAGGCGGGGCTGCCGGTTCCGGCGGTGACAGCAGCCACGTGCGTATCCGCGGCATTCGGCAGCATCCTGATGGGCGTGATCGCGCGCTATCCGCTGGCGCTGGCGCCGGGCATGGGCCTGAACGCCTACTTCAGCTACATGGTCGTGATCAAGATGCACGTGCCGTGGCAGACGGCGCTGGGCGCTGTGTTTCTTTCCGGTGTGGTTTTTCTGTTGCTCACGGCCACAGGGTTGCGCCAGGCGATTCTGCAAAGCATCCCGCATGAGTTGTACTCTTCCGTCGCGGGCGGGATCGGGTTGTTCATCGCCTTCATCGGATTCAGGAACGCGGGCATCGTGATCGCCGATCCGGCGACGATGGTCACGCTCGGGAATCTGCGCCAGCCACCGACGTTCCTCGCGCTGTTCGGGGTGTTGCTGATGGCGGCATTGCTGGCATGGCGCGTGCGCGGAGCCATCCTGATCGGCGTGCTGACCGTCACGCTTGCCGCCATTCCGTTCGGGCTGGTGAAGTGGAATCCGGCGCCGTACAACTTCTCTGCGATTACTCAGACCGCGTTCCGCCTGAATATTCCAGCAGCGCTGCACATCGGGCTGGCGGAGATCGTCTTCGTGTTCCTGTTTGTCGATCTGTTCGACAACCTGGGCACGCTGGTGGCGGTGACGAAGCATGCAGGGCTACTGGGACCGAACAACGAGATTCCGCGTCTGAGCCAGATTCTGGCTGCGGACGCCACGGCGACGGTGGCGGGATCGCTGGTGGGCACCTCGACAGTGACGAGCTACATTGAGTCGGCGGCAGGCGTAGCGGCGGGCGGCAGGAGCGGCGTGACGGCCATCGTGACAGGCCTGCTGTTTCTGGTTTCCCTGGTGGCAGCTCCGCTGGTGGGAATGGTGCCGACGGCGGCGACGGCTCCGGCGCTGATCGTGGTGGGCAGCCTGATGCTGCATACCCTTGGGGAAATCGACTGGAAGCAGCCACTGATAGCCTTTCCCGCGTTTCTAACGCTGGTGCTGATCCCGCTGACCACCTCCATTGCGAATGGGTTGGGGTTCGGCATCATCGCGTATGCGGCCCTGCATTTGGCGATGGGGAAGTTCAACCGCAAAGACTGGCTGCTCTACGTCCTCGCTGTGCTTTTCCTCGCCCGCTTCGTGTATGTGGGTGCGAGTTAGAGGCGGACCATAAGGGACAGCGCTCAGCCCGTGCGGAGGGCTGCACCCTGTACCCTCCGCCCTGTACCCTGTATGCGTGAAGACCAGCCTGTTCGATCTGTTCAAGGTGGGCATTGGCCCGTCGAGTTCGCACACCATGGGGCCGATGCGGGCGGCACGACGCTTCGCTCTGGAACTGGAGCAGGGCGGCGTGCTGGCGTCGCGTGGCCCAGGTTCGCGCCGACTTGTATGGATCGCTCGCGCTCACCGGGCGCGGGCACGGGACGGATCGGGCCGTGTTACTCGGGCTCAGCGGTGAGGAAGCCGCGACCATCGATCCGGCAACCATCGAGCCGAAGCTGGTGGAGATTCGCAGTTCAGAGAAGCTGGCGATTCTGGGGAAACACATCGTGCCGTTTCGCGAGGCGGATCACCTGCTCTTCCATCGCGACCAGATGCTCCCGCCGGGAGCGGTGACGCAGCATCCCAATGGCCTGCGATTCACCGCGTTCGATGCTGCGGGCGACGTGTTGATGACCCGGACATTCTTTTCGATTGGCGGCGGATTCATCGTCGCCGACGGCGAAGACCAGACGCCGAGGGCCGCGGCGGATGCGGCGCTGCCGTATCCGTTTGCGAGCGCAGCGGAGTTGTTGCAGATGGCGGCCGAGGAGCACATGGCGGTTTGGGAATTGATGCTGGAGAACGAGAGTGCCCTGCGCAGCCGCGAGGGGGTACGTGCGGGGATTCTGCACCTCTGGGACGTGATGCAGGCGTGCATCGAGCGCGGCATGACAACGGAGGGTATTCTCCCTGGCGGGCTGAGTGTGCGCCGGCGCGCCGCGCGACTTACGGCTCGCCTGCGCGAGAAAGGATCGGCCGATCCGCTGGCGCCGCTCGATTGGGTGACGGTGTTCGCGATGGCAGTGAATGAAGAGAATGCCGCGGGCGGACGCGTGGTGACGGCACCGACGAATGGAGCGGCGGGCGTAATCCCAGCGGTGGCGCGATATTATCGCGACTTTATCCCCGGCGCGGATGAGGAAGGGATCCTCCGGTATTTTTTGACCTCGGCAGCAGTGGGCGTTCTCTACAAGGAGAACGCGTCGATCAGCGGCGCGGAGGTCGGTTGCCAGGGCGAGGTGGGTGTCGCATGCTCGATGGCTGCGGGGGGATTGGCGGCGGCGCTGGGCGGCACAAACGAAGAGGTGGAGCATGCTGCAGAGATCGGAATGGAGCACAACCTGGGCATGACCTGCGATCCGATTGGCGGACTGGTGCAGATTCCCTGCATCGAGCGCAACGCGATGGGCGCGGTGAAGGCGGTGCAGGCATGCCGGCTGGCGATGAACGAGACCGAGGGGCACAAGGTGTCGCTCGATCAGGTGATCCGGACGATGTACATGACCGGGCTCGACATGCAGTCGCGTTACAAAGAGACGAGCCTCGCCGGGCTGGCGTTGAACGTCATTGAATGCTAGACGGATGAGATCGCTTGCTCGGCGGGTAGACTCGTTCGCCCTTGTGAGCCAGCACGTCTCGAAGACGGGCGTCCGGACGCTTCGCGAAGCCCTTTCGACGAACTTCTGACGTCCGCGTCTTCGCTTTCAGTTCGATCGCCGCAATCTCATCTTCGCTTTCGGCGGTCGGTAGTCTTGTGAGAGGCTGATTCGCGGCGCGACGCTCTGCTTGGTGCTGAAGCTGCTTCCGTCGTGGAATGAGCTTGCGGCTGGCCTTATCGTTCTCACCATATATATTGCGGCGATCATGATCCAAACTCGCCTGCTTCTTTCCTGGGGCGCCTTCAGTTTGCTCATCATTGTTTCCGCCGCCGTTAGTCTAGCGCAAACCACGCCTCAGGGAGCTCGGCCTAGCAGACGGATTGGGGAGCATCTCGACAAGGCCGCGCAGCGGCGATTGCCTGGACAGCCTGCCCTGAGTTTACCGAAGGGGCTAGTCGCGCTCGATGCACATGGCCACGGAGTTCCCGCCACCGAGGCACAACGCCGCCAACCCGCGACGCGCCTTGCGCCGCTCCAGCTCATACATCATCGTCACCAACACTCGGGCACCGCTGGCTCCGATGGCGTGCCCAATGGCGACCGATCCTCCGTTAACGTTGACCTTCTCCGGCGCGATGCCAAGCTCACGGATGATCGCCAGAGCCTGCACGGCAAAGGCCTCGTTGAACTCGAACAGGTCGATGGAGTCCATCGTCCAGCCAGCGCGTTCGGCGGCTTTGCGCGCACCGGAGACGGGAGCCATCATCACCCACTTCGGATCGATGCCGCTGGTGGCATGCGAGACGATGCGCGCCATCGGAGTCAGGCCAAGCTCTCGGGCCCTGGTCGCGGACATAATGACGACCGCAGCAGCTGCATCGTTCACGCCAGGCGCATTGCCTGCGGTGACGGTGCCGTCCTTCTTAAACGCAGGCTTGAGGGCGCGAAGACCTTCGATGCTGGCATCTTCGCGGACCGACTCGTCGTAATTGAAAAGGCTGGGCGGCTGGCCCTTCTTCTTTGCGGGAATTTCAACGGGGACGACTTCAGGCGCGAATCGACCTTCGCGCCAAGCGGCTGCGGCCTTCTGGTGCGACAGCAGCGCGAAGCAATCCTGGTCTTCGCGCGAGATGCCGTACTTCTCGGCGACCAGCTCGGCGGTCTGGCCCATGTGGAAGTCGTTGTAGACGTCCCAAAGACCGTCGTTGACCATCGAGTCGACGGCGACCTGATTGCCCATGCGAAAGCCCGCGCGAGCCTGAGGGAGCAGGTAGGGCGCGTTGGTCATCGACTCCATACCGCCCGCCACGACGATGCCGGCGTTGCCGGTCTGGATGGACTGCGCACCGAGCGCGATCGCGCGAAGACCGGAGCCGCAGACCATGTTCACGGTAACGGCGCTGACCTCTGGCGGCAGACCGCCAAACAGAGCAGCCTGGCGCGCGGGATTCTGGCCGAGCCCCGCGGAGACAACGTTGCCCATGATGCACTCGTCGATCTGGTCCGGCTGAAGGCCGGCGCGCTTCACCGCTTCGCGGACGGCGATCGCGCCGAGCTTTGGCGCTGAGACATCGGAGAGCGAGCCCTGAAATTTTCCGACCGGGGTGCGGACGCCGGAGACGATAACGATCTGATCCATATTTTTTCCTTTACTGATTCGATGCACCAGGTGGCCAGTAGAATCCAGAGGAAGATAACAGAGAGCGAGGGTGAGATGCACGACGCCACGCCGGAGACACTGCCCGAGACGCAAAGCCGGCGCACGATGGCGGTCGCGCCGTGGTGGCATACCGCGCTGATTGTGCTGCTGCTCGCGAGCACCTCGCTGCTGGGCGCGCGGGCGGCGCATCGCGAGGCGGTGGCGACACACCATGTGGCTCGCTACGCTTTCGGAATCTGCGCAGAATGGCTGCTCCTGCTGCTGGTGGCCTGGGGGCTGCGGTTGAGGCGCGTTCGCTTCGCGGAGTTGTTGGGGTTCCGGCGCGGGTTCGATGCTCTGATGGAGGATGTGGCATCGGCAGCGGTGTTCTGGATCGCTGCGGTCGTCATTCTGGCGGGCATTGGACTGGCGCTGAAGGCGGCAGGATTGTCGGCTCCGCAGAAGACATTGATGGCAATTGCCCCGGGCACGACGCTGGAGGTGTTGCTTTGGATGGTGCTCAGCATGTCGGCAGGATTCTGCGAAGAATTCGTCTTTCGCGGCTATTTGCTGCGGCAGTTCTCGTCAGTGAGCACAGGCATCGGAGTGGGCGTGCTGTGCTCTTCGCTGCTGTTCGGTATCAGTCATGGTTACGAAGGCGCAGCGGGAATGATCGCAATCACCGCGTATGGCGCGATGTTTTGCGTACTCGCGCTGTTGCGAAGAAGTCTTCGCCCGGGGATGATCGCGCATGCGTGGCACGACATTTTCAGCGGGGTGATGCTCGCACTGCTGCGTCATTTTCATCCGCTGTGAGATTTCATTCGCGTCATGCGATGGAGTGAGCGGAGCAGAGTGAGAAAAGTTGTAGACGAAAATTGAATTTTTCGCTTGACACTCTATGCGCGGAACTCTATACATTCGTTAACTGCAGCATTTTATGTTGCAGACTTCGATGTAGACATCGAAAAGGGAGAATAGAAACCATGGCAGCAAAAAAGGCAGCTAAGAAGAGCGCGAAGAAGGCAGCCAAGAAGTCCTCGAAGAAAAAGTAAGAGGACCTCGGCAACGCATCGGGGGGACGCCACAAGCGTCCCCCCGATGCTTTTGGGGCAGATTTTTTCGGGTGATGGAAAGAACGAAGCAATGCCGTGGATGTTTGAACCGTGGGTCGCGCGCGGCTGTAGGCTGAAGGCATGACACGACGCCGATGGATTGCCGACACCTGGGATGAGGCGACGGCTTCGATCGCCGGGGATCAGGCAGCGCATCTGATTCGCGTGTTGCGCGCGCAGCCGGGCATGGAATTCGATGTCGTGGCGGGCGGCCATGTTTGGCACAGCGTGATTGCCGGCATCGCTGAGGACGCGGTTCGATTCAATCTCGTCGCCGAGGTGAAAGCGGATCCGGCGCTGCCGGTGACGCTGCTGCTCTCGATCTACAAATTCGACCGAATGGAATGGGCGATCGAAAAGGCGACCGAGCTGGGCGCGGAGCGCATTGTGCCCATGATCGCCCGCCGCAGCGAGAAGCATCTGGCGCAGGCCGCAGCGGGGCGCGTGGAGCGATGGCGGCGGGTGGCGCTCGAGGCGTCGAAGCAGGCACGGCGATCGGATGTGCTGCGGATCGATGAGCCACTGGCGCTGAGGACCGCGATCCAGGGTGACGACCGAGCCGTGCGGTTGGTGCTGGCCGAGCAGGAGCGATCCACGACGCTGCATCATGCGCTGCGCGAAGCGCTGGATGTCGCGACCGACGAGGTGCCACCGATCCAGTTAGCGGTGGGACCCGAGGGCGGCTGGACTTCAGAAGAAGAGGCGCTGTTCGACGCCGAGAACTGGAAGGCAGTAAGCCTGGGGCCGAGAATCCTGCGCGCTGAGACGGCGGCGATCACAGCGATGGCGGTGGCAGCAGCGCTCCTGGAGTGAGGCCCTGGCTATTCCCTATTCGCTATTCCCTGTTGTCACGAAAACATCTCCTTCACCTTCTCCAGAATGCCGCGAGGGGTGGGACTGTTTTCGACGGTGACGGTTTCGCCGAGCTGCCGGAGCAGTTCCTTTTGTGCTTTATTCAGCTTGGTGGGCGTGCGCACGACGATCTGCGCGATGAGGTCGCCGCGGCCGTATTCGTTCAGGTGCGGAACTCCCTTGCCCCGGACGCGAAATTCCTGACCGCTCTGCGCGCCTTCGGGAATTTTCAGTTTTACGGCGCCGTCCAGGGTCTCGAGATTGATCTCCGAGCCCAACGCTGCCTGCGGGAACGAGATCGGGATCAGGCAGCGGAGGTCGTTCCCGTCGCGATCGAACACCTTGTGCGGTCGAACGCGCAACACGATATAGAGATCGCCGGCCGGTCCGCCGGAGCGTCCGGTGTCGCCTTCACCCTGGTAGCGGATGCGAGTGCCGTCTTCAACGCCGGCGGGAATACTGACGCCGATCTCGTGCTGGTGCTCGACGCGCCCTTCGCCACGACACTTGTTGCAGGGATCGCTGACCAGGGTGCCGGCGCCGCCACAGTAAGTGCAGGTGCGCGCGATGGAGAAGAATCCCTGCTGATAGCGAACCTGGCCCCGTCCCTGGCAGTGCGGGCAAGCGGAGGGTCCACGTCCGCTGGCGGTTCCGGTGCCGCGGCAGTCCCCGCAGGCCTCCATGTGCTGGATCGTGACCTTCGTCTCCTTGCCGAATACGGCTTCCTCGAACTCGATGGTGAGGTCGTAGCGAATGTCGCGACCCTTTTGCACGCGCGACTGGCCGCGGCGTCCGCCGCCGATATTGAACATCTCGCCGAAGAGATCGCCAAAGATGTCGCCGATGTCCTGGGAGCCGAAAGGATTGCCATCGAATCCGCCCGCACCCACGCCGGCATGACCGAAGCGGTCGTAGGCGGCACGCTTCTGAGGATCGCTGAGGACCTGGTAAGCCTCACTGCACTCCTTAAACCGCTCCTCGGATTCCGAGTTGCCAGGGTTGCGATCGGGATGGTGCTGGAGCGCCAGCTTGCGATACGCCGCTTTCAACTCCTGATCGGAGGCGGTGCGAGAAACCTGAAGAACTTCGTAGTAGTCGGCTTTGATCACGTTTTCGGTTCTGCTCATGCTTCCTTCTGCTGTGAATTGCTGGCAACCCGGACCAGAGCCGGGCGGAGGAGGCGATCGCGCATGCGATAGCCACGGCGGACTTCCTCGAATACCTGATGATCGGGCAGATCGGTTCGCTCCACCATGTCCAGAGCTTCGTGAACCCGGGGATCGAAGACAGCGCCGACCGCCTCGACAGGCTGCACGTTCAGCGAACGCAGAGCTTCTTCCATCTGCTTCACGATCAACTCGATGCCCGTGCGCAACTGCTCGGCCGATCCGGTGGACTTGAGCGCAAGCTGGAAATTATCCAGCACCGGAAGAAACTGCTCGATGGCATTCGACACGGCGTAGTCCCGAAAATCGGCCCGCTCCTTCGCTTCGCGCTTGCGCGCATTATCGAACTCAGCCTGCAGCCGCGCCAGCCGATCGAACAGCAGATCGCGCTCCGCTTTCAGGCGGTCGTACTCCTCCTGCGGCACGTGCCCGGTCTCGACAGGGACCAGCGGCTCCTTCCCGTCGTTGTCGGCGACTCCCGTCGCAGTTGCATTCTCCTGGGATGGATCGCCGCCGGGGGCAGCGTCCATCCTGTTTTCGGCATTCTTCTTTTCAACCATAATGCGTCGCATGTTCTCACTCGATTCCGAAGGGCAGGCTGCGATTGCGATCGGCCTGCTGCCTGTAAATTAGGGCACGCAGGTGTGCGTGCTTAATGGGGCGGCTGGAGAATCCTGCCGGAAAGCTGTGCGATGTACGACACCGCGTTGATGGTCTCCTGATACTGGATGCGGGTGGGACCGATAACGGCGACGGTGCCAAGATTTTCCGCGCCAAGACGAGCCGTCGTGCCGATCAGCACAAAATCGCGTAATTCAGGGATGGCGTCTTCCAGACCGACCACAACCCGCACCGTGCGCTGGCGGGCGTCGACATAGGCGTTGAGCAACTCAATGAGCCGCTCCTTGGCCTCGAGCGCATGCAACATCGTGCGCAGCCGCTCGCGATCGGGCTCGCCGGCCAGCAGATTGGCAACACCTTCGATAAAAATCGTGGGGGCAACGTCGGTTTCCGCTGCAAATGCGCCATTGCGGTAGAGCTCTTCGAGCGAACGCATCAGCAGGTCGTACTCGCTGCGCTCTGCATCCAGCCTGCGCGCCATCTCGGGGCGGATGCGCTCCACGGACCAGCCGTGAAAATTCTCGTTCATGTAGTGCGCGGCCGTTTCGAGCTCGCTCATGTCGAGGTCGCGGTCAAGCGTGAGCACGCGATCCAGCACGCTGCCGGCTTTGGTAATAACGACAGCGAGCACGCGCCCCTGCCCGAGGCGCGAAAAGTGGACGTGCTCCAGGGTATGGAGTTCCTGAGTCGAGGCCAGCGCCACTCCCAGACCACTGGAGATGAGCGCCAGCACATGCGAGGTGCGCTCCAGAAATTGCTGGCTGGTGCCAATGCCGGCAAAGCTCTCTTCGATTTGCTCCAGACGCTCCGGAGCAAGAATCGTGACCTGCGCTCCGCCCAGGTGCTCGACGTAAAAACGAAAGGCCTGCGCGGTGGGAATGCGCCCCGCGGAAGTGTGAGGCTGATCGAGCAGGCCCGCCTCCGCTAGCGACACCATCACATTGCGGATGGTCGCCGAACTCATGCCGTCCTTATTGCCAAAATGGCGAGCCACGGCCTGCGACGCGACCGGCTCGCCGGTGGCGATATAGCTCTCCACAATCGCCGTCAAAACGGTGCGCTCGCGAGGACTCAGCCGCAGATCGGAACCCATGGGAATATGCCAAAGACACCCTCAAAAAGGGTGAACTTCTCCTGTTTAGATTGTAGGTTTCGCGAAAACGCGGGTCAAGAATGCGAAACTGCTCTAGCGGCTGGAGATAGGGCCTCGGCCAGGGGTTCCTGAAGCCACATTCCCGCCGGCCGGTTTGATCAATGAGCGCATTGCGCTGTTGGCAACAGTTGAGCCAGGGGGCACGGATCCGGAAAGACGACTATTCGGCGAAGCGGCGGAAGCCCGTTCTAACCAAGCCTCCACCGCCGCTTTCGCTGTATCTCGCGCACGACGAACGTCAAAACGTCAACTTCCTATTTCGCCTGCACCAGCCCCGCAACAACCGCAGCAACTTTATCGAGTATCTGGATCCAGCCCTCCATTTGACCGCTGTTTTTCGCGCTCTCCATGGGTTCATTTCCAATGAAGGTAAGTTTCGTCTGGCCGTTTCCGAGATCCTCAAAGAGGGTCACGTCGTACGCACCGTCGATGGCTTCATGTTCTATTCCTAATTGCGCAGGGTCAACCTTGTTTCCCTCCGCGTCGGAGAAGTACATGAGGGAAACGATCTTCTCGTGCAGAACGATCTCGTGGTATTCAACCGCATTCCAGAACTCCTGCCCATCCGGCGCTTTCATGCAGCAGAGAAGTTTTCCTCCAACGCGAAAATCCATCTGACAAACGGGCGCAGTAAAGCCCTTCGGGCCCCACCACTGCATCACGTACTTCGGTTCTGTCCACGCCTTCCAAACCAACTCGCGTGGGGCATCAAAAACTCTCGTAATCACCATCCGATCAATCTCGCTTACCGTGTTTTCTGCCATCTCTGGCCTCCTCTTTTTTCATTTGATTTAGAACGATACCCAGTTTGTCGAAACTCTCTTCCCAGAACCGGCGATAGCTAATCGCCCAGTCGCTGACTGTCTTAATCGCCTCTGGCCTGAGCGTGCACACACTCTCTCGTCCACGCTTCGTCTTGATCACAATCCGCGCCCGCACCAGGTAAGCAATATGTTTTGAAATCATCTGCTGCGAGAGTGCAAACGGTTCCGTCAATCCATGCACAGAGGCAGGCCCACGGGAGAGCCGCTCGATCATTGCCCGCCGGGTTGGATCAGACAGAGCTGCAAATGTTGTACCCAATCTATCCACAACCCTATGGTTGTGGATAATCCGGATAATGTCAAGTGTGAATTTTGCGATTCCTGATTTCTGTTCCCTGATCTTTGAAGCCGGACACCTGCGCTGATGGATACTCCGCGCACGTGGGCGAGCCGGCAAGGGTTATGGCGCTGGCATCAGGGGCAAGAGGAATGCGGATTGTCTCTGGAACCTTCTTAGTATCCGACCGCCCCGTTGGGCAAATGATCTTTGCCAGAGGACTCGCCAGGACCTGCGCGGTGAGGGCTCAATCGACAAATCGCACATCGAGAACTTGAAGGCGGGTCATTTGCGGATGATGGGTCGATCACCGGGGATACGGAATCATCGAGCGCCACAGGAATCGGCGTTTCTCGGCCCTTTCCTCGAGCTTCATTCGTCCCATACCCCATGACCAAAGTTTTGCCGCACCGCACTTTCTCCTTGAACTGTTCCCCACCGCGCCCCACACTCAAGAAGAAGCTTGAACCAGGAGGATCCGCCGTGGCGGATCCTTTTCATTTCCAGGCATTCTCCTGCGCCTCCGAGTCAGACGCTCTGCGCGCTGTGCTCTGAGCCCTGGATTGGGTCCCAGGACCCCGTGCCTCTTCACCGGCACGCTCGATCTTTTCCATCGCCGACGGATCGCTTAACCCCTGGATCAATGCACGATCCACGGCCTCGACAGACCGGTCAACCTGTTTATGCCTCGATAAACACCGGTTGAGGCCCTTCCCAACTTGTCAAACGAAATCCCCATCCTCAACTCCAGACGAATCAGCAGGCCTCCCGCACCTCTTGTCGAAAACGGCGCGAGTTCCCGATGACAAATGAGTACTACACCCCTCAACCCTCAGCCGCCACTAGTACTCACCGCGAACGACGTTCTCCAGGGTCTCACCACGGAGATAGCGACCGATCTGCGCCGCGGCAAGTTCCATTCCGCGAACCATGAATCGCGGCGTCGAACTGGCAATGTGCGGCGTGATGAGCAGATTGGGCGCGGACCACAGCGGGTGTCCCTCCGGCAGAGGCTCCGGATCGGTGACGTCCACCGCGGCTTTGATGCGGTTCGTTTGCAGCGCAGCGACCAGCGCATCGGTGTTGACCACGGGTCCGCGCGCCGCATTCACCAACAGCGCTCCCTGCTTCATCAGAGCCAGCTCCTTCGCGCCGATCAAGCCGGTGGTCTCGCGGGTGAAGGGCACGATGAGGATCACGATGTCGGCGGAGGGCAACAGTTTCGACAGCTCGCCGATCGCGTGGACGCCTTCCCGAGCAGAGCGGGCGACGCGGGTGATGCGGGGGCCAAAAGGCTCGAGACGCTGTTCGATGGCACGGCCGATGGCGCCGTAGCCGACGATGAGAACCTCCTGGCCATGCAACTCCTCGCTGAGGACATGCGGGTAGAAGTCAGGGCTGCCGGGATGCAGGGTGTGGTAGTGATCTTCGGCTTCTTTCCGGCGCGACCAAACGCCGGCGTGTTGCAGGTCAACATAGAGCGGGAGGTATTTGAGCGATGCGAGGACGGCGGTCACAGCCCACTCCGCGGTGGAGATATCGTGGATGCCGCGTCCATCGCACAGGGTGACTCCTGGCGGGATCAGCTTGAGGAGGCCATCGACACCAGCGACCATGGCCTGAATCACGTGGAGTCCGCGAAGGAAAGGCAACTGGCGCTCGGCCTGGTTCGTCCATGGTGGCGCGATCCAGAATTCCACCTCAACGGGGTCTGTGGGATGAAGAGGAATGAGTTGTAGTGAAATACCATCGGGCAACAGACGGTGCAGACGGTGATCGACAGCATCGGGCACGCCGACTTTGAGCATGGATCGCGGCTCCACTCTTCGAGACTCCTTCGATGCTAGCGCGCCGCAGCCCGAGACGCGGAAACTGAGTCATCGGGTGCACCAGGTTTCTATGGCCGGAGCAGATGCGGGTGAGCCGGGATCAATCCTTCTGGTGGAAGAAGCGGTTGTTGAGGTCAGGCCAAAATTCTTTAAAGACGAAGGTCGCGCCGTCGAGGCCGAGGTTAAGAACCCAGCGCTGGCCAGTTTTGGTCCAGGTGCGTTCCTGCCCGGGGTAGTAGAGGTTAGCCACACCGGCCGCTCCACCCGCACCCACGGCTTCGGACGCGTTAAAGGTTTCTCGGCCACCGTCAGTGCGCGTAATGGCAATGCGGCTGAAGGAGTACAGGACTCGCTTGGGAAATCCGCCGCGACCCAGGGTGTAATAGCGCGAGTCCTGGTGAAACAACGCCGGGAAGACGAACTCCACCTGGTAGTCTTCGTCGATCTGGTCGGCGAGCGAATGCCAATAGTAGCGCCCGTAGCCCACGACTCCGGAGTGGAACTCCGGATAGGAGGCTTCAGCCAGATTCACACCGGAGAGAATCCCCACGAAGATGAAATCGGAGTAATCGAAGGCATCTTCGGATGCGCCCTTGAATTTATCCTTCGCCGACTGCGGCGGAAGTTTTGCGTCGACCGAGACGGAGCGGAAATTGGGAACAATGCCGAGGATGCGCTTCGTCTGCTTCCCCTCCAGGCTGTCGGGCTGCTTTGTGGTCTGCGCCGGCGTCTGGGTTGCTGGCGGAACGCTGGGTCCGGTAACGGGGTTCGTGCTTTGGCCCGCCTGGGCGAAGCTCGGATCGTCGGGCAGGAGGCTGCTGCTTGCCGACTGAGCCGCAGCCGTGACCGTTGCGAGCCCGGCCAGGAGGAAGAACGCAAGACATGGTCTTGCCCGAGGGAGAATCGACTGAAGCATAGATACAGGAACGCACGCGCAGGGGATGAAATGCAAATCCCGCACCCGATGGACGCAGCAGCGTGGCAACTGGATGCAGGTATTTTTCGACGGTTGTGGCCGCCTGACTTGCCCCTTAGCCGAGGACCTTCCGCAGAGCTTCCAGTCCGGCCGGAATGGCTTCCGGCTGAACGGCGTAGCTAAAACGAACGTGGCCCTCGCCCTGCGCACCGAAGACGACACCAGGGATGGTGGCGACGTGCGCCTTTTCGAGGAGCAGTGTGGCGACGCGGCGACTGTCCTTGTCGATCTTCCTGACGCTGGGGAAGGCATAGAAAGCGCCCGCGGGCAGGTCGCACTCCAGCCCGAGTTCGCAGAGACCTTTCACGAGCAGATCGCGGCGCTGGCGATAGTCCTCCCGGCGGGCCGCGATGGTTTGCTCGTGGATGGACAGAGCCTCAAGCGCTGCCCATTGCGTTGGGGTTGAGACGCCGTTCGTGGAATAGAGAACCAGCTTCTTCAGTCCCGTCATGAAGGGTTCTTTGGCCACGGCATAGCCAGCACGCCAGCCGGTCATGCCGTAGGTCTTCGAAAACGTGTAGGCGGTAATGGTGCGCTCCGCCATGCCGGGCAGCGAGGCAATAGAGACGTGCTCGCCTTCGTAAACCAGGTCCTCATAGGCCTCATCGGCGATGACGGCCAGGTTGTGCTTCTTGGCAAAGGCGGCCACTTCTTCGGCTTCACTGGCTGAGAAGACGACGCCGGAAGGATTCTGCGGAGTGTTGTAGTAGATGGCGCGGGTCGCCGGCGTGGAATAGTGCTCGAGGGCGGCGGTCAGGCCATTGCGACGCGCGGTGGCAGTGGGAACCATCACCGGCCGACCCTGGGCGAGCGTGATCATGTCACGGATGGGGGTCCAGTACGGCGCAAACACCAGCATGTCGTCACCGGGATCGAGCACCGCCTGGAAGGCGACGTAAAGGGCATGCGCTCCGCCGGCGGTCACGATGACATCTTCCACCGTGGCATCGATGTGGTTCTTTGTTTTGAGCTTTTTTGCGATGGCGGCGCGCAACGGCTCGATGCCGGAGGAGGGAGCGTATCGGGTCTTGTTTTCGACGAGGGCTTTCAGCGCGGCGTATTTGATGGCATCGGGCGTATCGAAGAATGGCTCGCCGCCGTGGAAGGCGTGCACGGGCTTGCCGGCCGCCCGGAGATCGAGGACCTTGTTGCGAATCTGCACGATATCGGAGAAGCCGACCTCGTCGAGACGTTTCGCAAGGCGGAGGGGTTTAGTTTTTGTGGTCATGATAGGGTCACCGACCGAACTGGACGTTTCAGCTTAGAGCATTTTGATCGGTGGATGGCGAAAATTGCGGGTGGACCGGCCCGCGCGCGCCAATCTTAGGTCATCAAAAGGCCGGAGTAGACAGCCATGCCGGCGACTGCGTCCACACCCATGGCATCGAGGGCATCGATTTCGGATTGCGCGCGAATGCCGCCGGCGACGATCAACTGGCGCGAAGTCAGAGGGCGCAGAGCCTGGGCGATTTCGACAGGGAAACCCGACATCGTGCCTTCCGTATCGACGTGGGTGTAGAGAAAGGCGCCGCACCACGGCTCGATGGCGGCGATGGCCTGCGCGGGCGTCAGATCGACGTTGTCTTTCCAGCCGCGGACAGCAATTTTTCCGGCTTTCGTATCGATGGCTGCGACAAATTGCTCTGAACCGATCCGCGTGGAGACGGCCGCGGCAAAATCCGGCTTGATGCCATCTTCGCGAAAGAGCGCGGACCCAAAAATGACCCGGCGTGCGCCGGCTTCGAGGAGGGCATGAGCCTGATCGGCCGTACGAATACCGCCGCCCACCTGGACCGGAAGCCGTTTGGCGATTTGCTCGATCAGTGCGCGATTGTCGCCGGTGCGTTTGGCTGCATCAAGATCGATGAGCTGTACGAGGGGGAAGCGCGAGAAGCGCTCGATCCAGTAATCGAAGTCGTCGAAGGCGAGGCGGAGTTCTTCGCCACGTTCGAGCTGCACGATGCGGCCGCCCATGAGGTCGATGGAGGGAATCAGCATGGCAATCTCACAGGGATGCCGTCGCGCTGCAGCTCGGCTTTCAGCGTGCGAACGTCGGCGATGCCGAAGTGGAAGATGCTGGCGGCGAGGGCGGCATCGGCCTTGCCTTCGCGAAAGACCTGGGTGAAATGTTGCGCGTTGCCGGCGCCTCCGGAAGCGATGACGGGAACCTGCACCGCTTCGCTGACGGCAGCGGTCAGTCCGCAGTCGAATCCGGCGCGGGTGCCGTCGGAGTCCATCGAAGTGAGAAGGATTTCTCCGGCGCCACGGGCTTCGGCTTCTCGGGCCCATTCGACGGCACGGCGACCGGTTGGCTTGCGACCGCCAGAGACGAAGACTTCCGCGCCGGCGATGGGAGCATTGGGGACGCGGCGGGCATCGATGGCGACGACAACGGCCTGGGCTCCGAACCTGGCGCCGATCTCACCGATGAGGTCGGGGCGGGCGAGGGCAGCGGAGTTGATGCTGATCTTATCCGCGCCGGCATCGAAGATCGCGGCGGCTTCATCGGCGGTGCGGATGCCACCGCCGACGGTGAAGGGGACGAAGAGCTGCGCGGCGGCGCGGCGGACGGCGTCAAGGAGAGTGCCGCGGCCTTCGTGGGTGGCGGTGATGTCGAGGAACACGATCTCGTCGGCTCCGGCAGCGGCGTGGCGAGCGGCCAGTTCGGCAGGATCGCCGGCATCCACGATATCGACAAACTGGACGCCTTTGACGACGCGGCCGTCGCGCACGTCGAGGCAGGCGATGATGCGTTTGGTCAGCACGGACGCCACTCCAGGAAAGTTGCGGAGGAGTTGGAGACCGGCTTCGCCGGATTTCTCCGGGTGGAACTGGACGCCCATCACGTTCTCTCGTTCGACGGCTGCGGCGAAGGCTTCGCCGTACTCTGTAGCTGCGACGGTGACATTTGTGACGGGGGCTCGGTAGGAGTGAGTGAAATAGGCGTAGCTGTTGTTGCTTATTCCAGCGAGGAGGCGAGATTCGGGACGGATGGAGAGAGAATTCCAGCCTACGTGGGGGACTTTCTTGCCTTGTGCGAAGCGATCGCAGATTTCGGGGAACGCCGCGAGGCCTGTGATGTTGGGGGCTTCGGTGCTGCCTGCGAAAAGCCATTGCAAGCCGACGCAGATACCGAGGAAGGGAACACCGGCTGCGATGCGATCCTGGATCGCGGACTTCAGCCCACGTTCGTCGAGGAATTTCGTAGCGGCGAAATGACCGACGCCGGGAAGGATGATGCGGTCGGCGTGAAGGACGAGAGCTGGATCGTCGGTCAGCTCCGGCGTCGGCACCGGCGGCGCGCAAGGCCTTCATCACCGAGGTGAGATTGCCGGCTTTGTAGTCGACGACGGCGATCACAGCAGGCCTTTCGTGCTCGGGAGCTGCGATTTGAGCTGCGGGTCGCGAGAGCAGGCGAAGCGCAGGGCGCGGGCGAACGCCTTGAAGAGGGCTTCGATCTTGTGGTGGTTCGAACGGCCGTACATCGTCTTGACGTGGATGTTGGCGCGGGCGCCGCGGGCGAAGCCTTCGAAGAAGTCTTCGACGAGCTCGGACTGCAGATCGCCGACGAGGCGGGTGCGGACCTTGGTTTCGACGTGGTGGGCCGCGCGGCCGCTCAGGTCGACAGCGGCCAGGCCGAGGGTTTCGTCCATCGTCATGAGAAAGTAGCCGGCGCGCAGGATGCCGCGCTTGTCGCCGAGCGCTTTGTCGAAGGCTTCACCGAGGGCGATCCCGACGTCTTCGACTGTGTGATGCTGATCGACGTCGAGATCGCCTTTACAGCGGAGGTCGAGGTCGAAGGCTCCGTGGCGCGTGAAGAGCTCAAGCATGTGATCGAAGAAGCGGATGCCTGTGGAGATGGTGTAGCGACCCTGTCCTTCGATGGTGAGGCGCAGGTGGATGTCCGTCTCAGCGGTCTTGCGGTCGATCGCGGCGGTGCGCTTCTTCATGGCTTAACTCCGGGCGTGGGTGCCGACCAGCGCGATTTCGGCCAGGGACTGTTCGAGGGCGGCGATTCCGCTGCTGCGTTTGTTCGCGCGTGCCGAGGGTAATTCGAACGCAGCCGTCGCAGCCGGGATCGTTGGAGCGGTCGCGAACCAGGACTCCTTTTGTGCGCATGGCGGTGACGAATTCGCGGTGCTTCGGTCCGATTTCGACCAGAACGAAGTTCGCTTGCGAAGGCCAGTACGGGACACCGAGCCTCTGCAATGTGGATTCGAAGAGCGGTCGTGAGGCGAGGACTTCCCCGACGTACCAGCGGAGGTAGTCTTCGTCGTCGAGTGCAGCGGTGAGACAGGTGAGTGCAACGGAATTGACACTGTAGGGCGAGATGGACGCGGCGGAGCCAATGCATCTGCGCTTCTGGAGCGGCGAGGACTCCGAGCCGGAGACCGGCGAGTCCGTAGGCCTTTGAAAATGTGCGGGCGACGATGACATTGGGCGCGTGTCCGACGAGGTCGAGGACCGTTTCGCCGTAGAAGTGGAAGTAGGCTTCGTCGATAAGGACGACGGCGTGCGGCGCGGCGTCGATGAGGCACAGCAGATCGGCGCGTGATGCGACCTGGCCCGTAGGACTGTTGGGATTGGCGATGGCGATGAGGCGCGTCGCAGGCGTGATGGCATCGAGCAGAGCACGCAGAGGAAAGCGGAAGCCGTCTTCGGTCGGAACGGCGATGACGCGAGCCAGTGTCGCTGAGGCGTAGACCTCGTACATGGTGTAGGTCGGCACTGGGATGAGGATCTCCGTGCCAGGGTCGAGGTAGGTTTCGAAGAGGACGTGGATCGCTTCGTCGACGCCGTTGGTGAGCAGCGACCTGGTGCGGAAGAAGGCCGAGGTGAGCGGCGACGCGGGCCTCGACGGGCTCGCGCTCGGGATAGCGGGTGAGGTCGCTGGCGGAGATGCGACCGAGAGCTTCGAGGACGCGGGGGGAACAGGCGAAGGTGTTCTCGTTGAAATCGAGGCGAAGGCCGCTGCGGTCGCCGAGGGGCGGGTGGTAGTCCTTCATGCGGCGGACGGTGGCAGGATGGCTGCGGACCGTAGACCTTGATGTCAGTCATCGGAGCCTCCTTTCTCGCTGAGTCGGGCGCGGATGGCCTGCGCGTGGGCGGTGAGTCCTTCGGCTTCGGCGAGGCGAAGAGCAGCTGGGACCGAGCTGGCGAGCGCCTGCCTGGAGTACTCGCTGGACGGTGATGAGTTTCACGAAATCGTATGACGCTGAGGCCGCCGCGCACGCGGGCCATGCCGCCGGTGGGCAGCGTGTGATTGGGGCCGGAGACGTAGTCGCCCATGGGCTGCGCGGACCATCGGCCGATGAAGACGGAGCCGGCATTGCGCACCCAGCTCGAGGTCGGCGGCGGAGTCGACGGTGAGGTGCTCGGGGGCGATGCGGTTGGTGAGGTCGCGGGCTTCGTCGAGTTGCGCGCGACGATGGACGAGGCCATTGCTGCTGAGCGGCTGTCGTGGCTACTGGATTGTTGCGCGCTGCGCGCTTTGTCACCCGGCGATGACCGCTCCGGCCAGATCGGCCGTGGTGGTGATGAAGATGGCCAGGGCTTCGGGATCGTGTTCGGCCTGGGCGACGAGATCGGCGGCGATGTCGGCTGGGCTGCCGGTCTCGCTGGTGATGACGATCTTCTGTCGGACCGGCCAGCATGTCGATGGCGCAGTCGAAAGCGACGAGGCTTCTTGGCTGCGGTGACGTAGGCATTGCCCGGACCGACGATCTTATCGACGCGCGGGATGCTCGGCGGTGCCGTAGGCCAGAGCGGCGATGGCATGAGCGCCGCCGACCCGATAGAACTCGGTAATCCCGAGCAAATATGCGGCTGCCAGCGTTTCCTTCGCCGGATTGTGGCGAGACGGCGACGATGCGCTGCGACGCCGGCGACCTGAGCCGGAATGGCGGTCATGAGCAGGGTGGACAGGAGCGGGTAGCGTCCGCTGGGGATGTAACAGCCTACCGAGGCGAGGGGCACGACACGCTGGCCGGTGGTGACGCCGGGCGCCGGCTTCAGGTCGAAGTCTTTCGGGCGCTGGCGGACGGCGAAGGCGCGGATGTTGCGGGCCGAGGTCTTGAGCGCCTGCTGGAGCGCGGGCGGCGTCGATTCCCACGCCAGCTGAAGCTCGACCGCCGGAATACGTAACGGTGCCTGTGACGGAATGTGGTCGAGCTTCTCGCGGGCGCAGAGGAGACCGGTGTCGCCACCGCGCCTGACCGCCTCGACGAGGCGACGAGCCTCGGGCAGAACACGCTCGTACGGCGCGGCACCGCGTTCAGTCAGCGCCGCAATCGCTTCGAGCCCTTTTCCGGTGGTGCTGACCAGCTTCACAGGACTCCCTCGCTGTCGCTCACAGAACCACCTTATTGAGCGGGTATTCGACGATGCCGGTGGCCTTTGCCGCTTTTAGTTTTGGGATCACTTCGCGAACCGTGCTCTCTTCGAGAATCGTATTGACCGCGACCCACTTTGCGATCGCTCAACTCGGAAATGGTGGGCGAATTGAGGGCCGGGAGGACGCCGAGGACGGCCGCGCAGATTCGCCTTTTCGACGTTGAGCATGAGGCCGACCTGCCCCTGGGCGTCGATGGCGCCGCGGAGCATGAGCGCGAGGTTGTCGATCTTCTGCTTCTTCCACGGGTCGGCGAAGGAGGCTGCGGTTGGCGATGAGGTGCGTCTCGCTTTCCATCACCGTGTCGATGATGCGCAGGCGATTGGCGCGCAACGAGCTGCCGGTCTCGGTGACTTCAACGATGGCGTCGGCGAGCATGGGCGGCTTGACTTCGGTGGCGCCCCAGCTGAACTCGACCTTGACCGGGATGTTTTTGCCGGCGAAGTACTTCTTGGTGACTTCGACCAACTCGGTGGCGATGATTTTGCCGGCTAGATCTTCGGCGCGCTGCGAAGTGCGAGTCTTTCGGGAACGGCGAGCACCCAGCGAACATTGCGGCGGCTCTGCTTGGCGTAGACGAGGCTGGTGACGGATTCGACATCGAGGCCGCTTTCGACGACCCAGTCGATGCCGGTGAGTCCGGCGTCGAGGACGCCGTGGTCGACGTAGCGGGCCATCTCCTGGGCGCGGATCAGCATGCACTCAATCTCGCGGTCGTCGATGGACGGGAAGTAGGAGCGGCCGTCGGCGTAGATGTTCCAGCCGGCGCGCTTGAAGAGGGCGATGGTCGCATCCTGCAGGCTGCCCTTGGGGATGCCGAGGCGGAGTTTGTTGGCTCATGCGCTCACCTCGGCGGCATCGGATTGGGCGGGCAGATGGCCGGGTGAAGCAGCTGACGGTGCCTTCGTGGCAGACGAGGCCGTCGCCTTCGACTTCGACGCGGAAGAGGATGGCGTCCTGGTCGCAGTCGGTGGAGGCGGAGAGGATGCGGAGGCGATTGCCGCTGGTTTCGCCTTTCATCCAGAGCTTCTGGCGGGTGCGGCTCCAAAATGTAACAAAGCCGGTATCTTTTGTTTTGCGCCAGCTCTCTTCGTTGAGAAATCCGAGCATGAGCACCTGGCCGGTGCGGGCATCCTGGACGATGCCGGGTGCGAGGCCGTCCATTTTGGCGAAGTCGATGGTAGGTTCGGTCATCTCTCTTTTCCTTTTTTGGGAATTCCCATTTTGGGAAACTAAAAAGCCCGTCAGCGCTTGGCGCCGGCGGGCTCTTCTCAATCCTGGTTTGGTGCTTGTCTAACCTGGGATGCGGAAGTTCGCCGGCACACTCGTCGCGTGATGATGGTGATGATGACGGTGCTGGATGCGAACGGACATCGCAGTTTTCAAATTAGGGGAGAGGCGGCTGGATGTCAAATGACCGGGGAGCGGGGAGCCGGGAGCGATTTGTACCGAAGTTGTGATTTTGTTCGGGGCGCAAATTGCAGGTGATTGATTCCCCGTGAGTTAGGGTGATGTTACAAGTTTGACAACCTGCTATCTGCTTGCAACGAGGGCAGATCGCTCGTGCTGTCGAGTGCGGCATTCGTAGTTATGAATGCGGCATTCGTGATCACGAACAACGCAGATGATTGGAAACAGGGCAGAAAGCGAGATGCATGCGAATGCTGCATTCCTGCTTACGAGGGGAGGGGGCCTCGACGGCCTTGATTGAGAAGTCAGCAGATTGGCTGAGAAGCAGGTCCCTCCGCTACGCTTCGCTTCGGTCGGGATGACAACGGTAAAGGAAGGTCAGGGCGTTCGGCGAGAATCTCGAATTCAGGGAGCGGTGTGTTTTCTCATTTGTAACGAGGAAATCGTTCTGCTTTCGACAAGAGGTGCGGGAGGCTTGCTGATTCGGGTGGGGTTGGGGAGGGGGGATTGGGTTGACAGGTTGGGAGGGGCCGCGACCGGATGTTATTCAGGCGTAAACAGGTCGGCCGGACTGTCGAGGTGGCTGGGAGCGGACTCTTTTCCAACCCCACCCTTCTCGCGCCAAAAGCGGCGCGACAGGATGGGCACCCCGGGGTTCATGCGTGACAAAGGTCAGGTGAGCGTCGGCGATGAGAAAGATCGGTCGTGCAGAGAGCTGCACGGGGTCCTGGGACCGTTACAGCGGGCACCGGGTGCAGGGCACGAAGCCCAAAACACGTGGCACCGTGAGCCGGAAATGGAAAGGACTCGCGAGTGGCGAGTCCTCTCTGGTTCAGGCTTCGTTTTCAGTTTGGGTTGTGGGGTGGGGCAATGCAAGAGGAAAGAGAGGTGCAGCGAAACTTAGGTCATAGAGGCGCAAATCGGAGAAGGTGATGGCGCGGACGGGTGTGTCCGGTTGAACGTTCCGGACAGCCGGTCTTACGGGATAACAAGAACCGCAGGCCGATTTTTCCGACGGACAATTATTCAATCGCGGCGGGCTGCTTTGGGGCAGATCCGGACCGATAAACATTTCGAGCGGCTGGCGAGAGCAAGAGGAGCATTCAGGGCGATCTCTATTCCGATCGCAACCCACGCAGGCCGAGCCACAGTGCCCGCTTGCTGCAACAACACCCACCCCGCGATGTAATAGAAGACGCCATATCCCAAAAGAACCAGCGAGCTTTTTCGTCCGCTTTCACGCAGTCGCCACAACTGTGTGGCCGCGAAAACACCCACGGTAAGCGTCAGCCCCCAACCGATGATCGTGAGTACCCCGAATGATTTTCTCGCCATCAATGAGGTGAAATGGTCGAAATGCCAGATTCTCCAAACGATCCCGAGAGTCCCAATGATTGCGATCCAAATTCCAATCGCTATGATCCTTAGAACGATGCGCATAACGCCTTGAAGTCTACGACACTTGTCCTGGTTCGTCATCCGATGCTTCTGGTTGGTCGGCATCAGGAAGTTTCGAGCGGCCGATTCAGCCGCGAAGAAAAAGCAGGTCCCTCGCTCCGCTCACCCCATCTTCGATGGGGCCCCTAAAACGCTCCGTTCGGGATGACAGATCAAGGTTTCGGGGGTGCTTGGGGGGCGATGACTTCGGCGAAATGAACGGCGCGGCGTGGGGAGTTTTGGGAGATTTGTTCGCGGCAGCTGAAGCCGTCGGTGACGAGGAGATCTTCGGGGGCGGCTTCTCGGACGGCGGGCAGGAGAACGCGCTCGCCGAGGGCTTGGGAGATTTCGTATTTTTCGCGTTCGAAGCCGAAGGGGCCGGCCATGCCGCAGCATCCTGCGTCGAGGAGGCGAACGTCGGCACCGGTGCGGCGGAGGATTTCGACTTCGTCGTTCATCTTCATCAGCGATTTGTGATGGCAGTGGCCGTGGAGGACGATTTTTTTGCCGGAGAGATTCGGTAGCTCGAGATTGGGCGCGTGGCGGGCGAGGAACTGGCTGAGGAGGAGGGTTTGATCGCGGAGGCGCTGCGCGCGGGGCCCGTTTTGCGAATTGGAGGGAAGAAGTTGACGAGCTCGTCGCGAAAGACGCTGGCGCAGCTGGGCTCGAGGAAGATGAAGGGGAGGCCTGCGTCGATTTGGGGGGCGAAGTCGGCGAGGATTTTTTCGAGGTAGGCGCGGGCTTGCTGGAGGAATCCGAAGTCGTAGAGGGGGCGGCCGCAGCAGACGTGTTGGCGGGGGACTTCGGGGGTGAAGCCGGCGCGCTCGAGGATCTGGGCAGCGGCGATGAGGGATTGCGGGTGGTAGTAGTTGTTCCAGGTGTCGGGCCATAGAAGCACCCGGCCCGGGGCTGAAGCCCCTGTATTTTGGGGCGGCTCATCTCCCCGGCCTGAAGGCCGGGGCTTCTACCGTCTGCGCTTCGCGCAGGACTGGCCGTCCAGGCGGAAGGCCTTCGGCCTGTTCGTGAGATTGAGAAGAGGAATCAGGGGCTGAAGCCCCTTCATCTTTAGGGCTGGTTTCGGCACGACTGAAGTCGTGCCCCTTCCCATTTCCGTTTCGATGGCGAGTTTTTCTATCCGATGTAGATTTTTTTCCCGATGCAGCGTCGTCCCCTGTAACCAAACTTTCTTCACTGCGACGCCACATGCTTTGGAAGCTGCGGGGGGCGAAGCGGGGCAGGGTGCGCTGCGGGGCTACGCCGAGGATGGACTTGATGGCGTGCGAGAGGCCTGGGGTGGCGAGCGGGAGGTTCGCGAGGCGCGGGGTGATGCCGGGGATCAATGAGGAGAGGTGTGCGAGGCGATCCATGAAGCCGAAGGCGTAATGCTGGAGTTTGCGCGAGCGGCCTTCGTAGTAGTGGGCCAGGAATTCTGCTTTCCAGGTGGCGACGTCGACGTTGACGGGGCATTCGGTTTTGCAGGCTTTGCAGGAGAGGCAGAGGTCGAGGGCTTCGCGGACCTGATCGTTGTGCCAGTCGGGCGAAAAGCGGGTTCCTCCGCTACGGTCGCTTACGCTCCCTCCGGTTGGAATGACAAGGTTGGAGATTGGCAAAACAGCAGGTCCCTCCGCTCCGCCGTTCTCGCTTGCGCTCGAATCGGCTCCGGTCGGGATGACACGGTTGGAAAGATTGCCTTCGAGGAGTTCCCAGAGGAGGTGGGCGCGGCCGCGCGTGGAGTGCTGCTCCTCGTGGGTGACCATGTAGCTGGGGCACATGGTGCCGGGGTGGTCTTTGCGGCAGGCGCCGACGCCGACGCAGCGCAGGGTGGCTTCGCCGAAGGAGCCGTTGTCGTCGGGGAACTGGAAGAAGGTCTCGGGCTTTTTGGAGACATAGCCTGCGCCGAGACGGAAGCCTTCGTCGGGTTGATAGATCACGGCGGAGTCGTCGACGGGCTCCATGAGGATGGCCGGGTTCATGCGGTTTGCGGGATCCCACAGCGATTTGAATTCGCGGAAGGCCTGCATGAGGTCGTCGCCGAACATTTTCGGGAGCAGTGCGGCGCGGGCGCGGCCGTCGCCGTGTTCGCCGGAGAGCGAACCGCCGTGGGCGAGGACGAGGTCGGTGGCGTCGTCGAGGAAGGCGCGGAATTTGCGGATGCCGGGCTCAGATTCGAGGTCGAAGTTGATGCGGGTGTGCACGCAGCCCTGGCCGAAGTGGCCGTACATGGGGCTGCGGTAGTTGTAGGTCTTCATCAGCGCCCAGAGCTGGCGGAGGTAGGAGCCGAGTTTTTCGGGGGCGACGGCGGCGTCTTCCCAACCTTCCCAGCCATGCGGTTCGCCGGGAACGAAGACGGTGGAGCCGAGGGCGGATTCGCGAATGCGCCAGAGGCGCGGAGCTTCTTCGAGGGTGCAGACGCGGCCGGTGGGATTGCCGGGGAAACGCGAGGCGGCGGCGAGAAGGGCGTGTGCCTGGGCGTCGGCTTCTGCATCGGACTCGGCACCGAATTCGGCGAGGAGGAAGGCGCCACCTTCAGGCAGGAGGTGCATGTCGTCGTCGGCAAGATGCTTGCGGCGCATGAAGTCGAGGAGCATGGCATCGACGCCTTCGAGGCCGATGGGGCCGAAGCGGATGATGTCGGGGACAGCGTCGGCGGCGAGGAAGGGATCGGGGAAGCCGAGGATGGCGAGCCGGCGGCAGGGCGGGGAGTGCATGAGGTCGAGGGTGGCGGAGAGGACGGTGGCGAGGGTGCCTTCTGCTCCAACGATGGCGCGGGCGACCTGGAAGTTGTTTTCCGGGAGGAGCTCGTTGAGGTTGTAGCCGGAGACGCGGCGGGGGATGTTGGGGAAGCGGCGGCGGATTTCGCCACCGTACTTGTTACGAATGGCGCGAGGCCGGAGTAGATGGCGGCGGGACGACCGCCGCGGGCGATGAGGGCGTCGATTTCGGATTCGGTGGTGGCGCCGACGGTCATGCGGGTGCCGTCGTAGAGCAGGATTTCGAGAGCGCGGATGTTGTTGGCGGTGAGTGCCGCCCATGACGCTGTGGGTGCCGCAGGAGTTGTTGCCGATCATGCCGCCGATGGTGCAGCGCGAGTGCGTGGCGGGATCGGGGGCGAAAGTGAGGTGGTGGACTTCGGCGGCTTCGCGGACGCGATCGAGGACGATGCCGGGCTCGACGACGGCGGTTTTCGTTGCGGGATCGAGGGAGAGGATGCGCCGCATGTATTTCGAGAAATCCATAACGACGGCGACGTTGCAGCACTGGCCGGAGAGGCTGGTTCCTGCGCCGCGGGGCAGGATGGGCGCACCGAGTTCACGAGCTGCGGTGATGGTGGCTTCGACGTCGGCGGCATTGCGAGGAAGGACGACGCCGATGGGGGTGGCACGGTAGTTGGAGGCGTCGGCGGCGTAGAGGGCGCGGGAGGCAGGGTCGAAACGGACTTCGCCTTGAACGCTGGCGCGGAGTTTGGCTTCGAGTTCGCGGGCGGCGGCGAAGGCTTCGTGGAGGCGCGGCTGATTGAGGATGGGAAGCTGGGCGGCCATCACGTACAGGGTACAGGTCGCAGGCTGCAGGTTGCAGGCTGCAATTTGTGCCTGTGTCTGTGCTTTGTTGCCTGCGATGTTATTGAAGTTCTTTTCGGAGGAAGGCGATTTCGAGCGCGTCGGTTTGGCGGAGGACGGGGTTCTGGGTGTAGCGATCGACGGGCGCGAAGCCCATGGAGACGTAGAGACGGTAGGCGGCTGGCATGGATTGAGGCATGGTGTCGAGGTACATGGCAGTGTAGCCGCGTTGGCGGGCGGCGGAGACGATGGCGATGGAGAGTTGGCGGCCGAGACCGGTTCCTTGGTGGGTGGGACGAACCCAGAGGCGCTTCATCTCGCAGGCGCGTTCGTTTGTGTTGTCGAGGTGGAGGGGCTTGAGGGCTACGCAGCCGGCGGGGGTTTCGTTGTCGAAGGCGAGGAGGATGGTTCCGGTGGGTTCGGCGTAGGAGCCGGGGAGGGCGGCGAGTTCTTCTTCGAGAGACTCGACGCAGATGTGCTGGCCGCCGACGGATTCGTTGAGGAAGTGGGCGTACTCGCGCATGAGGATTCGGCAGAGGTCGAGGTCGGTGGAGAATTGCGCAGGGCGGAGGGTCGCCATAGGGACAGGGTACAGGGGTTACGGGTTACGGGAGACAGGTTACGAGTTGCAGTTCGAGGCGCCGGGCTTCGCGGAGAAGGAGTGCAACCTGATATAAAACGCGCATGACGAAGGTTTGCTTCTTTGCTCTCCTTGCTGTTTGGGTTTCGATGGGAACTGCTGCGTTCGCGCAGTCTCCGGCCGCGCCCGCGCATGATCCGCGGATTCCGAAGATTCTTTCTGCGCTGGGAGAGGCGAAGACGATTGCGGGGACGGCGCTGTCGCCCGATGGGAAGTCGATCGTGTGGGAAGTGGGTGGACGCGGGGGAGCGGACATTGAGCTGGCGCCGTTTGATAATCCTGGGGCGGCGAAGAAGGTGACGGCGTGCAACAGCGGCGACCGAGGACGAGAGAGCGATGCGGTGTTTTCGCCGGATTCGAAGCAGCTGGCATTTTTCTCCGAGTGCACGAGCGATCACAAGATGGCGGTGTTTCTGGCGGACGTTGCGGATGGGGCGGCACCGCGCGAGTTGGCCGCGGTAGGTGGGTTCGCGAAGGAGATGGTGTGGTCGCCGGATGGGAAGCGGCTGAGCTTTCTGTATGTGGAGGGGGCGACGCGGCCTTCGGGGGCGCTGGCGGCGGAGAAGCCGCCGTCGGGGGTGATTGGAGAGGAGGGGCTGGAGGTGCAGCGCGTTGCGGCTGTGGATGTCAGTAGCGGGCAGCTGACGCAGATTACCCCGGCGAAGCTGCATGTGTTTGAGTTTGACTGGTCGCCGGACTCGAAGACGCTGACGTACGTTGCGGCGGCGCCACCGGGGGAGAACAACTGGTGGGTGGCGAAGCTTTACACGCAGCCGGTGATCGAGAGGTCGAGTTTCATAGCCAGAAGCCCGTCCACTCCGTCGTGGGCTCGGTACCGACAGTGGTGCTGGATCCGCAGACGGTTGCGGGATCGCTGCATGGTTTGCAGATTGCTGTGCCGCGGTGGTCGCCGGATGGAAAGCAGATTGGGTTCATTGGCGGGCTGATGTCGGATCAGGGATCGACGGGCGGGGATTTGTACGTCATGCCGGCGACGGGTGGCGAACCGAAGGATGTAACGGCCAATCGACAGGGGAGCCCGTCGTGGTTTGTGTGGCTCGACGATCACACGGTGGGGATTTCGGAGATCAAGGACGGAGGCTCGCACTTGTTCGCCTACGACATTGCCACGCAGCAGGAGTCGACGGAGCACAACCTGACGCTGCCGGCGGGAGTGAGTGGCGGCGGGCTGATGATGAGCGTGTCGACATCGAACACGAACAACATTGCGCTGGTGCGGTCGTCGTTTGAGCATCCGCCGGAGGTGTGGGCGGGCGATCTGATGAACCTGAAGCAGGTGACGCATATTAACGATGGCGTGAAGCCGGTGTGGGGCAAGGCGGAGTCGGTGGAATGGGAGAACGAGGGGTTCCATGTGCAAGGGTGGCTGCTGCTGCCGGCGCACTACGATCCGGCGAAGAAGTATCCGCTGATCGTGGAGGTGCACGGAGGGCCTTCGTCCGCGGTGACGCCGCGGTGGCCAGGTGTTGGATACGGGCCGGTTCCCTTCTCGGCGCTGGATTATTTTGTGCTGATGCCGAATCCGCGCGGGAGTTATGGCGAGGGCGAGAAGTTCACGCAGGCGAATCGGAAGGATTTTGGGTACGGCGATCTGCGGGACATTCTGGCGGGCGTGGATGCGGTGGAGAAGAAGTATCCGATCGACGATCACCGCGTGGGGCTGACGGGGTGGAGCTACGGCGGGTTCATGACGATGTTCGCGGTGACGCAGACGCATCGGTTCCGGGCGGCGGTGGCGGGGGCGGGGATCTCGGACTGGCAGAGCTATTACGGGGAGAACCAGATCGACCAGTGGATGATTCCGTTTTTTGGCGCTTCGGTGTACGACGATCCGGCGGTGTACGCGAAGATGTCGGCGATCAACTACATCAAGAACGTGACGACGCCAACGCTTTCGGTAGTGGGGGACCGGGATGGGGAGTGCCCGGCGCCGCAGTCGTTTGAGTTCTGGCATGCGCTGCGGGACCTGGGGAAGCCGACGGAGCTGGTGGTGTATCCGGACGAGGGGCACGGGTTTGTGAACCCGGAGCATCGGAGGGATGTGCTGGAGCGGGCGCTCTCCTGGTTCCAGCGGTATATGCCGTAAGAGCAGGTCGCAGGGCTCAGGTCGCAGGGGGTCGCAGGGCTCAGGGCTCAGGGCGCAGGGCTCAGGTCACAGGGCTCGGGGCTCGGGTCACAGGTCGCAGGGCTCAGGGCTCAGGGCTCAGGGCTCGGGTCGCAGGGCACAGGGCACAGGGCACAGGGCATCAGGGCTCAGGGCGCAGGTCGCATTACTTTCGACTCAGTAACAAGCTATCCAGCCCCGATTTCTGCCTCAAAACTGTCATTCTGAAGCAGGTCGCAGGGAGGCATGATGGCTGGGTCGTTTCGTGATTTGAAGGTTTGGCAAAGGTCGATCGAACTGTCGGTGGCGACGTACAGGCTCACGCGCGATTTTCCCGGCGAGGAGCTTTATGGATTGACATCGCAGCTTCGCCGAGCTTCCGTTTCGATCGCCAGCAATATTGCGGAGGGATATGGACGGGTGTCTGCTGGTGAGTATCGGCAGTTTATTGGAATAGCGCGGGGATCGACGCTCGAGCTCCAAACACAACTGGTGATCGCGGAGAGGCTTGGGTTGGGGAAGAAGGATCAGGCGCGAGAGGTTGAGGGTCTTAGCGAGGAAGTCGGAAAAATGCTCTGGGCGTTGGGGAAGAAGTTGTAGAGCAGGGCACAGGGCTCAGGTCGCAGGGCACAGGGCTCAGGTCGCAGGGCACAGGGCTCAGGTCGCAGGGCTCAGGTCGCAGGGCACAGGGCTCAGGTCGCAGGGCACAGGGCTCAGGTCGCAGGGCACAGGGCTCAGGTCGCAGGGCACAGGGCTCAGGGCTCAGGTCGCAGGGCACAGGGCTCAGGTCGCAGGGCACAGGGCTCAGGTCGCAGGGCTCAGGGCACAGGTCGCAGGGCACAGGTCGCAGGGCACAGGGCGCCCGAGGCGAGCTGGTGGCTGGCTTAAAGACCTGGCGGTGGATTTTGCTCACGAAAGGGGTTGGTGTGCGTCCGCCATTTTAGGCCCGAATGCTGTGATTTACCGGGGCTTGTGCGCTGTGCGGGCTGCTTCTACTTTGTTATTCTGAGACACACGCGGATTTCTTTGTGTTTGGACCGTCTGTCGCGGCTGGACTGCGCAGGCGGGGAGGTTTCATGCGGCGGTTGCTTGCGTTTGCAGTTCTCCTGGCCTGTTCACTTCCGGTAGGTCTCTCCGTCACGGGCTGTGGCCACAATCCCAACAATTACTGCATCAAGAATGGCCACGCCTATGGCATCACGACCAGCCAGGTGGTGTACGTCACGCTGGGGCCGGAGGTCACGGGGCTTTCGCTGGCGTGGGGTCAGACCGGGAACCTGAATTCTCCGCAGGCCTTCAACTGCAACGGCGACTCCTCCAGCGTAACGAAGTACACCTATGCCAGCTCGAATCTGCTGCTGGCCGATATTTCGCCCAGCGGCACGATCTGCGCGGGCACATGGAACCGGAACAGCCCGGGCGGGGTGCCCGACTTCAGCATCTGCACTCCTCCGGCGGGTTCTTCTCTTTCGTCGTTTAAGGGTTGCACGCAGAGTTCCTGCGGAGTGGTGCAGATCACGGCGACGGGCGCTGCGGTGACGAGCAATCCGGTGAGTGTGTACATCCATCCACCGATCTCGTCGATGACGATTCCCAGCCAGAGCAAATGTATCTCTCAGGGGCAATCGCTTCCGACCTCGCTGCTGGCGGAGACGACGGCGACGGGTCCAGGCGGGGCGATTCTGTGCAGTCCGACGACGACTTCCTGCACGAGCCCGAGCGCGAACATCGGAACCATCACATACAACGCGGTGACCACCGATGTGGTGACGATCAACAACACGACGAACCCGACGAATGTGAACCCGGTGACGGGCGGCGGCTCCGGGTCTACGCCGAATCCAAACGGCCAGGCGGTGGCGAACCTGCCCGGGTCGACGGTGATCAACGCGAACGCGGCGGAAGTGACGTCGGCGGCGGGATTCTTCTCGACCTGCCCACCAGCCAAAATCGCGCTGAACATCAACGGTTCGACGTCGGCAACGGTGACGCCGAGTTCACCGCAGACGGTGGTGGCCGCGGTGACCGATACGAACGGCGCGACGATCAACGGCCTGAGCCTGACTTATTCGTCGACGGAGCCGCAGAACCTGAGCGTGAGCAGCACGGGGCTGGTAACGGCGACGTTCCCGAGTCATGCGACGGTGACGGCGACCTGCCTGCCGCCGAGTTGCAATCCAGCGCCGGTAAACCTGATTGGAAGCCTGGGGAACGGGATGCCGGTGACGGGCAATCGCGTAAGCGTGAACTCGCCAGGACGCAGCAGCAACAAGATTTGGTTTGCGTCCTCGCAGTCGCCCTTTTTCTCGAATATCGATCTGACCACGGGCGGGGCATCGGCTCCGATTCGGCTGCCATACACGCCGAATTCGATGGTGATGGATCAGGGCGGGGACACGCTGTTTTTCGGCAGCTATCACGAGTTGATGACGTACAGCACAGCGAACAACGGGCTCAGCAAAGAACAGACAGGGGTGCCGGGCGTGGTGCTGGCGGTTTCTCCGACCGGCTCTCAGGCGGTGATCAACGACCAGCTTCGCCAGGTGATCTATCTGTACAACGTGTCGGCGAGCACGTTCACGAGCATTGGGGGAGTGGCGTTCCGCGCGCAATATTCGCCGGACGGAAATACGGTGTACATCGTTGGGCAGGATCCGGCGACGGGACAGAACACGCTGTTTGTGAACAGCACCAGCACGGGATGGAGCAGCTATCCGCTCACGAATCAATCGGCGTACGCCTGTCCTCTGGAAGCGGCCGGGACGACGGCCACGCAGACTTACAACCCGAATTGGGATCCGTTCTGCGGGCCGGCGCTGACGATCAGCGTGCCCAGCGTGGCTGCGTTCCTGAGCGGGAACACGACGGCGACGCGGAGTTATTGCCCGAACACGAACTCGACTCCGCCGTACTATCCGCCGGCTGGGGATATCGGGGCGACGACGGCGCAGTTGACGGCGACGGCGGACGGGAATCACGTGCTGGGTGCTTCGGGGACGACTTTCTCCGACACCTGGATCTTCCAGGACCCGGGCAAGACGACGCCGGGAGTTCCGATTGGCGCGTGCCCTGACTACAACGGGCCACCTCTGACGCTGACGACGTCGGTGAACACAGGCACGATGCCGGTGGCGCCGACAGAGATCGATCAGGTGGTAGCGTCACCGGATTCGTCGGTTGCGTTTGTGACCTACAACGCGGGAACCGGGAGCGGCGTGCTGCCTTACTATCAGCCGGCTGCGGGTGCTGGGGCTTTTGGGACGCTGGGTTCGGTGCAGCTCTCGTCGGGGGCGCAGGCGCCGGTGGCTGGCGTTTTCAGTCCTGACGGGACAATCTTCTTCACCAGCACCAGCGGCGACAATCTGGTGCACATGGTGAGCACGAGCTCGCTGACCGACACGCAGACGCTGGATCCGAAGCTGACGAACTCGGGCGGCGTGGCAGTGCCGGCGCAGTTCATGGCGGTGAAGAGCCGGCCGACCACGTAAGAACAGGGAATAGCCAACAGGGAATAGGGAATAGTTTTGGGCGCGAGTCGGAGGACTGGCGCCCTTTCCTGTCTTACACTAGGACCCATGTCTCGGGTCGTCATCATCTCCAAACCGCAGAAGGAAGAACTACGGCAGCTGTTGCCGGAGCTGGTGCTGTGGCTCAAGGCGCACGGGCATGAGCCTCTGCTGGATCCGGTGAGCGCGAACTACGTGATGGATGAGCCGGTGTATCCGCGACCGGAGATGCCGGCGCTGAACCCGGCACTGGTGATTGTTCTGGGGGGCGACGGCACACTGCTGGCGGCGGCGCGTGTGTTTGCCAGGACGGGTGTACCGATTCTCAGCGTCAACCTGGGCGCGCTGGGCTTTCTTACCGAGGTTCGGCTGGCGGATATCTATACGCATCTGGAGGCGTGGGGGAATGGCGCGTGCTGCATCGAGTCGCGGGCCATGCTGCACAGCGAGCTGCGACGCGACGGCAAGACTTACGGTGAGCACGATGCGCTGAATGACGTGGTGGTGGCGAAGGGCGCGATCGCCCGCATGGGGCACTTCACGGTGGAAGTCGACGATCAGCTGGCGGCCAGCTTTCGCGCGGATGGGGTGATCGTCGCTACGCCGACGGGATCGACAGCGTATTCACTGGCGGCGGGGGGTCCGGTGATGGTGCCGAAGGCGGATGTGCTGGTGGTGACGCCGATTTGCCCGCACCAGCTCACGTTGCGGCCGATGGTGCTGCCGGGGAGCTCGCGGATTTTAGTGCGGATCGAGGGGATTCCCGATCAGACATTCCTGACGGTGGATGGTCAGGAAGCGGTGCAGCTACGGGTTGGGGATGAGCTGCACTGCCGCAAGTCGGACCATTGCGTGAAGCTCATGCGGCTGGGCGAGAACGGGTTCTTCGATGTGCTGCGGACGAAGCTGAAGTGGGGGCAAAAATAGTACAGGGAGCAGGGAGCAGGGAGCAGGGAGCAGGGAAAACGCTAGGGCTTCATCAATTCCTGCAGGAGCTGTTGCGCTTTGGTGCTGAGGTTGTTGGCGCCATCGATGTCATCGACCTTGAGAGCGTCGCGCGCGCGGGTGATGTAGGTGCGGATCAGGGTGACGGTTTTCTGCTCGTCCCCATTCAGCGGCCTCTTGATGGAATTCACGCCGTTCTCAGTGGCATCGATGCGGTCGGTGATGGTGTGCCGGTCGGCCGGGTTCACGGGGTCGTTGGCGGTGAGTTGCCCAAGAGGGGTCGCTTCCGCCGGCGGCGTGGCAGCCGCCGCGATAGTCTGTGCCGCGGTCGGAGGAGGCGGTGCAACCTTTGCGGTTTCTTCCTGAACTGGCTTGAGGTGGCGCTTGGTGGGCTTGTGCGGCTCGGTGGTGGCGACTTCGGTTTTGACTTCGGGCGGAGTGGTGGTATCGAGCTTGACCGGGTGGGTGGTCACGGGCGGGAACGGCGGCGGGACTACAGGCAGGGAGGCAGCCATCCGCGAAGGCGGCAGGTCGGGCACCTGAGCTGCGGGCGACACTACGTCCTTCGGCCTTTTAGGGCCGCATCCTGTCAGCAACGCCAGCAATACTGCAAGCGCTGCGCATGCGCTTCCGGATCTCATGGTCCGGACCTTTCTGGCTGGGTCTCACCACCCTGGCGAGCAAGCTCGCTGGGAATCGCGTGCCCTGTAGTTTCCAGAACTACGCGCTGTCCCGAACCGGCAGAAATAAGCGGGAGCCGCAGTACAAAGGTGGTTCCGCTCCCAGTCTTCGATTCTACGTCAATTTGGCCATGGTGCATCTGGAGAATGCGGTAGGTCATGGCAAGGCCGATACCGCTGCCTTCTTTTTTTGTGGTGAAGTAGAGGTCGAAGATGCGGGGACGGATTTCGTCGGGGATGCCGTCGCCGTGGTCACGGATGCGGATGTAGGCCCAGCGGGTGTCTTCGGTGAGGCGGACTTCGAGGAGGCCGCCGTTGGCCATGGCCTGGGCGCCGTTGAGGACCACGTTGAGCAGGGCCTGCTCCAGGAGGTCGGCATCGACGCGGCACAGCACGGAGCGAGGAGGCGCCTGGCTCTCAACGGCAATGCCGCGGTTCTGGAGGTCGGCGGAGGCAAGCATGAGGACGCTGGAGACGATTCCGCGCAGGTCCTGATCCTTGAGCTGCAGCTCGACGGGGCGGGAGAAGTCGACGAGGGTCTGGACGACGCGGTCGAGGCGGCGAATTTCACTCTGAATGATGTCGAGGTGGCGGAGGGCATCGCCACCGACCTGGACCTTGTTCCGCAGCAGCTCAAGGTGGACGACGATGGCGTTGATGGGATTCTTGACTTCGTGGCCGACGCCGGCGGTGAGGCGGCCGATGGAGGCCATGCGGCGGGAAACCTCGAGCTCGGTTTCAATTTCGCGCACCGATTCGAGGTCGTGGATGGTGAGCAGGGCGCCGAGGGAGTGGCGGTCGCGGGAGTCCGCGTCGTGGATGAAGTCGAGAGAGACTTCGACGCGGCGGCCGGTCTCGGTGGTGACTTCTTCCTGAACGATGGACATGCCGCCTTCGAAGGCGTCGCGAACGAGGCGGCCGAGGCGGGTGGAGCGGTCGAATATCTCGCGCACTTCTGCGCCGAAGATACGGTCGCGTCCGATGTTGAGAAAGCGCTCGCAGGCGCTGGAGACAAGGACGGCGCGGGAGTCGCGCGTGAAGAGCATGAGGCCGTCCTGCAGGTTGGACAGAATCTGGTCAAGGTTTTCGCGGAGGGCGCTGAAGACCTCTTCAACGTTGCGGATTCGCTGGCCGAGGCGCTCAATTTTGCCCGAAACCTGAGCGACGGCATCGCCGCCGCGACGGGAATCACGGTCCGCAGGCACAGGGGTGCCTCCGGGCAGCAGCTCGGGTTCGATGGTACGGCGCAGCTCACGGGAGGCCACCACTTCAGTGGCCGCCTCCTGGCCGGCGAGCAGATCGAGACGCTGACTGATCTGTTCGATGGGCTGGAGAGCGAGGTTGGCGACGAAGGCGGCGACGATCATGGAGATGATCATGGCCAGGCCCATGAAGCTGAAGGCCTCAATCAGCCACGGTTTGAAAGCGTGGCTGAGAAAGGTGGTGCGGATGCCGATGCGGATGGTGAGGAAAGGCTGATCGTTGCGATCGAGACCGAGGGAGACGTTGTAGACCTGGGGCCGGCCGAAGACGATTTTCAGCGTGCGAACCGGGGATTGCCGCTTGAGAACGGAGTAGTCGGGACGGTTGGGGAGGATCTGGTCGTCGAGGGTGGAATCGGGGACAGCAATGATGGCGCGATTCTGGCGGTCGACGATGGAGACGTCGAGGACGGTGGGGGAATAGTTGACGATGGAGGTGAGGAGGTCGTTGAGGCCGTGGTCCAGGCGAAGGGAATCGGCCACTGCGGCGCGTACGGCAACGGGATCGTTGGGGTCGAAATGGCGGTCGCGGAGGCCGTTGTCGAGGGCCCGGCGCATCTGGAAGAGGACGTTGTGGGCGAGGTAGTCGGTGGTTTGCCAGGACTGATCGATATGCTGCTGGAGCAACTGGCTGAGCCAGATCCAGGAGAAGACCAGCACCACGCAAAACACGAGTCCGGTGATGGCCAGGACGAGTTTGGTCTTCAGGCGCATGGTCGGGGGGGACGGCGCTCAGCTGTTAAGGATCGGTAAAGGGAGCATACCCAGAATTGCCCCCGTCTTGCCACATTATTCTTCGAGAGCGCCAGCGGTTGCAGCAGTATTTCCGTATTCGCGAAGCTTATTGTGCAACGTCTTAAGGCTGATGCCGAGAATTTCGGCAGCGCGGGTTTTGTTGTTATGGGTGGATTCGAGGGTTTTGAAGATGAGCATGCGCTCGGCGTCATCGACGGTGGCGCCCACTTCAAGCTGAATGGCATTGGGAGGCAGCTCGGCAGCGAGGCGGACGGGACGGGTGCCGAAGCCGGGGGGAAGATGGCGCGACTGAATCTGGGTCTCGCTGCAAAGAACCACGGCGCGCTCGATGGTGTTGCGCAGCTCGCGCACATTGCCGGGCCAGTCGTGGGCGACCAGACGCGCGAGCATTTCGCTGTCGAGTCCGGAGACCTTGCGCTGGTGCTTCTGATTCATGTCTTCGATCATGGCCTCGGCGATGGACGGGATGTCTTCTTTGTGCTCGCGCAGCGGGGGCATGTGGATGTTGAAGACGTTGAGGCGGTAGAAGAGGTCGCCGCGGAGATGACCGTCGGCCACGGCCTCTTCGGGATTCTTGTTGGTGGCGGCCAGGACGCGGACGTCGATCGGAGACTCGACCTTACTGCCGAGACGGCGCAGTTTGCGGTCTTCGAGGACGCGCAGTAGTTTGGCCTGGGTGGCGACGGGCATCTCGCCGATTTCGTCGAGGAGGAGGGTGCCATCCTCGGCCAGCTCAAAGCAGCCGGCGCGACGCTCGATGGCGCCGGTGAAGGCGCCTTTCTCATGGCCGAAAATCTCGCTTTCGATCAGCGTCTCGGGAATCGCCGCGCAGTTGACGGCGACAAACGGCTTGCTGCGGCGCGGGCTCAGGTCGTGCAGGGTGCGGGCAACGAGTTCCTTGCCGGTGCCGCTCTCTCCGGTAATGAGCACGGAAACGTTGCTGGTGGCCACACGCTCGATCAGCGTGAAGACCTCCTGCATCTTCTTCGAGGCTCCGACCAGGGAGCCGAGGACGCCGGTTTCGCGCAGCTTGCGGCGGGTGACTTCGAGCTCACGCTCGGTATCGCGCTGGCGGGAGGCGTTGGTGAGGATGGCACGCAGGCGCGTGGGATCGACGGGCTTCTGAATGAAGTCGTAGGCGCCGCTCTTCATCGCTTCGACGGCGGACTCGATAGAGCCCTGCGCGGTGAGCATGATGACGGCGATCTTCTCGCTCGATTCACTGAGGCGGGAGAGGAGCTGCAGGCCGTCCATGCGGGGCATCTTTAAATCGGAGACGATGATGCCGGGCTGCCAGGCGCTGACCTTCTCAAGAGCTTCAAGACCGTCGCGAGCCGTTTCGGTGCGGTAGCCCCAGCCGGAGACAAGCTCGGCGAGGCCCGACAACGCGTGGGGCTCGTCTTCGACGATCAAGACTTTTTCCTGGCTGCTCATGTACGGGGGGTCAATTCGGGGGTCACGGTTTGTTGTACCACTATTGACGCATCGGGGGCCAGAAGCGCTCAGGATTCGGTCCGTGAATTGCCCTGTATCCTAAGGGAAGCGGGTGTTTTGAGGAGAATTGTGGTTCAGAAGCGCTATCGACTGCTGCTGCACTGGATTCCGGCGCTGATTGGAATTGGTGTGATCCTTGTTGAATCGACGGCGACGATGTCAGCCGAAAACACGAGCCGCTGGCTGCTGCCGCTGTGGGTGAAGCTGTTTGGGCCGATCAGCGCTGCGCGTTGGGAAGTGGTGCACCACTACATTCGGAAGACTGGCCATTTCGTCGGCTACGGGATGGTGAGCCTGGGCTTTTTCGAGGCCTGGCGGGTGACTTTTGAGTACCGGTGGGCGCAGTGGCGCGCGCGGTTTCGGAATGCCGGTGGGCTGGCGTTACTTTCCACCTTGCTGTTGGCCAGCTGGGACGAGTGGCACCAGAGCTTTATCCCTGGGCGGACCAGCACGCCGAAGGATGTGGCGCTGGACTTCTGCGGGGCGCTGGCGATGCAGCTGGTGGTGTTTGGAATTGCCAGCCTGGTCCACAGGCGGCCCCCGGTGCGGGTGGCCGCGGCCTGAAGGTAGCAGGAATCAGGTTTTCAGTCAGCGCGGAGTGGTAGCGGGTTCTCGATTTTCGAACTCAGGATCGGGGATGGGGCCGTCGCCGACGCTTTGCGGGAGGATCTCGCGGAGAGCCCAGTCGATGCGGGCCACGGCGGAGTGGATCTGGTCGAGTTCCGGTTTGGCTTCGTGGTCAAGGCTGGCGCGGGTGACGATGACCTGCAGGGCGTTGCGGATGTGATGGTTCATTTGCTCGATGACCGCAGCGCTTTGCCGCTGGCGGCGAAGTTCTATTTCCTGCTGACGCTGGAGGAGGAAGACCAGGGCGGCTGCGACGAGACCGAGCAGGATGTCGTCCACTCGGGTGGTTTCCGCATGGAGCCCGGCGAAGGCTAACCAGCGATCGACCAGATCGACGGCCAACAACATGGCTAAACCGGACAGCACAGTAACGGCGAGACGACGCCACGACATTTCACTTTCTCCTGGCAGAGACTGGACCCGCTGTAGATTGGACGTGAATGAGCGCAACCGGTATCGGCCGAATATCTGTCATCAACCCGGACCCGGGGAAGGGGTTGCGGGGTTTGCCGGTTGCGATTCGTTGGCAGCAATGCCATGACAAGAGGGTGACAACGAGGCCGCAGGTTTGACGAAGGATAGGGGGGGACCCTGATACTGGCTGGGATGATTTCGCGTAACGGCTGCGGCGCAAGGCTTGCCATGAACCTGTGTACAGGGGACATGTGTATGTGTCTGCGAGCGGCGACCGTGCGCGGGAGCGAACGAGCGGAGTAAGCGAGTTCGAAGCAGGTTCCGGCGGCCCACGGTCAGAGTGATCGCGGGCCGTTTGTATTTGGAAATACAGCGCTCCAGCGTTCGGCGTTCAGCGTTCAGAAAAACGAGCGGTAAAGAGAGGGAGACATGGCGGAAGAACAGAAGCAGCAGCTGGCGACACTGGCAGTCCATGGGGGACAGGTGCCCGATCCGACGACGGGTTCGCGCGCGGTGCCGATTTATCAGACGACGTCGTATGTGTTCCAGGACGCGGATCATGCGGCGCGGCTGTTCGGGCTGCAGGAGTTCGGAAACATCTACACGCGGATCATGAATCCGACGACCGATGTGTTTGAGAAGCGGGTGGCGGCGCTGGAGGGCGGAGCGGCGGCGTTGGCGACGGCATCGGGACAGGCTGCGGAGACACTGGCGATTCTGACGCTGGCGAATGCGGGCGATGAGATTGTGTCGACGACGTCGCTCTACGGCGGGACGTACAACCTGTTCCACTACACGCTGCCGAAGCTGGGCATCAACGTGAAGTTTGTGGACGCCGATGACTTTGAGGGGCTGCGCAAGGCGATAGGGCCGAAAACGCGCGCGGTGTACACGGAGACGCTGGGGAATCCGAAGCTGGATGTTGTGGACGTGGAGGCGATGGCGAAGATCGCGCACGAGAATGGGCTGCCGCTGATCATCGATAACACCAGCGTGACGCCGATTCTGCTGCGGCCGATTGAGTGGGGTGCGGACATCGTGGTCGAGTCGGCGACGAAGTATATCGGCGGGCACGGCAACTCAATTGGCGGGATCATCGTCGATGCGGGGAAATTCGACTGGAAGGCGTCGGGACGGTTTAAGGATTTTGTCGAGCCGGATCCCTCGTATCACGGGCTGTCGTTTACGGAAGCGTTTGGGCCGCTGGCGTTTATTTTGAAGGCCAGAGTCCAGGGGCTGCGCGATACCGGAGCGGCGCTGTCGCCGTTCAATGCGTGGCTCTTCTTACAGGGTTTGGAGACGCTGCATCTGCGCATGCAGAGGCACTCGGAGAATGCACTGGCGGTGGCTCGTCACCTGGAGAAGCATGCGGGGGTGACGTGGGTGAACTATCCGGGATTGCCGTCGAGCAAGTATGCGGCACGGGCGAAGAAGTATCTGCCGGACGGGGCGAGCGGGCTGATCACGTTCGGGATCAAGGGCGGGTTCGACGCGGGCAAGAAGTTCATCAACGCACTGAAGGTGTTCTCGCTGCTGGCGAACCTGGGGGATGCGAAGTCTCTGGTGATCCACCCGGCGTCGACGACGCATCAGCAGCTGAGCGCTGAGGAGCAGAAATCGACGGGCGTGCTGCCGGAGATGGTGCGGTTGTCGGTGGGGATCGAAGATGTGCGCGATCTGATCGCGGACATCGATCAGGCGCTGGAGGTGGCGGTGCCGAGCCCGGAGCTGGTTGGGAGTCGGTGACGGAAGCTGCCAGCTTTTAGCTGCTAGCTTTAGCTAAAAGCGGTTTGCTACCGCTGGTTGCTACTGCTCTTTGCTTGCACACGATGAGTATCGAAGCACAACACGCGATCAGGGCGGCGGCGGCGATTCAGCCGGAGTTCGAGGGGGACTACGTCATCGACGAGGTGGTCCCGCTCGAGAGCGGCGAGCATCTGGTGCAGCCGACGCAGCACTACGCGATTTACGGGCGACTGAATGCGGCGCGGGACAACGCGGTGCTGGTGGCGCATGCGTTGTCGGGGAATGCGGAAGTGGCGACGTGGTGGCCGCAGTTGTTCACGAAACCAGAAGCCATGCTCGATCTCGATCGCGACTGTGTGATCGGGATCAATATGTTCGGTTCGTGCTACGGGTCAACGGGACCGGGCTCGGTCGATCCGGAGACGGGGCGGCTGTATGGGCCGACGTTTCCGCTGATCAACGTGCGCGACATCGTGCGCGCGCAGGAGAAGCTGATCACGTCGCTGGGGATTAAGAAGCTGAAGCTGGCGATTGGCGCGTCGATTGGCGGGATGCAGGTACTGGAGTGGGCGGTGCTGTTTCCGGATCGGGTGGCGCGGGCGATCAGCATTGGCGCGGCTCCGCTGGGTGCGATGGGGCTGGGGCTGAATCATCTGCAGCGGCAGGCGATCATGCTCGATCCGAAGTGGGCGGGTGGCTATTATCTGCCGGACGATGAGCCGCACGGGGGGTTGGCGATTGCGCGGGCGCTGGGGGTGATCAGCTACAAGAGCGTGCCGCTGTTTGAGGCGCGGTTTGGAAGGAAGCCGAACCGGACGGGCGGCGAGAATCCGTGGATCTCGACGGCGGCGGGGCAGAACGGGCGCTTCGACATTGCGGGCTTTCTCGACTATCAGGGGCATAAATTCAACGACCGGTTCGATGCGAATTCGTACATTGCGATTACGCGGACGATGGATACGTTCGACCCGGTGCGGGCCCATGCGTCGCCGCTGGTGGCGTATAGCCGCATCGAGGCGCATGTGACGATGGTGGGGATTTCGACGGACTGGCTGTTTCCGCCGGAGGATGTGCGGTCGATGGCGGTGGTGATGGCGGCTGCTGGAGCGCGGTGCGATTATCGGGAGATGGCGTCGAACCACGGGCACGATGCTTTTCTGGCGGAGCCGGAGCATCTGGTGCGGCTGCTGACGCCGGTGTTTGAGTAGGAACAGGAAGTTTAGAGATTAGGGATTAGAGATTAGGCGCATCGCTCGGGTACGACGGTTCCGTGGTAGCGTATTGAAATCGCAAATGACTCTTCTGGAACTGCGGTTTCGGTTTTCTTCCTTTAGAAAATTCGGGTGCGGAGAGGATTCCGCTGGGCTGGCTGTGTTGGCGCTGGCGGCAGGATTGTTGGTCTGTGGTGCTTCCGCGCAGACTGCGCCTGGGCCGGTGGTGGTGCAGCCGGGCGCTCCGGGAGAACCGAGCCGGACGCTTCCCTCTTCGACGAGACCGATCGCGCCGCCGGTAGTGCGCGCCGATGTCGAGTTCATGCAGGGGATGATCATGCATCACTCGCAGGCTGTGGAGATGACGGCGCTGATCGAGTCGCACACGGAGAACAAAGAGGTGCGCGCGATTGGAGCGAAGATCAGCCGCTCGCAGTCGGATGAGATTCGATTCATGCAGCGGTGGCTGGCGGGGCGGGGGCAGGCGCTTTCGATGTCAATGCCGGGGATGCCGGATATGGACATGAACGGAAAGCCGATGGCATTGATGCCGGGGATGCTGACGCCGGAGCAGATGGATGCGCTGCGCAAGGCGCGGGGCGCGGAGTTCGACCGGCTGTTTCTGACGGGGATGATTCAGCATCACGGCGGGGCACTGACGATGGTGAAGGATCTGTTCGATCAGGCGGGGACTGGACAGGATGCGGAGTTGTTCGACTTTGCCACGGACGTGGACAGCGGACAGCGGGCAGAGATCAGGATTATGCAGGGAATGCTGGACGAAAAACGTTAGAAGCAGGAGAAAAACTTTGAGGCGAGTGAAGCACGCGAATTTCGGGATGGGAATGGGAATGGCCGTGATGAGTGCGGCCATTTTGCTTTTGAGCGCGGGAACGGTGAGAGCACAGGAGACGACGCCTGCACCGGCGGCCGGGAGCCAGGCTCCGGCAAAACCGGCTCAGGAAGAGGAGAAGAATCCCTTTGCGCCGCAGCCGGCGCCGCCGCTGCCGCCGGGAATGACCGGGGCAGACACGAAGGATCCGCGCTACACGCTGAAGCCGGGGCTCTACGATGCGGGCGAAGCGGCGGTGGGGATGAAGCACGTGACGTTCCTGAAGAAGCCGGATGCGTTTCAGATCGACGCGACATCGCCGGACGATCCGAAGGTGGAGAAGACGCTGGGGCAGTTGGGCGTTGGCGCGATGATGGCGAATATCCCGAAGTCGATGAAGCCGGTGATCGCGCAGCTGGCGTTCGCGAATTCGGACTTCGCGTTTCAGGGACATTATCTGTTCCAGGGAAATTTCTATGGCGTGAACATTTACGACATCGCCGATCCGACGAAGACCGCGCTGGTGACGTCGATGGTGTGTCCGGGCGGGCAGGGCGATGTGTCGGTGTATGGGCACCTGATGTTTATGTCGGTGGAGATGCCGAATGGAAGGCTGGATTGCGGTGTGGACGGATTTCCGCCCGATCCTCCGGCACCGCCGCCGGCTGCGGGTCAGCCACCGGCGCGGCGTATTCCTTCGGCGCAGAAGGATCGCTTTCGCGGAGTGAGGATTTTCGATATTTCTGACATCCGCAATCCAAAGCAAGTAGCGGCGGTGCAGACCTGCCGCGGGTCGCACACGCACACGCTGGTGGTGGATCCGAACGACAAGGACAACGTTTATATCTACGTGTCGGGGACGTCGTTTGTCCGGCAGAGCGAGGAACTGGCCGGATGCTCGGGAGAGACGCCGGATAAGGATCCGAACACGGCGCTGTTTCGCATCGAGGTGATTCAGGTGCCGCTGGCGAGCCCGCAGGATGCGAAGGTTGTGTCGAGCCCGCGGGTGTTTATCGATGCGCGCACGGGTGCGCTGAACGGGCTGAACAATGGCGGCAGTCACGGCAAGGGCGCAGAGAAGCCGGCGGACACCGACCAATGCCACGACATCACGGTGTACTCGGCGATTGGTTTGGCGGCGGGGGCGTGCTCGGGCAACGGGCTGCTACTGGACGTCCGTGATCCGGTGCATCCGAAACGCGTGGATGCGGTGAACGATCCGAACTATGCGTACTGGCATTCGGCTTCCTTCTCGAATGACGGGACGAAGGTGGTGTTCACGGATGAGTGGGGCGGGGGGCTGGGAGCGCGGTGCCGTCCGAACGATCCGATGAAGTGGGGCGCGGATGCGATCTTTGCGCTGAAAGACGACAAGCTGAGCCTCCAGAGCTACTACAAGCTGCCCGCGGCGCAAGGCGATACGGAAAACTGCGTGGCGCATAACGGCTCGCTGATTCCGGTACCGGGGCGCGACGTCGAGGTGCAGGCGTGGTATCAGGGCGGCATCTCGGTGATGGATTTCACCGATACGGCGCATCCGAAGGAGATTGCGTATTTCGATCGCGGTCCGATCGATCCGAAGACGCTGGTGCTGGGCGGTGACTGGTCGGCGTACTGGTACAACGGAGAGATTTACGGATCGGAGATCGCGCGCGGGCTGGACGTGTTCGAACTGACGCCGACGGAGAATCTGACGCAGAACGAGATCGATGCGGCGAAGGCGGTGAAGGTAGCGGAGCTGAACGTGCAGAACCAGCAGAAGATTGAGTGGCCCGCGCAGCTGGTGGTGGCCAAGGCGTATCTGGATCAGCTGACGCGGTCGCAGGCTCTGCCGCAGAAGCAGATTGCGTCGCTCAAGAAGGCGATTGCTTCGGCGGAGAAGTCGCACCTGAAGGCGAAGGACGTGGCGAAGCTCGCGAAGATGGCGCCGGGGGTGGAATCGCGGGCGGGGTCGGCGGATCCGGTAGATGCAGCGCGGCTGCACGGGCTGGCGGCGATTCTGGAGAAGCCGGTGGCGTAGCTGGTAAATTGGACCCGAATCAGGCGCTTTTCTTTAGGAAGAGCGCCTACTGTTTAGCCGGCCACGTAGAGGCGCATTTTCAATCGCGAACGGCCGCGCGCAGATCCTTCATCAGAAGGATCAGGTGAAGATCGTTTCCCGGCATCGGCTCGAAATTGAACCGTCGGTAGAAGTCGGCGGCTGCGGAATCGATCGCGTGAACGACCACCGCCCGTGCTGCCACAATGTCAGCAGCGCGAGCCATACGACGCAAGGCGTCTTTGAGCAAGGCCTTCCCCAGCCCTCTTCCCTGTTCGTTCTGCTCCACGGCCAGACGTGTGAGGAGAAGAATCGGAATGGGATGGTTTGCGATGCCTTTTCCGATGCGTGCCGGTACAGACTCGCGAAGGACGCTGCCTGTGGCAATGGAGTAATAGCCGACAACTCGTTGAGCTCTTTGGACCACGTAAGTCCGAGAAGTTTCGTTCTGTTGATTGGCGAATGCGAAGCGCCTCAGCCAATCATTCAGAGAAGGATGCTTCCCGCAGTCGAAGGCGCTGAGGTCGTGCGAGCGAGATAGAAGCTCGACGGGCGAGAGCGCAGCCTCGGGAGGTTCAGCGGCGCTCAAGGACGGAAGGCTCCCGCATCAACTTTTCGAGGCGTGGCAACCGGCGTGCCGGCCGATCCAGTGCTTCAATAAAAGCCTGCCATTGGCGGGCATTCAGCTCGAACTGCCGTTGGTCAGCGAGCGTCCGCTGCGCCCGCTCTGACGCGCTTTCGAGGATGAACGCGGTCAGGCTCAGGCCGGCCGTTTCGGCAGCGCGGGAAATCGTTGACACTTCATGGCGGGAGGCACGCAACTGAATCCGATGTTCCTTTTTTCCTGCGGCGACAGGCATTTAGCTCTCCGTACTTACATTGTACTCCACCTATGGCGGACGCTTAGAAGTGGAAGGACGTACCCAGGTTCAGAGTGCGGTTGGCGGAACCGGTGCCGAAGTTGCTGGCCAGCGCGGTGGATTCGCCGAAGAGGGGGGAGCCGAGGACGCCGACCGGATTCGCCAGGTTCACGTGGTTGAGGATGTTCTGACCGGCAACGAAAAAGCTGATGTTGTATTTGCGCTGGATGGGCTTCTTCTTCACGGGTGAGGGAGCTGCGCCGGGCGGCGGTGGCCCGGGAGTTTCATCGGGCAAGGCCGGACCGAAGTTGAAATTCTTCTGCAGGCGCGTGTTGAAGACCACCGTGTCCGGACCCTTGCCGTAGTTGGTGGGGATGGTGGTTTGTCCGGCAATAGGAGCGGTATCGAAGGTGCCCCACTGGGTGCGAACGACGCTGGGGCGGGTGAGATCGGTGGCGAAAGTGGGGCGGTCGTTGAACTGGTTATCGCCGTTGATGTCCTGTCCGAGGACGATGTTGAAAGGCGCGCTGGACTGGTAGACGAGGAAGGGGTTGACACTGAACCCGCGCCAGAGGTGCCAGTATCCACCGAAGAAGAGGCGCTGGCGGAAGTCGTTGGAGGCGCGGCCCCAGTCCTGGTGAAGGTCGTAGCCGTTGGAGGGGAAGTTGCCGATGCCGGAGGTATCGGCCTGAGCTTTTCCGTACTGGTAGTTGGTGTAGATGCCAAGTTGTTTGGTGTGAATATTGGCATTCACGAAGATGCGGTGGCGGACGTTGTCGCCTTCGGACTCGTACTCGTAGATGTTCTGGTCGGTGCCGAGGGGGTGTACGCCGCTGGAGGGATCGGCAGGATTGTAGGTGCCGGGCAGAGGCGCGTTGATGTTGCGCGTGAGGTAGAGATGAACGCCGTGCGAGAACTGATAGTTGGCTGAGATTTGTCCGATGCGGCCGATGGGCTTGTCGACACCGATGGAGGCCATCATGATGTAGGGCGCGCGGAGATCGGGACCGATGTGGAAGACAGCGCCGGTACCGGTGGCGGCGCTCCCGCAATCGGTGGGGTTGCTGGAGCAGGTGGCGGGATAGAAGTCAGGATCGGTGACGAGCTGCACCTGCTCGGTGACGCCGTTTTGACGCTGGGCCTGGAGGATGTTGCCCGAGGGAAAGCGCTGGTAGAAGAGTCCGAAGCCGGAGCGGATGACGGCGATGGGAGGCTTGTCTTTGACGCGGTTGAGGGCCCAGGAGGCGCCGAGGCGGGGGGCGAAGTCGGCGTGGTCGGGCATCCCGGTTTGCGATTCGACGCGCAGGCCGTAGCTGAGCGTGACGTTGGGGCGGATCTTGTAGTTGTCTTCGCCGTAGACGCCCATATCGAAGACATTGACGGCGATGCCGGGACGGCCGGTGGCCTGCACGAAGAGGCTGGCTCCGCCGCCGGCGGCGCGAATCTCGGCGGGCGTGGAGCCGTTGGCGATTCCCTGCTGCGTGATCTGGTACGCGGTCAGTGAGGAGAAGGTGTACTGGCCGTTGAAATCCGCGGTGGAGGTATTGGAGTCGCGCGAGTCACGCACGCGGACACCGAAGTCGATGGTGTGCTTGCCGCGCGAAGTCTGCGCGTAGTTCTGGAGCTCGTAGCGGTCCTGGGCATCGTTGGCGAAGCCGAGGTTGGAGCCGCCGCCGGTGAATCCACCCTGAACGACGAGGGTAGGAGCCAGATTCTGCGGCGTGGTGCGGTCGCGGTCGCGAATGTACTGGAAGCGAAGTTCGTTCAGGAGTTTCGCGTTCCAGGCCTGCGAGTCGGTGAACTGCAGGGACTGCTCCACGTTGTCGGTGTTATGGGCCTGGGAGGCGAGAGCGAACTGGCCGACGCCGGCGTTGGTCTGCTCATTCCAGCTGACGTGATAGCGCGTGGTGAGGGTGTGGACCTGACCGGCCTGCAGGTCATAGCGCGTCGAGAAATCGCCTTCGTTGTTGGTATTGGGAAAGATCTGCGTGAAGGGCGCGGGATCGAGCGAGGGATCGAGGACGAAGGCGTTGACGATGGAGTCGTCGGAGGAGCCCTCGTGCCAGAGCTCGGTGAAGACGGAGGAGTGCTTATTGATGGGGCCGTTGAGGTCGCCCCAAAATTCGAGAGAGTGGTAGGGGGGCTGGGTGGTGACGAAGGGATTGCGTGAATTGAGGCTGGAGTCGTTGTCCTCGGTCCAGAGGTCGGCGTGCCAGGTGTCGGCGCCAGGCTTGGTGAAGATCTCAATACGGCCGAAGCCGATCTGGTCGTACTGGGCCGAGTAGGGATTCTGGTTCATGCGGATTTCGCGGATCGCCGATTTTGGGGGCAGGCGGCCGCCGGAGAATCCATCGATGTAGAACTGGGAACCGGCGTCGGGATCGGATCCCGCGATGGCCTGGAGCTGCTCGGTGAGCTCATCGGGATCGTCGGGGAGCATGTCGAGGTCGGAACCTTTGAAGATGAGGGCGTCGCCGTTCTTCTCGGGGCTGGAGTCGAGGGTGTTGTCGTCGGCGTTGACGGTGACCTGCTGTTGCTGCATCTCGATTATGAGGGTGAGAGTGAGGCGGCGGGTTTGGCCGGCTTGCAGCACGACGTGCGCGGTGTGAAGGGCGCGGAACCCGGTGGCGCTGGCGGAGACGGTCCATGCGCCGGGAGCGAGGCCGTTGACGGTGAAGTTGCCGGCGCTGTCGGAGGTCGCGGTCACGGGCGATGCGCCGGATGCGGAACCGGTGATGGTGATGGCGGCTCCGGGAATGACTGCGCCGGTGGGATCAACGACGGTGCCGCTGACGGAAGCGGTGACGGTGGCTGGGGAATTTTGGGCGGATTGCTTCGCGGAAGATTGGGCTGGAGATTGTGCGTTGGCTTGGTTTGGGGACGAAAGGACCGATACGGCAGAAAAGAAAACGATTGCACCGGTGAGGCAGAAACGCCGGGGATGGCAGAAAGACAGCATGAGAACAGACCACTCCTCTTATTTTTTGGGGAACGGAGATTGCCCTGGGCAGAAAAGCCTTACCCGAAAAATCGAGGGGCGGAAGAATCAGATTAACAGGGGAGAATGAAGGTCCCGTGAAGCGCGCGTTCTGAGGAGCCGCATTGGTAATGTAGACGGACGAGCGGGGGAAACCGTTCGGGAAATTTTGGCGGGCAGGATCAAGCGCGGGATTTGGGTTACGAGTTGCGGGTTGCGGGTTGCGATCCGGATGATTCGGTAGTCAGCGGTTGGAGGCAACTGTTGGGTGGTAACGCGCCTCTGTCCCCTCTGATCCTCTGCGAGAATTTCCCCACGATGCGTTCTTCGAACAACAGACTGATTCGACTGGTTGCGGTTTTCAAGCTGGTGAAAGCTGCGGCGCTGATCGCGACCGGCATCGGCATTTTGAAGCTGATGCACGTGGATGTAGCGGCGGCGCTGAACGATTGGATCGTGCGGCTGGGGCTCGATCCGGGCAGCCATTACGTGAACGGAGTGCTGGAGAAGGCGACTCGGCTCTCTCCGCACAAAATCAAGCAGCTGGGGCTGGTGAGTTTTGTCTATGCGGGTTTGTTTCTGACCGAGGGCCTGGGCTTGTGGTTTTTGAAACGGTGGGCGGAGTGGTTCACGGTGATCATCACGTCTTCGCTGCTGCCCATTGAAGTTTGGGAGATTTGCCGGCATCCGAGCGCGTTGAAGGTCGTCGTGCTGGTGGTGAATCTGGGGATTGTGGGGTATTTGCTTTGGCGGATGAGGAATGAGGGCGGCGGGTAGCTGGAGCTGAAGCTGGAAGCTGGAAGCTGGAGCTGGAAGCTGGAAGCTGGAAGCTGGAAGCTGGAAGGATTTGACGTTGGTCCCGTAAATGTTGGAGGTTGGAATTGTGAAGACAACGCTGGAAATTCCGGATGCCGTTTTTCGCCGTGCCAAGTCGATGGCGGCTCAGCGAGGCATTGCGTTGCGCGCCTTTGTGACTGAGGCGGTGGAGGAAAAACTCAACGCTGGCTCTCCAACCGGGGAAAAGCCCTGGACCAGGCTGGCTGGGGGCCTCAAGCACCTGCGCAAAGAGACCGCTGCGCATCAACGAACGCATCTGAGCCTCATTCATAGCGGATGGCCTGGACGGGATCGAGCCTTGAGGCGCGGTGTGCTGGCAGCCAGCAGGCGGCGAGGCCGACGATGGCAAGGACCGCGGCTACTGCAAGGAAGACAACTGGATCCGTCGGCGAGACGCTGATGGGAAGGCTGGCCATCAGGCGTGCGGCTGGGATAGCGGCGGCGAGTCCGAGGCCCAGACCGGCGGCGATCTGCCAGAGTCCGCGTCGCATGACCAGCAGCATGATGTTGCGGATGCTTGCGCCGAGCGCGATGCGGACACCGATTTCCTGGGTGCGGCGGCTGGTGGCCTGGGCGAGCACCGCGTAGATGCCGACTGCTGCCATGAGCAGCGCGATGACGGCGAACCCCATGAAGACTTTGCTGAAGAGGTGGAGATACCAGGTCTGGTGCTCGATGGCGCCGGTGAGGATGTAGGTGTCGCGCAGGGGGAGATCCTGATCGATGCTCTGGACGGCGGCGCGAACAGCGGCGGTTGGATTGGTATTGGAATCGACCACGAGCGACATGCCGCCCCAGTCCATCTGGCGGAAGGGCTGGAAGAGGAGAGGATTGGGATTCTGGGAGTTGACGTCCTGAACGACGTTGGCGGAAACGCCGATGACGGTCATCCATTCACCAGGCTTGCCGGGATCGTCGTAGAGGCGGAAGCGGCGGCCGACGGCGGAATGGCCGGGCCAGAAACGCTGGGCGGTTTCGCGGGTGACGATGGCGGCGAGATGGCCGGGGGTGCCGTCGATGGGAGTGAAGTCGCGGCCGAGGAGCAGAGGCAAGCCGATGGTGTTGAGGTAGCCGGGCGAGGAGACGACGAAGGAGACCGCAGGACGGTGAGCGGGATCGAGGACGGGTCCGTGCTCGATCTCGATGTGGGTATCGGCGGAGCCGAGGCCAGGCGGATTGGAGACGATGGAGGCGCGCGAGACGCCGGGAATGGCGGTGAGACGTGGGAGCAGCTGGTCGTAGAAGCGCTGACGGGCGTCCACGTCCTTATAACGGTCCTGGGGAAGCTCGACACGCGCGACCATGAGCTGGTCGGAGGGAATTGACTTGTTTGCGTCGATGGCTTTGAGGAGGCTGTGGACGAAGACGCCGGCACCGGTAAGCAGCACCAGCGTGAGCGCGAACTGAAAGACGACGAGGCCGGCAGCAAGGAGGCCGCCGCTGCGGCGGCCGATGGTGCGGGCACCGTCCTGCAGGACCTGGTTGAGATCGGGGCGGGAGGCGCGGAGTGCGGGCGCGATGCCGAAGACGAGGCCGCTGAGGATGCAGAGGGCGGCAAAGTAGCCGAAGACGGAGTAGTCCATGGTGAACTGCACCCAGTAGGGGCGCTGGACGTTGGAGGTGGCGAAATCGAACCAGTGGACTCCGGCGGATGCCAGGGCAAGACCCAGAGCGCCGCCGAGCATGCTAAGCACAACGCTTTCGATGAGGAGCTGGCGGACGACGCGCCAGCGAGAGGCGCCGAGCGCGGCGCGAATGGACATTTCGCGCTGGCGGGCAACGGCGCGGCTCAGCATCATGTTGGCGACGTTCGCGCAGGCGATGAGGAGAACGAATCCAACGGAGGCCAGCATGAGCAGGAAAACCATTTTGATGTTGCCGCCGTTATAGCGTTCGTTGAAAGAGAGCACAGTGGCGGTGGTGTCTTTGTCCGTGTCTGAATATTGCCTGGCGAGCCGTTGGGCGATACCGGTGAGTTCGGTCTGGGCGGCGGGCAGGGTGATTCCGGGATGGAGGAGGGCAAAGGCCTGGAGTTGGTGGTTGTCGCGCTTGAGGTCATTGGGGTTGGGAATGAGCGGCATCCAGAGATCGACCGTAGTGGGGAACATGAAGCCTTTGGGCATGACGCCGATGATGGTGGCGGGTTTCTCGTTGACGCGGACCGGTCGGCCGATGACGGAGTCCGAGCCGGCGTAGCGCTCCTGCCAGACGGTGTAGCCGATCATCAGCACGGGCGGAGCACTGGGCAGGGCGTCTGAGGGGAGAAAGTCGCGGCCGAGAACCGGGCGCATGTGGAGCATGGAAAAGATGCCAGTGGTGGCGCGCTCGAGGTGATACGACTGAGGCGGAATTCCATGCTCGCCGAGGACGCCTTCCTGGTCGGCACCACCCTCGAGAGCTTCGAAGGAGTGGGACTGGGCGCGATAGTCGAGGAGGTCGGGAAGAGACAGGCGATCATCGCCGTTGCCGGGAGCGCGGGAGGTGAGGGCTACGAGGCGGGCTCCGCCGGGAACGGGGACAGGCTTGAAGAGCGCCGCATTGATGATGGTGAAGACCATGGTGTTGAGGCCGATGCCAAGGGCAAGGGTGACAACGACGGCGGCAGAGAACCAGCTATGGGACCGAATCATGCGGAGAGCGAAGCGCAGGTCGTAAGCCATGGGGAATAGTACGGCGGAAGCGGAGGGCGGGTTCGCGGATTGTGACGAAACAGAACGGGGTTCAGCTTTCAGCGAGGGGTACACGGCAGGACAAGTTCCGGCGCAGCTGGCTAGCAGCTATTGGCCCTTAGCTTTTAGGTTTTAGCTTTTTCGTGGATCGGCCTTGGCGGGATGTAGTGGAAGCGGATGAGGTAGATTTTCTCCCCCGCACCATGCTGCGCCACTTTGAGCAGGTCGAGGACGCCGAGGAATCCTGAGGCGCGCGCCAGCGCGGGGGTGATGTCGGGCAAGCCGATCGGCTCGATGGCGTCGATCTCGATCTCGCCTTCTTCCATGCGGTAACGGCCGCCGACGCGCACGCGGGGACTCTGCCAGATGCGCACGGAGCAGGTGATTTGTCCTTTGCGAACGCCTTCGCGCAGACGCTGGGTGAACTGCATGAGCGAAGAATATCCGACGGCAGTGCGGGATGGCCGTTAACCGAGACAGAACCTGGCGCGACGGAAAAGCAAACGCGCTGTTGATCCCGTACATCCCATGACCGTAAGGTGGGATGTTCCATCGTGGTTCGGCGGTGGAAGAATCCGCACTTTGGTTTTGCTGAGTGCCGCGCGCTCGTGATGAAAGTCACACCCGATGGGTTCGATCGGATTGAGACTGAAACGGGCTGACGGGCTTAAGACCGAACCCCCTCGCCTTTCCACGACCGGCCCTGGCCGACGCAAGGCGTTGCGAAGGCCGTCCCTGTTTGACGGCCGAAGGAGGATCACGTGCGCTCCTCGCGTTTTGTCTGCCATGAAAATCTGCAGGCGTGCCTTCGCTGCGCGAAGGTCGCGGTTGTTGGTGCGGCGCTTGCGATGCCCGCGGCTCTGACGACGACACTCGATGGACAGCTGCTGCCGGTCACGGGCGGCGGCCTTTCCATCGATAACCCGCCGCACAGCCAGGCTGCTAACCAGCGACAGAATCCGGCAGTGGAGCAGGTCCGCCAGGAACTGAAGATGGCCTCTGCGTATCTGGCAGGCAGAGGCGTGGCGAAAGATCCGGTGCAGGCGGCGTACTGGTTCAGGAAGGCCGCAGACCAGGGCGATCCCGAGGCGCAGAACGAGATGGGCTACCTCTACACCTGGGGCATCGGCGTTGATAAGGATGCGGGACAGGCGTTCCGCTGGTTTGCGCGCGCAGCGGGCGGAGGCTGGCAGCAGGCGAAGCTGAATATGGCCGTGATGTACATGCGCGGGATGGGCGTGGCGCGCGATCCGAAGTTTGCGCGCGAACTGCTGGAAGACCTGGCGGCGAAAAAGAATGCGCGCGCAGAGGATTATCTGGGCGTGATGTATCTGGATGGCGACGGCGTGCCGCAGGATATTCGGGCGGCGGAGGAGTGGCTGAACCGGTCAGCGAAGAGCAAGAACCCGGAGGGCGAGTATGCGATGGGGCAGCTCTATTCGGTGGCCGCCGGGCACGAGCATGATCTCGCGAAAGCCGCGAAGTTTCTGCGCGAGTCGGCGAAGTCCGGCTATGTGCCGGCGATGTATACGCTGGGCGTGCTGCTGGTGAATCATCCGGAAGTGGCGCAGAAGAATTCCGATGAAGCGCTTTCGCTGTTGCAGCGGGCAGCGGAAGCCGGGACCTGGCAATCGTCCGCCGTGCTGGGGTTGATGCTGCGCGACGGGCGCGGGCTTGCACACCAGGATATGGGCGCGGCGTTCCGCTGGTTCACGATTGCGGCGCGCCAGGGCGGCTCTGATGCTGCAGCGAAAACGCGCGGAAGCCTGGCGCAATGCCGAGCGGCGCTATCGGCCGGCGAACAGGAACAGCAACAGCAAGCAGCCGAAAACTGGCTGGAGCAGCATGCTCATCTGGATCTGTTTGTGTTTGACGGCGTGCGTTCGCAGTTTCCGGCGGGCGAGGTGTACGCACTGCGAGCCAGCGCGACGGAGTGATGTGGATTGCGCCGGCTGCGGTGCGGTAGCATCGGCGGCATGAAGGCGAAGAAGGCATCTCCAGGCAAGAGCGCAGCCAAACGCGCGACCAAAAGACCAACAGCGAAGAAGAGCGCTGCGAAGCCGGACTCGGCCGCGGGCGTGGCAGAGTACATTGCGGGCATTCCGGAGAGCAGCCGGAAGACGTTCAACGCATTGCGTGCTGCGGTGCGGCAGGCTGCGCCGAAGGAAGCGGAGGAAGTGATCAGCTATGGGATTCCTGCGTTGCGGACGGGGAAGGCGCTGGTTTGGTATGCGGCGTTCACACAGCACTGCAGCTTGTTTCCGACTGGATCGGTGCTGGATCAGTTCAAAAATGAGCTGAAGGGGTACAAGGTTTCGAAGGGGACGGTGCAATTCCCCCTGGATAAAGCGCTGCCGTCGGTGTTGGTAAAGAAGATGGTGCGGGCGCGGGTGGCGAAGGAAGGCGCGAAGCGGAAATAGGCGTGGCGAGTGAGGATCAGGGCTTCTGCGTGGGGCGCAGGAGCACTTCGCTGATAAACGACTGCGGAGCCTGGGTGACGATGGTTGCGACCACGGCAGCGACGTCATCGGGCTGGAGTTTTTTGGCGGGATCCTTGCCGGTGGAGGGATCGCCGAAGTGGGTGTTGACGGAACCGGGCGCGATCACGCTGACGCGGATGTTGTACTGGCGCAACTCTTCAGCGACGGAATAGGTGAGGCCGTTGAGTCCCCATTTGGAGGCGGCGTAGGCGGCGTTGTTGGGGAGCGGATTGCGTCCGGCGAGCGAGGAGATATTGACGATGTGGCCGGAGCGGGCGGCGATCATCATGGGAGCGAACGCACGGATCATCAGGTAGGGCGCGCGGAGGTTCGTGTCCATGAGGCGATCCCAGTCGCCAGGAGTGATTTCGTGGAGAGGCTTGCCGTTGCCGCCGATGGCCGCGTTGTTGACGAGGATGTCGCAGCGTTTGTGTTCGCGGGCGACCTGTTCGCCGAGGCGCGCGATGGCGGCAGGTTCGGTGAGGTCGCAGGGCAGGACGGTGGCCTGGCCTCCGGCGTTTTGAATTTGTTGCTGGACTTCGTTGAGTCGGGCGGTGTCGCGAGCGACGAGGAGGACATGGGCACCGAGAGAGGCGAGGCGAAGGGCGACGGCTTCCCCAACGCCGCGGGCGGCGCCGGTAACGAGCGCGATTTGAGAATCGAGAGCGGGCATGACTCTATTTTCGATGCGGATGGGTTGCAATCGGAAGCGGGACTGCGATCATTGCGCACGATCGATGTCCAGCACCTGGATTGAATACGCCGGAATGATGTGCCGGAAAGTGGGCGCTGCGGTTGTCGCGTGCGTGATGACGGGGACGATGTGCTTTGGGTCGGTGATGGAGTTGGTGTCTTTGGTTGTGGCTCCGTGGAGCGTCGTGATGGTCATTGCGGGGCGGATGTGCGATGCACCCTGGATTTTGATGTCCACGGATTGCGAAACGGATGCGGCGTTGACCAGCTTGATGTAGAGGCGGCCGGTTTTCGCATCGGTAGTGACGGATTCAAAGAGGCGCGGGTTGGGGGCGTCGAGGGTGGTCGCGAGGATCTGGTCGCCGAGGTGGTTGGAGAACATGACCTGCGCGTAATAACTGGGCGAGCCGTAGCTGGAGAGCGCGTCGAATCCGATGAGGTCGCCTTCCCACTGCATGGCGAAGGGACTGACGTTGACGAAGAGCGGCGCGTAGGAGGCCATGACGACGAGGTCGGCGTTGCGCTCGAGGCCGGTCATCCAGGCCGCATCGCCGAGGGCTGCGCCAAAGTTCGTGGTGGGCGTGCCTTCGCGCGTGGCCCATTCGCCGACGAGGATCTTCGTGCCGCTGCGGTCGTAGGTGTCGTAGCGATGCACGTCGTCGAAGAACTGCTTCGCGGTGCGGTAAAAGTGGCGATGGGCGGCTCGGTCGTTGTCGTCGAGAATGTCGGGGTGGGTCGAGGTGACCGGCGCTGATGCCACCATTTGTAACTGTGGGTATGTCTTTTTGATGGCGTTGAAAAACTGGGCGAAGCGGGCGTCGTAGGTGCCGGAGGGATCGTGGTACTCCTCGTTGCCGATTTCGACGTAGTGGAGCGGGAAGGGCGCGGGGTGGCCATTGTGGGCGCGCTCGGCTCCCCACTTTGTAGAGGCGTCGCCGGTGACGTACTCGATTTCGTCAAGGGCGCTCTGGACGTACGGCTCGAGGTCGGCGCCGGGATTCACGTGTTGCTGATCGAGGGTGTAGCCATCGAAGACCGCGAGGAGCGGCTCCATATGGAGGTCTTCGCACCAGGTGAGCATTTCGAGCAGGCCCATGCCGTCGGAGGAACGATACATCCAGGGCGCCATGTGGCCGGGACGATCGACGAGGGGGCCGATGGTCTTCTTCCAGTCGAAATGGTCGGCGAGGTGCTGGCCTTCGAGAAAGTTGCCGCCGGGGAAGCGCAGAAATTTGGGATGGAGGGCGGCGAGCTTGTCCATGAGGTCGGGGCGAAATCCGTTGGGCTGATCGTGCCAGGTAGGGGGAAAGAGCGAGAACTGCGTGAACCAGGCAGTGCCCGGATGCGCGAAGAGATATTCGATGCGGTAGTTGGACGAGGGTCGGACCGCGGCGCCGGTTTTGAGGGTGAAGGTGTAGGACTTCCAGGCAGTGTCGAGGGCCGAAGCGGTGGTGGTGGCGGCGACGGCTCCGGTTTGGTTTTCGACCAGGCGAATCGTGACTGCGCCGAACGAGGCGTCCGCTGCCTTCGCGTAGAACGAGCCACGGTACGTGGTGGAAGGGCGGACGGGGATGCCCCAATAACCGGTGTTGAAGAAGCCGGCGGTGGAGTGCGCGTCGGCCGAGGTGACGTCGAGCTTGAGGCTTGCGGGCTGTGCGGCGCTGGGACCGTTGCTGGTGTCGATGGCGATGGCGGCTTCGGAGGAACCACGCTCGATGAGGGTCCAGTTCTGCGGCGGGCGTCCGGGGCGGCGCGGGGGCTGGATGGTGGTGGGGTTGAGAAGCTCGGAGTAGAGACCGCCATCCCACGCGTGGTTGATCTCCTCGCTCATGATGCCGTAGAGGGTGGGGCTGACCTGGCCGGTGGGGTGCGAGGCGTCGATGGAGAGGGTAGCAGTGGAGGAGCGTTCAGCGTTCGGCGTTCCGCGTTCACGAGAAGCGGCTGTCTGTGCTTCCGATGAGGGCTGGGCGAGGCCAGCTGCGCAGACGAAGAGCAAGGTGGGCAGGACGAGGCGCATGGTTGATCCGTGGGCGAGTGAGATAACGTTTACCCGGCGCAGATCAAAGTAGGTGGTTTGCCTGCGATCGTCAAGGAGTTGTTGATCCTTCAACTCTCCTCGGATCGAGCCTCGCTCAGCCTATGGAGAACGCGGCCTCGCCCATCTGCCAACAACGGGCAGATAGGGGGCATCAGCGTGACTTATTTGTCGGAGACGCGCGTGTAGGTGTTGATCCAGTTTGTTTCCCAGGTGTTGCCGCCGTCGGCGGAGAAGGCCTGTTCGGAATGCACCTCGTTGGCGGAGACGGGCCAGATGGAGAAGCGAACGAGGATGTTGCGGCCGTGGTAGAGCTCGCTGTCGTAGAACTCGCCCCTTCCATCCGTGAATCCCCCGACCGCAGGAACGCTGAGAACCGCGGAGTCGCTGGTGGCGAAACTGAGATTCCACTGGTGCGCGCGGGGATCGTAGAGGCGGAGGGAGAGGAGCTCGAGGTGGCCGGTGGGACCGTCGGCTTCAACGGTAGCGAGGTTGGCGCGGCCGTTCCAGATCTTGTCCGTGACGGTGGTGCCCTCCATCTCGGTCCACTCATCGGAGCCGGTGAGCGGATGCACGCGGCGGCGGATGTGCATCTTCCAGGTGCCGAAGTCGAAGTCGAAATCGTGCTCAGCGGCGGAGGGAGGCGGGAAGGGCTCTGTTCCGGGCGGCGGCGTGCTTTGGCGGCCTGGCTGGGGCTGTCCCCAAACGGCCTCGCCGGTGCGGGTCTGATTGGTGAGCCAGTTCGTCTCCCAGGTTTTGCCGCCGTCGGGGGAGAAGGCCTGCTCGAAGTGCGGCGTGCCGGAGGTCATGCGGGTCCAGTCGAAGCGGATGAGGGTAGTTTTTCCGTTGATGGTGTCGGTGGTGTAGAAGTCGCCGTGGGCGTCGCGGAAGTCACCGACCTGAGGCGGGTCGAGCCGGCCGATGCGGCTGTTGGCCCAATAGAGACGCCACTGGCGCGCCTCGCGATCGTAGAGGCGCAGGGTGAGACCCTCCATGTGGCGGCCGCCGGCGCCATCGAGTTCGACGGTGTCGAGATTGGCGCGGCCGTCCAAGACTTTGTAGCAGGCGCCGGTGCCTTCCATGTCGGTCCAGTCAGGCGTGCTGGTGAGGGGATGAAGCATGAAGTGTAGCTGGAACGTGAAATTGCCCAGCAGCGGATCGAAGTCGTGGGCGCCGTCGTGG
>CAVPKU010000014.1:0-364784 GCA_963705765.1 uncultured Acidobacteriaceae bacterium | reverse complement strand
CTTCATGCGCCCAATGACACACAGTATGACCGACACTCCTCGAAGGGCAGGTTCGAGGTGACGATCACGCTCTGACACTCGTAGGCCGTCGCGATCACGTCGAACAGGAACTCTGCTCCGGCTTTGCTCGCCGGAACATACCCGAATTCGTCCAGGATCAACAGGTCCAGCTTCTTCAAGGAAGCCCGCAACCGCAAGAGCGAGCGTTCTTCCTTAGCTTCCAGCAACGTGGTGATCAGCTCCGTCACCCGCCAGAAGCGGCCACTTCCGGAACGGGCACCAGATAGTTCGTCCGGGCAAAGTCCAGGAGCCGTTCCACGTGCCCCTTCTCGTTGGCCCGACGGACCAGGCAAAAATGGTCCTGGAACAGGAAGTGGCTCTTGAGCCTCAAAAACTCCTTGGTCACCTCCCGTTGGCGGCTCCCGGTGATCTTCGACACCGCAATCTTGCTGTTGTCATAGCTAATCCGCCGGGGCACACCGGCGAAAAACGCAAAGGCCCGTTTATGCCCCTCCAAGAAGGCTTCCGTGCACTCCCTCGGAAATACCTGGATGAAGAGGGCATCCGAATAGTAAGCAGGTCCGTCTCATCTCAGAGTTCCTTGATTACGTTCTTGTAATTTAACTGGATGCGAGTCTGCGTCTCAGCGGCGCCAACAACAAGCAACAAACGAGAGCATTCCGGGCCGAAAATCCAAATACACGAAACTTGGACTTCGTTTCCGCGGGTTTGTACTGACAGGCGACCAGCGAAAAGAAAAACGCTCCGATGCAAGAGGGCGCTTGACACCGGCGTGCCGCAAAAAAGCTTTCGGCTTTGAAGCTACGGTCAAAAACGGCCGGCCGAGGTGCCGGGTACAGCGGCCCGTGAAATGGAAATCTGGCGGACGTGGAATGAGCATGGTCGCTCGCTGCGGCACCGATCCCTGACGTGCTCCTCAGCCGACCTTACTCCCCAATACTGTTCGGCTCAAGATGTGCTTGGGGGTGCTCGGTTTTTGTTGATTGTGCTGAGGTGGTCGTCGAGTTCGTCGAGAGTGGCCCAGCCGCTCAGATAATGGCAAGAGGAAGTTTCAAAACCGTTTGAGGATAGTGAACAGGCAGGCCAGATGGAGGAAGCCCTGGAACAAGTCGGCGTAGTATTCCCAGCGCGTGACGAGCCGGCGGAAATTGTGTAGCCAGCTGATACTGCGTTCGATTCGGTAGCGGCGAACGTAGCGTCGGAGGGCACGGCCATCCTGTCGAGACGGTTTTTTGCGGTTCGATCGATGCGGACAGACCAGTTCAATACGACGCCACGCGAGACGGTCGCGAAGCCAGTCCGCGTCGGCCGCTCGGTCGTACAACAAACGACGCGTCTTCTGACACAACCTCGGTTCATCGACGAGTGTTTTGATCGTATGGACTTCACTGCGGTGGGCAGCCGTCGTGTGGGCCGACAACGGCGTCCCGTTCGCATCGATCAAGAGCATGAGGCGTGTGCCGTTTCCTTTATGGGAGCGGCCGACCCCATCGCCCCCTTTTTTGCCCGTGAAAACGAGCCGTCGCCGATGGACTCCTGCCAGTCGATCCGCCTCAACCGATCGAGCTTGCCCAGCAGCCGGTCCCAGGCGGCCTGGAAGACTCCGTTGCGAGTCCAATCGCGGTGCCGTCTCCAGCAGGTTGCCGGAGAGGGATATCGTTCTGGTAAATCTTTCCATCGGCTGCCGGAGGTTAGGATCCAAAGGATCCCTTCCAGACACGCGCGAGATGACACGCGCGGCCGTCCTCCGAAAGGGGAAACGGGCGGATTCGCAAATAAATCGGCGATCAGAAGCCATTGGGAATCCGAGAGAAACGCTGGCGGGGCCGTCCTGGACCCTGTGCGATTCGACCGCCGACCTGGCGGCCACCGCAACAGGGTAATCATCATGTCGATGTCTCCTTTCACCGGCACGGTATGCAACCTGCTTGCCAAACCTGTTCAGTTAGCAAAGCAGTTTTGAAACTTCCTCAAAGCATTTCATACGTTCGTTTGTTCGGTTTGGCACCGATCCACAGACCGATCAGCAGTGCGGCGATGATGGCGGCGTAGACTTGCAGTTGGACCCCCTCTTGGCTTTGACTCAGCAGGTGGCGGCAACCCAGCACGCATTTGAGCCAGCGGAAGAACAGCTCGATCTGCCAACGGTACTGATAGGCCAGCACGACCAGTTCCGCAGGCAAGTCGAGCGCGTTGGTCGCCAGCATCCAGACCTCGTCGGGTTCTCGGCCGTGAACTCCACAATTCGCAGCGGCCGCTTCAGCAAGGGATTGTGCTTGTCGGTGCCCAGGCGCTTGATCGTCAAATCGCGAACGACTCCAGCCGCCTGGTCCTCCGCGGTCAGCGCGCGCTCTTCTTCGACCTCGTACGTCGTGTTGCTCTGCACGCGGATCAGGAATCGCACGTTGGCCGCATCGAATTCTCGGAACATCGTGTGATCGGCATAGCCCCGGTCGGCCACGTAGAACCCTCCCGGCTCGATGAACGTTCGCAAGGCGGCTCGCTCGGAACCACAGCCGTGCGTGAACGTGGCCTTGACCGGCACGCTGGGAAAGACGGCGAAAGCCACGTGAATCTTCACCGCGCGATGTGTCGGCGTCCTGCCACAGCGCCCACGCCATCCTCGGCAACGCCTTCAGCAGTGTTCCATCGACGGCGATCAGGCCGGCCAGCGCCGCTTCCTTCGCTGGCGGCAAGACCCGCGATGCGGCCATGGATCTCGCCGCCAATTCGGCGATGATCGGCTCCAGCACCTGCGGATCGAAGACTCGGGCGGCTTCGCTCAACGAACCCAAAGCCGTGGGCTTCACACCGCACAGGCGCTGGACCTTCTCCAGCGTCGTGAACTTCTGAATGCCCCGCAGACTGTTGACCGTGGGATTGAAGAAATACAGGAGCAACAAGCTGGCTTACTGGTCGAAGAACAACTGCCGATTGCCAGCCTTGTCACGCTCGGTACCGGCCGGCCTCAGCCTCGCGAGCAGATCATCGATCAAGCGAAAATACTTGAACCCTTGCAACCGACGCGCATCGAGCCAGACTCCGGCAGCGGCCATCGCGACTCCCTTCGCAAGGGAGTCCCGCTGATTTACCACGAGAGCAGCCATGGCAAAAACCGTGCCGAACAGTATTGCCTTACTCCCCGGAACTGCGGGCCGCGGAAAGCCCACGTTATTGAACCGTTCGCCGGACAAGTTTTCCCGTTCCAATCGCAAAACTCCCCCTTGTTGCGGGTCGAACTGGCACGGCGACGACCATGATCGAGAATTTTCTGCAGGGCGGCCTGGTTCGGAAGGCGGGCAAGTATTGCGGCGGTGCCGGCCGCATGGAAGAGCCGGCCCATCGATTTCGGCAGCGGACAGCTTGCCGCGATCACAATTCCTTGGGGCGACGTCTCGACGGCGTACCACAGCACGGGCATTCCCGATATCGAGGTGTACATGGCGGCGCCGGCAACAACACGTTTTGCCGCACGCCTGAGCCGGCACACCGGCTGGCTCCTTGGCATGCCGTGGATACAGTCCTACCTCAGGCGGCGCATTCGGACCGGTCCGCCTGGGCCTACGAATGAAGAGGCGCATCCGGCAAAAGCTTCCTTTGGGGCGAGGTGGCCGATACTGACGGCCGACGTGCGGTCTCACGTTTGCAAGGCCCCGAAGGATATACGCTCAAATTCTCCCTCAAGGCAGGGAAGTCCGCCAGTGCCTCTGACCAGCGGTCAATGACGGCCTCTGCGGAGGAGGGGCCGCTGACAAACCACAAACCGTTTTCATCTGGAGAGCACTCGGAACACAACGATGGCCGCAATCACGGGCACCCAGTGCCACCACTCGCCGAGCACGAGCGTGACGATGGCCGACACGACGAGAGCTGAAAGTTCGATGCTCGGACTTTTCATGGTGAACTCCTTGAAAGGATTGACATTGCCGGCCTTGTCTGAAGGTTCCGGCCGATCTTGGAATTCATCGGCCCCGGGCCCCCCGGGCCAAACTGGCCGGGAAGGCCCTGTCTGCCGGCTGATCGGTACGCAGCAGAACCGGTCAACATCAAGCGGTCGCCACTGACGGCAACGTCGCGTTCGCCAGATCGCCCACGAATCGGTGCCAGCTTTTAAAGAATTCGCGGCGAAGCTGGCTAATCCGTCCGCGGGAAACCCGGAACATGCGTGCGGCACTGGCCGTCGTTTCGCCAAGGGCCAACGTTTCGGCAACCTTCCGGTCCCGCGTCGACAGGCTCTCGAGCCAATTCGCAAAATCGATCTCATCCGGCGATTTCGCTCGGAGTCGAATGCCGATCCTCGACCAAAACCTCGCGCGAGGTGCCGGTGCGATGATCCAGTCGATGAAGAGGTTGGACGGCCACTCCATTTCGCCGCAAGCAACGCCCCGACATCACGTCGTTCGAGTTCGACTGGCCACCGACCCGCCGGCCCTCCCGAAAATGACCGATCGCGTAACGGCCAAGGACCGTCGCGTGGGCCAGATGAGGCTTTCCGAGTGAATTGAGCCGGGCGTACAAGATAAACGCATCGGCGAGCACTTCGGCAATCGCCTCTTCGCGGGCTGCGGCCGGAAGGTGGCGGAAACAGATGCGTGCGTGACGACGGATGGCCGGTAGGAGTTTCAGGAAGCCGGCATGCCAAGCTGGCTGATCAGGATTTGTTGATGAAGCGGCAGTTGCGCAGGCACAGACATGTGCCATGGGGATGCTCCTTGAAGGGACCGCCCCCATGCGCGGGGCGGTCTGTTTGAAAAACAGAACCGCCCCGGCGACTTACCGAGGCTCTACTCAATCTGCGGCACGATGCGGATCGAGCCGCGGAAAACAAAACGACCCGCTTGGATGGCCCTGGAGATGGCCGATCAGCGGGTCGAAACTAGGTAGAGAGCGGGCTGGCAGAGCTAGCCCGTCGCACCATCACAAGATAACACCAAAGCGACCAGGATTTAGGCCGCGCACGCGAGCGATGCATCCTCCCGACTGCGTCGGCCTGTTCGTCGGCGCGGGGACTCGATGAGCGAGCCGGCATAACGGTCGCTCGTGGAATTTCTGTAAGTTGGGCCGATCCGACGGCAGGTACCCGGGCCGTCCATGTTCGCTCAGCTGGACGCAACACTCGTTCAGTTCGTCGTTTTTCACGATCTGGTGGAGGCTTTGTTAGAGTTATCCGTTTGAGCCCTCGTTTGGCAGGAGGAGCAATTATGCAAAGGCTCAGCGATTACGTGTTAATTGCCGAAGCTGCGGACGTGCTTGGCGTCTGTCGGGCCGGATTAAAGCCGTGGGCGAAGCTTTTCCACAACCTGCGAGCCAGCCGGCAGACCGAATTGGAAAACGACTTCCCGTCGCACGTGGTCTGCAAGTGGATCGGCAACTCCGAGCGGATCGCCCGGAAGCATTACCTTCAAGTGACAGAAGCCCACTACGCAAAAGCCGTCGACGAGGAGGCCGGAAAAACGACGCAAAAAACGACGCAGCAGATCGCCGCAGTCAATGGGATAGCTCGCAATGCCTCGCACGGCGACCCGCAAGCCGATTTGAGAACCAATGAAAAACCCCCCGCCGTTCAGGGGTTTGCGGACGATTGCGACGATCTGCCAACGAAGCCCACTACTTGTCAGAACGTCAAGGTGGGCGATGCAGGACTCGAACCTGCGACCTCATGGGTGTGATCCATGCGCTCTAACCAACTGAGCTAATCGCCCTTGCGACCGCTGGCTTTTCTTTCGGCGGCCTTCCTTCTTCTACCGTTTCGATCGGGCGCTGCAACTCACGATCCGGAGGCGGGCGAGAGGGTCTGGCGCATCTGTCGCCTTCATTCCCCGATGACCTTCACCAACACGCGCTTCGGGCGGCGGCCGTCGAATTCGCCGTAGAAAATCTGCTCCCAGGGGCCGAAGTCCAGCTTGCCTTTGGTGATGGCCACCACCACTTCGCGGCCCATCACCTGCCGTTTCATGTGGGCGTCGGCATTGTCCTCGCCGGTGCGGTTGTGCGCGTACCGCTTGGGCGAGGCGTCGAAGGGCGCCAGACCCTCGAGCCATTTCTTGTAATCCTCGTGCAGCCCCGGTTCGTTGTCGTTGATAAAGACCGAGGCCGTAATGTGCATCGCGTTCACGAGGACCAGCCCCTCCTGGACGCCGCTCTTTTCGACGACCGCCTCCACCTGCGGCGTGATGTTTTCAAACGCCATGCGGGCCGGCAGGTTGAAGGTGAGGTATTCGGTCTGTGATTTCATGCGACGTTCCGAGCTATTGCGGTAGATTCGCAAAATGTTGCGCGATCTGCTCGGCTTCCGCTTCGGCCCCCGCCGGAATGGGAACCAGTTGTCGGTTATTAAACGAGGAGAAGGGAAGGGGATGGCGCACGGCAAAGCCAGTGGTGCCGACCGCGGCAAAGGCGGCTTCGCCGGCGCGAGTCAGGCCGATGTTGAACTCCAGCGTTTTCGGCGGTCCCTGCAAAAGCGTCACGCTCTTTAAAGCGCGCATGCCGGATCCCCAAAAACCGAATTCGCCCCCGCAATAAACGGCGTCACTGCCGATGAACACTTGCGGAGCGGCGGCGAGCAGCCGATTGCGACGCCGGCGGCCGGCAAGCCGAATGATTCCGTAGATGGTGCCTCCGATGATCAGCGTCCCGCCCGGCATTAGAAGTGTCAGGCCGATCTTGGCGGGCAATGTGTTGTCGGCGTTCCAGGTCGCCGCGATGCCGGGAATACAAGTCAGGCCCAAGATGGCTGCGGCAAACCACCAGTTCATCTTAATCATCCCGCGGGCGACCTCCTCGACGTATGCCCGCCACTCCTCCGGGGAACAGTTCCACCGTGCGAGATAATGGCCGTTACGGTATTCGGCAAAGGCGCGTTCGGCTCGCCTCACGGAGGGCAAAGTGAAGAGGACCGACACCAACATCGCCACCGTGAGGGGCACGCAGAGTGCCAAAGTCAGGATAATCGCGGTGGTCGCGCCGCTGTTTGGTCCGAACGACCTGGCCACCGGAAGAGCGCAGATCAGAATCGCTGCCGCGCCGACGGCGAAAAAGAGAGCGGCCATGATCAGGAAGTTGCGAACAAATCGCCGAAACGGGTTGACCAGGCAAAGAGGTTCTTCTGGATTCATTCGAAGCGGCCGCCACGCTGTAAGCACTTTCCGGCCGCCCACGCGGCCCGCCTTCGCAGCCATCTTGAAAGAGGCGCCGGCGTTTTACAAGCCGAGCGGTTCGCGGCGTATTAGTGGCGGAAGTGCCGGCGGCCCGTCACGAGCATGGCGAGACCCAACTCGTCGCAGGCGGCAATCACCGCCGCGTCCTGGCGCGAGCCTCCCGGCTGAACGACGGCCGCGATGCCCGCTTTGGCGGCGGCGTCGATCCCGTCGGGAAAGGGGAAAAAGGCATCGGAACCCATGACGGCCCCTTGAGCGCGGTCGCCCGCTTTTTCGGAGGCCAGGCGCACGGAGTCGACGCGGCTCATTTGGCCCGCTCCCACCCCGACCACGGCGCGGTCCCGCGCAAAAACGATCGCATTCGATTTGACGCGCTTCGCCACGAGCCAGGCGAATTTCAGGTCGGCAAGCTGGCTGGGGGAGGGCTGCCGGCGGGTCACGATTTGCCACTCGCTCTTCTCGACCTTCTCGCCGGGGACAGGGGCGTCGAATTCGGCCTTGTCCCGGTCCTGCACGAGCAGTCCACCGGTGATGCTGCGGTATTCCAGCATGGCGGGGCGGGGTTGCGCACATCTCCGGGCAACTCAAGATGCGGACGCTTTTGGCCCACTTGGGCTTCGTCGAGAGGATCTCGAATGCGGCCGGTTCGTACGCCGGGGCGATCACCGCCTCGATAAAGCGATCGGGCTGGACCATCAGCTCGGCGGTGGCCGGGTCGAGCGGGCGATTCAGTCCCACGACGGAACCAAATGCGCTGACGGGATCGCCGGCGTGGGCCTTGTCAAACGCTTCCTCGAGAGTTTGCCCGAGGGCACAGCCGCAGGGATTGTTGTGCTTGATGACCACGGCCGCGGGCTCGGCGAACTCGCGGACCAGTTCCAGGGCCGAGTCGAGATCGAGCAGGTTGTTGTACGAGAGTTCCTTACCGTGGAGGATCTCGGCCCGCGCGAACGTCGAGGGATGGGCCCCTGGTTCGACATACAGGGCGGCCGACTGGTGCGGGTTCTCGCCGTACCGGAGTCGAGCCGTCCTGTTCATCTCGATCGAAAGCCGCGCGGGAAACTGCGGTCTCTTCGTCGCCGGCGGCGGCCTCCGCGCGGAGGTAGTCGGCAATGGCCCGATCGTAAAGGGCCGTCCGCTCGAAGGCGGCCTGGGCCAGTTGGCGACGGAAGTCGTCCGAGAGTTGGCCGGAGCGAAGCATGTCCAACACGGCCGGATATTGATCGGGATGCGTGACGACCGCCACATAGGCGTGGTTCTTTGCAGCCGCACGTACCATGCTCGGTCCGCCGACGTCGATTTGCTCAATCGCCTCCGAAAGGGACACGCCGGGGCGGGCGACCGTTTTCTCAAACGGATAGAGATTGCAGACCACGAGTCCGAAGGGAACGATTCCGTGCTCGCGGATGGCGGCGGCGTCAGACGGGAGATCGGGGCGGCCGAGAATCGCGCCGTGCACCTTGGGATGCAGCGTCTTCACGCGGCCTTCCATGATCTCGGGAAACCCCGTGTAGGCCGAAATGTCGATGACGCGGATGCCGTTTTGCTCCAGGAACTGCCGTGTTCCGCCGGTGGAGACGATCTCAAACCCCAGTTCGGCTAACGCGGCGGCAAACGAAGCCAGACCCGTTTTATCGCTGACGCTGATCAAGGCGCGTTTGAGCAACGCGGGCATCAAGAGGGATCCTTCCGAAGTCCGCAGAAGGCCCCGGGCTTGCCAGCCAGGGGACCGTCCTGATGGGACGCTCCGCAGTGCGGTCGCAGAGACGCCGATTGCCGCGATGAGCAAACCGGGATTGCCAACCGCACCGGAACTTGCGCCGAGCGAGGGGCGATCCTAACCCGCTGATCCAACGACGTCAAACGACGCGGCGGAGCCAACAGCCGAAGCCGCCTTGCGCCCCATTTGCGGGCCGCGGGGGGCAGGTACGATTCGCGCACCGCGGGCCGCGGCGTGTCCGCGACCGCTTCCCGAGTTTCGGAGGCCATCCTCTCGACGGCGAGCATCATCCGCATGACGTCCCGCCGGGCGAGATTGCCGACGAGATGTCCCTCGGCGTCGATCACAGCCATGCGGCGCCACCCTTCCGTCGCGGAACTGGGACAGACCGCCGTCGCGCTGTCGTCAGGCCGCGCGGTCGGCACGCCGCGGTTCATCAGCGTCTCGGCGGTTTGCGTCCGGTCTCCGCCCAGAACCTGGTGTTTGAGGACTTCGTAATCGGTTACGATGCCAACAAGCCGGTTGTCGCCCGTGGTGACGTAAACCGAAGGAACCCCCTGAGTCACCAGCGTTTCGAGCACCTGGTCGATCGTTGTTTCCGTCGACACGGCGATGGGCGAGCGTGTCATCACGTCCTGCTACGGTACCTGCATCGCCGTTGCTCCCTGCGGGACATGCGGATCATCAAGTCTCCAAACAGAATGTAGGGTGCGTTTGGGCAACATGCGGGAAGAATCCGCACAAAAGTGACTGCCTACGTGGTCGGTTTATGCCGAAGGCTCAGGCAACGCTAAAAAATCCCGAATTGAGCGGAGGATGACCGCCAAAATCGGCAGCTGTCGCTTGCGCGTGCATGTTGTGGGAAATGCAGCCAGAGAGAGCGAAAAACCTTGGATTTGCTGGAAATGCCATGAATAATACGGTGCTGTCTGTCCTTTTGGGGCTGGCTTCCACACAGGTCGCTTGGGCTTTCGACGGACCGGCCGACGGGGACAAACCCCAGTTTCCTCCGGAATCGCAAGCGATCGAAGTGCGGAAGTGCCAGATCAAGGCCGTCAATTCGGCCCGGTTGGCCACCGATCGACCCGGCGTGCTGGCAACGATCGATCCGAAGGAAGGGGATATCGTCCACGAGGGTCAGCTCCTCGCCCGGCTCATGGATGAAGTGGCACAGGCCAGTCTCGAAGTGGCCAAACTGGTCGCCGACGACAGACTCGAGATCGAATATGCAAACGAACTCAACGCTGTCGACACGACAGAATACGAGAAGGATCCTTCAGGCCAATCGGCAGCATTTCAATACCATTCCCGCACCTCGACATCCTGCGGGCCAGATTGGACATGGAAAAGAGTCAAGTTGCAGATCGACAAGGCCGTGCATGAGGTGAAAGTCAACTTACTCAAGGCCAAACAGGCCGCAGGCGGAATTGAAGACCTATCGGATCTGGCACCCTTCGACGGAGTCGTGACCAGCGTCCTGGAGGACATCGCGGCGAAGCGGTCCGCCAGGGAGATCCGATCCTCGAAGTGGTGAACACGGACATGGTTCAGGGTCGAAGGAAAGTGAACGAACGGGATATCTGGAGCGTGAAGGTCGGTTCTCCCGTCATCGTCCATCTCGAGCATTCCGGACTCCAATTGGCGTCGAGCAGCAAGCTTTCAAGGCCGGTTGGGTTTGTCGATGTCGTGGCCAATGGTTCCACTCGCGACACGCGCGTCTGGGCGGAGGTCGCCAATCCCAATAACGTTTTGCGTCCGGGGCTCTTCGGCGACGATGAAGATTCTGCCTGCCGCCCCGAATCGCCGCACTCAAGACTTCGATGAATTCGCCTCGCTCTTCCGCCACCGGTCTTTCGCGCCATGAGCCTGGTCGTCTCTTCTCCCTTGTCTCCTCGACTCGCCGTCCAATCCCCATGCGCCGCCGGCCCGACCTTGTTGCCCGGCGGATTGAATACCAGGGAATCGGTTCGTGGGTCGTCAAGGACCCGGTCGGGCTCAAGTACCACCGCCTGCACGCGGAACAGTACTGCGTTCTGGGCCTCTTGGACGGGACGCGCAACTTCGAACAGGTCCGCGAGGATTGCTGCGGATCCATCCGACGCTTCACGTTACGCTGGCCGACGTCCAGCGGCTGTTGACCGACCTGCACGAGAAAGGCCTTCTGCAGACCCTTCGTTACGGCCAGGGAGCGGCCCTGCTCAAGCACTACCGCAAAGAGCGGCGGCAGCGAATTTGGAACGCCGTCCGCAATTCTCTATCTGCACTGCCTGGCTGGGATCCCGAGCGCACGCTCGCCTGGCTGCATGATTACCTTGCGTGGGTTTTCCGACCTTGGGCCGTGGCCTTTGCGTGAGCCTGGTGGTCGGCTCGTTGGCCCTGGTCATGACCGAGTTTGCCGAGTTCCGCCGTCGCCTTCCCGAGTTCCAGCAGTTTTTCGCCTGGCCCAACCTGATTTATCTGTGGCTGACCGTCAGTGCGACCAAGATCCTGCACGAGTTCGGACACGGCCTCTCGTGCAAACATTACGGCGGCGAATGCCACCAGATGGGCGTGATGCTGCTGGTTTTCAGCCCCGCCTTTATTGCGATGTTTCGGACGCCTGGATGATGCGGAACAAATGGCATCGCATCATCATCGGGGGGGCGGGAATGTACGTGGAAACGGTTCTCTCCGGCGGTCGCCATCTTCGTCTGGTGGAACACGAATCCCGGCCTGTTGCACTACTTGTGCCTCAATGTCTTTTTCGTCTCGACCGTCTCGACCGTCATTTTCAATGCCAATCCGCTCATGCGATATGACGGCTACTTCATGCTGGCCGACTTCCTGGAAATCCCCAACCTGCGGCCGAAGGCCGACAAGATGCTGGGCGAGCGGTTCGCCTGGTATTGCCTGGGCATCGAACAGCATCCCGATCCCTTCATGCCGGAGACGGGCCGTGTCTGGTTCGAGATTCTTCGCGGTGGCCGCGGCCATTTATCGTTGGGTCATCCTGTTTGGGATCACCCTCTTTCTGTACCGCGTGCTGAAGCCGTATGATTTGCAAAGCATTGGCGCGACGCTTGCGGTCGCGTCCCTGGCGGCGATCGTCGGCAATCTGGTCTACAACGTGTACAAAATTATTTCTGCACCGGACCGATCCCTTGGACTACCGCAAGCTGGGGATTACGCGCTCCGTGGTGGCCGTCCTCGTCATCGCGGCCCTGGCAATCCCGTTGCCCCTGCACGAAGAAACGGCCTTCCTCATCGAGCCCGCCGACGTAGCCAAGGTCTACGCGACCACGCCAGGCCGGGTGAGCGAAGTCTTCGTGGCGCCCGGCGGCCGCACGTCACCAAGGGGCAGCTCTGGTGCGGATGACGAATGACGAGAAAGTGCAGAAGCGGCGGTCCCTCGAGATGGAACGCAATCTCCAGTAGCAGGAAGTCGACCTGGACCGCGCCCTCGAGGACTCAGGCCAGGAGAAAGTCGCCAACGAAAAGCTGGACGGGATCGAGAAGCAGCTCAAAGACCGCGAGGACGAACTGTCGCGCTCGAGATCCGCGCTCCGTGCGACGGCATCGTGGTCGCCGCCCCGTGCGTTGCCGAGCCTGCGCGCGACGGATGTCCGCCGACAACTGAGCCGCTGGTACGGCACGCCGCTTGATCCGCAGACCTTCGGCTGCTGCCTGACGGAACGCACGCCGATTCTTGCGATCGCGCCGTCGGCACACCTGCGACGCGATTCTGTACATCGACCAGGGGGACCGCGACGACTTCAGCGTGGGCCAGGAAGTCCAGATCAAGCTCGAGCATATCGCCGACACGGACGTACAAGGGGACGATCAAGAAGATCTCAGGACGCGAGTCGGAGATCGCCCCCGAGAGCTTTGTCGAACAAGGCAGGAGGCGAGCTGGCGACGGTCCCCGACAAGCAAGGACACGAGAAATTAACCAGCAGCGCCTACCAGGCGACGGTGCGTCTCGACAGCGACACGGACCTGTTGCGTACCGGTATGCGCGGCCGCGCACGGGTGGTCGTTGAACGGCGCTCGGCGGCCTGGCTGGATCTGGCGGTATTTCAGGCGGACATTCCATTTCCGCCTCTAGCCGGCCCGGCGAATGCGTTGGTCGGCGCGGTTCCCGCAGGGAAGCCGTCCGCAGTCCGCCTCTGAAAGCTGCACGAAGAAACCCGTCTTCAGCTTCCCAACAGGTTGAAGGGTTTTTACGGGGATCTAGTTGCACCCCTGCGCGATTTGAGCATAGTTGTTTACAGCCGCGATCGTCGCAGAAGGATTGATGCGCGGGGCCACTTCCGGCTTGTCGCTCAGCCGCGGGCGTATCTGTCGATCCGGAGAGAGGCGCCTGATCCAGTCACAATATCAGAGGAGAAGGCCATGATTTCGAAGAAGTCTGCCGGTTCTGTTTTCGATCGCCGCACTGTTGTGCGCCGCATCGGTCGTTCAGGAGGCGCAGGCGCAAGGGCGTCGCGGTATGGGCGGGTTCGGGATGGGAGTGTCGCCCCTGTCTGTGGTCGGGTTGTCCCCCGTCCAGAAGGACCTTGGATTGAGCGATGACAAGGCGGCCAAGGTGAAAGACATCGCGCAGGACTACCGCGAGGACATGAACCAGCAGCTCGAGGGCGCCGGATTGAGCGGCCTCCCCAGGGCGATGCCTCGGCGGAGGAACGCGAAAAACGCGACACGCAAATCGCCGCCATCCGCAAGAACGTCAATGACAAGTTCATGCCGAAGTTGAACGAGGTTTTGGACAAGAGCCAGCAGAAGCGGTTGCACGAGATCGCGATCCAGATCGCCGGTCCCCGTGCGCTCGAAGATCCCGATGTCGTCAAAACGCTCAACATCACGAAGGACCAGCAGGACAAGATCAAGAAGCTGGGCCAGGACAATCGAGAAAAACTTCGCGAACTCTTCACGGGCGGCGGAGATCAGTCCGACGGCGCGCGAAGATGACGGAGCTTAACGATGAACTGACCGCGAAAAGCACGGAAGTTCTCACGAAAGATCAGCAGGCCCAGTTCACGCAAATGAAGGGCAAGGCGTTTGACACGAAGTCGCTCTTTCAGGGCGGCGGTCGCCGCGGGCGTCGACGTAACAACAACTGATCGTTCGCTCAAAACAACGCTCGTTTAATACGATCAACATCACAGCGCGCCGGATTCGCGGGTCGCACGCAACCCGTTGAATCCGGCGCGCTGCAGTGTTATAAACCGAAAGTGCGCAAATCCGAGTATCTCCCCTTTGAATTGCGCATCGCACATCGAAAGGGAAAAATGGCAATCGACAAACCGAAGGCAGGCGCGGCGGAGCCCGCGGCGGCACAGCCGGCGAGCGGCCCCCAGGCGGGCGCAGAAGCAGTCGGCCAGACCATCCATGTCGACGATTCCCAGTGCACGGCCGGCTATGCCAATTTCTGCCGCGTCTCCAGTACGCCGGAGGAGTTGATCCTGGACCTGGGCCTCAACCCTCACCCGTATGCGACCGGCGAAACGAGCGTCAGGGTCTCGCAACGGATCATTATGAACCACTACACGGCCAAACGGCTGATCCATGCGCTGGGAGTCGCCCTGCAGCGACACGAGAACGCCTTTGGCGCCGTCGAGACCGACGTCCGCAAACGTGTTCGGCCCACGCCATAATTTGGAACACGAGGTCCTCCCTCCGCGCCCCCCCGCGTTCAACTGGCCGCTTGGTCCTCACCCAATGACTGACGCACGTTCGCCGGACGATCCCTTTAACGCCTCTGGGCGTCCTGAGGAGGAAGGTCCCTTCTGCGAGGAGATTCAGCACTCGCAGGTGAGTGCGGTCGTTCCGGAACGGGTGGCGCGAGGCGTGTTCAGCACGGGGGCCGTCGTCGTGCAGGGGGCCCACGAGTTTATTCTCGATTTCCTGCTGCGTATGTCGCAGCCGCAGCAAGTGGCCGCCCGGGTGGTCCTCTCCCCGGGGTGGTCGCTCAATTCATTGCGGCCCTCACCGACAATCTGAACAATTATCAATCGAAATTCGGGACGCCCGCGGTGCCGAATGGACCGGCTGGGCAGCCTGCCGCCGCTCCCGCCTGGCCCGTCTCCGCGCAGGATCTTTACGAGCAGCTCAAGCTCCAGGACGACGTGCTTTCGGGCAATTATGCGAACGCCGTGATGATCGGCCATACGCCGTGCGAATTCTGCTTCGATTTCATCACGACGTTCTTTCCGCGGTCGGCGGTTTCTTGCCGCGTTTTCATGGCGGCCCCCGGCGTCCCGCGACTTCTGGATTCGCTCAAGCACTCGTTTGAGAAATTCCAGCAGAAATCGCAGCAGCAGCGTCAAGTCCCGCCGCCGGCTCCCGCTCCTCCCGAAGAGGGCTAGCGCCTTCACGTTGGGATGTGCCACGCGGCGACGATTCAAGGAATCCTGACGGCCTCTCGAGTGCCCGGCGGTTGCAATCGGCGGCCGTTTTTCGTCTGATCGTAGGCGTTGCGATTGGCGCGGCCCGGCCGATTCACGATCCGACCGGGAGCAGAGCCGCAATCCCCATTCTCTTTTTCTTTTCATCTCTCGTGACAAGGCGCCTCAATGAAGACCGCCCTGCGATTCGGGACGATTGTCCTGGCCCTTTATTTCGCTTCAGCTGCGACGCGGCTCCTGGCGAAATCGGGAGCTGATGCCAAGTCACTGGCGTCCTCGGTCACCATCCAGCGCGACGAATGGGGCGTGCCCCACATCTACGGGCCGACGGACGCCAGCACCTCGTTCGGACTGGCTTACGCGCAGGCCGAAGATTACTTCTGGCAGATCGAGGACTCGTACCTTCAGGCGCTGGGGCGTTACGCGGAAGTCGTCGGCCCCTCCGGCCTCGGGTCGGACGTCCTCATGCGGATGTACGAGGTGCCCAGCCGGTCGAAAGCCGATTATGAAAAGCTCGATCCGGACTTGAAGGCCATCGGCGAAGCGTACACCTCGGGGCTCAATTTCTTCCTCGAAAAAAATCCGCAGGTCAAGCCGCGGCTCATCAAGCATTTCGAGCCCTGGTTCGTCGTCGCCTTCGACCGATTCACGATGCTCTCGTTCATGTACGGCAAGTCGCACGCTCAAAAACCCGTCCCCGCCGAGTACGAGGAACGCATCGCCAAGACAATCGGTTCGAACGAATGGGCCATCGGCCCTACGAAGACGAAATCCAAAAAGGCCATGCTGTTCATCAATCCGCACCAGCCCTGGTATGGATATGGCCAGTTTTACGAGGCGCACGTCCAAAGCGGAGAAGGACTTCACTTTTCCGGGTCGTGCTTTTTCGGTTCCCCGGTGCTCACGATGGGACACAACGAGCACCTCGGCTGGGCCCACACCGTCAACGAGCCGGACATTGCCGACATCTATCGCGAAACGTTCGATGATCCCAAGCATCCCCTGAATTACCGCTACGGCGACGGGTATCGCACGGCGACTGAGTGGAAGGACACGATTCGCGTGAACGCGGGGGGAGGTCAAACCGCCGACCACCATTACACCTTCCGCAAGACGCATCACGGGCCCGTCATCTCCAAGGAAGACGGAACTCATGCGCTGACCGTGAAGATCTCGCGGATCTTCGAGGGGACCCGCATCCGCCAGGCCCTGGCAATGACCAAGGCCAAAAACTTCGCGGAGTGGAAAGCCGGCATCTCGATGCTCTATCTCCCCATGTTCAACACGGCCTACGCCGATGCCGATGGGACGATTTTCTACGTCTACAATGCCGCCATTCCCATCCGCGACCCCCGTTACGACTGGACCCAGCCCGTGGACGGCAGCGATCCGCGAACCGAATGGAAGGGACTGCATCCGTTCGACGACTTGCCACAAATGCTTAACCCGCCGGGCGGATACGTGCAGAACTGCAATTCGACCCCCTTCATGACCGCCGACGACGCGAACCCCGCTGCCAGCGACTTTCCGCGATACATGGTCGAAGACAAATACCACGACCAGCGGCGGGCTCAAATCTCCCGCAAGCTGCTGCGGGAAGCACACGACGTGACGTTTGAAAGCTGGCAGCGGCTCGCATTCGATACGACCCTCTATTGGCCGATGACCGAACTTCCGCGCTACGCTCGACAATTCGAGAATCTCAAGCGCACTCATCCCAAGCTGGCTGCCGAGGTCAAGCCTTACCTCGAACATCTCCTCAACTGGGACTGCCGCGTCACCAAGGATTCCACGCAGGCCACCCTCTGTGCGGAATGGTATGCCGAGCTTTATGGCGACCGGTATCCGGCGGACAACCTGAAACCGCAATACGTCGAGGACATCTCCAAGCGTTTCAGGGCCCTGGTGGGGGCGGCGAAGAAGCTCAAGGGCCTACACGGAGATTGGAAGGTGGCTTGGGGCAAAATCACCCGCATCCAGCGGCGTGCCGAACGCCGGGAGTGTCGAGGCCGCCGGCCTCTTGTTTCGGGACCAAAAAAAGAGCCTCCCGCTGATCGGGGCTCCTGGGCCGCTGGGTGTTGTCTTCACGCTCTATTACACCCCGAGCATCCCGCTCCGGAAGCAGCGTTTTGGCGTGGTGGGAAGCTCGTTCATGGGAGTCTACGAGTTCGGCCCGCGGATCAAGGCGGCCACGCTGATCCAATACGGGGAAAGCGGCGATCCCAACTCGCCTCACTACTCCGACCAGGCGGCCCTTTATTCCGAAGCAAAGTTCAAAACGGCCTGGTTTTATAAAGACGAGGTCGATTCGCACACGGTCAAAAGATATCACCCGGGAGAACGGTCGCCCCGGCAGGATACGGCCAAGAATAACTGAGCAGACGGCCAGAGCCTCCCGCTCGTCACTTGCCGAAAGCGACCAGATTCAGGCTGCGCAAATCTCGCATTTCTCCATGCGAGCAGTCTTAACAGCGCGGCTGATTAAATCTCGGTAAGGCGTCCTTCGCGCCTTTCCACAGAGCCCCAAGGCTCGGTGTCTTACGCACCGTATCTGATCATATGTTTATTAATTCTGAACTGACGAATACATAAAACGCCATACATGCATCTTGCTTGATGCAAAGCCCTCTGCTCTAATCCCGTCGTCAGACCCGCGGCCAACCGCTTGGCAAACTCTGTTTTTATCCCGCCTTTTGCCGACCGTTGGCCCTATGACCCCCGCCTGTTCTTGCTGAATGAAGGAGACATTCCCCATGAAAACATCCATCACTGCTTTGGCAACGGCCGTTTTTGCCGCCGCCCTCGTGTGGATCTATCGGGACGCGACCCGGCCGGCGCCGGTCGTCGCGCCAGTGCCGGTCCAGCGCCCGTCGTCCAGATGCCCGCTCCGGTGAAGACGACAGTCGACACCAATGTCGAGCTGGAGGGACGTTTAGAGGCTGGTTCGGAAGTGGAAATCCGTACCCCCCTCGTCGGCTATCCCGTGCGACTGAAGGCCAGCGCGGGCGATTTCGTCCAAAAGGGGCAACTCCTGGTCGAATTGGGAGACGCGAAATTTGAGGAATCAGTCACGCGGGCTGAAGCGGCCCTGAATGTGGTTAAAGCCAACCTCCAGGCCCGGGACACGCGGCTGGCCCAATCGACGAAGGAAGAAACCAGCCCCATGGCGGCTGCCGGGCCAAAGGCGACGGCAACACTGCATGGAGGCGCGGCGCAGCCGGCGAAAGCGGCCCCCAGCCCGGAAGAGCTGCTTGACCGGTCTCGTCTCCAACAAGCCGAGGCGAGTGTTGCCAAAGCCAAACAGACCCTGGCCGAGATGCGGATTGTCGCCCCGATCGCCGGCTACGTAGTCCAGCGGCAAGCCGACGGAGAACTGAGTAAGCCGGACACGGCTCTAATGCGGATTGTCGATATCACAAGCCTGAAGACGACAATTCAGCTCAGCCGCGAGCTCCGTTCCAAAGTCATCCCCGACCAGGAAGTTCAGGTCGTGCTGAACGAAATCCCCGGCCGATCGTTTCCCGGCAAGGTGGTCCGCAAGGCAGCCGCCCGCAAGGTGCGGGGAAGCGAGACGGCCGTCTCGGTGGAAGTTCCCAACCCGGAAAACCTCTTGAAACCGGGCATGTATGCCCGCGTGCGGCCCATCTTCGACCAGAACAACGAGCCTCGACTGGCGGCCGTTTCCTTGAAGAACGGGCCCGCGGGGGAGTCGCGCAGCCGGCCCGCAAAGCGATGCGGAGCTGCTTTCCAATCTGAAAGGGTTGACGCAGACGATGAGCACCATGGCCAGCGAGCTCGAGCATCGGGAACAGGCCGCCAAGGCGACGGCCGAGGCCTCGAGAGAACATTTCCTCGCGCTGGAAAAGCTGATCGTCCGCCTGCGGGAAGAGACCGGTAGCACGGGTGCGCACCGCTCGAGTTTCGAAAAGACGGCCGACGCCATTGATGCTCTTCCAACTTTGCACGTCGACGAAGAGCTGATGGCCTTCAGTACGGATGTCTCGAAGGCGATGGGCGAAATGGCGGAGCGCCGCCGTGAAATTGCCCGCGAGACGGCGTCCGTCGACTGGACGTATTGGGACCGCACGCAGCGCGCTTCGAGTGCGGTCAAAAGCCAGGGAATGCAACGGATCAATAGCGCCATGACCGAGATGCGCCGGAAATTGACCAGGAAGTACAATCTCGAGTTCCTGACAACCGCCGAGCGACCTCCCGCCCGTCGCGACAGCCATCGCGCGCGACGCTAGTGCTGCGAGTGCAGGGGCGTCGAAGCCCGGCCTTCGGAGGGATAGTCCGCCGAGCTGCTTTCGACGACCAAGAGGGACGCGTGGAACCCTTTCTCCGAGTAAAAGTACCAGGCGGCGGCCGACCTGTCGAACCGCGCCAAGAGCGTGTTGTCCGGCATGGAATAGAGGGCCCCGTCGACAAATTCCAACGCCGTGTATCGGCCTAACAAGACCGGCTCCTCTGGTCGGTCCACTTCCAGGAGGAGCGGGCCGGAACCACTCACGTTCAGCTTCAAAGCATCGTGGGAGGCGACCCTCCAGAAGCCATTGCGGTACTCGGCAAGGCCGGTGCCTTCCGCTTCGGTGCGCAGCCATCCGCCGGAAATACGCAGAAACGGCAGCGGACCGATCAATTGCACAGCCTTGTCGTCCGTGCGAAGAAACCGCAAGCGCAGCATGGGCCAAACCCGGTGGGATGAGGGGGTCATGCGGGCGCGGCAAAAACTATTCCGAACCGCGCAAACGGGTCCCGGCCGGAAATGCTCGTGCGAGACCGAGCCTCTGGGAACGAAAATTGCAAAAACGTCATCAGTGGGGGTTTTTGTGTGCCCAGGCAAGTGCAAACGCGGTATGAGGATATCCAAGTGGCCAATGGCGGGGCATCGGAAACGAGGCTACTTTTCGACCAGTTCTTAGATGCCCTCCCGTCCGCCGCGTATCGCTGTGATCCCGGCGGATTAATTACCCATTTCAACCGGCCGGCGGCGCTCCTTTGGGGGCGCGGAGCCGCAGATCAACAATCCTGCCAACCGCTATTGCGGCTCGTTTAAGCTCTACTCCCCCGACGGCTCGCCAATTCCCACCGATCAATGCTGGATGGCTCTCGGCGCTCCGCACGGGACAAGAGTTCGTGGAAAAGGAGATGATCATCGAGCGGCCCGACGGCAGCCGTAGTGTCGTGCTGGCCTACGCCAACCCCCTCCGCAACCAAAAGGGAGAGATGGTCGGCGGCGTCAACGTCATGCAAGATATAAGCCAGCGCAAGCAAGCGGAAGAGGCCCAAAGGCTGCTGGCCGCCGTCGTCGAGTCTTCCGACGATGCCATCATTGTCAAATCGCTCCAGGGGCGGATCCTCACTTGGAACGCCGGCGCCGAACGCTTGTTCGGCTACACAGCCCAAGAGGCGGTTGGTTCGCCCATCACGCTGATTATTCCGCCCGAACGATGGGACGAAGAGAAGGCCATCCTCGAACGGTTGAGCCGCGGCGAGCGCGTCGATCATTTCGAGACGGTGCGCGTGACCAAGGCAGGCCGGTTCGTCGACCTTTCGCTCACGATCTCTCCCATGCGAAACGCCGCCGGGCAAATCACGTCGGCCTCCAAAATCGCCCGCGACATCTCGTCCCGCAAGATTGCCGACGAGGCGCTCTGGCGCTGAAGGACGAGTTCAGCGCCCAGCTTGCCGATCTGCGGCGGCTGCATGAGATGAGCATGCACCTCTCCACGACTCTGGAGCTGGGTCCCATTCTGGAAGAAACGCTCCGCACGGCGGCCGCCATCGAAGGGACCGAGTTGGGACTGCTCTCGTTGTGCGACCCGCAATCGAACGGTTCGTGCGTCAAAGCCAGCCTCGGTTTCAGCGAGGAGGAATTGCAGGCGATCGAGAACGTTCCGGCCGGCGGAATTTCCGGCACCTGCTACCGGGAACGGCGGCGGGTGGTGGTCGAGGATGTCGAACAGGAGCCGCTTTCGGTCCCCGAGCTCGAGGCGGCCCGCCGTTCCGGCTTTCGCGCGATTCATGCCACGCCCCTGATTACGCGTGCGGGCGAAAGTGTGGGGGTCTTGGCGACCCATTTCCGCCAACCTCACCGGCCGACCGATCGCGAAATGCACTTGATTGAGCTGTGCGCACGGCAAGCGGTCGACTTCATCGAGAACGCGAGGCTGTATCGGGAGCTGTGGGAAGCGGATCGCCGCAAGGACGAGTTTTTGGCCACGCTCGCCACGAGTTGCGAAATCCACTCGCCCCGATCAGCAATTCTCTGCACCTCATGAGGCTTACGGGCGACCTCAATCCCGGGGCCGAACGCGTGCGACAGATCATTGAGCGGCAGGTCGGGTACATGGTGCGTCTGGTGGACGACCTGCTGGAAATCTCGCCATGACGTGGGGCACCATTGAGCTAAGAAAAGAACCGCTCGATCTTGTTGCCGTCATCAATAGCGCCGTCGAAATGAGCCGGCCGTCCATCGATGCCGGCGGCCATCAACTGGCCCTTTCGATCGATCCCGAACGGATATCGCTGGAGGCGGATCCTGTTCGGCTGACGCAGGTTTTTTCCAATCTGCTCAATAACGCTGCGAAATACACGAAGCAGGAGGGCCAGATCTGGCTCACCGCGCCGGGAGGGCAATGAGGCGGTCGTCTCCCTGCGCGACAACGGAACGGGCATCGCCGCGGAACATCTGCCGCGATTGTTCGGAATGTTCCTCCCAAGTCACGCCGTCGCTCGAGCGGACGCACGGGGGCTTGGGAATTGGCCTGTCGCTCGTGCGGGCGTGGTCGAGTTGCACGGCGGTCGCGTGGGAGGCGCGCAGCCAGGGCTTGGAACAGGGAAGCGAGTTCATCGTGCGGCTCCCCTTGGCTCCGCCGCGGCCGGAGCTTAAGAGCGAAACAAAGGCTCCAGCCGCCGGCGCAAGCACGCTGCCCGTGCGGCGCGTCGTGGTGGTCGATGATACGCGCGCGCTGTCTACACACTGGCACGGCTCTTGGAGACGATGGGACAGCAAGTAGAGACCGCCTACGACGCGGCCACGGCCTTGGAACTGGTGAAGAAGGAACGGCCCGATCTGGTCATTTCGGACCTCGCGATGCCCCACATGAACGGCTATGAGCTGGCTCAGCGCCTGCGGGCGGACCCCGCTCTTTCGGGGCTCGTGCTTGTCGCCTTGACCGGTTATGGGCAGGAAAGCAATCGCCTGAAGGCGAAGGAGGCAGGATTCGACTATTACCTCGTGAAACCCGTTAACCTCGAGGCGCTCGAAAAGATACTTGCCAGCCTCTCTGAGGGGAAGCGGCCGAAGTTCACGGGGGTGGAGCGATCAAACGCCGCGATCCTTTGAAGATCGGTACGAGGTGCCCGCACGGCGCCGGGCTTGCCCCGGATGCCGCAATTCGGGTAAACCGCTGGAACGATGATCAATGATCAAACAGGGATGTGGCGATTCGTCTGCCTGGCGATGGTGCTGGGAGTTTGCTGCCCGTGGACGGGCTGCGCCCGCGTCCATTCGCAGGAGGAGCGGCAACACATGGTGCGCGTAAAAGTTTTCAACCACGACGGGAAACTCGTTGGACCGGTCGAATCTCCGCGGCTTGAGCTGAGCGAAGAAGAATGGAAACGCCGGCTCGCACCGGAAGAGTTCCGCATTCTGCAACCAAGGGACCGAGCGCGCCGTTCTGCGGGACGCTGTTGGATAACAAAAAAGAGGGGGTTTATACTTGCGCGGCTGCGGACTGCCCCTCTTCCAGTCGGATTCTAAATTCAACTCAGGCACTGGCTGGCCGAGCTTCTTTCAGCCGGTGGCCCCTGAGAACGTCGAGGAGCGGCGGGACGACAGCTTCGGCATGCGCCGCGTGGAGATCCTCTGTGCCCGATGCGGCGGACACCTGGGTCACGTTTTCGAAGACGGACCGCGCCCCACGGGACGCCGTTACTGTTTGAACTCCGAATCGCTGCGGTTCACGCCGGCGGGCGAGCTGGCATCGCTTGCCGATTCGGCGGCGGAGAATGGGGCGCAGCCCTCTCAAGCGACGTCCGTTGCGGCGGAATCCTCCTCGCCCAAGGCAATCGGTGCGCAAGACCCATCACGACGGCGACAGCCGTTTTCGCCGGCGGCTGTTTCTGGTGCACCGAGGCCGCCTTCGAGCAGCTGAAGGGGGTCTTGGACGTCGAAAGTGGCTATGCGGGCGGGTCGAAAGATACGGCCACCTACGAACACGTTTCAAACGGCAACACGGGGCATGCCGAGGCGATTCGCATTACGTATGATCCCATGCAGATCAGTTACGACCGGCTGCTCGACGTTTTCTTCGACGCCCACGATCCGACGCAGCTCAATCGCCAAGACCACGACAGAGGCAAGCAGTACCGCTCGGCCATTTTCTACGTGAATGAGATCGAAGAGCGCGCCGCCAAAGCCAAGATCAAGCAACTGACGGCGGCCAAGGCCTTTCCCGATCCGATTGTGACGACGCTTGAGCCTCTCAAAGCGTTTTACCCGGCGGAGCAATATCACCAGGATTACGCCCGCCGGCATCCCGATCAGCCGTATATCCAACACCACGCCTTGCCCAAGGTGTGCGCGGTACGCGACAAGCACCGCGAATTGATTAAGAATGCCGGCCAGGCGAAGTGAGGAGACGGAGCCCCAGGGAAGATGAAGCGCCTTTCATCCCCGGTGTTTCTCCGTCGGCCTCCTTCCGTTGAGAATGGAACACGGCAGACCGCCTCGGCATGTATTTTGCAAAGGGGCGGCGGTGACTGCTCGTTCGTTCCGCCGGCAACGGGCCGGCACGCGTTGGCGTCCGACAACTCTGTCATTCTGTAAGGGGATGCTCCAATGATGGGCGGAAATCTGGGCGGCGGCGGATGCATCGGCGGACCGGGCGGCTATGGGCCTGGCGGCCCCTATGGGGCCTATCCCGGCTGCGGCTGTAGCACGTTCTTTATCATGCTCGCCGGGGCGTCTTGCTCTTGGCGGCTGTCTGAGGGTGTTCAACATGTGAGAGGACGCCGAGCACACAGACAACTCGTACGAAGACCAATGAGTTCGGCGGCCCGTGCAATCACTGTGCGTTCAATCTTCAGTTTGAGGCGGAGGGGGAAGCCATGCGAGCACTTTGCGGAGCGATCATTGCGGCCGGAGCCCTGATTGGCCTGGGACTTTCGGTGGTCGGAGTTGGCCTGCGCTATACTCAATACGGGGCAACGACAGCCAACGGCCCCGCTGCGTTGCACCTTTGGCAGATCGATACGCCCCTAGCATTTGCCGTCATCTTCTTGACGCTCGCAGCTTGTGTCGGGCTGGGAATCGCCTTTGTCGGGTTGGCCTATCATCACCATCACCGGCACCACGAATTGCTGCGCTTACAGGGGCTCGCTGGGACGGGCCATCAAGTCATGCCATAATTGCCTCCTCGAATCTGGGGAGGACAGTGCATGACGCGGCCGACCGAATTCAAGATGATTCCCGGTCAGGACGAAATTCGGCAACTGGACCGCGAGCTGCGGTTCTTGCCCGTCAAAAACGACGCTCCCCAGTCCCTTTCCGTCGGCCAAATTGAAGAGTTCAACCGGGACGGGTATCTCAAGGGCATCCGCATTGCCGGCGACGCGGAGAGCCGCGAGAATCGCCGCTACTTCGACGCTCTTTTGGCCCGCGTTTTGGCCTCAGGCGGCAACAGCTATTCGATCAGCACGGCCCATTTGAAATACGGCCGGGTTTACGACCTGTTGACGGACCGGCGGATCGTGGCCCGCGTGCGTGACTTGCTCGGCGAGAACGTGGTCGCTTGGGGATCGCATTTCTTTTGCAAAATGCCGCACGACGGCAAGCGAGTTTCCTGGCATCAGGACGCCAGTTACTGGCCGCTCTCACCCTCCAAAACGGTCACGGTTTGGCTCGCGATTGACGACGCCGACCGCGAAAACGCGTGCATGCGATTCATTCCGGGAACCCATCACTTCGGGCATTTGACTTACCGGCTGACCGAAAACGACGGTGAAAATGTCCTCGACCAGACGGTCGAGAACGCCGAAGACTTCGGCGAGCCGATCGATGTGGAATTAAGGCGGGGGAGATCTCGATCCATAGCGACTTGCTCTTGCACGGCTCGGAGGCAAACAATTCCGACCGCCGCCGCTGCGGGCTGACCCTGCGCTACTGCGCCGCCGACGTGAGGGCAGGCATGGATTGGAATCAGAAAGGGGTCATCGTCAGCGGCAGCGACCCATCGAACCATTGGGCCAATCCGCCGCGCCCGGCGGAGGATTGAAGGCTGCGACACACTCCGACCTGGCGCGATGTACGCTCCGCCTTGTCGGCAATTCACGGGCTCTTATCGGCCACCGCTCGCACCACGACCTGGTAGTGTCCTTCGTTGTCCGCAAGTGATCCCCAGTGGTCATTGATGCGGAGGTAAAGCGTGCCGCTCGCCGCGGCAACGAAGCGAGCGCGGCGGCCGACCAATATTTCCTTGAGCATCGTCTCGTCGGAATCGCGAGAAAAGGGCCGGCTCCCGTTCGGTTCGCCGCTCCTTGTTTTTTCCGCGTGCGGCTCGCGGCGGACGGCGGCGAGCAAGAGGCCGATGGGATGTCCTTCCGAGTAGAGAATGCTGATTCCCTGCGGCTGGCTGGTCCACGGTTTGGGACGTTTCGCGAGGACAACTTCGCCTGTCGCGGTGATTTCGTAGCTCTGCCCTTCTTCCACGCGAACGCCGCTGGGCTGCCAGCCACGGTTCGCGGACACGTCGGGTGCCGAACGCGACTCGCCCGGTGCCAGCGGTTTGCCGGCCTCAAAATCGATCGCCGCGCGAACAAGATCGAACCCGAATTGCAGTTGGTGCGTGAAGAGGGACCATTCGGTGGTGAGCTCCGGCAGGTCGGCTCGATCCAGGTGCATGCGCGTCCGTTCGAATTCCCTCCCCACCATGTGCCTGGCGAGCGCCCGGAACCTGGCAGAGTATCGCGGGTGCCCGTCGAGAAAAGCGGCACGCCGCCCATGACCAGCCGTACCCGGTGTTTTTCAGGAATTCTTCCGGGCTGAGGCGGCGAAGATCGTCGAGCGATTTCCAGCGGCCTTGGGCGATCTCCGACCGCACCAGGGGAATGCGGCCCAGCCCCTCGAAGTTCTGAGGCCGATCGGGCATCACGCGAAACTCGTAATGCCCGTTCGCGTCGAGCCGGTGCGTCCCAAACAGCTCGGCCATCCCTTCCGCGTACCAGCTCGGGATTTTGACGTCGGGAAGGGCAAACATGAAGCAGTGGGTCACTTCGTGCAGCACGAGATGGCGGCGGTAATAGTCCGTCTCCTGCTCGTTGACCCAGAATTCGGCCCCCCGATGGCGGCCATTGAGAAAGGGAGGCAGGTCGTCGGGGAGCAGCCCCGCGCACCGGAAGAGCGCCTGGTCGGCCATTACGTACCCGGTGACCTGGAACTCGGTGTGCTGAGGATTGGGGGGCAGGGGACCGAAATACTCGCTCAGCGCCGGATAGAGCGCATCGACAGCCGGAAGCAATGACTGGACCTTGTGCGCATCGACGTCCGTGTAAAGCTTGAGCCGTTTTGACTCAAACGACGCGATTCCCAGCTCTTTCAATCGGGCATCGTCATGATGCGGGCGGCGATCGGGCGATCGAAAGACGGGCTGGACCGGCCTTTCGCTGCCGCTTTCGGCCCCTTCCGCAATGGCCGCAAGCGTGAGCAGAGCACCGATGGCCGCCGCAACCTGTGTCGTCCTCTTGAGCGAGTATCCGTTTTGCATAACGCGCGCCAGCCGTCAGTGCATCGCCTCGGTCCCGATTTCCGGATGCTCTCGCATGAAGCGGACGAGCACGGCGGCATACTCGGCAAAGGGGGGACAGACAATGCCGGTTCCGGCGAGGTCCCGCAATGTATTATCGCAGGTGTATTCGGTTGGATGGGTGAAGTAATCAATCGATTCCGGAGTAATTCCCGTCGTGCGGCGAGCTCCCGGAATGAATTTGAACATCCCCTTGGCGACCGACGCCGGAACGGGAAACCGCAAAATTCGCCGCCCCGTCACCTCGCGGAAAATCTCGTACAGTTCGGCCACGCTCGCAGGATGAGGGTCGCAAAGCTGGTAGACTCGCCCCCCCCCGAGGCGGGCAGCGCGCTTAAGTGACTAATGGCGGCAACGACAAAGTCGCGCGGAACCAAATTGATATGGAACTTCCGCGGATCGCCCACCGTCACCATCGGCGCCGTTCGGCGGCAGCGAAGCAGCCAGCGCAGGGCACCGTAGGGACCGTCGTATTTTTGCGTTGCGCCGGTCTGGCTGTCCCCAACGACGATTGCCGGGCGGTAGATCGTCGCCGGCCGACCTCGTTTCATCCGCTCTTGGACTTCGACTTCGGCGAGGTATTTCGTCTCTTCGTAGTAGTTGTTGAACCTCTGCCCGCAAATCAAGTCGTTCTCGGTAAAGCGGCCGGGATGCCGCCCGCTCACATAGCACGTGCTGACGTAATGCAGCCGCTCAAATTGGGGACACTCGTCGATGAAATCGAGAATGTTGACGGTCCCCTCGACGTTGATTTTCATGCCCAGCGGGCGGGGCAGGGCCAGATCGTAAAGCGCGGCGAAGTGATACGCTTCGCGGGTCTCGCTTTTCAGACCCATCTCGGAAGGAGCGAGCCCCAAGCCTTTGGCCGTGATGTCTCCCTCAACAAGGCGGATGCGATCCTTCCAACCGGCTTTGGAGCCGGCAAGCTCTTCCCTTCGTCGCTCGGCGAGAGGACGGTAATGCGTTTGAACGAGGCACGTGACACTCGTGTCCCCATCCAGCCGCGACAAAAGATTGGGAAGGAAAGCGGAGGCGAGAAAGCCGGGAAATCCCGTCAAAACAACTGTCGGCATGTCTGTTCCGTGATGAGTTGACGCATTGTACTGGATCGCATCGTCCAGAAAAGCGCCTTGAGTTGCACGTCGCGAATAGTCGTCCCATACTGATCGAGCAAGCCGCGAAGTACAAACGCATCCAGTTCCGCAAAGTCGGCTTTTCATTTCCGGCGGAGGTTTCCATGCACCAGCGAGCGATGGTTTTGGCGGCGGCGGCGTTGTGGGCGACAAGTGCCTTTGGCCAAGAGGCGGGGCCCGCTTGGGCGACAGCCAAGTTGGAAAAATCCTCCCGCCACGGGGAATATGTCCAACTGAAACATGGAGACCGGACCCTCCAGGCCTGGGTCGTCTATCCCGAAGTCGCCCACAAGGCGACGGCCGTGATCGTCATTCACGAGATTTTCGGGCTCTCCGACTGGGCCCGACTGGCCGCCGACGAGCTGGCCGAGGCGGGTTACATCGCCATCGCGCCCGACCTGGTGGGACCCCATCCGGGGCAGAACGTGCGGCAAGCCGTTGGGCGGCTGCCGGCAAAACAGGTGCTGGCCGATCTCGACGCGGCGGCCGACTACATCAAAAGCCAGCCGTCGGCCAACGGCAAAGTCGCGGTCGCCGGTTTCTGCTGGGGCGGCGGAAAGTCGTTCGCCTTTGCCACGCACCGAAAAGACCTGGCCGCGGCTTTCGTCTTCTACGGCGTCCCCCCAAAGGAGCAAGCGATTTCTCACATTGCCTGTCCCGTTTACGGCTTTTACGCGGAAAAGGATGCCCGGATCACGGCGACCGTTCCTGCGACCGAAAAGCTCATGAAGCAGGACGGCAAACAGTACGACGCTGTCATCTATCCCGGCGCCGGCCACGGCTTCATGCGTGCGGGCGAAGACCCGACTGCCTCTGGCGACATGGCGACGGCCAACCGCAAAGCGCGGGACGAGGGCTGGAAGCGCTGGCTGGCGATTCTCGGTAAGCTCTGACCGGCCCGCAAATCCCCCGGCATCGCTCAGTTACCTACCAGGCGCGCGACAGCAGGCGATTATGAGCTTCGCTGCGAGACGGCCGGCGCGGCGGGCGGGGCCTTCGAGGGTTGGGTTTTCTTCCCGTTTGAATGGAAGCGGGCGTCGTCTTCGAGGAAGGGGCGGCCCGCGTCCTCGAAGTGAATCGCTTCCGCGACGGTGGCCCGCGGGTTGACGATGACATTGTCGCCAACGGCCAGGCCGCTCTTGATTTCGATCACCTTATCGTCGGTCGTTCCGATCGTGACCGTGCGCCGCTGTGGCCCGTTGGGCTGCTTCACCCAGGCATAGTACTGCTCCTGTTGCTCGACGACGGACGAGACGGGAACGGCGATGACGTCGTGCAGATCGGCCAGCAGGATCTCGACCTGGGCCGTCATGCCGGGCGCAGGCCGGCCAGGTTCCCTTCGACGGCGATATAGACCGAGTAGTTCTTCGTCGGGGTCGAGTAGCGCGGAGGAGGGGCGGGACGGCTGGCGATTGATTTCACGTGCCCTCGCCAGGTCTTGTCGAGGATTTGAATGCGAGCCGGCATGCCGGCCTTGATGTGGGGCACGCGCGACTCGTGGACCGTGGTCTCCACCTGCATGTTGTTCAAATCGGGTAGCCGGATGATCGTCTGTCGTTCGCGGATCATGGCCCCTTCGTCGATTTGCGGCGCGTTGGAACTCGATCTGCGGTCGGGATCGTTGGCGTAAACCACCATCCCGCGCTGGGGCGCCTTGATGACGCAGTACTTCAGCTGCTGCTGGATCCGCTCGAGCTTGGTCTTCTCGAGGTTAACGGAGGCCTGCTCGGAATGGCGGCGGGCGTCGGCCGCGTCTCGGACCGATTCCAATTGCTTGAGCGTTTTGGGTTTCGTGAATTCCTCGAGCACCTTTTTGGCAAGCACAGCCGCCTCCAGGTCGAGCTGGCCATGCTCCACGGCGAATTTGTCGGCCTCGAGCTGCAGGGCCGTCACAAAGCCCTTGCGGTACATGCGGTCGGTATGGCTCAGCACGTTTTTATCGGTGTTGAGATTCTGCTTGGCGACGACGATCGCCTCCTCGGCCGCCTGCAGGTCCTTGTGATAGCTCCCCTCCACGTATTCGCGGACGGCGATCTCGGCCGCCTGGTAATCCTGCTCCGCCTGAATTTGAGTGGCGACAGCCCGCTCGTAGAGGATTTTTTCGGCGTCGAGCGCCTGGTCGAAGCTCGAACGGTCAAGCTGCACGAGCTCCGTGCCTTTCGAAACGACGGTGCCATCGGGCACAATCGAGATGATCCGGGCCCCCGGCCACTTGGCACTTGAGCTCGGCGTTGTTCGCGCCGGCAAGATTCCCTTCGGACGAAATGATGACCCGCAAGGGGCCCTTGGTCACCCATTGCGTCTCCATACCATCGTGCGTGCTGGAAAAGCGAACGAGGAACCAGCGGGCGGCCAAGGCGGAGCTTCCCAGCAGCAGGACGGCGACGCCGCACACGATCCACAAGGTCTTGCGGCGGGAAAGGTCTTTCCGGCCCCGGGGGGATTCCGAGGAAGTCGCGCGTCCAAAAAAGCGGGCTTTCAGAGTTGTCGCCATCAATCTACACCTAGCTCACCGCGCCGGCCGCCAACGCGTTTGATTTGCGTTCCTCCGGCTCGCGGTGGATGTCTCCGCCGCCCGGCGGCCGGCTGCCGGCCTTTGGAAGCCGGACCTCGAACTTCGTTCCCTGATTGAGATGGCTGGAAACGGAGATCGATCCGCCGTGGGCCACCACGATCGACTTGCAAATCGCCAGTCCCAGCCCGACGCCCCCATCCTTCCGCGAGCGGGCGTTATCGACCCGGTAAAATGCTCGAAGATGTGTGCCAAATTCTCAGGCGGAATTCCGATGCCCGTGTCGGCGACACAAAGCACGACCTCGGCAGGCGAACAGCGGAGAGAGACCAGCACCTGCCCTTGATCCTGATTATATCGCAGGGCATTCGTCAAGAGATTGGTGATAACCTGGGCGATCCGGTCGGGATCCCCGGTCGCCATTGCCGGCGGAAGGTCGGTTTGGATCGTGATTCGCCTTTGGGCCGCCAGCGGCTTCACCAGGGCCACGCAGTCGCCCACCGTGCGCACCAAATCGAAACTTCGGCTGTCGAGCGTCACTTCACCCGAGTCGAAGCGGGCCAGCGTCAACAGCGATTCGATCAGCGAGCGCATCCGCAACGCCGAGCGACGGCACGTCTCGATCGTGTCCCGCAGTTCCTCGGCCGGCCGTGGCTTGTCCAGCGCCAGCTCGCTGTGCGACAGGATCACCGCGACGGGCGTTCGCAACTCGTGCGAGGCGTCGGCCGTGAAGCGAACCTGCTGGTTAAAGGCCGACTCGATCCGGTCGAACATCTGGTTCAAGGTTCGAGCCAGCCCCGTCAACTCGGTCTGGGTCCCCGTGACGTCGATCCTCCGCGAAAGGTTCGAGAGTGAGATGTCAGCCGCGGTCGCGCTGATCGCCTCAATCGGACGGATTGCCCGCCGCGAAAACCAATGTCCTCCCAAGAGGCCGGCCGCCAGGATCAGCAAACCGGCGGCGGCCACCATCCATTCTTTTTCGTGCAGAGCGGCGACGTCCCCCGCGATCGAGCGGCCGACGAGGATATTGTCCCCCCGTCTCTGCCGCACCGCCTCGCGATACTCGCCCCGCTGGCGGACAAAGGGCTCCCGCCGGGGCGTGCGCAGGTCCGGCAGGGGAACGTCCGTGGCGAACTTCGACCTGAGGATAGGCCCCCCCTCGGGGTGCCACACGACGTAGTAGTACGGATCCTCGGAATCTTCATCAAACAGGGACTTCAGATCGTCGCTCAATTCCAAACGGACTTCGCCCCGCCGCCCACGACCGTCCCTCGGTTCCGTTGCTGCGGACACCTTCGTGGTGGCGGCGGCCGGAGCCGTGTTCGGGGCGGCGAGAGGCGCCGTGACAGTCCCGGGGGGCTTTGCGGCCGGGGAAGCCTCGCTCATGGCGGTCGCTGGGCCGGGCGGGCTACCGGCTAGAAGCGGCGGTTTCGGGAGACCCCGTTGCAGGGGCCTTTTTTTGGACCGGGCCGCTTGGCGCGACAGGTGCGGCGCCGGCGATGGGAGGAGTCGCCGTTTTCTGCGATTTCGCGTTCTGGTCCGACGCGGTCTTCTTGTCATTGGGGGAGTTTTTGCGAGCCGAGTCACGGCCGCGGCGTCCCATCCAAGGGAAACGCCGACTGCCCGCGGGAGGAAACTGGCGGTCCTTCTGGAGTTGTGCGAAGGCCTGCTGGGCCGCGGGCAAATTGCCCGATTTCAAAGCGGCGGCGAGGTTCTGATAATCCGTTCCCACAGGTCCGCTCAGAGCGGGACGCGGGCCAATGGGAAGCCCGGCCGGCCGCAGGGCCGAACTGACGCGGAAAGCGACGCGGCTTAAGTCGTCATCAATGCGACCGTACTCGGTGAGGGGAAGGTAGTAAAACATGACCGAGCCGAAAGCAATCAGCACGCCCGCCAGAATGGCCGCGTGCCAGATCTGCATGGTCCAGCGGATGGAACGGAACATAGACGAACCTGTGGCTCAGTTGCGGACGAGATAGCCGTGGCCCCGCCGCGTGGTGATGAAATCGCGGCCCAGTTTTTTGCGGACGTTGGAGACGTGGACTTCAACCAGATTGGAGAGGCTGTCGTCGTCCTCGCCGAAGAGATGTTCGTAGATCATGGTGCGCGTGACGAGCCTTCCCGCGTGCAGGGCCAAAAGCTCCACCAGCGCGTATTCGCGGGCGGTCAGCTCGACCTCGGCGCCGTCGCGTGAGACGGAGCGCGAACGCGTGTCGATGATGACCCCCTTGACTTCGATGACCGGATGTGACTTTCCCGCTGCCCGCCGGATGAGGGCCCGTAACCGGGCCCGCAGCTCGGTGAGTTCAAACGGCTTGACTAGGTAATCGTCGGCCCCGCCGTCGAGGCCGCGCACGCGATCGGAGACGCGGTCCTTGGCCGTCAGCATCAGGACGGGGACGGCCTTCATCCGACGTAGCCGCTCCAAAAGCGTCCAGCCGTCGAGCTTAGGCAGCATGATATCCAGGACCACTGCATCGTAATCCCAACTCGTGGCCTTGAACAGCCCCTCGTCGCCGTCCTCGGCTGTGTCGACGGCGTACCCTTCCTCGCGCAACGTGCAGGCGATGACGAACAACAAGTCCGGATCGTCTTCAACAACCAGGATTCTCATGGCGCGTGTATCGTGGCAAGAAAATAGCCCGGCCGCAAGGGGAAAGCGGCCGGGCTACTAAACGACCGGTTCGTCAGCGACGAAAGAGACCTATGGGGACGGCGTGCCGCGAACAAAGCCGCCCCCGCCTGTCCTCACGTCGCCGACGTTCCGGCCTTGGGATTTTTCACCCGCTCCAAAACGGCCGCCTTTGCAGCCGGCTTGGAGTTCCCCTTCAATTCCGGTTTTGTTGGTTTTACCTCGGCCTTTAACTCCGCTTTCACCGGGGTTTTGGGCTCCGGCGTGAGCGCAGCCTTGGCGTCCGATTTCGGTTTCGATTGATCAGCCGGCTTGGCGGCCGGTGCTGACGGCTTCTTTCCGTCGTGGCCCTTCTTGGCCTTGTCACCGTGCCCTTTCATACCATGCCCTTTCGCACCGTGCTCCTTGTTGCCGTGACCTTTTCCCGCGTGCGCTTTTTCGTCGTGCGCGTTTTGGCCGTGTCCTTTTTCCGCGTGGGCGTTCTCGCGATGCGCGGCCCGCATGGCCTGGAATCGCTGCTTCATGTACGTCTTCAGCTCGTCCTTGGTCACCGCGTTGTTATGGTTGGTGTCCGCCTTGGAGAGGCGGCTCCAAACGAAGTTCGCCACTTCATCCTTGGTCAGCTTTCCGTCCTTGTTCGCGTCGGCCTGGGCAAACAGGAAATCGATCGGCGATTGTCCGTGCATGCCGTGCGCCGCCCATTGCACCGTGGTGCTCGCCGCCATGGAAGAATGCGCGATGCATGGCAAACGCGTGCCGGTGGTGTCCGCGGCCGAAGCCGTGGTGACGGCCGCCATGTCGCCCCCCTTCGTGAACCCACGCAAACGCCCGGCCGTGACCCCGGAAGTGGGCCCAGTGGTGACCCCGATGATGGCGGCTTCCCCGGCGCCCTTCATGCCGAGCCCAGGCGAAGTGGCCGTGATGTCCGTGGCCCCGGTGGCTGGCCCACTGATGTCCGCCCCAACCCGATCGGAAGCCGTGGTGCCTGCCTCCGCGATGGAAACCGTGGTGGTGATGGCCGGCCATGGCGTATCCGCGATGAGCGTGCCCAAAACGGTGCCCATGATCAAATCGTGCGTAACTGTGATGGTTCCGGCCGTGATGGTTCCGGCCGTGGTAATGCCGGCCGTGTCGGTGATGCCCCTGATGGCCGCCCCAACGCGCTGGAACTCTCCCCGGCCTCCCCAACCTTCTCCGCCGCGGCGTCCCCAATCCTCTCCGCGGTGCCGGGCCATCTGATGGCCCTCCTCGTAGCGAGCGCGCGGTCCATCATTGTCGCGCCTGCCACGCGCTTCCTCGTGCCCGCGGCGGCCGTGTTCGGCAGGGCCGCGCCGCGTGCGTTGGCCGCGCTCGTTTTCGCCGCGGTCGGCGAATTCGCCAAAGCCGCGCCCATCGCGGCGATCTTCGGTAAAGCCGCGCCCATCGCGGCGATTCTCGGCAAAACCGCGTCCATCCCGCCGATTGCGGTGCGCCCGCGGGGCGCCGTCAGCTTCGTCCCGATCGGCGACCTGTTGGTCGGCAACCTGTTGGACGTGGGCCCGGCGAATGCGTCTCGCCGGCCGTTGGTCCCGCCAATCGGCTTTGTCGTTCGATCGATCGTCATTAGAACTGCGCGTTATCGAGGCGACGTCCATCAGCCCGATCGTCGTCGCCGTAATATGCGGACTCGTCCGCTCGTACTTCGCTGACAAAAGGTGTTCGCCAGTCCACATGACTCGCGAATTGAACCAAGGTGGCCGCTACGGCCCCTCCCAAGAAAATCAGTGCCTTCCTCATTTTTAGTTTCCTTCGCCAGACTCACGACGTTTTTACAGTCGCGGCTTACCACTAACCCTAGCAGGGCTACCTTAACTGAAGGTGAAATCACGTAACGTTTTTGGGTTCCCGAGGCCAAAAGGGGCCACAGTGTTAAGCCTGGCTGAAGGCCTGCCGGCGAGGAACCGGTGGAACGATTTGATCCGACCAGCCGGCTCATGCGTTTCCCCAGAGTTCCGCTTTGAGGGCAAACCGTATAATGTCTGTAGCTTTCAGTAGTTCGACCTGAACAGACGTCGTTTAAATCCCGTTTAAACCGCTTACCGCAAAGGCGGGACTTCGAGGAAACCAATTGAGGCAACTCATGACCAACGCACTGCAATCACGCCCACGTCCGTGCCGTGCCACGACGCGGGGGCTCTTGCGCCTCGATGGCTTTGGCTGCCCATGCTGTTCGGCCTGTGGATGGCTTCGCCCGTCCACGCCTTGACGCCGGAGGTCAAAGACGGCGCGAAGTTCTTTTCGCAAACGGCGATCGACAAGGCCAATCGTGAAATTGCCGCAATCGAGCATCAGCTTCCACCGCGACCTCTTGATCGAGACCTTCGCCACGGTGCCGGCCGACAAAGTCGATCAAGTCAAGAAAATGGATAAGACGGCCCGCAGCCAGTTCTTTGAAACATGGGCGGCCGAGCGGTTCAGACAGGATCAAGTCAACGGCATCTACGTGCTGATCACGAAAGATCCCGGGCATATTCAGGTGCAAGTCGGCGACGAGACGCGTCGACGCGCGTTTACGATTCAGGATCGCGACCGCCTGAGGCAGGGACTCGTCCGGGTCTTCGAACGCAAGGATTACGACACGGGACTTCTGGAGGCCGTGGACTTCGTCAGGAAAACGATGGCGCAGCATCTGGGGGCGGGAACGCGTCCGAGCGGCGTGATTGGAACGCCGCTGGGTAAACTTCCGACGGTTCATAGAGACGTCAAGCCCAATGCTCCAATTGCAGTTGGGGGAGGAGGAGGAATGAGCTGGATCGTGTGGGCGATCGTAATCGTCATCGGGATCTGGATTGTGCTGAGGATTGTCGGCGGAATCGCTCATGCGCTCTTCGGCGGGGGAGGCGGACCCATGCAGCGAGGTGGAATGCCGGGCCCCGGAGGGGGCTATGGATACGGCCAGCCGCCAATGATGGGTGGAGGCGGAGGAGGCGGCTTTATGAGCGGCATGTTGGGCGGACTGTTCGGAGCGGCGGCCGGCAACTGGCTCTACGATTCGTTCCGCGGCGGGGGCGGCGGAGGCCATTTCTTCGACAGTCCGGGCGGCTCGGCATCCGGCGATTCGGCAGGCGGCATCGATACGGACTCTTCAGGCACCGGGGGCGATTTCGGCGACTCCTCGCAGGCTGACGCCGGCGGCGGTGATTTCGGCGGCGGAGGCGACTTCGGAGGAGGCGGTGGCGACTTCGGCGGGGGTGGCGACTTCGGTGGTGGCGGCGGGGACTTTGGTGGAGGAGGGGGCGACTTCGGCGGTGGCGGCGGCGGGGACTTTTAGTCGCCTTGACGCGCCCGACGACTGCCGTCGCCGACGACTCGCTTGCGCATCAGGCGGTCTTAGTACACCTTTTCCTCAAGCTTGGGAACCACCGCAGCGCTGTTGATTGCACTAATTGTAGGTTGCTCTACTACGGGACTCCATTGGCAGTCGCGGTAATCGTAATAGGGGCACCGGGGATTTGAATACGGGTACTCAAACGAGTACAGCCGGGGATGGATCACGTACCAGTTGATGCCTTCCAGGCTCATGTCGACGTTGTAGGGGGAGCAGCCGGCCGTTGCCAGGGCGGCGAACAGGACAAGACAGCACACGACTCGCTTCATCGCCTTTTTCCCCCTGCCCCTCGTCCGCGACAGTAGTTTCGCGCGCGAACCTACGTTGAGTCCTCGAAGGCCGGCAAAGGCTCGATGTGAGCCGGCCCTTAAGTCAGCATCGGCAGACAAACCGCTACAATCCAACGCACCGGTCGTGCGCCGTTCAAGTGCCCAGTCTTCTTAGACTCAAGCCGGTAACCGCTTTGCGGCCGTGTCAGGCAACCGCAGCTTCGTCACCGCACAAAAACAGGGCGATCTGGAACAACTCTTGCGTCATTTCGTAACGGACCGTCGTTGGTCACTTCAGAGAGTTACGAAAGACCTTCGGCAGGGGAGAGAAACGACATGATAGAGCCGACTCGAGATTATGGCCAAGAGTTGCCCGTGCCGGAGAGCAAGACCATTGGCTTCGTGGACACAGAGGGACAGCTCGCGTCAATCACCCGGGCCCTCAACGAGGCCGGCTATCCCGACCCGAAGATCCGTGTACTGCACGGCCACGACGGAATCGAGATGCTGGAACGCTTGAGAGACGTCGCTTTCTTCGGCGACTTTGAGCGGGCCGTTGCAGATAAGGGCATTAGCGAGTTGGAGCGCGGTCACTACTCGTTCGCAGTGACCGTTGGCGATCGCGCCGAGGCTGTTCGCGTCTCCGACCTTGCCGAGCCTTATGGCGGGCACAGCATCACCTATTTCGGCAAATGGGTCAACGAGCAGCTCACGAAGTGATCGCTAGCCGATCGGGTCTTCACCGTTGTCGCCGACAGATGGCTTCAGCGCGGTCGCGGATCGGTGGTCAAGTGCTTGGACCGCGCGCTCTGGCGAATTCGATACATCGAGATTCAAGCGATCGTCGCGGGCGGACCAGGAGACCTTGAGCGGTGTGGCGTCTGCTCGAGCGTATTCGTTCGCAATCCGAATCGGTGCACCCACGGATTCCACTGTAATCCGATAATCGCCAGGAGTGAGCCAGAGGGGTCCAGTGGCGTTGTTTTTCACCAGGCGGAAGGAACCATCGTTGGCGGTGACGCCAAATCCGACCGCGTGCAGTGAGCCGCCAGCTAACTGGTGCACCGTTACCTGAAGATCACTTACGAATTTCCCATCAACACGGAGGACCCCCTTGGTCCCTCCGGTGATCGGCCGCACGCCACACCCTGCCAGTGCAGCCGCGAGGACGACCATCGCGATCGATCGCGATCTCCCTGGCATCTCGACTCCTTCGACAATTTCGTCTTCAGCCGCCGACGCGTGTTTGAGAAACGTGAAGCCCCAGCCAGTCGCGGAGCGGGGGGATCCGGCTTAAAACAACCTTCTCCGCCAGTAACACAGCCAGCAGAGACTGCGCCAAAGAGCGGCAGGTAAATTCCAAACAGCACAATGAGAGTCAGCAAACCGAACGAAAACCGCGGACGGAGCGTTACCCTGGGAGCGCCCGAAGACCCCTTGGTCCCGTCGCCTCCACCACAAGACGAGGCCGCTCACGCACATCAGGTCCAGCCCGGCCGCCGTCAAAAGTCCCAGTGCCTGATTGGGCCAACCGAAGAGCCGGCCTTCGTGAGCGGCGATGCCCACCGCAACGATTCTGTCAATCAGACGATGATCATGGAAATCTTCGCGGCTGATGATCTCGCCGGTGCTTCCGTCAACCACCAGGTTCACGCGTTCCGGCCGATTGGCGGTCATTGACTTGGCCGTCCAATTTGAAGACCCGCGTTCGGGCGGCGCGATTACGACGGGGTCGGGCAAAGCCAGCGGCCGGACCGTGGCCACGATTCGATCGACGGCCGTCAAGTCCTTCGGTGTTCTGCGCGGGATCGGTGCCCGAGCCCCCGTGGTGGTGGCCGTGCATGGCCGAACTCGCCGTCGCCTCCGGCGGCGTTCCCGCCTTCGCTGCCGTTGGACCAATCCTGCCTGGCGACTGCCGTTCCCGTCAGACGACGCGCCGCCTTCAGGTAGTTGCCCCACGACTTGGCCCACGGCAATCCCGACAGGAGGAGGAAGAGCGCTGAAGAAGAAATCCAGATACCCGTCACGCCGTGGAGGTCGCGCCAGAACATCCGCCTGCCGCCCCCGAGACGGGGATACAACACGCCCCCCAGTCCCCGCGCTGTCGTGGCCACCAGAGATACAACCCGGTCACGATCATCATGATCGTCCAGGACGCCGCTAACTCCACTACCATCGAGCCTCGGTCGCCGGCGAGGAGCTCGCCGTGAATTTTTTTGACGAAACCCATGAACCGGTCGTTTTCGGGAACGGTGTGAAGCACTTGCAAGGTTTCGGGGTGGACATACACACGGATTGCCTGGCCGTTTTCGCCGGACGAGTACTCGCGAAGCCGCGTTGTTGGCTTTCGGGATTTCGTAGCCGTCCAGGCTCGAATCAGGCACGGCTGCGAGGGCGGCGCGAATCTGGGCGGCAGCGGTGGCGGACTTTCCAACGATTTCCAGCCTGTCGTAAGGCCGGTCCTGCCAATTCTCGACCTCCTCTTTGAAAAGATAGGTCGCTCCGCTGATCGACAAGATGATCACGAAGGGAATACAGAACAGGCTTGCATAAAAATGCCAGCGCCAGACGGCCCGGTAATCGGGCCAGCTTTTGGCATCCGTCGATCGCTGAGCTTCGTTCATGATGGAACTCAATGTCTTGGTGCTAAAAGGTGATGAGGGGAAAGTCCCTCTATCGGCGGTGATCGAGCGCACCACAATCCCGACACTCTCGGACGATGAACGAGAGGGCGGGGATTGCTTGGTACGCCTCGCGACACAGGCCAATCGCCGCGGCTTCTACTCTGCGAACACGCCACCGACTGTTTCGCTGCCGTTGCGGCTGTGCAACGCATGACAAATGCCCACATCGATGCTGTCACCCAAGAACTGGACCGACGCATCGCCCAACAAGACAAAGGCACCGTTCGGGTGCCAGCTCCGCGGTCCGTAGAAACCCGTGAAGTGGGTCACCACGTCGGGCATTGGGCTATTCGGCGTGTTGTAACCATTCGTGAGGGTGGCACACACGCCCGGAAAAGCCCACGTCGTCCCGCGCCCCCGCAACGCGTTGCTCGCCGCGCCGCGCCATCCTGTCAATTGGGACCAAACCTTCGTGAGGTCGGGGTTGTAAACCATTCCGCCGGGCCCCGTATACGCCGTCCAAGGGGCGCCGGTGACGGGGAGCCCTTGAAGCGGCGTTCCTCCGTTGAACTGCTGCGTGGAACTGAGCCCCGTCGAGCCGTTGAGCGTTTTTTGATAAGGGAATGGTGGCGTCGTCCCGGCCGGCAGCGTTTCATCCGACCCCGTGCTGCGGATTGATTCGCTCGCGAAAATGGTATTTGAGAGGCCGTCCGTGACATCGCGGAACCGGGCACCCCAGTTCCCGAAAAAGACCCCGTCTGTCGGCATCCGCATGTCGTTGTTCACGCCCGTGCCCGATCCATAACTCATCATGTAGCTATTGCAGCCATACACATAGCCGTCGTAACCGACCACTTGAGTGGGAGTCGGGTCGCTGGGGCACAGAAAGATCGAGAGCGGCGTGGCGAAGGCCGTCACGAAGAGGGGGTTGGGGGTTTCATTGTTGTAAGCGCCGAAAAAACCCGGCACCGTGAAACTGAGCAGCTTCTGAAGATTCTGCTGCTCGAAAAACGGAAGGAGCCGGGCCTGGATCGATAGCCCGTCTGTATTGGTTTGAAATTCCGGATCGTAGGCCTCCGTCGAACCGAAGGACGAAATGAGAGGGGGCAGCATTTGAAAGACATCGTGGTAATTATGCATGGCAATGCCGAGTTGTTTCAGGTTGTTCCGGCATTGCGTGCGGCGAGCCGCCTCTCGTGCTGCTTGGACGGCCGGCAAGAGAAGCGCGATCAAAATAGCGATGATCGCGATCACTACGAGCAACTCGATCAGGGTAAAAGCACCACGGCCGGCGCACGGCAGGCACCGGATTCGCCGACTTGAATGACTGTCCATCTACCTGTTCCTTGATTCTGCCTCGCTCGCAGCGCTCGGAAAATTGACCGCGCGCCGCGGCGGAATGTCCGCCAGGATGACTTCCGTTGGAAACGGAAACTCGGAGACTGAAACACGTGCCGGACCCGGATCCCAAGCGCAATCGCGACCAGCACAACGAGGGCGCGGAAGCGAGGGCCGTCGTGGGACGACCAAAGCGGAGGGCGGGTTCCCAGCGCGGCGAGTGTGCCGCGTCAGCCTGCCTGGTGCCAAAGCTTGGGCGGAGGAACGGGCGGATCGAGCTCCACATGCCCTTTCAGCACGGGCACGTCAACAACCTGGCCGATGACCTTTTGATCGAACGACCAGCCCCGTTCGATTCGCACGGGGAGTCCGACGGCGACAAGGCCCCAGACCTGGGAAAGGCTGCGGCAGTGGCGGGCCAGGTCGACCAGCACGAGGCCGACCCGCAGCTTTTTCGCTTTCGACGGCTGCTTCACGGCCTTTGCCTGCTCGGTCGCGGTCGAAGCCTCGTGTTTGAGAGCACATCGGGCCGCACATTTTTCGCAACCCGGATGATGGCTGCACACGTGCAAGCCGGATTCTTCCTGTTCCTTCTCCGCGGCGGCCACGACAAACGCGGGGGGTATGACGCCGTGCTCGTGGGCCCAGGCAACTTTTTCCCGATTGGTGTGACAGCAGCAGTGGTGCCAGCACTCATCGGCCGAGGCAGCCGCACGGGTTGTCCTGGCAGGGAAAGGGCTGCGAGCGGTCTTTGGCGACGCGCGAAACGACGGGGATGCCGCCGCTTCCAACCAGAAGCGCCGAGATCAGCAGAATGGAAAGGAGTCGCTTCGCGCCTCGTGCCGCGACTCGCCTGAGCCGCACGCTCATTGGAACCGTTTCGATTTCAGCGCCGCAAGGTGCCGGCTGCGTTCGACCGTGGCAATACCGCAGGCTCCAAAATAGAGCCGCTGCTATCTCGGGTCAATTCCCGACCACCAAAATCTCACAATTGAAGCGGAACCAGCACCGCCTCTTTCAGTGATGAGAATCACCGAGCGGCGGAGAGGGCGTGATACAAATTGTGGACGAAGGCCGCATTGTCGCACTGCACGTAGTGCATGGCTCCGCCCATACGCGAATAGCTTTTGCAAAATCGCAGGTAATAGGCGGGGTTGGTTTTGGGAGGTTCCCCCCGGCTCCAGTCCCAACCTCCGCCGTCCTGGATATCGACCACGAAGATCGAGTGTCCCGCAAGAACGGGTTGCCCGTTTTGCAGCCGCAAATTGTTGACGCAGCTCACCGTTTTCTCAAACACCTGCGGGCCCATGATGGCGGACCCGATCGACAGCACAACACCCCCTTCCAGCCTGCGTACCGAGCCGCCGAAAAGTTTGAAATCCCATTCTCCGGCCCGCCCGATGGCCGAGCCGCAAAAGACCGAATGATTGGAAATGATGTCGTAGCCGATGCCCGGATGCACGGTGAGAGGCACTCCGTGCCGAAATGCCTGGCAAAGAATTGACGCCTGTTTCCAGCGATGTTCGACGGCGATCCGGCCCTCGGGCCATCCTTGCTCGCGCATGGCGCAGTAAATCGGCCCGGGCGGAGGCCAACGGATGTCCCGGCTCGCGGGCAATTTCGTCGGCAAGACAAGACATCGCCGGCAGCGTGGCGCCATCCTCGGCAATGAACCTGTCCGAGTGCGCGTCCGTAGCCCAGCCCGTCCAGGGCACCGGCCAGAATGGCAAGATGGATATTGGTCGCCGTCTCGTGCCAGGTGCCGAACGTGCCGGTGGCCACGTTCATTTCCACGCTTTCGGTCGAAGCGCCGAACCAGGCGTATTCCCAATCATGTATTGTGCCGGCCCCATTGGTGGCCAGATGCGTAATCCAGCCGCGTGACATCATGCGTTCCAGAATGCGGGCGGCGCCGTTTGCAACAGGTGGGCCCCGTAGATCAGCATGACGGCCGCATCGCGCTTGTGCGGCTTCGATCGCGCGGGCACACTGTTCGATCGACGCAATCGTCGGGCCCGCGCATGCCTTTGCTTGGGCGTCGGGGTCGATCAGGATGTCGTCGGTGCGCGTGAGGTTTTTACGCTCGGCCAGCGGAAAGACTTTGAGGCGGCTTAGATCCAGAGGAGGGACGTTCATCTCTCCTCTCTACCAAACAGGCGGTACCTCGGCAATCGGCCTGTGGGTTCGGGCAGCGGCCCTCATTCTTTGTGCCGCAGAACGGCCGTCACCGGAAAATGGTCGGACGGGGTGTGGCCGTCTCGCTGGGTGTGATCGATTTCGGCATTCAGCACACGCCAGTCGGAGGAGCAGCCGATCCAGTCGATGCGTGCACCGGAAACGCGGCCTGGCCGAAATCCGGAAAACGTCCCTTCCTGCAGGCCGTCTGCGGGTGTTGGACGCGGTAAGTATCGAAAAGCGTGGCGGAGGTTCCCTCGCTTGCCGCGAAGAGAACGCGGTATGGTTCGCTCTCGGCGGCGGCGTTGAAGTCCCCCGTCACGATGACAGGCCGGCCTCGAGCCAACTCGTCGATCTTGCGGCGCAACAGTCGGGCCGATTCGAGCCGCGCCGAACCCCCCGGTGGTCGAAGTGCGTGTTGAAATACACGGGTCGGTGCGAGCCGGATCCTTGCGGTCGCGGAGCTTCACCCAACTGACAATGCGTCTCTCGGCACTGTCCCAGCCGCGGCTGCCGACCTTGTCGGGCGTCTGGCTGAGCCAGAAATTGCCGCCATCAAGCCGTCGAACCTGCGCGGTCTTGTAGAAGAGTGCGGCGAATTCCCCTTTCGTTTTGCCGTCGTTGCGACCGACGCCCCAGCTTCATAGCCGCTGAGATGTTGCGCAGGTAATCCCGCTGAAAGACGAGCGTTTCCTGCGTGCCCAAGAGATCGGGATTGAACGCACGGACCGTCTCAACGAGAAAATCCTTTCGCCGTTCCCAATGATTGTCGCCGTCGCGCGGTGCCGTAGCGGATGTTGTAACTCATCACGCGGACCTCGGGGACGCGGTCGGCCGCCTGGACCGGATAAAAGCCAAGCGAGGCCACGGCGACCAGACAGGCGACGACGAAGCGGCGAGAGTTCATGGACGCTCCTTTTTGTGCCGGACCTTTTTTTCGGCGCGATCTCGCCGCCTTAATTTGCGTACGTGCCGTCCTGGATGAGGACATTGCCGTCGGGATACATGTCGGCCACGCAATTGCCGAAAATCAGCGACTGGACATGGCCGTCCAGATACAAATAGTTGGCCGCGCCGCCGTGGCGACCCGTGGCAATCCAGGGCTCGAAGATGAGCGTGCCAAGCCAGATGTCGTAGTCGTCCTGCCGCGGGTCATTCGTGGAGGGGGGCATGAACTGTGTGGCGTCGCGCTCGACAAAGCAAATGAAGTTCGACAGTCCCGCGCAGCTTGAAGTCCCTGAAGTGTCCACAACCCGTACCGCCGCGTCTTGTGGCTGAGCTGCGAGTTCATCAAGTAGCTCGCGCTGGCAATGCCGTCGACCAGGTTCGTGGCGGGATTGATGTACGGCGTTGGGATCGATGTATCGGAAGGACAACGATAAAGCTGCGAGCTGGTGCCCGAAATCCCCTTGGTCGCCAAAGCCTCGTTCCATTCAGCCGTGCCGCCGATAAAGGGCATGAGCTTGTCTTCCCAATAAATCTCGGCGAACGAATCGGCGTCCGCGAACTCGGAGGCGACGTCGGCATCGAAGGGATGGTGCAGAAAGAAGTGGCCGCGATAAACCTCATAGTATTGATGCACGGCCAGCCCGACTTGCCGCAGATTGTTGAGGCAAGTCGCTCGGCGGGCCGCCTCTCTGGCTGCCTGCACCGCCGGCAGCAAGAGAGCGATCAAGATCGAAATGACGGCGATCACCACCAACAGCTCAATCAGCGTGAATCCCCGGCGCCTGAACATGCCGACGCTCCCCTATCGGTCGATTCGGAACCGCCAAACAAAAAGCCACCACGGCTCGTTACGGTGTGGCTGCCGTGTATGGGCAGCCGACCCGCCATCGCGAGCCGAGGTGGCTTTTCGCCAATCATCCTAACCGCCCCGCGAAAGGAATCAAGGAGAAAAACCGAGTTGATGGCAGGCCGGGTGAGCCAGGTCGATCAAACCGGGTCAGGAGGCGCTTTCGTCCGCCAATTCGAGAAATCGCTCGACGCGGCGTTCGACAATGTCGAGGCTCTTGTTCCAGAAGGTTGGTTGCGTCAGGTCGCATCCAAGCGTGCTTTTGACGGCGGCTTCGGTCTCGTTGCAGCCGGTCGCCAGCAGGAACCGGCCGTAGCGCTCCGCGAACTGGTCCCCCAAATCCGGCTGCATCGCATAAATCCCCAGAGACAACAAATAGCCGAACGTGTACGGAAAGTTATAAAAGGGGAGCGAGCTCATGTAGAAATGGAGCTTTGAAATCCAGAAGTTGGGATACCAGCCCTCCTCGTCGAGCCCGTCGCAAAATGCGTCCTTTTGGGCCGCCTGCATCAGTTGCGACAGGCGGGCAGGGGGTACTTCGCCCGCTTTCCTCTCGGTGCAAAACCGGTCCTCGAACAGGAACCTCGCGTGGATATTCATCAGATACACGACGGCGTCCCCCAGCATGCCGTCCAGAAGGACGAGTTGCTCATCGCGCAACGCGCGGCCCGATCGAACGGCGTCGGCCTGGGCCGCCTCCAGTCGCCGCTCGTTGAGCACGGCCTCGGCAAAGGTGGACGCCGTCTCCGCCAGGTTCATCGGATAATCCTGCAGGAACAAGGGCTGCTCGCGTAAGAGGTGCGAGTGATAGGCGTGTCCCAGCTCATGCGCAAAGTCGACATGCTGTCGGCCGAGTCGGTGAACGTCATGAAAATCCGCGACTCGCGCGCAGTCGGGAAAGACGTGCAGAATCCCCCTTGCCGCTTCCCGGGGCGGTTCTCGACCTCGATCCAGCGCCGCGTAGAGCGCGGACTCGGCGAACGCGCCGAAATCGTGTGAGAACCCGTTAAACGTGGCGAGCACGTGCCCGCACGCTTCGTCGTACGATAGGCGTTCGCCGCCGAGCCCGGCGGCCTGCGGCAGCGGGGCTTGCAGGTCATACCACGCCAGGCGGTCAAGGCCCATCAACTCGGCTTTCTTTGCCAAATATTTGAGCAACACGCGCTTGCGGGAGGCGACCGCCGACCACATCGCGTCGAGTGTCGCATGCGTCATGCGGTTGTAACGCGAAGGGCGCTTCGAGATGCCCCTCCAAGCCGAGGCGGCGATAAATCGTGAGCCGCGTCCCCGCGATGTGATTAAGCGCGTCCGCACACGTGTCGCCGATCTGGGTCCACGCCTTGTCGGCGGCGTAGAAATTATTTTGCCGCACCGAGCGTTCCGGAGAGTCGAGCGGGATCTGGCCGGGGGACTTTGAGACCACTTCGCCTCGTTCCATCACGGGAACGCGGAGCGCTCCCGACAGACGATCATAGAGGCGGCCCCATCCATGAAGGCCGTCCACCGCCAGGTCGGCGGACAGCGATTCCATCTCTTTGGGCAAACGCAACCGGGCCCGTTGCCGGCGGTCCTTCAAAAAGAAGGTGTTTTCGGCGAGCACTTTGTTTCCCGCCGCAAACCGCTCCAGCGTGGCGACGTCGACGTCACGCAGCGCAAATCGACATTCGTCGCGATCCGCTCCTTGTTCGGCTCAAACGACGAAAGCACCCCTTCGAGCTGCTGGAATCGCTTGTTCTCGGCATCGGCGGCCGCATGGCAACTGATGAACGAGCTTAAATCGGAGGCGGTGGAAGCGATCGTCTCGTACCGCTTGATGAGCTCCGCCCATGCGCTCGTCGCCGTCGAATTCAGGGCGACCGGCGGAAGGCGATCGGAATCGTCCGCCAGAGCCGCCAGATCGCTGCGGAACTTCTCGAGCGTTTCATCGAAGGCGGGCGTCTCAGGATGCGGTAAGAGAGAATCGAGTTCCCAGGTCTGCGCGAACCGCTCCTTCGTTGGCTTATTCATCGTCGATCCTTTCTCGAATCGGTGGCATCATCGTAGAATAGGGCACGTCATTGTGCGACGGAAACGGACAGGGCGCTCCGGGGAAATTGCGGGAGTTGTCTTAGCTCGGTACACGCTTTGCACTTTGACGGCCAAGGATTCTCTTTTGGTCGACGGCAAATGACAAAAGCCGACTACAGATTTGAGCAGTGTCTTCATGACGAGCATTCGAACGGAGTCGTTGGCCCCTGCCGAGATTTATACCGACGGCGGCTATATCAAGAAGAACCCCGATTGGCACGTGGGAGACTCGCCCTGGAAGGCACGTCACGTGTTGGACTTGCTTAGGCGGCGTCATCTGCGCTCAAGACCGTCTGCGACGTGGGTTGCGGAGCTGGCGGGATCCTTTCGCAATTGCGCCTGTCAGATGCCGGCGGACGTGCACTTTACAGGGTTTGAACTCTCCCCCCACGCGTATGCGATGTGCCTCCCTCGGACCGTCGAGCGACTCCAATATCGGATGGAATCGGCCTTCGACTCCGGCGAGTATTATGACTTGGCGTTGATGATGGATGTCGTCGAGCACGTCGAAGATTGTTATGGATTTCTGCGAAAGCTGCGCGACCTGGCCCGCTACAAAGTGATGCACATTCCGCTCGATCTGTCAGCTTACGCGGTTACGGGGCGGACTCTGATGCGAGCGAGGGAGTCGCTGGGCCACATCCACTATTTCACCCGAGCCACGGCGCTCCGCTGGCTGAAACGGGCTATGACGTTATCGAGGCCGTCTACACCTTCGGTGCCATTCAGTCGCCCGGGCAGCGCGGCGGATCGCTGGCAGCCCGCGCTCTGCGGCTGGCCCGTCACGCCTCTTATTTCGTCAACAAGGAGCTGTCCGTCCGCCTGCTGGGCGGCGCTTCGCTGCTCGTGCTCGCCACGTAAAGAATCGTGCGACGGGCCGCGACGTGACTGGTGCCGTGCGGCGCTTTCAGCGGCGTGGAAGCAGACGGGTCACGTCGATCGTTCGCGTTTTATCCGGCAGTGCGAGTCGGACGGCCGGGTCGCCGGCGTGGACGACGGAAACGACGAGATCACCGCGGTTTCGACCCTCTTCAGCTAAGACCGCTTCCACGATTCCAGGAACGCCCAGGTCGTGGTTCGTGCCGGCATAACGAAAATCCATCTTCAGCGGCCGATCCACGAACACGCTGACTTTAGCGGGACAGATGACTCGCAGGTTGCGGGTCGTGGAAGGGTCGATCGTCGCTAATTCGTGCCGAAAATAGTTCAGCTCGCGAAGCGAGTTCGCGGCGACATTTGTCGTGTTCCAATACGCCGCGAGTCCAAAGAGCAATGAAAACGCGCCGAGCACGATCGGTGTTGCCTCGTTTGATTCGCCAGGCGCAGGTTCCGTCCAGGGCGCAGGGAGCAGAAAGGATTCCGAAGAACAGCACCGCCATCGCTTCCGCCGGGAAGACCACACGATAGCCGGCCAGTCCATCCACCTGGGCGAATATCGCCGGCACTTCCGAGAGGACGAAGATTGCCGCTCCCGCCAAGCATCTCTGACCGGCCCACCAAAAGCGCACTTCCGCCCCGGGCCGGCCGCGCAGGCGCACCGCCGAACCACCACGCTCCCTCCAGGAAGAGGCCTCCGCAAACCAATTTAGCCAACCGGATGGCGGCATGATCTCCGATCACCGCGTGCAACGGGCCCCCGGACGCCACGAGGAGAACGTCCCGCAGGTTCCTGGCCCAGCGATGAAGATTGAGGCCCAAACTTAGTTCGTACGGGCCGGAACGGTTTTGCTCCGTCACCACTCCCACAATCGGCCAAAGCCGGATCACGATCAGCAAATAGACGAACCGCAAGAACACGAAAAAAGCCAACAGTCCCAGGGCGACAAATGCGACGTCGCGCACGAGGGCGCCGCCGCGTTTCGGGCCAGACGTCCAGCGAGGAAAAAACCACGTTGCCAAACGTAGGAATCAGGATGAATAGAGCCGTCGGCGGATAAATCAGGAGCGCGACAAAATAAAGCCCCCGCGAACAGGACGGCGCCGCCACGGCTCGAATCGGGACCGAACGCTCGCCGGTTCCCGGCTTCCGTCCAACGCGCGGTACGCGAGCAGCGACAAAACAACGGTCAGCGTGCCGGGGACGAAGTTCGTCACCCAGGAAACAAAGAGTTGGCTCGCCGGCACAAGAAAGACGCATGCCGCCGCGCACACGGCCGTCTGCCAGGGAACGCCGGGTCGACGCTTCAAATGATCAGCCAGCAGCCAGGCGGCGATCAATGTCACGCCCAGCGCAACCCATCGCGAAACCAAAAAGCCGGGCAGCGACCCCAGGCAGGTGAACTGCAGATTGAGCAGAAGCGCGCCGAGCGGTCGTCCCAGCGCCAGCAGGTGCCACGTCTCGGGGAAGACGGCCAGGCCGTGCCAGCGTTCACAGGCCCACAGCAAGTAGTCGTTGTGCCGTCCGAAATGGGCCGTCAAGAGCGGCAGATAACCGACGGCCAGAACCGCCGCGTAAAAAGCCACCATTCCACCAGAGCCGGCTTGCGTCGCCGCGCACCCGTAAGGACGGCCAGGGCAGTCCACCGGCGGACCTGTGAGGTTGGCAGCAACACGGCCATAGGATTCTTCGGGCGGTGTCGGAGATGAAACGGGTTTCTCGCCGGAGTGGACGCCAGACGCGGCCGGACAATACGCGCGACACATCAACGTGTCAATATCGGCAAGAGGGCAAAGGCGGGCAGAGACGCTGGGCCGTTCGCTTCAAGAGATGCCGATCAGCACTCCGGCAATGAAAACGAGCACGCCGCCGACCACGACCTGAAAGACCGCGGCGAGTAGCGGCGTGTCCATGTACCGGTTGCGGATCCAGGAAATGACTCCGAGCTCAATGGCCACGACCACCACCGAGAATGTTGTCGCCGTCCAGAAATTGGGAATGAGATAGGGAAGGGTGTGTCCCAATCCGCCGATGGCGGTCATCAACCCGCACACGATGCCGCGCATCCACGGCTGTCCGCGGCCGGTGAGGCTGCCATCGTCGGACAAGGCCTCTGCGAATCCCATGCTGATTCCGGCCCCTACGGGCGGCCGCCAATCCCACGACGAATGTTTTCCAGGTGTTTTCGGTGGCAAAGGCGGCGGCGAAGAGGGGGGCCAACGTTGAAACGGAGCCGTCCATCAGGCCGGCCAATCCTGGCTGCACCACTTGCAGAACGAAGAGCCGATGCCGCGTCGCCTCCTCTTCGAGTGCCCCGGATGCTTCCTGCGAGGATTCCATTTCCTCGGCGAGACGCGCATGCTTGCGTTCCTCCTCGGCCAGGTCGCCCAAAAGCTGGCGGATGCCGGCATCGGTCGATTGCTGGATGGCCCGCTCGTAAAACTGTTTGGTCTCAAGCTCCATCAACTCGACCTGCTTGCGGACCGTCTCGATGCGGAGCCCGGTCGCCAGCCAGACCGGCCGACGCTGTACAAAGCCTTTCACGTCCTGGCGGCGGATGAGGGGGATATGGTCGCCGAACTTCTCCCGGTGAAGCTCGATGAGCCGATGCCGATGGCCGTCCTCCTCGGCCCGCATCTCCTCCAGCATCCTTGCTGTCGCCGGATAGTCACCCTTGAGACGCTGCGCGAAATCGTCGTAAATGCGCGCGTCTTCCTCCTCCAAAGAGATGGCCAGGGCGAGAATCTCTTGTTCGCTCAAGCTTTTAAAGGTCCGCATGGCGAGTGGGCCTTGAGAAAGTAAACCGACAGAGCAACGGCCAAAAAGTGCTGCTTGCAGGTCGATTTACATTATGCCGCCGCGTCGCCCGCCAAGGCGTTGCGATTCTTAAAATTTATTGAGCGAGATGGAGGCCCGGGCTTGGAAGCTCCGCGATCCGCAGCCGGCGAAAATTGAGATCGGTCGTACGGTCATGCCCCTGCAAGAGGAGGTGACCGGCCTGGAGTCGGCGCCCGCGGCGGGGATTCGGGTCCTCGTGCCGGGAATCGGTCCAATCGGTGACTTGAACGCCGTTGACCCAGATGGAGAAATGGGCCTTGTTGGCAATGAGCGTGCTCGTAAACCAGGTGCGGTCGTCGGGGATCACCCAGCGGGCCTTCGTCCGGCGATAAATCGCCCCCGTCCCCGCATCGACGGGATTCGGCGCGGTCCCCGTCTTTGAATCCATTGTGGATTTGCAGCTCGTAGCCGTTGGACGGCTCCTTGACGGTCCCCCGCATCGCACGGAAAAAAACGCCGCTGTTCAGGTGGGACCCATTGGTTTTCGCGTCGAACTGAAGGACGAAGTCGCCGAAGGTCTCGTTCGATTCGAGAAATCCGGGGCCTCCGCGGGCGTGGATGGTCCCCTCGACGACCTGGAAACGCGTTTTCGAGCCGGCGACTAAGTGCCAGCCCGCCAGGTCGCGACCATCGAAGAGGTCCCGCGTGCCCAACGGTCTAAGCGCAATGTTGCGGAAAGCGACGGCCCCGCCGTTCATTTGCAGACCGATATATCCAATGCGTAGCGGCTTCTCCGACGTGTCGGTGAAATCGATGACGGGCGTGCCGTTCAAGCGGGCGCAGGATTCGCGTCCCTTCCACTCGCACGTCCATCGTCATCCATTCCCCTCGCCGCGAAACTTTCCCTCCGCCTTCTTGCGGCCGACGATGCTGCCCGTCGGATAGGCCGGATGGGAGTCGCACATATTCAACTCGTAACAGTCGCGCGGGACTCGTCGGCACAAAAGGAGTCCGCAGAAACAGGCCGCTGTTGCCTCCACGCTGCAAACGGTATTCGCAGCGCAGTTCAAAGTCGGCGATTTGAAAGGTGGTCAGCAGGAGGCCCGGCTTCCCGCGATCCGCTCGAATTGCCCCCTCCCGGACCGTCCAGTTCAAGTCGCTGTTAGCCTGCCACCCGAAAAGCGTTTGTCCGTCAAACAGGCTGATCCACCCGGCGGCCAATTCCGCGTCGCTCAGGGAAGGATGGGGAACGGGAAGACTCGCCGCCCGCCCAATAGAAAATGGCATTCCAATCAAAAGCCCAAACAGCGGTCCCCGTGCCCAACGGCGTCCCATCATTGATTCCTTTGTCGAAAACTCAAAACGCGTTTGCGTATCAAACCGGGTCGGCGACAGGGATTGCAAGCCCGCCGCACGAATCGGCTTCCGCTGTGATTACCGCGGGCTTTGACGGTTAGTGAAGCTGTGCCGATTGTACCGCGTGTGACGAAAACTCGGCGCGGACCGGGCTGTAACAAATGTTCTGATTTCTCCGGCACCGTTGCCGATCAGAAAAGGGGCTTTATCGAGATTGCCGAGTTTGATGAATGGCACTCTTGCTCACGCTGACGCGGCGACAAGGCGAGATCGGCACGGAACGGTGCGGATTCTCAGTCGGTCTCAAGTTCTAGACGCGGAACGGATGGATTCGGAAAAACAATTAAAACGCGTGCGTCCAAAGCGGTTCGCTTTCCCGGCGTGCTCGTTCTGGCGATTTGCGCCGTGTTCTGTCACACGCAAGTCGCCCGCGGCCAGACCGACGCGACCGCGGCCGTTCTTGCCGACTCACAGTCGCCGGACGTCCCGCCCGCCTTTTTCCGACAGCAAAAGCGAAGGGTACGTGAGTTCGTTCTCGGCGGCTCCTTTAAATCCGGGAGACACCGCCGGGGGGAACGGGGCAACGACAACGTCCGCAATCTCGCCCGCGGCGGCAGGGCCCGACGCCAGTATCGCGGACCCAAGGCCCGACGCGAGCGTGGCCGGCGGGACGCGTCCGGCGGAATGGACGATTTTCAGCACAGCCTCTCCAGCGAGTGCCCCACCTGGGGAGTGCAAACCTTCGTCAGTTACGACTCGTGGAAAGGTCTGTCGGACGATGGCTGGCAGAACAACGGCATCAATGTCGGCGCAAGCTTCGGAACGCGGCTCGGGCCATGGGGGGATGCCATCGGTCTCGGGTTTCAAATCGGCGGCAGTGTTGGCGTCTATGATTGGTCAGGCACAGACTATCACAACGCGGTCGAAACGCAGGGCTTTATCACCTATGGTTTTTTTCGCAGACCGACGGGCCAGAGCGGCTGGACGGCGGGAATCATTCAAGACTGGATGCTTAACCAGAACTTCGGCGAGTTTTCCCAGATCCCACCCTCAGCCAGCTCCGCGGCCAGATCGGTTATGCGACAAGTCCCACAAACGAAATCGGCCTCTGGGGGGCCGTTCGCGTGATCGGTTCAACGCGCAGACGTTCCGGGAGAGGGGCCCACAACCTGGCATTCGATCGATCAGCTCAACCTCTATTGGCACCACAAATGGCGGCTCGCAGGCGCGGACTCATCCGTTTGGGTCGGCATCCCCGAACAAGACCGCTTAGGCGCCAGCGGCGGCCTGGGTGATTACCTTGCGGGGGCCTCGGCCAGCGTGCCGTTGAGCGAGCGCATCGCGCTCTTCACGCTCGTAACCTACATGCATCCCTCGTCGCGCCCAAGCATGAACGGCTCCGAGGAAGAGGCGTGGAACTTCACGATCGGCCTCTCGATCTGGCTGGGACGCGACACGCGTTCCGCCACGGTCACGGGCCAGTCGTGGGTCCCCCTCATGCCGCTTGCCAACAACGGCTATTTTATGGTCGACACGAATAACCACTGAGGCAAACGCCGCCGACAAATTGCCCCGTCGTGTCACTCGAGTGCTTTAGCACTCGCTAGAGTTGGGCCATCAGGCGGTCGATCTCGTGCAATTGGGCTTCGACGCGCGATTGCAATTGATGCTGGTCGTACCAGAGTTTAACCGCCTCCACGCATTCGACGTCCAGGCCGCTCCCCGCCTCGCGAGAGAATGCCCTCGATCTCGTGCCAGGGAAGGGCGTCCCGGTAAGGGCGCTGGGCGGATAACGCTTCGCACACGTCGGCCACCGCCAACACGCGCGCGACCCAACCCAGGCTCGACCCGTCGAGCCGCCGATGGTAGCCGCGGCCGTCCAATCGTTCATGATGGGCCCCGGCCGCGTCGGCAAGTGCCTGGAAGGCGTCGACTTCCTTCAGGATCTGCTGCGTATAGTCGGGGTGCTTGCGAATCTCATCGAACTCGGCTTCGGTCGGCTTGCCCGGTTTGTCGAGGATCATGTTGGAGACGCCCAGCTTGCCGATGTCGTGCAGCAAAGCGGCGCGGCGGAGGTCGCGCTCGAAATCGGAGCTGATGCCGAACTGCCGGGAGATGCCGACGGCGATTTCAGCAACTCGCGTCGAATGTTGATAAGTCCACGGGGATTTCGCATCGACAACGTGCGCAAGAAGGCCGCGGCGACCCGATCCAGGCACGGCTCGTCCGCCAGGAGGACCGCGTCCTGCGGCTCCCAAGGGGCGACTTCCGCAGGCAGGTCGTCGTTGTGCAGACGCGACCAAAATGCGTTGTCCCGCCGGACTGAGAACAGGGCGTCGACCAGTTGCGGGTCGAACCACCGGCCGCTGCGGGTCCGGGCCACGTCGAGCGCCGATTGGAGACCGCCGGCGGAAAAGAAACTTCGACCGTTTGGGCCAGAGAGCAAATGCGTCCCAAAAGGGAGATGCGATCTCCTTTCAGTCCGAGCGGAAATCCCTGGCCGTCCCAGTGTTCATCGAGATGAAGGATGGCTGTCGCCGTCGCTTCGGGGAGGCGGAGCTCGCGGACGATGTCGGCGCCGCGTTCACAGCGAACTTGGACCATTCTGCGGGCCCCCTCCGCGCCGCTTCGCACAATGGCCGCCATTTTCAACAACCGGTCAACCATCGAGCCGCCCGGAGCGCAGTGCCGCCAGCAATGTTTCATGGCATCGCCGGGACGCGTGAAATCGGTCATTCGGGTCGAGCGCTTGACGGCCCGGTCGTCAGCGCCGAACAGGTACGCCATCTTGGCCGCATTGCTCGAGCAACCCAAATCCTTCAAGAGGAGCGCATAAAACAAGGCCGAACGATCCGCCGCGGAGAGGCCGATCGTTTCGGCCAGGCGCATGCCGATGAGGGCCGACCGCATGCAATGCCCCTCCGGCTGCCCCTGCGTGATATCCAGCGCGACCGAGAGCGCGGCAATGATTTCCGAGAAGCGAATTTGGGTGGACTCAATCAGCCGCCCCGAGGGGGGCAGAGCCGCGGGAGCGTACGTGTCCACACAGAGGGCGTTCGGCATGAAAGAGTCTCATCGTCGGGTAAATTTCGGCGGTGATTCCAGTTGAAAGCATAGTTCACGACGAAGGACCCCTGCGCGTGAATGTAAGTCACTGTTATTTCAAAGATTAGGGGCCGAAGTCGAGTGGCCCACACTCGGCTCCGGCCCCTGTTTTTCAGGCCGTCGGCATTTCGCCCCGGATCACGGGAAGGAACCGCCGAAGCTGCCCAGCGGCACCTGCCTCCAGCCGAACGGGAACAACGCTCTTCGGGCGACTGCGACCCGTTGAGGAAGCCCACCTGCGTGGTGAAGTCGGTGACCACCGTGTTGAAGTGGTTAAGCGTATTCACGCTCGGGCCGGAGTCTGTCACGAAGGTCGATTGACCCGTTCCGGCCAGGTCGCTGGCGGTGACGGCAAACGTGTTGCCCGCCACCGGGGGCACCGGGTACGCCTGCGTCACGGTAAATTGCTGGTTGGTGTTGGTCGTCCCCGTGATGACCCGGATGCCCTGGCCCGGGAAGGCGTTGGGACCCGGGTTGGGCGGTATAAAGATCACGTAAGCGTTTACGTAGTCGTTGTTGTTCACAATCATCCCGTTGGTGCCGGCGAATGTCGTTGTTGATGGCGCCGGCGTTGCATTGACGACGTTCGGATTCGCCGCGTAGGCCGGCGACCGGTTGACGTGCCGTATTGGGTCGTGTTGTTCGTGCTGGGATTGCCGGGATTCGCCAACGTGGCTTGCGTGTCCCAAATCCCACCGAGCACAAACGTGCCGTTGTCCACGGTTCCCCCGAAGGGCGGGAACGGAAACTCCTGGACGAAGACGCCCGGCTCTCTCTGGGCATTGCGGCGGCGGGTTTCGTCGGCGGCAGTGAAGATATAGGTAAGTCTCGGCATGCCCCGGTTATTGGTGCCGTTCCATTCGCCGGGAATTGTCTTGAAGGCATCGGCCGGTTGCGACGCGCCGCCGTAGAAGGCGCCGCTGCGGGTCACGTCGATCTGGTTGCCGACGTTGCCGGTCAGGTGCAGGGCCAGGCGGGCAAGCGGATCGGGCTGGTAAAGCGGATTGATCGCCCCGGTCGCGGCCACGTAGAGATTGGTGACGGACGGTTGGGCCGTCGAGACGAACGACTGCGTCACGAAGTCGATATTCGCGTTACCGGAGAAGTGGTTGTTGGTGATCGAGGCATTCAAGTAGCCGAACTGGCTCGTGCCGACGTTGATGAGGATGCCGTCGCCGTCGTCGGCCGAAATCGGCGCCGTGCCGTTGCCGCTGATTTCCGTCTGATTGACCGTCACCCCTAGAATCGGGGCGACAGTGGTGGGCGCGGTGCCCGAGACAACCGAGAAGTAATTGAGCGGAGATTTCTGTGCCAAGCTGAGGTCGGCCGCGTTCTCAATGAAGATGCCTTGCAGGCCGTTGGCGTCGACAATGTTCGTATCCAGGGCCGGATTGGCGATGTTGCCGGGAGTCGTCGGATCGACAGTCCCCTCAATATCGATACTCATCTGGCCGTTCCACTGGTTGAGAATATCGATACCGCGGCCGCCGTTGAACGAGATGATGTTGTCGGTCAGCGTCGCTTGAATGAAGCCGTTGCCCAGGAAGATATTGCTGTCCGCTCCGGCCTGCGTCGTGAGGCTCCAGCCGTCCGCGCCATTGTTCATGATGGTGTTGCCGGAAGAGTTGGTCGTGATGACCGCGAACTCGTCGGCCTGCATGCGGACGCCGTTGATCGTGTTGAAGATGATCTGGTTGTCGGTGAGGTTGATGTTGGCGACCGCGGAGCCGGTCGGCTCGACATTGACGCCGTTGCCGCCGTTCTTCTTGATCAGGTTGTCGGTGATGTCGACCGTGCCGTTGCCGCCACCCAGGGGAATCGTTTCGACCGAGGTGTAGAAGATACCGTCGGCCAGGTTGTTTTCGATGGTGTTGTTGGCGACGGTGATATTGAAGCTGGGGCCACCTTCATCGCCGTCGGTGAAGCGAATGCCGTCGCGGCCGTTGCTCTCGATGATGTTGTTCGTGATGGTTCCCTCCACTTGCGAGAAGAACAAGGTCGAGAGGTCGATGCCGTCCTGCCCGTTGTTGTTGATCATGTTGTCGGTGACGACCACGCGGAGGTCGGCGTCGCCGGTGGAGCTGAGCACGGCGCCGTTGACGCCGTTGTTGCTCAGGTTGTTCTGGAGGATGTCGAAGTTGATCGTGAGGTGGGCTCCGCCGTTGCTGATGTCGCTGCTCCCGCCGTTAATGATCAGGTCGATGCCGTTGCCCACGTTGAAGGCGATGTTGTTCTTGTCGATCAAGACGTTGTTGACGAGGGAGTCGCCGCTGCGCTGGAAGTTGATGCCGTCCCCGCCGTTGAACTCGATCATGTTGTTGATGATTTTGACCAGGGAAAGCCCGGGGAAGAGCAGCGTGTCGGCCAGCCGGCTGTTGCCGAACGTCTCGAACTCGATGCCGTGGCTGATATTGGGCCCCGCGCTGCCGTTGCTGCCGATGCCGATGAAGTTGTTCTCGATGTCGGCGTCCCACAGGAAGGATGTGTCTTCCGTGCGGATATGAATGCCTTCGCCGGCGGCGAGCGGACTCGGCCCGTTCACCTGGCTCACGATGGAGTTGCTCGTAATCTGCAAGCCGACCTGGCTGTCGTTTCGCAGGCGGGCGAAGATGCCGGCATCGCCGTTGCCGCTAATCGTATTGCCGTCGATGACGAACGGAACCGCCCCCGCCATCAGCGGGGAGGTACCGATCGTCCCGATCTTTCCGGAGAGGGCGTCGATGTTGATGCCGAAGCTCACGTTGTCGGTGATGAAGTTGTTCACGATCGACCCATTGACGGTGCCTTCGCCGTCGACGAAGACATGAATGCCCGCGCCGCCGAAGGTTGCGTTGCCGTTGTTCGAGATATTGTTGGCGCTGCCATTGAGCGAGCCGATTGCCGCATTGACGGACGCGGTCGCTCCCTGGGCGGAAATCAGCAATCCATCCGGGTCGCTGCCGATCGGCCCGACCGCGGCCGTTCCGTTGCCGGTGATGGTGTTGCCCGTGAAGTCGGTCACGTTGATCGTGCCGCCGCCGGCTCCGGTGTTCGCGTCGAACCAAACGCCGTTCTGGGCGTTGTTGGTGACGGTGTTGCCGGTGAACGAAGTGACGTTGACGGTTCCCCCCGCCGCTTCCACGTGGATACCGTTCCCGGTGTTCTGGTTCGCCACGTTGTTGGTAAACGACGCGTTGATGACCGCGCCGCCGTTGGCGGCCTCGAGCAGGTATCCATCGCCGGAGTTATTGCTCGACGAGTTGCCCGAAATGCTCACGGTGAGCGAACCGGGCAGCGTGTTGTTGATCACGAAACCGTCCTGGGACGTGCCGGTCGTTCCGGTGGCCGTGTTGTTGGTCAGGGTGTTGCTGTTCTGGTGCAGCGAGCTTCCGTCACCAAACACGTTCGTCAGGAAAACGGCGTTCTGATAGCTGGTGAACTGGTTCTGATTGATATTGAAGTCGACGATCGGCCCGCCCGGATTGGCAATGCCGTTGCCGAAGGCCGTATTGCTCGAGTTCGCGCCGCTGATATGAAGTCCGGAGATTTCGTCCACGCTCGCCAGGGCGAACACCGTTCCGTTGGCGGTGATGTTCCTGTTGGAGACCAAGGGCAACGCGAGGCCTGGAGTGCTCGCGGGGATGGTAATCATGCCGGCCGTGGTATCGATCGTGTGCGAGACGGTCGTCCCCCAGACGTGCTGATAATTAAACAGCGTAAAGGCGGCGTTCGTTGTCAGGTTGGTGCCGCTGCCATCGTTCCGAGGCTCGATGTCGATGATGTCGACCGCGGCCTTGTTGGCCAGCCGCGCTTGCTCCAATGAGCCGAACGGATGCTCGGCCGTTCCGTTGCCGACCCCCGGCCCCAGATTCGGGTCGACGTGCAGGACGTCGATCGGCGCATCTCCCTTTGTATTGAGCGGGTTGCCGGGAGAAGTGCCGGGGGGAGTCAGGAAGGGAACACTCTCGTTGCTGATCTGCTCGGAAATGGGAATTCGATCGCGGCGAATGACCATGCTGGCCAGACGATCGTACACGGACTGCGGCTTGAACCACTTCGTCGGCACGAGGTCGGGAAGCGTCAACGAGAGATTAACGAACGTCGTCGTGTCGAACACGTTGTCGTGCTGCATGCTGACGTTGACCTGGAAGTTGTCGGTCACCGCCACGTTGATGCGTCCCTCGATGCCCCAGTTGCTGCCGGCGATGTCGCTGTGCAGGTAATAGGGCCCCACGTATCCCGAAACGCCGTAGCGCCCCAGGAAGGGAAGCAGGCCGCCGAATTCCAGATCGAAGCCGTCAAGCGCATCCTCGTTGACGGTCCGCCGGTTCAAGGCGATGTTGTTGCCCTGAAAAAAGGGACTTCCCGTAAATCCCGAGGAAAGCACTGAAGGGCCTTGATCGGCGAGGACATACCAGTTCGCGCGCACGTCGAGATACTTACCCAGCGATTCCAAGCTGCCGCTGAAGCGTAGCCAGCCGCTGTTTGCCGTATCATCCCAGTCGACCCATGCCCAAGCACCCAAGATGCGGTCCTGGTTGGGGAAGTACTCGCGATAGCCAACGCCGCTGTTGAAGTATCCCTTCCCATAGTCGTCGACGGCGGCTTGCAAGGCGCCGAAGAACACGCTGCGACCCGGGACAACGTGCCAGGGATAATACAAGTCCGCCTGGTAAGAGGGACCCGTCCAGCCCGGCGCGTCTCCGAAGTAAGAGTTCAGGAAGAATCGCGGCCCGAACGGGTCGACACTCGCAGTCCCCAGCGATTCGGACCCGGCGGCTTGTTCGTTGATCGAGTCGAACGCAACGTTCCCGGCCGGCTGATTCCCCGTGGGCTTCTTGTCCCCCGAGCTACCGTTGGGTGAATCGTCCAGGGTAACCCGGCCGGATTGCCCGGGCCCCGTGGCCTGGGCGGTGACCACCGGCGGCACCGGGAACTGGTTGTTTTGAGTAGGGGGAGCTGACGGATCGGAGATCAATCCAGGCAGCGGCGGCGGCTCCGGCGCAAGCTGCGGAGATGCGGTAAGGGGCGCAAGAGGACCGCTCACCGCGTTGGCCGACGTGCCACTCATTCCCGAGGGCATCGGAACGGGGTCCGCGGCTTGGCTTATCGAGGATAAAGTCGCGCCGATGAGCCAGCCGAGTAGCGCCGTTCTCGCAATCGTTTTCATCGATCGACCCGATCTTGCGACGTGGAGACCTTGTACCGGTTATGCCGGTGGTAGCAGTTATTCTGAAAGATTCGGAAAGATCGGTCGTGCGAGTTGAATCGATTTCGCGGGCAAGTCCGGAATTATCGTTTAAAACCAGCCCAATTGCCCAAATTGACACGGCCTGAAAAGCGGATCGACGGCGGTTAGTGTACATAAGGGTACTTATCGCTGATGGAGGAAAGAAACGAGCCCGAATCGGTCTTCGGCCAACTTGGCATTTTTTTAATAAGGGAGGGAATAAACGGTTGCCGCCCCGTGTCTGAGTTGATGGAATGGACCACTTCCATCGATGTCCGCTCTTCGGGGAGCGGATTCAAAGTGGGATCACCTTACCCAGAGGGAAGCGTCAATGAAGAAGTTCACGGCAATCCTGCTGACACTGTGCGTGATGAGCATCGCATTCGTTGGATGCAACGACACAACGGCCACGACGAAGAAAGAGACGAAGACGACGACGGAGAAGACCACCACCCCGCCGGGCAAGACTCCGTAGTCGCACTAAGACTGACGAATCGTGCGAGGGCACTGCCTTCGATGAACGGCTTCTCCCACTCGGGGAGCGGGTTCGTCCTGGGCAGGGCCCTCGTGCTTTTTGTTTCCGCCCTTTTTTGACCCTCGATGCGATCAGCCGCCGCGCAGGTTCCGCTCGGCCAGGTCGATGGCCTTGAGCAGCCCCTTTGCCTTATCCAGCGTCTCTTCGTACTCCGTCGCCGGCACGCTGTCGGCCACGATCCCCGCTCCCACCTGGATGTAGGCGGTTTCGCCAAGCATCACGAGGGTCCGCAGGGCAATGCACGTGTCCATGTTGCCGGTGAAATCAACGTAGCCGACAGCTCCCGCGTACGGGCCGCGGCGATGCTTTTCGATCTCGTCGATGATCTGCATCGCTCGCACCTTGGGTGCCCCGGAGACCGTTCCAGCCGGCAGACCGCGCGCAGGGCGTCGAGGGCCGTCGTTCCCGGCTTGAGCTTGCCGCGAACGTTGGACGTGATGTGCATCACGTGGCTATACCGCTCGACCACCATGACGTCGCTTAAGTCGACGGAGCCAAATTCGGCCACGCGGCCCACGTCGTTGCGCCCCAAGTCGATCAGCATGACGTGCTCGGCCCGCTCCTTTGGATCGCTCAAGAGCTCTTTGGCTAAACGGGCATCCTCTTCCTCGTTCGTGCCGCGGGGACGCGTGCCCGCCAGCGGGCGGATCGTCACGATCCCGTCTTCAACGCGAACCATGATCTCGGGCGAGCTGCCCACCAGGTTCACCCCCGGCGTTTTCAACAGGAACATGAACGGGCTCGGGTTAATCACGCGCAGCGCCCGGTAGATGTCGAGCGGGCTGGCAGTCGTCTTGCCGCAAGCCGCTGGCTGATGACGACCTGAAAGATATCGCCGGCACGAATGTACTCCTGGCAACGGCTGACGGCCGCCTCGAACTCGGCCCGGGTGACGTCCGAATCCCACGTTGACGGGGATCCGGTCGACGGGCAGATATCGCGGAGCTTGAGCTCCCCCGGGGCGATTTCCAACTGGGCGCACAGCTCGTCGACGCGGGCGGCGGCCCGCTCGTACGCTCCGTGAGATCGGACTCGTCGGGGCGGGTGTGCGCGATGACGAGAATTGTCTTGCTGATCTGGTCGAAGATCACCATCCGGTCATAAAACGCGAACGCCATATCCGGGATGTAGCGATCGTCGTCCGGCGGCATTGGGCAATGTTCGCTGTAGCGCACGATGTCGTAGCCGGCATACCCGACGGCCCCGCCGCAGAAACGCGGCAGGCCGGGAATGTGGACGGCGCGGTATTCGCCAGCAGCCGCTCCAAATCGCGGAGCGGATCCGGGGAACTGAAACTGCTCACTGCGTTCCTCGCGGGTCACCACGACGTCGTTCCCGAATGCCTCCAGCCGCAGGAACGGGTCGGCCCCCAGGAAGCTGTAGCGGCCGATCTTTTCTCCACCGACGACGCTCTCAAACAGGAACGACGAGGGCCCGCGTTCGATGCGGCGGTAAGCCTCGACCGGTGTCAGCACGTCGCCAAAGAGCCGTCGATAAACGGGAACAATGCGGCCCTGCGAGGCGAGACGGGCGAAAGTGTCGAAGTCCGGAAGGATGGGCATGATGGGTCTGAACGTTTGTGCGTCTCGGCGTGCGTGCTCTCGGTTATTGCCCTGGTTTTCGCTTTGATCTGTCTCTTTTGGCCGCATGCGGCGAGTTCGGCCGTTTTTCTCGCTCTGTCGCGCTCGGCCGGGGCGTTCGCGACGCCGTGCACGGCTGAGCCGATCCATAATACTCGCTTGTCGTTACGTCGAAAAGGCGGCTGCGGGCGTCCGCTTGACAGCCCCCTTGGCACCGCTAGAATTGAGCGCACTAGAGCCTTCCGGCCAATGCCAAGTGACTGCCCCATGACGAAATGCAAACGCTGCTCCAAGCCTGCGACCTTGCATATCACTGAGATTCGCTCGGGCGCCGTGCAAGAACTGCATTTGTGCGAGACATGCCACCAGCAGTATCTCAATACGGACCAGGAAGAGAGCAGCGATTCGGCTGAAGAAGTGGCGCAGAAAGAGTCCGAGTCGCTGGAGGAATTCGATCATCTCGTCTGTCCGAACTGCGGCATCACCTTCCGCGAATTCCGCAGTCAAGGACGCCTCGGCTGTCCGCACGACTACATCGCGTTCGCCAAGGAGCTTCAGGCCCCTTTTGGAAAACATCCATGGGGAAACCCAGCACAATGGAAAGTTCCCCAAACGGGCGCCGCATGCCGAGCCAGCTCCAATATCGGCTCATCAAGCTGCGCAGCGACCTGCGCAACGCGGTCGAGGAGGAAGAGTACGAAACGGCGGCTCGCATCCGCGACGAGATCCAATCGCTTGAGAAAGACTTCGAGTCGGAATCGCGCGGGCTAGAACGTTCAAGTGCGAAGGGAGCGGCCCTCACGGGCCGCGGATCTCTCTCGCGCGGCGGGTGCGCGCGCGAGAAAATTCGCCGCCAGACGCGCAGTGCGCACGCCCGCGGCGGGCGCGGTGGGGAGCCAAGGAGAGTGGGCGTGGACATTGACACCCTGACGCACACCAGCGGCGAATGGCTCCGCGGGACCGGGCCCGAATCCGATATCGTCATCTCCAGCCGCATTCGCCTGGCGCGGAACCTCGCCCAGTTCGCCTTTCCCAACCGGGCCGACGATGACACCAAAACGCAGATCGAAGACAGCCTCCGCTCCAAGCTCGACCAGCTCCGCATCGACACCAAGCTCAGCTATGTCGACGTCGCCCGCCTGGAAAACCTCGACCGGCAGTTCCTCGTCGAACGGCAGCTCATCAGCCGCGAACATGCCGAGGCGCACGGCTCCGCGCGGCGTCGGCATCGGCGATGAGGAAAACCTGAGCCTGATGATCAACGAGGAGGACCATCTCCGCATGCAGGTCCTCCGCAGCGGCTTTGCGCTCGACGATTGCTGGAACGCCATCAACAAGCTCGACGATGCCGTCGAGGAGCACGTCACCTACGCCTTCAGCGAGCAGTTGGGCTACCTGACCGCGTGTCCCACCAACGTCGGCACGGGCATCCGCGTCAGCGTCATGCTCCACTTGCCCGCCCTCGTGCTGACGTCAGGAGATCAAAAAAGTCTTCCAGGCCCTGCAGAAGATCAACCTGGCCGTCCGCGGGCTCTACGGCGAAGGCAGCCAGGCCATGGGCGACTTTTACCAGATTTCCAACCAGATCACTCTGGCCAAAAGCGAAGAACAACTCATCAACGAAATTCGCGATGTCGTCCCCAATATTATCTCGTACGAGCGACGGGTGCGCAACGCCCTCGTGAAGGAAAACCGCCAGAGCCTGCACGACACGGTCTCGCGCGCCTATGGCACCCTCAAGAGCGCCCAGACGATCAGCTCCGAAGAGACAATGCATCTGCTTTCCAGCGTGCGGATGGGCATCAATCTCGGCCTGATCGACGATCTGCAGATCCCGACCGTCAACGAATTGTTCATCCACACGCAGCCGGCCCACCTGCAAAAGCTCAGGCGCGAGCACCTCAAGATCGGCCGAACGCAACGTTGCCCGGGCCACCTATCTTCGCCCACGGCGCTTAAACGGCCGGCGGCCGAAGCACGACTGATCTCGCGGACCCGCCGCCACGAAAACGCTACTCCGCCGCCGGCTTGCCCGTGAAATATTCGGGCCGCCTCCCCTCTCTCCACTTGATATTGCAGCCGATGCTCGCTTTTTGCGAGGCGGGAAGCGGCTTGCCCGCCAAGACCGCGTCACAGGCGGCACGCAGGTCGGCCCCGGTGATCGGTTTGCTGTTGCCGGGCCGGCTGTCGTCGAACTGGCCGCGGTACACGAGCCGGCGGGAGGCGTCGAACAGGAAAAAGTCCGGCGTGCAGGCCGCTCCGTACGCGTGGGCCACATCCTGCGTCGCATCGAAGAGGTACGGGAACGTATAACCGGCCGACTTGGCTTCCGCTTTCATCCGCTCCGGGCTGTCGTCGGGATAGGTGCTGTCGTCGTTGGAATTGATCCCCACAATCCCCAATCCCTTGGCCTGGTATTCCTTGGCGAAAGTGGCCAGTGCACTCCGCAGATGGATTACGAAGGGGCAGTGGTTGCACATGAAGATCACCAACAGCCCCCGCTTGCCCGAAAAATCGGACAGCGAGACCGTTTTGCCGTCAACGTTGGGAAGCGAAAACGCGGGCGCCGCCTCTCCCAAAGGCCGCATGGTGGATGCCGTCTTGACCACGGAAATCTCCTTACTTGAGCGAGCTTGTAAAAAATCAGCGCTGTGCGCCGGCGTAACTTCTGGATCAACGGGTTGATGAACGGCTCCGGCACGAACGCCCGCAGTTTTTCCGCGATGTCCTGGTGCCCCATCTCGGCGATCTGCTTAATCAGCGTGCTCGAAATGTGCGCGTATTTTTCGCCGGCCATCAAAAAGACTGTTTCGATGTTCGGGCGCAAGGACCCGGTTGGCCAGGCACGTGGTGAACTCTTTTTCGATGTCCGTCAACGTCCGCAGTCCCCGCAGCATGAGCGTGGCCTTGCAGCGCCTGACGAACTCGACGGCCAGCCCGTCAAAACTTTCCACGTTGACGTTCTTGTAGGGGGCGAGCACTTTGCCCACCAACTCGAGCCTTTCCTCGCACGAGAAGAGGGGCCGCTTCTCGGGATTGATGCCGATGCCGACCGTCACCCGCTCGAACATGGCCGCCCCCCGGCGGACAATGTCTTCATGACCCAACGACATGGGATCGAAGCTGCCGACGTAAACGGCGTGCCGGGAGTCAGGGACCGGAACCATAACCGAGAGACTAATCCATCAGACTTGCCATTGCGAGTCGCGCAAAGGGACGCTTAGCCCACGCACAGAAAGCCGGTTCCCACACGCTGGCCGCCAAAAACACCAACGATGTTCGCTGCGCGAATCCCCTGCCAATTTGACACCCCACCGCAATGTCGGTCTTACACCCCTGGTTTACGGCCGGACCCTTGGTTTATGCTAAATTGAGTACACAAAGCCACTTATGTCTTCGGACGCGTGCCGAAGGCAAGGCCTCGCGGGACGCATCGACTCACGGTACAAGCTTTGCAATCTCAAAATCGGACTACACTTAGAGTCGCGGCGCGCGTAAGTCACAGTGGGAGTCGAAACTAGCAATGCCGGTCTTTCGTTGGGGCCACACCTGGGCCGATTTTGAGGACTTGGAGCGCGAGGTCGATCGCCTTTTAAACAGCGTCAACTTCGCCTTCCACGGAATCCGGCTGGGCGGTCAATTTCCGGCGGTGAATTTCTACGAGCTTGAGAACGAGTATTTGTTGACCGCCGAGCTGCCGGGCACCAAAACCGAAGATCTCGAGCTCACGGTTGCCAACGGACTCTTACACATCAAGGGAAAGCGTTCCGAACCGAACGGCGTTTCCGAGGAGCGGTTCCGCCGGCAGGAACGCTTTCATGGGAATTGGCAGCGGACATTGTCGCTTCCCGGCGCGTCCGGGAAGAGGGGCTGGCGGCCGATTTCATCGACGGCATCCTGAGAATCCATCTGCCGAAGGGTGAAGTGGAACAGCCCCGTCGTATCGCGGTCGGGGAGGGGGCGGATTGAGGTGCGCGACGCATTGGCGTGTCGCACGGCGGGCAAACGGTTGGAAAGAGAAATGGCCGAATCGACAGAACAGCCGGGCATGGCAAACAACGGAGAGGGACACGTCCCCACGGCCCCTTCGTCTCCGGAGGCCGGCCGCAGCGCGAAGCCCGACGAACGAACCCCGGAGGAGCCAGCGGGGCGAGCGTTTCCTCTTTTCGCCGCCGATTGACATCTTCGAGACCGACGAAGGGCTGATCCTGCATGCGGATCTTCCCGGCGTCTCCATCAAAACGCTCGAGTTGCAAGTGCAGGACAACAAGCTGACCCTCTTTGGCCGCGTGCAGCCGGTCGTTCCCCCCGGTGCTCGAACGATTCACCAGGAATACGGGGTGGGCGATTTCTTGCGATCGTTCATTTTGAGCGACGAAGTCGATCACGAACGCATCGTGGCCACCATGAACAATGGCGTGCTGAAAGTCGTGCTGCCCAAGGCCCCGCGAAATAAACCGCGGCGAATCGAAGTGAATGCTGAACCCACTAACTAAACGTGTCAAGAATCCTGTAGCATGACACGCGGCGACAATTGTCCGAGCAACGTTTGATTCGGACGCGACAAGGAAGCGTGAACTCTCTTAGCTGAAAAGGCGCCAACCATGTCCGATGCCATGCACTCTTCCTCCGCGGGGTCAGGTCCCATTGCCCAATCCGTTGAAAGGCTGCGACGGGAATTTGAGCGCTGGTTGGAGGCCGCCTTGCAGCAAGGCAACCGGGCCCTGGATGTCGTCGGGCTGCGAGCCAGCGACCGCCAATGGTCGCCCGCCGTGGATTTGGTGGAAACGCCGACCGAAATTCATGTCGACGTCGATTTGCCTGGGGTCGAGCCGGCATTGGTGGACGTCTCGATCGCGGGAAACATGCTGACGATTCAAGGACCAAAAAAACTGACTCTGACGCCGGAGGGGGCCTCGTCGCATCTCCTGGAACGAAAGCAGGGGCCCTTTCACCGTTCCATTCCCATGCCGGCCCCCGTCATGGCCGACAGCGTGATGGCCGAATTGAAACATGGCGTATTGCGGCTGCGGCTAATGAAGTCCGAAAAGGCCCGGGCTCAGAAGATTCCGGTCCGCACCGAGCCGGGGGTCCCCCGGCCGCTCGATCCGCTCCCTTCGATCTGAATTGAGACGGCGCCCGCCGAGCAGGGCCGATGGAACCCCTCCCGCGTGATCGCGTCGCCGGAATCGTTCTCTGCGGGGGCAGGAGCACGCGCATGGAGCGTCCCAAGCTGTGCTTCCGTTCGGCCCCGAGACGATGCTTTGCCGCGTCGTGCGGATTCTCGCCGGGGCCGTCTCGCCTGTGGTGGTCGTTGCCGGTCGGGGGCAAAAAGTCCCCGCGCTCCCTCCCGGAACAATCCTGGCGCCGACCAGGTTGACGACCGCGGTCCGCTCGGCGGGTTGGTCGCCGGCATGAGCGCCCTCGAAGGCCGCGCGGAGGCCGCCTATGTTTCCAGCCTGCGACGTCCCCCTGCTCAAACCAGAATTTATTGCCGCGATGGTGGCAGCGCTCGGAACGCACGAGGTGGCCGTTCCGAACGACGGCCGCTTTTCTCATCCCCTGGCGGGCGTCTACCGGCTGGCGCTCAAAGAGCGTATCAGCCGCCTGATTGAGGAGGAACGGCTGGGCGTTCATGTTCTCGTCCAGGAATCCGACGCGCTCCTGGTCGATGTCAGTGAAATCCGCGCAGTCGATCCCGCACTCTCCTCCCTCCGGAATGTCAATACGTCCGAAGAATATCGCACCGCGCTACGGGACGCCGGCTTTGAGACCGATACGGCAACGCCGTGATGGATTTTTAAAGCAGGTCCTGTGGCCCGTACGGTGGGACAAGCACGCGAAGCTGCGCCGGCCCACCATTCGGGGTGGCGCAGTCGGCTTCACAAGGTGGGCCGGCGCACGCATCGCGTGCTTGTCCCACCCTACCGATTCATTGTGGCCGGGCATCCGGGCCCGTGGGTTTTGGCTTTTCGGGAGGGCGGATTTTTCCGTTCTGCACATCGTTGACGACCTCCGCCAGGATGGCTGGATCGGCCGTCTTTAAGACGTGCGCGATGCGGGTGGGAGGGACGCCCAGCCGCGTCATGATCTCGCCGGCCTGCTTCCACAGGCGGTCGGTCTTCTTCCCCGTCGCCAGGTACAGGTCGCTGGCGATCTCCCCCAATTTGCGGAAGTCGATATCGCCGCGATTATCGTAGAACCGCTTGATAATTTTTTTCTGGTAGTCGCTGTGGTCTGTCATTCTTCTCTCTTTCCATCCCGGCGGACTGACGGAATTGATGTCCGGCGCGAGCCGGAAGCACCGACACTCATGCGGCCGAAGCCGCGCGTGAGGCGCTTGGAATGGCACGGGGCATCTGCTAAGAGTCCCATCATGTCTCAAGGATTTTTGGGCTACGGCGCGACGTTCATGCTGGACCTGGTCGTCTGCGCCTTGGTCTTCGTCGTGCCCGTCCTCGGTTTTAGCATTTTTGTCACCCGGTATCGGCGGGACTTTATCTGGCATCGCCGGCTCCAGCTTTTTTTGGCCGGCGTGTTGCTGGCGGCGGTCGTTGCGTTCGAGGTCGATGTCCAGGTCGTTCACCACGGCTGGGAGAACATCGTGCGGCAATCCCGGCCCGACATCTCCGCCTCCGCGTTCGACTTCGCCCGCAAGCTCTTGCACGTGCACCTGGTCTTCGCCGTTTCGACTCCGCTGCTTTGGGCCCTCACGATCGGGTTGGCGTTGCGCTATTTTCCCAATCCCCCCGCACCGTCCCGGCACAGCCCGCTGCACTGGTGGCTGGGCTGGACTTCGGCCCTCGATCTGGCCATGACATCGGCCACGGGTCTTTTATTCTATTACTTCACGTTCGTGAACCGTTAAGATCAGGAATCGGCCGTCGTTGGAGGCGGCGATCTTGCAAATTTTCAACGGGGAGGGATTGCGGTGAATCGTGCGCGGATTGGCTTTCTCTGTTCACTGGCGGCGTTGGCTTTACTGGCCGGCTTGGAATCTCGGTCCCCGGCCGCGGAATTAAGCGCGGGGATCGCCAAGATCAGTATCACGCCCCCCTTGTCGCTTAAGGCCTCGCTGGGCGGATACGGCGACCGAATGAACCGGCCCGCGACCGGCGTGCACGACCGGATCATGGCCAAGGCGCTCGATCTTGACCGACGGCCACAAGAAATTCTGCCTGCTCACCGTCGACGCGCTCGGCTTTGCTCCGCCGGTCAAGCCGGCCGTCCTGCAGCGTCTGGCCGGCAAGGGTTGGACACGCGACAACTTGATGCTGTTGGCCAGCCATTCGCACACCGCCATCGAGATGAACAATCTCAACCCGGATAACGAATTCCACGTTCCCCAAATGGGAATCCACAATCAGCCGCTGTTCGAGTTGATCATGAGCCGCCTGGCCGAGGTGGTGGTCGAGGCCGAAAAAACGCTGGTCCCGATCACCGTCGGCGTTTCCAGCATCGAACTGCACGGCTGGAACCGCAACCGGCGGATCCCGGGGGAATCGTCGATCCTGAATTAACCGTCGTGCGAATCGACCGGCTCGACGGGAAACCATTTGCCGTCTTCGTGAATTGGACGGCCCACCCCACGTTCATGGGCTCGGAAGACATGTGGTTTTCGGGCGATTACCCCGGGCACATGCAACGCACCCTGGAGGCCCTCATCGGACAGGGGGAGGTCGCCATGTACTGCAATGGAGCCGAAGGCGACCAGTCGACAATCGCCCGGCCGGATTCGGGCGACTCGCGTTGGGAGAAGGCCGAGCACTACGGCCGCGAGCTGGAATTGCCGCCTGGCATGTGTGGCAAAAGACGAACACGGTGCGGGACATTCCCTTCGCGTTTCACCGCGAGGAAATCAAGCTGCCGAAACGGCAATGGCACCCGAACTTCCGCGAGACTGGCGGAAAAGAATACGGTCTGACCGAAGACGTTTTGAGCGACATGCTCCCCAAGATGTGGCCTGCCGAACAGCACAGCATCTCGCTGCGGGTCGGCGACTGGGTCGTTATCGGAATCCCCGGAGAACTGGCCACGCGGATGGGGCTTGAGGTGAAGCACCGGGCGAAGGAGATCACGGGCGCCAAGCACCCGATCATCGGCGGTCTGGCCGACGTGTGGATCGGCTACATCATCCCCATCGAGCAATACAAGATGGGGCAATACGAAGCCAGCATGAGCTTCTACGGCCCGACGCTGTCAGACGTGATTGTGCACGGGGCCATTGTGGAGTGGAGCACCTGGCGGGAAGCCACCTCTCGACGCGGCGTTCGCCGTGATCGGCCCGGACGACGCCTTCAGAGGTTAATCGGAGTCTCCCCGACCTTTCGGCGACGGGCTCGATCGTCTGAGTAGGTGCAAGAAGCTGCGTCGAGAGCGGCAATCAGCGCGACTCCGAGGAACACGTACACTTCATGCTCCTTGAAGGCGTCCCAGATGTGCCGCAGGTGGCGGCCGAACCAAAGCACGAGCGTTGCCCAGAAACCGACCCAGAGCGTCGCGCCGATTGCGTTGAACAGTAAAAATCTGCGCCAGGAAGTCGCAACGCAACCGGCGAGGATCGCGTAGATTTGCCGCACTCCCTCGAAAAGCGTCCCAACACCACGACCATGTGCGATAGCGCGAGTAGAACGCTTCGATCTTCGCTAACCGCGTGGAGTTGATCCAAACGTAGCCGCCGTAGTTTTCCAACAGCTTGTGACCGCCAAAGCGGCCGATCGCAAAGCCGACGATACCTCCCAACACGGACCCGGCCGAGGCACAGCACGACGGGCACAAGTCCCATCTGGCCGTGTGCCACCATGAGAATGGCAGCGATGAAAACCGTCTCACCCGGCACGGGGCGCGCCGAAGTTTTCCGCGAAGACAAGGGCGAAGAGTCCCGCGTAGCCATATTGATCCAGCAGCCGGCGGGCCGCCTCGATCAGCTGGTGAAGGTGTTCGTGCGACACGGATCACGCGACCTCGGTGTTTAAGACGTGCGGACGCCAAGCTTCCCAAGGTCGGGCCCCGTTGCCAAGCGCAAAAGCCGGCACGCGACAACGGGCGACTGTTCGGTACGGTAAACAAGATGCGCATGCAAGTGACCGCCCAGCGCGAAGGAAGCGGTTTCCGTCGGCGTTTCATCCGGCTGTCGCGCGGCCTGGCTTCGCTGGCCGTCCTGTTGGTCCTCTCAAGCGGCCTGCTCGCCGACGACGATAACGACACTTTCCCCGGCCTCTTGGTGCACTACCGGGCCGGCGGCAGAACGGTCACCCGGATCGACCCCGACGTCGCCTTCCAGTGGAAAACCGATTCGCCGATCTGCGACTTCCCCGCGGCCCCTTTGCCGCTTCGTGGACGGGTCAGCTTCTCGTCCGGGAGGGAAGCCCGTTTCGCTTTCACGCATATCTCGCGGGAAAAGTGACGGTCAAAGTCGGCGGCAAAACAGTGGCCTGGCCGGCCGGAGCGAGGCCGCCGGCTGGGATCAACGGCTAGCCGGCCGAGCTCAGCTTCGGCGAGAAGCCGCTCGAAATCACTTTCGACTCGGCCGGGCAGGGGGTCGGAGCGGGACGGGCGGCGCTGAAACTCTTCTGGTCGTCGGCCCGTTTTCCGCTTGAGCCCCTGCCGGCCTATCTCCTGTTTTGCGACGAGTCGGCCAACGCCGAGCGGAAAGACATCTCGCAAATCGAGGCGGGGCGAGCCCGGCGTTTTGAGGTCCACCGCTGCAACAGTTGCCACCATCGGCCGCAGCTTTTTTCGCCGGCGGCCCCTTCGCTCGTCCATGTTGCCGACGGTTTGAGTGCGGCGGCCATTATCGAAAAGGTGGGAAGGCAAGGTCCCCGGCTGGCGGAAGAACGGATGCCGACCTTTCCCTTCACGGCCGACGAGGCGACCGCCATTGCCGCGTTCTTATTGCAAAACTCCGAGCCAGCCAACCTCGAGCAACTCGCCGGAGAGCACGAACCCTAAAAAGGAGGCCCGCAAGGGGAACGCTGGTCTCGTCGCTCGGCTGCCTCGCCTGCCATGCTGTGCCCGGGCGAACAAAGCGGAAGGCCGAATTGGGCAATGCGGGGGCCTACGGCGGAGGTGACTCTCCGCGGCTCGGCTCGAAGCGGTCTGCCGACTGGCTTTGGACCTGGCTTAATAAACCGGTGCGATCAACGCCGACCACCGCATGCCGACGTTCAATTTGAAAAAGAAAGAGCGGCGGTAGATCTCCGTGAGCTATCTGGCGTCCCTCCGGGGAACGCGTGCCAAAGACCGGCAAGTCGTCTCCGACAAGCTTGTCAAACCAGCAAACTGCTCGCGGCGGCGCGGACGGGCGCTCGTGGTCCAAGCGCGTTGTGCGGCCTGTCACCGGATCAAGGATTCGTGTTCGACACGGTCGGGCTGGCTGATCTCTCACAGCCGGTGGGCGATTGGAACAAATCGTGCCTGGCCCAAAGTGCCGATCGCAGCCGCTTCCGGCCCGCATATCCCGGTGCCGACTTCACGACGGATTCCGTGTCCGATACTGCATCCACGCGCGTGCTCTCATTGCCTTTGTCAAAGCAAATGCCGGCTCCCTCTCCGCGGAGGCCGCCATTCTTCGGGGCGAGCGGCTGCTCGAACGGAAGCAGTGCGTGGCGTGCCATACCCGCGGCGGCTCTCGCGGCCTGGGCACTTTAGCGGCGGCCCTTGCGCGGGGGAATAGATCGATCAAGGGAGTGCGGAGACGTTGGTCCCGCCCAACCTGACGGCCGTGGGGGACAAGCTCAAAGATCAGGCTCTGGCCGAAGCCGTTGAAGGGGGCGGGAAGAAACGCCGCTTGCCCTGGCTCGCCGTCCACATGCCCCGCTTCGAGCACACCGACGACGAGCGGGCCGCCCTGCTGGCCGCTTTCATCTCACGGGACCGCGTGCCGGACGGTGCGCCCGAGTCGGCCGCCGCGCGGACCGACGCGGCCCTCACCCGCGCCGCCGGGGCCACCAGCGACGAAGAGGAAAGCCGGCTCGTCGCTGGCCAGCGATTGGTCGGCACCGGTGGGTTCAGTTGCATCGCCTGCCACGACATGGGGACTTACTCCCCCAAGAACGTCGCCGTCCCAACCCACGGTTCCGATCTGATCGGACTCGGGCGGCGGATGCGCCGCGAATTCTTTCTCCGCTGGACGCGAGCCCCGTTGCGGGTTCGTCCCGGAATGGAGATGCCCTCCTACGAGCGGCCGGTCGCCGGCGTGCTGCACGGCGATCTTGCTTTGCAGTTGAGCGCTCTCTGGGACGCGCTCAACGATCGGCAATTCACGCCCCCCATCAACCCCTCCTCGGTGGAGCAGTTCCTGGTCGTCGCTCCCGGCGGGTCGGCACGAATCGTCCGCGATGTTTTCTCCAAGCGCGGGGACGACGGGGCCGTCGCGCGGCCTTTGCCGTCGGCTTCAACAACGGCCATTCGCTTCTCTTCGATCTCGACCAGTTTTGTCTGCGCGACTGGACCGTGGGGGACTTCGCCCGGCAACGCACCTCGGGCAAAAGCTGGTTCTGGAACCTGGCCGGACTCTCCGTCGGCGGTCCCTTTAGCGCCTCTTGCGACCTGGCGCTTGCGCCCGACGGACAAACCGGCGCCGCGCCCCTGTTGCCGCAATCCGAATTCGGCTCCGTCGGCCGCCTGACGACATATCGGCAAAAAGGGGAGGGGGTGGAGCTCTGCTACCGGGTCCGTTTCCACGTCGGGGGCAAACCGCGCTTCCTCGACGTCCGCGAGGCGTGGACCCCCTTACCGGCGGGCCCGGCAAAAGGGGCCGGCGTGTTGCGACAGATCGAGATTCCAAAGCCAATCGCGGGCCACCATGTGCTCGTTCGCGTGCCGCGCATCAAGTTTCTGCTCGACGGCGCTTCGATCGAACCGCGAGAAGCCAGTGGCCAAGAGCGCGGTTTCATCAGACTCGCCCCGCCTTCGGGGACGGCGATTTCTCAGGTCGGCTTCGAATACCGCTGCGCGGCACGCGGAACGCCATCGGTGATCGAACGGCCGAACTTGCCAAAGCTCGTCCCCGAAACGGTCGACACTGTTCCCGGGTTTGACGGCGTGCGCTTGCCGCTCGACCGTTCGATCATGCCCACCGCCATCGCCTGGACGGCCGACGGGATACTGGCTTTCACCTCGCTCAAGGGGTACGTTACCGGGCCCGCGACACGGATGGCGACGGAATCGAAGATCGCCTCGACGTAGTGGAAGAAGGGCTGGCCGCCCCCTACGGCTGTCGGCAGAGGCGAGTGACTGGCCGTCGCCCACAAGCCTGAGCTGTTGAAGCTCAGCGATATTAATGGGGACGGCCGGGCTAATCGGCGGGACGGTTCTCGCCACGGTTGGGGATACTCCGAAAATTATCACGACTGGACGTGCGGCCTGGTTCGCGATTCCCGCGGCTCCTATTACGTCGGCTTGGGGAGCGATTACTCGAGAAATCCGCTCCGCCGAATCGTCGCGCTGTGCGGGAAAATTCTGCGGATCGATCGGGACGGGACGGTCACGCCCATCGCGCATTCGCGCCTCGCTATCCCACGGGCCTGGCGGCGGACGCCGCGGGGCGACTCTTCGCGACCGATAACCAGGGGGACCAGAACCCGTACAACGAGGGAAACCATATTGTCGAGGGGCGGCATTATGGGGTCCCCAGCCTGTATGAGGAGAACCGGGATCGCCCGGCACCCCGCCGGCTGTCGAGATTCCCCATCCCTGGACGTGAGCGTCAACGGCATTTGCTTTCTCCCACGCGACTTCGCAAAAGGGACGCCGGCGGCGAGCCTGGCCGGTCAGGGTATCGGCTGCGAGTACAACGGCCGCTTCCTGGTGCGCTTCTCGATCGAGGAAATCGAGGGGACCGTGCAAGGGGCCGTCTATCCCTTCAGCCGGCCCGACGACAGTTCATCGAAGGAAAGCGGTTTGCGGTCGTCGGAGGCAACCGCACACGGCTTCATGGGCCCGTTGTGCTGCGCCGCTCGCTCGCGGCGATTTATTGATTGGCGGGATTCAGGACAGCGGCTGGCTGGGAGGGACCAATGTCGGCGAGATCGTGCGGCTCAGGCCCAGCGGCAAAATGCCCAACGGCCTGAAAGAGATCGCGTTACGCCGCACGGCTTCGAGATTCTCATTCTTTCAACCGGTCGACGCCAATTGGGCGCGACCCTTCCCGCTTTTCACTCATCGGCTCGACGCGCAGTTGGGCCGGCGGTTACGCGACGCCCGATACGGGCCGGCACCGCGTGGCTGTCCGCCAAAGCGAAGTCGTGCGCGACGGCCGCACAATCAAGCTCGTCACGGACCGACTGCGCGAAGGCTACGTTTATGAGGTGACCTGTACCGACACGGGCTCCCAATCGGCCCAATCGCTCTGGCCGCGGACCGCGTGGTACACGCTGCACCGCATTCCCAAGGCCGACCAGGCGTCGGCCTCCCCGGGCAGGCGGAACTGAGAAATCTCCTGCCACCGCCTGGCCTCGCGCGGCCGGCAGTGCTTCGCGGATTGGTCCCTTCCGCCCGGCACTCTCCGATTCCATCAGCAGGTAGCGGCCCCAATAACTATCCAGAAGCCGCTGGCACTCCGCAAAATGCTGCTCGTCGGAAGCCAGCTTGATTTCAAGCGAGATTTCGGAAGCCACGCAGGTCGTCGGCCGAGAAGGGTTCGCCTTCGATCGGCAAGGCATCTCCCTGGCCCGACCCGGCTTCCCTTGCGGTCGAACGACCAGTACGCCGCTCCGCTCACGAATCGCTCGTGCTCCGGCGGCTCGGAGGTGGACGATTCGGGCCGGTCGGAGCCCGCGGCCAACGACACCGGGTCTACAGGAGTGAGCGAAAGGCCGGGGCGAGTCCTTTTGCGGCTGGTTCGCCCGCTGCACGTCGGCCAGCCTTCCAAACCTCTGGATTCTGGCTTTGAGGGATGCGATCGCCGGCGCGGACAGCTCCGCGCGGAATGCCGGCATGGCCGCACTGTTCGCAATCAATCTCCCACGCCGCCAGTCCGTATCCATCAAGCGGCACATCGATGCGGCTCGGGTACTCTCCGCCGCCGCTTCGATGGTCGCGGCACGCGAGGGGCCAAGCGCCGGGCAGGCCGTTCCCGCCGGGCAGGTGAGCTGGGATCCGAAGCTGCACGGGCTCGGCGAAGGGGTTGGCGGCGTAAATGTACGTTTTCTTTTGGCGGTGCGCGACGCGGACAATGACGGGCTGGTCGTCGCACTCGACCTTGTAGAAGGGGCTCGCGGGAAGGGCCCGCATGATCTGGCGGAGATTGCGCGCGTCGTCCTCGCGGCCGAGGGGCGTCATCCAGCCCCCCTCGAACAGGATTTGTGCATCCTCCGCGGCGAGGCCCGCACGAATCGGCGGCGGTTTTCCCGCTCGCAGCCGGATGCGTGGACCGCGAGCTGAATGGACGTGGTGCCGAGGAGCCGCTGCCGGCGATCCCGCATACGCGGCACTCCTGCGGACGGTGCAGGGCCAGGACACCCGACTCAGGCCGATGGAAAGCCGCGGCGAAGGGGGCGTTTTCGTTGACCGCTTCGTCGAGCAGCGCCTGGGCTCGGCATTGAGCGGCCGTCCGGCCAGATCGGCAGGCCGCAGGACGATCAGCCGCGGAACGTTGTCCAAGAGCGAGAAATCGAGCCCTCTTTGGGGAAGCAAGTCGCCGAAACGCCCGCTCAGGCGGATTCCGCGATGGATTTCACTCTCGGAATTCGAGGGGAGCAGCTGCTTGCAGGCCAGCACCAGGCGGGCGTTGGGTCCCACCGACGTCACGGCATCGGCCAGGCGGCGATAGAAACGGGCCAGCTCGTGTGCGCGAGCGCCCAGCGGGAGCGAGCCTCGCCGGTGAGGAGCTCGGGCGGCGTCGGGCCGCTCAGGCGTGGGCTCGGTGGCCGGGCCCGCCGTCGATCTCGACGCCCGTCTCTTTCTCGAAGCGGGCGAGCGTGACGTCGTCCTGCGACCCATTCGAGACCGGGCACTCGAGAAACCCGCTGCAATCGATTTCCAGCGCGATGCCCCGGAAAGATGGATGCCGGCGGTAGCGCTTGACGAATTCCCGGACCACGTCCAAGACGGCCGTTTGCACGCGGGTCGAGCGGATTGTAGAAGGGGGCCGAGCCGGAGCGTGCCCGTCAAAAGCGGCGGGGCACTCTGACCCTCGACATCCAGCAGCTCAATTCCTTCGGAGGCGGGGCCGCCGGCGGCGAGCTGCCGCTCCAAGGCGGGAGCGGTGTTGAAAAGGCGAGTTCGGGGATCAGCACGAGCCGTTCGCGGTCGAACACGCGGTACAGGAGTTCCACCACGTCCTTGCGCAAAGGATCGTGGCCGATGATGTACGGCCCACGTGCGCTCGCTGGAACTAAACCGGACTATGCGGAGGGAGAAACAACCTCGGTGTGACGTTACGGGATCTGGGTCGGCTGGACGAGGCGTCGGCGCACCTGCTGCGAGCCCTGGAGCTGCGGCCCGATTATTCCGACGCGATGAGCAATCTGGGGAACGTGCGGCGGGGCCAGGGAAAGCTCGACGAAGCGCGGAGCTGGTATGAGCGGGCGCTGGCGCTCGACACGGATTCGGTGAGCGTGTTGTGGAACCTGTGCCTGGTGGATCTGCTGGAGGGGAAGTTCAGCGAGGGATGGCGTGGCTATGAAGTGCGGACGCAGCGGAACACGGCGCCGAGGAAGTTTCCGGAGCCCTTGTGGAAGGGCGAGGATCTGAAGGGCGCGCGTATCCTGCTGCACGCCGAACAGGGGCTGGGCGATTCGCTGCAATTCCTGCGCTATGTTCCGCTGGTACAGGCGCGGGGCGGGCGCGTGCTGCTGGATGTGCCGCTGGCGCTGAAGAGGCTTGCCGGCGAGTTGCCCGGACTGGAAGCGCTGACGGCGACTGGCGAACCGCTGGGGGAGTTCGACTGGCAATGCCCGCTGATGAGCCTGCCGCTGGCATTTGGAACCGTGGTGGATACAATTCCAGGACGAGTTCCCTATCTCCGCGTTCCCGAGGAGGCACGGCAGAAGGCGGCGGGACGGAGCTGGCCGGAAGGTGGGCTGCGGGTGGGCGTGGTGTGGAGCGGGAATCCGAAATACAGCGACGATCTGGTGCGGTCGGCGCCGCTGCCGTTATTGCAGCCGCTGTTTTCGATGGAGGGCGTGCACTGGTTTTCGCTGCAGTTGGGTGCGGCGGCGGAAAAGCTGAACGGGCTCGACACGAAGATCACGGATTTGCGGGACGCGATTGGGGACATGGCGGATACAGCGGCCCTGGTCGAGCACATGGACGTGGTGATTGCAGTGGATACGGCGGTGGCGCATCTGGCGGGAGCGCTGGGGCGGCCAACGTGGGTGCTGCTGCCGTTTGCACCGGACTGGCGCTGGCTGCTGGAGCGCGAGGATAGCCCCTGGTATCCGGCGGCGCGATTATTCCGCCAGCCGCGGCCGGGAGACTGGGCTTCGGTGCTGGAGAAGGTGCGGGCAGAGATACAGGGAATAGGGAAAAGGGAGTAGGGAGCAGAGATGGAGACGGAGAGGACAGAAGCTGGGCCGATCCAGATCGCCGATGTGCGAGCGGTGGAGTGCAAGGTGTGCCGCAGTCCCAGTCCGCTTTTCGGCGTGGTGGATTTTCACAAGAGCTGCATCGAGCAGAAGGGGAAACGGCTGGCACTATCGGGAAGGCCGATTTATTACCGACGCTGCGAGCGATGCGGTTTCGTTTTCACGACGGCGTTCGACACGTGGGATTTCGATGCGTTCCGAAAGTACATTTACAACGACGATTACGTGATCGTCGATCCGGACTACGTTGAGGTGCGGCCGACGGGGAATGCGAGCGTGATTGCGTCGTCGTTTCCGGACGCGAAGGGATCGATGACGATCCTGGACTACGGCGGCGGCGCGGGGTTGTTGGCGGCGCGGCTGCGCGAGCAGGGATTCACATCGAGCACCTACGATCCATTTTCGGAGTTCAACCAGCTGCCGGATGAAAAGTTCGACATGATCACCAGCTTTGAGGTGATGGAGCATGTGCCATCGCCGGAGAAGACGGTGGCGGAGATGGTATCGCTGATGAAGAAGCCGGGAGCGATTCTGTTTTCGACGCTGGTGCTGCCGCCGGCGACCTTCGAACAGGTTGGGCTGACGTGGTGGTATGCGAGCCCGCGCAACGGGCACATCTCTCTGTATTCGACGGCATCGCTGGCTCTGCTGTTCCAACCGTATGGGATGAAGGTGGGATCGTTCACGGAGAATTTGCATATTGCTTATGGGGAGATTCCGGAGTTTGCTGCGCATTTGAAGTTGCCGAGGTAAAGCAGGGAATAGGGATTAGGGATTAGAGAGTAGTCAAAGCAAAAGACAAGAGGCGGAGATGGCGGGTGGCGAGAAGAAGCGGTGCGCTTGGTCGGAAAGCGATGCGCTGATGCGGCAGTATCACGATGAGGAGTGGGGCGTGCCGCAGTTCGACAGCCGGGCGCTGTGGGAGATCCTGATGCTCGAAGGATTTCAGGCGGGGCTGGCGTGGATCACGGTGCTGCGCAAACGGGAGGCATTTCGGAAGGCGTTCAGGGGCTTCGATCCGAAGAAGGTGGCGCGGTTTGACTCGAAGGACGTGGAGAAGATGCTGGAGAACCCAGGGATCATTCGATCGCGGGCGAAGATTGAAGCGACGATTGGCGGGGCGAAGGCGTTTTTGAAGATGCAGGACGAGGGCGTGGCGTTTGCGGACTGGGTGTGGGAGATGGCGGGAGGGCAGCCGATCCAGAACAAGATTGTGAGGGGCGGTCCGATACCGGCAAGCTCGCCGTTGGCGGAGACGTTTTCAAAGGAGCTGAAGAAGAAGGGGTTCAAGTTTGTGGGGCCGGTGATTGTGTATGCGTGGATGCAGGCTGCGGGGATTGTGAACGATCATGCAGAGGATTGCTTCCGTCGAGGGTACTGCGCGCGGATCCGGCGGAAGAAATAGCTCCGCCGTATACTCGGATGTTTGCGAGGAGATCGTAATGAGTGCTGGTGCGGTTGGGTATGCGAAAGAAAATGCGGGACGGTTTCTGGAGGAGCTGAAGACGCTGCTGCGGATTCCGTCGGTGTCGACGACGCCGGAGCATAAAGGTGACGTGGAGAAGGCTGCGCAGTGGGTGGCGTCGGAGCTGACGCGCATTGGGATGGAGCATGTCGAGGTGATTCGCGCGGCGGAAGGACATCCGCTGGTGTACGCGGATTGGCTCCATGCGGCGGGCAAGCCTACAGTTCTTTGCTATGCGCATTACGATGTGCAGCCGCCTGATCCGCTGGATGAGTGGGTGTCGCCACCGTTTGAGCCGACGGAGCGCAACGGCAACCTGTATGCGCGCGGCGCGGTCGATGACAAGGGGCAACTCGTCTCGCAGGTGAAGGCGCTGGAAGCGCTGATGAAAAGCGATGGGAAACTGCCGATCAATGTGCGGGTCATCTACGAGGGTGAAGAAGAAGTTGGCGGGGAGAGGATTGCGGCGTTCGTGCGGGAGCATCCGGAGCGGCTGAAGGCGGACTTCGCGCTGATTTCGGACACGGAGATGTTTGCGCCGGAGCTGCCCACGTTGTGTGTGGGACTGCGGGGGATGATCTACACGGAACTCGAAGTGCGCGGCGCGAAGACCGATTTGCATTCGGGGATGTATGGCGGAGCTGCGCCGAATCCGTTTGTGGCGCTGGCGCAGATCATCGCCGGGCTGAAGGATCGCGATGGGAAGATTCTGATTCCTGGTTTCTACGACGATGTGGCGAAGCCGAGCGCGGATGAGCTTTCGGCGTGGAAGAAACTTCCCTTCGATGAGGAAGAGTATCGCGAAAAGGAAGTCGGCGCGATTGCTCTGGTCGGCGAGAAGGGCTACTCGGCCATTGAGAGGACATGGGCGCGGCCAACGCTCGATGTGCACGGCATTGTGGGCGGCTTCATCGGCGCAGGTGCCAAGACGGTGATTCCGGCGAAGGCGACAGCGAAGGTTTCGATGAGGCTCGTTCCGGACATGACGCCGGAGAAGGCCTTCGCGCAGTACAAGGCGTATGTGGAGAAGATCAAGCCGGAGGGCGTCAGCGTTGAGGTGCGGCTGATCCACCAGGGCGAGCCGATTGTGATCGGCACGGACAATCCTTATGTGAAGGCGGCGACGAAGGCGCTGAAGAAGGTGTGGGGGAAGGACACGGTGTTCATCCGGTCAGGCGGATCGATTCCGATCGTTGGCGATTTTGAGAGGTTCCTGAAGATTCCGTCGGTGATGATGGGCTTTGGGCTGCCGGACGATGGGCTGCATGCGCCAAATGAGAAGTTCCACATCGCAAACTTTCATCGGGGGATTGAGAGTCTGATTGAGTTCTTTGATGAAGTGGGACAGCCAGAGTTCAGGGACTGGAGTTAAGAGTTTTGCCTTCCGCTGCGACGAAAAAATGGGGAAGCGGTCCTGGGGGAGTTGGGAAGGACCGCTTCCCGGCGAAGTGAGTTGGAAACTTGTTGCCCAACGCGAATCCGGCGAGTGGCCCCCACGAAAAGGCCTGAGCGTCGGGTAGAACACTCCTCGCCGGAATCGCGACTTGTTCGACTCCGCCCGACCTCGTGAGGGCCGGGCGTGGTCAGAAGGAAGCCTTCAGGAAACCTTGGGCGGCTTCACGATCTCGACGAGGCGCGGATCCTTCCACAGCGGAGTGAAGACGGGATCGTCCCACACGCTGGCGAGGTTCTTGAAGTTGTCCTGTTTGGCGCGACGCAGGTAGTCGAGCGCGCCTTCGAGGTTGCCGCGCTTGACGTAGGCCTTGGCGATCATGAAGTCGACCATGGCTTTTTGTTCGGGCGTCTGGATCTGCGCGAAGACGCCTTCCTTATCCGAACTGTTGAGGATGTCGGCGTCCAGTTCGAGGGCGCGGGCATATTCGGTCATGGCGCGGTTGATCTGCTTCTGGCCCAGCCAGGCCTCGGCGAGATTCAGGTGGGTGACCGCCTTGCTCTCATCGAGCGCCAGCGCCTGCTTCAGGTAGCGAACGGCCGGACGATATTTACGCTGCAGGCAGTAGACGGCGCCGAGGTTGTTGAGGGCGTCGACGTTGGAGGTCTCCACCTTGGTGGCCAGGGTAAAGTCGCGGCGCGCCTGGTCCATTTCGCCGACCTTCATCTCGGCAATGCCGAGTTTGTTGAAGAGGTTGGCGTCATGGGTGTTGTAGCGGGAGGCCAGCAGATACCAGTTGACCGCCGAGCCGTACTCCCCGCGAGCGCGGGCAATATCGCCTTTGGTCTCATAGTTTTTGGAAATCTGTTGGCGGGTGTCGGCAACGACGGTATCGGACAACAACGACTGCGCGGTGGCCTGAACTCCAGCGGGGAGGGCAAGGACGGCAGCAGTAGCCAGCATCAGGAAAGTGGTTCTCATTCAATCACCTCCTGCGGGAGGGCTGTGTGGGCAGTTGGGGGAGCACTTCCGCATTCGTGCTGAGTACATACCCCGGAGGAACCCGGCACAACGCTATAGCGGCTACCTGGGATGCGTTCAGGGGTTACATCGCTGGCTATGGCATGCGCGCACAGAATCGACGAGACTTATGGCTGAGCTGGAAGATGAGCATCCGCGATCCGGGCGGGGGTTAAATCCCGTTACACGCGGGATTCCGGGGTCCATGTGACGGTTAAGGGGCACCGCCGGCGGGTTACAAGCGTATAAAGAAGCGGAAAAGGGCGGACGGAGCAGAGCTCAGGTGCAGGCCATGGCGGCGATTGGACACGCGGAGCCCGTGGAACTGGAGGCGTGGCGCGAGGAGCTGCGCACGGTCCTGGAGTCGCGCCTGTTCCGCCAGGCTCCGACGCTGTCGCATCTGTTGCGCTACCTGTGCGAGAAGCTGTTTGCGGGCGAGAGCAGCCAGATCAAGGAGTACTCGATCGGGGTGGAGTTGTTTCGCCGCGGCGATTCCTTCGATCAGGAAACCGACTCCATCGTTCGCGTCGAGGTGAACCGGCTGCGCAAGCGGCTGGCGGACTACTACGCGAGCGAAGGAGCGACGCACAAGCTGCAGATCGTGATTCCGGTGGGTCAGTATGTGCCGAGTTTCATTCGCAATCCCTCGGAGCCGGAACCGAAGGCGGAAGAGAAACCCGCGCCGGAGGCGGTAGCGGCTCTCCAGCCTGAAGCGCCGTGGTGGCAGCAGGGGTGGGTGTGGGCAGCGGCAATTTTGGGCGTTGCCGTGGCGGCGGGCGCTGTCTGGCTCACGACGCGCCACCCGAAGCCGCAACCTTCGGTGGTGGTGACGCCAGCGCAGACGCCGGCACAAATGGGGCCCGAAGCGCTGGTGGGGCCACCTCCTGGCGATGAAGTGCGGATCCTTGCAGGATCGACGCGCAGCTACGCGGACCACGCCGACAAGCTGTGGAGCGCCGACACGTGGTTCACGGGCGGAACGGCGGTGAAGAATGAGGCACGCTATATCGCGCGCACGCTCGATCCGAGCTTCTACCGCGCGAGCCGCGAGGGGCAGTTCCGGTATGACATTCCGCTGAAGCATGGCGTATACGAAGTGCATCTGCACTTCGCTGAGACCGAATACGGCCCGGAGAACACGGGCGTGGGCGGCGAAGGCAGCCGACTGATGACGGTGCGCGCAAATGGGCGGCCGCTGCTGGTTCACTTCGATGTGCTGACCGACGCGGGGGGCGAGCGCATTGCCGACGATCGGGTCTTTCCTGGGCTGACACCGGGGAACGACGGCAAGCTGCATCTGGAGTTCGCGGGAGAGAACGGCGCTAACGCAACGCTTTCGGCGATTGAGATTCTGCCAGGCACGGGGACGCAGATGCGTCCCGTGCGATTGCTGGCGCGGCAGACGCCGTACTACTCCAACGACAGCCACTGGTGGAGCCCGGACAACGACTTCGATGGCGGGCAGATGGCGTCGTACTCGGAGCCGGTGCATGGCACGGACGATCCGGAGCTGTACGAGACCGAGCGGTGGGGAAATTTCTCCTACGCGATTCCGGCGGCACCGGGTCGCTACACGGTGACGCTGCAGTTTGCCGCACGGCATCGCGGATGGAATGAGCCTTTGGAGCCCGCGGAGGGAGCGGCTCGCGTCGAGCACATCTTCAACGTCTTCTGCAACGGCAAGGCGATTCTCGAGAACTTCGATCTGGCGAAAGAAGCGCACGGCTCAGACGTGGTGGTGAAGAAAGCGACGGGTCTGGAGCCGGATGCTCAGGGCAAGCTGGTGCTGAATTTTGTTCCAGTGAAGGGGTATGCGTCGGTGACGGGGATTGAAGTGGTGCCGGAGTAGCGTCTCGGCATTCGGCGTTCGGCGTTCGGCGTTCGGCGTTCGGCGTTCGGCGTTCGGCGTTCGGCGTTCGGCGTTCGGCGAAATTGGACTGACACGCTTGAGCCTGGGTTTCGTCGCGCTGCGGTCATTTGCCGTAGAGGTCTTCTTCTGAGAGAACGGGATCGATGTTTTCTGTCCGCGTTGTGCGGTGGGCGGCGGTGAACATCGATCCGCGTGCTGGGACGACGGGAGCGAAGCCGGAGAAGCCGATGGGAACGGCGACGTCGTCGTAGATGGCCTCCATGCCGCCGCGCAGCGTGTAGGTTTCGTGCCAGAAGCCGGTACCACCGGAGTCGCGCAGGAAGTTCTTCCACCAGTCGCGATGTGGCTCGGAGCGCGTCCACTTCAACAGTGAATCCATGTCGCGCCAGTATTGGCGCATCCCGGCATGCATGGGGAAGAGCGAGAAGATGAAGTTCTCATGGCGCAGCAGGCCGTCGGGTTGGGCCTCGACCGATTTCGAGATCTTCGGGCCGAAGCCGATGAGGGTTTTCAATCCGGCGATGCGGTTGACCCGCATGCCGAGGTAGACGACGACGAGGTCGGGATATTGGCTGAGATCGACGGTTTGGCGGGTGACCGGCGTGTGCATGGATGGGACTCCCCGTCGGAAAAGAGTAGCAAGTCCCGGTGAGCCTGGGCCATGGCCGGTTACCGTCGGGGATCGTGAGCCACACTCGGTACCCCAGGCGAAATTGCGGAAGTCGCGTCGTTGGCTGGGGTTCGCGCATCTGGTAATGTGGTACGTCAGGCGAAGGAAGAGAGAACTATGGCGAAGGCGGTCTGGAACGGGAAAGTCCTTGCAGAAAGTGAGACTTACGAGACGGTGGAGGGGAATGTCTATTTCCCCGAGGGCGCGGTGAACCGGGAGTATTTACGCCCCAGCTCGACCACCTCGACGTGTCCATGGAAGGGCCAGGCCAGGTATTACAGTCTTTTGGTGGATGGGCAGGAGAATCAGGATGCCGCCTGGTACTATCCCAATCCAAATCCTGCAGCGCGTAACATCAAGGGGCACATCGCTTTCTGGCGCGGAGTCGAGATCGAGAAGTAGCAGGACGCGGGCGTTCAGCGTTCGGCGTTCAGCGTTCGGAAGCACTCCGCCGGGGAGTCGATCCGCTGACGAAAGCACTGCTCGTGGGATAGAGATCCAAAGACGGCGCTCATGAGGGTTTGTAGCGGACCTGGTGCCACTGCCAGGCGCTGGCGATGATCTCGTCCAGGTCCGTGTGGCGGGGTTTCCAGCCCAGTTCCTGGGCGATTTTCTCTGCGCTGGCAATGAGCACGGCGGGGTCGCCGGGGCGGCGCGGGGAAACCTCCATCGGGATGGGGTGGCCGGTGACACGGCGAGCGGATTCGATCACCTGGCGCACGGAGAACCCGGCGCCGTTGCCGAGGTTGTAGATCAGCTGTTCCCTGTCTGCAAGCGCCTCAAAAGCAAGAAGATGCGCGTTGGCCAGGTCCTCAACGTGGATGTAGTCGCGGACGCACGTACCGTCCGGCGTCGGGTAATCTTCGCCATAGATCCGGATCTTGTCGCGCCGGCCGAGGGCGACATCCAGAATCAGCGGAATGATGTGGGATTCCGGCTCGTGCGCCTCGCCGCGTCCACCCATTGCACCGGCCACGTTGAAGTAGCGCAAACTAGCGTATCGAAGACCGTGTACTCGATACATCCAGTTGAGCATTTTTTCCACCAGCAATTTCGATTCGCCGTAGGGATTGGTGGGGCGCAGCGACGCGTCCTCGCGAATGGGGGTTACATCGGGTTCGCCGTAAACCGCGGCTGTGGAAGAGAAAACAATCCTGTGGACGCCTGTGGAAATCATCGATTCGATGAGGCTGAGCGTCGATGCGGTGTTGTTGCGGAAATAGAGCTCCGGCCGCTGCATGCTTTCACCCGCTTCGATGAGCGCAGCGAAGTGCATTACGCCGTCGAAGCCTGTGGAGAGCAGGTTTTCGAGCTTCGGCCGGTCCGCCACGTCGCCCTGAATGAAGCTGGCGCCCTGAGGCAGCAGCGCGCGCGTGGAATGACAGAGGTTGTCGTACACGACCACTGTGTGGCCCCGTTGAATCAATGTCAGAGCCACCATCCCACCAATGTACCCAGCGCCCCCAGTGACCAGAATTCGCAATTTACCGACCTCCAATCCTTTATGCTATTTGAGTCCCTGCTGCGTCTGATTCTTTATAGCCGAGCGGGGAGAAAGCCTCGTACTGCGGTACCCGCGTCGAAGGCTCCTCATTGTGCTCGATCCTGAGGGTTCCGCTCAAAAAATGGCCGGCACGGGCTTGCGGACGACCATCGGGAAAGAGTAGACCAGGTGAACGAAGGACGCCCTGATCGCGTCGTTCATCCAGGGCAAGACCCAAAATGGGCACGCTTCTGCCTCGTTCGTGTGACTGATGGAGGTAATCCTCTGGAGTACGCTCAAGTAACCTCTTGCGCGTGCAGAAGTACCTGTTAGAAGATCACATGAGTAACCCCAGTTCAACGGCGAGAATTTCGGGGGTTGGTGTCCCATCTTCCCGCGCAAAAAATGTACGATTTTGGGCCAACGCAGTACCCGTTCACTGGTCATCAAAGTGCATACCAACAAGGGTGCACAGAACTGACATTCGCAACTTCTTTTCTCGGGTGAGGTTGGAGATACAGGGCAATGGCGATAGATAATTCCGTTAAGCGCGCAACGTTTGGGCTACTCCCGGAACCGGAAGGCCGGGCGGGCTCCTTTGGCATGAGCATGGTCGCGAACGTGACTGTGGCAGGTTTGATGCTGCTGCTGACAATCGCGGGTGGCAAGAAGATCGAGGAACACCGCTACCAGACGACGCAGCTGATCTTCCCGGTGGAGCAGCCGAAGCCGTACGTGCCGCCGGTGCCGAGGATCAGGATTATTCCGCCACCGCCAGCTGTCAGGATCGAGCAGCCGAGGATCGAGATGCCGAAGCCGCTGCCTCCTCCGCCCAAGGTTGCGGAGATCAAGCTGCCGACACCGGTGATGCCGAAGATTGAAGCAGCGCCGCCGCGGCAAATTCACGCCTCCGCCGCAGCCGAAGCTGGGGATGTTCAAGAGCGAGGCACCGACGACGGTGGCGAACAACCAGAGCGCGCCGACGCCCAGGATGGGCGGATTTGGCGATCCTCAGGGTGTGAAGCCGAATCCGAGCGCAACGCGCACGGCCACGATCGCGGCGGTTGGATCGTTCAATGCTGCTCCGGGAGCCAACTCGGGTGCGGGTGCAGCGCGGCCCGGCGCGATTCATGGCGCTGATTTTGGTTCCGGCGTTGCGAACGGCGTACCGGGCGGCAAAGACAAGAACGCGACGGTCGCGTCGGCTGGTTTCGCCAATGGCGTGCTGGGCGGGACGGGATCGCAGAACAGCCACGGAACAGTAGCCAAGGGCAGCTTTGGCGACAACATGTACGGCTCGGCTCCGGCTCCGGCGGCACGTCCGCAGGAACCGCAGGCCACGCCGATCGTGGTGCTGGCGAAGCCGCTGCCGGCCTATACCGCAGAAGCACGGCAGATGAAGATTGAGGGCGACGTCACGCTCGAGGTTCGTTTTGCGGCAACTGGGCAGGTCGAAGTGCTGCGCGTGGTTGCAGGGTTAGGACACGGACTGGATGAACAGGCGAAACTCGCGGCAGAGCGAATCCGGTTCAAGCCCGCTACAAAAGGTGGGCAGGCAGTGGATCAGGTCAGCATTATTCACGTAACGTTCCAGATGGCATAAGAACAAAGCTGTGGAAGGGGCGGCCGGACACAACGCCCTCGCAGGGACAGCGCGAAAATCAGGCACGAAATCAGGAGTCATAACAAAATGCATCATCGTAAGATTTTGATTCTGGGTATGACATTGTTGCTGGGCGTTCCCGCGTCCCAGGCGAAGAAGGAAGTTCGCGGTCCGGCTGGTATACCGCTCACCCCGCAGCAGCAGCGCCTGGTACAACAGGCCATTGCCCGCGAAAAGGTCATCATCAAGCAGATCCAGAAGAGCACGCCGGTGGTGCAGTCGTACATCCAGGACCTGCGTCCGGATACGAAGCTCTACCAGGTGCCGGTTTCGGATCAGTACATGATCGGACGCGTCGACTTCGGCAAGGCATTCACCGCCGATGAGTACGCGCAGGCCGGGCGCAGCCAGCCGCATCATGGGTGGCTCGCTGGTTCCTTCAGCTTCATGTCGGACCTGACGAAGGCTTTCCACCTCGAGAACTCGCCGACCGGATTCATGGCGATGATGTTCATCGATCCCAGCGGCTTCGATCAGCAGCACTACGACTTTACCTTCGTGCGGCGCGAGTTTCTGGGTACGGTGCGGACGACGGTGTTCGATGCGCGCCCCAAAGAGCGCGGCACAGGGCGATTCTTCGGCCGCATCTGGGTTGAGGATGAGGACGGCAATGTCGTTCGGTTCAACGGCACGTACATCAGCAATCCGAACGACGAGACCGATCACTATTTCCACTTCGACAGCTGGCGCATGAATGTCCAGCCTGGCGTGTGGGCGCCGGCTGCGGTCTATATCGAGGACACCCTTCACAACGGCGTGAATCACGCCACCAGCTTCAAGGGCCAGACCACGTACTGGGGCTACTCCCTCAAGCTGCCGACCAAAGAGTCCGACGCGGAATCGATGGAGATCGAGAACGCGCAGGATCAGAGCGACAACTCCAGCGACGTGAGCCCGCTGCAGGCTGAGCGGGAATGGATCTCACAGGCGGAAAACAATGTGCTGGACCGGCTGACGCAGGCCGGGCTCGTGGCCCCTCCCAGCGATTTCGACAAACAGCTGGAACAGGTTGCGACAAACATCATCATCGGCAGCAATCTGCAGCTGCCCAGCGACATTCATTGCCGCGTGATCCTGACCACCCCGCTGGAATCGCTGGCGGTGGGCAATACGATCCTGCTCAGCAAGGGCCTGGTCGACACGCTTCCGGATGAGAATGCACTGGCTGCGGTGATTGCCTTCCAGCTGGCTCACATCGTCACCGGCCATCACATCGACACGCGTTACGCCTTCAACGACCGGCTGCTCTTCCCCGATACGGCGACGTTCCGCCGCATCACGATGAACCACTCGACTCCGGACGATGAAGAGGCGGCGAAGAAGGCTGTCGAACTCTTTAACCACTCGATCTATCACGACAAGGCGGCCAGCGTTGGCCTGTTCTTCCAGCAGCTGCAGGTACGGGAAAAGGATCTGCCCGCGCTGTTCACGCCGCGGCTGGGCGACTCGCTGGTGCGTGCCGACGGTCAGCCCTGGCTGGTTGGCCTGACGCAGGGAGCGCCGAAGCTGGACATGGATAACCTGCAGCAGATCGCAGCGTTGCCCCTGAACAGCCGTCTGAAGATCGATCCATGGGACGACAAGGTCTTCATGCTGAACTCGAAGCTGCCTGTCCTGCTGAATGCGCGGGACAAAATGCCGCTCGAACTGACGCCGGTATTCTTCCGGCTACAGCGGTATTCCGACGCTTCGCCGGCGGCTCCGGCACCTGCGAATGCAGTTCCGGCGGCGAGCGTACCGCCCTCGGCAGACGCAGGGGCACAGCAGCCTTCTGCCAGCGCGCAGGCTCAACCGCAGGCGACGAATCCTCAGTAACACAGGGCTGTATTGGCAAGTGGATTTGCTTTGCGGCTCAGAAAATCGAGCCGCAAGGCGCAACGCTGGAAGTCGAACAAGGGTTTATCACAGCACGAGCTGAAGTTGACGTTGCTACAGGGCTCCTTCGGTTGCACGGAGAACGAACGTGGTCAAGAAGATCGGACTTATCGCACTACTCTTATTTCCTGCCGCCCTCATCGCCCAAAATCCTGAATCCGCGATCGGGGGAGAAGCCTCCGTGAGCGCGGGCGCGGAATACTCCACCTTTAACCCGGACTGGGGGTGCCCGTCGATTGAGCCCTTCGGTTGTAACGCTCAGATGTACGGCCCCACGGCCGTATTCAATTTTGACCTGCACCAGAAATACGGTATTGAAGGCGAGGCGCGCTGGCTCCGCTGGGGCGGTCTCGGCCACATGGTTCAATCGAACTATCTGATCGGCCCACGCTACCGTCTGGCCCATTTTCAGCGCCTGGCCCTCTGGGGCAAGCTGGGACTCGGCGGCGCGTGGATCACCACCCCGTTTTACCCCGCGGCCGGCAACCTGAAGGGCAGCTACTTCGCCTATGCGCCCGGCGCAACACTCGCTTATCGGTTGAACCGCAGCATAACCCTTCGCGCCGACTACGAATACCAGATCTGGCCTTCCTTCGCCGGCCCCCCTACCTACAACCCCTCGACCGGCAAGGTGCAGGAGAACGCCAGCGGGCTTACTCCCAACGGGTTCAGCTTCGGCGTTTCTTACAAACTTCTGGGGCGGTAGCTTTCACGACACACCCGCGAGTGCCTCTCGAGGCGCTTGCGGGCGAGTCCCACGGCTCATCGCCACCGCGTTAACAAATCCCCCTGGGGCTGGCCGAATTCGGCCCAATGGTCCAGGATTGCCTGCCCGACGATCTGATTGCCTTCCGCGTTGAAATGCGTACGGTCATACAGGCAGATTTCGCTCACCGGGTGCGGGCTGATCGCCGCGGTGACATCAAGAATCGGGACCTGATTCGCTTCCGCCCAGGCGTGAAGAACGCTGCTCTCTGGCGCGCTCACGGTTGGAATATCTCTCCGGAACGGAACATAGACCAGGATCATCTTGCCCTGCTCGCCCGCCACCAGGGTGTGGAAGCGATTCAGATCCTCCAGATTCGCTCGCACCGTAACATCGCTCGGCACCACCGCATCGCCGGCGTCGGCGCGGTGAGCAATATGGAAAATGCTGGGCGCGAGGAAGCGGGTGTAGAGTTCGCCGATGGCGGTTGCCGGCCGTTTCTGCGGCAGATCGTCGCTGACCTGGTCGATCGTTGCCCGGGGTTGAACGACATCGCCATCGTTGAGCACCAACAATACGAAATCGGACTGAAAGGTTCCGCGGGACCGCACCCACGACCACTCATTGTCCGGAGCCCAGGCACTGGCCGATGCGTTCAGCACTTCCACCGGATGGTGAACGATCGCGGGGAGTCCGCGACGCACAACCTGAGTGAAAATCCGGCTCTGATCCACATGGGTGGTCCCGTACGTGATCGAGTCGCCGACAAACAGAACCCGCACGACGCCGGGCGGCTTGTCGGAAGAAAATTCATCCGAGCGCATCCCGTACCGATTGATGTAGGTGTGAACGAAGAACCGGAAGATTTTCTGATTTGGCCGCGTCACAAACGAACAGGCGGAATCCGGCGCGATCAGCACGGGATCGCCGAGACCCAGGATGAACCGGAGCGCCAGCTCCGTCCCAGCGACAAGCATCACCAGCAGCGTGAGTGCCACGGCGCCGGCTCGCCACCAGTTCTTTCCGGCAACGGGAGAGGAGGGTGCTTGATCTGAACGCCGACCCGGCACGGTCACCTCTGGAGTGTCAGAAATGTTGTCGCTCCGTCGCGGAGCGCCGCCTTCGACCACTCTAGAAATGGTACGCGATGCCGACCACGGGATCGTAGATGTTGTAGTAGACGTTGGTGCGGAAGTCGTTGTTCGGATAGTTAAACGTGGGCGTCTTCATCACGAGGCCACGATACTCAGCGCGTATATCGAAACTGGGACTGATTTCGTAGGCAATCCCCGCGCCATACATCAAACCGACGTTGGTGCTGCGGCTCACATTGAAGGTTTGCGTCTTCGCGTCGTCAATGGGCGAGAATATAAAGGCCGCCGGACCCGCCTCAATAAACGGATTCCAGTTTTTGAAGTTGAACGAATAGACGTAGGCGCCGGAGAATTCCTGGAACCTGTCGTGGATCATGTAGGAGCCGAACGAACAGCAGAAGCGCTGCGTGTTCTGGTCGTACTGGTAGTTCAGCTCCAGGCCGCCATGAGGAGTAAGCAGAAAACGATAGCTGATGAGGGCGCCGTAGCCGGGCGTCGAATGCAACTGGACGCCGTTTCCGGACGCAAATGGCGCGTTAATCATGGAGCCGCTGACGCTGATGTCCTGGCGGCTTTCCTGCGCGAAGACCGGCACCGCCAGCAGGAGGAACAATACACACAAAGACTGCGATTTCTTCATTCTTCGCTCAACCTCTTCACAACACCCTTCGGGAATTTTCGGCGCACGAGGGCACCGGAGCCTCAGAAGCTCAGGCCCCTGAAATAGCAAACACTGTGGGAATATCCACCCGGTCATTGTACCTGCCGGAGCGGAGTTTCCACAGTCCTGCCGAGGACGTTAATGCTTGGACGCACGACGCGCCCGGATGGGAGGCAGTTCGGAGCGAAATGCGAAAGGGTGACCGCGATCGGCTGCGAGGGCCCGGACGATTTCAAGAAAGGCGGCACCGGCATGCGACAGGGTCGCGCGCTCGCGATGAACCAGCCAGAGCCGGCGCGCAATTTTCAGTTCCGGAACCGCGACCTGGACCAACTCTCCGCGGGCCAGCTCGGGCTGAACCGTCAGTCCGGGCACCAGCGCCACCCCATTGCCACGCGCGACAAATCGCTTGATGGCCTCCAGGCTGGGCAGCTCCACCCCCATGTTCAGAGGGGTATGGTTACGAGCGAAGGTCTCAATCACGCGCTGGCGCAGGGGGGAGGCCACGGTGTGCGCGATGAAATTCTCGGTCCCCAGTTCACGAATGGAAACCTGCTTTCGTTTGGCCAGCGGATGCCGGGGATCCACCACAAACGTGACCGCATCGGTGTACACCGCAATCGCAATAAGGCGAGCGTCGTCGGGCCGGAAGGAGAGGATTCCGAACTCGGCTGTTCGCTCCAGAAGCTGGTCGGAAATCTGGCTGGCGAGCGACCGCTGGACCGTCACCCCAATCTGCGGGTACTCGGCACGAAACGCGTCGAGCACCGGCAGCAGCCACAAGCAGGTGTATTCGTTCGCAGCGATCGTCAACCGTCCGCGCTCCAGAGAGCGCAACTCCTCCAGTGCCGTGATGGTCTCTCCGCGGAGCCTCAGCAGACGCTCGGCATAGCTGCGCAGCAACTTGCCGGAGGCGGTCAGGGTGCCGTCGCGCGAGGAGCGCTCAAAAAGCGGCTCGCCTAATTCTTCTTCGAGCTTGCGAATCGCATGACTGATCGCGGGCTGCGTGCGCCGCATGCGGACGGCTGCGCGCGAAAATCCCTTTTCTTCAATGACGGCGAGGAAGGTCTCAAGCTGGTAAAGGTCCATGCAGGCGCGAACCGTCAGTCGTTCGATTCGATTATGAACTTAATTTATGGAATTGCAAAGAATTACAAATTTGCTTTATGGATGACCCTTTGCCAAACTAATTACGTACGGAGCAGGATTGAGATTGCGGTCGTTGCGCCGCACGAAGCGCACAGATCCCAACCGAGCGAGGCACTGTATGCCCCAGGATCGAATCTACTTCTTTGACACAACGCTGCGCGATGGTGAACAGTCACCCGGCTGCAGCATGACGCACCACGAGAAGCTGGCGCTGGCGAATTCCCTGGCCGATCTCGGCGTCGACATTCTGGAAGCAGGGTTTGCCATTGCGTCCGACGGCGATTTCGCGGCGATCTCCGCTATTGCACAGCAGGTGCGTGGACCGAAGGTGGCTTCGCTGGCACGTGCGCGGCAGGAAGATGTGGAGCGCGCGGCTAAGGCAGTGGAGAAAGCGGCGCGGCCGCGCATCCACGTATTCCTCGCCAGCTCCGACATCCACCTTGAATACAAGCTGAAGATCACGCGCGATCAGGCACTGGAGCAAGCTGCGAAAATGGTGGCGCTGGCCAGGACGTACGTTGATGACGTCGAATTTTCGCCTGAGGATTCAACCCGAACGGATCCCGATTTTCTGTGTCAGTTCGTTGGAGCTGCGATCAGTGCCGGCGCCACGACCATCAACCTGCCGGACACGGTGGGCTACGCGACGCCTGAAGACTACGCGGGCATGTTCCGCAACATCCTTGAGAATGTGCCGGGAGCGGATCGCGTGATTCTCTCCACGCACTGCCATGACGATCTGGGACTGGCAGTTGCGAACACGCTTGCTGCCATCCGCGCCGGGGCGCGACAGGTGGAGTGCACGATCAATGGCATCGGTGAGCGGGCGGGCAATGCGGCGCTGGAAGAGATCGCTGCGGCGATCCGGGTGCGGGCCGACGTATTTCCCTACGACTGCGATCTGAAGCTGGAAAAACTGTACCCCGTGAGCCAGCAGTTGGCCGGCACCATCAGCTTTGGCGCGGCGCCGAACAAAGCGGTCGTCGGAGCGAACGCGTTCGCGCATGAAGCCGGGATTCACCAGCACGGCGTGCTCTCGAATCCACTGACCTACGAAATCATGACGCCAGTTTCGGTCGGGGTGCCGGCGAACCGCATGGTGTTGGGCAAACATTCCGGCCGCACAGCGCTGCGTTCGCGGCTGCACGAACTGGGCTATCGGCTGTCGCCCGCCGATTTGGACATCGCCTATCGGGCCTTCACCGAACTGGCCGATCGTAAGAAAGCAATCTATGACCAGGACCTGATCAATCTGGTCGCACACCATCAGCGCCACGAGGACCTGATCTCGACCGAGCCGGCTGTGAACTGAAAAGTCAACGAAAAGCGGGTTAGCTAAGAAGCGGTGAGCGAAAGCAGGCCGACCGCGAAGGGAAACGCTCCCCAAAAGGAAACGATGGCGAAGAAGCTGAAGATTTTGATTGTGGCCGGCGATGGCATCGGCACTGAAGTGACCGGCGAAGCGGTCCGCGTTCTGCAATCGGTGGCGGAGCAGGGTGGCTACGATTTCGCGTTTCGCGAAGAACTCATTGGCGGCGTGGCAATCAAAGCCCACGGCTCGCCGCTGCCGGATTCGACGTTGAAGGCGGCGCTGGACAGCGATGCGGTGCTGCTCGGTGCGGTGGGAAGCAATGAGTTCAACGCGCTGCCTCCGAGCCAGCGACCCGAAGCCGGACTGTTGAAGATTCGCGCGGAACTGGGCGGGTTTGCTAATCTTCGTCCTTCGTTTGCATGGCCTGGTTTGTCGCAAAATTCGCCACTGCGAGCGGAGGTCGTGGAGGGTGCGGACATTCTCTTCGTCCGCGAACTGCTGGGCGGCCTGTATTTCGGCGCTCCGCGTGAGTGGGACAAGGAAAAGGGCGCGGCCTGGAACACGATGCGCTATACCCGCGATGAAGTCGTGCGCGTGGCCAAGGTCGCCTTCGATCTGGCATCGAAACGGCGCAAGAAGGTGACGTCGGTCGACAAGGCGAATGTGCTCGAAGTGTCGCAGTTGTGGCGCGCGACCGTCACCGAGGTCGCCAAAGAATATCCCGGCGTTGCGCTTGAACATCAGTATGTGGACGCGATGGCGATGCACATCATGAATCAGCCGCGGAGCTACGATGTCGTACTCACGGAGAACCTGTTCGGCGACATTCTGTCGGACGAGGCTGGTGTGATCACCGGTTCGCTGGGCATGCTGCCGTCGGCGACGATTGGCGGCAAGGTGAATCTGTACGAGCCAGTGCATGGATCGGCGCCGGACATCGCGGGCAAGGGCATCGCGAATCCACTGGGCGCGATCCTTACTGCGGCCATGCTGTTGCGGTATTCGGCTGGGCTGGAGGAAGAAGCCGCGGCAATCGAAACGGCCGTGAAGCAGGTGATCGCTGAGGGATATCGAACAGCGGATCTGGCCCGCGGCGATCAATCGGTGAAGGTGTCCTCTACAACGGAAATCGGCGGCAGGGTACGCGAAGTGCTGGCCGGAGCGCGAGCGAGCGCAATAAATGTGCCTGCCGCGGTGACACATTGAAACGGAGTTTTCATGACTAGTCCCAAACAGAGGGCGCAGGAATCTGCCAAGGCGCAGGGCAAATCCCTTAGCGAGATGGTTCATGATGCAGTCGCGACCGCTGTTCAGGACAAGTTTGCACAGCGCCCGGTTCCGAAAACACTATTCGAGAAGGTTTGGGAGTCGCACATCGTTGCGGAGCCGCAGGACGAGCCGGCGCTGCTGTACATCGATCTGCACCTGATCCACGAGGTCACGTCGCCGCAGGCATTCGACGGCCTGCGCATGACCGGTCGCAAGGTGCGGCGTCCGGACCGCTCGATTGCGACGGTGGATCACAACGTGCCCACGACGGCGAATCGTCTGGTGATCGAGGATCCCATCGCGGCAAAGCAGATTGATGCCCTGCGAAAAAACTGTGCCGAGTTTGGCATCGAGCTTTACGATGTGCAGTCTCCGCGCCAGGGCATCGTGCACGTGATCGGGCCGGAGCTGGGATTGACGAAGCCTGGCATGACGATTGTGTGCGGCGACTCGCACACCTCCACGCACGGAGCGCTGGGCGCGCTGGCTTTCGGGATTGGCACGTCGGAAGTGGAGCATGTGCTGGCGACGCAGTGCCTGCCGCAATCGAAGCCGAAGACGTTCCGCATCTCGATCGAAGGCAATCTGCCCGAAGGCGTGGGCGCCAAGGACATCGTTCTCGGGATTATTGGGCGCATCGGGACCGACGGCGCCACGGGGTACGTGATCGAGTATGCGGGCTCGGCCATCCGCTCGCTGAGCATGGAAGGCCGCATGACCATCTGCAATATGAGCATCGAGGCCGGCGCGCGGGCGGGGATGATCGCGCCGGATGAGACGACTTTTCGCTGGCTCAGTGGACGGCCCTTCGCGCCTCAGGGCGCGGCGTGGGATACCGCTGTCGCCGAGTGGCGGAAGCTGGCTACCGATCCTGGTGCACAGTTCGATCGCGAGCTGGTGATTCCGGCAGTCGAGCTGGAGCCATTCGTCACGTGGGGAACGAACCCTGGCATGGTGGTATCTGTAACGGCCACGGTGCCAGATCCGGCGGCTGCAAAAGACGAGGCCAATCGTCGCGCGTTTACACGGGCCCTGGAGTATATGGATCTGAAGCCCGGCACTCCGATGGAAGAGATTGCGGTCGACCGGGTGTTCATCGGGTCATGTACGAATTCACGCATTGAAGATCTGCGTGCGGCGGCGAAGGTGGTCGCTGGACACCATGTCCACAAAAATGTCGGTGCGATGGTGGTGCCGGGGTCGCAGCTGGTCAAGGCGCAGGCCGAGAAGGAAGGCCTGGACGCGATCTTCAAGGAAGCAGGATTTGAATGGCGGGAGCCGGGCTGTTCGATGTGTCTCGGCATGAACCCTGACATTCTGCAGCCGGGCGAGCGCTGTGCCTCGACCAGCAATCGCAATTTTGAGGGCCGGCAGGGCGCCGGCGGCAGGACGCATCTGGTAAGCCCGATGATGGCCGCGGCAGCCGCAGTGATGGGCCACTTTACTGATGTGCGGACGTGGAAATTCAGGAAGGCAGAGGTGTTGGCCTGATGGAAAAGTTTCGGACTCTCACTTCCCCGGTGATGCCGCTCGATCGGGTCAACGTCGATACCGATCAGATCATCCCGAAGCAGTTTCTGAAGCGCATTGAACGCACCGGCTATGAAGATTTTCTGTTTTTCGACTGGCGAAAAGATCCGGCGTTCGAATTAAACAATCCGAAATACAAGGGCGCGAAGATTCTGGTGGCGGCGAAGAATTTCGGGTGCGGCTCGTCGCGCGAGCATGCGGCCTGGGCGTTGAGCGACTACGGATTCCGGTGCGTCATTGCGCCGTCATTCGCGGACATCTTCCATTCGAACGCGGGCAAGAACGGGATTTTGCTGATTACGCTCCCTGAAGAACAGGTGCAGGAAATGCTCGACCGAGCCAGCAACCGTGATGGTTACACATTAACGGTATCGCTGGAAGAGAACACGATCAGCGACTCGGATGGGTTCAAAACGAGCTTCGCGATTGATCCGTTCCGGCGTGATTGCCTGCTGGAGGGGCTCGACGACATTGGGCTGACGCTGCGGCACGCGGATGCTCTGGACAATTTTGAGAAGCAGCACGACGCGGCCTTTTGGGTAAAGCCGCGTGCGGGAGAGACAGCGAAGGCATGAGCGGGAACGGAAAAAGCGGAAGCACTCCAGGCAAGCTGTATTCGATTGCGCTCACAGAAGGGCCGAGCCGCGCGCCGGCGCGGGCGATGCTGCGCGCCGTGGGTTTCACTCCTGAGGATCTGCGTAAGCCGATCATCGGGATTGCGAATACGTGGACCGAGATTGGCCCCTGCAATTTTCATCTTCGCCAGATTGCCGAGGCGGTGAAGCAGGGCGTGCGCGAGGCTGGCGGCACGCCGATGGAATTCAACACGGTCACCATCTCCGACGGCATCACGATGGGCACCGAGGGTATGAAGGCGTCGTTGATCAGCCGTGAAGTGATTGCTGATTCGGTTGAGCTGGTCACGCGTGGCAATCAATTCGATGGGCTGGTCGCGATCGCGGGCTGCGACAAGAACATGCCGGGCACGGTGATGGCGCTGGCGCGCATCGACGTTCCGGGGCTGATGCTCTACGGCGGATCGATCGCACCGGGCCATTTGAATGGCAAAGACCTGACCGTGCAGGACGTCTTTGAAGCTGTGGGCGCGCACGCGGCGGGCAGGCTGGACGACGCGGGACTCGAGGCGGTCGAGGCGAATGCGTGTCCCGGCGCCGGTGCCTGCGGCGGTCAATTCACGGCGAACACGATGGCGATGGCCTGCGAGTTTCTCGGCATCTCGCCCATCGGATTGTCGGGTGTACCCGCGTTCCTGAAGAAAAGCTGGCGGCCTCACGCGAGGCGGGACGCCTGGTTATGGAGTTGGTCAAGAAAGGCAGAAAGCCGAGCGAGTTCATCACGCCGAAGGCTATTGAGAATGCGATTGCCAGCGTGGCGGCCAGCGGGGGATCGACGAATGCGGTGCTGCACTTCCTGGCGATCGCGCATGAAGCCGGCATTCCGCTCACGGTCGACGATTTCGACCGCATCAGCGCGAAGACGCCGCTGCTCTGCGATCTGAAGCCGGGCGGTAAGTACGTCGCGGTGGACTATCAGGCGGCGGGAGGATCCCGACTGCTGGCCAAGCGGCTCATCGAAGCGGGGCTGCTCGACGGATCGTGCCCGAACGTGACGGGCAAGACGCTGGCCGAAGAGGCGACCGCGGCGAAAGAGACCGCGGGGCAGGATGTGATCCACACGCGCGACAAGGCACTGAAGCCGACGGGCGGACTGGTGATCCTGAAGGGAAATATTGCGCCGGATGGATGCGTGATTAAAGTGGCCGGGCACAAGCGGCTGGAGCATCGCGGACCGGCGCGCGTCTTCGATTCGGAGCACGCTGCTTTTGAGGCCGTCGAGCAGGGAAAGATCAAGGCGGGCGACGTGATGGTGATCCGCTACGAAGGCCCGAAGGGCGGCCCTGGCATGCAGGAAATGCTGGCGGTCACAGGCGCCGTTGCGGGAATTCCCGAATTGACGGATACCGTGGCGCTGCTCACCGACGGGCGATTTTCCGGTGCGACGCGTGGGCTGATGGCGGGTCATGTCGCTCCCGAAGCAGCGGTTGGCGGACCAATTGCAGCGGTGCGCGAAGGCGACACGATCCACTTCGACATTCCGAATCGCCGGCTCGACGTTGAAATTTCTGAGGCGGAGCTGAACAGCGACTCGCGCATTGGAAGAAGCCCGAGCAAAGTTCAGGCGTGGCGTCTTCAAGAAATACGCTGACACGGTTTCGTCGGCAGCCCAGGGCGCGGTCACCAACTAGCGGGAAGCTGGAAGGAAGAAGCAGGAAGCAGTTGAACAAGCGCGTTCCCCAGAGCGCACACGGAAGAGGAGCAAAACCATGGGAACGGCAAAGAAGCATCCATTGCAATCGAAATCGACGCACACGGCGAAAACGCCAGCCGATGCGCAGCCTTCACACACGCCGACTTCGACGAAGCTGACCGGCTCGGAGATTATCTGGGCCACGCTGGAGGGCGAGGGCGTGGACGTCGTGTTTGGCTATCCGGGCGGAGCGATTCTGCCTGTGTACGATGCGCTGCGGAAATTTCCCATCCGTCACGTGCTGGTGCGGCATGAGCAGGGCGCGGCGCACATGGCCGATGGCTACGCGCGCGCCTCGGGCAGGGTGGGCGTCGCGGTTGCGACTTCAGGTCCGGGCGCGACGAACCTCGTTACCGGGATTGCGACGGCGATGCTCGACTCGGTGCCGATCGTTTGCGTCACGGGCCAGGTTTCGAGCAAAGTGCTGGGCACCGATGCTTTTCAGGAAGTGGACATCACGGGCATCACGCTGCCGGTGACGAAGCACAACTATGTCGTGACGCGGGCCGAGGATTGGCGCAGACGATCCGCGAAGCGTTTCTGGTGGCGAAGTCGGGGCGGCCGGGCCGGTGCTGGTGGACATCACGAAAGATGCACAGCAGGCTTCGGCGGAATTCGATTTTGCGGCTGCGGCATCGAAGCCGCATCGTCCGCACCCGATGCTGAAGACGGAGTCGGCGATCGATCCTGGCGGCGGCGGAGTTGATCCGCAACGCGAAGAAGCCCGTGATCCTGGCCGGACATGGTGTGCTGCAGTCGCGAGCGGGTGCTGAAGTGCGCACGCTGGCGGAGAGGATGCGCATTCCGGTGGCGTCGACGCTGCTGGGGCTGGGTGGATTTCCGGCGTCACATCCGCTGTCGCTGGGCATGATGGGCATGCATGGCGAGGCGTGGGTGAATCATGCGATCCAGCAGTCGGACCTGCTGATCGCTTGCGGCATGCGCTTTGACGATCGCGTGACGGGAACGCTGGCGACCTATGCGCCGAACGCGAAGAAGATTCACATCGAAGTGGATCCGGCAGAGATCAACAAGAACGTCAAGGTGGATGTGGCGCTGATCGGCGATCTGAAAGAGGCGCTGGAGGCGTTGCTGCCGCATCTGGCACCGCGCGATGGGCAAGGTGAAAGCGCATGGTTGAAGGAGATTGAAGCCGGCAAGGGTGAGTGCACCGTGCGCGACATCAAGAATCTGCCGGACAGCGGCCATCTGTATGCGGCGCATGTGATGCACGATCTGTGGAAGGCGACCGAGGGCAAGGCGATCATCGTCACGGATGTCGGGCAGCACCAGATGTGGGAGGCGCAGTACTACAAGCACGATGAGCCTCGGACGCTGATCACTTCGGGTGGGCTCGGCACGATGGGCTTCGCGCTGCCGGCGGCGATCGGAGCAAAGTTTGCCTGTCCGGATAAGGAAGTGTGGGTGGTGGCGGGCGATGGCGGGTTCCAGATGACGGCGGCGGAGCTGGCAACGGCGGCACAGGAAGAACTGGACCTGAACATCGCCGTGGTGAACAACGGATATCTGGGGATGGTGCGGCAGTGGCAGGAATTCTTCTACGAGAAGAATTATCAGTCGACTCCGCTGCTGAGTCCGGACTTTGTGAAGCTGGCCGCCGCACACGGGATTGAGGGGGCTGCCGTCGCTAAGCGTTCTGAGGTGTTGCCGGCCGTTCAAAGGGCGCGCGGGCACAAGGGTCCGTTCCTTATCAACTTCCTGGTCGAGAAGGAAGATTCGGTGTACCCGATGATTCCGGCCGGATCGGCGCTGCATGAGATGATTCGGCGGCCTGAAACGAATCCGCTGGTCGAGACAGCGGAGGACAAGTGAGCAGCCGAAAAGCGGTCAGCAATGAAGCGGTCAGCTAAAGAGCGGTTAGCGGTGAAGCGGCTAGCGAGTTGACGTGGGGTGCCGAGGAGTTGAAAGAGGTATGGATCGGGTTGACCGAAGTCTCAAAGCTCCCAGGATGTCGTATGGATTTTTGGGACGGCACGGGTGCTTTTGTGTGGTGGGCGACTCAGGCTGATTCAGAAGAGGAGTTCTTACGAAAACTCGAGAAGACTCTAGAGGACTACAGTCTGGTTCTATTCGAGGTTGAGCAGGTCAGACGATTCGCAGATTCGCAAGAGAACTCAGAAGAGCTTTACGAATTGGCAGAGCGAGCGATGGAGAACGAAGACTGGACTCTGTATGGAACTTTCCATACGTTTCCCCATCACGAAGCTTAGGAAGGCTATGGAAGAGATGCTGCACACCTTTGTTGCACTGGTAGAAGACAAGCCGGGCGTACTAACGCGGGTTGCGTCACTGTTCCGCCGGCTGAATATCAACATCGTCTCGCTGACGGTGGGCCGTTCCGAGCGCGTTGGCGTCTCGCGCATGACCATTGTCTGCGAGGCGTCGCCGACCGCCGGGCACCGCATTGCTGCGAGTCTCTACAAATTGGAGAACGTGCTCGAGGTGGACGACGTGGGGCAGTTGTCCCACGTCGCGCGCGAGCTGGCGCTGATTAAAGTCGCAGCCACTCCAAAGACCCGATCGATGGTCTTTGAACTGGTCGAGGTTTTCCGGGCGCGCATTGTCGATCTGGCGCCGGAGTCGTTGATGATCGAAATCACCGGGGTCGAGAGCAAGATCGAGGGTCTCATTCAGGTGCTCAACGAGAACGGCGACCGGATCCTCGAGGTTTCGCGCACGGGGCGTATGGTGATGCGACGCGGCCAGCACACCAGTAAGGTGCTGGAGGCCATGCGCGTACCGGGGCTGGAGACTCCGGAGGAAGTAAAGAGCGAAGATGAATCCAGCGCCAGTGATGTGTTAATGGCGGAAGAAACCGGGTTCGAATGAGGGCCGGAATTTAGAGCCCAAGATTTTTGAAGTTTTAAAAAACATACGGCGGATAACGTTCAGTGTCTCGAACCGCGCTTCCGGCACGAGTTCCGAATGCACGGACGAATCAGACTTCCCAGAAACGAGGACAAAATGGCAGCAAAGACGTATCACGATGGCGACGCAGACTTGTCGCTGATCCAGCAGAAGAAGGTAGCCGTCATCGGCTATGGCTCGCAAGGGCACGCGCATGCTCTCAACCTGAAGGACTCGGGCGTCGAGGTGCGGGTCGGATTGCCGGCGACCAGCAAGTCCGTCGACAAAGCAAAGAAAGCCGGCCTGCAAGTCACGTCGGTCAGCGACGCGGCGGCGTGGGCGGATGTGATCATGATCCTCACGCCGGATCACTCGCAGGGCGAGACGTACGCGAGCGAGATTGCGCAACACATGAAAAAGGGCAAGACGATCATGTTCGGGCACGGCTTCAACATCCGGTTTGGGCAGATCAAGCCGCCGGCGGAAGTCGATGTTTCGATGGTCGCACCCAAGGGTCCCGGCCATCGCGTTCGTGAGGTGTTCATTGAAGGCGGCGGCGTGCCGTGCCTGATCGCGGTGGAACAGAACGCGTCGGGCAACGCGAAGGAACTCGCGCTGTCGTATGCGAAGGGCATTGGCGGAACCCGAGGCGGCGTTCTCGAAACGACCTTTGCCGAGGAAACCGAAACCGATTTGTTCGGCGAGCAGGCTGTACTGTGCGGTGGAACGTCGGCGCTGGTGAAGGCCGGGTTCGACACCCTGGTCGCGGCCGGTTATCAGCCGGAGATTGCCTACTTCGAATGCCTGCACGAGCTGAAGCTGATCGTCGACCTGATGTATCGCGGTGGGCTGGCCTACATGCGGTATTCCATTTCCGATACGGCTGAGTACGGCGATTACACCGCGGGGCCGCGCATTGTGACCGATCAGACGCGCGCCGAGATGAAGAAGCTGCTCTCGGAGATCCAGGACGGCACGTTCGCGAAGAAGTGGATCGAAGAGAACAAGACGGGCCGCAAGAATTTCACGGAGATGCGGAAGAAGGAAGCCGGACTGCTCGTGGAAGAAGTGGGCGCGCGCCTGCGTGCGGCCATGCCGTTCCTCGATCCGGTCGTGGTGAAGGATGGTGTTCCACAACCCGCGGCGGCGGAGACGGTCAGCACGTAAAGACGGGTTTCGGGTTACAGGGCGCAGGTTCGCATGACTGGACGGATTCTCATGGTCGCAGTGGTTATGGCCACGTTCGGGGCCAGGGGATATCCTCAGGCAAAGCTGACTTGCGCCGTCGTCCCGAAAACACTGGCGGCGATGAAAGACTGCTACCGGCCGTTGCTGGTTTTTAGTGCGAATGGTGACGATCCGCGGCTGAAGCGGCAGATCGCGCTGCTCGATCAGGCCGCCGATGACATGATGGATCGCTTTGTGCTCCTCACACCCATCGTGCCCGACGGCCACCAGGTTTCTACACCCGCCGATTCGCCGTACACGATTTTGAGCAACGACGAGATGAAGGGTGCGCGCGCGAAATTTCATATTCCTGCGTCTGCATTTGTGGTGCTGTTGCTGGATGAGGACGGGAGCGTAATGTTGCGTGCGCAGGCCCCTGTAACAACCGACCGCCTCAATGCGCTGATCGACAAAACCCCGCTGCGACAGGCGGAGGCGCATCGGCCGCACGCCAACTAGTCACAAAGGAATTCGCACCTACGTCCGTTCATTTAGCATCGTTATAGTGGGGTTACTTTCCCCTCGCACCAAATCAGCATCGCGTTGAACATCCCCCAGGGAGGGCGTATGGAGTCATCGACGGCCACAGATCTCCCCGTTTCAACCGCGACTCTGCTCGGGACGCCTCTGACGACGCCCCTGCCGGAAATCGTGGAAGCGCTCAAGCGCGTGCAGTCCCTGCAGGGCCTCACAGACGACGAACTGGAGTGGCTCGCCCTGCACGGCGAAGAGGTGTGCGTGCCAGCGGGCACGATGGTCTTTCGTGAGGGCGAGCCGGCGACCAAAATGTGGGTTCTGCTCAAGGGCGAAGCGCACGTACGTCGCTCGCAGGGCGGCCTGGCACTGTTTGTCGGCCGCGCCGGGCAGATCACCGGCGTGCTCCCTTTCTCGCGCATGAAGACCCATGGCGGACAGGGATTCGCCGCCACGGACATGTGGGCGTTGCAGATCGATCGCTCAGTGTTCCCCGAAATGCTGGATGCGATTCCGTCGATGGCGCAGCGGTGTGTTTCTGTGTTGCTCGATCGCGTCCGCGAGATGACGCGCCTGGAGCAGCAGACGGAGAAGCTGAACGCGCTCGGCAAACTCGCGGGCAACCTCGCTCACGAGCTGAACAACCCAGCGTCTGCAGCGCAGCGTGCCGCTTCGGGACTGATCGAGGAGTTGCAGACTTACGGTCACCAGAAGTTCCTGCTCGGCAGTCTTTGCCTGGACACGGCCCATCTGGATAAGATCCGCGCGTGGCGATGTCGCATGGAGGAACAGGCGAAGCGTGAGGCCGTCAATTCCATCACCCAGGCGCAGCGCGAGGATGAGTTGCAGCGCTGGCTGCGCGACCGCGGTGTAGAGAAGACGTGGCAGGTCGCGCCCGATCTCGCCGAACTCGGCATCAGCACTGAAAACCTTGACGAGCTGTCAGAAGTGCTGGGCGGCCAGCATCTGGATGTCGTGCTGACGCAGTTTGCCTCGTCGGCGCGGACCGAGCGCATGGCGCAGGCGATGCTCGACTCGACCAATCGCATCTTCGATCTCATCCGCGCCGTCAAGGACTACTCCTGGATGGATCAGGCGCCGATTCAGGAAGTCGACATCCCGCAGTCGCTCGAGACCACGCTCACGATGCTGCAGTCGCGTCTGGAGAAGGTCGAAATCGAGCGGCGTTACGCGGCGGAATTGCCGCGTATCTCGGCTTACGCCAGCGAGCTGAATCAGGTGTGGATGTCGCTCCTCGAAAACGCGCTCGATGCGATGAACAACGAGGGCAAAATCGTGCTCACCGTGCAGGTCTCCGGCGACTTCCTGGTGACGGAAATCTGGGACAACGGTCCGGGTATTCCCACTGAGATTCAGGCCCGCATCTTCGAGCCCTTCTTCACGACCAAGGCGCCAGGACTCGGGCTCGGCCTCGGGCTGGATACGGCGCAGCGCATTGTGCGCCAGCATCGCGGCTACCTACACGTGGAGTCACAACCTGGCGAAACATGCTTCCAGGTGCGACTGCCGATTGAACCGCTGCAGGCGTACTGAAATCTAGGCCGATTTGCGCAGATCGAGCCAGTCCACGACTGCGTCGGACCAGGAGTGGTCTGAAGCCGGCCAACTGTTGCGGGTAGGCCGAACGGACGAAGTCAGTCCTTTGCGCGAAAATCCGCGGCGCGCTTCAAAATCGAAGGCGGCTTCCGGCATGCCATCGAGCAGCAGCGCGCACTTGCGGCCGTCGGGCGACCACTCAATCGAGAGAGACGCATGCCGTTTGCGATGGGGGTGGCGAAACGAGTCGTAGACCCGCACAGCATCCAGGATGAGATCGTCCGAGTCGAGGTCAAGCGCGTAGAAATACGCGGACTCGCCATCATCGTCGAAGAAGGCTCCGTATCGGCCGTCGGGCGCGGCCGTTGCTGCAAATACGTCGTTTCCAGGCAGAAAAGTCTGTTGCGCCATCGGGGGGTGGCTCCAGTCTTCTATCTCAGAATCGTGCGGGTCAGCCGGAGGATCGTTCACCTCCATTTCAACGATATCGCAGGACCAAAGTCGTGGTCCTGTGCAAAATTCCCGCGTTCTTACGGGATGGTGAGGGTTGACGGCCAGTCGTTTCATCCACTCGCCGTCAACCCACCCGCCCTTACAGCTGGTTCATATTCACCAGGAATTCGGCATTGTTGCGGGTCTTCTCCAGGCGGCTGACCAGCAGTTCCATCGCTTCCACCGGCGACAGTGGATTGAGCACCTTGCGCAACACCCAGGTCCGCTGCAGCTCATCTTTTGGGATGAGCAATTCTTCTTTGCGGGTGCCCGAGCGCTGGATATCGATGGCCGGGAACACACGCTTGTCCACGAGTTTCCGGTCAAGAATAATTTCCATGTTGCCGGTGCCTTTGAATTCCTCGAAGATGACCTCGTCCATGCGTGACCCGGTGTCGACCAACGCGGTGGCGATGATCGTGAGCGAGCCGCCTTCTTCAATGTTGCGGGCCGCGCCGAAGAACCGCTTCGGCCGCTGCAGCGCGTTGGAGTCGACGCCGCCGGAAAGCACTTTGCCCGAGGGCGGCACGATGGTGTTGTAGGCGCGCGCCAGACGCGTAATCGAGTCGAGCAGGATGACAACGTCGCGCTTGTGTTCGACCAGGCGCTTCGCTTTTTCGATGACCATTTCGGCGACCTGTACGTGACGCGCGGCGGGCTCATCGAAGGTGGAGCTGATGACCTCGCCCTTCACCGAGCGCTGCATGTCCGTCACTTCTTCCGGGCGCTCGTCGATGAGCAGCACGATCAGCACGATCTCCGGATGGTTGGTCGTCACGGAGTTGGCGATCGATTGCAGCAGCATGGTTTTGCCGGTACGGGGCGGAGCGACGATGAGGCCGCGCTGGCCTTTGCCGATCGGCGTGAGAATATCCATGACACGCCCGCTGATGTTTTCGCGAACGGTCTCCATCTTGACTCGCTCCTGCGGATAGAGCGGCGTCAGGTTGTCGAAGAGGATCTTGTTGCGCGTTTCTTCCGGCGACTCGAAGTTGATGGCTTCGATCTTGACCAGCGCGAAATACTTCTCGCCTTCGTGCGGCGGCCGCACGTTGCCGCTGATGGTGTCGCCGGTCTTGAGATCGAATTTGCGAATCTGGGAGGGAGAGACGTAGATGTCATCCGGGCCAGGCAGATAGTTGTAGTCCGGGGAACGAAGAAAACCATAGCCGTCGGGCAGAATTTCGAGCACGCCTTCGGCAAAAATGTGGCCTTCTTTTTCGCTTTGCGCCTGCAGGATCTTGAAGATCAGGTCCTGTTTGCGCAAACCGCTGGATCCGGGGATTTCAAGGGTGCGCGCGATGCGGCTGAGTTCAGTAATGTTCTTTTCTTTGAGTTCTGCGATCGTCATGGATCACCTGCGGTGAGATTTTCGAGGAGGGATTTTGAATCAGGAAGGATTGGGTGAGGAGCGGGGCTGCTGCATTGATATTAACCGAGGCGGGGGCGGCGGAAGAGCTCACGCCGCGCCCAGGCAGCGTACGCCGCTACTAAGCGGCGCGACGCTGCTGGTGCTGCGCGATGGCAACAGGTTCGTGACGAACGGGCGCCGCTGCCGGGCTTGATTCCCGGAAGCGGAGCAGCACGTCATTCATCGTGTCCTGCAGCCGCGTGTTGGGCTTGTGCAGCTTTCGAGTCGCTTTGGAAGCAAGCTGGCACAACTGGTAACGATTGCTGATATGAGTAAGTGCACCAAAAATCAGTTCTGAACGCATGATGATGTCTCCTAACTTTTCAACTATTGATTTGTCCGACCGCTTGCGATCACAGAAAAAACCGCTGAACCACGACGGGCCAAAGCAGGTTTCGGAAAGCAGGGGATGCCGGGAAAGCTCTCTGTAATTTAGACGCAGCCACCCCGAATTTTGATCACCTTTTTTCCTCTCTGAAAAAACGTGCTGCGAAGTACGGATGCTTCTTTCGACCTTCCATGTCCACCGGTCTACACAGACGACAGAGCAGCGCCTTCTGAGGAGCGACTTCTCTTTCTTTCTGCTGAGGCCGGATTGCCAGACAGGGACGGCAGAACCCAGCCGGCCGAAATCGACAGTCTTGAAAATAACCTCCGCTGCAAACTGGGTCAACTATTTTTTTCATAGTCCCGTCACTGCAGTTACCGAAAATGGAAATGCCGCCGTAACCTATTGATCAGGCGATCATTGGCGGCAGGAGATGGTAATCAGGTTAGGTACCCGTCCTCTTTTGGCACTTCCAAAATCCGTAGAACGCGGAACCCAAACGCTCAAAGCGATCAAAAAGCGGGAAATAGAGCGCTTAAATGGACATTTTCTTTGTCCGCTTTTGGACGGTCCCGCCTTGCGGGATATCCTCCACCCGCAAACCCCGTTACTCGTAACGCAAGGCCTCGATCGGGTCCAGATTCGCTGCGCGGAGAGCGGGGATCTTCCCGCTTACCAGTCCGATAACCGCCAGAAACGCCGTCGCCAGGATGACGGTGACCGGAGATATCAACAGGCGGATGTCGGCGTTCTCCGCATGCGTCGCCATGGCGCTGTAGAAAGTGATGCGGCCGACCCCATCGATACAGCGTAGGCCAGCAGAATGCCCAGCACCCCATCGCCTCCGGCAAACACCAGCGCTTCTGACAAAAACTGAAACACAACGCCCGGGTTACAGATCCGGCGCTACCGCATAGACGGGAGCGTAGCCCCAATCGCAATCGGGAAGAATTGCTGCCTGAAGGTTTTGTGACGGATGCGCAGCGCGACTGCGTGGCCCGAGGAAGCGCGGGGCCACTCCGGGCACTACCCTGCACCAGGAGTTTGCGCTACTTTGCAGCCGCGAGAGCTGCGTGCACCTGCTCAGCGTTGGGCTCCGAGGCCTTCAGATACTCGCTGACCCGCTTGCGTTCTTCGGGTGGGATCAAGGGTACGAGGGAGAGCAGGCGGCGCATTGTGGTCGCCGCGTCGTCCACCAGGTTCATCATCCGAATCGCTTCGCCGGATAGGGGCATAGGACCTTAATTTACCTCTGGACCCATTGTCAGCGATGGAGCGGGTTGAGGTAAAGGCGGGTGACTCTGGCGGACACTTTTGCAGCGGGTCATTTCTTCAGGCGCTCGTCGAATGGGTAGCGAAATATCTCTGCTACCCGGAACTTTGCCGCGCCACCATGCCGAGGATTGAGCAGCAAATTCGCCGTCTCCGGCACCAGAGCGCTGGGAACGCGCAACAACACCGCATCCCCTTTTGCCAGCCAGGCCGATCCAATCCTGCGCGTCATGTCCGGTTCGTCGCGCCATGATGGCGGCAGGTCCTGGAGCCGAACCGACGGAACGCGCAGATCCGGACCCTCGACTCGCAGCAGCGTGAAATCCGGAGGCACATCGTTAACGCTGGTGTGGACGCAGACCTCAAGCAGCGCGGCCGCCGGACTCTCTGCCAGATAGACAATCGGCTGGCCTGCAAAGTGCCACCGCCCCGGCGCCCGGAGTCCGCCTCCACCGCTCAGGTCGCGGTGCCGGCTGATCCTCCACAGGATCATCAGACGAACATGCCTTCGTCGATCTGGACGAGGAGCTCTTCGACAATGCGGCTGCCGGTGTCGGTCTTCAGAAGCGACAGAGGCAGGCGGCCGTCGAGGCGAGGATTTGCCCGCCGCAGCCAGGCAAGCGCGCGCTCGCGAGTTCCATAAACGGCTTCGGCGCGGGAAAGAACGCGGATGGCACGCACGACCCGGTCTGATTCTTCCAGGGTCAGCTTCTCCCGGCGCGACCGCCGATGCTGCAAGGTGCGTTGCGGAATAATGATTGCCTCCACTTCGGCGCGCTCGAGGCCAAGCCCAATCAGCCGTTTGATGACTGCGGGAGCCAACTGCTTCTCGACGAGGTCGAGGATGTCGCTCTCGGTAGCGGGGGGCTTCACGCCCAGCCATTCCCCAATCTGTGTGTTGGCTGCGTTCATGAGCTACATTATGCCATAAAAGTGACGGCAAAGTGTAGCACTCCGACGGGGTGCAGCAAGTGTCGTTCCCTGACGTGCGGTGCGTGAGAATATGCTGCTATGAGCCACCTGGAAGCCGCCCGCGATCTACGCCGCATTGTGGCTGAGTGCGAGCCGAGATTCCTCGCCATCCCCGAAGATGCCGCGGGCCGCGCCGCCGGCCCCGAAAAGTGGTCCCGCAAGCAGATTCTCGGCCACCTCATCGATTCGGCGGCGAACAACCATCAGCGCTTCATCCGCCTGCAAACAACGCCGGAGTTGCACTTCCCTGGCTACCAGCAGAACGACTGGGTGCGGCTCAATCACTACGCAGCGCGTCCATGGCGCGATCTGATCACGCTGTGGGCGGCCTACAACCGCCATCTGGCCGATGTGATGGAGCAGATCGATCCGGAGACGCTGGGAAACATCTGGGCGTGGGAAGAAGGCCGCTACACTTTGGAATTTGTCGCGACCGACTACGTCACGCACCTGAAGCATCACGTCGAGCAAATCGAACGCGGCTGAAGGTCCTCTCGCTTCCAGCTTCTGGGCCGCCTACTTCGCGATTTTCATCTCCTCGATAAAGCCCCGGATTGGCGCGGGCTTCGTTTCTTCGAGGTAGATTTTCTTGTAGTCGAGATAATTGCGCGCGTACTGCAGGATCTCTTCGCGATCGTCGGAGGTGAGGTCGCGGCGGATCTTGCCGGGAACGCCAGCCACCAGGGAGCGCGGCGGAATGATCATGCCTTCCGGGATCACCGCCCCAGCCGCAATGATCGATCCTTCGCCGATGCGCGCGTTGTTCAGGATCGTGGAGCCGATGCCAATCAGACAGGCGTCTTCGACAATGCAGCCGTGAACGGTTGCGTTGTGGCCGATGGTGACCCAGTCACCCACCGTCACTGAATACTTGTAGCGTTGCCCGTGCAGCACCGCGCAGTCCTGCACGTTGGAATGCGCGCCGATGCGAATCGAGTGCACGTCACCGCGCAGCACCGCGTTCATCCACACACTGGAGTGCTCGCCGAGGACAACATCGCCGATGACCTGCGCGGAGAGGTCAACGTAGCAAGTCGCGGGGATGGTCGGCGTAACGCCCTGATAGCTGCGAATCATGACCTAAGTTTAGCTCCGCTGCGAATTGGTGAAAGCAGAATCTGCGCGACTTGATACCGTGAAACTACTTGTTGCCTCGGCGATATGAAAGCCCGCGACGTCATTCGTTTGATTGAAGGGGAGGGCTGGTACCTCGCGGCACAAAGAGGAAGCCATCGCCAGTTCAAGCACCCCTCAAAACCAGGCAAAGTCACCATCGCCGGACACCCTTCAGTTGATATGGCCAAAGGAACGTATAACAATATCCTCAGGCAGGCAGGTCTCAAATGAAGGGGTACGCAGTCGTTTTCGAAAAGACGGAAACCGGCTGGAGCGCTTACGCTCCGGATCTCCCCGGGCTTGGTGTGGCTGGCGCGACCCTGGAAGAGACAGAACAACTCATGCGGGAAGGGATCGAGTTCCACATTGGAGGCCTGCGCGCTGATGGCGAACCCATTCCTGAACCAATCACCCGCGTCTCCGAGATTCCCGTTCCTGCCTAGATATCACGAAATTTCTTGTTCCTCGCTGCATCCGACGCCCGGTTTTCGTCGACCGCTTCTTAGCCGACCTCTCGCGCTGATTTATCCTCAAAGGAATCATGCAGGAGAACGAAATTCCGCCTCTCGGCGGTCATAGCGACGCGGAGCTGGACCGGGCCTTTGCCGAGGTCGCCCGCGAAGTCGAAAAATCCGCCGCGGCCCTCCGCTCCAGCGAGGACAAGGAGCAGTTCCGGCTCGCCTGGCTGGGCCGCAAGCAGGGGCGGCTCAAAGCGATCAGCGACGCGTGGCTCAAATCCGCGCCGCCGGAAGCAAAGAAGCTCATCGGCCAGCGCTTCAACGCCCTCAAAGCCGAGATCGAACAGCGCCTGGAGCAGGCTGGCGCCGGCCCGGCGTCCGGCGAACTCGATGCCGAGGCGATTGACATCACTTTGCCCGGTACCCGCCGCAAACTGGGCGCCGAACATCCGCTGATCAGGACCTGGAACGAAATCGTTGCCGTCTTCCAGCGCATGGGGTACTCGGTCGGAGTCGGTCCCGAGGTCGAGACCGACTACTACAACTTTGAGTCGCTGAACTTCCCGCCTGGCCACCCGGCGCGCGATACGCAGGACACGCTGGTCGTCGTAGGCCAGGAGCGTAAGCCTCTGCGCGATCGCCTGCTGATGCGCACGCACACCTCGCCCGTGCAGATCCGCACCATGGAGCAGCAACCGCCGCCGGTGCGCATCGTCATCCCCGGCAAAGTGCACCGCAATGACGCGGCGGACGCAACGCACTACCCGATCTTCCACCAGGTCGAAGGTCTTTGCGTCGACACCAACATCACCTTCGGCGACCTGAAGGGCACACTCGACTTCGCGATGAAGGCTTTCTTCGGATCGAGTGTGAAGACGCGGTTCTTTCCATCCTTCTTCCCCTTCACCGAGCCGAGTGCCGACGTACAGATCAGCTGCCCCTTCTGCGGCGGATCGGGCTGCCGCAAGTGCAAACACTCCGGCTGGATCGAGCTGCTCGGCTGCGGCATGGTCGACCCGAAGGTCTTCGGCTTCGTCCAGGGAAACAGCCCGGCTACGACCCGAAAAAGGTCAGCGGCTTCGCTTTCGGCATGGGCATCGACCGCATCGCGATGATGAAGTACGGCATTGGGGATATCAGCTTGTTCTACTCGGGCGATCGTGCGTTTTCTGGAGCAGTTCGGATGAGGATTCTAGCTCCTGGTTGCGCGAATATGTCCCGGGCCTCACCGTCTCGGATCGAGACCTGGCCGACGACCTCACCCTCCGCGGGATCGCAGTCGAGGGTGTCTTCGATCTCGGCGAATTCGGCTCGCTCTTCGAGATGGACATCACGACGAATCGTGTCGATGCGATGAACCACTACGGCATCGCGCGCGAAGCGGCGACCATCTATGGCGTGGAGCTGAAGCCGCTCGAGCGACTTTGCCGGCATCGGCCACCGCGGCACGGCGTTTCCGTCTCGATCGAAGAGCCAGATCTCTGCGGCCGTTTCACGGCTCGCGTCCTGCGCGATGTGAAGATCGTGCCCTCTCCGGGCGTCGTCGCGGAGCGACTTCCGCTGCTCGAGCAGAAGCCCATCTTCAACGCGGTTGACGCCACCAACTATGTCGTTCTCGCCATGGGCCAGCCCACGCATGCCTTCGACCTCGACAAGCTTGAGGGCGGCATCATCGTAAGGCGCGCACGCAAAGGGCGAGCAGCTGCGGACTCTGGATGGCGTGGAACGCACGCTTGACTCCGACGACCTCGTCGTCGCCGACGAGAAGAAGGCTCTGGGCTCGCCGGCGTGATGGGCGGTTGGGACACGATGATCACGCCCGATACGAGGAATGTTCTGGTGGAGGCGGCGTGGTTCGATCCCGCCACGGTGCGGCGGAGTTCGAAGCGCCACTTGCTGCACACCGACGCCTCCCATCGCTTTGAACGCGGCGCGGATTTCAACGCTCCCCCGGTGGCTTCAGCTCTGGTCAGCCAGATCATCCTTCAGGCGGGCGGATATCCCCAGGGCGAGTTTGTCGACGTCGTTATCCCGGAGGCGGTCGCGCGCACGGCGAAACGAGCCAGCGTGTCATTTAGTCTCAGCGAAGTGCGGCGCATCCTTGGTCCGACGGAGGAGCCGGAAGGCATCACCGCGCCGATGGCTGAAGGCATTCTTAGCGGACTTGGCTGCGGTTTGGCTAGTCAGGGTTCAGAAGGCTACTCCGTCACGCTGCCCAGCTGGCGCCTCGACCTCGAGCGCGAGATCGATCTGATCGAAGAGATCGCGCGCGTCTACGGTTACAACCGTTTCAGAAACACGCTGCCCGCGTTCGCCGGCAGCGTCGTCGAACTGCCCTGGGCCGAAAAGGAGCGCACCCTCCGCAGCGCACTCCTCGCTCTGGGATGGAACGAGGCCATCTCGTCGACTTTCTGCGCCGCCGAAGATGCGGCCCGCTTCGCACGCGAGCCCGGCTCCTTCGTCGCGATCGGCAATCCTCTCAGCGAAGAGGTTGGCATGTTGCGCCCCTCGCTGCTGCCTGGGATGCTCGATATGCTCGCGCTCAACATCAGCCGCGACGTTGAGGGCGCCGCGCTCTTCGAGATGGGCACCGTCTTCCATGGTGGATCCGATCGCGTTGTCGAGCGGCCGGCGCTTGCCTTCGGGGCGACGGGCGCCGCCTTCTCTCTGCATCCCGTTGAGTTCTACGACGTCAAGGGCCTCGTTGAAACTCTGCTTGGCAGATTCGAGGCGCGCTCGCTCTACTTCGACCGGTTCCCCTCCGACTCCAGCCTGATGCCGGCATGGCTGCACCCAGGCCGCAGCGCCCGGGCTGTGCTCGACGGTGCCACGATGGGGTGGTTCGGCCAGCTGCATCCGGCAGAGGCTGAGCGGCGCAAGCTGAAACAGCCTGTTTGGATTGGCGAACTCTGGCTCGATCGCCTCTACGAACCGTCCCTCCGCCAACCCGCCATCCAGGAGCTTTCGCGGTACCAGCCTGTGACTCGCGACTTCTCCGTGACGCTGCCCGACGCGGTCACCTGGGCCGCGCTTGCGAACGCGATCGAGAGCCTCGCGATCCCGGAGTTGCGTACCTTCGAGCCTCGAGAAGTGCTGCGCGACGCCAAGGGAAAGCTCGTCGCGGCCGGTCATTACTCGCTGCTTTTGCGCACCGTCTTCCAGTCCCACGAGCGCACCCTGCGCGACGAAGAAGTGCAGAGCTGGTCGCAGCAAGTCGTTGACACGCTGGAATCGCTGGGCGGCAAGCTGCGCGCCTGACCGCCCGCGCGGCACCCGGAACCTACGCTGCGTTCCGACGTTTCCGCCGCGGCTTCCGGTCGCTATCCATCGTCGTGGGGTTGTCGGCCACCGAATCCGTATGTGGATCGGAGCTTGTGTCCTCCGGCAACCGGGTCACCAGTCGCTCTGCGCCCATCGCATCGGCTTCGCGGTCGTATTCGTCCTCCGCCAACTCGCGCAGGGTGGGCTGATCGGTCAGGCCCTCACGCTCAATGATGTTCTCCGGAAGCTCGCCGGTCGGCAAAAACATCCCTTCCGACTCAAGGGTCGGGCCCACATGGCGGATGGCATCAACCATGGTGGGTTGGTCTCGGTTCGAGCGATCGGCTTCTCGTTCGGGCTTCTTTGTCTGGTCCGACATAGCATCTCCTCTCCACAAGTCGAAGCGCCTGGGTGCCAGCTGAGTTGTCCCACCCGGGAACGAAAAGAACATGGGAACGCGACTTTGGCGATGAAGCGGTCGACAACAGTGCAGTAAAGCCGGTCGCAGGCGAGGGGATACAACCAGAAAACTGAGGAAGGGCCGGCTAACGGACTAGAGAACCTCAGCCAGTTGCGGATAAAGCCCTGCATGGCTGGTCTGGTAGAGGGCCAGCAGACGCTGCCGCATCAGGTAATAGGACGATGCGGCTTCGTGCAGGTAGAACGGGATCAGCGTTGCCGAGTGGCGCAACACCAGGTGGAATGTCAGCGCCACTTCGATGTGGCGGACAGCGGTGCGCAGTCGAACGGCATCGCGACGGATGCGCTCGGTTACGATCACGCCTTCGTCGAAGTTCCACTGCTGCGCGTGTGCCGCCAGCAGGACCATCAGCTTGGCGTTATCCCGCATGCGGCGGAGGCCTTCGCGCCCGCCCAGCATCAACCACATATCCGTGGGCTCAAGGGAAATCTGGCCTTCTCTTGGATCGAGATAGTCGCGGGCGACTGAGGTGACTCGCTCAAACTCGATGCGCTTCAACTGGTGGACGATATCCTGCCAGCTGCGCCGGTCAACGCGAATGGCCGAAAGTTGGGATTTGATCGCTGCCGCGAGAAGGCAACCTACAACTACGCCCAGGAGGAGGTAAGGCAGCACTGCAGTGGCCTTTCTATAGAGGGACTCTTAATCCCCGAAATCCAGAGCAACAGAACTACTACTAATGACCAGCGTCAAGTCTGCGAAGATCGTACTCGACGCGCCTGTGGAGCGCAAGAATATATTCACGCAGATCGGGTGAAATTGGCCGGCGTTCAGGCTCATTGCGCCAAAGTTGTACAGCGATCCAGCAAATGGCCGCGGTGTAGGTGAGATAGCGGACCTGTTCCAGCTGGAGGTAGTGACGCTGGGTTCCCAGGTAGCTTTCCACGGCGGTTTTCACGAGCACGATGCCACTCCACGCAGTTAGTCCCTGTGCAATAGCCATGACATGATTGCGCCAGCCCAGGCCAAGCCGGTTGGCGGTCAGCGTCATAACTACGAATAACTCGCAGATGACCATGGAAGTGAAGAGGTTACCCCGAACCTGCCACATCTTCCAGGCATAAGGGGCGGGGGGCGTAATCCACCAGGCGAGCAAGGCCGCAACCACAATGCCACCGAGTCCGCCGATGGCGAAGCGTTGCCACGCATCCCGAATCCATGTTCCGGTAGGCCGCATGACGATTCGCGCGACCTCCGCGACCACGGCCAGCTGCAGCCCGAACTCGAAAAACAGTCCAGTCAGGTAGACCACTCTGTATAAGTGCCCTAGATCCCGGGCGTAGAGGATCATCAGGATGATGGTCCGGACCACCATGTACAAGAGCCAGGACGCGAGCAGGGGGAACTGACGCCAGCGGTGGCGATAGAGCAGCACAAGGAACAGCACCAGGTCGATGACCATTCCCTCGACCCAGTAGAAGATCGCTAATGTGGTGACGTGCATCGGCTGGCCTGTCCCCATAAGATACGCCACTTCACGGACATCCGCCGCAAAGGGCGGATGTCCGGAAGCAGGACGGGCGCGGATCGAACGGAAAGGCTAAGCTCCGAAGGCGGCCAGAATTGCGGCAGCTGCCGTGCCCATGGTCATGCTGGCGCCGCTTTTTCCCTGCGGCGGCGGCGGATCGTTGGAGCCGGGATCGGCAAAAACCGGAGCTGCGGTGAGGGCGAGAACCGTGGTCAAAACTGCGATACGAAGGGACTTTGTCATCGGGCTTTTTTCCTTTGGCGTCGTTCGACGCAGCCCGAGGCTACCCTTAAAGTGGGATTGTAAAATTCACAAAGATTCCCACACTTGGTTAGCCGAACAAGTCACGAAAGTAGCTAAATTCACGCACGGATATAACTACTTAAAGCCTCAACGAAAGCGTTACTTAAGTTGGGATAGCAGGCTACTATCGCGTACTAAGTGTGATGAAAACGAACTTAGAACATCCCACAAAAAGGAGCGGCTGAGAGAAGAGGATTCTTCCCTCAGCCGATACTTTTCCGCTCTTACTCTTGCTCCTGGGCAGGGCGCAGATCAGAGCCGCGCCCGTTTGCAATGTCCCGTCCGCTTCGCGCCGTTTACCAGACGCGGCAGCTCTTCACAGGCGCCATCGGCTGCCCGGCTTTGCAGCCGAACGCATGCGCGAATTCCGGCATGTTGACCACCGCCCCGCGCACGCGGATCTTGTCCGGGGAGTGCGGATCGGTTTGCGCAATCATCCGCAGGAATTCAGGCCTTTCGTTGGTGCAGTAGTTCTGCGCGAAGCCCAGAAAGAACTGCTGCTGTGGGGTGAGCTTCTGCTCCGACTTCTGCTCCTCGGTGGTGGCGGTTGGCTTGCCTTCCGCCAGCCGCGACATCAGCGCGATGTAGGCCAGGCGCAGGCCGCCGTTGTCCGCCGTGTTCTCCCCCAGCGTCAGTTTGCCGTTGACTTTCACGTCGTCGACCGCCGTGAACTGGCTGTATTCATTGTCGACGCAGCCGGTCTTCTCATTGAATTTCTTCTCGTCCTCCGGCGTCCACCAGTCGTGCAGATTGCCTTTGGCGTCGAACTTCGCACCCTCATCGTCGAACCCGTGCGTCAGCTCGTGCCCCACCACTGCGCCAATGTGCCCGTAGTTCGCCGCATCGGTCGCGTCCTTGTCATAGAACGCCGGCAGCAGGATGCCCGCGGGAAAATTGATGTCATTCATCGACGGATCGTAGTAAGCATTCACGGTCGGCGGCGTCATCTGCCATTCCTGGCGATCGACGGGCTTGTCGATCTTGTTCAGCTGCCGTTGCACTTCAAATTCCCGCGCTCGCACCGAGTTGCCCAGAGCATCGCCCGCCCTGATGTCCAGCTTTGAGTAATCCCGCCAGTTATCCGGATAGCCGATCTTGTCCGCGACCGCAGCCAGCTTCTCTTTGGCCTTCACCTTCGTCTCCGGGCTCATCCAGTCGATCTGATCGATGTCCTTGCCCATCGCCGCCTCAATGTCGTGCACCTCGCGCAGCGTCGAGGCCTTCATGTCAGGCGTGAAGTACTGCGCCACATAGAGCTTGCCCAGCGCTTCGCCGAGCGCCGAATCGGTGGCTTGCACGCAGCGCTTCCAGCGCGCCTCCTGCTCGGGCGTTCCCGTCAGCTTGCGGCCGTAAAAGTCAAAATTCTCCTCGTCGAATGCATGCGGCAGACGCATCGCAAAGGAGCCCGCCATATGTTCACGCAGATAGGCTTTGATCGTGTCCAGATCGGTGTCCGCAATCACCTTGTTCAGCGCTGGGAAGAAATCCGGAGCAGACGACGTTCAGTTCGGTGATCGACGGCGAGCCCATCATCTCCACGTACTTCGCCGTATCCAGATTCGGAGCCGTCGCAGAGAAGCTTGTCAGCGCCATCATGTGGTAGATGTTCTTTGGATCGCGCCGCTCCACCACGCCCTGCGATGCCTTGGCCAGCGCCGTTTCCAGATCCATGATCTTCTGCGCCTCGGCCTGCGCCGCGTCCGGCGTGTCGCCCAGCAACTTCAGCATGTTTGCCATGTGTGCTACATACTGCTTGCGCAGCTCCACGCTCTTGGCATCCGTGCGCAGGTAGTAGTCCTTCTCCGGCAGCCCCAGCCCGCTCTGGTCGATGTAGGCAATCTCCCGCGTGGCGTCCTTGAAATCCTGCTGCGAACCGTAATCGAAAAACACGCCTACCGACTCGCGATTCAGATGCGCGATCAGCGCGGGCAGTTCTTCTTTCGAATGCAGCGCCGCGATCCGGTCCAGTTCACTTTGGATTGGCGCCAGCCCCTGCTTGTCGATAGCGTCGGTGTCCATGCAGCTGCCGTAGTAGTCGCCGATTTTCTGCTCGTTGGTTCCCGGAGCTCCATGTTCCGCCGCTGTCTTCTCCACGATGTCATGCAGCGCTTTTGTATTGAACTCGAAGAGGTTCACAAACTGATCGAACTCCGGCATGTCAGGCGGAATCGGATGCAACTTGGCGAAGTTCCCGCAGGCGTACTGGTAGAAATCCGTGCAGGGATTCGCTGCAGTGTCCATTGCAGCGGCATCGTAGCCGGGGATGGGCTTGAACTGCGTTGCATCGGCTGAAGGAGCCGCGTTTTGAGCGGCGCAGGTCAGGGTGAAGGCCAGGGACAAACCAGCGACGGCCATCAGGCGTCGGCGCATGAATCCTCCTGAGGAAACTACCGATCATACCCGACGAAGGGCGCGCTTGTTCGCAGACAGCTGCCCAAAATTTTCGATTTGTGGTGGGTGGCCGCTGAATCGAGATGAATGCCCCGCAGCGCGCTCAGGGGCGATGTAAATCGCTGCGCGAATCCGGATGGTCCCCGGCGGTCGACTCAGGCACTGCAATCCCCTCGCCGAGCGCCGAAGAGGGTTCGCGCGCCGCACCCTCCGCCGTGCCGGCCAGATCGGGGTCGAACACAGTCGCATTCTTGTCAGGATGGAATCGCCCGTCGCTGATATACGCCGCGATCAGCGTTCCGGCAATGTAGGGGTGCAGGACTGCGATCGGGACGACATACTTCTTGGATTTGACCAGCGACTCCACGACACCATTCACCGAGGTGCTGCGTGCAATCGTCCCCGGCACCTGCGGAATCACAAACGTGTGCAACTCGGCATCCGGATGGCGCCGGCTGTACTTCACCAGCGACTTCGCCGCCTGCTTGGGCGTCATCATGCCCAAATCGGCAATAAAGTTCCGGTGGATGGAGTGCGGGTAGTAGAAGTTCAGGATCTTCTGCGAAAAATTGGCGCAGTTATTGAAAAACAGATTGAAGTGCGAGATGTTGCGCCGCTCGTTGAAGCGCTCGATCAGCGCGGCATCCTGCTCCGGCGTCGTGTTCACTGTGAATCCCCAGATGCGCCGGTCGTAGGACGCTCCCACCATCTGGATCCACTCACCACTCGGGATCTCGTGCTTCGGATCGTCGGGAACCAGATCCTCAAAATGCTCGCGCCGATAGGTGTCGCGCAGCTTCACTTCCAGCTTCTGCGTCGCCGTGTCGGGAATCTCCGACGCATCGTCGACCGCATATAAATACGCCAGCACCGGGATCGCGAGCCAGTCGTAGCCGTCGATCCGGTGGTAGCGGCTCAGCACCACCCCGGCTTCCCCTGCTCTACACGGTCGCAATTGGGTCGGCGTGTCGGCGCACACGCTATCCAGCCAGATGGCGGCGTGGCCCGTGGGATTCATCGCGCCAAACTTGCCAAAAGGCTCCTCGAGCAGAAGCGAGGCGTCAGCGTGAGCCGAAGAACAGGCGAAGATCAGGCCCAGACAACCCACCAGAATCTGGACGGCAGAACGCATTGGATTGTGCGGTTGCATCATTCGATAGGAGGTCCAGCCAGCGCATGCATCCCGAGCGTATCTCTGATGTTAACCCGCTGTTTCGAATAGTGTTGCGGTCGTTCCTAACACCTTTGTTGTAGTCAATTCCGGACCCGGTGCATCGTTGGGATTAGATGCGGACCCGCTTGCTGGTAGCCTGCTTTTATCCATGACCGCAGAGACCCGATTCGCGCCCGGACAGACACTCCTCATCGACGCCGATGACACCCTGTGGGAGAACAACATCTACTTTGAGCGCGCCATCGCCGCTTTCATCTCCTACATCGACCATAAGGAGTATTCCCGCGAGCAGGTCCGCGAAAAACTCAACGAGGTGGAGCGCGAAAACGTGCGCCTGCACGGCTATGGGCTGGTCAGCTTCCGGCGGGCTCTTGTCGCCTGCTTTGAGAGCCTCTCGACGGGGCCGATGACGCCGGAAAAGCACGAGCGCATCATGAGCTTCGCGCAGTCCATCGCCGACCAGGAAATTGAGCTGCTCGAGGGCGTGGTTGAGACGCTGCCCATTCTGGCCTCGCGGCACAAACTCATCCTCATGACGAAAGGCAACGAGGTCGAGCAGATCGACAAGCTGGCGCGTTCAGGACTGCGCAAACACTTCACCGCTGTCGAAGTGCCGAAGGAGAAGGATCCCGACGCCTACCGCGAGGTCTGCCGCCGGTACGAACTCGCGCCGCATACCACCTGGATGATCGGCAACAGCCCGAAATCGGACATCAACCCCGCGCTGGCCTGCGGGCTACATGCGGTGTACATCCATCACCCCCATACCTGGGTGTTGGAGCACGAAATCCGCGACGAAGCGCCGGAGGGGCAGCGTTTGCTGGAAGTCGAGAATTTTGGGGAGCTGGTGAACTACTTCTGATACTTTGAGTGATAACGGCAAGCTATCGACCGCACACAATTTTCGTAGAGAGATGGGTCAACATGAGCCAAGAAACGTTTCCTTCACCCTAAAAGGGGCGTTCCTTATTTTGGCGGTTTCTGCAATCTCGATCGCTTTCGTCGCGCTTGCCGCCTACCTTTATCTGCGTAATTCGCGGGAGATTCGAGACGGGGATGATCTGGCGCGCCGCGGACAGGTCACGTATGCGTATGACGTTCGAGTTGGAGGGCTCAGAGCATGGAGCGTATCCTACAAGATTCGATATAACGGAACGGAATTCTCTGGAAGAGCGCCCATTCCAAAGGGCAACGAAAACGAGATGTTCAGCTACGCAACTTCACCCTTTCCTGTTCTGTTCCTGCCAGACAATCCATCGGTGAATCATCCGAAGAACTGGAGTGAGCCCGATTCGCACCCGTGGCATGTCTATGGATTCTTCTTCCTGATACCTCTTCTGCTCTGCATCTCCCGAGGTCCGGACGTTTTGCTCGATTTTCAATTGGCACGCGCTGGCATCGCCGTTTGGGGGACCGCAATCGGGGGTACGTACGCGAAAAGCGGCACGCTCAGGCTAAAGTACGAGTTTCGTGATTCAGATGACCTGCTGAATGAGGGAAGCGGATACTATCCCTTCACTCCGAAAAAGGGAGCGGCAATTGTTGTGCTGTATTTGCCTCAAAACTCTGCAAAGAATCGACCCTATCCATTCTTCTATTTTCGCGTGGGCAGCTTGGAGCAGGGCAGCGTACCAACCGAGTAACACATGAATGATCTAATAGTCCCGGGAGTCATGACTGTGAAGCTCAAAATTAGAGGTGTCGGCAATTCCGCCGGAATCGTCATTCCGAAGCATGTGCTCGCGCGCTTGCGTTTTGCGAAAGGGGATACCGTTTTCCTGACCGAAGCTCCAGACGGGTTTCGGGTGACTTGCGGGGACCCGGAATTCGAGGAGGATATGAGGCTCGCCCGGAAGTTCATGAGGAAAAGGCGTGCGGCTCTGCGAGCGCTCGCAAAGTTCTAAAGCTATTCTGGCCCTACACCGCCGCCGTCTGCAGGGCAAGCTCCTCCAGCAGCGCCCGCACCTCCACCAGCACCTCATCCGGCTTCGTCGCCGCAAGCGGGAAACGCAGACACCCCCTGGGGAGTAAACTGCGCCCCGCGTTTGGCATTTTTGGCGACCAGCTTCATCAGCCGCCCTGGATCGACGGCCGCCGTCTCCGTAAACCGGATGTGCAGCTGGTCGCGCTTGCGGTCCACCTGGGCCACGCCAATCTTTTCGCACTCGATGCGCAGCCGGGCAGCCTGCAGCAGATGCTCGACGCTAGTGGGCAGCGGGCCGAAACGGTCCTCCAGCTCGGCGCGCACCTCGTCGAGCGCGCGATCGCCGTCGATGCCCGCGATGCGCTTGTACATCCGAAGCCGCTGATTTTCTTCCGCGATATAGCTTTCGTCGATGCGCAGCGCGATGCCCAGCGACATCTGCACCGACGGCCGCTCCACGCGCTCTTCGCCCTTCAGCTTGCTCACCGCCTCCTCGAGCATCGACGTGTACATCTCGAAGCCGACCGCCTCGATGTGGCCGCTCTGTTCGCCGCCCAACAGATTGCCCGCGCCGCGCAGCTCGAGATCGAGTGCGGCAATTTTGAACCCCGCGCCCAGGTCGGAGAATTCCTTCAGCGCCGCCAGCCGCCGCCGCGCCACGTCGGTCAGCTCCTGCTCCGGCGGGATCAATAAATACGCATACGCGCGCCGGTTCGATCGCCCGACTCGTCCGCGCAGCTGATACAGCTCCGACAGCCCATGCCGATCCGCTCGGTTCACCACGATGGTGTTGGCCAGCGGAATATCGAGGCCGTTCTCGATGATCGTTGTCGCCACCAGCACGTCATGCTCGTGGTGCATGAACGAGAGCATCACCTTCTCGAGATCGTTCTCACCCATCTGCCCGTGCCCGACCGCGATCCGCGCCGCCGGCACCAGCTCCTGAATCTTGGCCGCGATCTCATAAATCGTCTCCACGCGGTTGTGCACGAAGTACGTCTGCCCGCCGCGCTCCATCTCCACCTCGACGGCGGAACGGATCAGCTTCTCGTCGAACTTCGCGACCACCGTCTGAATCGCCATGCGGTCCCGCGGCGGCGTTTCGATCACGCTCATATCGCGCAGACCCACCAGCGACATGTGCAGCGTGCGCGGAATCGGCGTGGCCGACATGGCCAGCACATCGATCTCCTGCCGCATCTGCTTCAGTCGCTCTTTGTGCCGCACGCCGAAGCGCTGCTCCTCATCGACAACGAGCAGCCCGAGGTTCTGAAATTTGATGTCCTTCGAGAGCAGCCGGTGCGTGCCGATCAGGATGTCGACGCGCCCGTTCTCGACCTGCTCGAGGATCAGCTTCTGTTCCTTTTGCGTGCGGAAGCGCGAGATCATCTCGATCGCAATCGGGAACTGCCGGAAGCGACTTTTGAAGGTTTCGAAATGCTGGAAGCTGAGGATCGTAGTCGGAGTGAGCACCGCGACCTGGCGCCCATCCTGCACGGCTTTGAATGCCGCGCGCATCGCCACTTCCGTCTTGCCGTAGCCGACGTCGCCCACCAGCAGACGATCCATCGGCAGCGTCGATTCCATGTCGCGCTTGATGTCCGCGATGGCGGAGATCTGATCGTCCGTCTCGGTAAAGTCGAATGCGTCCTCAAACTCCCGCTGGAATTCGTTATCCGGAGGAAACGCATGGCCCTGCGCGGCCTTGCGCTGGGCGTAGAGCTTCAGCAACTCGTCGGCCATATCCTGCATGGCCTTGCGCACGCGCGCCTTGGTCTTCGCCCACTGTTGCGAGCCCAGCCGGTTCAACACCGGCGCAGGCCCGGCTTCCGTCGAGCGATATTTCTGGATCAGGTCCAGTCGCGTGAGCGGCACGTACAGCCGCGCACCTTCGGCGAACTCCAGGATCATGAACTCCAGCGAAACGCCGTCCTGCTCGATCTCACGCAGCCCCTGGTAGCGCGCGATGCCGTGCTCCACATGCACGACATAATCGCCCACCGTCAAATCGCGAAAATCAGAGACGAACGCTGCCGTCTTCGATTTTTTCGGCACGGTCCGCGCCGTTACGTCCGCTTCGTCGAAGAAATCCTGCGCGCCGAAGAGCACCAGCCGCGCGTCGGGCAGGCTCACACCACTAGCGAGCGCCGTTCGCAGGATGACCGGCGTCCGCATTTCGCCGGCCAGATAGCTCGACTCGTCGTAGAGGTTTTCGCTGCCCGCGTGCACAATGCGTGAGCCGAGCCGGTACGGCACTTCATATTCGCGGAGCAAATTCGCCAGCCGCTCCACCTCACCCTGATTCGGCGCCACCAGCAGCGTGCGCGTGTCCTGGTTCATCAGATTGCGAATCTGTTCGATCAGCGCCGGGATCGAACCGTGGAATCGCAGCGTCGGCCGCGAATGAAACTCAATCTCGCCCAGCGTCTCATCCTCGTCCAGTACATCCACCGCGCCCAGCTGATCGATATCCAATCCGGGATGCGACGCCAGCTGCGCAAGCAGAACCTCCGGGCGCTGATAAATATCCGCTGGCGTGATCAGCGATCCGATGCTCGACCGCTCGTGCCGTTGCTCGACCTTGTTCCACCAGCGATCGACCTGGTTTTTGATCATCGCCGGCTCTTCCACCAGCAGCGCAGACCGCGGAAACAGATCCAGCAACGTGCCGGAGGCCCCGTTCACGCCTGCGAAAAACTCCCAGCCAGGAAACACCGACACGCCGCCCGCTGCAATCGCGTCTTCCAGCAGCTCCGGATCGTCGGTCGACGCCACGCGCGCCCCACTCAACCGCGTATGCACCGCGGCCAGCAGCCGCTCCGTCACCGGCGTCTCGGTCAACGGCAGCAGCCGCGCTTCATCCAGCGGCGCCGCCGAGCGCTGCGTTTCCGGATCGAATTTTCGGATCGACTCAATCTCGTCGCCGAAAAACTCAAAGCGTACCGGCCGGTCGGCCTCCGGCGAGTACACATCGAGGATGCCGCCGCGCCGCGTGAACTGCCCTGGCATCTCCACCATATCCATGCGCGTGTAACCGATGCTGGTCAGGTGCGTGAGCAACGTGTCGACATCCACCTCTTCGCCCCGCCGCAACACCTGCGCGAGCCCTGCATAAAACGGCGCCGGGAACAGCTTCATCGCGGCCGCTTCCACCGGCGCCACCACGATCGACGCTTCGCCCGTGGCAATCTTCCACAACGTCTTCGCCCTCTGCTCCTGAATGTCGGGGTGGGGCGAAAGATTCTCAAACGGCAGCACATCGTGCGCGGGCAAACGCAGCACGCGATCCCCGGGAATCGCGCCCGTCAGTTCGCATCCCGCCTGCAGCGCAAAGTGCACCGCGTCGGCCGCCTTGTTGTCGGCAACAATTACGACCGTGGGCACCTGCGCGGCGCGCGCGAAGAGGGGAATGTAGAGGGCGCGGGCCGTCGAGGTCAGTCCAGACACACGTCGACGCCCACGGGCAAGTGTCAGGTGCCTCCTTGCCTGTTCAAAGGAGGGAGAGTGCTCCAGGTCCGCCAACAACTCGCGGACAAAGGGGAGGATCATGCCGTGTTCAGTTTAACAGTGGCGAAGTGGTCGGAAAGCTCTCGGTAAAGCACAGCGGACAACCCCTGTACCCTGTACCCTCCACCCTGTAACCTGAATTCATGTCCTACGCTGCGGCGCTCGACAGTCTCCATGCGCGGGCCGGTGAGCTGCACCCAACGCCGGGTGAACCCCGGCGCAAGTTCCGGCTTGAGGAGATGCGCACGCTGGTCGAAGCCCTCGGCCATCCCGAGCGGCGCTTCCGTTCCGTCCTGATCGCCGGAACCAATGGCAAAGGCTCGACCGCTTCGACCCTGGCCGCGATCATGCAAAGCGCGGGCTACCGCGTTGGACTCTATACCTCGCCTCACCTTGAACGCGTCAACGAGCGGATTCGCATCAACGGCCTCCCCATCGGCGACGAAGATTTCGCCCGCCTCTATTTTCGCGTTGACGACTGCGCCAATCGGCTCGTTACCGAAGGCCGCCTGCTCGCGCATCCGAGCTATTTTGAAGTGATGACGGCCGTCGCCTTCGAAGCCTTCGCCGAAGCACAGCTCGACCTCGCCGTCCTTGAAGTCGGCATGGGCGGACGGCTCGACGCTACGAACGTCGTCGAACCACTGCTCTCCGTCATCACCGACATCTCGCTCGACCATACTGAGTGGCTCGGCGAAACCATCACGCTCATTGCGCGCGAAAAGGCGGGCATCCTGCGCCGCAACGGTGTGCTCATCACGCTGCCGCAGCATCCTGAAGCGAACCAGGCCATCGGCGAGGTCGCAGCGGAACTGGACGTCCGCGGAGTGAACGCGGCTGAGTACATTCCCGGCGTTCAGCGTTCGGCGTTCGGCGCTCGGGAATCGGAATTGGCGAAGAATACCTACCCTCTTCAGGTTCTGGGCCAGCCCATCATCGTCGACTCGCCGCTCCCCGGCGTTCACCAGCAGCGCAACATCGCGCTCGCCGTCGCTGCCGCCGTTGAATTAAGGAACAGCCACGGATACACAATTACACCGAATCATATCGAGGACGGCATCCGCGAGACGCAGTGGCCTGGCCGACTCGAGCAATTCCACCTTCCGGGCAAGGCTCCTGTCGTGCTCGACGTTGCTCATAATCCCGCCGGAACCTGGGCCTTGCGTGCTGCGCTCTCTTCGCTTGCGGATGCCGGCCCCGGTACCACCCGGCCGCCGCGCGTCCTTGTCTTCGGCTGCATGAAAGACAAGGCCTTCGACGAAATGGCCCATATCCTCTTCCCACTCTTCGATCGCGTCATCGCCACGCCGGTCGAGTCGCCGCGTTCCGCAACGGCGGAAGATCTGCTTCACGCCGCCGCAAAGACGGGGGTCCCCGCCACGGCCGCGCGCGACGGCCACGAAGCTCTCGAGTTGGCGTGGCGCGAGGCTGGCGCGAACGGCCTGGTCGTCGTCGCCGGATCCGTCTACCTCGTCGGCGAGGTTCGGCCGCTTCTCCATCAGCACGCCGCGGTGATGGCGCCATGAAGTCTACCGTCCCCACCGCGCCAAGGCCCGATCCGCTTCCATGGCATGAACGGCTTATCAGCAACGCGGTTCGCTTTCCAACGTTTTTCGTCGCCACTGCGTTCTTCGCCAGTCTCGCCATGCTCGCGTCGTTGTTCGATAAGCGCGGCATCGGGCAGCATCGCATCGCGCAAACGTGGGCGCGCATCGGCGTCTTCATCAGCGGCGTTCGCAAAACCGTGATCGGCGGCGAGCACCTCTCCGGCAAGCCCGCCGTCTACATCTGCAATCACCTGTCCTATATGGATACGCCGGTGATCTTCAGCTCGCTGCCCTTCCAGTTCCGCATCGTCGCGCGTCACGACCTCTGGAAGATCCCCTTCATCGGCTGGTGGCTGAGCCGCTCGGGCCAGGTCGCCGTCGATGTCTCGAACCCGCGAGCTTCCATCGCAAGCCTCATTTCAGCAGTCAAAACGCTGAAGACCGGCATGCCTCTGTTTATCTTTCCTGAAGGCGGCCGCACTCCAGACGGCAAGCTGGCAAAATTCATGAACGGCCCGGCGTTCATGGCCATCCGTGCGCAACTGCCCGTTGTCCCGATGGCGCTCATCGGCACTCATGAGCTGCTGCCGATCCACACGCACACCATCCACCCCGTTCCCGTCACCCTGGCCGTCGGCGCACCGATCGAAACCCAGGGGATGACGATGAAGCAGATAGACGAATTGACAGCAATACTGGAGGAACGCGTCGCAGCGCTGTATGATGAGCACTCCTGGCAGAAAAGCTCTGAAACGCCATCCGCGCAGCCGGACAGCGCAACAGGCATCGGGCATCTGGAAACCGTAGGCATCGCTCGGGACATGCAAGAATCCGAGGAGGCGCGCAGACGATGAAAGCACCACGCATTGCGATTCCGGAACCCAATTTTGCCGACAAGGAATACACCGAGCGCTCGTGGCCACAATATGCGCGAGCGGTGCAGTTTGCCGGCGGTGAGGCGGTCCTCGTGCCGTTGCGTGACTCGCCTGCGAAGGTGGCGCAACTAGTCGCCTCTTGCGAGGGCGTGCTGTTGCCGGGGAGTCCCGCCGACGTCAATCCTCAGAAATACGGCGAAGAGGCCGAGCCCGATTGCGCAGCTGCCGATGCTGCCCGTGAAGCTGTCGATGAGCTGTTGTTGCAGGACGCCTCCAATCTCTACAAGCCGCTGCTCGGCATCTGCTACGGCTTCCAGTCTCTGAATGTGTGGCGCGGCGGAACGCTCCTGCAGCACCTGAAGACCACTGTCAACCACACCGCCGGTAAAGCCATCGCCGAAGCTCACACCATTGAACTCGACGGGCGCTCGCGCCTTCGTCGCATTCTCGGTCTGGGATCGCGGACGACCATGATGGTGAACAGCAGCCACCATCAGGCCATTGGGATCCTCGGCGACGGCCTCATCAAGGCCGCATGGTCGACCGAAGATGGCGTGGTCGAAGCAGCCGAGGTTCACGGCGATCAGTTCCTGATGGGCGTGCAGTGGCATCCCGAGCGCGTGCTCGACGAGAACAAATCGGCGCAATGTCTCTTCCAGTCTTTCGTCGACGCGGCAGCGACGTGGGAGCCGCGCATGATCAGCGAATCCGTCGCCGACTGAAATACACGAGTGTCATCAGCAACGATGAAGCAGTCCCGCGAGCCTTCGTCTCCTCTCGACACGATGGGCCTTGATGCGCACGCTCTCGCGCAGTTCGAGAAATTCCTCGCGCTGCTTCTGATTTGGAACTCCCGCATCAACCTCACCGCGGACCGCAAGCCCGAAGACATCATTCGCCGTCACTTCGCCGAGTCGATCTTCTCCGCGCAGCATATTCCGCAGCGTACGAAGACTCTGCTGGACTACGGCTCCGGCGGTGGCTTTCCTGGCATTCCCATCGCCATTTGCCGTCCGGAGATCGCCGTCACTCTTGCCGAATCTCAAATTAAGAAAGCCTCGTTCCTGCGCGAGGCCGTTCGGACTCTCGGCCTTAAAGCGGAAGTCTGGGGCGCCCGTGTCGAGGAGATGGAGCCAGGCCGCGTTTTCGACGCCGTCACCCTTCGCGCCGTCGACAAGATGACCTTGGCCTGCAAGTCCGCCGCCGACCGCCTCGCCCCGCGCGGCTGGATCGCCGCATTCGCCACCCGCAAAACCGAAACTGCTCTCGAAAAGATCGCCAGCATTCGCTGGGGCACCGCAATCGTCATCCCCGGCTCCGAACAGGGGCTGTTGAAGACAGGGCAACGTCAAACGGGGTAGCGTTAGGAATTCGTGGTCAGCTGGCTGTCCTCAAATTCCCCCGGAGGGCTCGCACATGCTTTGCAGGCAATGTCGTGCACTAGCCGTTCTCGCTCCGCTCGGCGTCGTGTTGTTCGCCGGTGGTTGCGGAACCAGCACGGGTGCCGGAACGAAAGCTCAGCCGGACTTCTCTCTCACCGCGGGCGCCTCGAGCCTGACCCTGACCGCTGGCGCGGCCGCGCAAACAGTTTCCCTCTCCGCAACCGCGCTCAATGGCTTCTCCGGAACGGTCCAGGTCACGACCAGCGGCCTTCCCGCCGGCGTCACCGCGACGCCGTCTTCACTCACCCTGACTCCCGGCACGCCGCAGACCATCAGCATTGCCGCCGCACCCAGCGCTGCCTCCACCACCGCGACGGTGCAGTTCACTGCAACCGCAGCTGCACTCAGTCACTCAGCCTCGGTGAGCGTGACCGTCAAGCAGCCGATCGTCGTCACTCCCGGCGTTGATGTCACGACGTACCACTTCGATAACGGCCGCACGGGACTCAACCCCAGCGAAACCACCCTGACGCCAGCCAACGTCAACGCGGCGAAGTTCGGCCTCCTGCGCGTTCTCAGCGTCGACGGCAAGGTGGACGCGCAACCGCTGGTCCTCTCGAATCTCACCGTCAGCGCACAGCAGCACAACGTTGTCTTCGCCGCCACTGAGCACGACAGCGTCTACGCCTTCGACGCGGACGCCGGCACCCAGATCTGGAAGACCTCCATCCTCGGCGCCAACGAAACCACCAGCGGCAATCACGGTTGCGGTCAGATTTCGCCGGAGATCGGCATCACCGATACTCCGGTCATTGACCGCAAGGCCGGCCCCAACGGCGCCCTCTTCGTCGTCGGCATGTCACTCGATGGCGGCGGATCGTACCACCAGCGTCTGCACGCGCTCGACCTCACCACCGGCGCTGAGCTTCCCGGCAGCCCGTCCGAGATTCGCGCCACTTACCCCGGCACCGGCGCCAACAGCTCAGGCGGCAACGTCGTCTTCGACCCCGCTCAGTACGCCGAACGCGCTGGCCTGCTTCTTCTCAACGGCACGATCTACCTCGGCTGGACCTCCCACTGCGATCAGGGCGCCTATACCGGCTGGCTGATGGCCTACAACGAATCGACATTGGCGCAGACCGCCGTGCTGAACCTCACGCCCAACGGCAGCGAAGGCTCCATCTGGATGGCGGGCGCTGGCCTCGCCGCCGATTCCGCGGGCAACATCTACTTCCTCGACGCCAACGGGACCTTCGACACTTCTTTTGATACGAACGGCTTCCCTATAAAGCACGATTTCGGCAACGGGTTCCTGAAAATCTCCACCGCCGGCGGCTCCCTTGCCGTCGCCGACTACTTCGAGCCCGACAACACGGTCAGCGAGTCGGACGCCGATCAGGACCTCGGCTCGGGCGGCGCGCTCGTTCTCCCCGACCTCACCGACACAGCGGGCACGGTCCATCATCTCGCCGTCGGCGCCGGCAAGGACACGAAGATTTACGTCGTTAATCGCGACGCCATGGGCAAATTCAGCGCGCAAAGCAACGGCGCACTCTACCAGGAGATCGACAACGCGATCGGCGGTGTCTGGTCGATGCCTGCGTACTTCAACAACACGGTCTACTACGGTTCGGTCGGCGACACGCTCAAGGCATTCCCGATCGCGAACGCGCAGCTCTCGACCAGCGCCACCGCGCAGAGCGCGAACACGTTTCCCTATCCCGGAACCACGCCCGCCGTCAGCGCAAACGGAACGGCCACCGCCATCGTCTGGGCCGTCGAGAATTCATCGCCCGCCGTCCTGCACGCCTTCGACGCGACCACGCTGCAGGAACTCTATAACAGCAACCAGGCCGCCGGCAGCCGCGATCACTTCGGCAACGGCAACAAGTTCATCACCCCGGCCATTGCCAACGGCAAAGTTTTCGTTGGAACCCCTAACGGGGTCGCGGTCTTCGGCCTGCTGCAATGAGAATCAATTGAGAAACACGGGCGCGACACCGTCTCGTCCCGCTTGATCCGCACGCGCGCGCCCTAATCCACCCCATTCGGGTTCTGAGACAGGTTCCGCGCATTCGTCACGTTGTCCGGTTCCTCGGTAAATGCCTTGCCCTGGCTATAGGCATACTTCTTGAACTGCGTACCCACCTTGCGGATGCAGTCCTGCCAGCCGTCATCCCAGGTCACCTGCGCGTCGCCGTGCACGTACTCCCAATGTCCGCGCTCGTGCTCGATCGCGTTCATCGTGCGTTGCGCCGTGCCGTCATCGCGCAGCGTGATGTAGAAGTTGTCCCCGTTCCCCTCGCCCACTTCCCACTTGCCGATAAAGCGAGCGCGCGAAGGTCCTGGCGTTGAGATCAGCCCTGCCGGGACCGCGCCGGGAAACTCCAGCCGCTGCACGTCGCTCAGATTCACACTCTGGCGATGGCCGTCTTTGTAGACAATCACCAGCGAACTGGCATGGGAGTCCGCCTGCGCCTGCGACGCGGGAAGCACGAAGAGAACAGCAAGAGCGAGGGTCGTAGCACTCAGGAGTTTCTGCATGATGGCTCTCCTTCAAAAAAACGCGGGCGCGACGGGGGAAGGCGTGGGACCGCACCGCAATGCAATACGCCGGATGCCCCGGGTTAGTTCCCGGCTACAGCGTACTCCGTTGCCTCCGCAGACTCCTCACCCCGCCTGTACGATAGGGTCACGGAGGGTACCCGTGGTCACCGAGCCGACGACCCGCGCTACCGAGCGGCTGCTGCGCCGCCACTCCCCGGACCCCGAAACTCCCTACCTCCGCATCTTCAAGTCAAACGTCTTCGTCCGCGATCTCGATCGCAGCCTGCCCTTCTACATCGATTCCCTCGGCTTCACTGTGCTGGCGGATTCCCGCTTCGAGTTCGGACGCTGGGTCGCCGTCGCACCACCCGATGGCAGCGCCATCCTCGCCCTGATTGCGCCGCGGAAGGGCACCGAGAACTACCGCTTCATCGGAGGCCGCACCAACGTCAGCTTCATTGCGGAAGACATCAATGCCACCTACGAACTGTGGAGCGGCCGCGGCGTGAAGTTCCTGCAGCCGCCGCAGCCGCAGCTCTGGGGCGGCACCTTCGCCACCTTCACCGACATCGACGGCAACGTGTTCGAACTCCTTAGCTCGGACGAACTCAGCCGCGAGATTGAAGCCCACCGCCGCGCCGCCAGCGAACGCATCGCCGCCGAGCGCCGCGCCGCTCAGGAAATCGAAATCGCCAAGCAGGTTCAGGCCCGCCTGTTCCCGCAAACCGCGCCTGCGCTTCGCACCCTCGACTACGCCGGCATCTGCATTCAGGCCCGCCATGTCGGCGGCGACTACTACGACTTCCTTACCCTCGATCCCGGCCGCATCGGCCTTCTCGTTGCCGACATCTCCGGCAAAGGAATCGCCGCCGCGCTGCTCATGGCGAATCTCCAGGCCAATCTGCGCGGCCAGATCGCCCTCGCCGGCGATTGCCCTCTCACCTTCCTCTGCACCGTCAACCAGATCTTCTTCGACAACTCCGTCGACAGCGCTTACTCCACCGTCTTCTTTGCCGAGTACAACGATGAGACGCGCATCCTGCGCTACGCCAACTGCGGCCACCTGCCGGGTCTGCTGCTCCGCGCTCAGGGCGGTGTTGAACAACTGTGCCCAACGGGAACCGTCCTCGGACTCTTCCGCCAGTGGGACGGCCACCTCGGCGAGTGCCAGCTTGCCGTGGGCGACACCGTCGTCTTGTACACAGATGGCGTCACCGAAGCCCGCAACGCCCAGGATGCCGAGTTCACGCAGAAGGGCCTCATCCGCGCCCTCCGCCGCCGCAAAAAACTCGGCGCGAAAGCGACCGTCGACGCCGTGCTTCAGGAAGTACAGAAGTACGGCTTCGGCGAGCAGGAAGACGACATCACGCTGATCGTCGCCCGCTGCACGGGTTAGCCGCCAACCCGCAAATAAGTACATGACATGTTACGTGTCGATCCGCTCCCCGATCCAACAAGTATCAAAGTCTGTTACAAATAGCCTGAGAGTCCCTCACACCCTGATACTGCAGCACCGCTTTCTGCACCCGGCCCACCATCGGATTCAACTCCTTCATCAGCTCCGTGGTCCGCCGCACCACCGCCTCGTTCTGCTCGGTCATCGTCGCCACCTGGGTGATGTTCCGGCTGATCTCATTCATCGCCTCGGTCTGCTGCGTCGACGACGTTGCGATCTCGGTAACCCGCTGCACCGCCTGGCCCATCAGGGTATTGATCCCGGTCAACGCCTCTTTCGCGGATTGCACCATCGCGACGCTTTCCGTCACCTGCGCCTCGCCCGTCCGCATGCCTCGGATAGCCCGCTCGCTGTCCCCCTTGATCTTCACAATCAGCCCGTCGATATTGGCCGTAGCCTTCATGGTGCGATCGGCCAGGTTACGCACTTCCGTCGCTACCACCGCAAACCCGCGTCCCGCCTCACCGGCGCGCGCCGCCTCAATGGACGCGTTCAGCGCCAGCAGGTTGGTCTGGTCCGCGATCTCGCGGATCACTCCAGCAATTTGCCCGACCTCTGCCGACGACATTCCGAGGGCTTCCACCTCCGCCGAGGCGCCCTGGATGGCCTCCGCCAAAGCGTGAATCTGCCTCGAGACCTTTTCTGTCACGCTCGCCCCTTCGGTGGCTTTTTCCCCGGTTTGGCTCACGGTCGTTTCGGTGTTGCGCAGATGATCGGAAACCTCACGGATCGTCAGCCCCAGTTCCGCTGCGGCTGCTGCTACCGACGACGAAGCCGCGCTCTGCGAATTCGCCGCCTTGTCGATTTCCAGCACCTCGCGGTAGACCTCCTGCGTTCCGTTCTCGACGTGCACCACCGCATCGCTCACCGAGAGCACCGTCGCCTGCATCCAGCCAATCAGCAGGCTCAGTTTGCGCCCGATGGCCCCAATGCCATCCTCCCGCAAAAGTGCGCAGCGCCGCGTGAGATCGCCCGATCCCAGCACTGCGTCCAGATACCCTTCCACCGCGCTGAGATCCCGGCTTTGCCGCGGCAGCGTGAAGGCCAGTCCGAACAGAGCTATCAGGGCGCTCAGCCCGAAAACGCATTCCGCAGCCATCGTGAGCGCCGGATGCGAACCCGCAACCAGAAGCACAGAGAACCCGAGCACCGCCGCCAGCACCGCAATCGCCATGCTCGCGCCGACTTGCACCGAACCGCTTGCCGTCCGGCTAAGCCAGGCGGAACGTACGCGCACCGCGCGCCCTTCGACGATTTTGAGCGAGCGGTCGCCTTCGCGAATGCGCCGATAGGCCGCCTCCGCCCCCGCAATCTGCTCTCGCGTCGGCTTAAAGCGGATCGACTGGTAACCGACCACCCGGCCATGCTCGCGGACCGGTGACGCATTGGCGAAGACCCAATAGAATCCGCCGTCGCTGCGGCGATTTTTGACCACCGCCTGCCACGGCCGCCCCGCCTGCAGCGATTTCCAGAGGTCCGCGAAGGCCTCGCGCGGCATATCCGGATGGCGGATCAGGTTGTGAGGCTGACCCAACATCTCCTCGACTCGGTAGCCGCTGATTTCGGCGAACGCAGCGTTGGCCTCCGTGATCCGACCCTTCAGATCGGTCTGGGAGTAGATGAACACGCCTTCGGGGACCACTGTTTCAACGTTGGTGGTATGCACTTTTACGGTCGACGCAGCCATGGCAACCCTCAAGGTCCTGCATCGGCGGGGACGGAGCGAACTTGAGTGCAGGTACCTTCGTACCGCCCAGCCTGCCGTTTTCCCTTGCCCTCACCGCCCGCGACCGCTAGCCTGAAGACAGTCGGCAGAAGTATGTCGAAGCCCGCCCGTCGCAGCCCGCTATGACGCGGGCTTTTCTATTGCCGCCAACCGCCGGCTGCTGACCCCCCGATCCGGCCCAGGCCGCATCGAACCGTGCTCTTTGACATCCCGCGCCCCAGTTACCGGCAAGTCACAATACCGCCGCTTAGCGCTGTTTGGAGGTGCTTTCCAGGAAGGGCAAGATGTTGTCAAGCTTGTAAACATTTCTAAAGTATTTAGAATGAATTACATAAAGAAAGAGTACCCCAAAACCGATGTTTTTCAGCGAAGAAACACCCCGCGTGGCTCCCCACTCGGGCGGACCGCCCGGCTCCAGCCGGTTCCTTCCAACCCCACGGTTGGTTTTAAGGAAGACAAAATGTTGTCGAATTTGCAAACAAGCATTAACTTACGAAGAATGAATTACATACAAAACGGCCTTCCCCCAGAAAACGCGGATTCGCGAGAAACCTACCCGCCGATTGCCGACTGAACTGCCGACCAAGGGCATGTTCCACGTGGAACACAAGGCCTACGACGGATGGCCGCGAAACAGGAAGAACAGCTCGATCAGCAGGATCACGACCACAATGGCCTCGAGGAAGAATCCGCGGCTCTGGTTGAACTGCTCAACCATGGACTCGTAAAGATCCTCGGCGGTACGGAGCTTCTGCGTGACGAGGTTCTTATAGTCCGGGACGCCGACCTTGGCCGCTGCCAGCTTGTAGAGCCGGGCGGCATACATGTCGCTGAGGAACTTGATGGCATTGTCGACGCGCTCAGTCAGTTCCGAGACTTCGAGCAGCACCGTATGGAGCTGATTGGCCGAGTGGGACATCCGCCATTGCGCCAGCCTCCCGGTCTTGTGGCCCAGCGTGTCGTAGGCGCCATCCAGAACCCCGGAGAGTAGCTCATCGTAATGGCGGAACTCGAGGAGCTGCGAATTGGCATACTCCAGCAATTGGATCCCGGTCTCCGCGCCGGCGGCGGTGTCGTAGAGGAAGGCCGCATTCCAGCCGATCACGGCCACATCGCTCGCGTAATAGGAGATTTGGGAGTTCAGGACCTCGGCGCACTCGCCGTCGGAGAGCGGCTGCCGATCTCCGCGCACGACCTGGGCGATTTGGCGGCCGAAGTTCCGGGTGAGCTCGCTCCCGGCAGGCTGGCCGGTTACCTCGCGGGCATGGAAGATGAAGTAGTCCTCGCTCAGCCACTTCGAATAAGGCTTGACCATGGCGGCGGCAGCCCGGTCGAGACGCTGCCGGACGATGGGCTCGACACGGGAGGCAAAGTCAATGTCCCAGACCCAGCGGCTGGCGAGGCGGACGAGGCCGTCCCAGTCCCCGGCGAAAGGGATTTCAAAGAGGACGCTAACGACGCCATAGTCGTAATACTTGATCTCACCAGTCAAGCGCTCTCCGGACTCGAGAACCAGGGGATCCGCAGCGACAACCACGGGCGGACGCTGGTAGCGGACGTAGGCGGGGGCGGCATGCTTAAGGTTGGGCTGCTGGACGGTTCGGCTCTCAATGATCTGCTGGAGGCGGTCCAGGCGGATTTCTTCGCAGACGTCGAACTGGATGAGGACGCGGACAGAACCGGTGAGGGGCAAAATCGCCAGGGTCACGTCGGGATCCGGGATGGGATGGGATAGAGGCACGTGTACGGGGTCCGGACAGTAGAGGCTTGTCAAACCTCCTCTATTGACTATGCTCGCCTATTTTGTTCCACGTGGAACATCTGTGGCCACTATTGTTGGTCGAGGCCGAGGGTACGGCGCCACCAGGCACGGTTCCACCAGCTAAAGGGCTCCTTTCGGTAGGTTTCCTCTTGCGTCCAACACATCCAGAAGTAGTAACCGAGAATCAGGTAAAGAAAAGCCTGGAGTGTCAGGAGGGCGTAAAGAGTTGGATGGGATGGGATCGCGTTGGGTCCGGGTGGGACCCGGAACACGGTGATGCCGAACCCTGACATCGCGCAGAAGACACCCCCCGCCCGGAGAATGTTGACGCGTGCGCCGAACTTGTCCTGGAAAATCACAAAGGTAAACAGGCAAATGATTAAGATGGCGGTGTTTGCGGCTATAAGACCCTTGAACGGTTCGCTCGACTCGCTGTACCCGAAACCGAGGAAGTAGACGGCCGTTAGTCCAGCGACGGCCTGAACAATATCGTTGATCAGGTCCCGCCAGTCGAACGAATGCTCTTCAAGGATGCCGAAATTCGAAATGAAGAAATAGGCAAGCAGCCAGAGAGCATAGAGATAGCGAATCAGCAAAATTGCGGAAAACCGCTCGCCGATGTGTTCCAGATCGGCAGGGATGTGATCCGCCAGGCCAGCGAAGAATGCGCCAGCCGTTCCCAAAACCCAAAAGAGGCGCAACTCACGCTGCGCCTTTTGTGCGCGAGAAGGAACGACTCCGTGAGTTTCGTGACGTCGACCGGCCGCGTGATTCTGCTCATCACGATTGTCGGTTGTTATCTGCTCCGGCATGCGTCGAATCTCCGAGCAGCAAGAATGAGCGTCGGGAGACAGGAGTATAGCCTGAGGCGGAATTGGAGCGGAAGCGCATTGTTCCACGTGGAACAGGGGAGAGGACCCAGTTCGCGGAGAGGGATTTTCCGCCCAGAACCGTCCCCCTTTTTCCACGCGGGGGTCTCCCCTGATAACCCCACCTTTGGTAACGGCCCGGCACCGGTATCTTGAGCAGCCGATGGGGTTTAGCCCCCTCTTCCCGAGGGGTACCCAAAATCCTTCCACAAATGCAGCCCGGTTTCACACAGGTGATTCGCGTTGCGGCATCGGCTCCATACCGGTACCCTTTTCTGGTCATGGGGAAAGTCCTCGCCGTTGTGAATCAGAAAGGCGGGGTGGGTAAGACAACCACCGCCATCAATCTCTCCGCTGCCCTGGCTCTGGAAGGATTGCAGATTCTCCTGGTGGATTGCGATCCCCAGGCGAATTCCAGTGGAGGCTTCGGCGTCGCTCGCGATGCGGATCGCCGCTCTTCCTATGACGTCCTGATGGGAGACGCCTCGATTGCCGAAGTAGCGCTCCGGACGGAGATCGACACTCTCAAGCTGGTTCCTTCGCACAAGAACCTGACCGGCGCCAATGTTGAGCTGATCCAGATGGATCGCCGGGCCTATCGGCTGCGCGAGGCCATGGATAAAGTGCGGGCGGACTACGACTTTATTTTGCTGGATTGCCCGCCGGCACTCGACTTGCTGACTCTGAACGCCCTGGTTGCCGCAGATCGGCTGCTCGTGCCCATGCAGGCTGAATACTTTGCGCTGGAAGGCCTGAGCGAGCTGATGCACACGCTGGAGCGGGTGCGGGGCGCTTTCAACCCGGGACTGGAGATTGAAGGCGTGCTCCTGACGATGTATGACGACAGGACGAATCTGGCCCAGCAGGTCACGGACAATCTGCGGGAATTCTTCAAGGACAAGCTTCTTAAGACGGTGATTCCAAGAAACATCCGGCTCGCTGAAGCGCCGAGCTATGGCAAGCCGGTGCTTCTGTATGATCCGAAGTCCCGCGGCTCGGAGAGCTACCGTGAGCTGGCCGACGAGCTGCTGGCCCGCAATGGCATCGAAAGCCCCGCGGCGAAACAGCGAAAGACGGCCGCGACGTACCAGGGAGAGACAAAGGTCAAGTTCTGGCCGTATGCGTAAAGCGGCCGGTAGCTGGTAGCCCAAACCGGCCAGGACAGACGGCATGGGCTCTTTTGGATTTGATTAATTTGGTCCCTCCGGGACTTTGCCTGTTCGTGGTTCTTGAGAGAACGAGGTGAGGATTGATGCAGACAATGACAGAAGCTCCGAAACGCCGCGCGTTAGGTAAAGGACTGGAATCGTTACTGCCTCGGGTTCACGCGGTCGCTGAGCCCGGCGCCTCCGATGGAGGCGATGGAAAGCCGCGGGAGATTCCCGTTGGCGAAATTGACCGCAGCCCTTTCCAGACGCGCTCGCGCTTCGACGAGGTCCAGCTCGCCGAGCTGGCCGCATCCATCACGGCAACCGGGGTCGTACAGCCGATTGTCGTCCGGCCGTTGCCACATGGGCGCTTCCAGCTGATCGCTGGCGAGCGCCGCTGGCTGGCTTCCCAGCGCGCGGGCAAGGAGACGATCCCAGCCATTGTTCGCCAGGTTTCGGACGAGCAGGCGATGGAGATGACCATCGTCGAGAACCTGCAGCGCAGCGACCTGAACCCGATGGAACAGGCGCGGGCGTATGAGCGGCTGGCGCATGAGTTCCAGCTGACGCAGGAGCAGATGGCCAGGCGCACCGGCAAAGACCGCGCGTCGGTGGGCAATTTTCTGCGGCTGCTCAAGTTGCCAGTTGAGGTACAGGGTCAGGTCGAGGAAGGGGTTCTGACGTTTGGCCACGCGCGGGCGCTGCTGCCGCTGGAGGATCCGCAGAGCATTCTGAAGGCTGCGCAGAAGGTGTCGGCGCTGTCGATGTCGGTACGTCAGACCGAGAGTTATGTACAGAAGCTGCTGAATCCTGCGACGAAAGTAGAGAGCGAACAAAAAGAGAAGCCTGTTGATCCCAATGTTCGCGAAGTTCAGGATTCGCTGCAACGCGCCCTGGGACTGAGGGTGCGCATCGAGGACAAAAAGGGACGGGGCCGCGTGATCATCGAGTACGGGCAACTGGATGAGTTCGATCGGCTGCTGGAGCGGCTGCGGCGGTAGGGTCAGGCGGTGCGGGGAACGCGCACCCTTTCGTCCACCTTTGGGGGGCTGATATCGGGGAATAGCTGCCGGACCGTCTCAGCGGCGCGCTGCATGGTATAGCGCGAGGTGTAGCAGGGATAGGCGCGCTCGGTCATGGCTGCACGCTGGGCAGGGGACTTCTCGAGCCAGCCGCGGAGGAGCCGCTCGGTTCCGTCGAGGGTATCGTCTTCGACCAGGGCAGCGCCATCCTGTTGAATCTCTTGCCAGATATTGACTTTATTGGTGGTCAGGACGGGCCTTCCGGCGGCGAGGGACTCGGCGACGACGAGCCCGAAATTCTCCTGATGGGAAGGCAGGATAAAGGCTTCGGCGGCGCGGAGAGCGCCCCACTTCAGGTCGCCGGCAACCATTCCGGGCCAGTGGACACGGTCGGCGATTCCCTTTTCGACGGTCACGCGCTGCAGTTTGGCCTGGAAACCTTCCTGGTCTGGCCCGGCGATGACGAGATCGACGTTGGGATACTGACCGGCGACTTTTGAGAACGCCTCGATGAGGAGATCGCACCCTTTTTTGGTATGCAGCCGCCCCATGAACAGCAGAAAGCGCCGATCGCGGAGCTGCGGGAGGGTGCGGTAGAGAAGTTCCTTCTGGGCGGCCGGGTCGCCTTCTGGCTCGCAGATACCCTGGGGATAAATCACAGCGTTCCAGTCATTTGGCTTAAAGCTCAATTTGGCGAGGCCGGGCTCGAGAGAGCTGGTGAAGAGGACGGCGGACGCATCGCGAAGAACCGGGTACTGGATAGGCCAGTAGAACATCTTCTTGAGGTGCTTGAGCGGATACCGTTTTTTGAACCAAGGATCCAGCGATCCATGGGGGAAGACGCCGTAGCGCTTGCCAGCTCGTCGAGCGGCGATGCGGGCGGCGATGCCGGGAAAGGTCCAGATACCCTGGATGACGACCCCGTCGAATCGACCGATATTGGCATTGAGCCACTTCCACATTCGGGGGGATAAGGAATACTTTCCCAGCCAGCGCTGCCCCGTGGCATGCACCGGGCAGGGGAAGTTCTTCAAAAAAGGGGCGTTAGGATCATCGTTGCAGAGCACTTCCATCTGGGCATGGCACTGCTGGTAGGCTACGCCCAACTGACGGGTGACTTCCGGGGGCCCTCCGTCACGCGGCGAAAGGCTGGTAATGACATGAAGAATAGTCATTCGGGGTCGTCGAGGCCGCAGGAGGAGCTTTTCCAAGACTTACCTCATTCTATCCAGACCGCTGGGGCGATTACATCTATCTTTTGGGTTACAACGCCAGGTGGCTCATTTCGGGACTATTTCCAACTGACGGTTGGCATGATTTGCGTTGTGTCCACGCGATCCTTGTAGCGAATCGCAAAGTGGAGGAGCGAATCCAGAAGCGAATCGGAGAGGCAGTGGGGGACCAGACCGAGGTCGCGCAGATGCGTGTTTTTTGCGTTGTAGTAGTGCTCTTCTTTTTCGACCCGGGGATTGGGAAGGTGTTTCACGTCGACCTTGAGGCCGGCGTGCTGGCTGACCTTCTGGACCATCATGGCGAGGTCATAGACGCTGAACTGCTCAGTGAATTGATTGAAGACACGGAACTCGCCGGCGGCGGCGGGATTGGCGCAGGCGATCTCAATACACCGCACAGTATCGCGGATATCGAGGAAGCCTCGGGTTTGGCCGCCTTTGCCATAGACGGTAAGCGGGTGCCCGATGGCGGCCTGAATGCAGAAGCGGTTAAGGGCGGTCCCGAAGACCTCGTCGTAGTCGAGGCGGTTCACGAAGAGGTCGTCGCGGCTGGTCTGCTCGGTAAGGATGCCATAGACCACGCCCTGGTTCAGGTCGGTCGCACGCAGGCCCCAGATGCGGCAAACGAAGGCGATATTGTTGCTGTCGAAGACCTTGCTCAGGTGATAGAAGGAGCCGGGCTGCTTGGGGAAGGGCAGGCGATCCTCGCGGCCGTTGTGCTGGATGTTGATGTAGCCTTCTTCGATGTCGATGTTGGGGGTGCCATACTCGCCCATCGTGCCAAGTTTGACGAGGTGGATGTCCTTATTGAATTCGTGGATGGCGTACAGGAGGTTGAGATTGCCAACCACGTTGTTCACCTGAGTCATGACCGCATGCTCGCGGTCGATCATGGAAAACGGCGCTGAGCGCTGCTCGCCAAAATGCACGATCGCTTCGGGCTCAAAGGAGCGCATGAAGCTCTGCACAAAGGGGTAGTCGCAGATATCGCCGATGAAGACCTGGATTGTTTTGCCGGTGAGTTGTTGCCAGCGATCGACGCGATGACGGATCGGGGCGATCGGCGTAAGGGTATCGACTCCGAGACTCAGGTCCCAGTGACGCCGCACCAGGCTGTCTACGATGCCAACTTCATAACCGCGGTCGGAGAGATAAAGGGCAGTCGCCCAACCACAGTAACCATCACCACCAATAACAAGAACTTTCACAGCGAATGTGCTCCCGTGTGCAGGATGAAGGTCCGGATCCCGAAGGAGTGCGGACGCAAGGGCAAGGATTTCCGCTGTGAGTCGCGAAGCGACCCCTCGATCACCACATCGAGCTGGCGCGAGGGAGGGTTCACGAACGCAGCTGGTTGCCGATCTAACCGGCGTTTACAAGTTGTGCGTTCGGTGAAGCAACACCGAACGCGATTGATGATTCACGACGGGATTTTCCGGGGCCGACACTACGTGTTGCTAACAGGCTACAGGAACCGCACAAATCTTTTAAAAGCAAGGATGCCATTTTTCGGGCGATGAAGTTACTGCAGTGCAAGGCCTGAGCCGGATTCCTGGGCGTCCTATCAGACGGATATGTTTACCAGAAAGTTTCTAACAGATTTCTGATTCAGATGCACATACGGACGCGCTGTCGCATTCCGCAAGACTGGAGGGCTCCCCCGCACCCCGCTTGCGCGCCTAACCCGCGCATGCTCCATCAGCCGGTGTAACGCACATCCATCACCGTACAGTCGTCGTCTCCCGCGAGGGAACCGGCGAACTGCTCGACTCCAGCCAAAATATCGTCCAGGGTTGCGGTTTCGAACTCCGGAGCGGCCAGCCGCGCTTCTCCGTAGAACTCTCCATCTGGTGCAGCGGCTTCTGTAACACCATCGGTGACAATTAGGACACGCGCTCCGGGGGCGAGCTGCAGCGTGCCGGCGGAGAAGGGTGCGCCTTCGATGAGGCCGACAGGAAGGTTGGATTCGGTAAGACGCGTGCATCCGTCAGCGTAGAGAAACGGCGGCACATGGCCGCAGTTAATGTAGTCCATGTGGCCGTTGGGGGCGAGCCGGAGGATGGCCATGGTGGCGTACTTCTCGACATTTTTGCTGCAGATGTAGCGATTCACGATGTCGGCGATACTGGCCAGCGGCTGGCGCGCGACGAGGAGCGAATAGATGAGCCCCTGGAGCGTGGCGCCGAGAATGGCGGCGGAGATGCCTTTGCCGGAGATGTCGGCCACGATGACGGCGAGGGATTCGCCGTCGTCGACAATGTCGAAGAAGTCGCCGCCGCATTCGCGGCAGGGCACGGAACGCGCGGCCACGGTGGCCCAGGAGAGGGTTGGGGGTTTGACGCTCATCAGGCCGCGTTGAATGTCGGCGGCGATGTTCATCTCCTGGCGGTAGACCTTTTCCCGCTCTTCGGAAACAGCGAGCCGGGCGTTATCGATGAGAGCGGCGGCGTCGGTGGCGATGGTGCGCAGCAGGTCGTTGTCGATCTGGGTGAGCGAGCCGGGGCGCAGGCGGCTGTCGAGGTAAAGCAGGCCCAGCAGGTCTGTTTCCTTCGCAGCGCCGGGACGGCGTTTACGCAGCGGGATGCAGATCACGGAGCGGATGCTGTGCGCGACCATGCTGGCGGAGCGCGTTTCCGGGTCGGCACTGAGGGTATCGGTGACGATGAACTCATTGGAGGTGCTGACCGCCTGACGGATGGCGCCATGGGAGAGCGTCGCAACGTCAGTGAGCGCTTCGCCTTTATTGTCGCGTCCCAAAGCCAGATCCATCTCGCCGGCCTCGTTGCGCAGGAAGACGTATCCGCGTTCGACCTGGGTGAGTTGGAGCGTCGTGTCGAGCAATGCGGCCAGGATCTGGTCGACGGCGTCGGAGGTATTCAGCTTGCGCGCCGACTCGAAAAACCAGCGCAGCTTGTCGAGCGCGTTGCCGGAGGCGCTCATTTCCGGGATCTGCTCGATGATTTCGCGGATGGTGGAGCCGTCGCTGGGCTCGAGGATTCCACTGCCTCCACTGCTGAGACGCAGGCTGGGACCGTCGAGTGCACCGAAATGAATAACGTCCCTTTCGCCGATCGCCTGACGGCCAGGAGTGGACTGGCCATTCACAAAGGTGCCGTGGCGGCTGGCCTGGTCCGCGATATAACAGCCGCGACCCTCCAGGATGATGTCGGCGTGGCGGCGGGAAACGAAGGGGTGGGCGAGGACCAGGTCGTTTTCGGGCAGGCGGCCGATGGTGAAGGGAGAGTGCGTCACCGTAATGGTGCGCCGGCTGGAGCCGTCGATGAGGGTAAACGAGACAGGGCCCGCGTTCGTGGTGGACATGGTGGCAGAGATTATAGACGGCGGCCGGCAGCCGGTGGCCTGCAGCAGCTGGCAGCAGGAACCTGGTCAGCGGGTAGCGATGAGCTTTCGGCAAAAGAAGAGGCAGACCAGGGGGATCGCAAATGCCGCTGCGACCCACATCGCTTCGTTGCCATGTTGCGCCAGGAAAGCCGGGGCCGGTCCGGACCAGAGAGGCGTTGCAGGCCGGTCCGAGGTGGCGACGGAATGCGCAACGGAAGCGATCGCTGCAATGAGCAGCGAAACCGCGGCGATGACTGCGGCCAGACCCGGCAGAGCGCGCTTCCAGGGAAAAGGAATCGGCGCCGGAGCGGTCGCCTCGTGGACCACGGCAGCCATCACGGCTGCAGCGAAACCAGAAGAGGGCAGGATGCTGTCGCTCTCGGAGTGAAGGGCGCGGTCGAGGTCGGCGTCGGTCATCGTGCTCAGGGGCAGATTCGTCGGTTTCGCGTTCATGGAGTTCGTGCCTCCCTGGTTTGTGGAGGGTTGAGGTCTGCAGTCTTCGATGCGCGTTGCGGCCGGGAGAATTTCTGGCGCAACAGCTCGCGGCCACGGAAGAGCCGCACTTTTACCGTGCCTTCGGGGATGCGCAGCGTACGCGCCGCGGCGGGAACATCCTGCTCATGAAAATAGAAGAGCAGGACAGCGTCGCGATACTTGGGAGGAAGAGCGAGGACGGCACGGCGGAGCGATTCGTCACGGTTGGAATCCTCGAGCGCCGTGCCGGTGATGCGTGGATCGGGCGGCTCGGCGATTTCGTCGAGCGAGAGCGGGGTCGCGGGCAGGCGGCGCACTTCAGTGCGGTAAAGATTGTTGGCCAACGCGAAGAGCCAGGTGGAGAAGGCCGAATCGCCGCGAAACTGAGCGAGATTGCGAAAGGCACGCAAAAAAGCCTCCTGAGCCATCTCTTCAGCGCGGCCGCGATCCCTGCAGAAGCGCCACGCCAGGTTGACGAGCGGCGATTGCCAGCGGCGGACGATGCCCTCGAAGGCGGCCGTATCCCCGGCAACGACGCGGGCGATAAGGGCTTCGTCGGTTGGGGCGGTGCCGGATTCGGGTCTGGCAAGGTCTGCGTTCACGCCTGGTCTTCCTGGCTGTACGACCTGGAACGATGGTGCGCGGTTTCATTATTTGTGTCGAGAACTTTCGGCAAACAATTTTGAAACCGGGAAGCGGAGGCGCTGGTCGTACCGGGTGAAGCGGCAGAATGCGAGGCCGCACAAGCACGGGAAAGAAGGAGAGGGAACCATGGCAGACGCATTCGCAGGACCGGAGACAATGGTTTTCGTATTTCTGGCCGTAGGGGCAGTAGCGCTGTTCTCGATGATCTCGGTCGCGGTGTGGTCGGGGGCGCGGCAAAAGGAGCGCGAGGCCTACTACAAAAACGACATGCTGAAGAAGGTCGCGGATGCGCAGGGACCGGGGGCCAACTCGGCACTGGAGCTGATGCGCGAGGAAGCGCGGATCGCGATCGTGAGAACGAGGCAGGGGCTGCAGATTGGCGGACTCGTTACCGCGGCGGCGGGATTGGGAGTGGTTTTCTTCCTGCGCGCGCTGCTCGGCAGCGAAGAAGGCGTGTATCTGTGCGGACTGATTCCGCTGTTTGTCGGCATGGCGCTGTTCGCCAGCTCGTATCTGGTGAAGACAGCGACAGAGTGAGCGCAGCGAGGATGGCGCGTACATCAAGTGCCAACGGCGGGAGAGGAAGACGGATCCGATGGAGAGCCGCTATCCTGCACCATGGAACGTTCATCCACATGGTGCGAGGAGAGCAGGCATGACAGAGGGTCCGCATCCGACACGGCGGCGGTTTTTGGAGATGGGATCGGCGGCACTGGCGGCGGGAGCATTGGCCGCCAGCGGGCAAACGCAGAAGGAAGCGCAGGAGGGCGAGCACAGCCACGCGGCCAGCTTGCCCCGCGGCAAAGAAAACGCGGCGCTGTTCGAACAGAACCCGGATTCGGTGCTGCCGCCACCCACCGACCACGGCAGTATTCCAACCTTTAAATATCCATTCTCGATGGCGCACAAGCGCATTCAGCCAGGCGGCTGGACGCGGCAGGTGACGGTGAACGACCTGCGCGTAGCCAAAGAGATTGCGGGCGTAGAGATGCGGCTGGTGGCGGGTGGCATTCGCGAACTGCACTGGCATAACGCGACCGAATGGGCGCTGATGCTGCATGGGAACGCGCGGATCACCTGCATCGATCCCGATGGACATGCGTTTGTGGACGACGTCAAAGAGGGGGATATCTGGAATTTTCCCAGCGGCTATCCGCACTCGATCCAGGGACTGGAGCCGGATGGGTGCGAGTTTCTGCTGGTCTTCGATGATGGGTCGTTCGATGAGTACGAGACGGTCCTGCTGACCGACTGGGTGGCGCACACACCGCCGGAGATCCTGGCGAAGAACTTCGGCGTCGAGGCGAGCGCATTTCCGCCCCTGCCGGGCGAAGGGAAATACATTTTCCCGGGAACAATGCCGGGCCCGCTGGGGGCCGATCAGAAAGCGGCACAGGGAAGTCTGGGCGCGTCTCGCCTGCCGTTCGATTTCCGTTTGATGGAGATGGCGCCGTCGAAGAAGAGCACGGGCGGTGAGGTTCGGATCGTGGACGGGACGAACTTCAAAGCATCCCAACAGGTGGCTGCGGCGCACGTAATCCTGCATCCGGGCGGATTGCGCGAGATGCACTGGCATCCGAACGCCGATGAGTGGCAGTACTACGTACAGGGCCAGGGGCGGATGACGGTGTTCGCTGCCGGATCGCGCGCGCGCACGATGGATTTTGAGGAAGGCGATGTCGGGTACATCCAGCGCAATTTTCCGCACTACATCGAGAACACCGGCAAGACCGATCTGATCTTTGTGGAGCTGTTCAAGGCCAGCCGCTACCAGGACGTATCGCTCACGAACTGGCTCACGCATCTGCCGCCGCAGTTGGTGCGGGATCATCTGGACATCAGCCAGGAAACGCTGGCGCGGTTTCCCGCCGAGGAGAAAGTCGTGTTGCCGTAAAGGCGGTACGCTCCCTTCCTCCTGCAGGCGTTGCGTCGGTTTCCCGTCGTTGGCGGCGAGTCCGGTTCCGGTCTGGAACAGCGGCACGCCGCCCAGGCGCTTTCGCGCTCCCACCCATCATTGCTCCTCAATTCGCGCCGATATAGGAGGCATCCGGAACAGGACAGCCGCGGGAATTCTCTGGACCACGGCGGGAGGCTGTGCGCTGGGTGCTGGCTTACGACACAAAAGAGGCTGAACGCGGCGGAACCGCGGCGGGGCGTGAACCGTCGCCGGCGCCGGAACGACTCCGCAAACTCGCGGCGGATCTGCGCGCACTTCTGGTCGACGCAGAAGCCGAGATGGAGCGGCTGGGAAGCGAGTTCCAGGATCTGGCGCAAGAGACCAGCGGGATTGTCGAAACTGCGGGCGTCATCGTTGCCTGCGCTGAAAGCGAAGGCATGGCAGCGGTGCTGCCCGGGGTGCAGACGCTCGGGGGTGCGGCTCGGGATTTTATTCGCGAGCGACTGCAGGCAACCGCCGGAGTTCTCGACACGGTCGTGGCCGAAGAGGCGCTGCTCGAACAGCTCACGCAGCTGACGCGGGGGCAGAAAGCCATCGTGCGCGAGACGGGAATGTTGCGCGTGCTGACCAACATCGAGGTAGCGCGCCTCGGGGACATTGGCGCGGGCTTCCAGTATCTGGCGCATGAACTGGACGACTTCTCGCAATCGGTGGCGCGCAGCACGAACGAAATGATGGAGCATACCGAGGGCCGGCGCAAGGCGATCGGAGAGACGCGGCGATCGCTGGCGGCTGAGCTGCCGGGGTTGCGGGAAGAATTCGCGCGCATCGAGCAGAGCCTCGACACCGCGATTGTCGAGGTCGATGCGGCTCTGGTGGAGCTACGGCAAACACCGCTGCGTTTCCGGGCCTGCGTCGAAGAAGTGGGCGAACGAATCGCCGGCGTGGTCGCTGCCATTCAGACCCATGACATCACACGCCAGCAGATTGAGCATGTGGAGACGTCGCTGGGCATGATCGCCGATGCGATGGCAGCCGACCCGGAAGCGGGCGATGCGGATGCGCGTGCCGCTCTCACCATTCAGAATTATCAGCTGCGAAACGTGCGTCAGACGGTGGATGGATGGATCGCGCAGATCCGGACCTGCCTCGACGGGATCGGACACATTGCCTCATCGGAGCTGCTCGGAGTGGGTCCGATGGTGATGCGCCAGGAAGATACGCTGACCGCCCAGCTGACGCGCATTGAGCGTCTCGAAGAGGCCTGCGAGTCGAGCGATGCCCGCGTTCAGGCCTCGTTCGCCGGCATCACCGGCCTCATGCAGCTGGTGAGCGAACATCTGGAGCGATCGAAGACGGTGCGCGACCGGCTGCAACTGTTGATGTTCAATTCCATCATCGAGGCCAGCCATCTCGGCACGCAGGCCGACGGCATTCTGGAGATATCGACCACCATCAAGCGCATTTCGGCGGCGTGGGGCGAGATCACTGCAAAGTCGGAGGCCGTCACGGGACGGATCGGAACCCTGGTGGAGAACAGCCATGCAACGCTCGAATCCTTCTCCGCGAGCAGCTATGCGGGGTTGAGAGAGAAGCGGGCGGAGACGCGGGCAGGGCTCGACGTGTTGCGTCAGGCGGCTGAGTGTGCAGAAGTGCGTGGCGCGGCAGTGGAGAATGCGGTCCGCGGACTGCAGGCGCGCATCACCGCAATCAGCGCCGCCGGGGATCACCTCGAGAGCGGCTTCCGCGGGCTCGAATCCGCATTGGCCGAAATCGACATTCTGCGCGGGCCCGTTGAACCGGGAAGTGGAGACAACAACTTCGACAGGGAGGCCATCGAGCAACGGTTCTCCGCGCACTACACCACCGAAATGGAGCGTGCCGTTCTGCAGGCCGCGCTCCGAGGAGAACCTTTGCCGGCAGCACAGCAGAACATCACCGGCAACAGCGTGGAGCTTTTCTGAAGGAACGATCCACCTGGGCGGCGCGATGCCGGCCCATTTTGACAACGCCGGAGTCCGTTTCGGGAAAGCGGGAAACGGATGACTTTCGATTGTGTAGAAACCGCTGGTTTCACCGATGAGGGAGATATAGGGTCGCCATGAAGCAGGTTCTGGCAGTGGATGATTCGGCCAGCGTGCGGCAGATGGTGTGCTTCACGCTGCGCAATGCGGGGTACGCGGTTAGCGAGGCGGCGGATGGTCAGCAGGGTCTGGAAAAGGCTCGCGGCCAGAAGTTCGATCTGGTGATCACGGACCTGAACATGCCGGTGATGGGCGGGATCGAGATGATCGCAGGAATGCGCAAGGTGACCGGATACTCCTTCACGCCAATTCTGATGCTGACGACGGAATCGCAGCAGGAAAAGAAGGACGCGGGCCGCAAAGCCGGCGCCACGGGCTGGATCGTGAAGCCGTTTCAGGCTGAGCAGCTCATTGCGGTCGTGCAGAAGCTGATCCCGTAGAGCAAGGAGAACCGAGTGGCCGTCACATTCGATCGCAGCACGGAGCCTGGCGTGATCCGGCTGGAAGGGGAAGTCGACATCGCCGCCGCCGCCGAGCTGAAGCAGGCTCTGATCGAGGCGCTGGCCTCGGGCCCCGGAGCGCGGATCTCTGTTGAAAAGGCTACCGGGATCGACATCACCGTGGTGCAGCTGTTGTGGGCTGCTGAACACGAGGCCCCTGGGGCAGGCGCGGTTCTGGCTCTGGAAGGGCCGGTACCGGAGACGCTGCGCACCACCGTGCGGGAAGCTGGATTCCATCGCTTTCCGCTGCTGGACGCGCAAGGCCCGGAAGGCGGGGTGCGGTAGTGGGGACGACGGGGAATATCGATCAGTTCCGGCACGGATTCCGCGAGGAAGCCCGGGAACTGCTGGTGGAGCTGGAGTCGGTCCTGCTGGAGCTGAATGAGCAACCCGGCGATGAAGGGCTGGTGGGGCGCGTCTTTCGCGCGCTGCACACGATCAAGGGCTCGGGGGCCATGTTTGGCTTCGACGAGCTGGCAGCCTTCGCCCACAAACTGGAGAACGCTTTCGACGAGGTGCGGAAGGGCCAGCTGGTTGTGACCGCGGAACTGGTCGATCTGACGCTGTCGGCTCTGGATCAGATCGGGGCGATGGTCGAAGAAGGCGAGGAAGATTCTTCCGTTGACCTCGAGGCCTGCAGGGCTATCCTGGCCCGCCTCGTCGTGCTCACCGGAGAGAAGAAGAACGCTGTTGCTCCCGCAGCCGCAATGCCGTCGGGAATGCAGCCGGGGCCCGCTTCCCCGGCGGAATCCGCTTCCGGAGAAGAGCACGCCTGGCGGATTCGATTCGCACCAGGACCTGAGTTGATGCGCTATGGCGCCAATCCTGTCCTGCTGCTGCGCGAACTGGGAGGGATGGGCCGGCTGCAACTCGAGGCCGTCACGTCCACGATCCCGCCGCTCGCCGCGATCGAGCCGGAACGGTGCTATGTGAGCTGGGAGATGGAGCTGGTGACTTCGGCCAGCGCTGACGCGATCCGCGACGTCTTCATTTTTGTCGAAGACAGCTGCGAATTGGAGATTCAAGATTGCGCCGGCGCAACGCAGGTCGCCGCCGATGCCGCGGCCATGCCCAACGGCGCCGCGATTGCCGGCGATCAGAAGCCAGACACCGGCACCGCCTCCGATGCCGAACGGATCGCCCGCGGTCTCGAGGAGAAACGCCGAGCTACCGGCCGCAGGGCCGGCGATCAGCCGGAGACCACGACCAGCCTGCGCGTGCCCGCCGCTCGCCTCGATCAGCTGGTGGATTTGGTGGGCGAGATGGTCACCGTGCAGGCGCGGCTGAGTGAGATTGCAGCGCGATCGGAAGACAGTGCCGTGCTGGCCGTGGCTGAGGAAATCGAGCGGCTCACCTCTTCATTGCGCGAAAACTCGATGACCCTGCGTATGCTGCCCATCCGCGCCACCTTTGAGCGCTTCCGGCGGCTGGTGCACGATCTCGCGCGCGATCTGGGCAAGAACGTCGAGCTCACCATCGAAGGCGCGGAAACCGAACTCGACAAGACAGTCATCGACCAGCTGGGCGATCCTCTGATGCACCTGATCCGCAACAGCATGGATCACGGCATCGAATCGCCCGAGCAGCGCACGGCAGCCGGCAAGAAGGCCGCCGCGACCATTCATCTCTCCGCGCATCACTCCGGAGCCAGCGTGCTGGTCGCGGTTGCGGACGACGGGGCCGGCATCGACGCGGAAGCCGTCCGCAATCGCGCCATCGAGCGCGGCGTCACGACGGCCGATGCACAGCTCACCGAAGCGGAAATTTTTTCGTTCATCTTCGAGGCGGGATTTTCAACGGCGAAGCAGGTGACCGACGTCTCCGGCCGCGGCGTGGGCATGGATGTCGTGCGGCAGCGGGTGGAGAGCCTGCGTGGCTCGATTGAAGTGGTCAGCAGGCGCGGCGAGGGGACGACCGTCACGCTGCGCCTCCCGCTGACCCTGGCCATCATCGACGGACTGCTGGTGCGGGTGGGGGACGCTTTCTTCGTTCTGCCGCTGGCTTCGACGCTGGAATGCATTGAGCTGACCCACGAAGAGGTGGCGCAGGCCAACGGAAAACATGTGGCGAATGTGCGCGGGCAGATTGTGCCTTATATCCGGCTGCGGCAGTACTTCGCCGTGAATACAGCGCCCCCGCAGCGCGAGCAAATCATGATCGTCGAGTGTGAAGAAGGGCGATGCGGGCTGGTGGTGGACGAGGTGCTGGGCGACTGCCAGACCGTGATCCGCAACCTGGGCCGCCTCTATCGGCACGTGCAGGTGGTTTCCGGCGCGACGATTCTGGGCAACGGCACCGTGGCGCTGATTCTCGATCCGCTGCGGCTGGTGCAGGAAGCGGTGCGAGCGAAACTGCACCACGACCGTGGGCGGACGCCGGGCCTTGCGCACGAACCGGAGAATGGACTTCCGCGCGACGTCCTTCTCCCAGCGAAATCCGAAGTGGGCGCCGGACCATGGGCCGGTGCAAGTCATTCAATTTAGTTCAGCAATGAGGAAAGGGCAGGAACGATGTCGAGCACAGGGATCAGCGAAGGCCAGAAGGGGAACGGCCACTACAAAACGAATGGGCATGCGGAGCTCGATCGCGCCAACGGCGCGAAAAAGCACGCCACAGACGAAGGACTGCTGGTGTCGCAGGAAATTCTGCGCCTGGTGGAAGCCTCGAAAGAAGGACGCCTGACCGAACGCGGTCGCGCCGGACAGTTCACAGGCATGTACCGCGAGATGATCGAGGGCATCAACGAGATGCTGGACGCGATTCTGCTGCCCATCGGGGAAGGCAACCGCATCCTCGCCCAGATTTCTTCCGGCAAGATCGACGAATTGATTGCGCATACCTACCAGGGCGATCACGAGAAGATGAAGCTCGCCGTCAACAACGTTGGCACGGTGATCCAGTCGCTGCAGAAGGAACTGGTCCGTTTGACCGAGGCTTCGAAGGAAGGGCAGCTCTCCGACCGCGGCAAGCCAGAGCAGTTCCAGGGCGCCTATGCGGAGATCGTTCGCGGCGTGAACACCATGCTCGATGCGATTCTGCTGCCGATTGGCGAGGGCAACCGCATTCTGGCCCAGGTGGCTACCGGAAAGATCGACGAGCTAATCGCGCAGACCTACAAGGGCGATCACGAAAAGATGAAGCAGGCCATCAACAACGTCGCCATCGTTCTGCAGGGTCTGCAGAAGGAGCTGGGACGGCTGATCGAAGCGTCGCGGGAAGGGCAGCTGTCGGATCGCGGCAAGCCGGAGCAGTTCCAGGGTGCTTACGCTGAGATTGTTCGCGGCGTGAATACGATGCTGGATGCGATTCTGCTGCCGATCGGCGAAGGGAACCGGATCCTGGCGCAGATTTCATCGGGAAAGATCGACGAGCTGATCGCGCAGACCTACAAGGGCGATCACGAAAAGATGAAACAGGCCATCAACAACGTAGGCAGCGTGGTACAGGCGCTGCACCAGGAACTGGATCGGCTGATCGAGGCGTCGAAGGCGGGGCAGCTCTCCGAGCGTGGAAAAGTGGATCAGTTCCACGGCGCTTACGCGGAGATTGTGCGCGGCGTCAACGCGATGCTCGATGCGGTGATCGGGCCGCTGAACGTATCGGCGCGCTACGTGGACAAGATCTCGAAGGGAGATATCCCGGACGAGATCACGGACACGTACAACGGCGACTTCAATAAGATCAAGAACAACCTCAACGTTCTGATCGCCGCGATGAACGAGATCACGGCGGCAGCCGAACAGATTGCCAACGGCAATATGACGGTGGTGCTGAAGGAGCGGTCGCCGGAGGACAAGCTGATGCAGGCGCTGGCGTCCATGGTGGCTGGGCTGACGCAGACGGTGTCGGAGATTCGCTCCATCGCCGGCGAAGTCGCATCGGCGAGCCAGTCGATCTCAACAGCGTCGGTGCAGGTGTCCAAAGGCGCCAGCTCGCAGGCGGCCGCGGCCGAAGAGGCCTCGTCGTCGATGGAGGAGATGGTTTCCAACATCAAACAGAACGCCGATAACGCACAGCAGACGGACAAAATCGCCAACAAGAGCGCGCGCGACGCACAGGAGAGCGGCAAGTGGTTCTCGAAGCGGTCGCCGCGATGAAGGAGATTGCCAACAAGATCTCCATCATCGAGGAGATCGCGCGCCAGACCAACCTGCTCGCCCTCAACGCAGCGATCGAAGCCGCACGCGCCGGGGAACATGGCAAGGGCTTTGCCGTGGTCGCGGCGGAGGTGCGCAAACTGGCCGAGCGCAGCCAGAAGGCGGCCGGGGAGATCAATCAGCTCTCCTCTACCACGCTGCGGGTTTCGGAAAAGTCCGGGGAGATGCTGGACAAGCTGGTGCCGGATATTCAGAGGACGGCCGAGCTGGTGCAGGAAATCACTGCAGCCAGCAAGGAACAGGACACCGGAGCCGAGCAGATCAATAAGGCGCTGCAGCAGCTGGAGCAGGTGATCCAGCAGAACGCTTCAGCGGCCGAAGAGATGGCCTCGACCACCGAGGAGCTAACCGGGCAGTCCGAACAACTGGTCGGCGCACTGTCCTTCTTCAAAACCGACGACGACGGAGAGGCGCCGCGGCGGGGCGGAAAGCCGCCGCGTCCGGTGCATGCTGCAGCGGCCCACACCGCCAAACCCGCAGCGCGGGTGGCGAACGGAGCGAAGGCGGCGGCGAAGGGCGGCGTGAAGCTGCGCCTCAGCGACAAGCATGACGAGATGGACGGCGAATTCGAGCGCTACTGACCAGCGGGCGCGGACAGTCGGCAAGACTGCCCGCGCTTCGCTGCGGCACCCAGGAGAGGAGTGAGAGCAATGAGTTTGAATGAGATTACGGAGACCCGGCAATACCTGACCTTCCGTCTCGGCAATGAGATCTTCGCGATCGACGTGGCCAAGGTCCGCGAGGTGCTCGATCTGACCACGATCACGGCGATCCCGCGCACGCCGGAGTTTATGAGCGGGGTGATCAATCTGCGGGGCAGCGTGGTGCCCGTCGTGGATCTGCGGCTTTGCTTCGAGATGTCGAAGACGGAGAGCACACGCAACACGTGCATCGTCGTCGTCGAGGTGCAGCTGGATGGCGAAGCGACGGTGATCGGCGCACTGGCCGATTCCGTGGAAGAGGTCATCGATCTGGAGCCGGATCAGATTCAGCCGGCCCCGCGGATCGGCACCCAAATCCGGACGGACTTCATTCGCGGCATGGGCAAGCGCGATGCCCAGTTCGTCATGATCCTCGACATCGATCGCGTCTTCTCCGCCGATGAGCTGACGGCCGTGCGCAACCAGACGACAGAAGTGGCCGCCTAGCCGGAACACCGGGGCGCGCAAGCGCCCCCAACCCCCGCGAGGCTATGCAATGAGCATTCACGAGGACCAGCTCGCCAGCCGCGACTTTTCGCGACTCACAGCCTTTGTTTATTCGGAGACGGGCATTCGCCTCGGTCCGGAAAAGAAGACCATGCTGGAAGGTCGGCTGCGGCAACGGCTGCGCGAGCTGCAGATCGCTTCGTACAAGAACTACTGTGACTATCTGTTCGGCCCGGACGGCCTGCGTGAAGAGAAAATTCGCTTCATCGATGTAGTAACCACCAACAAGACAGACTTCTTCCGCGAACCGAAACACTTCGACTATCTCGTCCAGCAGGCGCTTCCGGAGATGACGGCGTGCGCCGCCGGTCAGCCTCTGCTGTTGTGGAGCGCAGGCTGCTCTTCGGGAGAAGAGCCTTACACCCTGGCCATGGTGCTGAGCGACTACGCCGAAACTCACGCCGGATTCAGGTTCCGCATTCTGGCCACCGACATTTCGACCAAGGTGCTGGAGCGGGCTCAACTCGCGGTCTACTCGACCGATGTGGTCGAGCCGGTGCCGCAGCCGATGAGGCGCAAGTATCTGCTGCGCAGCCGCGAGGTCAACGCCGATCGGGTGCGCATTGTGCCGGAGCTGCGCCGGCTCATCGAGTTTCGCCGGCTCAACTTCATGGACTCCGACTACGGGGTCGACGAGCGGGCGGACGCGATCTTCTGCCGCAACGTCATCATCTACTTCGACCGGCCGACTCAGGAAAGCATACTGCGCAAGCTGACCAATCACCTGAAGCCGGGCGGCTACCTGTTTGTGGGCCACTCGGAAACGCTGCACGACATGAACCTGCCCGTGGAAGCGTTAGGGCCGGCGCTGTACAGGAGACGCGATGGACGCACCTGAGGAAGAAGAGTGGGTGGAGATTTACGTCCAGCCGGGCGAATCCCACCTGGTGCGGGGGCCGGCGGTTCTTCGCACCGTACTGGGATCGTGTGTCGGCGTGACGTTTCGCCACGTGGGCCTCGAGATCAGCGCGCTCTGCCATCCAATGATGCCCCGTGAACCCCATCGGGGTCGGGAAAAACTCGACGTCGCAGCGGCGCGACGGTATGTGGATTTTGCCATCCGCGATCTGGCCGCGCAGTTCGATGCGCTGGGGGCAAAACGCGGCCAGATCGAAGTCAAAGTCTTCGGAGGCGCCGACGTGCTTCGGGTACCGACCAACCGTTCGCGCCCCAGCGTAGGCAGGCTCAACAGCGAGATGGCGCTGGAGGTTCTCAGCGCGGAGGGATTCGACGTTGCAGCCTCGAGACTCGGCGGCCCCGTCGGTATCCACATCGACTTTTTCACGACCACCGGAGAAGTAAGGCTGCGGCGGTTGAGGTAGCAGCACCACGCAGAGAGGCAGAGGGATGGGCCGTAGGAAGATACGCGTTCTGATCGTGGATGACTCGGCCGTGGTTCGTCAGACACTGGCGCATGTGCTCGGATCCGACCCGGAGATCGAGGTCATCGGAACTGCGGGCGATCCGTTTGTGGCGGCGGAGAGGATCGCCGAACAGGTGCCGGATGTGATCACTCTGGACGTGGAGATGCCACGCATGGACGGCGTCACTTTTCTCAAAAAGCTGATGGTCCAGCACCCCATCCCAGTGGTGATCTGTTCAAGCCTCGTCGAAGAGGGCGCGCAGACGGCGCTGGAAGCCATCGAGAATGGCGCGGTTGAGATTGTTACGAAACCAAGGCTCGGGGTGCGGCAGTTCCTTGAAGAATCACGTACCACTCTTTGCGATGCGGTGAAGGCAGCGGCCGGCGCGCGGTTGCGACCCGTCAGTCCGCGGCACACGGTGGAACCGAAGCTCACAGCCGACGCCGTTCTGGCCCCGGCCACCTGCGCGATGGCCAAGACGACGGAAAAGGTCGTGATGATTGGCGCCTCCACGGGCGGAACCGAGGCGCTCCGCGAGCTTCTCGAAGCGCTGCCCTCGGATACCCCTGGCATCGTCATCGTGCAGCATATGCCGGAGCTCTTTACGCGCGCCTTCGCCAGCCGGCTCGACGGACTCTGCGCTATTACCGTGAAGGAGGCCGAATCCGGAGACACTGTGTTGCGCGGCCGCGCCCTCATTGCCCCCGGCAACCACCATCTGCTCCTGCAGCGCAGCGGTGCACGCTATTTCGTTGAAGTGCGAGACGGCCCGCTCGTGTGCCGCCACCGGCCTTCGGTCGACGTTCTGTTCCGCTCGGCTGCACGCTATGCAGGGCCCAACGCGGTTGGCGTCATCCTGACTGGGATGGGTGATGATGGCGCGCGCGGCATGCTGGAGATGCACCAGGCCGGAGCCACCACCATCGCACAGGACGAAGCCACCTGCATCGTGTTTGGCATGCCCAAGGAGGCCATCAAGCTCAACGGCGTGGACAAGGTGATGCCGCTGGGCTCGATTGCCGGAAGCCTGTTGAACGCCACGCGATAGACAGTGGTCAGCAGCGTAGATCCCGCATCCGCGGGTCGACTCTCGCGGGAAATTCATTGGCGGTGGCTGCATCTGTACTGGCATAGATCGGGACTTCGCCACACCGGGTTCGCGAGCCGAGACCCTTCGTCTTGACACGGAAAAGAAATTCACCGTAACACCCCATGGGGACACCCCAATGGGGGAATGCGTTTCGTGTCTGAATGGGGTACATTCTTCCCGAAAAGTTGTAGCGTGCAACGCCGGTTTGGTGACAGAGTTCGCCTCATCCTTCGTTATAACTGCAGAAGTATGCGTGGCTCAGCTCTCGACGCAGACGACTGCGCGTCGCGACCGAGCTGAAGTACCTCCCCGTTTCGCTGGTTTCTGGTCGTCCCGGTCCCTGCCATCGTCAGCAACCGCCGGGTGCGGCTTCGCTGGCCGTTTGAAGGAGCTGCCGGGTTTGTACCAACTCCCCTGTGTCATCGATGTCACGCCGGACCTCGCCGCAAACTGCGGAAGGCCCCGTCCGGCCTGGGCGCACGTTCAGAAAACACTGGCTGTATTGCGATGAAGGAGCTTCTCTGGGGATCGAGACCGGAGCCGGAGGATGCCGAGCCGGCGCCGCCGCCCTTTGCTTTCGGCACCTACGATCCGTTTGCGCCTCCGGAGGCGACCACCACACTCGACCTGCGGTCGTTCATCCACATCCTGACGCGAGCCCGCTACCTCACCCAGGTGCGCGAGCGCGTGGACTGGAAAACGAGCATCGCCCGATGGACGAAGTCGCGACAGAAGCCCCTGCTCTTCGAGAATGTGAAGGAGTATCCCGGCCAGTGTGTCTTCACCAACGGCTTGGCCAATCCCACCTGCATTGCTCTTGCACTCGGCTTTGACGCCGGCACTCCCATCGATCGCGTCATCACCCTGGCACGCAAGCGTCTGCGCGAACCGGTTGCACCGAAGATGATCCCGATCGGACCCGTGATCGAAAACGTGGTCCCAGCGAGCATGATTGACTTCTCCCAGTTCCCGGTGCCGCAATGGAATGAGCGCGATCACGGCCGGTACCTTGGCACGTGGCACCTCAACGTCAGCCGCGACCCGGACACAGGCCACCGGAGCGTCGGCATGTACCGCATGCGAGTACTCGGTCCGAATCGGGCGACGATTAACGCACCCCGGCGCAGCGAACTTGCTCGGCACATCGCGAAAGCGGAAGCCAAAAAGATGGAGCTGCCGATGGCCATCGCCATCGGAGCACCGGAGGCCACGGTAATCGCGGCTCGAGCTGTCTGCCCGCACGGAATGGATGCGTTCGACCTGGCGGGAGCGCTGCAACAAAAACCTGTCGAGCTCATTCAATGCGGCCACGCCGAGGCGCCCGCATATTCGGAGATTGTCATCGAGGGCTTCGTGCATCCGGAGACTCGCGTCGAAGACGGTCCCTGGTTCGACTATCACGGAAAGCCGAAGACCAATCCAAAAGCGTATCTCTTCGAGGCGACGCGCCTGATGCATCGCGATGATCCGATCTTCCGCGCCAGCGCGCTGGGCAAGCCGGGCGCAGAAGACTACCAGGTCCACAATTTTCTCGATCAGTTGAAGCTGCGCGATGCCGGCGGATCGCGCCTCTGGCAATTCGTGCACAGCCTTTTCAGCTAGCCACCTTGCGCCGTCCAACCGACGCGCGCAGTTATCTCTTTCGCCAGTACATTCGACGCAGGTGTGCCGAACCGGTCGTGAGTCCTGGAACATGCGCCTTTTCTGAATGCATGGCATCTAAAACCAGGTGAGACATGTCTGCAGTGGCGCGCAGCAGTGATTCTCGACATCATCCTTTGATAATCGAGCAGTAACTACGCGTCTGTGGGCATGGAACGGTATCTCTCATTCCATCTCCGGAGGCGTTTGTAATGAAACCCGAGCTGTATGGGTCGCCTGCTTCCATGCCGGAAGCCGGGTCGCGGTTTTTTTCGCTTGTCCGCACAGTCCTTCTTCTCTCCTCGCTACTTCTCATTCCAGTACTTACTTCCAACGCGCATGCTCAGGCCGTTTTCGGGTCGATCGTCGGCACGGTTACCGATCCTTCGGGCGCGGTCATTCCCAATGCAACGGTGACGGTTACAGATACCAGCAAGGGCATCGCGCAGACCACCACCACGAATGGTACCGGTGGATTCGAGGTCTCGCGCCTGATTCCGGATCCCTACCAGGTCACGGCGAAGGCTTCTGGATTCGAGCAGGCTCAGTCGCCAGGCGTGACTGTGTTTGCCAACCAGACGCGGCAGGTGAACCTGCAGTTGCAGACTGGCGCCACCGCGCAGACCATTACTGTGACCGCGGCCGCGCCGCCGCTGCGAACCGATAACGCGGAAGTGGCCCAGACGCTGGATTCGCGCCAGGTAAGTACGCTTCCGAACATCGACCGCAATGCCAGCCAGTTCGAGTTGCTGAGCCCGGGAATCCAGCGATCGAGTTTCAACATCGCGCCGACACAGAATCCGCAGGGCACCCAGGCCGTGGAAGCCAACGGCAGCAACTACGGCACGCTGGGATGGGAACTGGACGGCACCGATAACCGCGAGCCGGTGCTCGGAATTATCGTCGTCAATCCCACCATCGACTCGCTGAGCCAGATGCACGTAGTCACGCAGGATTATCCCGCGGAGTTTGGCGGTGCGGTGGGTGGCTTCGTCCTCGCCGACACGAAATCGGGCGGCAACGCTTTTCACGGCGATGCGTTTGAGTTTCGCCGCACCGGTGAATTCATGGCACGCGATCCGTTTACTCAATATCCTGGCGTGCCGTTTCCCGGTCAGCTCTACAACCAGTTCGGCGGATCGGTCGGCGGACCGATTCGCAAAGACAAGGACTTCTTCTTCCTCGATTATCAGGGCTCTCGCCAGCGGGTTGGGCAAACCCTGCAGCAGAGCGTACCGACCACTCTGGTGCGCAACACGTGCCTCAGCGGGTCGGGGAACTGCGACCTGAGTCAGTACGCGAGCACCATCTACAATCCCGGCAACGGCGCGACCTACGCGGCCAATGCTGTCCCGACATCCGTGCTTACCCGCCAGGGCATCGCGCTGCTCAGTGCGCTGCCCGCGCCGAATTCCGGACCCGCGGGAGCGATTTCCAACAACTATGTTGTCTCCGGCAACGGCAACAACGATGGCGACCAGGCCGACGCGCGCTTCGACGCACAGGTGACGCAGAACATTCATGCTTTCGGCCGCTACGACTATGCCAACTACCGGCTCTTCGGCGGCGCAGTCTTTGGAGCCGCGGGAGGCAACGGTTTTGGCATTGGCAACACCACCGGAACCGATCAGGTCCAGAACCAGAGCGCTTCGGCTGGATTCGACTGGGCTCTCCGGCCGAATTTGCTGACCGATTTCCGATTCGGTTTTCTGGATTACCACGTCGCCGAGAACATGCTCGGATTCGGCACAACACCGGCGGCCAACATCGGCTTGCCGAATCTGAATCAGGGAACGCTGGACACTTCCGGCCCGCCCACCTTCAACGTCGAAGATGGCAGTATCAGCAACTTCGGTACACAGGGTTGCAATTGCCCGCTGCTGCAAAGCGAGCAGGTCTTCCAGGTGGCGGATAACTGGACCATGATTCACGGCAACCACTCGATTCGCTTCGGCGCCGACCTGCGCTATGCCATGAACCTGCGCAATGCGAGCGACTTCGCGCGCTCCGGCCAGCTTGCATTCGGCAATGGAAGTACGGCTGTACCTGGGGCAGGCACGGGAAGTGGCTCGGGTCTTGCATCCGTTCTGCTCGGCTACGTCGACACATTCCAGCGGTATGACGTCTACGACCAGAACGCGGCCAATCGGCAGAAGCGCGGCGGATTTTATGCAGAAGATTCCTGGCGCATCCGGCCGAACTTCACGATGAACTACGGCGTGCGATGGGACATCGTCTTCCCCGAGACGGTGAACAGCCCTGAGCAGGGCGGCTTTACCGACCTGCCTGCAGGGATCATTCGCGTCGCCGGTGTGGGGCCGTGGGGGACGAACGGCGGCGCCAACGTGGACCTGAGCAACTTCGGCGGACGGCTTGGCTTCGCATGGCAGGTACGGCCCAACATGGTGGTCCGCGGAGCTGCTGCACAGATCTTCGATGACGAAGGCTTCTTTGGCACGATCTTCGGAAGCGCGATGACCCACAACCTGCCGGTCTACATCGACGAAGATGCGACCTCGGGCAATGCAACAGGCAAATTCGAATACGCCTACGCCACACTGCCGGCGCGGCCGGCGCAACCCTATGTGCCGACCGATGGAAGTATTCCGCTGCAGAACGGGTTCAACGCGCAGTGGCGCCCGAACACGCTGGAGCTGCCAAAAGTCGATCAGTGGAACCTGAGCTTGCAGCAGGCACTCACCGGCACGATGACCTTCACGCTGGCCTACGTCGGCAACGTTGCGGAGCGCATCTATCCTGGCGAAACCTACGGCTTCAGCGCCAACGAGCCGCGCCTTCCCACCACTCCGGCCGATCTGACGGCTGCGGATCCCGCAGCGCCGGACATCTGCGCGCCGGGTGCACCGTGCAGCCGCAACGGGCGACGGCCGTACTTCGACCAATTCACGAGTCTCTACAATGGCGCAACCGTCCACTGCTGCAATCAGGACATCACTTCGCTGTTCCCTGCGGCGCGCGCCAGCTATAACGCGATGCAGGTCACGCTGGAGCAGCGCTTTGCACGCGGCTTCAACATCCTTGCCAACTACACCTGGTCGCGCGCGCTGAACTACGGCTCGACTTACTTCGCGCAGGATCCGCGGGTCGAATACGGTCCCAATGACACGAATCGCAACCAGCTATTCACTCTGAGCGGATTCTGGCAGCTGCCAGTCGGCCGCGACCGCACCTTCCTCAGCGGCGTAAGCAAACCCATCGACGAGTTGGTGGGCGGCTGGCAGTTAGCGGGCGACACAACGTGGGAAGGCGGTTTGCCGTTCACGCCAACCTACTTCGAGTGCGCCTCGGATCAGGACATCGACACCAATTTCGGCAGCCCCGGCAGCTCCAGCGATTGCCGTCCGGATAAAACTGGCGCATCGCTGCCCACCAGTGTCGGGAGCCTGAATCCGTCCACCCACGCGCGCTCGTACTTCACGCCGGTGTCGCCTCTTGCGAGCAGCGGTGCAGCCTCAGGCGCGTTCGCTCGGCCGGCCTTTGGAACCATCGGCAACGTCGGGCGCAACTGGCTGCGCGGACCACGCGAGTACTTTGCCGATGCTTCGCTCTTTAAGGATTTTCCGATCCACGAGAAAATCCGGGCGCAGGCACAATTTCAGGTCTACAACCTCTTCAACCATGTGCCCCTGGGCCTGCCCAGCGCCACCAACGCACGCTGCATCGACTGCACCAGCGGGCAGCCGGGCCAGATTACCGGTGTCGACAGCGCCGTCTCCGGCACCGGACTGCCGTACATGCGGACGCTGCAATTTGGCGCGCGACTGGAGTTCTGAGCGCGGAGAAACCGGGCCAAGAACGTATTCAGCCGCACGAAACTACCGACGGCCTGCAAGGCGATGCCCCTCCAGCATTGCTTCGCAGGCCGTAGCTGTGACTACTGCTCGTTGAGCGTCAACACAGTGGTGTGAGACACCGCACCCGCGTTGGCTGTCACGCTCAGGGTCTGCGTTACGGGCCGCCGTTGCTTGCTGGATCCACCGGATCCTCCGCAGCCGCTGATTCCGGCAACAGCGAAGGTTAGCATCGCAATCCCTACCGCCAGGAGAATTGTTGCGCGACGGCGTCTCCAGAGACCGAGTCCTGCAAGCAGAACACCAGGAAGAGCGAGAGCCGCCATCGGGGTTGAGGCCGCTGCAGACGAGGCTGTCGCCGTGACGCCGACCGTCGCCGATCCCGTTACGGCATCCACCGAGGGCGAGCCAACTGTGCACGTGACGGCGGCCGACGCGTTGCAGGCAAACGAAAATGCTCGGCGGAAGTTCGCGACCGGCGTCGCCATCAGCGTGAAGTTGGCAGTCTGACCTGGCGCAACCGTCGCGCTCGCCGAGGGAGGACTAAGAGTAAAGTCCGGGTGGGTCCCTGCAGTATTGACGGAGACGGATGCGAACAGGCCGCTGGCAGCCAGCGCCGGATACAGGATCTTGTTGTGCGGCATCCCGCAATGCGTAGGCGATGAAGAGCCGATTGCCGGCGACCTGCAGGTTCCAGGGTGAGTAGCCTGCAGGAAGATTGGGATCGATGAAAGCCCCCGGGATACCGAGCGGATCGAGAGGGAGGTAAAAGTCTCAACGAATCCCCGATGGAAATCAGTCGCGGCCAGAAAGGGCGCGCAGCAATCGGGTGTGAGGACGGTGAGGCCGGTGTATTCGGCACCCTGCGACGAATGGTCCTCGACCAGGAGGGTCGTAGCGAGGATGTCGCCTCGACCGTCCGCATATTCGCCTGAGATGGTTCCTTGTCGCGTGGCGAACAGGAAAGGACTGGAGAGGCTGCCGTTGGGAACAAAGAAGCCGGTCGTGTTCGCTGCGACTCCGATGGCGTTCGCTGCAACCATCACGCCAGCAGGCACTGCGATCGTGCCTCTGGGGTCCTGCACCGCGCCGGTTGCGTCGTAACTTTTGAAACGGCCTTTCCCGTTCGCCGCAATGCGGAAGGGCTGGTTGGGCGAGCTGGCCATGCCCCACGGGTGCACCTGGTCAGAATCGACCGCAAGAGCGAGGCCGCGAATGTTCGAAACAAGATTCGTCTGCGTGTAGTTGTTGCTCTGTGCGCGTGCGGTGGAGAAGTTGATGATGCAGCAAGAAGAAATACTGCGGGGATTGCTTTCGTACTCACGGGCTTTCCTCGTTCTGGAGATTGGAAGCACCTGAAATGAGCGGGAGCTGAACCGTGGCGGACAGCAACAGGCGCGTCGCCAGCGGAAGAGAGAAACAGGGCTTTCAGAGCGGATTCCAGAGAGGCGATTCGGAGCGAATTGTCACCGTCGCGTCAGGGGAGCGTCAACCTCTGCCAATCGCGGCCGGTTGTGACGAATGGGAACATTTCAATTGTGATTCTGAAGGCGATACAACGTTTCTGCGTTGCGGTGCAGGACGAGTTGGGCGATCGCGTTGGCGCGGTCGCGGCTCACTTCGCCGTCGCGTAACATGCCAGTGAGCGCGAGGCCCAGAGCCTCGCGTGCATTACGGCTCGCAATCCACGTCGACTCCGCCCAGCCCATCTCGTCGGAGTATGGATAGCCGTCAGTGCCGAAGAGAATTTTTTCCGGCGCAAACTCCAGCCACTCGCGGAGCCAGCGGGATTCGGTACGAGGCGTCATCAACAGGTCCTGGCCAGAAAGATCGAGGTACACGTTGGGCTTCTGCAAGAGCGATCCAATTTCGCGCACGTAGGGCCAGCCACCATGGAGCAGGACAAAATTTGTTTTGCGCAGGCGCGGGTCGTTGAAGAGCGGTTCGAGAAGCAGCGGGTTCACACCGGCAATCGAGAAGTAGCTGCCTCCGCCCGCCATCGCATGGAGATGAACCGCGAGACCCAGGCGTCCGCATTCGGCGGCAGTGTAGCGGAACAGAAAGTCCTGGAGCAGTTTGTAGTCGTTCGCGTCTGGCACGCCTCCGCGGACCCAGCGGGCGTAGGTCTTCTCTACCTGTGTGCGTGGCGGATCGCTGAAGTCGAACGAACGCAGATAGGCCACTTCGAATTTCTCGGCGACCGCTCCGCCGGCTTTCTGGCGCTCGAGCGTCGGCGTTACGACCTCGGTCAGATATGCGTCGAGGGTTGGAGGAGCCGCGGACATCCCGACAGCATTGAGATAACGGCCGCGAACTGCGTCCTCCAGCGAGAAGAAGGCTTTCCGATCCGGTGACACGGATGCCATGCCCGTGTTGTCCAGCGGAAACAGCAGCGCATCAATGTACGGCACCCAAAGAAAGCGCGGGGGCTGAACGCCGCGGCCCATAGCAACGCGGTTCGCCAGCATGGTGCCGATCCCCGCCTGATCCAGCACCCATTGGGGGTACTGCTCGCCTTGTGCGTGCTTCACGCGGGAACGCGCATCGTTGAGACGCTGCGTTGCAGCAGCGTCGAGTGGTGGCGGCGTGGTGAATCCGTAGAGCGCCTTCCACGCATCGCTGAGCAGCGGGAAGTCCGGTCGCAGCGCGGGCGGGTCGGATTGCGGCTCGAGGTTTGAGACCGGGAGCGCGTCAAATTCCTTCTCGGTGGCATCGAGGGGCGGCGCGAGCACGGGATGCGCGTGGTTGTCGACGGCATCGATAGAAGAAAGGGTGTGAGCGATTCCCGGGTCGATGTCGTCCACGACCGCATCGGTGTTGCTGGCGCCATGATGCCCGGAACAGGACGACGCCACCAGCAGCAGAACCGAACCGGCAAAGCCAGGCACCCATCGCGCGAGGTTTCCTGATCGTTTTCGATCCCGCTGCCGATGACCCTTCGTGGAGCCCACTGGCTCCGGGCAGGCACTTGTGTTTTGGATGAGGGTTTGGTTGCTGAACATGCTGGTGGCGCCACTGGTTCCGGCGTTGCTCGTGGGATGTTGGCATTATGCCACCCAGTTGCGGCGAGAGCGGCGACGTCGCGAAGTTCGCCGAGGGTAAGGCGCCATGTTGCGAGGAGCTCTATTCGGCTCGCGAAGGTGAACTCTTGCGCCTGATCCGCCTTGACACGCTGCAAAGCGGCGACTATCTTCACTTCCGACAGAAAACGTTTACAGCTACGCTGATTCTGATCCTTTTCTGCGCCGAAGAGAGGGCTACGTATGCAATCCGTCTCGAGAAGACAGTTCCTGAAGAAATCCGGTCAGACAGGTTTGACCGCGTGCGCGACCGCAACCCTGGGCCGTCTTGGATTCGCGCAGAGCGACGGCACAACTCGCATCGTCCTCGATTCCACCCGGCAGATCGCTCCCATCGATCGCCATATCTTTGGCTCTTTTCTCGAGCACCTCGGCCGCGCGATCTACGAAGGCATCTACGATCCGAAGTCGAAGTTTGCGGACGCCAACGGCTTTCGCACCGATGTGATGAACGAAGTGAAGCAGCTGGGCGTGCCAATCATCCGCTATCCCGGCGGCAATTTCGTTTCGGGATATCACTGGCTCGACGGCGTCGGACCGAGAAAGAACCGGCCGGCGGTCCTCGATCGTGCATGGAACACGCTGGAGACGAATCAGTTCGGAACGAATGATTTCATCACGTGGGCGCGCGCTGTCGGCGCCGAGCCGCTCTTCGGTTTGAATTTCGGCACAGCTTCGGCCGAAGATGCGGCGGCGCTGGTCGAGTACTGCAACGTGGAGCGGGGAACGAAGTGGAGCGATCTGCGCCGTTCCCACGGCTACGATCAGCCGCACAACGTGAAGTACTGGTGCGTGGGCAATGAAATGGATGGTCCCTGGCAGATCGGCCACATGCCAGCGCGCGAGTACGGCATCAAGGCGACGGACGCTGCGCGGCAGATGCGGGCTATCGATCCTTCGGTGAAGCTGGTTGCGTGCGGATCGAGCGGCCCATTCATGCCCACCTATATCGAGTGGGATCGCACCGTGCTCGAAGAGTGCTATGACGTGGTCGACGGTATCTCGCTGCACCGCTACTGGGGAAACACCGAGGAGACGAACCACGACAGCCAGATCTATATGGCGATGAACCTCGCCATGGATCGCCAGATCGAAGAGATCGTCGACGTCTGCGATGTAGTGCGCGCGCAGAAGCGCTCGGGTAAGCAGCTCTTCCTCTCTTTCGATGAATGGAACGTGTGGTATCGGGCGCGCACCGGCGATGCAGTGGATGGCCATGGCAAGCCTGCTCCGCATCTGCTCGAGGAGCCTTACAACCTCGAAGACGCGCTGCTCGTCGGAGGCCTGGCGAATTCTCTGATGCGGCATGCCGACCGCGTCAAGCTCGCGTGTCTGGCCCAATTGGTAAACGTGATTGCGCCGATCATGACCAATGAGGATGGCATTCTCCGCAATACCATTTATTATCCCTATGCCTGGGCGCTGCAGTACGGGCACGGCAATTCCCTCAGCGTTGCGGCCGAAGGCCCTGGCTACCAGGTGCCCACTCTGGGGCGGCCCATCGAGAGCATTGGCCTACCCGTTCCGGGTTTTGGCGAAGTGCCATGGCTCGACGTGACGGCGGTCCACCATCCGGAAAAGCGAACCGCGACCCTCTTCGTGTTCAATCGCGATCTGAACAAGGACCGCGAGTTGGAGATCGTGTGGCGCGACCTGACTCCGGCGAGCGTCACGGCGTTTGAAACCCTCACCGGGCCGGATCTCAAAGCGCTGAACACGTTCGCGGATCCGAAGCGCGTGGTCCCGCAGTCGCTGGAGAAGCCAAAGACCGGATCGACGATGACGGTGAAGCTGCCGGCGCGGTCGTATTCGGTGTTGTCGATGACGGTGTAGCGAGATCAGGCCGAGCTGAGGGACTGCGCGATTCCCTTCTCCCATTCCTCGAGCATACGGTTGCCGATTTCCTCGAACTCCGGATGCTGCTTCTGGTAGGTGCGCACCTCTGCGAAGGTCGCGGCGATTGCTTCCGCTACGCGCGCCAGGATTTCGCGCACACGGGCCGGAGTGGCTCCGAGGCGCGTCTCACCGATGCGTTGCAACTCCTTCGCGCTCGCCCACTGGGTCGATCCGTTCAGGGTGAGCGCCATGCTGTCGCTGGGCAGATAGACCGAGGTCGTCACGACATCGTAGACGGGTGCAAGGCGCGCCTCTCCCTGCACATCGTCATAAACGATGCCGAAGTTTTTTAGATGCGCATCGCCGTTATGCAACGCGCAATTGAGGACGATCAGGGTGAAGAGGCGCTCCAGATCCTCACCGATGTGCGGTGAGTTCGCAAACTGCGTGAAGCGTTTCATGATCGAGGTTTCGTAGCTGCCGCGATACTTCTCCTCCGTGCGGCGGGCATTGAGCACGCAGAAGTCCTCGAACCCGCGATAGGTGCCATTCGGGCGGAGGTCGAAGCGATCGATGACCAAAGCTGAACCGTCTTCGGCGAGACGATAGTGGGGAACTTCAAGCCCGCAACGTTCAGCGGCATGGAGGCAAAAAAACTCATTGGCCGCCAGCTGCGGATATTCATTCTGTTCCCAAAACTTCACGATATGCGTGGCGCCTCGGTAGCTTTCCGAAATTCGGTGCTTCGACTCAAGGAGTGGGATCGACGCGGCCTCGTCGCGCACCAGCACCTTGGGCTGCACGCCACTGATGCCGGAGAAGGTTGCAAATTTCTCGAGAAGGTAACGGTAGAGATCGCCACCACGGCTCTTCTCGAGAATCTCATCGACCGACTGAAAAGGGACGTCCTCGGCCAGTTGCTGCTTCTCGCCGGAATAGCGAATGCGGCCGACCTGCGAACGGCCGACGATCTCAAGAAGATCGAAATCGTCGAAGGTGCCGGTTGCTTTGGCGAAGGCCAGACGCAGCCTTTCCCGCAAAACGCCTTCGGGGAGATTCATGTCGAAGATAGGCGGCAGCCCGTAGGGCAGGTCCCAGGAGGAGAGCCGCACAGGCATGGTCACCGAAACGGCGCGGGCTGGAGACGCGCCGGGCTGGTAGAGGAAGGCACTGCCCCGGGGGCCGAGCCGATCGAGGAGGCCGGCCTCAGCGGCGTCGGTCCAGACCCTGATCATCCTGTTCCTCTTCCCTTTCCTCGGCCATCAGGTCGTCAAGCGTAGGCCGGCGCGGGGTTGACTCGCGGAGACTGAGTTCCAGCCCAAGCGCTGCGAGGATGTTGGTGATTTTGTTGTAGCCGAGTTCGCCGATGCGGCTGTTCTCGAGGGCATCGATGGTCGAGCGACTGACTTTGGCTTGTTTCGCGAGCGCGGTCTGGCTCAGGCCCACGGCCTTCCGTCTGGCAACGAGCTGTTCGGCAAGGGCGGAGAGAGACAGCACATGCTTAATATAACACGCAATAGTACCGTTAAAGGATTAATTGCGCTTTATATTAAGCACTATGCGAGTCAGATCCGCATCGGCATGATGATGTAGCGGTACTTGTACTCGTCGGAGCCTTCTTCGGGGCGGATTTGGCCGGCTGACTGCGCGTCCTTGAACTCCAGCCGAACCTCGCCCTCGTTGCCGATCGCTTTCAGAAAATCGATCAGGTAGGCGGAGTTGAAGCCGACCACGATGGGATCGAAGCTGTAGGGCGTCTCGATGGTGTCCTCGGACTCGCCGGCATCCGTCGATGACGAAGACACCTTCATCTCGTTCTGCTCAAGACGCATCTTGATGGCGCCCGAGCGCTCGTCGGCAAACTGCGCGACGCGCTGGATCGACGCCGACAGGTCGGGGCTGCGCACGATGACGAATTTGTTGTTGTCGCGCGGCATCACAGCTTCGTAGTTCGGGAATTGGCCGGTCAGCTTGCGGCTGGTCAGCACGCGGTGCCCGATGCGGAAGAAGAGCGTAGCGTCGTCATCAGCAAACTCGATGTGCTCCGCTTCGGTGTTCGCCAGCAGCGACTGCAGTTCCTGCAGAGCTTTGCGCGGCACCAGCGTCTTCTTCTCCGCGTTGATGCCGGGGAAGTTCTCGCCGACTTTTTCGATATGCGCCAGGCGATGGCCGTCGGTCGCAACCATGGCGATCGATTCGGACTTCAGGATCAGCAACGCGCCATTCAGCGTGTAGCGCGACTCCTCGTTGGAGATGGCGAAAATCGTGCGGGCAATCAGGGTCCGCAGCGAAGCCACAGGAATCTTGATTGCGCTTCCGCTGGGGAACTCCGGCACCTGCGGGAAGTTCGCGCGCGCCATGCCCACCATGCGCGTGTTGGAGCGGCCGGCGCGAATCTGCACCCAGTGGTTCTCCAGCAGCTTGATCGACATGTCGCCGTCGCCGAGGAGGCGGATGTAGTCATACAGCTTGCGTGCTGGAATCGTGCAGGATCCGGGCTTCTTCACCTTCGCCGCGCAACTGGTGCGAATGCTCTGGTCCAGATCGGTGGCCGTGATCACGATCCGTTCGCCATCGGCCTCGAGCAAAAAGTTGGAGAGGATCGGGATCGTCGTTTTCCGCTCGACAACGCTTTGCGTGGCGGTCAGCTCACGCAGAAGATCCTGACGGCTGACGCTGATCTCCATAGTCGCTCCCTGAACCGCTTTCTCCTCTTCCACAGCCGGCATAATGGCTTTCCCCCGATTTCGATTGGACTCACTGTACACCAGGCAGGGCGGCAATTCGCAAGGGCACAGGACCGAAGAATCCATTCTAGAGTGACTTGGCTGAAATGCACCCTCTGGAAAACGCGGTGTTTTTGTGGGTTCGCTGTTGGTCCCGTGTCGGACGTCCAACGACGGCGACGAAGAGTATTCATATTGTTCTCTTCTCTAGTAGCCGTAGTCGTTTGCGCTGGAAAAGTGGAAAGCCCACGCGAAACCGCGAGGGGAGCGGGCGGACTGTCGGTCCGGGATTTAGAAAACCCGGCTGTGGGAATGAGCACAACGAGGAAACTCGGTGCGGAGGCACCCTTTCGGCCACAGGATCTCCACCGATTTCACAGAGCCATGGGAAAGCGGGTGTGGAAAGGAGACGACCTGAAGTGGAAAGGGGGTTTCCAGGCAGACTGAACGCTGGTGCCCTCCGCCTCTGCGATGCACAACCTGGCCTCTGAACCGAAATTTTGGTGAAGGAATGAAAGAGAGAGCAGGGGGAGGGCTGGGGGAGGAAAACCGGTGCGAAACTTCCAGCGCGGAGGGTCAGTCCGCGCTGGTCGTGTCGTTGTGGCTGATGGTGATGCCGCCGTTGACCGTCTGCACATGCAGGGTCGAGCCGCCGCTGCCGAGGTCGGTGTTCAGATGATTTTTGATCGTACCCTGCACCGTGACTGGGAAGTCGACATTGATGCCGCCGTTCACCGTGCCCGTCTCCAGATGCGCGTTGTAGTGCTCCGGAACACGCAGGCTGATCCCGCCGTTCGTCGTATCGGCGTGAAGGCCATCGCCCTGCCAGTGATCGCCATCGAGGGAGACGTTCAATCCGCCATTGACGGTGTGACCCTGCACATCACCGGAAACGTGGTCGAGCGTTACGCCGCCATTGGTCGTCTCGAAGTGCAGGCTCCCATCGACGCGCGTCAGGTCGATCCCGCCGTTCATGGTGTGCAACTCGGCCGCCAGATGCCGCGGCACATGCAGGTGATAGTCGATCGCAGTAGCCGGTGCGATTGAGGAAGTGCTGGTGTGGCCCGTGGTCGCGAACCTCGCCATCGTTGGTGTCGATCACGACCTGACTCAGCACCTCATTCGCCGCGGTCTCCGACGGCGCCCAGGCCGTCACACGCGCTTCCAGCGCCACATCCGAACGGTCTTCACCGAGGATTTCGATCCCGCCGTTCACGGTTTCGACGCTCATGCGACCCGACGCCAGTGCAAACGTGGTGCGGCGCATCTGGCAAACGTGCGCTTCGCCCCAGTGGTTCCCGTTGTTTTCGCAGTCGGCGTTCTTCCAGTTTCCAGGCTGAGCCGCCGCGGCGGCGTGAACGTGATGGTGCGAATGCGGAAGCGACACGCCAAGCAGAACGATGGCGGTGAAGCAGACGACAAAGAAAGCGAAGCGGCGCATAGCTCGAACCTCGCTCGGTGGATACGCGGCTGGTGACATGACAGTTCCCTCGATTGCGATTGGGGGGAGCCCGACGAAACAGGGCCGACAGGAGAGGGGGAGCACGTTCCATGCCGAAGCCAGCCAGGGCAGGAGGCAACGGAATCATCGAGTTAAGGGGAAGAAATCAGGCCGTAGTTGTCCGGAAGGCCAAAATCCTGTTCGAGAATGGACACCCGCGGAAGAAATAAGCCCCGCCTGTCAAGAGGGCGAAAACCCGCGCACAGGGCGTCCGACGCGCCCTTGAAAACCAGGCGCGGAGTCAATCTCTTCTTACTGCTAACGTGGACACCACGCAGCGGGGCTACGATCCTCGATCCTTAGCCCCGAGCCTGACGGGTCACAGCGTCGCTACTTCTGCTCGCCGGAACTGAAATCCAAGGTGCCGCCGGGCAGCGCGATCTGCTGCAGTACACGCGCACCATTCTCGGTCCCAACGGAAACCTCACCGCTACCTTTTTCCGGCAGCAGCTTCGCGTTCAGAACGATCGGCGCCGTTCCGGATTTACTCATGGTCACCTTCACCGCGGAGCCAGATCCTTCGTACGACACCTTGTAGTCGCCGGCGGCGATCTGCGTGGATCCGGCGGTGACGGCTTGTGAGATTGTCACCGTCGTAGTTTTCGCGGCAAACACGGGTGGAACCAACAGCGCCAGCATGGCAGCAAAAGTAAATAAGCCCTTCATGAAAGATCTCCTTCGGTGCGGAAGCACCACAGTGGTCTGATCAGTTCTACGCAAGGAACGGTGCAGAAGTTCGGTTCTCGATTGGTCCCGCAAATTCCTGCAGTGAAAACAAGCGGCTTAGATAACTGCGTGCGGGATCGCCGTCTCGCTATCGAATACGCTGTGCGGAATCAGCACAGCCATCGATCGGGTTCGGGAAAAAGAAAACCTCATATCGGACGATTGAGTAGGAGCAATGAACCCCAGGCCGGCACGACCAGGTTTCACCGCTTCCGCTCCCAGAATTCCTCATGCCGATCGTCGTGGAATCGAATCCCCGTGATTCGCCCCTCGGTGTCCTTCTCGAAGGTCAGGCGCCGCGTTCCGCCGGTCGGATAGAAGAAGGTCGTCGGGCTATCCGGGAGCAATTCCGTCACTTCGCCGATGCGATCGCGATCGAACAGGCGGTCCCCCTGCCGGTAGATCGAGGCAACAACCTGGTTCTGATCCTCGTAGTCGCCGACGTAGGCGTTGTAGAGGTTCGGGTCGACCTTCACCGGGACCGGATGCACCGGCACGAGGATCTGCTCCGACAGCGGCGTGAGTTTCGGCATCGCGCTCAGCCTCTGCGACAACAGCCAGTGCGGCAACTGCGGTTCCGCATACGCGCGATCCCACACGTTGTGCTTGATCCCGGCGTACTCCCAAAAACGAACATCGCCGCTATTGGCCTTCAACGCCTGATACATCAGCAGCGACTGCTTCGGATTCACGATCGGATCGTCGGAGCCGTGAAAGATCCACGTCGGTGTGCGTCCCAGTGCACGTGCGTATTCGCCTGGCAGCGTGTTGACCTCGCGCCAGCGATCCGGCTGGTACGACCAGAAAACACCGCCACATACCGACACCAGCGCGGCGAAGCGGTGAGGATAAGCTTTCGCGATCTCCCACGTTCCATAGCCGCCCAGCGACAACCCTGTCAGGTACACGCGATCACGATCGCCATGGAACTCCTTTACCTCAGCATCGAGCGCTGCCATGGCCATCGCCATCATGTCGGGGTCGGTCCAGTGATGATGACTAAACGGAACCTGCGGCATCACCACCACAAACGGCCACCGCTCCGGATGAAGCCGGATCGCCTGGGGAAGCCCGATCTGCGTCTCGTCCATGCCTTCGGAGCCGCGCTCCCCCGACCCGTGCAGAAACAGGATCACCGGCCACGTCTGCTGCCGGTTCCATCCCTCGGGCAGATAAACCACGTAGCGGCGCAGGACATTGTTCACCTCGATGCTCCGGTTCAGGAAACCGGTGTCCTGCGTATGCGGAGCAGCGAGTGCAGTCAGGACGAAGAGATGAAAAAGAGAAAAAGCCGTTGCGAAGCGTCGGACCATCGTGGGATGAGGACAGGGTACAAGGTGCAGCGCACAGGGTACAGGCCATTCGATTCGAGCCAACGGAGAACCCTCCAGGTTTGATCGCAGCGGTGTCCGGGAATGGACGGCGCCACTGGATTTCGGACAGACTTCGCAACCGCCGATCCGGCACCCGCGACGCTAAGCCACGCATTTCCCTGCATCGCAATTCGGTGTCACGATGGATGCGCAAGTGCATCCCTATTCCGGGGTTCCCTGCACATACAGGAGGGCAGAATGCACGACTTCATGGGTGATCTGCGAGTCGCGGCGCGGCGGCTGCGTCATTCTCCGGGATTTGCGTTGGTAGCCCTGCTGTCGCTGACCATGGCGATTGCGGCGAACCTCGTCGTGTTCGGCGTGACCAATGCAGCCATCCTGCGGCCGCTGAATGTAGTCAACGCCGACCGGCTGTGGATGGTGGTGCAAAAGCCGGCGCAATACATCAGCCAGTCCTACCCCGACTATCAGGACTTTCGCACGCGGAACACAACCTTCGCGGATATGGCGGCGTACCGGTTCAGCGAAGTGGGGCTGAGCACGCAGGGGACGGCGCGAAAGCGCTGGGTCTACGAAGTCTCCGGCAACTATTTCGACATGCTCGGGACGCAGCCGCAGCTGGGGCGGTTCTTTCACTCGAGCGATGAGCACGGGCCGAATTCGGCGCCGTACGTGGTGCTGAGCGATGGCTTCTGGCGCACGAGATTTGGCGCCGATGCAGGGGTGATCGGGACTAAGGTCGATCTGAACAAGCATCCCTTCACCGTCATCGGGGTTGCGCCGCCTGCCTTTCATGGAACCGAATTGATGCTTTGGCCGGATTTCTTTGTTCCGATGATCAACGAGGAGCAGATCGAGGGTTACAGCTACCTGGAGAAGCGGTTCAACCATGGGCTGTGGGTCGTGGGATCGCTGAAAGCGGGTGTGACTCCGCAGCAGGCCACCGACAATTTGAACGCGATCGCAGCGCAGCTGGCGAAGCAGTATCCGGCCAGCGACGATCAGATGGGCGCGCGCCTGGTAAAGCCAGGATTGCTGGGCGATGTCCTCGGCGGTCCGGCAAAGGCGTTTCTAACCGGTGTTCTGTTGCTGGCGGTTCTGGTTTTGGCGGCGGCATGCGTGAACCTGGCAAGCATCTTTGCGGCGCGCGCATCCGACCGGGGCCGCGAGATGGCGATTCGGATGGCCATTGGCTCGACGCGGTGGCGCATGCTGCGCCAGGTGCTGGCCGAGGCTGCGCTGTTGTCCTTCGGGGGTGGAGCGGCAGGCTGCGCGGTTGCTGGCGCACTGCTGCGCGCATTGAGCCAGTGGCAACCGATCTCCGCGTATCCGATTCGCGTAACCGTGGCCGCGGATGCGCGTGTCTATGGGATTGCGGTGCTACTGGCTGTGGCCAGCGGCGTGTTGCCCGCACTGCTGACGGCGCGGCAAATCTGGAAAACCGACGCAATGCACGCCATGAAGGCAGGGGCGGCACAGGGCGCCTTCCGCAGGCTCACGCTGCGCGATCTGTTGCTGGGGTTGCAGGTAGCGCTGTGTGCGTTGCTCGTCACCTGCGCGCTGGTGGGGTTGCGCGGTATGAATCGACAGCTCCACGCGCCCATTGGGTTCCAGCCGGAAGGCGCCATACTCACCGAGACCGAAATGAACATGGCGGGCTACTCCGACGCAGCGTCGTTGCCGTTGCAGAAGAAAATGCTGGAGCAGGCAGCGCAGATTCCGGGTGTGACGGCTGTAGGGATGATCGACAATCCGCCCATGAATGGAGGCGGGAGCACGACCCCGGTCTATCGCGAGGGCACGACCGATTTCCGCAGCTCTAACAGCGTGACGGTGCCGAAATATTTCTCCATTTCTCCGGGCTTTCTGCAGGCCGCCGAGACCCGGCTGCTGGCCGGACGCGACTTTACGTGGCACGACGACGAACATACGCCGAAGGTGGCGTTGGTGAATGCGACGTTCGCGCGCCTGATGTTTGGGAACGCAGCGGCGGTGGGGCGGCATTTCGCGACGCCCGGCCCAACGACGTACGAGATTGTCGGAGTCGTGGAAGATGGCAAATATGACTCCCTGACCGAAGGGGCGCAGGCCGCGATGTTCTTCCCGCTGGCGCAGTCGAACGACAACGACACGACGCTGGTCGTGCGCTCCGCGCGAACCACCGCGGAGATGGCTGCTGCGCTGAACGCGATGATGGGCAGGATCGATCCAAGCCTGCCGGTAAAAATCGAAAGCTGGCCGGATGCGCTGGCGCTGGTGCTGTTCCCGGCGCGAGTGGCGACGGTGGCTTTGGGAGTGCTTGGATTGCTGGCAGGCATGCTGGCGGCGACCGGCATCTTCGGCATGGCCAGCTACACGGTTGCGCGGCGGCTGCGTGAGATGGGGATTCGCGTGGCCGTTGGAGCGCAAAGACTCCAGGTGCTGCGAGCGGCGCTGGGGAGGACCGTCCTTCTGCTCGGTGTTGGGTCGGTGGCAGGCCTGGCTTTGGGCGTCCTGGGGAGTCGCGTGCTCGCCAGCATCGTGTATGAGGCCACGGTCTACGACCCGGTGGTGCTGTTGGGTGCGATTGCCGCAATGGTGCTGATTGGGAGCGCGGCTGCGGCCGTGCCTGCGCGTCGAGCGGTGAGCGTGGAGCCGGCGGTGTTGCTGCGAGAGGAGTAGGTCATGTTCAGGGTGGCTCCGTAGCCGAACGGACCCTCCCGAATTTGTTGTGAAGCCCTACAATGGCCGCGGAGGTTTTTCCCCGCATGAAGCTGACCCGCCGCGACTTTTCCCGTCTTACTGCGATGACTGCCGTTGCCGGTGCGTTGCCGAAACTGCACGCGCAGGCCGGAGCCGAAACGTCGCAACGCAAATTCCGCTGGGGCATTGTTGGCCTGGGCCGCATCTCCATGGATCACTTCATGCCCGCCGTCGCGCTGTCGAAAACAGGAAAGATCACCGCCCTGGTCAGCGGCCACCGCGAAAAAGCGGAGAAACAGGCCGCGATGTACGACGTCCCCTCGCCCTCGATCTACAGCTACGAGAACTATGACGACATCGCGCAGAACAAGGAGATCGATGCGGTCTACATCGCGCTGCCCAACTCCATGCACGCGGAGTACACCATTCGCGCGGCCAAGGCGGGCAAGCATGTGCTCTGCGAAAAGCCGATGGCGACCAGCGTTGGCGATTGCAAGGCGATGATCGAAGCCTGCCGCAAGCACAACGTCAAGCTGATGATCGCCTACCGTTGCCAGTACAACCCTGTCCATCTGAAGGCCATCGAGCTGATTCGCTCCGGACAGATTGGACAGGTCCAGGCCATCGAGAGCGCCTTCGGGTTTCCCATCCAGGCGGGTGAATGGCGCCTGAACAAAAAGCTCGCTGGCGGCGGGCCGCTGATGGATGTTGGCGTCTATTCGCTGAACGCCTGCCGCTATCTCACCGGCGAAGAACCCGGCGACATCAAGGCCAATTCCTCGGTGATCGATCACGACGGCCGCTTTAACGAAGTGGAGGAGAACGACGGCTGGACGATGAAGTTTCCCTCCGGCATACTCGCCAGCTGCACGACGACCTACGGAGGCGACACCGGCGGCGGCGGTTTCTTCAAGGTGCATGGATCAAAGGGCTGGCTGCACATGGAGCCGGCGTTTCCTTACCAGGGCAAGCGTCTCATCGGGCACACCGCGGGCGGCGACATCGACATGCCCGAGCCGGACAAAGATCCCTGGGACTTCGTGCGCCAGGCCGATCATCTCACCGAATGCGTCCGGGAAAATCGCGAGCCGAAGACGCCAGGTGAAGAAGGCCTGCGCGACACGCAGATCATGTCACAGATCTACATAAGTGCGGGGCTGAAGGGACTGTAGGCAGACTCTCCTGCGCCACAAGGCGCGTCTGCCTGTGCGGCCAGCACTAGCCGTTCAGCGTTTCCTGCAGCTTGTTCAGGGTGCTGTTCAGGTTCTTGTCGTTGCGGCGCTGCTCGTCGATCTTTCCAATCGAGTGCATCACCGTGGTGTGGTGCTTGCCGCCGAACTGCCGCCCGATCTCGGGCAGCGATGCTTCGGTAAGCTGCTTCGCCAGATACATCGCGATCTGACGCGGCACTACAACGGCGCGCGAATTATTCCGCTGCTTCAACTCAGCCACGCGCATGCCAAACTGCTCGGCGACCGCGCGCTGGATCGACTCGATCGTGATCTTGCGCACCTGCGTGTCGATGAACTGCTTCAGGCACTGCTGTGCCGTCGGCAGCGTGATCTCAAGGCCATTCAGCCCACACCATGCGACCAGACGCACCAGGGCGCCTTCCAGCTCGCGCACATTCGTGCGGACATTGGACGCGATGAAGAGCGCCACATCCATCGGCAGCGGCTGCGGCAGATGTTCGCTCTCTGCCTTCTTCTGCAGGATCGCGACCTTGGTCTCGAGGTCGGGTGGCTGAATGTCGGCGATCAGTCCCCACTCGAAGCGGCTGCGCAAACGATCTTCGACATCGGCCAGCTCGCGCGGAGGACGGTCTGAGGCAATGACGATCTGCTTCATGTTCTCGTGCAGAGCGTTGAAGGTATGGAAGAACTCCTCCTGGGTGCGCTCTTTCTGCGAAAGAAACTGGATGTCGTCAATCAGCAGCAGGTCCACGGTGCGGAACCGGTCGCGGAAACTCGTCATCTTGTCGAAGCGCACCGAGCTGATCATCTCGTTGGTGAACTTCTCCGCGGAAACGTAAGAAATCGAGGCACCTGGCTGGCGCATCTTTACCTCATGCCCGATGGCATGCATCAGATGGGTCTTGCCCATGCCCACGCCGCCGTACAGGAAGAGGGGATTGTAGGCTTTCGCCGGCTGTTCGGCGACCGCCATGGCTGCGGCGCGCGCAAACTGATTGCCCGGCCCGCAAACGAATCCATCGAACGTGTAACGCGCGTTGAGTTGTGCCGCCGTTGACCAGTCGAAGCGCGCCTGCTGCGGCCCGGCGTGCTGCGCCGGACGCGTCGCAGCGCCGTTGGTGTGCAGATTCGGAATTTGTGTTGACGAAGACGGCGCAAAGCCTCCATCCTCGCGTACCCGAGGAATGGTGGGATCTTCGTCCGGAGTGATGAACGACACGTCGTCGAACTCCAGATGCAGATTCTCGATGGCTTCCTGGATCAGATCGCCGTAGCGATCACCCACGTGCTTGAATTCCGGCGTGGGAATGCGCACGAACAGGATCCGTTCGCGCGTGTAGCTGTAGCGTGTCGGCTTCAGCCAGGTATCGAAAGACTGACGATTCACCTTCTTTTCGAGCGCGGCGAGGATTTGGACCCAGGGATTGAGAGCAACAGGAGACGTGACGGCGAATGACATGCGCAATCCTCTTGGCAAACACCCGGGAGCGGAAGTGACCGGTGCGTCCGGAACCAAAAACAGAAATGCCCAAGGTGAACCCTGGCGTGTGGAAACAGGGCGAATTCAGGAGCAATTCTATTGCTGGCCGGGAGTGGCTCCGATCTGTCACGCATCGGAGCATCGGTCAAAAAATTTCTTCCGACTACCGCAGGGCGTCGAAAAAATCTTAAGTGAACGTTGCCGATAGTAGCACAGCCCGGGGCGAAGAGAAGGACCTTGAGAACAGAAAATTTTCCGCGCACGAAAGTTGCACAGGTGCTGGTGAAAAAAGTGACGGCGCGGCGTTTTTTGCCCGCCTAAATGCGATGCGATATACTCATAACTTGCGGCGGCGAGAAGATTTTCAGCAGTTGCGCGGCCGACAAAAGCGATTGCGCGTCCACCAGAATCATCGCAGTGACGAGATGCCCAATCCAGCCGAATCCGAAGAAAATCAGGAGTCAGTTTTTCCATGCCGAAGCGCACATTTCAACCTAACCGCCGCAGCCGTTCCAAGACGCACGGCTTTCGCACCCGCATGAAGACCAAGAGCGGTGCCGCGGTCCTTTCCCGCCGGCGCGCCAAGGGCCGTAAGCGTGTCTCTGTCAGCGCGGGCTACCGCGACTAAGCGCGCCTTTACCGCAGCCGCCTCGCGGTGGCTGCCACCCCAGGATTGCGACAGAATGGAGATATGCCGGAGGCTGGATTCGACTGGCGCAGTGCCCGTCTGCGGAAGCATGCCGACTATCAGCGCGTGTACCGCGAAAGCCGCCGCTATTCGTCCCCTTCCATGAGCTACTTCTTCCGCGAACGATCGACAGAGGATCCCGCAGGCATACAGCCGCGAGTCGGTCTCACAGCAGGTCGCGTTCTGGGCGGTGCCGTGGAACGGAATCGCATCCGCCGACGTATGCGTGAAGCAGTGCGGCTCCACCTGAGCGTGCTGCCGCCCCGCGTCGATGTCGTGCTGCATCCGCGGAAGACGGTCCTCGATATGGATTTCGCTCGTCTCGAACGCGAAGTCGCGCGTGTCTTCTCAACCGTTACCGTCGGTGCGGAAGGAAAACTGTGAACGCGCCCGCTGGACGAGTTTCAATGCTGCGCGCCTCTGTCGCGCGCCGGCTGCTCACGTTCTATAAGCACGCGCTCTCTCCCGCCATGCATGCCATCGCACCCGGCGGTTGCCGCTTCCAGCCGACTTGCTCCGACTACGCCGCCATTGCGATCGCCGAACACGGGATCCTGCGCGGCGGCCTGATGGCTTTAGCAAGAATTCTGCGTTGTCATCCACTGCACCGCGGCGGCTTTGACCCGGTGCCGGCAAAACGCTCCGTTTCTCACTCCCACAATCCCCACAGCGCAATTTCCTGCGTTCCCCAAACAGAGAACAGGTAAGACTTGGCAGAGATACAAAATCCCAACCAGCAGGGCGGCGGCGGTAGCGGTGGCAGCGGCGGCGGCGATATGCGGTCGCTCTGGGGCTTCATGGTCGTTTTTGTGATCATGGTGGTTGCCTTTCAGTACTTCGCGCCGAAGAAAACCCAGCAGTCCTCTTCGCAACAAAAGCCGCAGACCACACAAGCCGCCTCTCCATCGCCTGCGCCCCCCGACGCCGAGACTCCGGCAACACCGTCTCCCGGTGTCGGAACCTCAGCGCATGCCGCCGCGGTCCAGTCCTCCTCGCAAACTGAAACCGTCGTCGAAAACGAGCTCTATCGCATCACGTTCACGAACCGCGGTGGAGACGTGAAGTCCTGGATCCTGAAGAAATACAAGGACGACACGCAGAAGAATCCGCTCGACCTGGTCAACCCTGCCGCCTCGGCAAAGTTCGGGTTCCCGCTTTCGCTGTACACGTACGATGCGGGTCTGAAGAACCGTCTCAACTCGGTGCTCTACGTGCCGTCGCAGACCGGGACCATCAGCGTCGCCGGAACCGACCCTCAGACGCTGACCTACGACTACTCGTACGGCGGCCTCAACGTCCGCAAGACCTACCACTTCGACTCCACTTACGTCATCGGCGCGGATGTTTCCGTCACGCAGAATGGCGCTCCCGTCACGGCCCTGCTCGCGTGGCCTTCGGGTCTTGGCGATCAGACGAACCTCCAGGGCTACGCCGGAAGCGCCATCGATACATCGGAAAGTGGCAAGACGGACCAGATCGCAGCCAAGAAAGTCGTTGGCGGCGAGACCCTGCACGGCTCCTACGACTACCTCGGCGTCAGCGATCTTTATTTCTCCGCCGTGTTCATGCCCACGTCGCCTGCCGACACCACGGTCGTGACGCTGCACGAATCGTTGCCCATCCCGAAGAACCCGGCGAAACCCGATCCCAACGCTGTCGATCAGGTGCCGTTACTCGGCGCCGCGATCGGCACCACTGCCAACGGCGTCAGCACTCGTCTCTTCGTCGGGCCCAAGAATCTTGACCTGCTGGAATCGGTCCACACCGCCAGCGGCGAAAACCTCGAGCACGTCGTCAGCTTCGGCTGGTGGGGCTGGATCGCCAAGCCCATGCTGCTGGTGCTGCGTTTCTTCGTCACGCACGGCATTCCCAACTGGGGCTGGGCCATCCTCATCCTCACGCTCATCCTCAACCTCGCCATGCTGCCCACGCGGGTCATGATGATGAAGTCTTCGCTGAAGATGCAGCGCATCCAGCCCATGATGGATTCCATCAAGGCGAAGTACGCGAAATATAAGACCACCGACCCCCGCCGCCAGGAAATGAACAAGGAGATGTTCGACCTGCAGCGCAAAGAGGGCGTCAATATGTTCGGTGGCTGCCTGCCCATGCTGCTGCAGTATCCGCTCCTGTTCGGCTTCTATCGCATGCTCATGTACGCGATCGAGTTGCGCCACGCGCACTTCCTCTGGCTCCCCGATCTCTCCTCGCCCGATCCGCTCCACATCCTGCCGCTCACCGTCATCATTTCGATGTTCCTGTCGCAGTTCTTTACCCCGTCACCGGGCATGGATCAGAGCCAGCAGCGCATGATGGCCTTCATGATGCCCGCTGTCTTCGGCTTCATGATGTGGAACATCGGCTCCGGGGTCGCGCTTTACTGGGCCGGCAGCAACCTGCTCGGCGTTGCCACCCAGATGGTCATGAATCGTACTAGTATGGGGCTCGAAATGCGCGCTATCGCCGCCAAGCGCGCAGCGAAACGAGGAGCCAAAACCATCAACGCTCGCCGCTAAATTCTCCTGCTCGGGAATTAGTGGTTCCGAACTTCGCCAACGTGATCTAATAACTCGGAGACCGGGTCACTAATATAGTTCCATGCCGATTGACGACTATTCCGCTGCTGCTCAAAAGATCGCTGAATTCCTGAATACGCTGGTTCATCTGGGCCACCTGCGGCTGAAGTTCCGCATCACCGCCGGACCCGGCGCTGCAGACCCCGCCGGCCTGGAAGCGCGCGAGATCTATGTCGAACTTGCCGGTCCCGACGCCGGGCTGCTGACCCAGCGCGGCGGCGAGTTGCTGCGCGCTCTCGAACACGTTGCCGCCAAAGTGCTCCGCCTCGAAAACGAAGAGCACGATAAGGTGTCTTTCGACGCCGAAAATTTCAAAGCCCTTCGTGCCCGCGAGCTGAAGCTGGCTGCCGAAACCGCTGCGGAGCGTGTTCGCACCACCGGGCAACCCTACAGCTTTGCCCCGATGAGTTCTCGCGAGCGGCGTATGCTGCACCTGGCCTTCCGCTCTTATTCAGACCTCGAGACAGCCTCGTCCGGCGAAGGCCTGCGGCGCTTCGTCGTCGCCTACCCCAAAGGATATGAGCGCCCCGACCCCGGACCCCGAGAGAGAGAGAGCCGCTTCTCAGGCCGGCGGCGATAAGCTGGCGCACGTCCCGCGGCGAGGATTTGCCAACCGTGCAGCCTCATCCACAAACCAAAGAACGGGAATCGGTCGCACAGGAGACCATCGTCGCTATCTCCACGCCTCCTGGCCGCGGTGGTATCGGCATCGTTCGCCTCTCCGGTCCCCATGCGCTTCCGATCGCGTCGGGACTGGTGCGTACTACCGCGGCGTTGGAGCATGCACGCGCTCGCCTCGGCGAAGTGGTCGATCCCGAACAGCAGCAGAAGATTGACGAGGCCGTTGTTACATTTTTCGCCCGCCCCAATTCCTACACCGGCGAAGATCTGGTTGAGATCGCTGCCCACGGCTCACCGGTGGTCCTGGAACTGCTCGTCCGCCAGGGATTGCGTGCCGGCGCTCGCCTCGCCCGCCCCGGTGAATTCACCGAGCGTGCCTTCCTCGCCGGACGCATCGACCTGACGCAGGCCGAAGCGGTTCGCGACCTCATCGAGGCCCAGACCCTCTATCAGGCACGCATCGCTGCCGAACAGATGGGCGGCGCTCTCTCCCGGCGCGTCCATCCTGCGAAGCAGAAGCTCGTCGAGCTCGTTGCGCTGCTCGAAGCCGGCATCGACTTCGCCGAAGACGATGTCGAGATTACGCCCGAGGCGGAAATTGTCACACGCATCGATGCAATTTCCTTCGAACTCCAGAGCCTTGCCCGATCCTTCGAACACGGCCGCCTGGTGCACAGCGGGTTGCGCCTCGCCGTCGTCGGCCGACCGAACGTCGGCAAATCCTCCCTTTTTAACTGCCTGCTCGAACGCGAGCGCGCCATCGTCACCGCACAGCCTGGAACAACCCGCGACCTCGTCAGCGATCGTCTTTCACTCGGCGGCATTCCTGTGGAATTGGTGGATACCGCCGGTCTGCGCGAGGCGAAGAACGAAGCTGAAGCCATCGGCATTCGCAAATCGCGCGAGATGCTCGCCGATGCCGACGTCGTCCTGGTGGTTCTCGATGCCTCGGTCCCGCTCCGCCAGGACGAGCAGGACCTCATCGCCAGCCTCGAAGGCCGCCACGCGCTGGTCGTCCGCAACAAATCTGACCTCAACACCGGCGCCGACGTCCCGCCTGAACTGCCGCTGCCGAGTGTCACCACCTCTGCACTCACAGGCGACGGCCTGCAGAGGCTGCGCGATATCCTGGCCGAATCCGTTCGCAATCCCTCTGGCGAAACCGAATCCGGCGTCCTGACCAGCCTCCGCCATTTCGAAGCCGTAACCGGCGCGCTTGAAGCGCTCAGCGCGACGCGCGCCGCCACAGGGCAGAAAATCCCGCATGAGATGCTCTTGCTTGACCTCTACACCGCATTGCGCCACCTCGACAGCCTCACCGGCGAAACCACCGCAGACGATATCCTGAACCAGATCTTCTCCACCTTCTGCATCGGAAAATAGATTGGTCCTGGCCCGCTCCTCGACTCCTGTCGAGTCAAAGTAAACGTCTTTCACGAAAGCTACGGCCAAATCGTGTCGAAGTCCTGGCGAGGGAAAATCCGTTCTGCTTTGCCAGGTCAATCAAGTGATCAAAGGTTAGGCCGACGGCTCTTTCGGAGCACCCATGTGGTCATCGAGCGTTGATTCTGGACGACGGTCGTCTTGAGCGGCTCGGCGAGTTCGCCTAATCGTTCTGTGAACGAGCGGAGCATCCCTTCGTCGACCAGATACCGAATCGAACCGTCGGGCAGTTTGTAGCGCCGTCCATCGATCCGTTCCACCTGGTCCTCGATCCCGATCGAGGACGCGAGGCGGCAGAAGAAAAGGCCGCCGGGTTTCAGGACCCTCCACGAACCGAGAAGCATGGACTCGAAGTGCGCGTCGTCCCGCGCGAAGTGGAGGACCGCGCTGCTGATGACGACGTCGGCGCAGGCATCCTCGAATGACAGATGTTCCACCGCTTCCGCTCGAAAATTTGACGGCGGAAGCGACGGGGCCAACTGGCGCGCCAGGCTGCGCACTTTATCCACCTCCTGGGCGTTGGCATCCGCGGCATAAACTTCGTAGCCCTCGCGCAGCAGGTAGATGAGATTCCGCCCCGAACCGCATCCGGCATCCAGAATCCGCATTCCGGGCAAAACGCGGCCCTTCAGAATCTGGTCGAAGAGATAAATGTCGATAGGGCCGAATTGTTCCTGCAGTGTGGGCATGGGCGTCTGATCACCATAGCATCGCGACATACATAATGACGTCCGCCGACATCAAGCGCGCGTGGATCAATCTGCGATTGGAAAACTTCGCCTGCGAGGACCTCATTCCACGATGATGACTTTTCGCCCGCGAGCCAATGAAAGGGGCGGGGACTGCCGATCCAGTCCCCCTCTTCGGAGTTCAATCCTTATAAGGATCGAATTCGTTGGCTCCCGCCATGGCGACACCAACCGGCGTGAGGGTGTGCAGGATTCGCACGGTGGTCTCGTGCGCGGCCAGCACTTCGTTGAGCCGTTTGTAGCAGTGCGGCGACTCATCGACACCAGCCCCACGTAGCTCGACACGCGCTTCGGTCACGCGCGCGTTCATCATCTCGCGTGTGATCTTCGGCGCTCGCTTCACCTCACCGGTCTTGCGATCGATGAGCCCCGTGGCTTCGCGGCGACCCATCACGCGACCCGCGCCGTGAACAGTGGAATACATGGACAGCTTCGACTCCTCACTGTCGACGCCTTCGAGAATCACGGCCGGCTCCGCCATGGTTCCTCCCACGAACCCCTTCTGACCCGGGAACGCAGGCGTAGCTCCCTTGCGCACGACCCAGTACATCTCGCCATCGTGCTCTTCGCGCCAGGCGAAGTTGTGGTGGTTATGCACGCTCTCGACGATTCCCGCGCCCAGAATGCGCGCCACGCGGTCGCACACCCAGTCGCGTCCGGCGTAAGCGTACTCGCCGGCGAGCGTCATGGCGCGGATGTACTGCTCTCCCAGATCCCCCGACGCGGAAAGAACGCAGGGCTCTACCTCCATGCCGTCCTTCGCACCGGCGGCCTTCAGAAACCAGCTCGCGACGCCGTGGCCAAAACCACGCGAGCCGAAGTGCACGCCAATCCACACGCGGTCCTCCTCGTCGGTGAACAGGTCGACGTAGTGGTTGCCGGAGCCGATGGTGCCCAGCTGATTCTCAGCCTTCTGGCGCAGGGGACGTGTTGCGTCCAGTTCCCAGCCAGCATGATCACGTTCGAAGATCGCGTGCTCGACCTTCTCGACATTCTTGCGGCCGACACCGAAGCTGAGCGTCGCCCAAACCTCATCCATGATGAGATCGATCTTTGCGCGCAGCTCGTCGCCAGGCATGTCGAGGCGCACCGCCTTGTTGCCGCACGCGATGTCGAAGCCCACGCCCGAAGGACTGATCGCGTCCTTCCAGGCCACTACGCCCCCGATGGGAACGGCGTACCCAAGGTGGCCATCGGCCATCAGAGCCGCGCGGTCCGCGGTTGCGGCACAGGTGCGAATCTGGCTCAGCGTTTTTTCTTCGTGCTCTCCCCAAACAGGGATACTGTCCATCATCTTCATCGTCTTTCTCTGCTTTCTCCGTTGCCGACAACAGGGTCTGCTCAACGGTTTCTCATTGCGATTTCAGGGCACAGCGTCACGAGTCTCGTGCGAACGCCGGCGCAGGGCCACATGCGCAATCTCGAGTCGAGGTTGCTGTGTGCCCTGACGGAACGGAATCAGCTTCGCCCTGGAGTCCTGTTGGTTCCCACCTTTGGCCGGGGATGTCCCAGCCGGCCGGGCAGCTGCAAGTCGCTGTAAGACCGACCTGAGATCGGCGTCGAATGAATACTGCAACATGGTCTGTCTCCTTTCGTTGAGATCGGGTAAGAAAATCGAAATGTCTCGCCTGACGTGCGTGCAAAGCAAAAGCCCCAGCTTCGGGGGCTGGGGCTTTTGAGAAAACTCTGAAAAGAGGAGCTATCTCATGCGAAGACCCCAGCCCGCAATAGCGACGTGCGACCGCAGCATTTCCGTCTCATTACCGGAATCGGGTCGCTGGCTACGAATTGGGCGTTGGAATCGCATGGAATGCTCGTCGGTCGAGTGCTTATCTCACCATAGATTCTGAAATTCCGCAACTAAGAACCCATCACTCGATGCCCTAAACTGGAGTGCGATGCTGCTGACCGCCACGACCAACAGGGCAGAGCGACGAAAGTGCGAGTAATCCGAATCACGGTCTTCCTTAGCTCTCTGCTCCTGATGGTGCGGCCGGCATGTTGCCAGGCTGTGCCGGGCGGCAGCCCTGTGCCGAATTCAGCTTCCACGCCCGGACTTTTCGTCGACGTTGCACCGGGCAACGGAGTTCGCTTCCTGCATCAGGCGCCACACAGCCCCAGGAAATACCTGCTCGAAACTATGGGCTCCGGCGTTGCGGTGTTCGACGCTGACGGCGACGGGCGGCTGGATCTCTATTTTGTGAACGGCGCGCCTTTCGGGGATTTTGTTCCGAAGGGAACGATTCTCGTGAAGAGCGAGCCGAAATACTGGAACCGTTACTACCATCAGAGACCTGATGGCTCCTTTGAGGACTGGACGGAGAAAGCCGGTCTTACCGGCGTGGGCTACGGCATGGGTGTCGCTGTCGCTGACTACGACAACGATGGCCACGAGGATCTGTTCGTTACCGCTCTCGGCGGCAATCGCCTCTACCACAACAACGGCGACGGAACCTTCACTGACGTGACGGACAAGGCAGGTGTGGCAGGCTCCGGCTGGTCGACCTCCGCCGCCTGGGTGGATCTCGATGGCGATGGCTACCTCGATCTCGTCGTCCTGCGCTACATCCAGTGGGACTGGGACGACGTCGTGTGCGGTACGCCGGAAAATCGCGGCTACTGTCATCCCGATGTCTTCCCGCCGATTTCCATGCTCGTCTATCACAACAACCACAACGGGACTTTCACGGAGTCAGCGCACAAGCTGGGCCTCGACAAGCCGGGAAAAGCACTCGGCATCGCCATCGCCGATTACGATCGCGACGGTCATCCCGACATCTTCATCGCCAACGATTCCATGGTCGAGTTCCTCTTCCACAACAAAGGCGATGGCACGTTCGAGGAGCAGGGTCTGGAAGCCGGCGTCGCGGTGGACGGTGAAGGCCGCACCTTTGCAGGCATGGGCGTCGACTTCTCGGACTACAACAACGATGGCTGGCCCGATCTGGTTATCGGCGACCTGGCGAACCAGAAGTATGCCTGTTATCTCAACAACAAGGATGGAACCTTCGATTACGACAGCTACGTCACGGGAATGGGCGGGGAGACGCTGTTGCATTCCGGATGGGGACTGCGCTTTGTGGATTATGACAACGACGGCTGGAAGGATCTGATCATCGCTCAGGGACACGATCTGGACACCATTGAGAAGAGCTTTCCGAACCTGCACTATCGCGAACCCGCCATGCTGCTGTGGAACATGAAAGGCAAAAAGTTCATCGACGTCAGTGCACAATCCGGGGAGGTTTTTCAGCAGAGGTGGGTAGGCCGCGGGTTGGCGACAGGCGATCTGGATAATGACGGCCGCATCGACACAGTGATTTCAGAAAATGGCGGGCCCGCGCATGTGCTCATGAACCGGACGAAGACCAGCAATCATTGGATCGGATTTCGCCTGATCGGGCACAAAAGCAATCGCGACGGCATCGGAGCGCTGATTCGAATCGAAACTTCCGCCGGCCCGCAGTGGTACGGCGTGACCACGGCTTCCAGTTACATGTCGTCCAGCGATGTCCGGGCGCACTTCGGAATCGGCGCAGACAAGACGGTGAAGTCGGTCGAGATTCGCTGGCCGAGCGGCATCGTGCAGACTCTCGGCAATGTTCCCGGCGATCAGTATCTGCAGGTCGATGAGCCCTCCAAATAGCGCCGGTGAAGTTCGAGTTCGAGTTCAGTCCGCGCACGGCGATCTTGTCAGTCCGGTGGCAGCGGACGACAATAACATCCAGCGATGCGAATCATCTCCCTGCGAAAATCGCTGCCCATCCTCTGGTTGTGCGTCGCGGCCACGTGCCTGAGTGCGGCGCAGTCCAGCCCCAGCGTGCAGGACGGCGTTGCGCTGATGCAGCAGGGCCGCATCGAGGAGGCGCGCACCGTCTTTGCGTCCGTCCTGCAGCACGATCCTGAGAACCAGCAGGCCCGGGACCAGGAAGTTGCTGCCACCGAGCGCCTCGCTTTGGAACAGCGCGCCGGCAACCACATGGTGGAGGCGCTTCAGGCGCTCATGGAAGGCCAGAAGGCCGTCCCATCCAGCGCTCGCCTGGCTTATGACATCGGCATCCTGGAAGACGAGATGCAGCTCTATCCGGAAGCGGCGCGAGCGCTCGAAACCGCACAGCAACTCCACATGGACGATCCGATGCTGCTCTATGCGATGGCGCGCGTCGAGATGGATGCTGGACAGCTGGATAAGGCGGCACAAACCATGCAGCAGTATCTGCAGCTGCGGCCCAACGATGCCAGCGCTCACTTCGGCCTCGGCCGGATAGATCAAATCGGGTTGCAGTTCGATAAAGCGGTGGCGGAATTTCAGGAGTCCATCCGACTCCAGCCGACGCAAAGCGAAGCTTGGTACCAGTTGGGGGACATCGCTCTCAAGCAGCAACAGTTCGAGCAGGCTCTCACCGACTTCGGCCACACGCTGGACCGCAATCCCCGCCACGGAGGTGCGCTGGCCGGTTCGGGAGAGGCCTTGTTCCGCGAGAAGCAATATGAAAAGGCTCTGGACTTTCTCGATCGCGCGATTGCGGCTGCTCCCGACTATCAAACCGGCCACTACTATCGCGGACTTACACTGTCGAGGCTCGGACGGAAAGAAGACTCGGAGAAGGAACTGACCACCGCTGCGGCGCTTGCCGATGCGGAAAATAAGAAATCGGCCACTCGCTATCAACTCACGATACCCAATCAGCCATAGAGATCGGGAAGCGTGCACTCAGCTTGAAGAGCGGATCGCTTGTCGGGACGTTCAAGCTCCCCTATAACTGGTCCTGCGATGCATCGTCCAAACTCCTGGTCCCCTGCCTGCATTCTTGCCGCTGCTTTGTTTTCTTTCTTTCTGCCGATTCTTCGCGCGGCCGCACAACAACCGCAAGCGCTTCCTCTCACCGGCGATTACGGCGGAACCCACGACCCCTCCATCATCAAAGAGGGAAACACCTGGTATGTTTTCGCCACCGGCAAAAGCCGGCAGGGCGGCCAGCTTCCCATTCGATGCTCCTCCGACCTCCGTGCGTGGAAGCTGTGCGGGCAGGTCTTCGATGCCGTCCCCGACTGGATCCAAAAGGAAAGCCCCGGCACCCGGGACCTCTGGGCGCCGGATATTTCCTTCGTGCACGGCGAATACCGTCTGTATTACGTCTATTCGATCTTCGGCCGCAATACTTCAGGGATCGCGCTGGCCACCAATCGAACCCTCGATCCCAGCAGCCCCGAGTATCGATGGGCCGACCACCGTCTGGTTCTGAAGACGGGGGAAGGCGACGACTTCAACGCCATCGATCCAAATTTCGCCCTCGATGCGAAGGGCCACGCATGGCTCGTATTCGGCAGCTTCTGGAGCGGAATCAAGATGCGCCGCCTGGACGACAAAACCGGAATGCTCTCCGCTACCGACACGATGCTGTATTCGCTCGCAACGCGCCGTCGTCCGGACAACGAGTCTCCGCCCCCTCCGGGCAGGCCGGCCGCGTGGCAGGCGGTCGAGGCTCCCTTCATCGTTCGGCACCATGGCTATTTCTATCTCTTCGTCTCCTGGGATCAGTGCTGCCGTGGAGTCCACAGCACCTATCGCACCATGGTCGGCCGCTCGCGAAGCATCACCGGACCCTACGTCGACAAGGAAGGCGTGCCCATGATGCAGGGTGGCGGCTCGGAGCTGCTGATTGGGAACACTCGCTGGGTAGGTCCGGGAGGTGAGTCGTTGCTGTTGCAACCGAAAGGCGACGACCTCATCGCGTTCCACGCTTACGACGCGCAAACCGGCCACCCGGCATTGCAGATCTCCACGCTCACCTGGCAGGATGACTGGCCGCATGCCGCGCTTCTGAGCCAATAGCCTCAACGAGCCAGCGCTAGTTATGGCTCTGTTTCCCGTAGAGCATCTCGGAGAGTGCGAATTCTGCGCGCGCCTTGTCCGCTTCACCCAGGTCGCGATACGCCTGACCCAGTTCGAAGTGTGCCTTCGGCTCCTTCGGATCGAGGCGTACAGCCACCTCCAGTTCGCTGGCTCCCGCCTTCGCATCACCCGTCAAAGCCAGCGCGCGCCCCAGCTTCTCGCGGGCCTCCGCCATATCCGGTGCCAAAGCCGCCGCTCGCTTCAGGGATGGAAGAGCCTCCTCCGCCCGTTGCTGATCGAGGAGAAAAACACCCAGGTCGAGAAACGGCCAGGGATCGGCAATGTCCCGTTCCGTCGCCCACTGCGCCGCCTGCCGCAGTGCCGCCTCGGCCTTTTCCGGTTGATTCTCGGCATCCAGCGTCAGACCCAGGTTCTCCTCCGCCTTCAGATGGCCGGGATGGAGGGTCAGAACGCGCCGAAACGCCTGCTCTGCCTGCTCGAATTGATTTTGCGTGTAGAGACAGCGCCCCAGACTGTACAGCACATCCACATTCGCTGCATCGGTGGAAAGCGCAACGCGCAGCCAGTGCACCGCATCGTCGTAGTCATTCAGCAGCACATAATCCAGAGCGACGGACCGCAACTCATCCGCGGTGGGACGGCGAACTGCAGCGGCCTGCGTATAGATGGCAAGCGATTCCTTCGGCTTGCTCTCCTGCCGCAGGACGAGTCCGAGTTGGTAGAGGATCTCCGCGGAACCCGGCTCTGCGCGAAGGGCATTGCGCAGATTTGTTTCTGTAGCCTGCAGGCTCAGTGGAGCCCCTGGTTCCTCGGCGGTGAGCGGCAAAGCAGTTCGGTGTTCTGACTTATCGGGATTCGCTTGTTGAGCTGCCACCCATCCGCACGAAAACACGGCAGCGAGTATTAAATACGTCCACAAACGCAGTCGCACGTTGTTCAGTCCCGGGCGAGCTTGGTCGATTCGCGCCCTTTCCAGCCTACTCTGAACACCCGGCACCTGCGGAGGAATGCCGGCCCGCATTGCTGCTCAACCTAAGTGACGAAGTGGCCGCGAATCGTCGCTTCATTCGATATACGGCCACCCATCGGCATCGAATGCGAGCCGGTTGATGCCCAGCGTGGGCGCGCCGTTGTTGTTGCCATCGTAGTAGTGGTAGACGAGCGTCGGCTGGCTCTGGGATCCATCCGTCCCCGTATCCGTAAACACGCTGGCGCCCCCCGGACCATACACATTGGCATGGGAACTGATCAGAATCGTCCCGCCGCCATTCACCAGGTCGATCCCGCCTCGATCCAGAAACGGGCCCGTCACTGTTTGCGACCGCCCGACGATCGTACGGTAGGTGCTCGCCGTTCCGTTGCAGCAAACATTGATAGCCCCGAAATAGTAGTAGTAGCCGTTCCAGTAATAGATGAACGCGCCCTCTTCGCCTGCGCCGCGAGCGGCGATCCGGTACATCGCGGTTCCTGTGCGGAGCCCGGTTTGCGGATCCAACTGGATCAGGTGAATGCCATCCTGCCACGACCCAAAGACCAGCCACCAGTTCCCGGCACCGTCAATGAAGGCCGCTGGATCAATCGCATTCCAGGTAGTTGCCGAATTAAAGTTCCAGCCGTTTTGCGACGCCGGCGGCGCGGTCGTCGCCGCAGTCCACGAGGAGACTACATATCCGGCATCCGTCCAGGGTCCCCATGCCGTGCTGCTCGTCGCGAGACCGATGACGGCTTCAGCTCCCGTGGAAGGCTCGTACGGAATCGCATAGTAAAGGTAGTAAATCCCGTTGGCGTAGAGCACGTCGGGTGCCCAGACATCCGTGCTCTGGCCGTTGTTGTCCGATTTCGGCGTCTGTAATCCGGTCCATGAAGAGAAGTCCGGACCGATGATCGGGCAACGGTTGTCCTGCGTCAGCCAAGCACCGCCCTGTGTGGAAGTGCAGGCGCCACTGGGCGAATTGACGTTGGTGTAGGTGAAGGCGATCCCATCGGCGGACCAGGCCAGCGTCTGGTGTGTTCCATAGAGCCAGTAGAGATGCGTTGATGGATCCTGCAGCAGAAAGGGATCGTGAACACTGGTTCCGCTGCCGGAGACCTGGCGTGGAGCCGGATACGCATCCTTGCCCGTCGACGTCAGCACCCACTCCTGGCACTTGCATCCGGCAGCGGTTGCGGAGCGGCTGCTCTGGTCGATCTTCGCCGAGGTCGTCGTATCGGAATTGGCGACCTTGAGATACAGACCGCTGTTGACGTTCTTAACCAGATAATTGCCATCGGTCAGGAGGTAGAACTGCCAAAGGTGATCGTTGGTTCCGTTGTCCGCGTACTGCAGAGCCTGCGCTCCAGCGCTCGTCGATGCATTCAAAATCCCGAGCACCTGGTGGCTCAGCAGGTTCTCCACGTTGTACTGCGAACTGCCCATGGGCAGGAAATGCCAGGTGTCATCGGTAGCTCCCGCGGCAGCTTCCTGGGCGATATTGGCGGCCGCCGCCTGACTTTGGCCGGCGATGCCCAGCACAAGCCCGCTGGACGCGCTCTGGATGGTGTAAGAACTCGCGTCGCTCACGGTCGTAACCGAGCCCATGTCCGTTCCTGGCGATGGGCTGCCGCCACCTCCGCCGGCGGGCGCGCTGCCTCCGCCACCGCAGCCACAAACCATCCCCAGAGCTGCGGAGATTGCAGCTACCCATCCGTACCATCTCACTGGAAACCTCCTGTTGGGCCTGAACGCAGTGCGGGCGGCGCGCCGGTAATCGTTTACTGAATACTCCGCAGTATACCCACATCGCGTGCGCGCTCCTTCAGGCAGAATTTTGTTCTTATACCGGCCCGCAACACCGTGGCGGCCCTCGTTTCCGGGGTTTTATTGTCGCGCCCTGGTTCCCGCCGCCTGCAAACGGTCCAGTTGGGTCTTCGCACGCTGAACATCTGCCTCGCGGTTCAGTCTGCGATAAATGCGCAGGAGCGCGTACCACGCGCCCCGCTCGACAAATGCCGTGGGATGTCCCTTCAGGGACGTCTCCAGCGCAACCGCGGCCTCCTGGTCCTGGCCGGTCTTCTCCAGGCCCAGACCCAGGAAGTAATACCCAACCCCCGGATCGGCATGCGCGTCGATTGCCTGGCGCAACAAGGGAATGCCTGCGGAAGCGTCGCCTCCTTCCACACGGATCCGGCCCAGCTGCAGCAACGCCGTTGCACTGTGCGGATTCAGCTCCAGTTCGCGCGTGTACGCTTTCGCAGCGTCGTCCAGTTTGCTGCTCCGCTGGTATTCCTGACCGAGCGCATCGTATAGGTCCGCATTGTCGGGCTGCGCCTTGACTGCAACAGCGTATTCCGCAGCGGCTTGTTCCGGCTGTCCACCTGCGGAATAGATCTCGGCCAGAGCGCGATGCACATGCCAGGATCCTGGATCGAGATCATAGAGCTTCTGAAAACATTCTTTGGCGACCTGGGTATGAGCCCGCGCCCGCAGATCCAGAATGTTGGCATCCTGCGGCGCAAGCGCCCCGGCACGGTCCAGTGGTCCGGTTGCCGCTACCGCGTCTCCCTTGGCCAGCTCTGCGATGCCCAGCCAACTCAACACCTCTGCGTTGGTCGGCTGAATCTGCTCTTCGGTCTTCAGCGAGTCAATCGCCGCATCGAGTTCGTTCTGCTGGTATTGAGCGATGCCGAGAAACAAATGGGCTCCGGGCAGCGAAGGTCCAAGGCGTACAGCTTGTTGCAGTGACTCTTCAGCCTTGTCTCCACGGCCTTCCCGCAACCACGTCATACCCAGTCCGAGATACGCATCGGGCGAATCGGGATGGGCCCGGATCGCTTCACCGAAGCGGAGTTTCGCTTCCGCAAGTCGTCCCTCGTGAATCGCCTGAGCGCCTTTCTGCAACAGCTCCGCCTCGGGATCGGAGGATGCCTGCGTCCAGCCAAGGGGGGAGAGGACGACAACCAGGGAAAGACCGATTGCCGATGCAACCAGGGTGGTCTGCAGAGTTTTGATCATCATTGCCAGCCCTCGGGTGCGACGAGAAACGTCGCTATCATAAACCGTCTGTTGAGCCGAGTGCCGTTGACCGGCATCACAAACGCAGCGCGAAACCTGGGTTGCGAGAAAACGTTCTCCGCTCCTTTGCGCCGACAGCAACAGCCGAAGTCTCCCGCGAAACCGGTTCCGGAGGCGTTGTCAGAAGAAGCGGGAAGTCAATTTCCATTTCCGAGCCCACACCATAGTAATCATCCGGTCTCTTCCCTGGCAGACGGCGAAAATCTCGGCGTCGCATCGCAAAGTCAAGCCATAATCCTTCCCCTATCAATTACTTGCTGAAGCATGGGCTGGAGCGGGACAATTCCCGGGAAGGGACTGTGTCGTCCTCCCGTAACAGTTAAGTTGAGGGTTGGCGTCACTATTTTGTTGACATGCTCGCGCGTCGCTTCTTAGCATTGACACTGTTTTAGTTACAACCCAAAGCGCCCTCCAGAAAACGATTTCCACACGGATCGCGCAATAGAAACACCGTGGTCGCTGCGTAGTTGGCGCGACCACCTTTGCTCACAGGAGGCTACTTTGCCCAGAAAACCGCATGTAATCGGTTTCCTCTGCAGTGCATGTTTACTGCTCGCATCTCTCTTCATCCCAGCCGCTGGATTTGCCCAGTCCGCGCGCGGCGCACTCGCCGGCACCGTCACCGATTCCTCGGGCGCGGTCATCGCCGGTGCCAGCGTCGTTGCCACGGAGACGGGCACGGGCGTCAGGAGCCAGAGCGTTTCAACCGGCTCCGGAGACTACCGCTTCCCCGAACTGCCAATCGGCCGCTACGACGTCGTCGTAACCGCTACTGGCTTCTCGAAGTCCACCAGCACTGGCGTACTCGTCACTGTGGGCAGCGTCTCCACCCTGAACGCGGTGCTGAAAGCCGGCTCTGTCTCCGAAACGGTGACAGTCGACGCCAGCTCGCCGACCATTGAGACCCAAAGCTCCGACCTCGGCGGCACGGTCACTACCAAGCAGATTGAAGATCTGCCGCTGTCCCTGGCGCTCGGTGTCAACGGCATGCGCTCTCCGGAGACGTTTGAGTTCCTCGTCCCCGGGACCACCGGCCCCGGTTCGGCGACGCAGGGCAATTCATCCAACGGCGTTTTCTTCGCCCGCATCGCCGGCGGCCAGGCCTACGGCAATGAAACTTTGCTGGACGGCGCCAGCGTGCAGCGCAGCGAGAACGGATCCTCGTACGATGAAACCTCGCCCTCGATCGAGGCGCTGCAGGAGTTCAAAGTCACCACCGCCACTCCCTCGGCCGAGTTCGGCCGCACCACTTCCGGCATTACAAGTTTCTCCACCAAGTCGGGAACGAACGATTTTCACGGGATCGGCTACGCCATCGCGAAGAACCGCGCCTTCGATGCGAATTCCTGGTTCAACGACGGCTACAAGGCCTACCAATGCGTCGGTGTCTCCGAGCTCAACTGCGCCTACAGCAAGCCCGCTGACAGCAAGTACGACTTCGGCGGTATCTTCACGGGCCCGGTGCGTATTCCTCATCTCTACGACGGAAAGAACCGCTCGTTCTTCCTGTTTGCGTGGGAACAATATAAGTTCAAGCTGGGCGGCACGGTTGATTCAACAGTGCCCACCGCTGACGAGCGAAAGGGAGACTTCAGCGCCGATCTCGGACCAGACGTCCCCGGAGGCTCGCCCTATCCGGGAGCCCCCTATAACGTGCTCCTGAATCCATGCACAGGAACGCCGCTGCAGTACAACCAGATCTTCGACCCACGAACGAGTACGCAAATCAGCCCCGGCGTGTTCTGCCGTACGCCATTCCCCGGAAACGTAATCAATTCTCCCATGAGCGCGGCTGCCCAAAAGCTGCTCTCCGGTTTGCCGCTCCCGAACCAGGCTCCCCTGACAACCAACGTCTTTGGCTATATCAACAACTACGTCGTATCGGGGACCCGCAGCATCGTCAACACGACGTACACCATCCGTATCGACCAGAATATCGGCGTGAAGAGCAAGATCTTCGCGACCTATGACACGCGCCAGAACACAGCGCTCGAAGCGATCCCGAATTTCCCGGGAGTGTATAACAGCAACGGCTATCCGCAGGCATTCACCACACACTACTCACGAGCCGGCTGGGACTACACCCTTACCCCAACCCTGCTGAACCACCTGAACCTGGGCTACAACCGCACCAACAGCGTGAACGTGGGAGCGTCCTACGGCACTTCCCTGACGGCCTCCTCTCTGGGGATCGCGAATGACTCTTCGAAGTTCTTCCCGCTGATTGTATTTCCCAGCCCCGATCAACCTTCCACATGGGGACAGCAGCAGAACGGCGACAACATCGACAACGGCACGCGGATCAATGACAGCGTGAGCTGGATCAAGGGCCGGCAAAGCATGAAGTTCGGTGTCGACTTCCGGTACCAGCAATACTCGGTGATCCAGTACAACCAGGACACGCTGAACTTTTACCGCGACCAGAGCGCGGGTCTTAGCAATGCCTGCTGCGGGTCGGGAGATCCGATCGCAAGCTTCCTCACAGGTCAGGTCGGCAACGGGTTTCAGGCAGTCTATAACGATCACCCGCGCTGGAACTCGCATTACGTCGCCGGGTTTTTCGAGGATGACGTAAAGTTCTGAGAAATCTCACTGTGAACCTGGGTCTGCGCTACGACGTAGACGTGCCGCGCAAGGAAGCGCTGAACCGCACCTCCGAACTTAGCCTGACGGCGCCGGATGCGGCTGCCGGCAACCTGCCCGGCGCGCTGGTCTTCGGCACGAACTGTAGTCATTGCAATACAGCCTGGGCCGACACCTGGTGGAAAGACTGGGGTCCGCGCGTTGGTTTCGCTTATGTGATTCCGCACACGAACGATAAGGCGGTCCTCCGCGGCGGCGGCGCCATTCTCTACGGCCCGCTGCAGTACAGCGATTTCGGCTCCTCGATGTCACTCGGATACAACCAGAACCGCTCGTTCTTTGCCGTGCAGAACGCGGCGGCCAATACCGGCGGCGCGTTTACGCCGGCCTTTCGGCTGGATTCGAGCTCGACCGCAGACCCAACCAATTCATCGGTTGGCTTTCCGGCTGTGAGCTATGCGCCGAACCTCGATCCCACTCAGCTGACTGCGCAAAACGGTCCGGGCAGCTTCACTGCCGTCGGTGGCGAAGTTATACGGTCGGACTGGGGCCGTCCGGCCATGGTCAACAACTGGAGCCTGCAGCTACAGGATGAAGTGGCGCAGGATCTGATCTTCACGCTCGGCTATATCGGGCAAGGGGCGCAGGACCTGCATTCCGGATACCTGTCCAACATCAACAACATTGACCCGAAGTACTTCAATATGGGCGACAAGTTGTCGGTGCCCGGCTACACGATTCCTCTCGGTGGATCCAACGGCGGCGTCAACGCGCCGTACTCGTCCTTCACGGGCGCGCTGGGACAGGCGCTTCGTCCTTATCCGCAGTATGATTTCATCGCCGGCGACTGCTGCCTCGAAAACCTGGGGCACTCCTCCTACGAAGCGCTGGTCAGTTCGCTCCAACGGCGCTTCCATGATGGACTGAACCTGCAGGCGTCCTATACCTGGTCCAAAGAACTCACTGACGCGGATTCGACGATTCCGTTCAGTTACATTACCGGCGGCGGTGGCAACACCCTGCGCCAGGGCCAGGGCTCCGCGGATCTGCATCTGGAAAAGGCGGTCAGCGCACAGAATCTCACGAACCAGTTCTCGCTGAGCTACCTCTACCAGCTGCCCTTTGGCAAGGGCCGCAAGTGGCTGCACGACAGCCGTGCGGCTGATCTGGTGATCGGTGGATGGCAGGTGGGCGGGATTCAGCGCTACCAGAGCGGGGAGCCCATCAGCTTCGGCTGCGCTTCCGGCATTCCCTTCTACCAGAACTGCATCACTTATACGGCCGGACCCGCATCGGCGGGCGGCACTAGTTTCTCCAGCGCGGCCTACAAGGCGAAGAAGAACGGGCCGAGCTACTTTAATCAGCAGTCCTGGTTCAAACCGGCGTACAACACTGTCGCTTCGTCCGGGCCGCTGGTGCCGCTGAACGATGCAGCGTTCGTGGACCAGAACTCGGAGTTTGGCCCGGTCCGCGGTTTCACACCAGGATGCGCCGCTTTTAACGGTGGCAATGCCTGCTCCTTCGATCCGTTCAGCCTTGGAAACATACCCCGCGTTACGAACAAGATCACCGGACCGAATTACCTTGCGGAAGATCTGAGCCTGCTCAAGGATTTTCATATCACTGAGCGCCTGGTCTTCCAGCTAAAGGGAGAAGGGTTCGATATCTTCAACCGGCACCGAATGGCACTTCCCGACACAAGTCCGGGCGATACCTGTAACGGAAGCGGTTGCACCGGCTTCGGTATTCCAACCGCCACCGATTATGGTCCGCGTAATCTGCAGGTGAGCGGCCGCATCACCTTCTGAAACCCGTCGGGATTCTCCTTTCGAGGAGAGTCCCGCTCTGACCTCCGAAGGCCAGGCAAATAGCCTGGCCTTCCTTTTCTGCAGCGAATCTAACCAGAGTCGGCTTTCCCATCCGATGTATACTTTGCCGTTCCTGCGCTGAACTCCGATGTTGCCACGCCTGCGCTTGCTCCTCGCGAACTTCATCTGTGCCGCTGCCGTCGCTTTATTGCTGCCGCAGTTGGATCGCGCGCAGCAATCCCAGCCCATGGCAACCAACCCTGCGCAGCCGCCGAGCTTCGACCCTCAACATCGGCCGATCACCGCCGGCGGAACCGTCTCCTCCGGCCCCATCGTCTTTCAGAACATCGCCGAGCAAGCCGGGCTCACCCGCTGGCGCAACGTCACAGGAACACCGCAAAAACGGGTCATCATCGAAGCCAAAGGATCTGGTGTTTGCCTGCTGGATTTCGATCATGACGGCTGGCTCGATATCTATCTCGTCACCGGTTCTACCTTCGAGGCCCTGAACGGTAAAGGGCCCGCTCCCCATGCTGCGCTCTTTCGCAACAATCACGACGGGACCTTTACAGATGTCACCGCGAAGGCTGGAGTGGGAAACGATCGCTGGGGTCTCGGATGCGCTGTGGGTGACTTTGACAACGATGGCTGGCCCGATCTCTACGTCACCAACCTCGGCGGCAATCGCCTGTTCCACAACAACCGTGACGGCACCTTCACCGACAAAGCCGAGCAGGCCGGCGTGGCGCTCAAACCACTTCCTGGAGTATCCTCACCGACTACACCGGCGCAACCTTTGGCGACTTCGACGGGGATGGCCGTCTCGACCTCTTCGTCGCGGGATACATCCAGTTCGACCTGCAGAATCCGCCCATCGCCGGATCGCCTTCGGTTCACACGGCTCGGTGTCAGTACCGTGGCGCCGACGTGATGTGTGGTCCGCGTGGCCTTGCGGGCGCGCAAGACCATCTCTTTCACAACAACGGCGATGGCACCTTCACCGATGTCAGCCGCACCGCCGGTGTGCAGGACACCGCTGGCTACTACGGTCTCGGGGCGCTCATGGTGGATGTGAATGGCGACGGACTGCCGGACCTGATCGTCGCCAACGATTCAACCCCCAACTATCTCTACATCAACAAAGGCGATGGCACCTTCGACGATCAAAGCTATGCGAGCGGATTCGCCTTCAACGGATCGGGTCGCGAAGTCGCGAATATGGGCGTTGCTGCGGGCGACTACGAGAACAACGGTCATCTCGACCTCGTCACCACCACGTTCTCCGACGATTACGACGTCGTCTTTCGCAACAATGGACGCGGGCAGTTTGATGACGTCAGCTACCGTACCCTGATTGCGCCAACGACCCTGCCTTTCGTCGGCTTCGGCGACGGTTTCTTCGATTACGACAACGATGGCTGGAAAGACCTGTTCGTTGCAAACGGTCACGTGTATCCAGGCGTCGACCTTCATCCGGACTGGGGCATGAGCTATGCGCAGCGTCCTCTGCTGTTCCACAACCAGCATGACGGAACCTTTGCGCTGATTCCCGCAGTCAGGGGCTCGGGCCTGGCCGTGCTGAGCGTGTCAAGAGGTGCTGCCTTCGGCGACCTGTTCAACGACGGCCGAATTGATGTGGTCGTCAACACCCTGGATGGTCCCCCTGTCCTGCTGCGCAACGTCGATCCCAATCGAAACCACTGGGTCGAGTTACAGTTGACCGGAGGGCCCAGGAGTCCGCGCGACGCTGTGGGGTCGACCGTTTATCTCACCGCCGGCGGTATTCGTCAGCGGGCGGATGTCCTGAGCGGAGGCAGCTATCTTTCTTCCAATGACCTGCGCGTCCACTTTGGGCTCGGAACGGCCACGCACGTCGATAGCGTTGAGATCCATTGGCCCGACCACACCATTGAGAAAGTCGCCCTCCCGTCCGTCGACCGTATCTTCACGGTCACAGAAGGAAGAGGGGTGACGGGGCAGATTTATGCGTTATGTTCTCCGCGCTGAGCGTGACCGTTGTGAGCGCGTCGCCAGTCGTGCGATCGGGTCCGGAATAATCAGCATTGAGGCGCGGATTGCACTCTTTGCTTCATCGGTAAGTAACTCCATTGATCACCGCCGCAAAAACGCAAGTTATCCGCAAATGCTATTGCGCTTCGCGAATAACCGCGCTATTCTCGTTGTCGTGAGAACGCTATTCAGCTTGTATCGGTCCGAATCACTCAGCGATCTGCTGGGGACGGAGGGGTGCGGCTGATTTAAGTTGAGTCAGTATTCGCAAAAGCCCCTCGATTAATCGAGGGGCTTTTGCTTTGTGGGCTTTTGTCGAACAAGTACGAGTTCGCAGCCTGATGACTAGAAGTGTGATTGGGGGCTCTATGCATGAGTGAGTGTGGGGATGTGGTGGAACTGGGAGACACACTGGTCTTAGAAACCAGCGCCTTGTGCATGGGAGTTCGACTCTCTCCATCCCCACCAATGAATTTGCGGAGACGTGGCTGAGCGGACGAAGGCACTGCATCCTCACGCAGCGCGCCCCGGGCGCCATCCGTTCGAATCGGATCGTCTCTGCCAGGATGTGGGTGTGTTGGGGCGACTGGCTTGCCCTACCGGGCCGTAACCCCGGGCTCTCAGAGCACTGAAGGTTCGAATCCTTCCACACCCACCAGGGTTTCGTCGAGTCGGAAGCAGAGTTGCACCAGCGCAGCTGTAGCTCAATTGGACAGAGCTCTCGATTGTCGATCGAGCAGATGCCGGTTCAAATCCGGTCGGCTGCGCCAAACATCTTCCACGCCGTAGGCTAATGGTTAAGCCAGCGCCCCTTCAAGGCGCAGATGCCAGTTCAACTCTGGTCGGCGTGGCCAACTCTTCTGGATTCGCAACATCGTGCTGTATTTCTTTTCGTAGAAGTGCCCTTTCCGGTTGACATGAAAAAGTAAGTCGGGTTAGAGTACAAACCATGATGTTCCGAGCCCAATACGCATTTACACCAGTCGCGGCGCAGCCGAGGCATTGGGGTAATACCGTCTTCAGGCCGGATTAACAGGATTAAACTCCATTTTCAGGAGATTAAGCCCCCGGCCTTCTACAAGGCTCGGGGGTTTTGACTTTTTGGGGGTGATTGCGCGGTATCTCAATAGGCAGAGACCTGACTGTTAATCAGGGGTATGCGGGTTCGAGGCCCGCCTGTGTAGCCATTTTAGTGGCGAGTGGTGTAACGGGTAACACGCCGCGCTCTGAACGCGGAGACTCAGGGTTCGATGCCTTGCTCGCCATCCAGTTATGGCCATGTGGACAGAGGTCCAACATGGAACGGTTGAGGTGTAGGTGCAGAGTTGAACGGCTGTAGTCGAGTGGTAAGACACTGCGGAGCCAACGCGGAGATCGCCGGTTCAATTCCGGCCGGCCGCTCCAGTGCGCAAGGGAAGCTATATGACGAGTGTGATGACGATGCCGGTGTTAGTGCTGAATGCGAGCTATGAACCCGTGAATATCACACGGGCGCGGCGCGCCATCGTGTTGCTCCTGAAGGAGGTCGCCGTCGTCGAAGAGGCGCATGATCGGTTCGTTCATATTGGGCTGCAGTTGCCGTGCGTGATCAGGCTCCATCAGTATCGCCGCCTGCCGTCGCGACTGCAGACGCTTTCGCGGAGAAACATCCTGACGCGTGATGGAAATATTTGCCAGTATTGCGGCGAGAAGTTCAACAGCAGCGAACTCGAGCTGGAGCATGTGATTCCGAGAGCGCAGGGCGGACAGAGTACATGGGAAAACCTGGTAGCCGCATGTCGCACCTGTAACTCGCGTAAGGCCAACCGAACGCCCGCTGAGGCAGGCATGAATCTGTTGCGCAAGCCGCGCGTTGTAACCATTCACACCTCACGCGCATATCTGCGACAGGCGGGTGGTGGGGAGGAGAAGTGGAGGAAGTATTTGTATTACTGAGGAAGCCGGAATAACCCTCACCGGCCCCGCAGAATCACGCACCCGTAGCTCAAGCGGCAGAGCAGCTGATTCGTAATCAGCAGCGTGGGTTTTCGAGTAACTCCGGGTGCTCCAGGTGTGGCCGTGCCGACTATGGGAACGTCGGGCATGTCTGTGCAACATGTCTCTTGTGGGTTCAACTCCCACCGGCCACCCGTTAGTCATACAGGAAGGAGTTAGAAATGGGTACGTAGCTCAATTGGGGAGCACTCGGCCTGCACCCGAGAGGCTGCCGGTTCAAGTCCGGCCGTATCCACCAGGATCGAAAGTGGCTGCCAGGCGAATCAGGTGAAAGCGCTGGTCCGAAAAGCCAGAGAGCCCGGTTCGATACCGGGGGCAGCCACCAGCGCAGAGTTTGTCCGGGTGTAGCGCAGTCTGGAAGCGCACTCGCCTCGGGCGCGAGGGGTCGGCGGTTCAAATCCGTCCACCCGGACCAAAAGCTGAGCGTCCGTGCCAGAGCGGATAAGTGGCCTTCGCTACGAACGAAGTGAACGCAGGTTCGAATCCTGCCGGGCGCTCCATCACTTGTCGCAGGTTGTTCATCGAAGTTGCGCATTATCGGGGATTGGTCATGACATTGAGGACAGTGAAATTTGAAATTGCCGAAATGGCCGGCAAGCGGGTCATTTGGGGAGTCGTGTCATGAGGGTTTGAGTGCACACGTGCAGCGCGCACCAGACCCCGACCCAGGTCGGGGTTTTTATTGCTCTTTGAAAATGAGGGTGTAAGCGAAGCGGCTACACTGCCGGTCTCCAAAACCGGACCCGGAGGTTCGAGTCCTCCCACCCTCGCCAAAATTTATCCCTGCCTGGCTCAGCCTGGTTAGAGCGGCGCCCTCATAAGGCGCAGGACGACGGTTCAAATCCATCGCCAGGAACCATGCGCGGCTAGCTCAATTGGGCAGAGCACCCGCCTCTTAAGCGGGAGGTTGCCGGATCATGGCCGGCGCCGCGCACCATGTTGTCGCGCCGGTATGGCAGAACGGTGATGCACTCGCCTTTTAAGCGCAGACCACGCAGGTTCAACTCCTGCTGCCGGCACCATAGAGTTACGAGGTCCTTCGACTCACGGTGTTCGCTCAGGATTTCGCCAGCTGGCTCGGACGCCCGCTAACCGGCTCAAGTTCAAATCCGGCCGGGAGCTCCAGGGAGTTACACGAGATGCGCGTGAAGCTCAACGGATCGAGCGTCGGCGTCCGAAGCCGAAGGTTGCGGGTTCGAGCCCCGTCACGCGCTCCATGGCCGGGTTAGCTCAGCGGTAAGAGCGCTTGCCCAACAAGCAAGAAATCGCAGGTTCGACTCCTGCACCCGGCACCATTTTCCATTCGATCAGGGATAGCTCAGAGGCCAGAGCACGCGATCGATAATCGCGAGGCCGTGGGTTCGATTCCCACTCCCTGGACCATTTTCGGGCGGGCGTCGCCAAGCGGTAAGGCATCAGGCTTCCAACCTGACATTGCGTGGGTTCAATTCCCACCGCCCGCTCCACTATCGAAAGGGCCCGCGACTGATCTTTTGATATAGGTAAATTGGCAACGATGCGCTCATCGTTTCTTATAGAAAAGAGGTCCGACGTTGCGGCTCTGGTTTTCTGCTGCGAGTGAAGTTCCCATCTACCGGCAACTGGCAACGCAGGTGCAGCTTGCGATTTTGAGCGGCGACCTGAAGCCGGGAGAGCGTCTGCCAAGTACCCGCGAGCTGGCGCGTCGTTTTCGTATTCATCCGAATACCGTGAGCGCGGGTTACCGCCAACTGGCGCGCGATGGGTGGGTGGAGTATCGACACGGGAGCGGCGTGTATATCCAAAGCGAAGTCGCGTCGGCGCTAACCCCTGAGCAGATTCTTGACCAGCACATTGTGGCCTTCTTCAAAGCCGTACGCGACCTGCGGCTTCCGGCCCCGGCCATCCGCCAGCGCGTGGCAGAGTGGATTGCTGCTCCGCCCCCCGATCACTTCGTGTTGATCGATCCCGACACCGATGCGCGGGAAATTCTGCTGACCGAAATTCGCGGACTGACGACCTGGCCCGCACCAGGAATGACCCTGGAAGAGGCGGCGAAGTCGCAGGCAATGCGCGCCGCGATTCCCCTGTGCCGGCCGAGCAAGATAAAGATGGTGCGCGCTGTATTGCCGGCGGGGCTGGAACTGACGCCGCTGCAGATTCGCTCGGCCAACAAATGGCTCGACCCGGAGCTGCCTTCGCTCAAGAACAAGATGATAGGTGTCGCCTCAGCCTGGGAAGATTTTCGTGAGACTGCGCGGACGATGCTCGCGGCCGCGGGTGTGGATCCGGACCTGCTCGTCGTGCGCAATCCAAAGCGGCCGCGCTGGCATCGGGGACTGGATCAAACCGGCGCCATCATCTGCGATGCGTACACGGCCGCGACGCGCGAGTTACCGAAAGGCCCGCGAGTCTTCATCTTTTACCTGCTGGCCGACGCCTTCCAGACGGAATTGAGCAAATTCTCCGATAGTTCGCAATTTTTGTGACACTCCAGAGACTGTCTGGACAGGCCTTTTAACGGGATCCGCCCTGGCTAATCTTGGCCCATCTCCGAATTACGGAGGAGGTGGAAACCAATGGATCGCCGTTCGAGTGAACCCGTAGAAACGACGCCCGCCCAGCGCGGTGAAACCGCCCGGCCAGCCAGCCGCCAGGGCTTCTGGTCACTGATCGCCACACAGTTCCAGGGCGCCTTCAGCGATAACATTCTGCGCAATCTGCTGCTCTCGATGATTGTCGGGATGAACCTGGCTGGAACCGAGCGAGAGACATTCGTTTCCGTAGTCACCTTCCTCTTCTCCGTCCCGTTCCTGATTTTCGGCATGCCCGGTGGCTGGCTGGCCGACCGTTTCAGCAAACGCCAGATCACGATCTGGACGAAGGTGATGGAATTTGGATCGATGCTGCTCGCGACGGCCGGCCTTGCGACACACTCGCTCAGCCTGTCGCTGGTGGCCCTCACCCTTGTCGCGAGCCAGGCAGCACTGTTCGGACCCTCGAAATATGGCCTTCTGCCCGAGCTGCTGCCCGAGAAAAGCCTCTCGTGGGGAAACGGCGTCATCGAGCTGGGTACGTTCCTTGCAATCATCGTCGGAACGGTTGCCGGCGCATGGATGGGGGAGCGTTTCGGCGGTCACGAGGTTTACGCCGGCTACGTGCTGCTGAGCCTCTCAGTCATTGGATTTCTCACAAGCCTGCGCATCGACAAGGTGCAGGCCGCGGCCCCCGAAAAACCGTTCCGGCTGAACATCGTCGGCGACCTGTGGACGCAAATCGGAAAAACGCGCAAGGATCGGGCGTTATTTCTGGCAGTGCTTGGCAATACCTACTTCTGGTTTCTTGGCTCCTTGCTGTTTTCAACCATCGTGATCTACGGACCCGATGTGCTGCACATCGGACAGACGAAGACCGGCTATCTGAACGCGATGCTGGCGGTCGGCATCGGCCTCGGCAGCATGGCTGCCGGATGGCTGAGCGAAAACAAGATCGAGTATGGGCTGATTCCGCTGGGATCGATCGGCATGACATGCACAGGATTGGCGCTGGGCATGATGCCGCATGGGATGGCGGGATCCGCGGCGCTGCTGGCGATGCCTCGGAGTCAGCCAGCGCAGCTATCGCATCAGCGGACTGTTGTTGCTGGTTCTTTGCGTCGGCAAAATCGTTCTGCGCGATGCCTGGCGCCTCGACGAGCGCGACCGCTACATCACCTTCATCGCGTTGGGTGCCGCGCTCACCCTGGTTTCGACGCTCTATAACCGCTATCGCGAAACCGTGCGGCGGCTGCTGTGAAACGGATCCTCGCCCTTACCGGCATCCTGCTCATCGCGGGCGCTTCGTTGTATTTTGTCCAGCGCCGTCCTCGCCACGACGAGGTCGCGCCCACCGCTGTCGTGGATGCAACGGCCGACTGGGAGCGTGACCTGACGCGGGTTCCCATGGACATGACGCGCATCTCCGATGAAGAGGAATACGCATTGGCAACGAACTGGCCGCGCAGTACCAGGGCGCCGATGCGGCGTCGGATCCACAGTCGCAGGCACTCGCGCGCTACGTCCAGCAAGTTGGCAAACGCGTTTCGGCACAGGCCCACCGGTCGATGCCGTGGCAGTTTCACGTGATCGCCGATCCCAACCTGATCAACGCCTTCGCTCTCCCCGGCGGTCACGTCTTCATCGGCCGAGGCCTGCTCGATCAGATGACGAGCGAGGATGAACTAGCCTTCGTTCTCGGCCACGAGATCGAACATATCGATCACTATCACGCTGTCGAGCGCGTCCAGTGGGAAGCGCAGTTGCATCACCTCGATCTCGATGTCGTTGCTGCCATCGTGCAAATTCCCATGTCCGTCTGGCAGGCCGGTTATTCAAAAGATGAGGAATTCGAAGCCGACCGCGAAGGCCTGCGCCTGGCGACCGCGGTCGGGTACTCGCCCCAGGGCGCGCTGAAGATGCTGGACCGCTTCAACCGGCTTCACGACGAATTCGTCGTGCACGCTGCAACGCCGGTCGGTGAGTTGAGTCAGGTCGCCATCGAGGGGCTCAACGGATATTTCCGCTCCCATCCGTTGCCCTCAGAACGCATCGCGCAGGTGAAGGAGATCATCGCGAAGGATCGCCTCCCAGCCAGTCGCCCTTTGCGGCAATTCCGCCTCGAGTATGAAATCAGCGGTTCGTCGGCAAACGCCGGCGATTAGATTCCAGGACACGGCCCGGGTCGCTATGCTTCCAGGATCCGAAGGATCTTCCTGTCTTTGCGCGGCCTGCTAGCATGTCGCCAGCAGGGGAAGCGAAATCATTTTGCGGGTGCACTCACAATGAAGGCGGAACAGCGAGCGTGAAGATGAAACGAACGACCCTTCTCATTGCCCTCCTGGGTGTGGTTTCCTTCACCACGGTTAGCGGCGCCCAGGCGTCCAGGCACTCTGATACCCGCCAGAAAGTCATCTTCGATACCGACATCGGCGACGACGTCGACGATGTATTCGCGCTCGCCCTGGCCGTCTCCAGTCCGAAGCTCGAAGTCCTTGGCGTCACCACGGCGTGGGGAGACACCGACCTCCGCGCTCGCCTCGTCACGCGTTTCCTCAGGACCACCGGCCACAGCGACATCCCCGTCACGGCCGGACCCAGGACCCACGCATCCTCCACCTTCAGCCAGGCGCGCTGGGCCCAGGTTGAGCCCGAGCCTGCCAACGGATTCCCCGACGCGATCGCCTTCACCCTCGATACCATCCGCCGCTATCCCGGACAGATCACCCTCATTGCCGTCTCGCCCTTCAGCAACGTCGGAGCGCTCATCGATCGCGACCCGGAAACGTTTCGCAAACTGAAGCAGATTGTTCTCATGGGCGGCTCCGTTCATCGCCGCTACGGCGACCTCGGCTACTTTCCCGATCGCGGCCCCGAGCCCGAGTACAACATCGACCAGGACATCGCCTCCTCGCGCAAGCTCTTCGCTTCCGGCGTGCCCATCGAAATGATGCCGCTCGACTCGACGCAGCTCAAGTTTGACGAAGTGAAGCGCGACCTGCTTTTCAGCCAGGCGACCCCGATGACGGACGCGCTGCTCTCGCTCTACGAGGAGTGGCGCGCTTCGACCGGCAGTCCCACGCCGACCCTCTTCGACGCCATGGCAGTCGCCGCGGCCATCGATCCCACCCTTTGCCCAACGAAGCCCATGCACATCGAAATCGACGAAAAGGGGCTCACTCAACCGACCCTTGGCGAACCCAACGCCGATGTCTGCCTCAACTCCGACAGCGATGAGTTCTTCCACTTCTACATTCCTGCGATCCTGAACAGCGCGCATCATTAAGGAGCAGGTTTCGCGACTCGGGATAATCCAGGCCGCACTGTGCCACCATAACTTCCATGAACCGGCTCGAATTCACAGCAACAAAGCGCGCATGACAACGACCCCAGCACCCGACCGCTTCGACCTCAGCGGCCGTGTCGCGCTGGTCATCGGCGGATCATCCGGCATTGGTCGCGCCCTTGCGCTCGGCTTGGCCGACGCAGGCGCCGATGTCGTCGCCAGTTCGCGCCGCAGCCGCGAAGTCGCGGAAGTCACGAAGGAAATTCGCGCCAAAGGCCGTCGCTCTCTCGCCCTCACTTCCGACGTTCTGGAGCGCGCCACCCTCGAAAATCTGCATGCCGAAACCGTCGCCGCTTTTGGCAAAGTCGACATCCTCGTCAACGCCGCCGGCACCACCAAACGCACGCCCACCCTCGAGATGCCTGAAAAGGACTGGCGCACAATCCTCCGCACCAATCTCACCGGCATGTTTCACTCCTGCCAGATCGTCGCCCCCACCATGGCGAAGCAGGGTTGGGGCCGCATCATTAATATTGCGTCGCTGGCCACCTTCGTCGCCTTCTACGAAGTGGCGGCTTACGGCGTCAGCAAGGCAGGCGTCGGTGCCCTCACCAAATCTCTGGCCATCGAACTCGCCCGCCACGGCGTCTGCGTCAATGCCATTGCGCCTGGCTTCTTTCCCACCGAACTAAACGAGATGCTGCTGGAAAACACCCCGCGCGGCCGCGAAGTGTTGATGCGCACACCCATGGGCCGCTACGGCCAGCTCGAAGAGCTGGTCGGAGCCGCCGTTTTCCTCGCCTCCGAGAGCGCATCCTTCATTACTGGCCAAATTCTCACAGTTGATGGCGGCTTTCTCGCCAGCGGCGTGAATCAGTAAGCACTTAGTTCGGTCCGGGTTCGGCCGAAGAAAAGCGGCCCCGCCTCCGCCGCCAAAATCTCTTCTGGCCTGGCGTTGGGTCCCCCAGTGTACATTTGTAGATTGTCGTGACGACTGATCGAGGCTCGAGAAAGAACGTGCGCGGGATTCGCCATATCGATCTGACGGATATGCAGCTGGCGTCCAGCGAAACCGCGAGGCGGATCAATCGCGATATCGTGCTCGAACTCATCCGAACCAGCCAGCCCATCTCGCGCGCCGATCTGGCGCGCCGTTCGGGACTCCAGCGCAGCACCGTGTCCCAGATCGTCGAACAGCTCATCCGCGAAAAATGGATCCGCGAAGGCTCCGTCGCCACCGCTCCCCGCGGCCGCAGGCCCACGCTGCTGGGCCTCAATGAGGACATGGTGGCCATCGCCGTCGACGTCCACCCCAAGCAGGCAATTGTCGCAGTGGTGGATCTCAATGGCCGGCTCCTCTCTCGTTCCACAGTTCCCCTCACGTCCGACCCCGAAGCTTCCACGCGCCTCCTGATCGAGTGCATGGAGCGCATGCTGCGCGCCGTCCCGCGCAAATCCACTGAAGGTATCGGCATCAGCCTCCCAGGCCGCGTCGATACCGCAACCCAGCGCCTCACCTTCGCCCCCAACCTCCACTGGCCCGACTTCGATCTCAAGAAGGTGATCGAGTCGAAGATGGGCATGCCGGTCAAGATGGAGAACGCCGCAACCGCGGCCCTGCTCGCCGAGCTCACCTTTGCCCGCATGGACGGCACCACCGACGCAGTGCTCGTCACCGTCTCCGAAGGCGTGGGCACCGGAGTCTTCGCCAACGGCGGGCTCATCTCCGGCAATCACGGCCTCGCGGGCGAGTTCGGCCACATCCCCATCGACCCGGCCGGCCCCCGCTGCGCCTGCGGACAAAACGGGTGCTGGGAAACCTTTGCTTCCTGCAATGCCGCGCTCCGCTACTACCGCGAATCCCAGCCCAGGGCCCGCGCCATCACTTTCCAGGAACTCCTCAACCTCGCCGAGGAAGGCAATCGACACGCCGTCGAAGCTCTCGCGAAACAAGCGACCTGGATCGGCCGCGGTCTGCGCATGATCATCGCGGCTCTCTCGCCCAGCACCATCCTGATTGCCGGCGACATCACCTCGGCTTGGCACCGCTTCGGTTCGGTGATCGAAAAAGAAGCCGCCTCCCTCACGCTGTCCGGCGAGCCGCCGATCATCCGCCCCACCCACGAGAGCGAGATCGCCCGCCTCCGTGGTGCTGCCGCCCTGGTCTTCCAGCGCCGCATGCCGCAGGATCAGCTCACACCGGCCGACCGCGATTTCAAACGAGTGGGCTAGTTCGCGCCCCGTCTTTAGATCCAAACCCCCGACCCCAGTCTGACCCCCGCCACCCTGGCGCTCGGTTATCTATCCTGCCATTGCACTCTTGACAACCCTTCAACCGCGCTCCTATAGTTCGGGACGCATATTAACCACAGACCCAGACACATGGGTCGTTGAATAAACAGGCCCCGTGAACCGCATTCAGCTCAATCGGATAAAGTTCACGCTGCCAATCAAAGACGCTGCACCTTTTCTGGCAAGCGATTCTGCAGAGATCTATCCACGAAACGGGCTGATGCAACACCTTCAGGAGGCTACATGTCCATCTCATTGATCAGAAGAGAGGGATCCATTCCCAAACGAGGAAAACGTTTGCTGGCTGGACCCGCTATCGCATCCCTCGCGCTGCTCTTGCTCAGCGTGTTTGTCACCATGAGCGCGCGCTCTCAGTTGCTCTATGGCGGCATCAGCGGCACCGTTACCGATGCCAGCGGCGCCGTCATTCCCGGCGTCACCGTCACGGCCCTGAATGGTGAAACCGGTGTCTCCGCCAGCACGGTTACCGACTCAGCAGGGATCTACCGCTTTGGCACCCTGGCCCCCGGCACCTACAGCGTCACCTTCGACGCCAAAGGTTTTGGCAAGCAACAAAAAACAGGCGCCCGGATCGCGGTGAATGAAATCGCCGAGGTCAATGCACAACTGAGCGTCGCCACCGCGACCCAGAGTGTGACTGTCACTACCGTGCCGCCGATTCTCCAAACCGAAAAGGCCGACGTCCACACCGACATCTCGTCGGTCGAGGTCGAGAATCTGCCCATCATGGGTTCCCAGGGCGGCAACGAGCAGGAGTTGCTCCGCGTCATTCCCGGCGCCGGTCTCCCCGACGAAACCAACTCCCTCGCCGGCAACCCGCAGAGATCCATCAATGCCAACGTCAACGGCCAGTCCGAGCAAGGCATCAACTGGCGTATCGACGGCGTGCCGGATGCCTACCCCTGGCTCCCCGCCAACACGGCTTATGTTCCGCCAGCGGACGCAGTCCAGGAGATGCACATGGTGACCGACGCTATGGATGCCGAGCAGGGGAATGCCGGCGCCGCAGCGATCAATATCGAGGTCAAGTCCGGCACCAATAAGTTCCACGGCGGCGCCAACGAAAACTACACCAGCCAGGTCCTGCAGGCTCGCGATTATTTCCTCACCGACGCAACCCGATATACGAAGAACGTCAATATCCAGCACTATTACGGAGCCAACGTAGGCGGTCCCATCCTGAAGGACAAGCTGTTCTTCTTCGGCGACTACGAGCGCACGACCCAGCGCCAGAAGGCGGGCCCCGATGTCCTCACGTTGCCCACAGCCGCGATGGCCACCGGCAACTTCCAGGGTTTGCCGGGGAATCCAGTCATTTATGATCCTGCAACCGGCGACGCCACCGGAGCCAACAAAACGCAAATATCCTGCAATGGCCAGCTCAACGTGATCTGTCCGGGCCGCATCGATCCCGCCGCCACCGCCATCGTCAACCTCCTCCAGACAGCCATCAAACAGGAAACCACCACTCCCACCGATCAGAACAACTTCTCCGGCAGCGGAACCGCCTATTTCAACCGCGACGATGCCGATTTCAAAATCAACTACGATCCCACCCAGGCAACGACCGTCTTCGGACGTTACAGCTTCTCGAAGACCCTCGTCTTTGACCCGCCGGTGCTGGGGCCCGCAGATGGCAATGCTACCAACGGCGGACAACTGGGCAATGCTCCCGGCCTGGTGCAGAACCTCGGTCTTGGCGTCACCCACACCTTTACCCCGCATCTCCTGGTCGATTGGAATTTCGGCTTCACCCGCCAGCGTTTGGGTTCAACCTTCGATCTCACCTCGGCGAAAGGCCTCAACGATCTGAAGATCCCAGGAACCAACAATGCCGGAGCATCGGGCGATCCGAGCCTTTATTACGGCCTTCCAGGGTTCGTCTTCCCAACCAACAGCGCTGCACCCAGCACCACCGCCAATGGCCCCGCCATTACAGCCCTGGGCAACGCGCAGCCGGCTAATCCGTTCCTCTTCCGCGACCAGCAGTTCGTTACCGATGCGAACCTGAGCTGGAATCACGGCAAGCACTCCTTCCGCGGTGGCATCGAGTGGAATCACTCGCAGATTAACCACTTCCAGCCCCAGGGCGGCACCTTCCAGGAACCGCGCGGAGCCTTCGAGTTCAACGGCTTTGTCACTTCAAATCTGAACGGGCCCAATCCGCCGACGTGGTTCAACGGATGGGCCGATTTCCTGCTCGGCCTGCCCAGCGGTACCGGCAAGGCCAGAGCCCTCTTCAACCCAACCGCATTGCGCTGGTCGCAGTGGGCCTGGTATGTGCAGGACTCCTGGCACATCACCCACAACCTCACCATCACGCCGGGGTTGCGCTGGGAATACTATCCATTCGGCTACAGCGACAACAACAAGGGTCTTCGCGTTCTCGATCTGAACTCCGGCAACGTCCTGCTCGGCGGTTACGGCAGCACGCCGAAGGATGATCGTATGGACGTAGGCAGCGGACTCTGGCTACCGCGTCTCGGCGCCGCCTGGACTCTGCGGCCCTCCACGGTGGTGCGTGCCGGCTATGGCATGAGCGCCGATCCGTACACCTGGCACGTTCTTCGCAACGCCTACCCGTCAGTAGTTCTCGATACCGACGTTGCGGCGAACACCGCGAACTATATTCCCGCTGCCAGCCTGAGCGGCCTTAACGCCACCGGACTAGGTTCAGGGTCTTACTCGGTTCCAACCGGCATCATCCTGCAGCCTCTGCCCGATCTCAGCTCTGGATCGACTCCATTGCCCAACAGCGCGGGCACCACCACCTTTGCCAATCCCTTCCGCCGCGGCTACATCCAGTCGTTCAACCTGATGGTGCAGCAGCAATGGGGGAATCTATCCTTCCAGACCGGCTATGTCGGCGCACGCGGGATTCGTCCCGTCGTCAACCTCAATCCAAATGCGTCGCTCCCCGGAACCGGCAGCGCCGGCGGCCTCCTCAGCCAGAAGTGGGGCAGGAACTACACCGCGGGCATCAGCGAACTGATTCCGTTCAAGAACAACTACTACGACTCTCTGCAAACCACCGTCAGCGAGCGCCTGAAAGATGGATCCAGCGCCAATTTCGCATGGACATGGGGCAAGTCAATCACCTACGCCGATAACGAAGACCTCGGCGGCGTCTCTTACCCGTATCCCACCTATTGGTACAAGAACCGCGGACCGGCCAACTTTGACCGCGCCCAGAACTTCGAGATCTACGGCGTACTGAAAACACCGTTCGGTAAGGGAGAGCCCTGGCTCACAACCGGGCCAGCGGGCTGGGTCCTCGGCGGCTGGATGATCGATCCTCTGGTCAGCTGGATGTCCGGCCTGCCCTTTACCGTCAGCTCTGGCGGCAACCTGAACGCGAATGGTTCTGGCCAAACGGCCGATCTCGTTGGCCATTATCATCGCCTTCACGGCAAGCCGCTCCGCAGCCCTCTCACTTGCGGCCAGGGTCAAACCAGTTGCGAATTCTTCGACACGACTGCCTTTGCCGCGCCGCTGATCACCAGTGCCGCCACGGCTCACTATGGAAACACCAACCGTAATGAGTTCCGCGGACCGGACTACTTCAGCGCCCACCTGAGCGTCGTGCGGAACTTCAGAATCAAAGAGGATCTCACGCTCGCCGTGCGCGCCAGCGCGATCAACCTCACCAACACGCCTCACTTCGCCAATCCCAATGCCTCCTGCGGATCCAGCGCCACAACCGCCGGTCCGGCCGCGGGCAGCGGAGCGCTGTGCAGTTCCGCTGGATCGGGCAACAATTTCGGCTCCGTCTCCAGCGGGCTTCAGCCCGGCGGCTTCTTCGGTCCCGACCACGGAAGCCGCGTGGTGTGGCTCGGAGCCAACGTGACGTTCTAACCACAGCGATATCGCCGCAAGGAGAGCAATTCTCTTCGCGTCCTCGCTTCAGCAAGGGCCGGGACCTCGACATCCCGGCCCTTTCTTTTGTCACCATTTCCAGTTGTCGCAAAACCGAACCTGCCTCTGCGAGACAATGACTGTTCGGCCCTTCACCCTCATGCACCACCGAATCGCAACCTTCCTCACCCTCGCCTTATTGGCTGCCACGCTCCACGCTGAAGACGGCGCGCAGGCCTGGCTCCGGTACGCTCCGCCCCAGCATGGCAGCCCGTCCAACGCCATCCCGGTGAGCTACCAAAAGATGCCCGCCGCCCTCGTCAACCTCGATTCCTCGCCCGAAGCTGCAAGCGCACAAACGGAAATCCTCCGCGGCGTCCGCTCCATGCTGGGCCGCACCCTGCGCATCGAAACCAAAGTCCCAACGAACGACGACGCCTGGATCCTTGCCACCACCGCCGAACTCCACACTGCGCTTCCAGAATTCCGTTCGCCAGCATCGGGCCCCGAGGGCTTCTCCATCTCCACGGTCATTGCGCACGGCCATCAATATTGGGTCATCGCCGGAGCCGACCCACGCGGCATCCTCTACGGCGCCTTCCATGTCCTCACCGGCATCGCGCGCGGCCAGACCTTCGCGCAGATGCAAGGCACCGACTCACCGTCCGCCCCCGTCCGCTGGGTCAATCAATGGGACAACCTCAACGGCACCATCGAGCGCGGCTACGCAGGCCGCTCGATCTTCTTCGACAACGGCCAAATCCGCACGGACCTCACGCGCGCCCGCGAATACGCGCGGCTGCTGGCTTCCATTGGCATCAACGGCTGCACCATCAATAACGTCAACGCCGACCCCAGGCTCCTCAACATGATTCCCGACCTCGCGCGCGTCGCCGACGTCTTTCGCCCGTGGGGTGTGCGCCTCTCCATCTCCGTCGCCATCAACAGTCCGCAGGCCTCGGCGGCCTCGACACCTTCGACCCCGGCGATCCCAGGTCGCCGCATGGTGGCGCGCGAAGTTCGATGAGATCTACGCCGCCATTCCCGACTTCGGCGGAATCGAAGTCAAAGCCGACTCCGAAGGCCAGCCCGGTCCCTCGCAATTTCGGCCGCACGCCCGTCGACGCCGCCAACATGTTCGCCGCTGCGCTCAAGCCCCACGGCGGCATCGTCCTCTACCGCGCCTTCGTCTACAACCATCATCTCGACTGGAACGACATCAAAGCCGACCGCGCCCGCGCCGCCTACGACATCTTCCATCCCCTCGACGGCCAGTTTGCCGACAACGTCATCGTCCAGATCAAAAACGGCCCCATCGATTTCCAGGTCCGTGAGCCGGTTTCGCCGCTCTTCGCCGGCCTCCACAAAACCAACGAAGCCATCGAGCTGCAAATCACTCAGGAATACATGGGTCAGGCGCGCCACCTCGTCTTCCTGCCCACGCAGTGGAAAGAGACCCTCGACTTCGATCTCCACGCCGACAATCGCTCGACCCCGGTCAAAGAAATCATCGACGGCAAAACCTTCCACCGACCCCTCGGTGGATACATCGGCGTTGCCAACGTCGGCCTCGACACCAACTGGATGCATCATCCGCTCGCGCTGGCCAACCTCTACGGCTACGGCCGCCTCGCCTGGAATCCCAACACCGCCGCCGCCGCCATCGCCGAAGACTGGACCCGCCTCACCTTCTCGAACGACCCTAAAGTCGTCTCGACGGTCAGCCACATGCTCCTCACCTCGTGGCCCATCTACGAGCACTACACCGGTCCGCTCGGCCTGCAAACCCTCACCAACATCACCGGTCCCCACTACGGCCCCGCGCCACAGTCGCAGGAGAACAACGGCTGGGGTCAGTGGATCAGGGCGGATCATGACGGCGTCGGCATGGATCGCACCGTTGCGACCGGCACCGGCTACATCGGCCAGTACCCGCCTGCCGTCGCCGCAATGTATACCTCGCTCAAAACCTGCCCCGACGATCTGCTCCTCTTCATGCATCATGAGCCGTACACCTACAAACTCCACACCGGCAAGACGGTCATTCAGACCATCTACGACGATCACTACCTCGGCGCGCAGGAGGCGGCCGGTCTCGTCGCGCAGTGGACGACCCTCAACGGCCTCATCGATCCGGCGCGCTATCAGGAAACACTTGCCCTCCTCGAATACCAGGCCGGCCACGCCATCGTCTGGCGCGACGCCGTCAATCGCTGGTTCCTGAAGATGTCTGGCATCGCCGACAACCAGCACCGCATCGACTACGATCCCAACCGTATCCCCGCATCGCAAATGCAGCTCGACGGCTACACACCCATCGATGCGACCATCTGGGAAACGGCCACCGATGGCAAAGCCTTTGCCTGCCAGGGTCGCGCGTCCTGTACCGCCTCCGCGAAACCGAATCGACCCGCCGGTTGGTACAGTGTTGCCGTGCAATATTTCGACTACCGTCAGGGCGCATCCACCTTCATCTTGAAACTCAATCAGCAAACCCTCGCCACCTGGGCTGCAGACAACACGCTCCCCGGCGAAGCCCCCAACGGCGACACTTCCACGCGCTTCACCCTCCACGGCATTCCGCTGCGTCCAGGCGACACGGTCACGATCGAAGGCCATCCCGACGGCGCCGAGCCCGCGCCCATCGACTACATCGAGATCACGCCCGAGTCTGCGCCGCAAAAGGCGAGCGCCCATTGACCCGATGAAGCGCTCCGACATCGCGCGTCTCCGGCTCGACAATCAGCATCTCGCGCATTCCTCGTTCAGCACCCCCGCAGAAGTCGTGCGCTGGTTCGGTGCCATCCAGTCGCAGAACCTGCCTAGCTCGTCCTGTGCCATCGGCCTCCGCATGCGCGCTGCTACCGAAGTGCTCGTCGAGAGCGCCATCGACTCCGGCTCCATCGTCCGCAGCTGGCCCATGCGCCGCACCATCCACTGCATGACCGCCGAAGATGTTCGCTGGATGATCCGCATGTTCGCGCCTCGTGGCATCGCGCGCATGGCGCCTTATCACCGCTCCATGGGCATCACCCCTGGCGATCTCACCCGCGCGGCCAAAGTCTTCGAATCCTCCCTCGCGCGCGGTGTCCGGCTCACTCGTCCCGAACTCTACGAACGCCTCAACGCCTCCGGCCTCGCCACCACGATGCCCGGCATTCCCCTGCGCGGCCTCCATCTGCTCGTGCATTGGGCGCAAGCAGGACTCATCTGCCTCGCCGCACGCAAAGGCAAGCAGCCTTCCTTCGCGCTGCTGGAGGACTGGACCCCACCTGGCCGCGATCTCTTCGGCGACGATGCTCTCGTCGAACTCGCCACGCTCTACTTCCGCGCCCATGCCCCCGCGACCGTGAAGGACTTCGCCTGGTGGACCAGCCTTCCCATGGCTGAAGCGAAGCGCGCCGTGCATCTCGCCGGCGATCTCCTCAAGTCCACCAAAATCGACGCCGTCGAATACTGGCTTCCGCGCGACGCGCCCGCCGCATCCTCCGGTCCGCTTCCCATCCTTCTTCTCCCTGCCTTTGACGAATACACCGTCGCCTATGCCGATCGCACCGTCGCCGCCGAGGAGTCGGTCCTGCGTTCCATCAGCCACGGCCTCGCCCCCAACATCCTCATCAACGGCCGCATCGCTGGAACCTGGAAGCGCACTCTCCTCGCGAACGAAACGGTCTCCGTCTCTACCAACCTCTTGCGTATCCTGAACAGGAAGGAACAAATCGGTCTGGCGCAGGCAGCGGAGCGCTACGCCGCGTTCATTGGCAGGGAACTCATCGCAGACAAATCCAGCAAACCGCGCACCGGGATGCAAAAAGGAAAGCCGCAACGATGAAGATCACGCGCGCCACCGTCAACATCTGCTCGCCAGGCCGCAACTTCGTCACCCTGAAGATCGAAACCGACGAAGGCATCTACGGTCTCGGCGACGGCACCCTCAACGGCCGTGAGCTCGCCGTTGCCAGCTACCTCTCCGATCACGTCATCCCCTGCATCCTCAATCGCGATCCCTTTCAGACCGAAGACATCTGGCAGTACCTCTATCGCGGAGCGTACTGGCGCCGCGGCCCGGTCACCATGTCCGCCATCGCCGCGGTCGATATGGCGCTCTGGGATATCAAGGGCAAAGCCCTCAACACGCCCGTCTACAATCTGCTCGGCGGACGCAGTCGCGACGCGGTTCTCGTCTACTGCCACGCGCACGGCAACGACATCGAAGAAGCTGTCGATGACGTCGCGCGCCACCAGGAAATGGGTTACAAAGCCATCCGCGTGCAGAGCGGCATCCCTGGACTCGACGCCACCTACGGCGTTCCCAAAGGTGCGCAGCCCTACGAGCCGGCGGAGCGCGGCCTACCCTCAGAAAGCCGCTGGTCCACGGAAAAATATCTGCTCCACGTCCCTAAGCTCTTCGCCCGTGTGCGAGAGCAGTTCGGCGACGACCTCCATCTTCTCCACGACTGCCACCACCGCCTCAGCCCCATTGAAGCCGCGCGCCTCGGCAAAGAACTCGAGCCCTTCCACCTCTTCTGGATAGAAGATCCTGTCCCCGCTGAGTTGCAGGAAGGCTTCCGCATCATCCGCGAGCACACCACCACGCCCATTGCAACAGGCGAAGTCCTCAACTCCGTCTGGGACGTCCACGACCTCATCCGCAACCAGTGGATCGACTACGTGCGCCTCACCCTCACCCACGCAGGCGGCTTCACCGCGCTCAAAAAGATCGCCGACTTCGCCGCACTCTATCACGTCCGCACCGGCTGCCACGGGCCAACAGATTTATCGCCCGTCTGCATGGCCGCCGCACTCCACTTCGACCTCGCCATTCACAATTTCGGCATCCAGGAACACATGCCGCATAACCAGGAAACGAACGCAGTCTTCCCCCACAGCTACAAGTTCAACGACGGAACCATGGTCCCCGGCGACGGCCCTGGCCTCGGCGTCGATCTCGACGAAAAACTCGCCGCAAAATATCCCTATCAACGCGCGTATCTGCCGGTTCTCCGCAAACTCGACGGCACGCTATGGGATTGGTAATCGCAAGTTTCTCCCTCGAAGGAGTCCTACTGTGAACATGCGCTCGACCCTGATTCTCTGCGCAATCCTCTCTGCCGCGCTCGTCCCCGCATTTGCGCAGTCGGCCCCGGAACCCAAAGGCCAGCCCTGGTTCGATTCCTCCCAGACCATCGACAAGCGTGTCGACGCCCTCGTCCATGCCATGACCCTCGAAGAGAAGGCCAATCAGATGGAGAACCACGCCGCCGCCATCCCGCGCCTCGGCGTTCCCGAATACGACTACTGGAGCGAGGGTCTCCACGGCATCGCGCGTTCCGGCTACGCCACGCTCTTCCCCCAGGCCATCGCCCTCGCCGCTACCTGGGACGTCCCCCTTCAACAGCAAGTCGCCGACGTTATCTCCATCGAAGCGCGCGCCAAATACGAGCAGGCCATGCGCGACAACCTGCACAGCATATTCTTCGGCCTCACCATCTGGTCGCCGAACATCAATATCTTTCGCGACCCGCGCTGGGGCCGCGGCCAGGAAACCTACGGTGAAGATCCCTTCCTCACTGCCCGCATGGGCGTCGCTTTTGTCGAAGGTCTTCAGGGCGACGACCCGAAATACTACCGCACCATCGCCACGCCCAAGCACTACGCCGTACATAGCGGGCCCGAACCCACCCGCCATGAATTCAATGTCAACCCTTCACCGCATGACCTCGAGGACACCTACCTTCCTGCGTTCCGCGCCACCATCACTGAAGGTCACGCCGACTCCATCATGTGTGCGTATAACGCCATCGACAGCGTTCCAGCCTGCGCCAACACCAGGCTCCTCCAGCATTATCTCTATCAGGACTGGGGCTTTCACGGCTTCGTCACCTCCGACTGCGGAGCCATCTCCGACTTCTACTCTCCCATCGGTCACCACTTCTCGCCGGATGCAGCGCACGCCAGCGCCGTCGCCGTAAAAGCCGGCACCGATACCAGCTGCGGCCAGGAATATAAAGCCCTCGTCGACGCCGTCCACCAGAACCTCATCTCCGAATCTGAAGTCGACGCCGCCGTGAAGCGCCTCTTCACCGCGCGTTTCAAACTTGGCATGTTCGATCGGCCCTCCGAAGTCAAGTACGCGCAGATCCCCTTCTCCGAAGTGGACTCGCCCGAGCACCGCGCCCTCGCGCTCAGGACCGCTGAAGAATCCATCGTCCTCCTCAAGAACGATGGCACTCTCCCACTGAAATCCAACCTCACAAAGATCGCCGTCATTGGTCCCAACGCCGCCTCGCTCGCCGCAATAGAAGGCAACTACAACGCCATCCCCTCCAACCCGTCGCTGCCCATCGATGGCATTGCAAACGCGTTTCGGGACAAAGCCACCGTCGCCTACGCTCAGGGATCCGCCTACGTGGACGACCTCCCCATCGTTCTGCCCCGCACCGCGCTTCACCCCGCAGCAGACCCTAAAGAAGACGGACTCACAGGCGAATACTTCAGCAATCCCAATTTCTCCGGAGCGCCCGTCCTCACGCGCACCGACAAAGAAGTCGACTTCGACTGGAACGCCGCCGCCCCTGTCCCGCAGCTCGGCAGAACCAACTACAGCGTTCGCTGGACCGGCGTCTTCACCCCGCCCGCACCCGGCAAATACCAGCTCGCTTTCAAACGCGGCCGCTGCTACCGCTGTGGTGACCAGGAAACCTACGCCCTATGGCTCGACGGCAAGCAGGTTTACGACAGCACCCAACATCCTTCTCAGAACCGCCGTGGCGAGCCTGATCCTACCGTCAACCTCGATCTAGCCGATACGCATCCGCATAACATCCGTGTCGAGTATGTCTTCAAGGCTCCGCTGCTCGGCGCAGCCATCACCCTCGAATGGCGCCCGCCCGCTGAAGTCCTCCGCAACGAAGCCGTCCAGGCAGCAAAGGACGCCGACGTCATCCTCGCCTTCGTTGGCATCTCCCCCAACCTCGAAGGCGAAGAGATGCCCGTCCACGTTGCCGGCTTCGACGGCGGCGATCGCACCGACATCGATCTGCCCAAAACCCAGCGCGACCTGCTCGAAGCCGTCGCAGCCACTGGCAAGCCCGTTGTCGTCGTCCTCATGAGCGGCAGCGCCATCGCCATGCCCTGGGCAAAGGAGCATGCCGCCGCGCTGCTCGAAGCCTGGTATCCGGGCGAGTCCGGCGGAGAAGCCATCGCAGACATTCTCACCGGCCAGGCCAACCCCTCCGGCCGTTTGCCTGTAACGTTCTACGCGTCCGACGCGCAGATCCCGCCATTCACCGACTACAGCATGAAAAATCGCACATACCGGTACTTTTCCGGCGAGCCGCTGTATAACTTCGGCTACGGCCTGAGTTACTCTGCTTACAGCTTTTCGAATATCAAGTTATCTTCCGGATCATTGACAGCCGGCGACCCCCTGACTGCGGACGTCACCGTCAGCAACACCAGCGACCGTCCTGGCGACGAAGTCGCAGAGCTTTACCTCATCCCACCCACCGGCCAGGGTTATCCCTTGCGCAGCCTTGAAGGCTTCCAGCGCGTCCACCTGGCCGCCCACGCCAGCACCGTCGTCCACTTCCATCTCGATCCCCGCAGTCTCAGCGAGGTCGACAATGCCGGTCACCGCGCCATGCGCGCCGGCGAATATCAGATTTTTGTGGGTGGTTCCTCGCCCAATACCGCCGCTGCCGGCGGCGTCTCGGCCAAACTCACCATCACTGGCTCGAAGGGCTTACCAGAATAGGCGCGTACTACCCGCGCATACCGACGAACGCTAAGCCGCGGAGCCCCGCTTGCTCCGCAGTGTGTGACGGAGCAGATTCAGCTTGCCGCTGGACTCGGGGTCCTCTTTCAGACGAGACCAGCCCGCCTGCATCAGAGCGGTCAGCACTCCAGTCAGAAGGCCAGCGACAATCGAAACCAGCACGATCAGGGATCGCTTAGGCGACGACTTGCGATCTGGCAAGACCGCCGGATCAACCACCTGAATCAACGACCCCTCTTTGGCCTCGTCAAGTTTCGCAATTTCAAACTGCCGCGCCAGAATGTCGAAGATCGTCTCGTAGTACTTCACATCACGCAGCTTGCGCACGTAATCCAGGCCGGTCTCCGTCAGTTTCCCTCTCGGCACGATCAGGCCATTCGTCGAATCCTCTGCACCGCCCAGTTTCGCCAGTTGCGCGCGCATGCTCTCCAACTCCTGCTGCGACTCAATGAGCTGCGCGTTCCCGCCCGACGCGTACGTCTGCATTGCCTGAATCTGCACTTCCTTCGCCGCAATCTGTGCCCGCAGGACCGCCGCCGATTCGATCAGCGCTCGTGCCTGACTGTCCAGCTGGATCAGGCCTGTCGTTTGTTCGGTCTTCTGCAGAGCGACTTCCGCAGTGGCCAGGTTGTTTTTCGCCTGCTCCAGTTGGTCTTCGAAGAATTTTGCTCTCTGCTGCGCTTCTGAGATTGCCAGATTTTTCGACAGATCGCGATATTCTTCCACGTACCCGTTCGCCAGTTCCACCGCGCGACCCGGGCTCCGCGCCTCAACCGCAATATGGATCAGCCCGTCCTTGCCCGATCCATCCACCGTCGCATGTTTCTCAAATGCCTTGCGTGCGTCTGAAACCAGTTTCTGATGGTATTCCGCCTGCAGATGAAAGCGCTGCACCATTCCGTCTTCCACGGTCTGGCCCTTCAGCATCGCCACGTACATGTCGCTCGGATTTTTCAGGCCCAGTCCACCACCACCCGCCAGCGCCGCCACCGATCCCAGATTCCCGATCTGCGACGCAATTGCCGATCCCAGAGAACTGTTCTGCTGCGGCGGCATCAGCGTCACGTTCGCGGTGTACAAGACCGGCAGCAGGAGTGAGACAATGATCGCCACCACCGCGAACGTCCCTGTGATGCAAAGAATCGTCCACTTTCTCTCCGCCAGAACGATCAGCAGATCGAGAAGAGAAATCTCATCCTTATCCGCGGGAGCGGACGAGCCTGCGGGCGCCGGAACCCCGGAGCGTTCCTGGAGATCGGAGTAGCGTGTCTCAGTCGCCATCAAACTCCGCCGAAGTCCCGAGAGAGACCCATCAACGCCCATCTTACAGGCTCATGCCGCCGACGAGCCTGCTTACGGAACGATAACACTCAGGGCCGCCGCTCCGAATGCAAGCTGGGAGAACAACTGCGTGTAATCCAGCACACCCCGCAGTGCGGAAGGCTTGAATGTCTTGTTCGGAACCACGATCGTATCGCCAGGATTCATCCGCAGGTTGTCGAACTCGTTGCCCCAGATCCCACTCTCCGCCTCGCGGCTGATCACCGACCCGTCCGCGCGGATTATGAAGATGTGCTTCCGATCGGCATCGCGGGTTGGCCCGCCTGCCAAATGCAAATACGTTCCCGCCCGCCGTCCCGTCTCGTACAGGAACGAATTCTGATCGTATACCGCCCCCACTACGTTCACACTCGTAGGTACCGGTGGTACCACGAATCGATCTCCGTCCTCCAGCGCGATATCCGGCAACGCTTCGATCCCGCTGCTGCCAGCCCTGAATTCCAGAACGATCCGGCCAGTCGCTCGAATCTGACGCAAACGTCCCAGCAGCGCCTGTTCGCTGGATTGAGCAGCGGTCGCATTCGCCAGGTCCTGCGGGCCAGCTACCGCCGATGAAGCCAGTGCCAGATTGCCGCGCTGCATTTGCATCTCCAGTTCCTCGACGTATTCATCCATACGCCTCTGCTGGATCGCTCGCGTCGATTCGCGCGTGAATTCCGAGCCGAACAGATACGCGCTCGCCGTGAACCCACCCGCACGCTCCACCAGGTCGCGCAGCGTCTCGCCCGGCTGCGTCGTGTAAACGCCCGCATGCACGAATTCGCCTTCCAGCCGGACGAACTTCGTCTGTTGCATGATCGGTACGCGTATGTCGCCCTGCGAAAAGACAGAAACAACGTCGCCGGGTTCCAGCGCCAGGTCCTGCGACGAATCGTGCTGCAGCACCAGCTTGCCCAGATCGAAGGGAAGCAGAACTGCTTTCAGCGTCGCCGGATCCTGTCTCTCGATCACCGCGTAGTTCCAGTCGATCTCCGGCGCCACCGGACCCACGTCAGTATGGATCTCGGTCGGAGCCATCGGATTGGCTCTCGGTTGTTCGACGGCCAGCGATGCGCTTCCCGCGCGCTGCGACGCGCTCAGACTCCGCTGCGACGTCGCACCCAACCCCCCGGCTGTCGCGGCCGCCTGATCGGTTTGAAGACTCTGGTCGGCCGGCGTCTCATTCGGAACCCCCTCGGACGCGTTACCGCTCGTTCCCGCCTCATCGCCGGTTTGCGGTCGAATCAGGTGGCGCTGCGGCAATTCGGTAGCCGTCGTCGGCTGGCGAAGATTGGGCAGATTCTGCAGCGGCTCAAATTCCGGTCCCGGCAACCCCATCTGCGACCGCTTCCACCAGTAGTTCCGCGTGATCAGCGAATCCTTGTCCGGAATCAGATCGCTCACGTGCATGCCCTGATGCCAGGCGAACCGCCCAGGATTGGCGATGTTTCCCCGCACCGTCACCGTCTTTTGATAGCGCGGCACAATCGAGAGAACCCGAATCAAATCGCCGTCAGCCATCGGCGTCGCCAGGCCAGCCTGATCCCAGGCGATTTCCATAGCATAGCGGTCCCGGTGCTCGTCGATCCGCTCCACCGACACCCGCGCCTGCGCCGCCACCACCGACGCGCCACCAGCGTCAGCGATCGCGTCTCCCAGCGTCTCCCCGGTCCGCAGTTCGTAGATCGCCGGCTTCCTCACGCTCCCCGTAATCGCCACCTGCGGTCCCGCCGGCGGGATAAACAGCACGTCGCCGTTCTGCAAGGGGACATCCTTTGATTTATCCCCGCGAACCACCAGCGAATACAAATCAAAGTCTGTAATCTCAGCGCCTGCCCGCCGCAGAATGATGTGACGGAAAGACCCCGCCGCTGAGGGCCCGCCGCTGGCAAACAATGCATCCACCAGCGTCGCCAGCGAGCTCACCGTGTACACGCCCGGACGCCGCGCTTCCCCCGCCAGATACACCTGAATGGCCCGAATCTGGCCTATATCCACGGTCAGATCGAAGTTGCGATAGACCCGGCTGATCGCCGATCGCAGGTGGCTGTCCAGGGCCGAAAAAGCCATCCCCGCAACGTGCACCTGTCCCACTTGGGGAAGATAAAGCTCGCCGGAGCGGTCCACGACCACATTGGCACTGAAATTAACTTGTCCCCAAACTCGGATGCGGAGTTCGTCGCCTGGGCCGATAACATAATCAGGTGGAACGGGAACCATATCCAGCGGGGCAAACGTTGAAGGGACCCGCCGGAACAACTCCGCCCCATAAATCGGGAGAACCTGTCCGGTTGTCGATGCCACAAATTTCTGGAACTCGGTCAGCGCTTCAGCAGGCAGAGTTTCCTGGGCCGGCTGTCGCCGCGATGGTTGCCGCGCCATATTCTCGTTGTCGCGGTAGTCGAAAAAACCCGGCAGCTGCGAACTGGGACGGGTCGGGTTCGCCGACTGCCCCGGATTCAACCCGGACATCGGTGTCTGGTTTAGTCCTTGTGAGGTGCACTGTGACGAATTCGCCAGGAGGGGATCGGCGCAGTCGGGGTTCCCCGATTGGCTCTGCTGACCCCCGAGGTTCTCCTGCGCTCCGGCATGCAGCACCACCATGAGGCACGCGGCCGCGAGAAGCAACGGGAATCGTTTTGTCATACGAAGGTAATGCACGAAGGCGGCAAGGAGCGCGAAAGGCGCTGCGAAGCGTTTAGTGTCATTGATTCGTGCGAGAGGATGCCCTGTGACCACAGTCTAGCATGCTGCCCGCGGGTCATTGCCGCTGTATACCTTTGGGGGATTGTTGGGTCCAATGGGGGACGGTTATTGTCGTAATAATCGTTACGTGACATCAGTGCTTCCCTGATCAAATTTGATACTTGACCTCCAGGCTTCCACTGTATACTGCACTCTGAAACACGAAACATCTTCGGTTACAGTTTAGTAACAACCTAAGAGGTTCATATATACGCACTCTTATGTGCGCCCGCCGGAAACGCTGATCTTTTTTTCCTAAGGTTTGCGAAAGTCAGAATGCCAAGGTTGTGACGGGTTGGAATGAGTTCGCTTTCATTCGATAATAATGTGTTTTCTCCGGATGCCGCTGAGGCGTCTACCGGTTCTTCGCGCCCTGGTTCCGTTCGTGCGGCTTCAAAAACCGCAACTTCCGGGCATGATCTCCCGCGTGCGATCGCTTCTCCCCTCACCATCACGGTCCAGGCCAGCCCCTGGGCGCTCTCCATTATCCGCCGCGCACTGGATGTCTCCGTTGCGGTGCTCGCCCTCATTGTGTTTTCTCCCATGATGCTCTTTGCGGCGATGCTCGTCCGCTGGGGCTCCCCGGGCCCGGTCTTCTTCCGCCAGCGTCGCATGGGCCGTAACGGACGCGAGTTCACCCTCTTTAAGTTCCGCTCCATGTGCCCGAAACGCGGCAGCAACTCCTCGATTACCGTCAGTGGCGACGTTCGTATCACTCCGGTTGGAGCTCTCCTGCGTCGCTACAAACTCGACGAGCTGCCGCAGTTCTGGAACGTCCTCCGCGGCGATATGTCGCTCGTCGGTCCGCGGCCCAAGCTTCCTCACCACGAAGCTCTGTGTCTCGCCTGCCGTCCCGGTATCACCGGTGCTGCTACCCTGGCCTTCCGCAACGAAGAGGAGTTCCTTTCCGAAATCCCCCAGGAGCAGCTCGAGACCTTCTACGAGACTTTCGTCAAGCCCGCCAAGGCCCAGCTCGACCTCGAATACATGCGCACCGCGACTTTCGGCACCGATATCGCGATCCTCTGGCGGACGGCCAGCGCCTGCCTCTTTTCCAACGAGGTTTCCGTCGCGGAATCTGCCGAGACCATCCTCCAATATGAGCACGCAGCCCGCATCCGGGCTGAGAAGTTTGCTCCCGCGTCGCTCGTCGCTGCCAAAACCAAAACGATCGCCTACCCTGCCGCTGCCGGACTGAACCCGGAAATCTAACCCATCCGTCATTCGCGTTTCCCATCAGGGAGATCTGCGTCCTCGCCCACAACAGCTGCGCTCGCGCTTTGGCGCCTGCCCATCTGTTGTTCCCGTTCCGACTCCCACCGCGGTACCTGCGATACCTTCGCTGACTAAAGTAAGAGGCTCGTCCGACCGTAACGGTCCAATAATGAGCCCAACGCACCGGTGCATCCTGCTCGCGCCGACGCGAATACGCAACCAGTTATCGCACGGTGATCGTCAGTGGCGAGTTGCATGCACGCGCCTGCCCGTATGCGAGGCGCAGTCGTAGGGCCTGAAGTACCGTTACGCATCGGAACCCTCGCACGCGCCTTCGCGTGGCTGGGCTCGATCCTTCTCTTCGCGGGAATCGCCGTCGCGCAAATTCCCCTCGTCCCTCCTTTTGCATCGCCATCCGAAGCCGCGCAGCCCGCGCCACTCCAGATCCCAACCCCCTCCACCGTCTGGCAGTCCGTCGGTCCATCGCAGGTCAGCACCTCTGCCTGGAACCTCGTCACCGGCCGCATCCTGAGCCTTGCCGTCGATCCCTCCGACTCAACCGGCAATACCGTCTACATCGGCACCGAGGGCGGTGGTGTCTGGAAGTCCATCAACGCCGCTGCCTCTCCGCTCTCCGTCTCCTTCACGCCGCTCACCGACAACATCAGCGCCTGGTCCTCCGCTCCCCTCTCCTCCCTCAGCATCGGTGCGGTTTCCGTCCAGCCCGGTAGTACCGGAGTGATCCTCGCCGGCACCGGCAATCCCAACAGCGGCGACGGCGCCTGGTATGGTGCCGGATTTCTCCGATCCACCGATGGCGGCAATACGTGGAGCCTCACCTCGGCTACCGCTCTCAGCTCCGTCGGTCTTATCTATAACTTCCTCGGCAGTGCTGTTGCCGGATTTGCGTGGAGCAACACCACCCCCAGTCTCGTCGTCGCCGCCGTCGCTGCGCCCGGCGATATCACCAGCATCGCCGGCGCCCTGATCCGACTCGATACCTGGGGCATCTACTATTCGCAGGACGCCGGCGCCACCTGGCACCTTGCCACAATCCAGGACGGCACCCAGGTCATTCAGGGCGAGCAGTACTCCTCCGGACAAGGCAACTCTGCTACTGCGGTGGTCTGGAATCCCGTCCGCCAACGCTTCTACGGCGCCATTCGCTTTCATGGCTACTACGAGTCTCTCGACGGCATCACCTGGACCCGCCTCGCCCACCAGCCCGGCTCCAATCTCACCACTGCCATGTGTCCGGCCAATCCCGGCGCAGCCGCCTCTCCCTCCTGTCCCATCTATCGCAGCGCGATCGCTGTCCAACCCACCACCGGCGACATGTTCGCGATCACCGTCGATCGCTATAACCTCGACCAGGGCCTTTGGCAGGACGCCTGTCACCTGAAATCCGGCAACTGCTCCTCCTCTACCGTTCAGTTCTCCACGAAGATCATCGACAAATCCCTCCAGTCGCCCGCCGGCAGCGGAACCCTGGCTCAGGCGGATGAAAGCTTTTGGCTCGCTGCCGTGCCCTCACAGCAGGACACCCTCCTCTTCGTCGGCACCCAGGACATCTGGCGTTGCAGCCTCGCCAATAGCTGCTCCTGGCGCAACACGACCAATACGCAGACCTGTGCCGCCGCTCAGGTCCCCCCCGGCCAGCACGCCGTCGACGCCACCTTCGGGTCCACCGGTCTCCTCTACTTCGGCAACGAAGCCGGCCTCTGGCGATCCACCGACGCCGTCGGTCAGCTGAAGAGCCCCTGCTCCACCGACGACGACAGCCATTTTCAAAATCTGAATGCTGCCCTCGGCTCCCTCGCCGAAATTTCGAGCTTTAGCCAGGATCCCGCAACCCCCACCACCTGGCTCGCCGGTATGGGCCCCCTCGGTACCGTCGCGCCATCCTCCGACCCCGCCGCACCGTGGTCCCAGGTCCTCGATGGAGAGGGCGATGTTGTCGCGATCGATCCTGGCAATCCAGTGAACTGGTATTCAACTTCTACCGGTGGCGTCGGCATTAACCTCTGCACCGAAGGGACCTCCTGTGACCTCGCTGGCTTTGGTAACGTCGCCATCGGCGAAGCCCAGGTCGAAAATGATTACCACGCCGGCGTCGTTCCCTGGATCCTCGATCCGCTAAACTCCGCCAACCTCATCCTCGGTACCTGCCGCGTCTGGCGGGGCCCTGGCACCGGTACTGGTTGGAGCCAGCAAAACCTCCTCAGCTCCATGTTCGACAAAGTCCAGCGATCCTCGTGCAATGGCAACGCCGAAATCAGCTCTCTCGCGGCCGCCCCCATCACCTCCGGCTCTTCGTCCGGCGACGGAGCTGAACAACTCTACGCGGGCATTTCCGGAACCCTCGACCAGGGAGGCATGATCCCTGGCCACGTCTTCACCGCCGCCGTGAACAACGCCTCAGGGTCGTCCAACACCAGGTGGATCGATACCTACTCCTCGTCCGTCACCAACCAGGGCAGACAGTTCAACCCGTCCGGATACTCCATCTCCAGCATCGTTCCCGATCCCCACGACCCAACCGGCCAGACCATCTATGTCACCGTTCAGGGCGCCTCCGGCCGATACTGGTATAACCCCGTCGTCTATCAGTCCACCGACGCCGGCGCGCACTGGAACGACATCACCTCCAACCTGCCCGCTGTCCCCGCCAACAGCATCCTCGTCGACCCCAACGACGCCAACATCGTCTATGCCGCGACCGACATGGGCGTCTACATCGCAAAAAAAATCTCCTCCTGCACCACCACCACCAGCGCGTGCTGGAACCTCTACGGCAGCGGCCTTCCCACGTCTCCGGCCATGAAGCTGATGGCCTACAACGAGGGCGCAACCCAGAAGCTGCGCGCCGCCACCTGGGGTCGCGGCATATGGGAAGTCGATCTCGCCACCGCCGGCATCGCCCCCACCACTGCCACTACCAGCCCAACATCGCTCACCTTTCCAGGCCAGCAGGTCCAGACCACAAGTGCTCCGCAGACCATTACCCTCACCAATACCGGCACCCTCAATTTTAACGTCACCAGCCTCACCACCACCGGCGACTTCACCGAGACGGATAACTGCGCCGCGCAATCCCTCGCCCTCCAGGGAGCCTGTCAGATCTCCGTCACCTTCGACCCCTCGCAAAGCGGACCCGCGACCGGACTCCTCACCCTCTTCGCTAACGTGACCGGAGGACAACTCACCGTCCCTCTCGCCGGTACCGGCCTCGCCCCCGCTTCCGTTCTCCTCACCCCGTCCTCGCTCAGCTTCAGCGCCACCAACATCGGTGCAAAGTCCGATCCCCAATACGTCACCATCGCCAACACCGGCGACATTGCTGTCTCCCTCACCAGCGAAACCATCACCAGCGACTTCTCCCTCTCCGCCAATACCTGCGGCTCAAAGCTCCCCGGACAAACCAGTTGCACTCTCGGTGTCGTCTTCTCTCCCACGGCCTCCGGCACACGCAGTGGAATGCTCACTGTCGTCGATTCCAAAGGCACCCAGACTGCCCCGCTCTCCGGCACCGGACTCGCCCCCGCCACCGACACCCTCTCGGCCAATGCACTCACCTTCCCGGCACAACAAGTCGGCACCACCAGCGCGGCGCAAACCATCACCGTCACCAACAGCGGCGATCAACTCCTCACCGGCATTGCCGTCTCTGTCACCGGCGACTTCACCGTCGTCAACAACTGCGGAACCACCCTGCAGGGTCAGGCCGGCTGCGCCATCTCCGTCACCTATGTGCCCACGGTCGCCGGACCCGAATCTGGAACCGTCACCGTTACAGATAATCTGCGCACCCAGAAGATCGCCCTCACCGGCACCGGCCTCACCCCTCCCGGCGCCTCAGCCCTGCCCACCTCCATCGACTTCGGCGGCTACGCGATCGGAACCACCAGCAGCGTCCACACGGTCTCCGTCACCAATACCGGCGGCTACGACCTCACCGGATTCACAACGGCCATCACCTCCGGCTTCACGATTGCTTCCAACAATTGCACCGCTACCATCGCCGCCGGTTCGTCCTGCCAACTCGGGATCACGTTCTCTCCAGCGGCCGCCGGCCCCGTTACCGGAACCCTCACCCTCACTGCGGCCAATCTTCCCAAATCCATGATCGTGACCCTCTCCGGCCAGGGCGATGACTTCGGCCTCTCCGTCAGCGGTTCTTCCACTACCATCATCACCAGCGGACAAACCGCCACCTTCGCTCTCCAACTCTCCGGTTTGACTGGAACGACGGGCACTGTCGCCCTCACCTGCACCGGCGCTCCGCAGAACTCCACCTGCTCGCTCAACCCAACCAGCATCACCGTCACCAGTGCTAACACCTCCAGTGTTACCGTGACCATCGCGACCGGCGTTGCTGTCTCCGCCGCTCTGCACCCGGTACCGAACCGCACAACCGCACCCTGGAAATCCGCGACAGCCCTGCTGAGTCTCGCTTTTCCCGCCGGTCTTCTCGGACTGCGCCGCCGCAAATTCACCCCCGGCCTCCTGCTCCTCATCCTTATGGCCTGCGTCCTCACCGGATGCGGAGTCGGTTCCAGTTCTGGCTCGAGCGGCGGCGGGGCTGGCGGTGGAGGAGGTGGCGGCGGCTCGGTGAATCCAACGCCCGCCGGAACCTATACCCTCACCGTCACCGGAACCATGTCCAACATCGTCCACACCACGAAGCTCACCCTAACGGTCCAGTAGTGCGAGTCGGCCCAGCCTCAGCGAAGGAAGGTTCGATTTGATTGTGGCGTTTCGAGCAGCCTCCTGCGGCGGATTAGACAGGCAGTCCGACGCAGTTGGCCTCTCGAAAGGCCGGCCCGGCCCGGCAGTCTCAGACCGGCTGGATCAGGATGGCAATGTCGACCGTTGGCCTATCGAGAGACGCCAGACCAGCAGCCTCAGACCGGCCGGCCAGTTGGCTCGACCACGACAAGATTCCACCCCGCCCGCGCTTCCGCCACGCCATCGTGAAACCAGGTTCACCCCACAGCAAGAAGCTTGAGCGCGCATCGCCAAGCTTGCAACAAAACTCGCCCTCCGCCACAGTACCGAAGTGCCGCCGTGTTCATTTCGGGAAACGGCATGGCCCCGGACACACTGTCCATCCTCATGTCGCCGTCCAAATCCCACCAATTAGCGCGAGAAGGCCGAGTTGCACCCTCCGCCGGCTTTGCACTCCACTACCAAAAACAAAAAGGCCGCCCCGATCTGGAGCGGCCTTTCTATTGGCTGTTGGCTATTCCCTGCGTTTAGTCGTGCACCGTATCCACAAACGCCCGCAACTTCCGCGAGCGTGACGGATGCCGCAGCTTCCGCAGTGCCTTCGCTTCGATCTGACGGATCCGCTCGCGCGTCACCTGGAAGCTCTGTCCTACCTCCTCCAGCGTGTGCTCCGAACCATCCTCCAGGCCAAACCGCATCTTCACCACGCGCTCTTCGCGCGGAGTCAGCGTGCGCAGCACCTGTGACGTGTACTCCTTCAGGTTTACGCTGATCACCGCATCGGACGGCGATACCGCCTGGCGATCTTCGATGAAGTCGCCCAGGTGCGAGTCTTCCTCTTCACCAATCGGCGTCTCCAGCGAAATCGGCTCCTGTGCGATCTTCAGCACCTTGCGTACCTTCGCCACAGGAATATCCATGCGCTTCGCGATCTCTTCCGAGGTCGGTTCGCGCCCCAGCTCCTGCACCAGTTGCCGCGAGGTCCGGATCAGTTTGTTGATCGTCTCGATCATATGCACCGGGATGCGGATCGTCCTTGCCTGATCCGCAATCGCGCGCGTGATCGCCTGCCGGATCCACCACGTCGCATACGTCGAGAATTTGTAACCGCGGCGGTACTCAAATTTGTCCACCGCCTTCATCAGGCCGATGTTGCCTTCCTGAATGAGGTCGAGGAACTGCAGTCCGCGGTTCGTGTACTTCTTTGCGATCGACACCACCAGGCGCAGGTTCGCTTCAATCAGCTCCCGCTTCGCCTGTTCGGCGTCCATATCGCCCTGGATCATCTCGCGCTGCGTCCGCTTCAGCTCCGCGATCGCGACGCCCACTTCTTCTTCCAGCTTCTCCAGGTCGATCTTGCAGTTCTTCTGCTGCCGCTTATATTCCTTCTTCAGCTCTTCGCTGCGGCTCTGCTCGTACTTCGTGTCCAGCGAGCGGATCTGACGTTCCAGCGTCCGCATCGCCTCGACCGTCTTGTTCACCTTGTCCAGCAGCCGCTTGCGCTCGACGTTGGTGTACTTCAGCTCGCGCACGATGCGCGACACCAGCACCTTCTCGCGTGCGATGCCCCAGCGAAGCTTCCGATGATCCCTGGGCTTCGCCTTCTGATTTACGGTCGCCAGCTTTTCTTCCAGCTGCTGCGCCTTCTTCTGGTGCTTCACCAGCGTGTCCACGCGTGTCACCGTCGCGCGCACCCGCGTCTGCACCACTTCCTCGGTCAGCTCCTCATCGTCGAAGATGACCACTTCCTTGATGTTCCGCACGCCGCGCTTCAGATCTTCGCCCAGCGCCACGATCTCGCGGATCACCACCGGCGACCGCGAAATCGCTTTCAGCACGCGCAGCTGCCCGCGCTCGATGCGCCGCGCAATCTCCACTTCGCCTTCGCGCGTCAGCAGCGGCACCGTGCCCATCTCGCGCAGGTACATGCGCACCGGATCGTTGGTTTTCTCCAGCGTCCCCGGCGTCAGGTCCAGCTCTACGTCTTCGCCTTCTTCTCCTTCAAAATCGTCACGCTCCGTGCCCGGGCCGATCTTCGGCCCGCCTTCGAGAATGTCGATTCCCTGTGTGCCAATGGTGGTGATCAGATCGTCGAGATCGTCGGGCGAGTTCATCTCGCCCGGAAGAAGGTCGTTGACCTCGTTATAGGTCAGGTAGCCCTTCTCCTTCCCCGCATCGATCAGCTTCTGAATGTCGGCTTCGTATTTGTCGTCAATCGCCAAGCGGATTGCTCCCCCGCGTAAATTTTCGGAATCTGTCTCACCTGGAGTGGACGAGGTGCGGTCAGGGCCATAAAAGGCTTTAACCAGTGCAGCTCAAAGGCCCACTGGCGATAGGGCGCACGTCTCCCCGGGAGGTCCAGAATAGCATGAAAATGGCCTAAATCCGGTAATTTCTGATATTTCGGGCCGATTCAGGCGCTTCCTTCACTGGCCATCGGGACAGGATCCGTACCCATTTAGATGTGGAAAACCCCAAATTGTTTCATCATCCAGCCCAAACCGCCCCGCTCACGGTGCAATCGCCCGTACCGTGACCCATCGTCGCACGTACCGTGACCCCTCCGGAAAGTACCGTTACCCCAAAAATCGTTCGTTTTCCCTTTATCCGCCACGGCCCACCCGTTCTTCGCCGACCACTTTTCCGCTGACCGGTTTTCAGCTGACCGGTTCTTCGCTGACAGCTTTCCGCCCCCCGCCCCGCTGTACCCTAAATCCGAACCCCCGTGGCCAACGACTTCGCCCAATCCGTCAAAGAGCAAGCCGACATCGTCAAAATCATCGGCGACTACGTGCGCCTCAAAAAAGCCGGTGCCCAGAACTACACCGGACTCTGCCCCTTCCATAAAGAGAAGACCCCGTCCTTCTCCGTCCACGCCGGCCGCCAGTTCTTCAATTGCTTCGGCTGCCACGAGCACGGCGACGTTTTCACCTTCATCCAGAAAATCGAGAACGTCGGCTTCGGCGAAGCCGTCCGCACCGTCGCCCAGAAGTCCGGCATCCCCCTCCCCAAACGCGAATTTGCCTCTCCGGAAGAAGCCGCCGAACATCGCCAGCGTGGCAAGCTCCTCGATCTCCACGAAGTCGCCACCGCCTGGTTCGAGGAACAGCTCCGCGCCCCCGAAGCCGCCACAGCGCGCGAATACCTCACCGGCCGCAGTCTCACCGCCGACGGAATAGCGAAATTCCGCATCGGCTACGCACCCGACTCCTTCCGCGCCCTCGGCGAACGCCTGCAATCCCTCGCCGACGCCGATACTCTCCGCGCCTCCGGCCTCTTCTCCTGGAAAGACCAGGAAGACGGCTCGCCCGGCCCCATGTACGCGCGCTTCCGTAAGCGCATCATGTTCCCCATCGCCAACGAAGCCGGCCGCGTCATCGCTTTCACTGCGCGCACCCTTCGAAACCGGCGAGAAAGCCGGCCCCAAATATCTCAACTCCCCCGAGACGCTGCTCTACTCCAAGAGCCATACCCTCTTCAATCTCGATAAAGCCCGCCAGGCCATTCGCCAGGACGGCGGCGCCATCCTCGTCGAAGGGCAGATGGACTGCATCTCCGTCTTTCTCGCCGGCATCCCCAACGTCATCGCGACCAGCGGCACCGCGTTCACTGAGTCGCAGGTCCGCCTGCTCCGCCGCTATGCGACGCGCGTCATCGTCAACTTCGATCCCGATACCGCCGGCGCCAACGCTGCAGAAAAATCCATCGCCCTCCTCACCGAAGAGGGCTTCGACGTCCGCGTCCTCACCCTCGATGGTGGCCTCGACCCGGATCGCTACATCCGCGATCGCGGTGCGCGCGCCTATGTCGAAGCACTCCGCGCCTCGCCCACCTTTCAGTCGTATTTAACCGACCGCGCCCGCCAGCTTTTTCCCTCGCGCGATCCCAAATCCAAAGCCGACGCCCTCAACTTCCTCCTCCCGCACATCCGCCGCATTCCGAATCGCATCGCGCGTGACGCCTTCGCCATCGACGCAGCCCAGGCCCTCGGCATCGACTCCGCGCTGGTCCGCGCCGAGCTCAAAGAAGCCGCCGCCAAACGCCGCGACTCCCTCGCCACGCAGAACTTCGCCCTCAACCACGCCGAGCGCATCCTCCTCCAGGCTTTCTCCGCCCCGCGCTCCAGCGACTGCAACATCGTTGCCGAGGGCAACTGGCACCAGCACGCGCCCGACTTCGCCGCCCTCCGCGCCGACGTCCGCGCCATGGTCGAGCAGCTCCGCACCCGCCCCGACGGAGCCGATCCCCTCGTCGCTATCACCGACCCATCCCACCGCCAGATGCTCGCCGAGCTCTTCCTCTCGATTCACGATTCAGAGCCAAGCTCCGACGATGTGGATGCGGCCGTGCTCGCCATTCGCCGCCAGGCCATCGAGCACCAGCAACGCCAGCTCCGTGCCGACCTCGAACGCGCCGAACGCGTCGGCAAACCCGACGAAGTCCTTCGCCTCACTCACGCCATCCAGGAAGCCAACGCCCGACTCCGCGAACTCGACTGACCTAAAAACACGAAACGCCCCGGGCTCGATTCGTTGAGCACCGGGGCCGTCCGTAACAACGCTTACAGAGCCGCGATTCCATTGAAACCCACTGCAGCAGGCAAACCCTGGATCTGGGTCACCTCCTGCAAGGTCCCGTCCGTCTGGATCGCAAACACTCCAACCGTGCCCACCTCGCCATTCAGCGTGTACAGAAATTTCCCGTCGCCGCTGATGGTGATATCGAGGTTCGTGCTGCCCGCCGGATTCACTCCCACAATCGTGCCTCCGATGGGTGCCAGCACGCCGCCCGTTCCAATCGTGAAGCCGGAGAGGTTCGAGCTTCCCGCGTTGGAAACGTAAACGCGCGAGCCGTCCGGGCTGATCGCGTTCCAGCAATTCGCTGCGCCGCCCGTCGGCACGCTCTGGCTCACCGCCGACAGCGTGCCATCCGCCAGCACCGTATAGGAAGAAATCGCCGAACCGTCCACGGCACCTGCCGGTCCGGTTTCCGAGACAATCAGTTTCCCGTCCGGAGCGAACCGCGCGTCGAATGTGCCCGGCGCCGGGTTGGCATTCACGACCGCCTTGCTGAGCGTGCCGTCGTTGCTCACGTCAAACGTATCGATGCTGTTCGCCAGCCGCTCCACTACTGCCACCGTTTTTCCATCGGGGCTCACAGCCACCGACGCGCCGCCCGTCGCGTTGGCAGAGAGAAAAGCCGTTGCGTGGTCGATCTTATTCAGCTGGCCATTTCGGCCGATGTGGAACGCCACCACGCTCCCCGCTCCGCCGGAGTTCAGCACATACAGCGTGCTCCCCCACTGCGCCAGCGACACCGGCTGGCTGCCCCCCGATGCCTCCCGATCGGCGATGAACAGTTGGTCGCCGTTCACGTGGAACACCGTGATGTCGCCGCTCCCTGCATTCGCAGCAAACAGCAAGCTGTGATCGCTGCTCAGCAGCAGCGAGCTCTGCGACTCCAGAGGGTCGTTCACGCCGCCCGTTCCGCGGCCCTGAGTATCGAATCGGCGCCCTTCGGAATACCCGCCGTCGTACTCGCGCTCGAAGGCAATCACCTGGTTTCGATCCGCGTTGTTCGACATCACGAAAACCGCCTGGGCCGTGCGCGACGGACCCGCTGCCCATAGACCAGGCGCAGACACACTAAGAGTGAACGCCGTCGTCAGCAGACGACGCGTGAGGTTTTTCATAAATACTGCTCCTTCATCGATGCGATTTTTGCCTGAGCGCCGACGGATTTTCCGGGGATCGCCGAGCCCCTATTGGAGCGGCCACCCCTGCGAAGGTTACGAGGAAATGCCGCCGCTCCGATCCATGGCTCTCGCCGGGCCCACGTTCCAGTGACAACCGCCGCGTCCGACTGTGCAAGAATAACCTCTGCTCGTGCTTCGCTCATCCCCAGGCAGCCGCACTTATGAGTTCTGTTTCTTCCACCCGGCCTCAGGCCGACGAGATCCTTCCCGCCATTCCCCAGGAGCCCGCGCGCACGCGTCTCTGGCTCGGCTGGTCCAGCGCCCTCTTCGCTTTTCTGCAAAGCGTCTGCACTTTCATGATGGCCATGGCCGGGCTCCGCCTCATCATTGGCGTGGGCTCGCTCGCCCTCTCGGCCAACGCCATGACTTTCATCGACCACCTGCACGCCAACTGGCTGCGCATCCCCATGGTCAGCCTCGCCCTCCTCGGCGCCACCCTCAACCTCATCGCCATCCTTCAGATCTGGCGCCTTCGCGCGCGGCCCGCCTCGCAGTGGCGTCAGGCCCCCGTGCCTCCGGCAAAACTGCGCATGGAACGATGGCAGCTCGCGTTATCGCTGATCACCTTCGCTCTCGTCCTGGTGGAAGAGGCGCTCCACCTCAAGCTCGCTCACCATCTGTGACGCTCGGGGCCCTGTAACTTCTTCGCTGCTCGCGAATCCAACACCCGGCAGGAGCATGCGCTGAGCGAGAACGTGCCGAGGATGGCGATCCACCCATGAGCTCGGTCCCCACGGCTGCCGCCGAGGCGGAGATCATCGCCTCGATCCTCAGTGGCAACACCCACCTCTTCCACGACCTCATCCGCCCCTATGAGCGCACCGTCTTCTCCATGGCCATGGCGCTCGTGCGCGATGAGCAGGAGGCGGAAGACGTCGCCCAGGAAACCTTCCTCAAAGCTCTCCGCAACCTGCACGCGTGGCGTGGCGAAGCTCGCTTCAGCACGTGGCTGGTCGCCATCGCCCTCAACGAAGCGCGCGCCCGCCTGCGCCGCAGCCGCTCCTTCGAGTCCCTCGACGGCGCGTCCGACGAAGACTCCCAGAGCATCGCTCCCGAGCTTCTCCGCGACTGGCGCGAAATTCCCTCCGATGCCCTCGAGCGGCTCGAAGTGCGCCACCTCCTCCACCAGGCCGTCACCGAACTCCCCCTCATTTATCGCGAAGTCTTCCTCCTGCGCGATGTCGAAGAACTCAGCATCAGCGATTCCGCTGAGGCTCTGGGCATCAGCATCGCGTCTGTTAAAGTACGGTTGCATCGAGCCCGCCTCATGCTGCAGAAGCGTCTCGCTCCCCAGCTCCGGCGTCTCGCGCCCAAACGGAGGCGATTCCCGTGGTGATCGACTGCAAACACGTCTGGGATCACATCTCCGGGTTTCTCGACGACACCCTCTCCTCCGAAGTGCGCGCCATGGTCCAGGAGCATCTCGAGCACTGCGAAATCTGCTCTGCCATCCTGGATTCCACCCGCAACATCCTCATCCTCACTGCCGATGAGCGCGTCTTCGAGCTCCCCATCGGATACAGTGCGCGCCTCCACGCCCGCCTCGAAGAGGAAATCGAAGATCTCAACCGCAAGCCCAGCTGAAAAACCGGTTAGGCTTTCCAGTCTCCAGTCTCCAGTCTCCAGTCTCCAGTCTCCAGTCTCCCGTCTCCTGTCTCCTGTCTCCTGCTTCCTGCTTCCTGCGCGCGGTACCATCCCCCCCATCCCACATCCCTGCCTGAGACGGTAGTCAGTCGCACTGGAAGTGGTCTTTCTCCTTTGACACACCCATCCTCGCGGGTTACCGTCACAATGCCCCCCAACGTAATTCCAACCCCATGCAGGAGCCTTCCCATGCGCCAGATTTTCTATGCCCGGCTTGTCCCCCTCGCCGTCGTTGCTCTGGCGCCTGCACTGTTCGCGCCCCAGAACCTGCTCGCCCAGGACACGCTGAAATTCATCAACCCGCCAGGCGGCGCGCAGGTGGTCTACGGCACCATCGATAACCAGCACACGCCGCAGAGCGCCATGGCCTTCATGCTGAAACAGGTGCACGGCCACTTCGCCGACAAGCCCGCGGTCAGCAATATCTTCCAGATCAAAAACACCACGTCTTACGCGGCGTTCTTTACCCTGATCGCGAAGAACGCGGGCAACACCCCCATCGCCGGCGAGGTCATCGTGGACGTGCCCGCGGGAGGGCAGCCGGTCGCCGCCGTGTTGTACGACAACGCCGCCACCTTCACCCACTCGCAGCCGGGAATGCTGAGCGCACTGGACAAAGCCTGGCACGCCGCCAATCCGATGCCCGCCCCGGGTGCAGACTCCGCGCCCGCAAACTCAGCCGGTGTGCAACCCCTGCACCGCGTCACCGCCGGAGATCGCAGCGTCTACATCAGCATTCCTGACGGCTGGAAGGTCGATTCCGTTGCCGGCGGCTCGGTCTCCGCCGAAGGCCCGCGCGGCGAAAGGCTTGGCCTCAACCTGCTGTATCAGGGCATTCAGGATCCGCGCGTGCGCAATCCTTATGCCAACCCCAACGCACCCAGGATTGTCTATCCGATGGGCGGCGATCCGTTTGCGGCCTACTGCAACATCATCAACCAGATGCGCGCCAGCCAGCGCCTTCCCGCGGCTACGTTCCATCTGAACAGCAGCAAGGTACTCGGCCCCGGCGGCGCCATCCAGGCGGCGTTCGATCTCGACCTGAACGACGGCTTTGGCCCGCGCGACGCCACCGCTCGCATTCAGGAGGTGGGCGGGCAGGGTGCGCCAACGTGGGCGCTGGGAGTCAGCAACTCCAGCCTGCCGAAGTCCATTGCCGCGGCGGAAAATGCCACGCTCCTTGCTGTTATCCAAAGCGCCAGCCAGGATCCCGCCGTGGTGAAGGCCGAGCAGAGCGCCGTCATGGCAGGCATCGCCGCCGCCGCCGCCCGCTCCAAGGCTGACGCGGCCGCCGCCGACCAGCGCCGCATCGCCAGCGCCCAGGCCTTCGACGCCCACATCGACGAAATCGACCGCCAGAGCAAGGCCATGCAGAACTACACCCTCGACCGCAGTCAGATCGAGGACAACGACCTCCACGGACGCGCTACGGTCTCCAACGGACTGGCCGATGCGCTGGTCAAAACCGATCCAACGCGCTACCGAATCGTGCCTCCATCGGAGTTCCTGAAGGGCATCGACTACTAACGGTCGTATCCGCCAGCAAACGCCGCGCCCGTCCCCGCTCCCATCCCAGCACGGACCAACAGCCTCTTCCCCCGGGCCTGCTGGTCCGCTTCGCCGGACTCCTCTGGTGAATTGTTTCCGCGAACTTGTACTATCCCTTCCATGACGAAAGCCGTCACTCTGCTCCTCGCCGCCGCATTTCTCCCCGCAATCGCTGCAGCCCCCGCTCGTGCCCAGTCCGCCATGCCTCCCATGCCCGGCATGCACACCTTCGCCCCGCCCGACCAACTCCCCGCCCCCATCCGCATGTCCGGCATCGGCAATTCGCACATCGCCATCAAGGCCACGCCCGAAGCTCAAATCTGGTTCGATCAGGGCCTCACCCTCCTCCACGATTTCTGGGACTACGAATCCGCCAAAGCCTTTGAGCAGGCCGTTCGCGTCGATCCCAAATGCGCCATGTGCTACTGGGGCCTTGCCCGCGCCATGACCTTCCGCGGCGAAGAAGACAAAATCTACGCCGACCAGGCGCTACAGCAAGCTGTCAAACTCGAACGCCGCGCCAGCGCTACCGATCGCCTCTACATCGACGCCGCCCTCGCCGAGTCCCGCGAAGACAACGCCACCAACGACGACCACACCCAGTCCATCGCCCTCTACCGCAAGCTCGTCAGGAAGGAACCCCGCGACCCCGAAGCCCGCATCTTCCTCGCCACCACTCTCGAAGACGGTTTCGACGACAAGAACGAGCCCAAGCCCGGCGAAAAAGAAGCCATCGCAATCCTCGAATCCATTCTCCGCGACGCCCCCAACGACTCCGCCGCCAACCACTACTGGATCCACGCCATGGAGCCCAGCAATCACCCCGAGCGCGCCATCCCGTCCGCAGCGCTGCTCGCCTCGCTCGCCCCCACCTCCGGCCACATGGTCCACATGCCCGGCCATATCTACTACCGCGTCGGCGACTACTCCAGCGCCGATCGCTGGTTCACCGCATCCACAGAGGCGGACGAGCGTTACCTCCGCGACCAGCACGTCTCCGTCGACGACGACTGGAACTACGTCCACAACATGATGTACGCCATCGCGAATCAGATGGAGCAGGGCCGCCTCACCGCCGCCAACGCCCTCTCCGACCACCTCGCCGCCGCGCACGGCCAGCTTGCTGCCTCGCTCTATATCTGGAGCGCTCGCGATCAGATGTCCCGCGTCAGCCTTCGTCTCCCGGTCGCTTTGCGCATCGGCGACTGGCCTACCGTCCTCACTCTGGTGGACGCGGCCAACCTCCCCGACAAGGACAACACCGCCAACCTCCGCTTTCTGAGAGATGAGTTGCGCAGCCTCGCCACCGGCATGCAGGCCCTCGATCGCGGCGATCCCGCCGCCGCCAAAACCGCCTCCACCCAGTTCGACGCAGGCCTCTGGCGTCAACAGCAGGACGCCAACGCCGCAGCCGAAGCAAAGAAAAAATCCGACGCCGACAAAGACAAAGACAAAGACAAGGACAAGACAAGAACAAAGACAAGAAGTCCGACACCAACGCAACCGCAAAGAAACCGCCCACCGCGCCCGTCAATCCCGACGCCATCGCCGACCCGCTCGTCAAAGCCCTCGCCATCTCTTCGATCGAACTCCGCGCCGGCATCCTCCTCGCAGACAAGAAATCGGACGCCGCAAAGAAGCTCTACACCGAAGCCATCGCCGCCGAGAAGAAGCTCGGCTACCACGAGCCGCCCTTCTACATCCGCCCCGTCGCCGAAACCGAAGCCGAAGCGCTCCTCCGCGCCAAAGATTACGCCGGAGCCCGCGCCGCCTACACGGCCGCCCTCACCGAGCGCCCGCAGTCCGGCTTCGAGCTCTACGGCATCGCCCACGCCGACGAGTTAGCCGGCAACACCGCCCAGGCCCGCACCGAATACGAAACCTTCCTCAAAGCCTGGCCCTCCGCCGACCCCTCGCTCCCCGAACTCCACCACGCTCAGCAAGTCCTCGGAAGCTCCGTCGCCTCTCGTTAAAGCACCCCAGGATTGCGTCGATCCGGCGTCTGTGACATCCCCGGCTCACTCCCCTTCCTGACCTCCCCGTTACGCCCGTACCGTGCCCTCGTCCGATTCTTCTTGCCTTACCTCTCCCGACAAGCGACTCTGGAGACACTGGGAGAAGTGTTCCCAACGAAAGGCTCGCCACCAGCGAGCCTTTTTCATTGCTGCCGAGAGGGGAAACCTGGTGGACACCAAAACCGACTGCCTTAGCGACATACGGTTCCGCTACCGGCCGCCGTCCAAATGTTGTCAAGTTTGTAAACCTGTCCACGTATTTGAAAACAGAGCACTTGCAACTTGTACCCCGCCAAAAAACACAACTTCGCAAACAAACACTCGGACCCCGGTGCCCAGGGTTGGCCGACTCGATAACTCAAGGGGGTAGACCCCTCCGGATGTCGTTGATTCCACAGAAAGGGAAGGGGGTCCGAAGCAAAAAACCCGAAAACTCGGTGTCAAAGACGGCTACTGGCTAGTCGTCGCCCGCGGGCCCATAAAATCCAGTGCCCGGATCAAGTACGCCTTCATCTCGTGCCGACCGACAATGGCGTCCAGAAACCCATGCGACAGCAGGAACTCCGACCGCTGGAAACCCTCCGGCAGCTTCTGCCGGATGGTCTGCTCGATGACCCTGGGCCCAGCAAAGCCGATCAGCGCTCCCGGCTCGGCGATGTTCAGATCGCCCAGCATCGCAAAGCTCGCCGTCACGCCGCCTGTTGTTGGGTCAGTTAACACCGAGATGAACGGGATCTTCGCCTCGTCCAGCCGCGTCAGAGCCGTCGACACCTTGGCCAGCTGCATCAGGCTCACGATGCCTTCCATCATCCGCGCCCCGCCCGAAGCCGCCACCGTGATCAGCGGCTGCCCGTCCTCATACGCCTTGTCGATGGCCCGCGCGATCGTCTCGCCCACCACCGCGCCCATGCTGCCGCCAATGAAGTTGTACTCGATCACGCTCAGTACCACGTCATGCGGCCCAAGCTGCCCCTGCACGTTCACGATGGCGTCGAACAGCCCCGTGTCCTTCCGCGCTTTGGCCAGGCGGTCTTTATACGGCTTCAGGTCAGTGAAGTTCAGCGGATCGGTCGACTTCAGATCGCCATTGAGCCACTTGTATCCAGGCTCGAGCAGGCTCGCGATTCGCGCCTGTGCGCTGATCCGCCCATGCCGCCCGCACTTCGGACACACCTGGAGATTGGTCTCGAGATCGGCCTTCCAGATCGGCTGGCTGCACCCCTCGCACTTGATCCACAGCCCCTCGGTGCGCACGCGGTTCTCGCCCGACTCGATCTTGTTGTCTTCACGCCTGAACCACGACATCCGCAACTCCCGAAGCGGCAGCGCCCGGAGGACCGTCTCTGCCCAACTCAGCTTATCAGGACCTGCCGACTCGAAGACCTGGTTCCCGGAACGCCGAACGCCGAGAACCGAGCGCCCTCATTTGTCCGGAACCGGACGCTGTCCGCCTGCGTACTCTTCAGTGTTGCCTGGCGGGAGGTACTCACCATGTTCTGCAGCGCATGTGGACAGCCCATCGATGCCTGGTCGCCCTATTGTTCGCGGTGCGGCCGTCAGGTCATCCCCATCGCCACGGCAACACCTCCACCCTGGGTCTGGACCCGCGTCCATCGCCACGTCCACACGCTCGGCATTCTCTGGATCGCCTACGCCGGCCTCACCCTGATGAGCTGGCTCTTCGCCGTCGGCGTGCTGGAAGGCGTCTTTCGCGACTGGGGCATCCCCTTCGGCCACGGCATGGACGGCTTCTACAGCTTCCCCTTCGGACACTTCCCGTTCCTGGTCCCCATCATCACCGTCGTCCTCGCCGGTCGCGCCGTCCTCTGCTTTGTCACTGGCATCGCATTGCTGCGCCGAGCGTCGTGGGCCCGCATGCTGGCCATCGTTGCGCCTTTCCTCACTCTGATCCGTCCCTTCCTCGGCACCGCGCTCGCCGCCTACACGCTCTGGGTACTTCTGCCCAGCGCCTCCGGCCAGGAGTACGACCACATCGCGGCGCCCAGCCTACAATAACCAGCATGGAATTCCCCATCAGCCGGATGCGGCGTCTGCGCCGTACCGAGCCGCTGCGTGCCCTGGTCCGCGAGACCCATCTCGAGCCCAACGCGCTGATTCTGCCGCTCTTTATCTGCCCTGGCGAAAGTGTCCGCAACCCCATCAGCTCGATGCCCGGCGTCTTCAACCTGTCCGTCGACGAAGCCGTGAAGGAAGCCGAAGCGGCCGCATCCCTCGGCATCGGCGGCCTGCTCCTCTTCGGCCTTCCCGAGACGAAAGACGAACAGGCGACCGGCGCCTGGGACGACAACGGCATCGTCCAGCAAGCCCTTCGCGCCCTGAAGCAGTCGAACGCCGCAAAGAAGCTGGTTCTGATCGCCGACGTCTGCCTCTGCGAATACACCTCGCACGGCCACTGCGGCATCGTGAAGAAGGCGAACCCGGGATCCCCCGGGGCGGGGAACGACGACTATGAGATCGAGAACGACTCCAGCCTGGAGTTGCTGGCAAAGACCGGCGTCTCCCTCGCCCGCGCCGGAGCCGACATCGTCGCGCCCAGCGACATGATGGACGGCCGCGTCGCCGCCATCCGCGACGAACTGGACGAGGAAGGCTTCGACCAGATCCCCATCCTCTCCTACGCCTCAAAGTTCGCCTCGGCGTTCTACGGGCCCTTCCGCGAGGCTGCGGACTCTGCTCCGCAGTTCGGCGATCGCCGCAGCTATCAGATGGACGGAGCCAACATACGAGAGGCGATGCGCGAGATCGACCTCGATCTCGACGAAGGCGCCGACATGATCCTGATGAAGCCGGCCATGCCCTACCTCGACGTCATCCGCGTCGCTCGCGAGCGCTTCGATGTCCCCATCGGCGCTTACCAGGTGTCAGGCGAATACTCCATGCTGCAAGCGGCCTTCGCGAAGGGCTGGCTGGAACCGCAGCGGGCGATGCTGGAATCGCTGCTCTCGATCCGCCGTGCGGGGGCGGGGTTCATCGTGACGTACTTTGCGCAGGAAGCGGCCAGGGCTCTGGCGTGAACTTGCCGACGCCGGCAGTTCTGGCGGCCGTTGAAGGGCTTTACGCTGCGTTCGCGGCGTACCCGCTGCCGGAGTGGACCGATCCTTGTCTGCACTGCCACTCTGCGGATGAAGAACGGCAGCTTCACGCAGCTCCGTTGCGGAAATTAAGCGCTGAACAACTTCGCCCTTACGCAGGCGACGCGTTGCTGGTGTGGGGAGACGAGTCGGATCTTCAAGCACTTCCTGCCGCGTATCGCTGAAATTTTCGTTACCGCCTCGCATCCATCGCTTGAACTGCAGGGCCCGGAGATCGCCCTAACCGCAAATTGCGACATGGCAGGTGGCTGACGTGGCCTGTCTGCCGCCCAGCAAGCGGCTGTTCGTGCTTTCCTGCTTGCTCTTTGGAGAGCGGTGGTGGCTGACCCGCCGCCAATCGATGAGCATTGGCTGGACATGGAATCCTGGCTCTGTTCGATCGCGCAGGCGGAATACAATCTCGATGCGTATCTGCAAGTTTGGCTCACGGAGACGGATGGCCTGTCGGGCCTGGCGCTGGGGCAATTCATCTGTGACAGCGGGGTGGCACACAGGCGAGAGACGAGCCGCAATCCATACTGGGAAGGTCGAGAGTTGCCCTACAAGCAGGTAAGAGCCTGGATTCGCTCTGAGGATGTCCTCAGGAAGTTAGTGGAGGCGGAAGCTCGCACTTCTGATGATGACGGAAAAGGCCAAATTCAGGCGGCGCTTTCGGAGTTGGAAATGGATTAGGCCCGATCCAGCTCCGCAAACAATTCGCTCAGCACCACGCGGATCGGTGTGCCGGGAATTTCGAGGACGCCGGTTTCCGGCTCCTGAAATCCACGCCGTGAACAGACATATCCTTTGCGTAACTCGGGATCGACGATCCAAATGTGCTCGGTGCCGAGGTCGAGATAGTCATCGACCCTCTCGCGCACCTTGCTGAGCCGATCTTCGGGCGAAAGAATCTCCACAAACAACAGCGCTGGCTTCCGAAGGATTCGCTCCCACGAGACTCCGGTCTGGATGACCGTGATGTCGGGAACTCGATAGCGCGTCGGCTTCACCTGGACGCGGAGTTCCGGAAACACTTCCATCCCCCACGCATCCCGATTCAGTCTGAAAAGGAACACCAGAGCCTGCTGCAGAATGGAGTGCTCTTTTTCACCCAAATTTCTCTCCTCGATCTCGCCGTCCACGTAATCGCAGTCCGGGCGATAACTGGTCGCCAGGTATTCTTCCACCGGAACCCGAGCAGTCTGAGGAATGGCGCTCATGCATCCAGTATCCCCCCAGGGAGGGCGAAACGCCCGGAAAAACCTCACTCCGCCAATGCAAACCGGGTGAAGAGTCCCGGTTCCTTGCCGATAAACCTATCGTCGCGCTCCGTCCGGAGGGTCCAGTTATCCCGGTGAGGCGTTGCCTGACCCAAGGAGCGCCCATGCAGCGGTCGCCATTTTCTTCCTCTCGAAGCCACGAACAACTCTCCGGCTCCGACGCCCTTTCCCGCCGCAACTTCCTGAAAAGGTCCTTCCAGTGCGCCTTGCTGCCGGCCCTGGCCAGCCCCTGGCTCACCTCCTGTGGCAGCAGCAGCACGCTCCCGCCCACGCCCCGGCTGGAGTCGGTGAATAACTTCAGAGACATTGCCGGAGCCGACGACACAACGGCTTATCGCACCTGCAGCGGCCAGAAACTGCGTCGCGGCGTCATCTACCGGTCCAACGCCCTGGGTACCCCTACCGTCCCCGACCAGGCTACGCTCGATTCTCTCGGCATCCTTAAGGTCTACGACCTTCGCACGCCGGATGAGATCACGGCGCTCGAGGACACCCCGCCCGCCGGCGCTACCGACACCAACATCAACCTCTACGGCGCCCAAAACGTGAACCATCCGCCTATCGCCACGCCGGACGACACCATCGCCTACATGGAAAGCACCTACGTGTTGTTTGTCACCGATGTCGGAGTCCGCGGCCGCATCGCGCAGGTCCTGCAGGGCATCGCCAACACCGCAGGCAATCATCTTTACCACTGCAGCGGCGGCAAAGATCGCACCGGTTGGATCACCTGCACGCTGCAGAGCATCGTCGGCGTGCCGCTCAACGTGATCGTGCAGGATTACCTGCTGACCAATGGCTACTCCCAGTCCTCGATCCAGGCCACATACCAGCAAACGATCGCCGCAGATGGCCAGGTCGTTGCCGATATCACTTATCCCTCGCTGGTGGCCGATCAGAGATACCTCTACGCCGGCCTGAATCAGGTGATCGCCCAATTCGGAACCATGGCGTCGTACATCTCCGACGGATTGGGACTGGACGCGGCCACGCAAAATAGCCTCCGCGCTCTGCTTCTGTCGTAGAGGCTGCCGCAGGCGTCAGGGTCGGAATCCTGGAGACTGCCTCCGGCATCTTCCATGGGGAGCCCCTGCGTACAATTGAGTCTTTGGGGCAGAAATGCAGGTGCCTTGGCATCCGCGCGCCCCTGCAGGCTCAATTCCCTGAACGGAGTCCTTCTTGGCAGAAACCATCTACGACATAGCCATCCTCGGCGGTGGTCCCGCCGGATACACAGCCGCCATTCGCGCCGGACAATACGGCCTCAAGGTCGCGCTGATCGAAAAGTCCGAAAAGCTGGGCGGTACCTGCCTCCATGTCGGCTGCATCCCGACCAAATCGCTGCTCTTCAACGCCGAGGTCTACGACCACCTGAAGCACGCGAAGGAATACGGCATCGATGGCCTCGGCGAAGGCCAGTTGAACTGGCAGACTATCCTCGACCGCAAAAACCAGATCATCACGAAGCACGTCAAAGGCCTCGACTTCCTCATGCGGAAGAACAAGGTCACCGTCATTCCGGGATTCGGCAAGCTGACCGGCCCGGCAAAGAACGGCGTCCTGACCATCGCCGTCGACGGCAAAGGTGCGACCAGCGTTCAGGCGAAAAACATCATCCTGGCCACTGGTTCCGACGCGAAGATGCTGCCCGGAATGAAGGCTGACGACACCGTCCTGACCAACATTGAGATCCTCTCGCTGAAGCAGATTCCAAAGTCGCTGGCGATCATCGGTGCCGGCGCTGTCGGCGTCGAGTTCGGGTCGATTTTCCGCAGCTTCGGCTCCGAGATCAGCATCATTGAGTTCCTGCCCCGCGTCGTCCCCAACGAAGACGAAGAAGTGAGCAAGGAGCTGTCGCGAGTCTTCAAGAAGCGCGGCATCGACATCAACGTTGGCGCCAAAGTCGAGACGGTGGAGAAAACGAAGACCGGAGCGAAGGTGACTTTCACAGCCTCCGACGGCAAAAAGGTCGAGAAGGAAGCCGAGAAGGTTCTCGTGGCTGTCGGACGTGCGCCGCGTACCGACGGCATCGGCCTCGAGACGACGAAGATCAAGCCCGAGCGCGGATTCATCAAAGTCAATGAGTGGATGCAGACCGACGAACCCGGCATCTACGCGATCGGCGACATCGTCGCTGGACTTCCACAGCTGGCCCACGTCGGCGCCATGGCCGGCATGGTGGTGGCCGCAAAGATCGCCGGCAAATACGCGCGGCCAGTTCGGCGCGAACGTATCCCCGCCTGCACCTATACCGAGCCGCAGATCGGCAGCGTGGGCCTGACCGAAACCCAGGCCAAAGAGAAGGGCTACAACGTCAAAGTCGGCAAGTTCCCGTTCTCCGCGAACTCGAAAGCTTCGATCGTCGGCTCCCATGAGGGCTTCATCAAAATCGTGGCCGACTCAAAGTATGAGGAGATTCTCGGCGTCCACATCATCGGACCGCAGGCGACGGAGCTGATCGCCGAAGCCGTCACGGCCATCGAGCTCGAGGCGACCGTCGACGAAATGATGTTCACGATCCACGCCCATCCCACGTTGTCCGAAGCGATGCTGGATGGCATTTGGCAGCGTTGAGGGCATGGCCATCAACGTCTAGGGTGGTGTCCATGTGGACTCAGTTTCTGGAGAACGCGGATGCGATTAGCTCGATTTTCGATCAGGCTCCATCCCTCCAGAGAGTGCGCCTTATGCGCCTACAACTGTCCGAGGACGGACCGACCGTTGACCTGAAGTTAGCTTTGAGAGATTTTCCAGCGCGGCCACCGAAACGTTGGGCCGCGATGAGGGCGAATGCTGCGATCCTCGAGCTGCAGCTGTTGGGGGTGGCGCGGTTATCTGTTGCAGGATGGACGACAAATAACGTGGTCGATATAGTATTCAATCGCTCAGCCGAAGGATCGTTCGAAACCATCTTGCACGGAGAGGGCGTGCGGGTCGAAGTGTTGTGTCTCGGAGTCCGGGTTACGCACCTCAGTGCATGCCAGACAGCGGCGGAAGGCGCTGAATCGCCGAATCGGTAGGGCGGATCGGACATGATCCTCAACCTCATCCAGTTCGGACGCGTACCTTACGGTGAAGGCCTTGCCCTGCAAAAGGCTCTCATCGAGGCTCGTTACGAGAACCGCATCGGCAACACCCTCGTCCTCCTCGAGCATCCGCCCGTCCTTACCCTGGGCCGCAACGCCAGCCGCGCGAATATCGTCGTCAGTGATCAATTCCTTGCCTATCGCCAGGTCGAGATCCATGAGATTAATCGCGGAGGCGATGTCACCTATCACGGCCCCGGCCAGCTGGTTGGTTATCCGATCGTCGATCTGCGCAGCTTCACCCCGCGCCTCGGCGCCGTCGAGTACGTGCGCATGATGGAAGAGGCGCTCATCCGCGCCTGCGGCGACTTCGGCATTCAGGCCACGCGCGTGGCCGGCCGCACCGGCGTCTGGAGCCCTGCGGGCGGCAGCGTTTTGGAGAAGAAAATTGCAGCGATTGGGGTCCACATCTCGCGCGGCATCACTTCGCATGGCTTCGCGTTCAACGTGAATCCTGACCTCCGCGACTTCCAGCTGATCGTGCCCTGCGGCATCGCCGATCGCGAAGTTACGAGCCTCGAACGCGAGGTCGATCCGCCGCCAGCGATGGACGCGGTGCGCAATGCGGTAGCCCGCCAGTTCGGCCACGTCTTCCAGTCGCAGGTGCTGTGGATCGAATCGCCGCAGGACCTGTTGCCCGAACTCACCGTCCCCGCCAACCCAGTCGCCGCACATGCGGATTTATAATCGATCTTTGCGCCGAAGCATCGTCAGATGCGGTCGATACCGCCCTTCAAGCTTTGTCCATGCGGAGAGAAATATCCATGCCAACTGAAGTCCTGATGCCCCAGATGGGCGAGTCGATTTTCGAGGGCACGATCACTAAATGGCTCAAGAAGCCCGGCGATACGGTGCAGCGCGACGAGCCCCTCTTTGAAATCTCTACGGACAAGGTCGATGCCGAGATTCCTTCGCCCGCCGCCGGCGTACTCACCGAAATCCGCGCGCAGGAAGGCTCCACAGTGCAGGTGAATGCAATTGTCGGTGTCATCGGCGATGGTGCATCGGCAGTGGCCAGTGCGCCAGCCGCTGCGCCGCCACCTCCGCAAGCAGAAGCACCCAAGGCTGTAGCTGCAGCTCCGCCTCCTCCGGCAGCGCAATCCAAACCTGCCGCCCCCGCTTCGGGTCCGCGCCAGGATGTCATCATGCCGCAGATGGGCGAGTCGATCTTCGAAGGCACCATCACGAAATGGCTGAAGAACGTCGGTGACACGGTCCAGCGTGATGAGCCGCTCTTTGAAATCTCAACCGACAAAGTCGACGCGGAGATTCCGTCGCCGGCGACCGGCGTTCTGACGGAGATCAAAGTCCCGGCCGGGCAGGTCGCGCAGATCAATGCGGTTGTCGCCGTGATTGGTGGATCGGGCGAAGCCGCGACTCCGTCAGCGGCCGCATCGGCTCCGGCAGCCGCGCCTGCTCCAGCCGTCAGCGCTCCTGCTCCACCAGCCGCCGAAGCCGAGCATGTGCGGTCCTCGCCGCTGGTCCGAAAAATCGCCCGTGAGAACAATGTCAGCCTGGGTGCGGTGCAGGGAAGCGGCGCAGGTGGGCGCGTCACCAAAGAAGACATCCTGGCTCACATCGAAAAAGGCAGCGCTCCTGCGTCTGCGCCCGCTGCAGCAGCAGCAACTCGGCCCGCCGCTCCATCTGCGGCCGCGGCTCCAATCCCCGGCGAGCTTGTCCCGCTGAGCCGCATGCGCTCGATCATCGCGCAGCGCATGGTGGAGTCGAAGCGCACCAGCCCACACGTCCATACCGTCTTCAAGATCGACTTCACCCGCATCGTCAAAATCCGCGAGAAAGAAAAGAACAAGTACGAACAGCGCAACGGCGTGAAGCTCACCTACATGCCGTTCATCACGCGCGCGGTCATCGCCACGCTGCGCAAAATGCCCATCGTGAATGCCTCGATGGAAGGCGACGCCATCCGCTATCACCAGCACATCAACATCGGCATCGCCGTCGCGCTGGAGTGGGGCCTCATTGTCCCCGTCATCAAGGAAGCCGAGGAGAAGAACTTCCTCGGCATCGCCCGCGCCATCGCCGATCTGGCGGAACGCGCGCGCGGCAAGAAGCTCAAGCCGGACGAGGTCGGCTCAGGCACCTTCACCATCACCAATCCCGGCATCTTCGGCGAGCAATTCGGCATGCCGATCATCAATCAGCCTGAGAGCGCAATCTTGGGCGTCGGCGGCCTCTTCAAGGAGCCGGCGGTAGTGACCAGCGAAGACGGCACGGACTCCATCGCCATCCGCCACTTCCTGCACCTCACGCTCGGCTTCGATCACCGCACCATCGATGGCGCCGACGCAGGCAAGTTTATGGCTGAGGTCAAGAAGTATCTCGAAGGTTGGAACGAGGACATCGGCTAGAGTAGTTTTTTCCTACAGGGGACAAGTTGCACGCAATTGATTCTGTGCGACTTGTCTCTATTGACAAGCTTGACAACATTGGCAGGGTGACGCGCTTCGTTCGGGACGGCCAGTCCTTACAGCAACGTCTCCGCCTCCAGCACCCGCTCCACCGCGTCCTGTGGCGTCCATCCCACCGCGGAGAGGTGCCCCATCTTGCGGCCCTTGCGCGGCTGATGCTTTTCATACAAATGCACGCGCACGCCGGGTATTGCCAGCGCGCGATCGAACTGCGGCGGATGATCGAGCCACAGATCCCCCAGCAGATTCGCAATCGCCGCCGGCTGCACCACGCTCACGTCGCCCAGCGGCAAGTCGCACACCGCGCGTATGGCCTGTTCGAACTGGCTGGTAACGCAGGCACGCTCGCTGGCGTGATAGCTGTTATGCGGACGCGGCGCCAGCTCGTTCACCAGCAGTTCGCCATCCCTGGTCAGAAACATTTCGACTGCAAGCAGGCCTTCCAGCGTGAACGAATCGGCAATGTCGCAGGCCAGTTTCTGCGCGCGCGCTTCGATGTCGCCCGAGATCAACGATGGAATCACGCTCCACACCAGAATCTGCCGCTCATGGTGATTCGTTGCCGAAGGAAAGCTCTTCGTCTCTCCCCGCGGCGAACGCGCCACCATCACAGAAATCTCGCGATCCAGATCGATCGCCTGCTCCACAACGCACGGCTGCTGCCCCAGCAGCCGCCACGCATCGGCGGCGGTCGTGCTGTCGCCAAAGCCGATCTTCACCTGGCCCCGCCCGTCATATCCGCCGTGCGCACTCTTGATGAAGCACCGGCCACCCAGTGCCTTTACGGCCTCGGCGACATCCTGCTCGGAGCGCGCCGGGTGCCACGGACCCTGCGGGAATCCGCGTTCCCGCAACCACTGTTTCTGTCGAATGCGATTCTGGATCACATGCAGCAATTCGGCTGACGGCCGCACCGGCGCGTGCTTCGCAGCCGCTTCCAGACTCTCAATCGACACCTGCTCGATCTCAAGCGTAACGACATCGCAGCCTCGGGCCAGATCCGCAGCGGCCCGCGCATCGTCCCACGAACCCTCAAAGCACGCGTCCACCACAAAACGTGCCGGACAAGAAGGATCGGGATCCATCACCTGAATGCGATAACCCAGCGACCGCGCCGCCATCGCAAGCATGCGCCCCAGTTGCCCGCCACCCAGGATGCCAATGGTCGCGCCAGGAAGAATCGCGCTCATTCGGGAAGACCCTGCGCCAAAACTTCTTTGGTGCGCGCTTCGCGCCAGGTGCGCAGCTTCTCGCGCAGACCTGCATCGGTCGTCGCGAGGATCTCCACCGCGAGCAGCGCCGCATTCGCCGCACCAGGTTTTCCAATGGCAAGCGTCCCCACCGGCACGCCCTTCGGCATCTGCACGATGGAGAGCAGGGAATCGACACCCTGCAACATCGTGGCCGGAATCGGCACGCCCAGCACCGGCACCAAAGTCTTCGCCGCCAGCATTCCCGGCAGATGGGCCGCGCCCCCGGCTCCCGCAATGATCACCCGCAGCCCGCGGGTCTCGGCTTGCGAAGCATATTCAAACAGCAGATCAGGGGTGCGGTGTGCAGAGACGACACGCGCCTCGTGCGGCACTCCAAACTCGCGCAGGATTTCAACCGCGGGCGCAAGGGTCTCGTAGTCGCTCTTCGATCCCATCACCACGCCGACCAGTGGTTTCTCCGTCATCGAGGTCGATTCTAGAGCATCCTCGCTGCGCATATCTTGTACCCTCACTTGCGCCGCAGAAAATCAAGGAGGAACTGAATCAGCGTGACCAGCCCGCCGATCGCAATAGCAAATCCCCGCGCGCTCTGGAACCGCTCCTCATGTTGGCTCACCCGCTGTTCAATCGCGCCGATGCGTCCGGAATTGCCTTCTCCAACGAGCACCGTCATCTGGTTCTTCAGGACCGAAAGATCGGCCAGCACCTGTGCTTCAAAATCTGTCATGGTTCCTCTTCTTCTGGTTGCTGTGGACCCGAATCGCTTTGCGCTTTCCGGGTTCCACGCCCGCTGTCCGAACATCACGAGTTCGCAAGCGGCAGATTGACAAAGACGGCGCTCGAAAAGCGGGAATAGTTCGGCGGCGTCGAACCGTCGTACATCCGGATGTAGTACCGCTCCATCGCCGCCTGCCGGGGAATCGTGAAATTCGGCACCGGGGTGCGCAGCACCAGATCCGGCCCGGTTCCCGGTGTGAACGACCAGTCACGCCGGCGCACCTCGAATCCTCCGCCCGTGGCTGGCGTCGCGCCCGCGGAAATCTGGATCACGCTGCCTGTAATCGATGTCACCGCGAGCGAGTTCAGATTCGCGAGCGGGGTCGCCGTCTCCGGTTGCGCGGGCAACCAGACGTCGGCGGGAACGGCGGACGAGGTGCTGACTGCAATCTCATCGGCCCAGTCGTTTGCGAAAGAGACGATGTACTTCGCAAGACCTGGAGCACCACCGGCCACATCGATCTGCACTTCGCGCACGATAAGATTCGCGTCCAGGTTCGCAGATGTAGACGTCACCGCCAGCACGTCTCCGGGCCATACGTCTCCCTGCTGTTGCGCGTTCCACTCGGTGTATCTGCCCTTCCATGCAGCCGCACGATTCGTACCGACCGCCAGGATCGCACTGGCCGCGTTCTCGCAATCGGCTGAACTGCGTGCGGCCGGGCGAGTGACCGTTCCCATCCAGCAAGCTGTGCCCGGCAACGAGCCAGCGCTCTCAGCAGCAATACTGGCAGCGCTCGCCAGTCGCGCAACGGAGCGTCGGCTAGTCCGGTAAGACACCGCAATTACTTCGCCCGGTAGCGGAATACTGGCTGGGTAAAAACTCAGCCTTCCGCTGCTCCCCATCGTGCAGTCGGCGCCCTGGGCAGCCGTCCCCAGCCGCAGCACCACCGGTGTTCCGTTGCTCGGCGTTCTCGTAACCCAGATCGGACTCTGCCGCTCCAGGGTCACATAACCGATGCTGCACTGTAGATACCCCGCCGTCAGCGGAGCGAACATGCACCACGGCGCGGGAGAAGTCATGAAGCTTCCGGAATAAAGAATGACCGGCGTCCCGGCGATGCCGTTCGTCGTGTCCTGCACTTCAAAAATAATGCTTGCCACAGCAGGAAGAAGATTTGCTCCGAAGCGCTCCAGTCCGTTATCGGTGCCGACGACGTAATACGCCTGCAGAACACGCTGAACGTCATTGGCATACAATCGTAACCGCAACGTGTACAAATGTCCGGAAACGGGGGCGAAGCTGCTTCCTGCAACGATACCGTTGATGAGCGGATAGATCTTCGTCGCGCCGTTGACCTGGCCGATCTGAAAGCCGGCGATGCAGGTATTCACGCTGGCCTGGCCGGCGTTGAAGAATCCATTGATAATCCCCGATGTGCTCCCCCCGAACTGCACACCGCCCGCTTCTACGACCAGCCCGCCGCCCAATTCCAGATTCGAAATTGCGGAAAATACGGTCGCGCCGATGATGCTGCCTCCACCGCCGCACGTCAGCCCGGCTGAAGTCAGCGTCAGTGCCGCGCCTGGATCATCCACACTCCAAACCTGCGTATCGAAGGTCGGTCCGTCGAAGCTGTCAGTTAACGGTTTGGATTGCGACGCCACCGGCGCCCATGGTTCCTCAGCAAGGTCGAACGATGCCATGGTGCCATCGCCCTGGAAGTATTCCGTTACGTAGGCGCAGGGCTCTATTTCTCCGCAGACGGTTACATCGTTGGCCAGCGCCTTCGCCATTGAGAGTTCGAGCCCATCGAGCGACAGCGTGCCATCGGACTCATTCAGCGAATGCGTTACGCTGCCGATCGGGGTCAGGGTGAGCGTACCGTTCATCAACTGGTAGGCGCTGCGGACCGACGCTGCAAGCGCTCCTGCATTCTCGGACCAGGTACGGCTGCTGTTCGTCTGAAACTGCGATACGTCCAGATTCGCCTGACTCAGCTCGGATGTAATCTCCTCAAAGTCGAGCACCTCCAGCATGGTCTCGAGCGCCTGTCCGCTGGACGCGCCACAAACAGGAGCAATCTGGGGAAGGCTTTGGCGGTCCAGCAGAATCTCGTCGCTGATCGCGGACACCACCCCCTGATAGATCAGGCCCTCCGTTCCACGGCCGGCCAGTTCCAGAGCCGGTTCGGTAGCAACATATCCCGTGAACAGCATCACGGCGTTGTCATCGGTAACGACCATCCGTCCATTGCGCGCCGGCATCGGCAGCCCGCCGCCGGGAAACAGCGTAAAGACGCAGGTAACCGGCTGATTCAATCGGCGCACAATGCGAAATGGTTTTCCCGCAACCACGGCAGCGCTGTAGTCGATCGGGCCTTTTCCATCGTGATTATCGATCGTGATTTTCAACTCACCCTCCTCATCAAATCAGCGTTCCGGTGCCAGGCAAAAAGCTGCGAAAGCAAACGATTTGTTCGCCGTCGTTCGCATCCGTCACCGGCAGCGCACGAAAGCTCGCGTTCAGAGAAATGCGCTCCAGCGGTGCGGCCATCGCCGTCGATGTCTCCGCAGCGCCGGCCATCGATTGCAGCCGGGGGTAGTGAAACAGGATGCGCTCCCCCTGCTCGCCATCCATGACAAAGAGCGCAGACCACTCCTGGAAGAAGCTCCCGCCCTCGCGATCGACGAAGCCGCAGATCGGCTGCACCCGCATCCCCGCCACTGGAACGCCCGCAATCAGAGGTTGCGCAAGCTGGAGTCCTGCAGAGCTGCTCGACAGAACGCGCGCGACATTGAAGGAGACCCGCCGGATGTAGTCCGCATCGTTGTTCACTGTAGCGGCGTTCCCCACATAGGCCGCACACACTCCGCTGCCAACGAATCCAGTTTGCCCGGTATAGTCCGCGTCCACCGTCACCAGTGAACCGGCGGAGAAACTCGCAGCGTCCCCGGCCGCCATCGCCAGCAAGGTTGCAGTTGATCCCGCGGTCAGATTCACCGCTGCCACGCCTTTGCTGCCCGATCCGTTCGCGACGCTCCCTGCAGCTGGCACGATGAGATTCATATGTTGCGAACCAGCAGCAAGCGCCATCGAAAGTTTGCTCCACGCCTTAAAACGAAGCGAGACCGTTGCATCCACGGTCTCTCGAACCTGAAACTGCGTCGTGCCTGGACTCCCTGTGACCACTCCCCAAATTTGCTGGTGGACTTGCGCGCGAAGTTCTCGATCCATCCCAGATCTACCCATGGAGCCGGCGGTGCATTCGAAGCGAACCGTCCGTTGATCGAAGGATCGAAGAGTGTCACTACGCGATGAACGCGATCCACGGGCGCAAAAAATGCGCGTATCGATCGCGCCATCGGTGGCAGAGCCGGCATCGGTGTTGTGGCGGGTGTGCTCATTGTTCCCCCTGTTCCTGAAACGCAAAGACCGTCACCTTGACGGTGCGGCTCAGCCGGTCGCGCAGTACGGCGACCGGCCCGAATTCAGGTTCGGACCAGAACACCATCGTCTCCATCGTCGCCGCCGGATTCGCCGTGTAATTCATCTTTTGTGCGGAGTACGGATACAGAAGCTTCAGCACTTCGTAATCCATCTCCGTCATCGTTCGCCCGCGGTCCAGTCCCGCGTTGGTTTGCGTGCCCGCCGTGCTGTACTGGATTTCGCAGTTCATTTGCGCAAGGATCGCCGGCAGTTGCACATCGGCCTGCAGCCCCGTCCAGCTCAGCGCAAAGGCGTCGAGCAAGGGTTGCGTCACGGGTGCTTCGGCCTCGCTCACCAGGATGCCCGGACGTGACACCGCGCGCAGCATCATCGTGCGCGCAGGGTTCACACTGGCCAGCCGGCTGCGCAGCGTGATGTAGAAAGTATCTTTCGCGTTTTGCATATGCTCACTCACTCCGTTGTCTTCCCGCTGCCTTTCGCCAAAGCAGCATGCGGCTCTCGCTACGGCGCAGAGCGCGCCCTACGATGCCGACTCGCCGAACGCCTCCTGTAACAGCAGCCGGTACAAATAGACCTGTCCCTGGCTCTCCGAAGCTGACACTGCCTCGATCAGGAACTGCGACCCGGCCACCACAACACCGCTTGCCATCCCAAACAGCGCCTGCGCGGAGCCCAGCTGCATCTGCGTCACCTGTGCGGCCACGGCATCGGCTGAAACCAGCAGCTCATATTTCGGAAGCTGCCCATCCTGCATGTCCACGCGCGTTTTACGAAAGACCACCGGCGACAAAGGAAGAGACAGGAAACCTGGCGCATTCAGTCCAATCTGCGCCGCGTCGGTAGCGTCGCCCTGAAGCGGTGGCATCTGCAGGCATGCCGTGGTCCCTCCGCTGGCTCGCAACAGTGCTGCGGCTGCACGCTGCGCGATGCCGCATGGATTCTGTGTGCTCAGATCAGCCATGGCTCAGCCCATCCTCACGGAAACCCAGGGCTTCAGCAGCGCCTGCACCGTGGCGTCCACCAGCGATCCGGAAAAATACTGCAGCTGCAGCGTGTCGACTCTGGACGATTTGACGTTGAGGCCCGGCGTCGCCTGGGCGTTCTTCACGATCTGCGCACACGCGCATTTCACGGCATTCGGAAGATTCGCAAGCCCCGCCGTATACGCCACCTGCACCTCGTTGTAGGGCAGGCCCAGGATGTTGAGCGGAAACGTCAGCTCGCCCGTGTCAGCGAAAAAGTCCACCGTGGTCGGATCGACGGTGGTCCAGGCGCCGGGCAAAGAAAATGCCCAGAGCACTTCCTCCTGCATTGGGTAGGCGATCTGCCCGCGCCGCGGCTTCGCGTAGCGGGCCTGGATCGAGACGAAAGGCAGCGTCGCGGGCGCAATCGGCGCCAGGGGTAGGTGACTCAGCCGCACCGTCTGCGATCCGTCGACGATCCGCAGGCGCTCGCTGTACTGCGTTGGGTTCAGACTGGTGCGGCGGCAATGGCCGTCGATCAGCGACGATGCCGCCGTGATCCAGTCATCGGTGACGTCGGACGCCAGTCCATACGTCTGATATTCGGTTGGCTGCAGATAGCACGCCATGGATTCTCCTTGCTGATACAGGGCACAGAGCCCGAAGGCTCAGCCACAGGGAAAAAGAGCCGGTCCCCTGCGAGCGCTGTTTTTCGCTCGCAGGGAAAGAGGTTCGAGCCGGCCCCTGCATCGAACTCCGCCCGATTGCGCGGAGCTCAGAGTGAATTACCGGTCGACGAGTACCTGGTAGTGCGCATAGCTCGCGCCCTTCACCACCGGAGCGCCGAACTTCACCACCACGTGCTGCGAAGCCAGCGAGCCCGGCGTTCCCAGCTGGAAGACGCGCGGATTCGGATCGCTCAGCCAGTGGTACTCGATCAGGTCCTCGGTCACGATGTACGCCGGCAGAACCGCGTTGCCGGATCCTGGCGTGCCCGTGTAGGCCAGCGACCATTCCGGAATCAGCGGCAGCTCGCCCGCCTGCGTGGTCAGCATCTTCACCGAGAAGCCGGCGGCGATCTCCTTCGTGTTCAGCACCACGTTGAACTCCGTCTTCATCTCGCGATCGATCAGGTCCAGCAGGACCGGATTCGCGTAGATGGCCGTCGGACGCACTGCGTAGCTGGTGTTGGCGCACATCTGCGCGATGATCGACTTCAGCCCATCGGTGATGTTCGCCGTTGTGCCGATCGTCGTCGTGTTGCCGCCTGCCGCAATCTGCCCGGCCGCGCCGAAATACTGCATAGTGGTCGGCGTGCTCAGCGAAGTGTCGCTGCCGGTCCACAACGCAACATCGTGCGCCAGCATCACGCCTTCAATCGTGTCCACCAGATCCTTGGCCTGCAGATACGCGAACTGCTTCTGCTGCGCACCGAGTTCGGTGTCGAACAGGTTGTAGTTCAGCTGCGCGACAATGGCCTTCAGCGGCACGCTGCGCTCGACGCGCGTGGGCGTCACTACGGGCGCGACGATGTTCCGCGGATCGACGAAGCCCGCAGCTCCGGGGTTAGGAATCCCCGTCTGCTCGAAGTACCGCGACGGATGACCCGTGGCCGGAACCTGCTTGATGCGCTGGCCGAACATGTTCCGCCGGCGGACGATGTCCACAATCTCGGTCTGATAAAGAGGAACTTCCACCGCGCCGGGCCCGATGTAGTCCGCTGCGGAATGAATGTCGAGAAAATTGGCTGTCATAGCTACCTTTCGTTGGAGAAATGAGTTGGCAATAAAAAAGCCGGCGCTCGCGCCGGCCTCAGGTCTGTCGTCGAGTGCCGCGCCTAGCTCACCACGCCCGCGCGCAGCAACTGCGCCTTCACCGCGATCCGCTGCTCGAGACTCAGCCCGTTCAGCGCTGCATCCAGCGTTCCGGCTTCCAGCGACTCGAGCGACGCGATTCCCTGCTTCGCCAGGAACTGAACCGTCGACGTCGGAACCGTCCTGCGCGCCGACTTCGGCGTTTCGGCCTTCGCCTCGATCTGTGCCTCGATCTGCGCCTGGAGTTCCGTGATCAGCCGTTCGGCCGCTTCCAGCTTCTTTTGCAGCTCGATCTCGCGGCTCGTTTCGACGGCCGCGACAATCTTCCGCACCTCGCCCGTCCGCTCGCTTTCCTGCTGCTCGATCAGTGCTGCTGCGCGCTCAAACAACGCTGCCGCTGCCTCAAGCCGCGCTTCCATCCGCTCCATGCCCTCGGTCAGCGCGACCATGTTTTCGCCTGTTTGTGTCTCCATGTTTCTTCCTTTCTGGTTTCTCTTCCCGGGAGGGCCAAACCGGCCTTCTCCCGAAACGTTGCCCCGGCGCGCACGCTCTCACGCGCTGCGGGGCGGCTGAGGATCGAGCGGCAGCGTGTCGCTGCCAGTTCGAACGATGTGTTGCGGTAGGCGGCCTTCTCGCGCAGCAGAATCGCCGCGCCGGTAAAGGTCGCGCGCGTCAGTCGCCAGATCTCCGCGCGCATGTCTTCCACGTGCGCATCGGCCAGCTCCCACGACATTCCCATGGCGCCCGGCAGGCACTCCCGCATCTGCCGCTCCACCTCGGGGAAATCCTTCGCGAACAGATAGCCCGCAACCTGTAGCTTCGATCCCTCCACATCGGCGTGCGTGATGATGCCGCACTTGCGCCGCGAATCGTGCCCATCCCAGGAAGGCACGTAATCCACGGCCATCCCCAGCAGCGAAGGCAGAGCGGCCAGGGCCGCGCTGCGCGTCAGGATCACGCGATGTCCGCGCGCTCCTGAGGGCGGTTTGGTGCTGGGCTCATCCACCACCGTCAGCACGCCCGTGAACGGAGCGCGATTCGGATGGCCCGCTACCTCTGGCAGTGTGACTGCCATGGCTTCCAGTTTCATGGCTTCTCCCGTCATGCCTGAATTTCCTGATTGGTAATCGACGTTGTGACGTTTTCCTCCTTCTTCATCCCGGCATTCATCTCCTCATCCGCAAAGGGCGCCAGCCCGCGCATCGCGCGCACCTCGTTGACCGTGAGAACGCCGGCCTTCAGCAGCTCGGTCTGGATCTGCATCTCCTGCATCTCGTCGGTGGCGTCCAGATCGTTGAAGACAAACTCGAACTCCGGCCACCCCAGCCGTTTCGCAAACAGATCCCGCGTCAGATGCTCCGCAACCAGTCGCGCCAGTGGCACGATCGCGCTGTGGAAGGCCTCATCCAGCAGTTCCGACGCCGTCGACCGATTCACATCCTGCTCCAGCCCCAGCAGCATCGGCGGCAGCGAGAATGCATTCGCGATCATCCGGATCAGAAACTCCTGCCACGTCAGCCGCAGATCGGCATCGGTGCCGGCTGCAAAGCGCAGCACCTCCGGCTTCTGTTCCGTGCTCAGCAACGGCACCCGGCCGGTGCCCTCGATCTCGTCCTGCCACCACCGAATCAGCCGCTCGTGCTGGGTGGGCGTCGTCTCGTTCAGCCAAAGCGCGTACTGCACTACCGCATTACTGGCCAGCTTGCCCGCATAGCGATGCGCGCTCAGAAACGCATTCACCGTCTCAAACGCCACCTCCAGCGGACCCAGGCCGAACGGCGTATAGCTGCGCGGGTTCATGCGTACATAGATCAGCTGGTTGTCCATGAGCGGAATCACCGCGTCGGTCCCTGTCAGGCCCGTCGCCTGCGCGAAGTGCACCGACGCAGCGCTGCCGTCCCACTTCGGATCGATCCGGATCGTGGCTCCGTCCACCGCCCACAGCTCGAACGGCTTGGCCGCGTCGCCGGTCAGCTCCATCTCAATGGCACCGAACCCGCCCACCAGCGCATCTTCGAGCGCCTGCTCGATCAGCGTTCGGAACGAATCCGACGGATTCGGAAACTCCAGAGACCGTCGCAGAATGCGCGCCCGTTCCGCCACATCGATTCCGGCTTCCGGGTCCTGATCCCGCTTCAGCCGCACCTGCCAGTCCATCGCGGCCACCCGGTCCTTGATCAGATTGATCGCCCGCCGCACTACCGGTGTCTCTGCAAACTTCCGCAGGTTCGTCGGCGTCGGCTTGGGCAGCGCCTTCATCGGGAACGCATACGGAGCGAGCACCGACGGCAATGCCACCGTCTTTCGCTTCGCCGGTTCCTCCCTGCGTCCGGCTCCCAGCAGTGCCAGCGCGTGCTTCCATTGCTCTTTGATCTTCACGTCGTCCTTGCTCCTTCCCTTGCATTCCCAAATGAAAAGGGCATGGCGTTGGCCATGCCCTGCTCTGCGATTCCCGCCTAAGTTTCGAACCTAAACGCGCAACTCCCTTTTTGCGGTCTCCGCCACGCGCTCCATGTCGCTCACCGTGAGCACCCGAATCTGCTGCGACTCCATCGCCTCCACGCCAAAGCGATACTGTGCGACATCCTCCTCGTCCACCGCCACTTCACCGCTGCCGTTGCGCAGCGATTCGACGATTGCCGTCAGCTCCAGCTCGGCCTTCTCCACCCGCGCCACGCCTGCCTGCAAAGCCGGCATGCTGAAAGCCAGCACCTTCGCCAGCTCCACATCGCCAATCAGCGAAACCGCATGAAACATCCGAATGACCCCGTTCGGCCGATAGCCGCAGTCGATCTTCAGCGAGTCTCCTGCCTGCGTGTACGACGCAGCCGCAATCTTCTTCTGCATCAGATCCCAAACCCGCGCATGCTCGAAGTGCATCCGCATACTCCGGGCGACGGCCTGCCGCCCACTCAGCGCCTGCCGTCCTCTCAGCCTTCGCGGTTCGACGTAGAGCCGCATCAGCTGCTCCATCTCCACCGCCACGCTCTCCGCCAAACAGGCTTTGGGCTCGGTCATCTGGATCTGATGTGAAAACGAATCCTCCATCGTCTTCATCAGCGGCACCGCATCCGCTCCCTCCGGCATCCGGCGCCGCATCTCCGACTCCATGGCCTCCAGCATCGCAATGTCGGCATCCGGATCCACGCACCGCACGCGCGCCCAGTCCCTCGTGAACCGCACCTCCGTCGCCTGCGGCTCCGCCACCTCGCGCAGCATCACCCCGATGTTCACAAATTCGTTCTTCACCGGATCCGGCACATACCGAACCAGCGAGAACTCACACGGCACGCGATCGTTCACATCACCCTTCCAGAACCTCTCTCATTCAATCTATCGTCCCATTCCCCCCCGCCCCCGCGACCCTTCCCCATTCCCCCCGTCGTCCGGTGCCATTTTGGAAACGGTTCGCGCGACGACTCCCGAAACTCCAGAATCAGGTTCCGCACCCGCGCCCGCCGCTCCATCAGCTTCTCTACCAGCTTCTCCAGCGCTTCCACCCCGCTGTCGTACCACTCGGGCGGCAGGACTTCCACGATCTCCCAGATGCGCTGCGGATCGGCCTGCTCCATGTTGCTGAGCCATGGCTCGAAACTCTCCCACCCCGTCACATCCTTATAGACAGCATTGCGCACATAGACCCCCCGCAGCGGTGCATCTTCGAAGCTCCATTCCGCCGCGTTGAAGCAAAACCCCTGGTCGATGAAGGTCGCGTTATACCGCTTCTCCCGCCCCTTGCGGTGAAACAGCGCCTGCCGCCCGTTCGCATTGCACGTCCACTTGTCCAGAACCAGCGCCCCCGCAAATTCGCGCAGGTTCTTCACTTCATTCAGCTGTTCCTCCGGCAGGTAATCCGCCGTGTGCCCGGGCAACAGGCCGCCCACCAGTTGCGATCCGAAATGCAGTCCGGCGATGCATCGCTCGCGCCGGTGCCCCAGGTCCATCTCCATCTCGCCCGTCTGCTCGATCAGCCACGGCGTCACTTCCACCACATCGCACGGCGGCACCGTCAGTCCGATCAGCCCCCCCAGCTTCGTCCCCAGCATCTCGTTGGGCAGCACCCGCAGATGCTGGGGGTTGTTCTGGAACTTCACCACCCACGCATTCCCGTCCGCACCCAGCATCAGGTGACTCTGCGCTCCGCCCCTCATCTTGCGGATCTGCTGGATCGCCAGGACCGTCACCGTGCCTCCGGATTCCTCATGCTAATGCAATCTCCGTCCTGCGAGCCGTTCATCGCGGACCGCCAGCGCGATGGCCATCGCCATCACGCAATCATCGTGATCGCCCGCCGCCGCGCCGGTGCGCCCATTCCCATGGCGGATAAAACTGCGGCACTCCTGCAGAAGCCGCTCACTCCGGAACGCCTGCGGCATCTCCACCAGGGCCCCATCGAGCCGTCCGAGGATCTCCGGACGAGTCAGCGTCGAGGTCCAGAATCCCGGCTCGTCCTTCTGATCCCGGTAAATGCGATCGTACCGGCACACGCCCTGCAGATGCGCCAGTACCCCACAGCCATGGTTGTTGCGTTCCACCGCCAGCACCGCACCGTTGTATTCTCGCGCCAGATCGGCGGCGATCCCCGCGGTTTCAAGCGGCGTCAGGTGCTCCTCCAGCTCGGCACACTGCAGTCCCGTCTCCATGTCGACCACCTCCATCGCTGTGTAATCCCCTTCCGATCCACCGCCCGCCGGATCAACCGCCACAACGTAGTTCCTCCCGATTCCCGGCCGCAGCCAAATGCGGAGGCCGCCGTTCCGTCGTGTTTCCACGGGTGCGCTTACCTCGCCCAGCCTCGTCCGGATCGACTCCAGATCGAACACGCATGCGCCGCTGACGAGGAAGCACTCGTTCGCATCCTCGGCATACTCCTGCCTCGCCAGCCCGCGGAAGTTGCCGTGAATCTGGCGCCGGTAGCCAATCTGTTCCGGCTTCAGCTCCCATTGCGCCACCAGCCTGCGCTCCTCCTCCGTCATCGATTCGCGCTTCACCGCTGCTCCTGCATACGCATCTTCCAGCCACCACGGAAAAAAATGGCGCACTGTATTCGTCTTCTCCGCCTCCTGCCACTCCTTCCAGAAACATCCGCTCGCGCCATTCGGCGTCGACTCCAGAACCAGTTCCCCATCCGGGGAGAGTGTCGCCATCAGCCCACCGAGAATCTCCGCCGCATCGCCGGGCCAGCGCGCCAGTTCCGTGCAATGCAGATTCGTGATCGTGATCCCTCGTCCTGCATTGCGGTCGCCCGCCGTTTCCACCAGATACTCGCTGTCCAGTGCCGGAACCACGATGCGCCCCGCGCTTCTCCTGACGTTCTTCAACGCCCCTTCCCGCCAGGGCTCTGGCAGACCATCAAGAAAACGGTGCACGATGCGGAAGATCTGTTCCGCCGCTTCCTGGGTATGAGCCACCTGCAAGGTCACCGTTCCCGGATGCGTGATCGTCCGCAGAAAGAACCTGCCCGCAATCCAAGTCGTCACCCCCATCTGCCGCGCCTTCAGAACAATGTTTCTCTGCCGCGCGTTGCTGTGATACAGCCGCTGCGCCTTGTTGGCGGCGAGGCCGACGCTGCGGCCCAGCCGGTTTCTGATTTTGAGGACCTTCTCCGCCACCGCCAGAGCCAGCTCACCGCCCTGATCCAGCGCCCCTCCAATGCAGACAAGGCCCTCCTCCGTACCATCCCCAAGATCGAAATCCATGGTTGGCCGCGGCTACTGATTCGGCGTGTATTCCATGGTCAGCTGCGCCGAGCCCGGATTCGTCGTGCATCCGGTGCCCGCCGTCATCACCCCCATGGACAGGTTGTGCCCCGCCGTGATCGATACGCCGCTCACCGCATTGCGATAGCTGTAGGTTGCCGCAGCCAGCGTGACCGTCTTGAGCCATGTCGCAGCGGTGCTGTCGTAAATGCCGATCACCGGATAGGTGCTGCATCCAGCCGGCGCCGTCCCCACAGCAACATCGAGCCGCGTCATGCTCATCGCAGTGCTCGGCGACCAGATCGCTCCCATCGACGTATTCGTGGATGTGCCGAAGGTTCCTGCGAACGAGCCGTACCAGGTGGAACGCCACGCCTGAGCGCAGTTCGCATTGCCGTTGACGCCGATCCCTGTGGCGTAGGATCCGGCAGGGCACTGCGTCGGAGTGGCCGCCAGGGCGGACGCCGTTGTGGCGTTCCCCCCGGTCGCCGTGATTTGCTCCGTGCTGTAGTAGTTCGAATCCGGACCGCAGGCCAGCGTCAGCCCCCCTGCCGTCCCCAGCGAATACGTGGTTGAACTGGAGCCCAGCACGTTGATCGTCTGCCCGCCCGAGCTCGCCAGCTGGACCGCGTTGCCCGAGGTGTCGGTCTTCACGATCGTGAATTCCATTCCCGTTGGCTTCAGGCCATCCGGCATCGCTGTGTAACAACTCGGCAGTGTCAGAGTGAATGCCCCGCTGGAGGCGTTGGCCAGCACAATGTGGTTCGCTTTCGTCAGCGTGGTCGATGCCGTCGCAATCATCGCGCTGGTTTGCAGACCGGTGTGCTTCACGGTGCCGTCCGCCATCACAGCGAAATTCGATGCCTGACCGGTAAACCCGCTGAAGAACGGATCCCCCTGTCCGCCCGCGAAGTTCTCCACCTCCACCCCGCCTTCGTTTGCCTGGCTGCTGAGCGGCGTCACGAAGACCTTCGGAGTCTCGCCCGCCTGTCCGCTTCCGTAGTTCATGTTCGATGAGTTGTTCCCCGCGGCGTCGAAGGCCGTCTGCCGCGCCGCGACCCGCTGTTGAACGTACTGCCCGCATCCCGCCAGATTGCTCACCGACGAGTAGGAAGGTGAGCTCCCATTGGCGGCCATGTAGCTGATCCAGACTCCCGTCGCGCCGGCCGGCGACGCCGGGATCCCAGCCGTGTTGCTCATGTTCAGGCAGTCGACGTTCGAAATCACCAGGTTGGAACTCACCGTCGCCTCCACCTCGGCGAACGTCGCGCTCGGAAAGCTCGTCGTCTCCGGCCACTGGATATGACCGCCATTAATCTGCACGCCATTCGTCTTCAGATCGAAAGCCGCGATGGCCGGTGAGTCCATGTAAGTGTTGAAGTACATATTCCCACCCGACCCGGCATCGATGACTTCATAGTTAGTCGCCCACGATGCATCCGGAGCACTCGAGTTCGCCTCGGTCGAGTTATTACACGGAGCCGTGGTGCAGGTGTACGGGTAACCGAAGCCGTGTACCAGCTCGAACGTCGTTCCGCCCCCCGCGTTGTAGACCGCCGCCTGCAGCGCGTTTCGCACCAGCAGATTCTGCACGAAGCTGTCCAGCACCGTGCTCTGCAGATTCAAGCCATAATTGGGCCGGCTGGCCGGGGTGAAAGTAGACGCCGAGTAACTCACTGTAACGCTGCTCATCTCGAAGTTAGCCTGGTGCGTGCCGCCAGTTTCTCCGAGATAGAAAGCATCCTGCTTCGTATCGTTCACAGTTACATCATCGACATACAGTCCGCGGAACCACTGCAGACTAAACGCATGATTCACATTCTTGTTTGCCAGGATCATCAGGTTCCGGAATGTGCAGCTCTGCGCCTGGCTTCCCCCCGTATTCTGCAGGCTGAACAGATCGCCACCCAGACTCGATGGAACCGTGATGACCGTCGAGGCATTCGCATTGTTTGCCGTCACCGTTGGAGCAGCGCTGCCGATCAGACTCACGCACGAGCCGTTGGTCGGTTCCGCTAATGTTGCCGTTACCGGAAACGTACCCTGGCCAAGACGGATCGTCTGGTTCTGCCCTGTCGCGCTGGCCTGGTTCGTCGCCGCACTCCACGCCGCGTTCAGTGTCGTGTAGATGGTTCCATCGACGGTAATTTCGCCGTTGATCGTCGCACCGGTCACCCCTCCCGCTCGAACTGCGCCTGAAAGCGACAAATTCCCCTGGGTGTCCACTTTTGCGGTCTTGCCATTGCAGGTGATAGAAAATCCGCCCGTCGCATTGCCTGCCAGGCTTTCTGTGCAGTACGGATTCAACCCCGCCGCCCCCGTGCCCCCCGCCGTCATCTGCCAGGTCTTGGTGACTGGCTGATACTCCAGAACATCTTCTCCAGCCCATCCCTGGCCCCAGGTATTCGCATTCAGGTGCGTGATCACCTGCGACCACTGGTTCCACTGAGGGCACAGGTTGGTGCCTGTGTTCTGGTCGGAACAACCAATGACCAATGCTCCCGCGCCCATGCCTCCGTCGGCGCCATAGGCGGGGAGGCGCATCGTCAAACCGGCCCGCCATGAACCACTCAAAACGTACCCATACGGAGTCTCCATCTGTCCGTACCCTGGCTGGTAAGGCTTGGCTGCGGACGAAGGCAGCCCTTGGTACAGAGCGATGTCGTTGGCGTTCGCCATCCAGTCACCGTAGTCGTTCACGCGGAAGGCTCCGCCGAAACTGACAGAACGTCCGGTTGTAGCTGGGTGCCCCTGCTGGAAATAGCCGATGTGAACAGCCTCTCCCGCATATTCGGCAGCGTAATTGTGCTCCTGTTCCAGGATGTCGCTGGTGTGCCATGCGCTCAACGAGGGCATCAACTGATCGGTGGTGATGCTGCTCCCGTCCACCGCGCCCGTCGTTGGGTTCCAGACGTTGACAGTCCGCGCCATGGGATAGACGGCGTAAGGATTCGACGTCGTCACCTTGACGGAGGGTGTGCCGCTCAAACCGCTGCCCCCGTTCGCGACGGAACATGCGGTGAGTGCCCCCCCGCTGACCCCGCTGATATAGATCGTCGGCTGCGTGGTTCCAGTGAGCCCCGTTATGGCTAACTGTGGAGGTGCCCAGGTCCCGATGTAGCCCGTGCCTCCGGAGCACGAGCAACTCGCGATCGAGCCGCCGCTGAGCGTGGCCGTGCACGCGCCACCGCTGCCTCCCATCGAGGAATACGCGCGCGTCGTGCCGTAGCTGAAGTTCACACGCGTGCCCTGCACGATCTGCAGCACCCCGCCCGACTGGTTGTACTCAATCGGCCAGGTATTGCGAATCACATTGGTTGGAGGCGCATCGGAGGACATTCCGTACGTGATGCCGGGGCCGACCTCGTCATTCTTCGCCTCGAACCCCATGCCCGTCATGCCCCCCTGGGCGACCACGGATCCCGAAAAATGAGGTACGTCCACCACCGCGAAGGTGAGCGATGTAGACGACGCCGAAGTCACCTTCTGGCATTCGTGGTGCACACCGCTGGCATCGAAGATGCACACCGGCAGAGACATATTCCAGGCCCCCTGCGTCGTGCTGATCGAAACCGTGACATTCGTCTGCGGAAAGGTGTTGCTCGTCGCGCCATTGGGGTTGCTGATCGCCTGCGTGATCGTGCCCCAGGCATTCGAATCCCCATACCGGGAATCGAAGTCTGATCCGCTGACCGTAACTACGCCGCTCCCTGAAATCGACGCAATATAGCCGGCCGTGTCCGCCTGCGTCATGTCAATGACCGGCAACTGATCGCCCAGACCGCCTGCCACCCCCTGCGTCTGTGTCGTCTTCAGTACGTAACACGGGCCCGCGCAGGGAGAGCTTCCCGATGCCTGCCCCGTGATCGTGCCGATCGTGCCCTGATAAACGTCCGGTGCCTCGTGATGGCTGAAGCGATCCTCGTTGCCCTCATTGTCGGCTGCCGTGATTCCGCCGCGTGTTTCATCCCAGACATAAACCCCGATGTGATCGCCCGGCGCATTGCCCGCGACAATCGAGGCAATGGAGTTATTCGTCGCGGGCGCGAAGGTCGTTGTATTCACCATCAAGCCGTTGTTCACCGTCTGTCCTTCGCCGTTCGGTAGTCCAGCGGAGAAATTGCGGCTGCCGTTATAGACCGTCTTGTTGATCAGTAGCCCGTCCGCCAGATGAGGGCTGTAGGACTGGGACACCGAGGTGATCATCGTTGTGAACGAGGGCCCCATCGAGAAGCGCGTATAGCCCTGACGAATCTCGTTCCAGTTCGGTGCGGGGGAGGGAATGCACAGATACTCCGGTCCGCCGAACCGCTGGTCTGTCACGCAACCAGGACCAGCAGACGCTGGCGGTCCCTGGAACGCACCCGCAGCGCCGGTCCATTGCATCGAACCGCCCCACGGTTGCTGCTCCACCACCGCATAGGTAGCCGGCGCCAGAACCTGACAAGCGTAAGGCAGGGAGGCGCATTGTGCCAGCGACATCGCCATCCCGTCATTGCTGCCCACTCGGGACTGCAGCTGATCCGCATATTGCGCGCCCTCAATCTGCTTCGCATTCAGCGGTCCCGTCAGCGTCCCTCCTGAAAGCGGGAGTTGGGCCGCCGCCAGCTGATCGGCATAGTGCTTGGTCGAAGCCTGATTTGCTCCCGCCGGATCGCCATTAAGATTCAGCGGTCCCGTCATTGTTCCTCCAACCAGCGGCAGCCACGATCCATTCAGAGAGGTGATCGCGCTGTCGAGATAGGCTTTCGAGACCGGTTGCACCGCCACGGTGGAGGGTTGTAGCTGTGCCCGCACCGATGCGATCGATGCATTTCCTGCCGCGGGCACAACCCAGTATTCCGGGTTCACCGTTCCATCACTCAGGTGATAGACCGCCGTGTAATACGACCCGGTCGGCAGAGCATTCGCATTCGGTGTCAGACCCACGCTTATAAAACCGTCTGCCCCGATCGCCACACTTGTGTTGCCGGCCGCCACCGCCTGGTTCTGCGGAGTCGTGAACGCCGGCCAACTCAACAACAGCGTTCCCCCGGCCGGCGTTCCGTCGGCGCGATAAACCGTCCCCTGAACCGTCGTCGTGCTGATCTGTGCGCCGCCGCAGGGTGCAAACACCAATGCGATCGCTGCCACCATCATTCCGAGTGCTACCCGCCTCACAGGCGCGAAAACGCCCGCCCGCTTTTTGCAGTCTCTGTTCCGCATATTCCTCGTTTCTGGAACCGGCAAGATGCCCTGTTTGCCTGGCAAATTCACCATAAAGGGTCTCCCGGGCAAACAGAAAGGGGACACCGTTGGGTGTCCCCCTTTTCTTTTTTGACTCTATAAGTTCAGAATATCAGTTCCGAAGAATAACAGCGCCAACTTTGTTTGCCTCAGTTGCCTTGCAACTCTTTTGTTTTGTTGCGTCATTACTTTGGATTTTCGGTCGGGGACTTGACAGATTTTCCACATTTGACTCCAGCAGCCCAAAAGCAATGAAAAGTCGCGTCAGCCGATCCATCGCCTCACCGTAAATCCGCGTCACCGTGCGCAGACTTTCGCCCGTGATCGCGGCCGCTTCCGGTGGCGTGTAGTCTTCCAGTGCCACATGCGCAATCACCGCCTGGGAAACCCGGTCCAGCCGCTTCAGGCACTTCTCGACATCGAAGACAAAGATCAGGCTGTCTTCGAAGGTCCGAAGCCGGTGATGCGACGCCCGTCCCCTGAACGTCGAGTTACCCAGCACACACGGCGCCCGTCCAATGTCCATGGACGTCCGCAGGTATCGATGCAGCAGCGCCAGGGTCCGCTTGCGGTAGAAAATGGCCCCATCCTTCACCGCGGGCCGTGTTGAGCGTGGCAGTGCATCGCTGACCGCCATTGCGACCGGAATCACCAGAGGTGTCGCCAGCAGAGCGCTCACGCAGCACCTCCCGCCGTCCGCATGTCATTGATGTGCTTCTTCCGTCGGCCCGATCGACGCGACCGTTTTCCAGGAGGCAGGTCCCGCAATCTTCGCGCGCACGTCGAACAGTAGATATCCGGGCAGTCCTGAGCGCGGAACCACAACACTCCGCAGCTCTCACACACTTTGAGAACAATTCGCAGGTACATCAGTCATTCTCCAGAGTTCAGCAGCCGTGAGTTCCCGCTGTCGATGGGCCCACGGAGTTAGGGGAGGCGAAAGGCTTTGTTCTGCCTTCCAGTGAATCGTCGTGAACTACAGGCACCACTCGTGATGGTTCCTCCGGAAACGGGAATCTCAGCCGCGCTCATTACTTCGCTCACATTGCCGTGCCGTCGCGAGCGAAAGTACTATGTCTGCCCGGCGCAAGTAGTCCGACACTAAGGTCTGGGAGCACTGCGATCAATTACCGGGAGGAGCATTCGGTTCATCCTGCGATAGCTGAGTACTGTTGTTGTTCCCGCCGCTCTCAGATTTCGCCATTATGGGTTTCTTTCTGCAAACCCCGTAGTAATCGCCGTATAGCTCCCTGCAAACATCGGAAGAATGAATTTCCACGAGTTACACGAGCGCCTCCGGCTCGAAACCTGGCGCCGCATCGACCAGGGAAAACTCAGCAGTTCGCTGCTGGCCCGCCGAACCGGACTGGCCCAGGCGCACATCTCCAACTTCCTTCACCGCCGCCGCCATCTCAGTCTTACCGCCCTCGATCGTCTCCTCATCGCCCAGGAAATTGGCGTCGAAGATCTCTCTCCTGGCCGTTCGCCGGAGTTCGTCCCACCCGATTCGAACAACGGGCACAGCGACACGGTCCCCATCGCCTCGCAGCACGTCGCCGTGCTCTCGCCCCTCATCACTGCCAAAGCTATCCAGGGGGTGGTGCGCTTGCCTTCCGGATGGTTGACCGGATTCCCCGTCCGCCGCTCGGTGAGCCGCCGCAGTTGGGAACGATTCGTCGCTGTTCGCGTCACCGCTGCCCAGGCCCTGCCCATGGACCCCGTGCTGCGTGTCGGATCACTCGTCGTGCTCGACCGGCATTACAACTCCCTCGCAGCCCTCCGTCCGCCCATTCCCAACCTTTACGGCGTGCGCACGGGCACGCACCTCGTCTTCCGTCACGTCATTTTCGAATCCAGCCGCCTGGTGCTCCGCCCCCGGGCTCTCGAATATCCCATCGAAGTCATCGAACTAGCGCCTCAGGAGAGCCCGGCCGACCTTATCGTTGGCCGCGTTTGCCTCTGCATCTCCGAGTTGTGACATCCGGCATGAGCCTCCCGTTTTTCCAGCATCGCGCGCTTTGATAGCATCGCCCTCGGAGGTCTTCCCATGGATTCCGTTCCCCCTCAGACCAGTGGCGCTCGGCGCAACGAGGACATTGCTCTCGATCTGCTCAAGTTTGTGGCTGCTACCGCCGGCGTCGGTCGCAGCGGTTCGCCTTCCACTGGCTTTGTTGCTGGCGGCGCCCCCAAGCCCGAAGATCAGGTCACTCAGTTACTCGATCTGTATGCCCGCTGCCTGCACGTTGTAGAAGGAAAACCCGCGTAGTCTCCGTGCCGCACTCACCTCATATCGGCGTGCTTGTCTGCGGTGCCGGTGTCTTCGGCCGCAATCACTTGCGCGTCTACCGCGCGCTGGAAGATGCGGGATTGCCCATCCGCCTCGTTGCGGTCGTCGAGCCCGGCCTGGTCCGCGCCGGTGCCGCCGCCACCGACTGGGGCGCCCCCGTCTTCTCTTCCGTGGAGGAGTGCCTCGCAGCGCGCTCCAGAAATGAGGTCGATTTCTCCGCCGCCTCAGTCTGCACCCCCACCTCGCTTCACTTCGAAGTGGGCGAAGCTCTCCTCGCCGCCGGAGTCGATCTCCTCATTGAAAAGCCCCTTGCCACCAGCGTGGACGAGGCCACCCGCCTCATCGATCTCGCCCAGCGCCACGACCGCATCCTCCAGCCCGGACATCTCGAACGGTTCAATCCTGCAGTCACCGCGATTGAACCCATCCTGAATGCCCCCATGTTCTTTGAGGCGCACCGCCTCAGCCTCTTCAGCCTCCGCGCCCTTGATGTGGACGTCGTCCTGGACCTCATGGTGCACGATCTCGATATCGTCCTGAGCCTCGTCCGCTCCCCGGTCCGTTCCCTGCACGCCGTTGGGCTGCCCATCCTTTCGCGCAAAGTCGATATTGCCAACGTCCGCATTGAATTTGAGTCAGGCTGCGTTGCCAACTTCACGGCCAGCCGCGTCAGCACGGAGAAGGTACGCAAGTTGCGCTTCTTCCAGCCGCACCAATACGTCTCCATCGATTACGCGCGCCAGGATCTCCTCGTCATCGACGTCTCCCGCGCGGCCCGCGCCGATCCTGCCACCTTCGCCGCTGCGACGGCGTCAGCCGGCGCCCCAGGATTTCCCGGCCTCAATATCGATAAGCCGCCAGTGAAACCCGGCGAACCTCTCCGCCTCGAAATCGAAGCTTTCCTCGAGCGCGTCCGCACCCGTTCAAAACCCCGCGTCTCCGCAGAAGATGGACGAGCCGCTCTCGCCCTCGCCCTCGACATCAACGCTGCCATCGCCGCCCACGCCGAACGCGCCGGACTGGCAAAGTTAGCAAACCAGAAGTAGCCGTAGCCACTCCACATCAAACAACAACGCACTCCATCTAACCTGACGCTCCGCTGGCTGCTGGCCGCTGGCCGCTGGCTATGCCTTTCCCATCTCTTCCCGTACCTTCCGCATCGTCTCCATATAAAACGCCAGATTGTGCAGTGTGTTCAGCACCGCAGACAACGGCTCCTGCGCCGCCATCAGATGCCGCAGGTAAGCGCGGCTGTACCGCCGGCACACCACGCACCCGCATGCCGGATCCGCAGGGCCCTGGTCCTCCGCATACTGCCGGTTCTTGATGTTCAGCCGCCCCTCCGACGTGAACAACAGCCCATGCCGTGCCGCGCGCGTGGGCAGCACACAGTCCATCATGTCCACCCCCATCCGCGCATACTCGGCAATCTCATCCGGATACCCCACGCCCATCACATACCGTGGCTTGTCCGCCGGCAGCAGCGGCAGCGTCGTCGCGATCATCTCTCGCGTCAGCTCCCGCGGCTCACCCACGCTCAACCCGCCGATCGCATACCCCGGAAAATCCATCTCCACCAGCCGCTCCGCCGACTCCCGCCGCAGATCCGCAAACATCCCACCCTGCACAATCCCAAACAGATTCGGAGTCTGCCCTTCTTGAGAGGGTATTTCCGAACGCCGATCGCCGATCGCCGATCGCGCGCTGCTCCATGGCACCTCGTGCTTATGCTGGTCAAAATGATCCTTGCTCCGCTTCGCCCACCGCAGCGTCACCTCCAGCGACTCCCGCGCTCGCGTCCGATCCGCTGGATACTCCGTGCACTCGTCGAACGCCATCGCAATATCCGATCCCAGCGCGATCTGCACGTCCATCGAATGCTCAGGCGAGAAAAAATGCGATGACCCATCGATGTGCGATCGAAACGAAACCCCCTCGTCCGTCACCTTCCGCAACCCACTCAGGCTGAAGACCTGGAATCCGCCCGAGTCCGTCAGGATCGCGCGATCCCAGCTCATGAACCGATGCAGCCCACCCATCCGCCGGATCGCCTCATGCCCGGGTCGCAGATACAAGTGATACGTGTTCCCCAGCAGGATGCGCACGTTCAGCTCTTCCAGCAGTTGCTGCGGCACCGCCTTGACCGTCCCCTGCGTGCCTACCGGCATGAATACCGGCGTCTCCACCGCCCCATGCGGCAGTGCCAGCGTCCCCCGCCGGCCGTGCGAGGCCTCTTGATGGATCTGAAATGTCAGCGACACCTGCTGATTGTAACGAGGCAAGCTCCCGGCCCCGCGGCATCCCTTCCGCCAACAATCTGCGCCCGGACGTCGCGGATACCCCGGCCCTTTCCGGTTCCCCGGCTGTCGGAAGGTTTTTTCAAACCCAGCTCAGAAGCGGATGCCGATTACGTTAATAACCTTCAGCCGATGAAAAACCTGTGCCATTTTGTGTTCAGCGGGCGTAAAGTGTTGCCGGGACTTCCACACAATCTGTCTCAGGAGGCTGCTATGTTCAAGCCTTTTCTGATTGCCTCGGCTCTCGCGTTTCTCGGCTTTCCCGCGTTCTCTCAGCAGGCTCCCACTGCTCCTGCGACCCCGCCAGCCGCTGCTCCGAGCCCGTCAGAGATTCCCGCCGACTTTGTCGGCAAAGTTAACCCCGTGAAGGCCACGGCCGAATCCCAGTCTCGCGCCAAAAAACAGTACGGCTGGGACTGCGCCATGTGTCACGGTGACAATGGCGACGGCAAAGGAGATGTTGCCGCCGACCAGAAGCTGCAGATGCGCGACTATCGCGATCCCACTTCCCTCAAGTCCATGAGCGACGGTGAGCTGTTCTATATCATCTCGCACGGCAAGGGTAAGATGCCGTCCGAAGGCGATCGCGCCAAGCCGGACGAGATCTGGAATCTCGTGATCTATCTGCGAAAGATGGCTGGCCCAACCGCCACTGCGAGCGCTAACCCTCCGTCTTAGGTCGCTTGCGGCACTAAGCCCTTGTGGCGCTCGGCTCTTCCATCCGAGCGCCCACCGGCAGTTCCAGCTGCTCGGTTGCGTGCTCGTCCACCCATGGCCGGAAGCATGCCCGGCAGCGTGCCTCATACACCCCCGCCGCCCCCACTACCACCAGATCCTGATTGCTTCCCAGCCTTTGCGTGTGCACCGCGATCGCTCCGCACTGCATGCACACCGCCGACAGCTTAATCACCTCATCGGCAATCGCCATCAGATCCGGGATCGGTGCAAACGGTTCGCCCGCGAACGTCGTATCCAGTCCCGCCAGAATGACGCGCCGCCCCATCCGCATCAGTTCATTTGCCACGCCCACCAGCGATGCGTCGAAAAACTGCGCCTCGTCGATGCCCACCACTTCGACATTGTCGAGCTGCGGCATCAGAACAGCTTTCAGTTCCTCCACGTTCGCGACCGTCATCGCGTCCAGCTTCTGCGCGCTGTGCGACGCAATCGCATTACGGTGGTACCGTACGTCCAGATCGGGCTTGAAACACACCACCCGCCGCCGCGCAATCTGCGCCCGCTTCAGCCGCCGAATCAGCTCTTCAGACTTTCCCGAAAACATCGGACCCGTAATGACCTCGATCCGTCCCGGATGTACGCTTGCCTGCGCGGCTACGTGCGCGCTCCCCATGCTTCTTCCTCCTGCTCTCTCTCTGCGAATGTTTCAGTTTAGGCTCCGCGCGCCGGGTCCGATGTGGAAACCCGGGGCCCAAATTCGCGCCCCGAAAACACCAAAAACCCGTCCCCGCACGCCGTTCTAAGTCAGCCTTTTCCTTGACACTCCAACGCCCGTACGCGATTCTATGAAACAGGCTCTCCAGCAGAGACGGACGTGTGTGCGCTCCTGCAGAGAGCCATTTCCAGGTATCCAGCTTCCGGACGCCGCAGTGACCTCGAAAACCACGCGCTCCTGTGAGCTTTTTCCGTGGAAATTCATACCGTACTTCGCCGCTGACGGCTTTTTCCGTCCGGCGAGAAGGACTGTGCGTTGACCTTCATTGCCTTTCTGGCGCCTTTCGCCCTCCCTACCGGAGTCGCGGGCATGCTCCCCTTCCTGCTCATCATCGTCGTCTTCTACTTCCTGCTCATCCGGCCTCAGCAGAAGAAGCAGCGTACCTGGCAGGACATGCTCGGCAAGCTTAAAACCGGCGATCGCGTCACCACTACCGGCGGTATCCGCGGTGTCATTACCTCCATCAAGGACGACGCTATCCAGCTTCGCATTCCCCCCGACAATCTCAGGATCGAAGTGGTCAAGAGCGCTATCGCCTCCGTGACCCAGGACGACGGCACAAAGTAGAGAACCCATGAAAACCAATATCAAGACCAGACTGATCGTCATCATCGCCGTTTTGGTCGTCTTCGTTTACGGTGTTGTCGGCATCCCCCACGGGTTTTCCGGCAGCGCCCTCAGCGATGGATTGGCCAACTCGAGCGTATTCAGAAACGGGATCCATCTCGGCCTCGACCTCAAGGGTGGCATGCACCTCATCCTTCAGGTCAAAGTCGACGAAGCGATCAGCGCTGAGACCGACACCGACGTTGCCGGCATCCAGAGCGACCTCCAGAAGAACGGCATCAACGGCGCCACCGTTTCCAAGCCGGACCCCAATCGCGCCGACTTCCTCCAGGTCGCCAACGTTCCCCCCGACCACGCCAACGACGTCCGCTCGATCCTCGAAAACAGCTACAGCAGCCGCTTTGACATCGCCCCCGGCGTAGGCAACAGCTGGACCCTCACCATGAAGCCCACCGTCGAAAGCGATGCCAAGCAACGCGCTCTCGATCAGGCCATCGAGGTCATCAGCTCCCGTACCAACACCCTCGGCGTCAGCGAGCCCATCATCGAGCCCTATCAGCTCGGCAGCTATCAGATCCTCGTCGAACTGCCTGGCGTCAGCGATCTCGGCCGCGTCATGGGCATCATTCAGTCCACTGCCCGCCTCGAAGCCCATGAAGTCACCGGCGGTCCCTGGCCGGATCAGCAAACCGCCATGCAGTCCATCGGCGGATACCTCGCACCGGACACCGTGCTCCTCCAGAGCGTTCCCGGCGCCGCTGCCCAGGGCAGCGAGACCGCATGGTACGCGCTCAAGAAAATTCCCATCTGGGGCGGCACCGATATCCGCGACGCCCAGCCCGGACACAATCCCAATACCAACGAGCCTGAAGTCGACTTCTATCTCACCTCAGCCGCCGGCGATAAGTTCGGCGCGTGGACCGGCGCCAACGTCGGCAAGGACATGGCCATCGTCCTCGACAACCGCGTCCAGGAAGTTGCCGTCATCAAAGGCCAGATTCGCGATCAGGGCAACATCTCCGGCGGTGGCATTACCGAGCAGCGCGTGAAGGATCTCTCCATGCTCCTCCGCACCGGCGCTCTCCCCGCCTCCATCGACTTCCTCCAGGAAACCACCGTCGGCCCCTCCCTTGGTGCTGACTCCATCCACCAGGGCGTCGTCGCCTCCGCGGTCGGCATGCTCGCCGTCATGATCTTCATGCTGATCTACTACAAGGGCGCGGGCATCAACGCCGATCTGGCGCTCTTCCTGAACCTCGTCATCCTCCTCGGTTTCCTGGGCTTCTCCGGCGCGACCCTCACCCTCCCCGGCATCGCCGGCGTCATCCTCACCATCGGTATGGGCGTCGACTCCAACGTGCTCATCTTCGAGCGCATTCGCGAGGAGGTGCGCGCTGGCAAGTCTCCCGCCGCCGCTGTCGACCAGGGCTTTGGCCATGCCTGGACCACCATCGTCGATACTCACGTCACCACCATCGTCTCGGCGGCCATCCTCTTCATCTTCGGCACCGGCCCCGTCAAGGGCTTTGCCGTGACACTTACCTTCGGTCTGCTCGCCAATCTGTTTACGGCGGTCTTCGTTTCTCGCGTCATCTTCGATGCCCACCTCAGCCGCAAATTGCACGGCGAACCGATCTCTATCTGAAGGCGGAATTTTCGTGGAACTGTTTCATGATCCAAAAATCGACTGGCTTGGGAAAAAGTGGTACTTCCTTGGCTTCTCTCTCATCTTCAGCGTTGCTGGCCTGCTGTCGATCTTCTTCTGGCACCATCTCCCGCTCGATGTTGACTTTCGTGGTGGCACCGTCGTCCGCGTGAAATTTGCCGCTGCTCCCGACGCCGACCGCATTCGCTCGGCCATCGACAAGGCCGGCCTCCACGATGCGCGCATCCAGGAGCCCTACGGCCCTGCCGCCAACAATGAGGTGCTGGTCACCCTTTCGTTGAATGCGACCAACCAGTCCGCCATCGATCAGGGCCGTGCCACCATCGTCGGTACATTGAGCCAGAACTACTCCTCCGGAGCCACTTCGAATCAGGGCAAGCTCGACCTCGACAACGTCAGCGCCTCCGCTCTCGCTTCCTGGCTCCAGCAGAATGACCCCGAGCATCTCGGCAACACCGTCGACGCCCAGACTCGCTATCAGACGCAGGCGGATGCAGTCCTGAAATACCGCGACGGCCAGCACAGCGGCATCATCGACTCCATCGACGGTCTGCGCGGTGTCGTCGATCCAGCCGTCCTCACCAGCCTCGAGCAGAACGGCTGGCTCTCCGGATTCTCCGTGCGCAGCGTCGAAATCGTCGGCGCACAGGTCGGCAAAGTTCTCCAGCATCAGGCCGAGCTCGCCACCCTTTACTCCCTTGGCGGAATGCTGGTCTATCTCTGGTTCCGCTTCGAGCTCATCTACGGTGTGGCTGCCGTCGTCGCTTGCTTCCACGACACCATCATCACCGTCGGCGCCTTCAGTCTCAGCAATCAGGAGATCTCCCTCACCGTCATCGCCGCCATCCTGACCCTGATCGGTTACTCGATGAACGACACCATCGTCGTCTTCGACCGTATCCGTGAGAATCTCCGCCTCAGCCGCCGCGAGCCGCTCGCCGATCTGGTCAACCGCAGCATCAACCAGACCCTGAGCCGAACCGTCCTCACCTCCGGCCTCACCTTCCTTACCGTGCTTTCCCTCTTCGTCTTCGGTGGAGAAGTCCTGCGGGGCTTCTCCTTCGCCCTCGTCGTGGGCATCCTCATTGGCACCTATTCGTCGATTGCCGTTGCCGCTCCCATGTTGGTCGCCTACCAGGATTGGCGCGCCCGCCGGGGTAAGACAGCTGCCCTACCCGCTGCAAAGAAAGCCAGGGTATGATGGCTGCCATCCCCCGCGGGCTTCAAAAACCTGCATCCAAAAAGGAGCAGGCTCGCCCACCGTGGCAGGTGCCACTGCATCTCGTTGCGGAATTGTGTTATAGAAAAGAACCGGCCCCGTCTGCCGGCTGGAAAACCCGCCTGTCGCATAGCGGGATGATCCAGGCGAGCCCCGTTTGGTCTGGTTCATAATTTCCCCCGAGCCCAGGAACGAGGTTGGGAACAAATAGGGCCCCCTGTGGTGTCTATAAGAGGTGTCAACTACTGAAAGGTCCGAGGTCGGCCAATGGCAATGTTTGAAGACATCCTGCTGGAATCCGGGCACCAGATCAAGACCAAGAGCAAGTACTACACCATTGTTGGCGTCATCCTGAATGGGTCAGTCCTTGCAGCCCTCGTCTTGTATCCGCTCATCTACCCTGAGGCGCTGCCCAAGGCCATGATGGCAACCCTCCTGGTGGCTCCGCCCCCGCCCCCTCCGCCCCCACCTCCTCCTCCGCCGGCCGTCAAAGTCGAGCGCGTTGTCTCTGAGATGATCAACAATCAGCTCACCGCTCCCACCAAGATTCCAAAGGAAATCAAGATGGTGAAGGAAGAATCCGCTCCTCCATCGACCGGCGTTGCCGGGATGGAAGGCATGGGCGGTTCGGGCAGCGGCGTCATGGGTGGCGTACTCGGTAGCCTCGGCACCGGCCCCGCCCCCAAGATTCAGGCCGCGCCCCCCAAGAAAGTCACCGTCTCCTCCGGCGTCATGCAGGGCAACCGCATCGGCGGGGAGATGCCACAGTATCCAGCCATCGCCAAAGCAGCCCGCATCCAGGGAACTGTGGTCCTGCAGGCAACGATTTCCAAGTCTGGAACAATCGAAAACCTGCGTGTCATTGGTGGACCTCCCATGCTGCAGGCTGCAGCCATGGAAGCCGTCCGCGGCTGGCGCTATAAGCCATACCTCCTCAACGGCGAGCCCGTCGAGGTCGAAACTCAGGTCAACGTCGTCTTCAGTCTTGGTAGCTGATTGAACCGCCCCGGCCCGGCATAGACCGTCCCGGGGCTCTCCCGATTTTCCGGCCTTCCCGTTTCTTGTCCTGCGGGCAGGTATTCCGTTAGCGATCTTTGGCACTTACCGCAGCATTGCCTCAGGAGGAAAGATTCAGTGATTCTCGCTCAGATCAACCATCTCGTTGCCAACCCGGCGTCCCTCGGCTTCTTCCAGGAAGGCCAGACTGTCGGATTCAGTCCGATCGATCTCTGGAACAACATGGGCTGGCTCGCCCGTGGCGTCGTGTTCGTTCTGTTCATCATGTCCATCTGGTCCCTCGCCGTCATGATCGACCGCTATCTCTACTTCAACGCAGCCCGTAAGCAGTCCCGTGAGTTTGCCCCCCGCGTCGCCGGAGCCCTCAAGGAAGGGAAACTCGACGAGGCCGTCAAAGTCGCCGATCGCAACAAGAAATCCCATCTGGCCGAGGTCGTCACCGCTGGCCTGCAGGAATTCCGTAACTACGGCGGAGGCGGCGCTGTCAGCGTCGAACAGATCGAATCCTCCAAGCGCGCTCTCGAGCGGGCTGAAGCTATCGTCCACGCCAAGCTGAAGAGAGGCCTGGGCTCCCTAGCCACCATCGGTTCCACTGCCCCGTTCGTCGGCCTGTTCGGAACCGTCGCCGGCATTCTCAAGGCCTTTCAGGAAATCGCCACCCAGAAGACGCCAGGTATCGGCGCCGTCGCCGGCGGTATTTCTGAAGCTCTGGTCACCACCGCCTTCGGCCTCTTCGTGGCCATCCCGGCGGTCTGGCTCTTCAACTACTTCACCAACCGCGTGGAGGCCTTCGACGTCGAGATGGATAACTCCTCCAGCGAGCTGATCGACTACTTCATCAAGCAGAGCAACAGCCGCCGGTAGTCGTACCAGCAGCCTTGCCCGCCGCGCCCCGGCGTCGCATGGCTGAAGTGCAGGTGAGCGGGAATCTTTGAGAGCCGGGAGCCCACGAGTGCTCCCGGCCCCTGATTGTCGCCAATCCTGAGAATTCTCGATCGGAGCGTAAGCCAATGGCAATTGCAGTAAGGAACGAGGGGTCCAAGGTCAACGCCAACATCAACGTCACCCCTATGGTCGACGTCATGCTGGTGCTCCTGATCATCTTCATGGTCATCACCCCCATGCTCCAGAACAAGGTGAACGTCGATCTGGCGCAGAGCGCGAACGCTACCCCGATGGAAGACGCCAATAAGGAAGATTCCGTCGTCGTTGCCGTGACCCGCGACAGCCGTATCTACCTCGGCCAGAATCAGACCGCCCTCGCCAATCTCGGGCCCCAGGTCCGCGATGAACTGGAAAACAAAACCAGCAAGATCGTCTACTTCCGTGCCGACGCCCGTGCCCATTACGGCACCGTGATGGATGCCATCGATGCCGTCCGTACCGCAGGTGTCGAAGAAGTGGGCATGCTCACCGAACAGCAGCAGCCAACATCAACATCCACCCGGCCTCCGTCCGCCGGCGGCCAGTAGACCCGTAGCAAGTGCAGGAAACGAGGATCTGATTTATGTCAATGAGCGTAGGCGGAGCCGGCGCACTCAATGCCGAACCGAACGTAACTCCTCTGATCGACGTGCTGCTGGTGCTCCTGATCATCTTTATGGTCATCGTGCCCGTTACTCCACGCGGCCTCGATGCGCTGGTGCCCCAGCCTCCCAAGAACCCAAACCAGTCTCAGCCCAACGACCGCACCATCGTCGTTCAGGTTCAGTCCGGTGGCGGTGGCGTTCCCAACTACCTGATCAACGAGACCCCCGTTGCCAAGACTGATCTCGAATCCAAGCTCAACGAGATCTTCTCCTCCCGCGCCGAAAAGGTGATGTTCGTCAAAGGCGATCCCAACCTGGACTTCCAGGCCGTCGCCACCGTCATCGATGTCGGTCACTCGGTTGGTGTCGATCACATTGGCCTGATCACCCCCAAGATCGCGGCCGGACAGTAGGACTCGCGTCGCCTTCTGCAGGCCATGGCCTGGGTGCACTCCGGTACCCTTGCCTCGGGCTGCAGAAGCAGTACAATCGCTCTCGGCAAGGCTCGAGTGCGTGGTTTTTCAGGCTCCCGGCGAGCTGAAGGAGATGATAGACAGAATGAACCGAATCGCACGTCTACTGGTGCTGGCCGCGGCTACTACCCTTCTCGTGGCCTCTGCGACCGGCTGCAAACGCCTGGAGGCCCGCAATCAGCTCAACAAGGGCGTGGAGGCCTACAAACAGGCGAAGTATGAAGAGGCGATCGGCCACTTCCAGAAAGCCGTCAGCCTCGATCCCACTTACCCCATGACCCGGCTCTATCTCGCCACGGCCTACGCTCAGCAGGTCGTGCCCGGCCTCGATACTCCTGAAAATGAAAAGACCGCCCAGATGGCCATCGATGGCTTCATGCAGGTCCTTCGCGAGCATCCCGACGACATTACCAGCCTCAAGCAGATCGCCGCGCTCAACTATGACCTCAAGAAATTCGGTCCTGCCCGCGACTGGCAGCTGAAGGTCCTCGCCGCTGATCCGAAGGATGCCGAAGCCGCCTATACCATCGGCGTCGTCGACTGGACCCAGGCGTATCAGAACGCCATCCACGCCCTGCAAAGCGCTGGATTGCAGGATGATGGTCAGGGCAATGGCAAAATGCCCAAGCCCGTCTGCAAAACCATCCAGGACCAGAACACGCAGCTCGTCACCGATGGCCTGGCCTACCTGCAAAAAGCTGTCACCCTCCGCTCCAATTACGACGACGCGATGCAGTATCTCAACCTCATGTATCGCCGCAAGGCCGACCTCGATTGTGGCAATGACGCCGATCGCAAGGCCGACCTGGCTCAGGCACAGGATTGGGTGCAGAAGGCCATGGGCGCTCGCAAAGCCAATGAAGAAAAGGCCAACGAGAAAGCCTCCGGCGGCGTCGTCATGCAGTAACCACTCTCATCCTTCCGCGTCACGCAACGCCCTCGCCAAAAACGGGGGCTTTGCTTTTTACCCTGTACCCTGCACCCTCCACCCTGTATCCTGGCTGAGGTGTTTCGCAAAGTTCTCATCGCCAATCGTGGCGAAATCGCCCTGCGTATCCTCCGGGCCTGCCGCGAGCTCAACCTCTCCACCGTCGCCGTCTATTCCGACGCCGACCGTGCCGCGCCCCACGTCCTCGAAGCCGATGAGGCCTACCGCCTCGGCCCCGCGCCCGCGCCCGAGTCCTACCTCCGCGGTGACCTGATCCTCGAACTCGCGCAGCGCACTGGCGCTGGCGCCATCCATCCCGGCTACGGATTCCTCTCAGAAAACGCCGACTTCGCTCAGGCCTGCGAGCACGCGGGCATTAAGTTCATCGGTCCGCCCTCCTCGGCCATGCGCATCCTGGGCTCCAAGACCAACGCGCGCCAGGCTGCCGACGAGGCTGGAATGCCCCGCACTCCCGGCTGTGTCCACGCGCTCGCATCCCCCGAAGAAGCTGCCGACGTCGCCGCTGGCGTCGGCTATCCCGTCATGCTGAAGGCCGCAGCCGGCGGCGGCGGTAAAGGCATGCGCGCTGTCTGGAGCCCCGAAGATCTGCCCTCCGCCTTCGCCTCCGCCAGCAGCGAAGCCGAGCGCGCCTTCGGCTCCGGCGAAGTCTATATCGAGAAACTCATCGAGCGCCCCCGCCATATCGAAATCCAGCTCCTCGCCGACGAGCACGGCCACTGCGTCTCTCTCGGCGAACGTGAATGCTCCGTCCAGCGCCGCCATCAGAAGGTCATTGAAGAAGCACCGTCCGCCGTCGTCGACGCCGACCTGCGACGCCGCATGGGTGAAGCTGCCGTCCGGCTCGCACTCTCCGCCGGCTACACCAATGCCGGCACCGTCGAATTCCTCCTCGATGACGCAAAGAATTTCTACTTCCTCGAGATGAACACGCGCCTCCAGGTCGAACACCCCGTCACCGAACTCGTCACCGGCCACGACCTCGTTCATCTCCAGATCCATGTCGCCCAGGGCGAGCCGCTCCCCTTTACCCAAAACGACATCCAGATTCGCGGCCACGCCATCGAGTGCCGCATCTACGCGGAAGATCCTTCCAACGGCTTCATGCCCTCGCCTGGCCGCATCACGCGCCTCCTCCAGCCCGGTGGTCCCGGCATTCGCGAAGACTGCGGCATCTACGAAGGCTGGGTCGTCCCCATGGACTACGACCCCATGCTCTCCAAGCTCATCGCCTTCGCGCCCACGCGCGACCTCGCCATCGCCCGCATGCTCCGCGCTCTCGATGAATACGTTATCGGAGGGATCCGCACCAACCTCGGTCTTTTCCGCCGCATCCTTGCCGACGCGGATTTCCGTGCAGCCCGCATCGATACCGGCTATCTCGACCGTCTCCTCGCTGCGCCGTCCCCCCATGCCATCGCGCCCAACGGCCATGCCGCCATTCCCGCCGTTGCCGCCGCACTCTTCGAAGCGACAAAGCCCGCGTCCAATGGCGCCGGACTGAACGGCAAAGGTCCTGCGCGGGCATGGAAAACCGCAGCCCGTCGCGATGCCGTCGGATTCACCGACTGATAGACTGCCGTCCGATGATGTTCCACCTTGAAATCGACGGGCGTACCTCTCAGGTCGAAATCGACCCCGCAGACACTCCCGGCCAATGGCGCATTCAGGTCGACGGCCAGCCCGTCGAAACCGATGCCCATCTCGTGCGTCCCGGCGTCCTCTCCGTGCTCATCGCGGGCCAGTCTTACCGCATCGTCCTCGAAGCGGATCCCTCCGATCCCGCGCTCCACGTCGGTGCCAAACGCATCCCCTACCGCATCGACGATCCCCGGTCCCTGCGCTCCCGCCGCCGTCAGGCGACCGCCGAAGGTCCCGCTACCCTAAAAGCCTCCATGCCAGGCCGCGTCGTGCGAGTCATGGTCGAGAAAGGCGACGCCGTCACCGCCCACCAGGGAGTCCTCGTTCTCGAAGCCATGAAAATGCAAAACGAAGTCAAATCGCCAAAAGAAGGCCGCGTCCGCGAACTCCGCGTCTCCCCCGGCGATACCGTCTCCGCCGGCGACGTACTGGCCATTATCGAATGATTTTCTGAACGCCGAACGCTGAACGCTGAACGCCGCTTCTATTGCTGCTGTTGCGACTGCTGAATCTGCAACAGCGGCTCTGCCGGCGGCGGCGGTGCCTGTGCCTTCTCCACCAGCATCGACCAGTCCTCCGGAATCGGCAGATCCCGCTCAAGATCCGGTGCCGCATCCGACGCCGTCACCTGCACCGCCACATACAACTCGCTGTCCGCACGCCCCCGGAACAGCCCCCGGGTCGGTGGAACATCCGCATAGTCCCGCCCCAGCGCCGTCCGAATATGCCGGTCCCGCGCAACTAGCGCGTTCGTCGGATCGAACCCCACCCACCCCAGCGCCGGCAGAAAAGCCTCTACCCACGCATGCGTCGCACTCGACGTCGACCGGTCGTGGTCCTCGCTCCCGTGATACAAGTACCCGCTTACATACCGGCACGGAATCCCCACCTGCCGCACCAGCGCAATCATGATGTGCGCAAAATCCTGGCACACTCCCTCGCGCGTGCGCAACGCCTCGTCGATCGGCGAATCCACTTCCGTGCTCTTCTTCTCGTAGCTGAAAGCCTCATACAACCTTGTGTTCAATTCGCGCAGCAGCTTCAACGGATCGTCGCGCCGCACCACATCCAGTTCCTCTCCCAGTTGCAGCAACAGCGGTGTCGGCTTCGCGAACTCGCTGGGCAACAGCATCTCCCAGTAATCGCCCTCCCCCACCAGCGCGTCCAGCTCTTTCCACGCCTCCGGTCCCAGCTCACTCGGAATCTCGCTCAGCGGCTGATGCTCCACCACCGCCTCAGCCACAATCACCAGCTGCGAATGACGCCCAGGAATATCGAAATGATGGATGTTGTTTCCCAGATGATCGCGATACGTAAACACACGACACCGCGGGCTCACCGACAACGTAAACGACAAACAGCGTTGGTTGCTGTCGCTTCTCGGATGCATCCGCACTTCCATCGTGCTCTCGCTCACCGAGCGCGAGTAAAGGAACTTCGTCAGGTGCCGCACAAAATAGAAAAGCATCGCCTACACCGCCAGGGCCGTTTCCACCGAGTACTGGATATAAACGGCGTATATCAAATCGTGAATCTCCCTGCATTGATCCAGAATGCCTCGCAGAAACCGCACCGGGTTTTGCGCCACAATCTCCCCGATCTGCGCAAAGCTCAGCGTCGCCTTTAGCCGCCCCGCCACCCGCATCAACTCGCCCCCATGCTGCGTCCGCGTATGCTGCTGGATCGCCTCCAGCGCATTGTGCAGCGCATCCACCGCATAGTGCACCGAGTGCGGAAAATCCGGATTGAGCAGCAAAAACTCCAGGATCCGCTCGTGTGTCAGATCCGCCGTGTTCACGCGGCAAAACGCCTCAAACGCCGTGCAGATCCGCAGCAACCCCACCCACTCCAGATACTGGCTCGCATCATCGGAATCCTCGCCCGGAAAAACCTCGCGCTCGTAAACATCCAGCAGCATCGTCAGCGACCACGCCCGCTCCAGATACTGCCCCACCCGCAGCACTTGCCAGCCCTCGCCATGGCTCAGTGTCGTGTCCGTCACGCCCTGGAACAAATGCACGCCATCGATAATCGTCGGTAAAAATTCCGCCAGATTCCTCTCCGACGGCGACGCAATCCGCAGCCGGCTGATCTCGTGAAACAGCCCATTCAGCCGCTGCCATTGCTCCGTGCTGATCTCATCCCGGATCTGCCGGGCATTCTCGCGCGCCGCAAAAATGCAGGCCGTAATCGATGCGTGCCGCGTCGTGTCGAAGCACAGCGCTTGAACCAGCGCCGTGATCCCCGGCCATCGCGCCTGCCCGTTGTCGATGGCCTCGTCCGTCTGCGCCGGCTCCCCCGACCCCACAGCCGCCAGAACCCTCTGCCATCGCCGCTCCGCGCTCACTCGCGAACGATCCAGCATCAATCCCAGATTGATGTCGATCAGTCGAGCCGTGTGCTCGGCCCGCTCCAGATACCGGCTCGTCCAATACAAACTATCCGCTACACGTGAAAGCATTCTTTCCTCGAGCCTCGATTTCAGAGTCAACATCCGAGTCAGTAGTCAGAAGCTAACAGCTGGCAGCTATCCGCTAGCCGCTCAGCACCCACGTATCTTTGCTCCCCCCGCCCTGCGAAGAGTTCACCACCAGCGATCCCTGCCGCAGCGCCACCCGCGTCAGCCCGCCCGGCACAATCGTCACCTTGTCTCCAAACAAAATGTACGGCCGCAAATCCACATGCCGCGGCCCAATCGACCCATCCTCCAGCAAACAAGGCGCGCGCGAAAAACTTAGTGTCGGCTGCGCGATGTAATTCCTCGGGTCGGCGTCAATCCTCCGCTTAAACTCCTCTCGCTCCGCTGCGGAACTCTGCGGACCCACCAGCATCCCGTATCCGCCGCTCTCCCCCACCGCCTTCACTACCAGCTTTTCCAGATTCTCCTTCACATACCCGCGCTGCTTCGCATCCGTCAGCAGATACGTCTCCACGTTGTTCAGAATCGGATCTTCATCCAGGTAATATTTAATGATCGCCGGCACATACGCATACAGCGCCTTATCGTCCGCCACGCCCGTTCCAAACGCATTTGCCAGCGTCACATTCCCCGCGCGATACGCGTTGAACAGCCCCGCCGCTCCCAACATCGAATCACTCCGAAATGCCAGCGGGTCGATAAAGTCGTCATCCACCCGCCGATAGATCACATCCACGCGCTTGAGTCCCGCCGTCGTCCGCATGTAGACGATGTTGTCGTGGATGACCAGGTCCCGCCCCTCCACCAGTTCCACGCCCATCTGCCGCGCCAGCCACGTGTGCTCGAAGTACGCCGAGTTATAAACCCCCGGCGTCAGTACCACAATCGACGGCTCCGGCCGCCCCTCCGGCGCCAGCGACCGCAGCGTCGCCAGCAGCGCCTGCGGATAATGATCGATCGGCCGCACCCCATAATCCCGAAACAAACTCGGCAGCGTCCGCTTCATGATGCGCCGGTTCGTCAGCATGTAGCTCACGCCGCTGGGCACTCGCAGATTGTCTTCCAGCACCACGAACTCGCCGCTCTCCAGGCGCAGCAAATCTGTGCCCGCGATGGCTACATAGACGTTGCGCGGCACCCGCAGCCCGCGCATCTGCCGCCGGAACTGCGCGCAGCTGTACACCACTTCGCGCGGCACCACACCCTGCGCCAGAATCTTCTGATCGTTGTAAACATCGTGCAGGAAGAGATTCAGGGCCGTGATCCGCTGCGTCAGCCCTCGCTCGATCCGCTCCCACTCCTCACCCGTCACCAGCCGCGGAATCAGGTCGTACGGAAAAATCCGCTCCGTCCCCTCATCGCGCCCATACACCGTGAACGTGATCCCCTGCATCAGGAACGACGCGTCCGCCGACTGCTTCCTCCGCCGGATCTCCTCCGGGGGCAGCGTCGTCAATTCATGAAACAGCGCCGCATAGTGCGGGCGTATCGCCCCGTCCCCATCGAACATCTCGTCGAAGGCGGTGTCCATGAAGTATTCGCGGAGAAGCGGGTGGTCCTGCGTTCCCCGCAAGGGCGTCGTTGTCATACCAGTCCGTTAGTCGGATGCGGAAATTTGGCTTACTCGATCCGTTTCGGACAGGGAAACACCCACGCTTCGACGGGGAAACGTACCTTCTTGTACCACGACCAGAAGTTTGCAGGAAAGCGTGAAACTCCAGACTTACTGCCGAGCCCGACGTCGGCTCCGGTTTTCTAAACTCTGATCCCTAAACCCTGATCTCTACCGCTTCACCACCACGCCGCCCTTCATCACAAACCCCACCCGCTCCACCGCCGTAATATCCTCCACCGGATTCCCCTGGCACCGCCACCACATCCGCAAAATACCCCGCCTTCAACTCCCCAATCTGCCCCTACCACCGCAGAATCTGCGCCCCATTCAGATAATCCGCCTGCAGCACCGCCACTGGACTCATCCCATGCGCGACCATCAACTCCAGTTCCTTTGCCTGGGTCCCATGTGGAAACGGTCCCACATCCGAACCCACCGCCATCGGCACTCCCGCCGCCACCTGCCGTTTGAATTCGTGAATCTTGTAGTCCACCATCTTCTTCTCCCGCGCCGCCGCCGCCGGAGTCTCCGCATGCTCCGCAAAGTATTCGAAGATCGTGAACGTCGGCACCGCCGGAATATGCTTCTCCTTCATCAGCCGCATCGTCTCGTCGCTCAACTGCGTCGCGTGATCGATCGACGCCACCCCCGCCTCCACCGCATACAGCGTTCCCGGCTCGCCATTCGCATGCACGCCCACATTCATCCCCAGCCGCGCCGCTTCCTCTACACCAGCCTTCAGTTGCGCCTCCGTATATTGATACGGCGTATGCAGCAGCCAGAAACTCGGATCGCCCTCGACCGCCGCCTTCTCCCGTTGCTCCTCCGCCGTTGCCTCGCGCTCCGATCCCGTCTCATACATCTTCACGAACGTCGATCCCTGCTTGTGCTGTTCCCGAATCGTCTCCACAATCTGCTCTGCGTCATTGGCGTAATCGGCGTTCCCAGGCACGTGCGCCGCCGGATTGTAGCGAACAGCATCCTCATGCCCGCCCAAAATGCTGATCGCATTCCCGCTGATCCGCAGCCGCGGACCCGGAATCAGCCCCGCATCAATCGCCCGCATCACCGCCGTATCCGCAGACCCCGCGCCCTCCGTCCCCATATCGCGCTCCGCCGTGAACCCCGCCATCAGATCCGCCTTCGCCGCCTGCTCCGCAAGAAGCGTCCGCCACGGCACGCTCTCTTCCACCGTCTGCAAATCCTCCGCGCCCGGATGCAAAAACAAATGCACGTGCACGTCGATCAGTCCCGGCATCAGCGTCGAATCTCCTAAATCGATCACCTCCGCTCCCGCCGGATGTTCGACCGATGTCCCTGCGGCCACGATCCGCTCGCCCTCCACCAGCACTTCGCCCGGCGCAAGAATCTTTCCAGCCGCTACATCGAACAGCCGCGCCGCATGCAGCACGATCGAATGCGTAGGCTTCGACGAATCCCCACCAGCGGCCTGCGCCTGCATCGTGCCGCGCGCAGCAGCGCACATCGCCAACGCCATCAAAAGACAAAGATTCTTCATCGACCCTCCCTTTGCGGCTTTCCAGCATAACAGAGGGTAACGGAGGCCTTTCCTTCAACGAAGGTTCAGTTCCTAACCTCCCGCGCCGGCCTGGCTTCCACCACCACTCGAAAGCAACGGCGTCAGTGGAATCGACCACACATTGTTGTTGCTGTTGTCCCAGCTGTCCAGGCGCTCGAGGTCCCTCTCCGCCTGCTCCCGCGTGCGTGGAAAATGCACCACCACCGCGCGATCGCTGCTGAAATACAGCGTTCGATGATCGGGTCCCAAACGCGGCTCATCATCGGTGCTGTACCCGTATGGCTTCTCATCCCCCGCGTAACGGATTTGCTCCACCGTTCCCCATCCCGATCTGTTGCGGCGAACAATAAATAAGTGATCCTTGCTGTCGTCGTTCAATCGCCCTGAGCTGCAGAACACCAGAAACGACCCATCCGGCGCGATCTCTGGATCCACATCAGCCTTCGTCCCATCGCTGAACGGAAGCGGCTCGGCCATCGCATAGCTGCCGTTGCTCGATCGCGACGAATACAGCCGCTTGCCACCCTTGTCGTCGATGTTGGTGAAGTAAATCGTCCCATCCGCAGCAATGCTGGGCTTCCAGATCGACCGCCCAATGTTGACCGACTCTGGCAGCCGCACAGGCGCGGTCCAGGCCGATCCCGCACGATCCACGCGCCACAAATTCGACACCACCCCCGGAATAGGCTCACCTGGTTTCGGCGTCTCCTTCAGCGGCTGCATCGGACGCGTCGATTGAAAAACAATGTACGTCCCATCCGGTGACATCGCCGGAGAAGAATCCGGCCACTCACCCGAAAACGCCGCCAGCGTCGGCTTGCTCCACTGCCCATTCACTTCGTGCGACTCCACAATCGCCGTCCAATGTGCCGCGCTCCGCGTAAAGTAGAGCGTCTTTCCATCCGGCGAAAAAGTCGGCGCGCCGTCGTTGCCCGCTCCCGAGATCACACCCGGTCCAAAGATCTCCGGCACCGGTAACTGCGGTTGGCCATAGAGATTCAAACAAAGCAGCGTAGAACACAGCATTACCCACCGTCGTATCAACACCGTTGACCTCATCTCGTCTTGGACTCCGCAAGCGCAGCGCCGGAAAGCAAACCAAAATTCGGAATACGTATTTCCAACGCTCCCAACTCCCAGCTCCCGCTCCCTGTACCCTGCACCCTCCACCCTGTACCCTGTACAGAAATGGATTCTCCCGCCATCTCCGTCCACGATCTCACCCGCCGCTTCGGCTCCTTCACTGCCGTCGATGACATCTCCCTCACGGTCGCGGCAGGTCAGTTCTTCGGTTTCCTCGGCCCTAACGGAGCAGGGAAGTCCACCACCATCAAAATGGTCACCGGCCTCCTCGCTCCCACCTCCGGCCGCATCGAGCTCCTCGGCATCGACTTCGCCGCGCACCCCCTCGATATCAAACGCCAGATCGGCGTCGTTCCCGAAGGCCTTGCCCTCTTCGGTCGCCTCACTGCCTCTGAATATCTCCGCTTCGTCGGCCGCATGTACGGCCTCGACCGCGACACCACCAACCGTCGCACCAACGAGCTTCTTGACTTCATGAACCTGGCCGACGAGCCCAAAAAGCTCGTCACCGATTTCTCCCATGGCATGCAGAAGAAGCTCGCCCTCGCCGCCGCCGTCATCCATGGCCCGCGTATCCTCTTTCTCGATGAGCCCTTCGAAGGTGTCGACGCCATCGCCGCGGGCACCCTCAAAGCCATGCTGCAGCGCATGACCGAGCGCGGCGCCACCATCTTCCTCACCTCGCACGTCCTCGAAATCGTCGAGCGCCTCTGCAGCCACGTCGCCATCATTCATCAGGGCCGCATCGTCGCCAACGGCTCCCTCGATGAGCTCCGTGCCGGTGTCGCAGCCAGTCTCACCGGCCCTCAGCCCGAAGAAAAACTCACCCTCGAAGAACTCTTCCTCCGCATCGTCAGTGGCTCCGGTTCCGGCGCTGCGGAAGAGCCCGTCCAGGAGCTGTCGTGGCTGGCGTAGACGCGACACCCACGCCACCCCAATCCTCTCATTCGGGATTCCTCTCCCCTCTCGCTCGCAAACAATACGCCGCGATTGCCTGGGTGCAGACCCGCATCTTCCTCAACTCCCTGCGCACGCGCCGCGGCAGCCTGGAGTTCGGTGCCCAGCTCCTCGTATTCCTCTTCTTCTGCCTCATTGCCGGAGCGCCCGCCTTTGGACTCGGCTTTGGCGCCTGGGCTGCCGCCAGCCACAACACGTTCAATGGAATCGCGCTCGAGCTCTGGGTCCTCCTGCTCTCCTGGCAGTTCTTCGCCGCACTGGCCCCCGCCCTCAGTGGCCAGAATCCCGAACTCGGCCACCTCCTCCGTTATCCCGTCAGCTTGGGCTCGTGGATCGTTCTCTACCTCGTCTACGGTCTCGCTGCTCCCTCCACCCTCATTGGCATCATCTGGGCTATCGCCATCGGCATTGGCGTCAGCATTGCCCGTCCCGATCTCTTCGTCTGGACCGTCTTCACTCTCGCTCTCTTCGTCTTCTTTAACCTGCTCCTCGCCCGCATGATCCTTGCCTGGATCGAACGCTGGCTTGCCCAGCGCCGCACCCGCGAAATCGTTACCGCCGTCTTCCTCTTTCTCGCCCTGGCCGCCCAGGTCTTTAACCCCGTCTACCGCCAGAACGCCCACAGCCGCCCCTTTTCCAATGTCAAAAAGGAGGAAGTCCATCGCCTCGCCAATCGCGTCATGGATGCCCAACGCCTCCTGCCGCCGGGCCTCGCCGTCGATTCCATCCACTTCATGGCGCAGCACGACCCTCTTCACGCCTTCGCGGATCTCCTCTGGCTCAGCTGCTTCACCCTCGGTGCCGGTAGCCTGCTCGCTCTGCGTCTCCAGGCGGAAAGCCACGGCGAAAACCTCAGCGAAGCGCCCCGTCGCCGCGTCGCTTCAGCTCGCAAACTCCGCAATCCCACCCTCAACTTCTCCGGGCCCATTGCTGCTGTCATCGAAAAAGACCTGCGCTACCTCCTGCGCAGCGGTCCCATGCTCTACAACCTGGCCGCGCCCCTGGTGATGGTCTTCGTCTTCGGCGGTGCCTTTCGTGGAGGTCAGTTCACCAGCAGTATCCGCATCGAATACGCCCTCCCCATCGGCATGGTCTGGGCTTTCCTCGGTCTGGCCCGCATCATCTGCAACAACCTCGGAATGGAAGGCGACGGTATCCAGTTCTATTTCCTCTCGCCTACCCCCATGCGCACCGTCGTTCTCGCAAAAAACTTCCTGCACCTGATCTTGTTTCTCCTTGAGGCCATTCTGATCTCTGCAGTCGTGATCTATCGCTTTGGACTCCCCGCACCCAACGTTGTTGCCATCACCTTTGCCTGGCTGCTCTTTGCTGTTCCTGCCAACTTCGCCATCGGGAATGTGCTCTCGATCACCATGCCGTACCGAATCAATATGACCCGCATGCGTCGCGAAGCCGGTGCGGTCGGCAATAATCTCACCAGCTTCGTTACCCAACTCGGCTTCGTAGCCGTGGGCGCTGCCGTGATCGGGGGCTGTGCCTTCCTCGGATACTCGTGGCTCCCCGTCCCCATCTTTCTTGTCTTCGCGGCTGTCAGTCTGTTCGTCTACATGCGCGTGCTCTCCCGCGTAGACCCCATGGTGGTCTCCCGCATGGACTCCCTCACCCTCGAAGTCATGAAGACCAAATAGCTGGCTGGTTCTCATTTTCTTGAGCGATTGTCATTCCGACCGGAGTGCAGCGGAGCGGAGGGACCTGCTTCTGCATTCTTCAGAACCGACAAGACACCGCGGAAACATCGAACCAGACCTGGCAATAGTGGCATTCAGCGCGCAGTCCCCGCGTCGAGCCCCAAAAACCACGGGCTAAAATCACCAGGCGCCTTATCCACCACGACCGAAATCCACTACGCGCCGAAATCACCACGCGCCCAAATCAAAAGCCCAAGCCCATGCCCAGCCCAAGCCCAAGCCCAGCCCATGCCCAAGCCCAAGCCCAAGCCCAGCCCAAGCCCAGCCCAAGCCAAAAGCCAAAACCAAAAACCAAAAACCAAAAAACACTTCGCAAGCCAGGTTCACCCCATAGCAAGAAGTGGAAGCCCGCGCCCTGCCCTCGGTCAACAAAACTCGATCCCTGCCCCATCCCAAAGTACTCCCGACGCCCAAATCGGGAAATGCCGTCCCGGCTCGCCCACCCCGCCAAGCCCTACTTCCACGCCAGGTTCTCCCCACAGCAAGAAGTGGAAGCCTTCGGTCAACAAAACTCGACCCTCGCCCCAACCCAAAGTACTCCCCCGACGCCCAAATCGGGACAACAAACCACAGCCCCTTTTCCCCAAAAAAGAAAACGGGACCGGAGCGCAAGCTCCGATCCCGCTTTGCTATTCCCTATTCCCTATTGGCTATTGCTACTCCCTGCCCTACACCAGCTCGTGCCCGGCAAAGAAATACCCAATCTCAAACTGCGCCGTCTCCTCGGCATCCGACCCGTGAATCGCGTTCTCCTCAATCGACCCCGCATACTTCTTCCGGATCGTCCCCTCGTCCGCATTCGCAGGATTCGTCGCGCCCATCAGCTTGCGCAAATCGGCGATCGCGTTGTCCTTCTCCAGCACCAGCGCCACAATCGGCCCCGACGACATGAACGTCGTCAGCGATCCAAAGAACGGCCGCTCCTTGTGCACGGCGTAAAACCCCTCGGCCTGCGCCTTCGAGATGAACAGCTTCTTGATCGCAACAATCCTGAACCCGGCCTTCTCAATCTCTGCGAGAATCCCCCCCGCATAGCCCTTCCGAATTGCATCCGGCTTAATAATGCTGAACGTACGCTGTGACATATTTAGCCTCTAGCTTCTAGTGTGGTGTTTCTGATCTTCCTTTGCCTTGTCATCCCGACCGAAGCGAAGCGGAGCGGAGGGACCTGCTTCTTCTCGAACCTCAATCCGTAAAGAAACCTTCGAAACACCACACTAGCTGTTAGCTTCTAGCCCCGTTTGAGGCGGATTAATGTTCATCGCCCAGCCAGGGCGACCCTTCAAATTGCACCGAAACGAGCTAACAGCTAATAGCTAACGGCTAAAGGCTGCTTTTCCCCTTCCCAATCGCCTTCGCGACCGTTTCCCCAATCGCCGCCGGCGTCTCCACCACATGAATCCCCGCCGCCGTAAGCGCCTTCATCTTCTCCGCAGCCGTACCCTGCCCGCCTGAAATAATCGCCCCCGCGTGTCCCATCCGTCGTCCCGGCGGAGCCGTCTGCCCGGCGATGAATCCCACCACCGGCTTCTTCACATGCTCCTTCACGTAAGCGGCCGCAGTCTCTTCGGCCGTCCCGCCGATCTCACCGATCAGAATAATCGCCTCGGTCTCCGGATCCTCATTCAGCAGTTTCAGCGCATCCACATGCGTCGTCCCGATAATCGGATCGCCGCCAATCCCTATCGCTGTCGACTGCCCAATTCCGCGCTGCGTCAGCTGATACACCGCCTCATACGTCAGCGTGCCCGAGCGCGACACGATTCCAATCGACCCTTCCTTGTGAATCCGCCCCGGCATGATCCCCACCTTTGCCTTCCCCGGCGAAATCACCCCCGGGCAATTCGGTCCGATCAACCGCGACGTCGAGTGCTTCAGCACACTCCACACCTTCACCATGTCGTTGATCGGAATCCCCTCGGTGATGCAGATGATCAGCGGCACGCCAGCATCGTTCGCTTCGAGAATCGCATCGGCGGCAAACGGCGGCGGCACAAAAATCACCGACACATTCGCGCCCGTCTTGTCCACGGCCTCATGCACCGTGTCGAATACCGGCCACCCCTCGTGCGTCGTCCCGCCCTTGCCCGGCGTCACGCCCCCAACCACCTTCGTCCCATACTCCGCGCAGCCCTTCGCGTGAAAAGTTCCCTCGCGTCCAGTAATCCCCTGCACGATCAGCCGCGTATTCTTATCCACTAAAACAGCCATTCTACGCCGCTCCTTATTCGCGGCCGCCACGACCTTCTGCGCCGCATCCTGCATCGTGTCTCCAACAATGAATTTCAATCCCGAGTCCTTCAGAATCTTTCGCCCTTCCTCGACATTGGTCCCTTCCAGTCGCAACACGACGGGCACTTTCACGTTCAGTTTTTTCGCCGCCTCCACAACTCCCGTCGCCAGCGTATCCACTCTCAAAATCCCGCCAAATATATTGATGAACACCGCCTGCACGCCCTTGTCCGACAGCAGAATCTCAAACGCATGCTCGATCTGCTGCTGATTCGCGCCCCCGCCCACATCCAGAAAATTCGCCGGCATCCCGCCCGCGTACTGGATGATGTCCATCGTCGCCATCGCCAGGCCCGCGCCATTCACCATGCACGCAATGTTGCCGTCCAGCTTGATGTAGTTCAGCGCGTACTTCGACGCCTCTACCTCCAGCGGATCCTCCTCCGCCACATCGCGCAGCTCCTTCAGATCCTTGTGCCGGAACATCGCGTTGTCGTCGAAGTTGATCTTGCAGTCCAGCGCAAACAGCTTGTCGTCCTTCGTCGTGATGAACGGATTGATCTCCAGCAGCGAAGCGTCTGTGTCGATGTACACCTTGTACAGCCCCGTCATGAACTTCACCGCATCCGCAATCTGCGTCGGCTTCAGCCCCAGCGCAAACGCCAGCTCCCGCGCCTGATACGGCTGGAACCCCACCCCCGGATCGATGTACGCCTTGTAAATCGCCTTCGGATCCTTCGCCGCGACCTCTTCGATCTCCATGCCGCCCGCCTGAGACGCCATGAACACCAGCTTCGCCGCCGCGCGATCCAGCACGATCCCCAGATACAGCTCGCGATCGATCGCCGCCGTCTCTTCGATCAGCAGCCGCTGCACCTTCTGTCCCTGCGGACCTGTCTGGTGCGTGACCAGCTGCATGCCCAGAATCTGCTTCGCATACTGCTCCGCTTCATCCAGCGTCTTCGCCACCTTCACGCCGCCGCCCTTGCCGCGTCCGCCGGCATGAATCTGCGCCTTCACCACCACGCCCTTCGCGCCCCCGCTGAACAACAGTCGAGCGGCCTCGATGGCCTCATCCAGCGTGTTCGCCACTTCGCCGCGCGGAATCGCCACGCCATACTTCGCCAGAATGTCTTTTGCCTGATACTCGTGAATTTTCATAAAAGTTTTTCAGAAGAATTGCGGCTAACAGAGTCCAGAGGATACAAAGCTGTTGGTGTTCAGAAAAATGAAGCGTCTTCGTGCGGGGATCGTCCTGCGGATCGTGCCGTCGCTCAATGCGCAAGCTGCAGCCAAAGCAGAATCATCAGTGTAACCAACGCGTCCGACCGTGGGCAAACCTCGCCACCCTCACTGCAAAATTCTCGTGTCCCCCCTCACCCCCCTGCGCTACACTGGCGGCCTCTCTCGTTGTCGCCTCTCCCTTGCAGCCGTTCCGTTCCCACCCTGTTCGCCGCTGTTCGATCCGGGCTGTCGTGCATGTCTCAGTCTCTTCTGGAGGGAAAATGAATCTCAGTAAAAAGCTCTTCGCAGAATTCTTCGGCACCGCGTGGCTCGTCTTCGGCGGATGTGGCGCCGCCGTGCTCGCAGCTACATTTCCCAACACCGGCATCGGCTTCGTCGGTGTTGCCCTTGCCTTCGGCCTCACCGTCCTCACCATGTGCTACGCCATCGGACATATCTCCGGTTGCCACCTCAATCCCGCGGTCTCCTTTGGACTCGCCATCGGACGTCGCTTCCCCCTCGCCCATCTCGTCCCCTACATCCTGGCCCAGGTCGCCGGCGGGTTCGTCGGTGCAGCCACCCTCTACGTCATAGCCCGCGGCAAGCCCGGCTTCGTCCTCGGCACCTTTGCCTGCAATGGATACGGCGTCCATTCTCCCGGCGGCTACACCATGCAGTCCTGCTTCGTCGCGGAAATGGTCCTCACCTTCTTCTTCCTCCTCATCATCATGGGCTCCACCGATATTCGCGCTCCCAAAGGATTCGCTCCCATCGCCATCGGTCTCGGCCTCACCCTCATTCACCTTATTGGGATCCCCGTCACCAACCTCTCCGTCAATCCCGCCCGCAGCACCGGCCCCGCTCTCTTCGTCGGCGGATGGGCCATCTCCCAACTCTGGCTCTTCTGGCTCGCTCCGATCCTCGGCGGCGTGTTGGGCGGCCTCCTCTATCGCGTGTTCTTCGCGGAAAAGCCCGCACCCGGCGTCCAGGCCGTGGCCGCCAAGCCCGCGTACGAGCCCCTCCCCGGTACCTCAGCCGGCGACTAACTCCATTCGTTCCTCAGTGCACAACCCCATGGGCGCCCACATCTGCCGCCCTCTGGCAGATGTGGGAAGCCCGGATTTCCATAGGACACGAGCGAGTTGGACACTGACGCGAAAATCGGTGGGGAAACGAGATCTTCACCGGCCGTCTTCCCCCCTCAGTTAGCATGAATTCACCGCATGCCCGCACTGCAAGCCCACCTCAAACAAGTCGTCGAGGAGCATCTCCCCCTCACGCGCGAACAGGCCCGTGACGCGCTCACCGCGATACTCACCGGCAAGCCCGAGAATGTCGCCGACATCGAAATCGCCGCGCTCCTCACCGCCATCGCCACCCGCGGCGAGACCGTCGAGGAACTCACCGGCTTCGCTCAGGCCATGCGCTCGGTTTCTATCCCCATCCCCCTCACGCCTGAAGAACGCGCCTCCCTCGTTGATACCTGCGGAACCGGCGGCGACGGCCTCGGCACCTTCAATATCTCCACCGGCGCAGCGCTGGTCGCCACAGCCGCCGGTGCCAAAGTCGCCAAGCACGGCAATCGCGGCATCACTTCGAAGTGCGGCTCTGCCGATGTCCTCGAAGCCATGGGTGTCCCCGTCGCCCTCACGCCACAGCAATCCGCTGACTGCCTCCGCGCGACAGGATTCACCTTCCTCTACGCCCCAGCGCTTCACCCTGCCATGAAGCGCGTGCAGCCCTTGCGCCGCGCCCTCGGCTTCCACACCATCTTCAATCTCGCCGGCCCCCTGACGAATCCTGCCGGTGCTCCCGCGCAAGTCATGGGCGTCTATTCGCCCATCAAGCTCGACGTTGCTGCCGGAGCCATGGCACGCCTCGGCATTCGTTTCGGACGTGTCGTCCACGCCCGCAATGGCATCGACGAGATCGCCCTCTCCCCCACCGACACCGTCGTCGTTCGTTCCGTCTCCGACCACGGCGCGCCCCATGCCATCTCCGTTGTCGTCTCTCCGGAAGAGGTCGGTCTCGCCCCGGCCGAACTCGCCGATCTGCAGGGTGGCGACACCGCCCAGGCCAATGCCGCCATCCTCGACGCGATCCTCACCGGTACTGACAAAGGTCCAAAGCGCGACATCGTCCTCCTCAATGCCGCCGCAGCTCTCGAGGCGATCGGCATCGCTGCGGATCTGGGAGAAGGAGTAGCCCGCGCCGCAGAAGCCATCGACTCCGGCGCCGCCCGTACCACCCTCCGCGCCCTCCGCGACTTCGGCCGCAGCATCCCCCCCGCAAATCCCTGACGACCAGCCGCCCCGACGGCTTCCTGTTGAGACTTCGGAGATCGATCGTTCTTATTTCAGGACACAGCCCCTCGGATGCCCCTTCCCTGGTTGCGCCCGCAGTTCGGCGCAACCAGGACGGAATGCGGATTTTCCAGGGGGGCGTTTATCCACCGCCAAGAATTCCGCCCCAAAACTCCAATGCCGACGGCCAGGTTCACCCCACAGCAAGAAGCTCATACCTCCGCCATCCAGATTTCAGGAAAATTAACCCCATCCTTTACCTGACGGTACCGCGCCAGGCGCCACAGACCCCGTTGCGGGAAGAGCCGGCCAATATGTTTCGCTCCCGAATCGCCTCCGAATCAGGATTTCGAAAAAACGGATGCTTTGAAAGGCCTCGGCTTTCTAGCCATGCAGTACCGAAAACGACCGACGCAAAAACCCATTTTTGAAGTTGCCGGTTCACCCACAGCAGGAAGCCTTGTTGGAGGCGCCAGGTTCACCCCCACAGCGGGAAGCCCCGGCAAAATCCCAATTGCAGTTGAAGGCGCCAGGTTCACCCCTCACAGCAAGAAGCCTTCCCGCAAAATCCGATTGGGGGCGCAGGTTCACCCCACAGCAAGAAGACGGGCCGACCAAAATCCGATTGAAGGCGCCAGGTTCCCCCCCACAGCAAGAAGCCTGGCCGACCAAAATACCGTCGGGGGCGCCAGGTCCCCCCACAGCAAGAAGCTTGGCCGACCAAAATACCGTCGGGGGCGCCAGGTCCCCCCACAGCAAGAAGCCTGGCCGACCAAAATACCGTCGGGGGCGCCAGGTCCCCCCCACAGCAAGAAGCCCGGCCGACCAAAATACCGTCGGGGGCGCCAGGTCCCCCCCACAGCAAGAAGCCTGGCCGACCAAAATCCGATTGAAGGCGCCAGGTTCACCCCTCCACAGCAAGAAGCCTGCCGACCAAAATACCGTTGGGGCGCCAGGTTCACCCCACAGCAAGAAGCTTGAGCGCCCCGCCGCCAAATCTATAAGGGTTTCTTCCCAGCCCTCAGCCGAAAGTACTGTCCGGCTGCCCATTTTGGGAAAAATTCAGCCCGTCCCCCAACGTCCATTGCAATCGTGTGTGGACTTCTCCTGATTAACGACGGCTTTGCCCCGAACGAACCATCTTTCGGCAAGCTCTTCAGCTGTGCCCTAAAAGCCACCGAAATAAATCCGGCTCCAGCCGCTGAGGCATGCCTTTAGTGAAACCGGCCTGCCCGCAACTCCCGTCGTCCCAACCGTTCCGTCTCGTCTTCCAGCCCTACGGCCACCAAATCGGAATCGCAATCACCCAAAACACCGTCATCACTCCCGCCGCCAGCATCATCCGCCCGCGTCTCGAAAACTGCCTCGAAAATGGCCTCGACCCCTTCTGCCTTACGCCCCTCACACCCGTCTCCTCCGTCATCGCAACCCACCAAACGCCGGCGTCTTGAAATGAAAAACCACTCCAAACACAAACCGCACATGGCTCTGCCGCGGCCCCAGCGTTGACCGGAAGTGCGTCGTCTCCTCATCGATCTCCGCCAGCCGCACCGACGCGTCCCCATTCAGCACCAGATCCAGGCCGCCGCCCCACGCATCCGCAAACGCACTCGCTGAACCTGTCGTCCCCAAAGCTTTCCCACCATCCGCCTGCGCCTTACCCATCAGAAAATGCCCAAACGGCAGAAAATGCCCCCACAGCAAGGCCGAAACCTGCGGCCCCGCCATATACGTCGTCAGATTCAATCCCTGCTGCGTCCCAACTCCGCGAGTCCAGACGCGCGCCCCATCGCCCGCCACGCCGAAGTAGTCCGTCAGGTGATACACCAGCGATCCGTTCCCGCCATCCGCCGTGAAGCACCCGCACTTCAGCGGTGATGCCGTCGACCGGATCGACACGTACCCGCCTTCCACATCCGCCGTGTGCCACAGTGGCCCGTGCAGCTTCGGAACCGTCCTGCCGTTGACAAACGCCGCCGCCCCCAGCCCGCTCCCGGCAAACCCAACCGCCGCCAGTTCCTCCGCCTCCGGCTTCACCATACCCCAGTAGTTCGGTCCCAGAGAATGCGGATCATCCCCCGCCAGCCCCCGTGCCTGCCCCCACCCGGTTGACGCCACCAGAAGCACCAGCATCCCCACTACCAGCCCAAGGCTCACATCGTGCACTCTCGTCCATGCGACCTCACCGTTTGCGCTCGTGCGTCCCAGGAACCCCCCGTCCCCTGTCTCATCCCGTGTCATTGGCCCAGACCCTCAGAGAAATTGCCGTAGTGTGCCATGACTTCTCTACGCTTGCCCAGAACTATTCACCGCCGCCCCTCGATGCCCTCGCGTGCCCTGCTTCTGTCACCGCGTCTCTCTACGGCTCTGCAGAATCCGCGTGCTGGTGTGGTGTTTCTGATCTTCCTTTACCTTGTCATCCCGACCGGAGCGGAGGGACCTGCTTCTTCTCGAACCTCAAGCTGTAAAGAAACCTTCGAAACACGACACCAGGCTCCCGCCACGACGCTCAGGACCCCTCGGACCCCCCCCTGCCGGGCGGCCAGCCCGTGCCCTGCTCTTCGAAAGCCCGCCCTCCCGCCGCCCGCCATCCCCCGCCTCCGCGAAGCCCCCTCCGCTCCGGCCTTAACCGTCGAGCCAACCCTTCCCCTTGACATTCGACCTGAGCCAGGTCTACCTTCAGGTCGAATGTCGACTGAAGAGGACCAACTCGACCTCCTGCAGGGAACCCTCGATCTGCTCATCCTGCAAACCCTTCTCTACGGCCCCGCCCATGGACACGCCATCGCCCGCATCATCCAGCAGCGATCCGATGAGGTTCTGCAGGTGGGCCACGGCTCCCTCTATCCCGCACTCCAACGCCTTCTCAAACACAAGCTCATCGTCGCCGACGACGGCCTCTCTGAAAACAATCGCAAAGCCAGGTTTTACCGCCTCACTGCGAAAGGCAGAAAGAAGCTCTCCGCCGAAACCTCCAAATGGCAGCGCTTCTCCGACGCCATTGCGCGGCTCCTGGCCCCGCTCCCCGACCGGAATCCTTAGGGCCCGTATCTCCCTGAAAGCCCGTATTTCCCCGAAAGAAGGATCGCGCCATGAACCAGTGGGAAAAGCGCAGGAAGCGTTTAGAGGACGAGATGCAGGAGCACATCGACCTCGAAACTCAGGAGAACATCGACGCCGGCATGTCTCCCGCCGCAGCGCGGCAAGCTGCGATCCGCAAGTTCGGTAACGCCGCCGCCGCTGCCGACCAGTCTCGCGAAACCTGGGGAGGTTTGTGGCCGGAGCGCCTCGGGCAGGACATCCGTTTTGCTCTCCGCACCTTCCGTAAGAATTCCGGCTTCACCCTCGTCGCTCTGCTCTCGCTCATGCTCGGCATCGGGTCCAGCATCGCGTTGTTCAGCGTCGTCTACGGCGTCCTCATCGCGCCCTATCCCTACGCCCGCCCCAATCAGATCTGGGCGCCCGCCGTCCTCGGCCCCCACGACGCCCTCCGCGGCTGGCACTGGTATACCCAGCGCGAGATGCTGGAGATGCAAAAGCTTCCCGCCTTCGCTGACGTCATGGCCACCAGCGTCCGCCCCGTCCTGCTCACCGGCGGCATCAATCCGGAAAATTTCTACGGCGTCTTCCTCACCGGCGGAGCGTTCAACTTCCTCGACGTCAAGCCTCTCCTCGGCCGCACCCTCCAGCCCTTCGATGTCGGCTCCGGCGCCGAGCCCGCGCCCGTCGTGGTCCTCAGTTATGGATTCTGGCAGCGCTTCTTCTCCGGCGATCCGCACGCCATCGGCCGCACCATCACCCTCGATGACGTGCCCCGCACCATCATCGGCGTCATGCCTCCACGCTTCGGCTGGTGGACCAACGATGCCTTCTGGCTTCCCCTCCGCACCGATCTCAAAGATCCCAACGGGCTCGCCGTCATCATGCGCCTCGCCCCCGGCGTCACCCAGAGCGCCGCCGAGCAGCAACTCAACCAGCTCAACATCCGCTTCGCCGCCGAGCGTCCCGACGACTACCCGAAGGGCCAGTTGCGCACCGTGCTGCTCAACTACATGGACATCACCACAGCCAGCGGTGACATGGCCAACAGCCTCCATCTCCTCTTCGCCGCTGTCGGCCTTCTGCTCCTCATCGCCTGTGTCAATGTGGCCAATCTCCAGCTGGCGAGGACCACCGGCCGCGCCCGCGAAATTGCCATGCGCATCGCTATCGGTGCTGGCCGCGCCAGGCTCGTGCGCCAACTCCTCACCGAAAGCGTGCTCTTGTCTTTCGCCGGCGGAATTCTCGGCGTCCTGTTCGCCCTCGGCGCCACACGCCTCATTGCCGCCCTCATCCCGCCCGACTATGTTCCCAACGAAGCCCGCATCGTCGTCAATGGCTGGGTCCTGCTCTTTTCGCTCGGCGTCTCCATGCTCACCGGCATCCTCTTCGGCCTCGCGCCCGCGCTGCGTTCCTCCCGTCCCAACCTTGTCGGCACCCTCAAAGATGGTGGAGGTGGCGCCGCCGGCAGCATGCGCGGACGCGCCATGCGCAGCTGGCTCGTCGTTGCCGAAATCTCCCTCTCCGTCATCCTTCTCGCCGGAGCCAGCCTCGCCGTCCGCGGCTTCATCCAGGTGTCTGCGCACCGATCCAGGCTTTCAGCCCGAGAAAGTGATGCGCATCGAATTCACCCTGTCGCCGAAACAATATCCCTCCTGGCAACAGCGCAACCTGCTCGATCGCAATCTGCTCGAAAGCGTCGCCAACCTGCCCGGCGTCCAGGCCGCGACCCTCGGCAACGCTGGCCTGCCCTTTTCCCGCTGGCGTTCGCCCTATTCCATTGACGGACAGCCGCGCGTGGAAGGCCGTCAGGTCGCAATCGCCCTCATCAGCGCCCGCTATCCGCAAACCCTCGGCATTCCAATGAAGCGTGGACGCGAATTTACCGAAGCCGAAATCGAGAATGGCCAGCGCGTCGCGCTCATCAACGAGAGCGCTGCCCGCCTCTGGCCGGCCGGTCAGGATCCCGTGGGCCGCTCCATGCAGATCGATGATCTGGGTCGGCCCATGACCAATCCCCAGGTTCTTTCTGCTCCTGGCATCGCCGCCGGCGTCACCATCGTCGGCATCATCGGCGATGCAAAAAACGACGGCCTCACCGACCCTGCAGTTCCCGCCGTCTTCCTGCCCTACACCTTGTTTGCCCCGCCCGAGCGCGAGCTCGCGGTCCGCACCGCCGGCGATCCTCTCGCCATCGTCAACGCGGTGCGGCTCAAGGCGCGTGCCCTGGATAAGGATCTCGCCCTCGGCAAGCCCAACACCCTCGGCGAAGTGATGGGCGAACAGACCCAGCAGCCCCGCTTCTTCATGGCGCTCTTCACCTCATTCGCGGGGCTCGGCCTGGCCCTCGCCGCCGTCGGCATCTACAGCGTCATTTCCTATAACGTCACGCAGCGCGTCCAGGAGATTGGCGTGCGCATGGCCCTCGGCGCCAAACGCAGCGACATTCTCAGGCTCATCCTGCTCATGGTCACTCGACTCGCCGCTTTCGGCCTCGCCATCGGACTCCTCGGTAGCTTCCTCATCGAGCGTCTCGTCCGCTTCCAGATGTTCACGCGCACTTCCTTCGGCGTCGCGCCCCTGGCTGCCATCATCCTCGTTCTCGCCGGCGTCGCTCTCCTCGCCGGATGGATGCCCGCAACCCGCGCCGGCAACCTCGATCCCGTCACCGCGCTCCGCAACGAAGCCTGATCCGTCCGCGCCTGCAACGTGCGACCTCGGCAAAACCCGATGCCCGTAGTTTCGTTTTCCGAACGCCGAACGCCGAACACGCCGAACCCTGTCCGCCCCTACCGCACCACCACAATCTGCGTCAGCATCTCCAGCGTGTCCATATCCGTCTCCGAGTCCGGAGTCAGCGCCACATCCGTGTACCCCTCCGCCGCCGCATTCCGCTGCAGCTGCCCCACGAACCGCCGGAACCGCAAATACAACCGCGCCATCTTCCAGTGCTTCCGCGCCAACTCACTCCCATACCGCGTCCAGAACCCGAGCCACCCCTCTTTCGGCATCGAAGGCCGCCGGTCCATGCGATGCTTCCGCCGCAAAAAACCGCCCTGCAGCGGATCGATCTTCTCGTACACGATGCAGAAGTGAAACCACAGCAGCAGCACCATCATGCTCTCCAGCGCGATCCCCGTAGCCGCCGCCCTGCGCAGCACCGTCTCCATATGTTCCAGCGTGTAGAACTCCTGCCACGTGTCGTGATACAGCTTCGTCCACTGCTCCGCCGTCATCGTCGAGTGCTGCGTTGTCACGTGCTCCAGGTCGTACTTGTTCAGGTCCGGATCAAGAAACGCCCCCGCCTGATAAAGCTTCTGGTGATCCTCGGACCCCGGCAGCGCCGTCAGGCAATGCGGCTCCAGCAGATCGATCGCCAGCTCCCTCTGGATGATCCGAATATCGTGCAGCACGCTCTCCGGCGTCTCCCCGGGAAACCCAACGATGTACCCGGCAAACACGATCGCCCCGGCCTTCTTCCAGGCCAGCAGCATCTTCCGATACTCCGCAATCTTGTTCTGCTTCTTGTGTGCGCTCGCAAGGCTCGCCGGATTGATGCTCTCCAGACCAATGAACACCCGCTTCACGCCCGCCCGCCCCGCCTTCTCGATGAATCCCGGCAGCCGGTGGCACATCGTGTCCACCTGCACCATGAACTTGATGTTCAGCCCTTCCTGCTCGCGCATGTGGATCAGCCGATCCAGAATCTTCTCCCAGTCAGGATTCCGCGAGAAGTTATCGTCGGTGATGAAAAACCGCCCCACGCCCTGCTTCAGATTGTCGCGGACGATGCGCTCCACCTCATCCACACTCCGCCGCCGCGACTTCCGCCCCTGCACATTGATGATCGTGCAGAACGAGCACTGAAACGGGCATCCGCGCCCCGCGTCGAAGCTCGTGTACTTCCCAATCGTTCCCCGAATCGTCTTCGCCGGCAGCATCGGTGCCGGCGCTCCTTCCAGTGACGGCAGTTCGTTCAGGTGGTTGTAGAGCGGCTTCAACTCCCCGCGCCATGCGTCGTGCAGCACCTGATCCAGCCGGCCCTCCTCCGCCTCGCCCGCAAACAGCGAGATCCCCAGGTTCATCGCCTCCTGCAACTCCGGCGTCACCCCGCCCAGCATCGAGATGCTGCCCGAGACGTGGAACCCGCCCATGCAGACCTGCACGCCGGCCACCCGCAGCGGCAGCGCAATATCCATTGCTCGCGGAAACTGGTTCGACTGCACGCCGACCAGAATCACCAGCCCTTGCCCATCCTTCAGCTCCCGCACCAGCGGCTGCGTCCGGATCCGCGTGTTGTCTTCGTCCATCGAGCGGATCTCGACCCGCACCCGCTCTCCCAGAACCTTCCGCTGTTTGCAGTCCTGCACCAGCCCGTGCATCACCGCCAGCGAGTTTGAAGGCACCGCCGACCGGTACCACTGGATGACATACCCGTCATCGTCGTAGTGCGAAGGCTTAATCAGAACAATGGGAAAGCGGCTGGGCCCGGTTGCGCGCCCGGCGATCCCATACCGGGCCTTGATCTCGTCCAGCTGCGTCTGGTTGATGCTGCTGTCCTCGAACATGGCCCTGTCCGCCCTCCGGAGACCGCCATTCTAGCCTGACTGCCCCGCCAATAGCTTCAACAACTTGCCCCGGTGTGCCATCGCAATAACCACTCTCCCCCCGAAGTAGCATTGTTCCGCTCCCCCCGCCCCATTACTCTTCCGCTAACTCCCGCTCCAGGCGAACGTTATGCGCGCGGTACGAAATTTTCTGTGCTGGATGTTCGCTCTCGGGGCGATCCTCTTCCTTCGATCCGCACTCTATTCCCTGCTCGACATCGCGGCCTGGCCCGACGCCCATTTGCCCCCCACCCTTCTTCGTGCGTCCATGCGGATGGCCCTTCCCCTCCTCGGCCTCGTCTACGCCCTCGCCTGCTGGACATTCTGGATGGGAATGCGCTCCGCCCGCGCCTGGGGCCTCGTGGCCAGCACGGCAAACGCCGTCCTCGGCTGCCTCTTCCTTTACATGGATCGCCGTTTCCTTACCGCCCCGGCAACGGCGTTTCTCAACCCCGATGCGCTCCTCCTCGGCGTCGGCATCGCCGGCCTCATCGCCTTTCGTCGTCGCGATGTCGTTCAGGCCGAACACCTCATGCGGCCCCTGCCCGGCGATGGAACCAACGCCATCGTGAATCGCCTCATCTGGGTCGCTGGTACCGGCGGCTTCGTCTCTGCCATGACCTGGTGGTGGCGGTGGGCCGAGGCGAATGGCCTCGTCCTGGTCCGCCAATCCTTTTTCAAAGACCTCTTCCTCTTCCTGCTCCTCGAAATCCTCATGGTCGCCCTCCACGAATTCGGCCACGCCGTCGCGGCCAATCTGCTGGGCATGAAACTCCGCGCCTTCATCGTCGGCCCCTTGCAGTGGCGCATGCGCGAAGGCCATTGGGAATTCCGCTTCGCTCTGGCCGGTTTTCTCGCCATCGGTGGCGCCACCGCCGTCGCTCCCACCAACCCCTGGCGTCCGTTGTGGCGCGATATCTGCATGGTCGCCGCGGGCCCTTTCCTCAGTCTCGTTGCTGGCTGTGCGGCTCTCGGTCTCACTCTGGCTGCGCCTTCCCATGCATGGCACGCAGTGTGGCTGCCCCTTGCCTTCTTCGCCACGCTCTCTCTGCTCGCCGGCGCTCTCAATCTGATTCCGTTCCGCACCCAGGCCTTCTATTCCGATGGAGCCCGCATTCTCCAGCTGCTCTCACCGGGCCCCTGGGCTGATCTTCATCGTGCCTTCGCCACCGCGGCCGCAACCACCATCACCGCGCTCCGTCCCCGCGATTACGACATCGACGCGATCCTTCGCGCCTGTTCGTCCATCTCGATCGGTCAGCACGCGCTCCACCTCCGGCTCCTCGCAGCCTCGCACTATCTCGATTGCGGCCGAGTAGCCGAAGCCGGCCAGGCTCTCGCCGAGGCAGAGATCATCTACCAGGAATCAGCCTCCGACATTCCTGCCGAGCTGCACACGCCCTTCATCTTTGGAAAGGCCTATCTCCAGCACGATCCGGAAGGGACCCGCCTCTGGTGGGAGCGCATGCAGGCCAAACACCCCACCCGCCGTAACGCCGACTACTGGATTGCCTGCAGCGCTTTTCTCTGGAGTGAAAACAGGATCGACGAAGCGCGCGAGGCCTGGGAGAAAGGCAACGCCCTGGTCCAGCAATTACCGCACACCGGCGCCTACGAAACCGACCGCGACAACTTCGCGCTACTACAGAAAGAACTCCAGCTAGCGACCGTAGCTGGTTAGTTTTTCTATTCCCTAATCCCTAATCCCTAATCCCTAATCCCTAATCCCTTAATCCCTGTTCCCTAATCCCTAATCCCTGTTCCCTAATCCCTCTTTCAGTCCGAAGCCGGCTCGCCGCTTCGATACAGGTACTCCTCGAGCGCCGCTTCCCCGTGCGGGGCGCGTGCAGAGCCCGCCCACGACGGCGCCACAGGAAACTGCAGCGTCTCATTCGCTTTCCTGTTCCACCGTTGCAGAAAGCCTTCTGAGGGAACACGAGCGAATACCGTTGCCATCCCAAACATGGTCTTCAGGAAAGCAGGCGGCGCTCCGTTCTTCCAGAGTTGGCTCATCGGCTTCATCGCGCCATCGCGGTCCGGATGGAACGTCCGCTCATCCCACCGCTGCCGTCCTTCCGGATGCCCAGGATAATCGGAGACGACGTGAGAGAAGTTCAGGAACAAACGCCACCCAAAGGGAATCGCATACTGCGGCATGACGGCGACCGTGCTCTGCCGGCCGTAGCGAATCTCCTCCACAAACTCCGGAAAATCCGCTGCGTTGGTCAGATTCAACGAAGCATTCGGCTCGCATCCATGCCGGTCTCCCCCCGAGATCAACACCTGATTCCAGTCCACCGCCAGTTGCAGCACCCCGCGGTTCTCCGCATGGTTCCGCATCCCGTTCAGTTCGAAAGCATGAACATATCGGTTCGCAGCTTTCAGGAATCGCGTCAGCTCGTGCTGGAACTGATCCGCCGGAATGCTGTAGAAGTTCCACAGCGGGTGGTTGAACACCACCAGCACTCCCGGCGTCTCGGATATCTCGCCAAACAGCTTCAGAATTCTTTCTTCGTCTGCAAGGAAGGTCGCCTGATGCATCGCCGCCATCAGATCGTGCGCCGAAGCCGTCGGCAGATTGTGGATCCCGAAGTGAAACACCGCGCCGCCGAACGGCACCGTCCACTCTGTCGAAAGCGGCGCGTTGCTGTGTGCAGCGTCCTCGCGCAGCAACTCGCAGGCATCGATGCTGTTGTGATCCGTGATCGACACCATCGCCCGCAGACCCAGCCCTTCGATCTGCCGCTGCTCCAGCTCCTGTGCCATCCGCTCGCATAGAGGCGGCGTCCAGTAAGCGTGCTCCAGATCCAGAGCCATCCCCGTCGTCCGCAGACATTGTTCCTTCTGGCACGCGTACCAGCGCCGCGTCAGGTTGCGCCCTCCCAGTAACGTGGCGATGAACCCCAGACTTTCCTGAGAGTGCCGCGTATGACTGTGAAGGGAGACTCCGCTGCGCCAGGCAGCGACTCTGTCCTTGTCTCGGGACAGCACCAACAACTCGTTGTGCACTCCGCCTCCGCCATCCCTGCTCGACCCTTACCCGGGACGTTTGCTACAGGTAATTTACGCCAGGAGCTCTCCCCTGGAGTGTCGTCGCAGTGACCCCAGGAATCAAAGAATTACGGCAGGTGGTAGTGAAAAGTGTCTTCTTTTATACAGATTTGAGTTCTACGCTACAGTACGCCGGTTCGGTTTGGGAATAAAGATTTCTTCAATAGTTGCATTGACGCAGACTATTGCAGAAGGCATCATAAGGACATCTTGCGCCCACATTTTCGTACGTTCAGACTGGCCTGGACTGCTCTTTGGGCCGCAACGCTTCTATCGCCCGTCTCCCTCGCTGCACAAAACGTTGACGCCGCGATTACAAATTTGTCAGACCCCTCCGTCGCCACTCGCGCAGTAGCCTCCGATTCCCTCAGTCACCTCACCGTCGACGATATCGTGCAGCGACTTGCCGACGGCGAAAAACGGCGCGCCCAGGATCTCAAGGGCTACACCGAGCAGCGCACCTACGCCGTCTCTTATCACGGATTCCCCGCCAGCCTCAGCGCGACCCTCGTCGTCGCCGTCACCTATTCCGCTCCCGCCACCAAGCAGTTCACCGTTGTCTCTCAAACCGGATCCAAAATGCTCGCCGATCGCGTCCTGAAGAAGCTCTTCGAAGCCGAACAGGAATCGACCGCCGATCCGCGCCGCACCGCTCCTACCGCCGCCAACTACAACTTCACTCTCGTTGGCCAGCAGCTTCTCGACGGACGCCCCTGCTATTTGCTCCGCGTCGAGCCCAAAACCAATTCCCGCCTCCTCTATCGCGGTACCATCTGGGTCGATGCCGGCGACTTCGCCGTCGCCAAAATTGAAGCCGAGCCCGCCCACAATCCCTCCTTCTGGATTCGCGGCACCAAAATTCACCACGTCAACGCCAGGACCGGCGAATTCTGGCTTCCCGAACATAACGAGAGCGATACCGACGTCCGCCTCGGCGGCCATGCCGTCCTCACCATCGACTACGGCGCGTATAAAACCGACTCCGCCGTCCGCTCGCAGCAGGCCGACCTGCAGCAGCCTCAGGCGTCCTTGCCGACCGCGAAGTAGTTCAGGGAAGTAATCTCCGCAGCGACGCCATCACCATCTTCCGCGTCACACCCGTCCATCGCATCTGCCCCTTCGCGACCCCCTTCGGTCGCGGATACTCGATCGCCTGCGCGTAGTACCGCCGCAGCTGATCCGTCGATCCCGCCCAGCTGTGCCGCTCCACATCCGCTCGCGCCTTCGCCTGCACCGCCCCCCGCTCCGCAGCATGCTCCATCACCCACCGAACCCGCTTCACCAGCGCACCCGCATCGTCCGGCTCGTACAGAAATCCAGTCACCCCATCCTCCACCGCATCCGGGATCCCGCCCGCTCGCACCGCCACCACCGGGACACCCGCAGCCATCGCCTCCATCAGCACCAACCCCAGCGTCTCCGTCTTCGACGGCATCACGAACACATCCGCCGACGCATACGCCTGCGCCAACGGCTCCCCGCGCATGTAGCCCGCAAAATACGTCGGCGTCCCGCGGAAGTATTTTTCCAATTCCTTCCGCACCGGCCCGTCGCCCACAATCGCCAGCCGTGCTTCCGGCATCGCCTCCAGCAGCGTCCGCAGCGTGCCGATATCCTTCTCCGCCGATAGCCGCCCAACATACAACAGCAGCGGCTTCTCCGGCTCTCCCCCGCTCAACTGATTCCGCATCTCCGCCGACCGCTTCGATGGATGGAACCTCTGCGCATCCACTGCCCGCTCCCACAAAGCCAGCCGGTCAATATCATGCTGCCGCAGCTCATCCATCATCTGCGTCGACGTGCACAGATTCAGATCCGCCCGCAGATGCCGCGCCCGCATCAGCTTCCACGTCGGCCCTTCGAAAAATCCCAGCTTGTAATAGTGCAGATACGCCGGCAAATTCGTGTGATACGAAATCACAATCGGCACATGCAGTACCTTGCCGTAATAAATTCCCCCGATCCCCAGCAGCGACGGCTCAAAAAGATGAAACACATCCGGCCGAAATCGCTTCAGATGCTCCCGCATCGACGCCCGCGGCGCCGCCACTTTCAGCTCCGGATAAAACGGAAAGGGAATCGACGGCAGGCTCACCACCTCCGCCCCAAACAACTCCGCCGGCCCGCCGCTCGGCGCGAACACCATCACCTCATCGCCCGCCGCCTGCAGCGTCTCCACCGTCTTCGTCACCATCGTGACGATCCCATCGATCTTCGGCAGAAACGTCTCCGTGACGATGGCCACTCTCATCCGCAGCGATTCCTCATCTGATCGCTTAGGATAGACGCCGCAACCCCCTTTACGACACCCGAATTTCTCGCGGCCTCGGAAGATAGCCATCCGGCCACTCCTCCGTCATCGGACCCCTTGTCTCCTGTCTCCTGTTCCGTTTGAGTTTCACTCCGGAATGTGAATACTTGGACGGGACCGATTTCCGTGCTTTTCGTCGGCCCAAAGAAATGAGGGACGCATTGGCTACTTCTGGAAGTCTTCTGACTCGGATTGCCGTTCAGCTTCGTAATCGCATCGCCCGTTCTGCTTCCAGCTTCCCACTTCCAGCTTCCCGCTTCCTTGCGTCCTCATGCATCGTTTTACTCGCGGCCTCCGCCTTCTCCCACGCGCAGAATGTCCGCGGCATCCCCGCACCCGTCGAGCTCGACTCCAACTGGCAGCTCCAGGATTCCGCCAAAGTCTCCGACCCCGCCGCCACCATCTCCGCGAAGAGTTATCAACCCACCGGATGGCTCGCAGCCACCGTCCCCGGTACCGTCCTCACCAGCCTCGTCAACGACAAGATTTACCCCGAACCCACCTTCGGCGAGAACAACCGCGAGTCCATCATCCCCGAGATCCCTCAACAAAACTTCCTGGTGGTACCGCACCACCTTCACCATCCCGCGCGGCTACGCCCACCAGCAAATCTGGATCCACTTCGACGGCGCCAACTTCACCTCTGAAGTCTGGATCAACGGCACCCAGGTCGGCACCATCCAGGGCGCCTTCATCCGCGGCCGCTTCGACATCACCAAACTCGTCAAGCCTGGCGACACCGCCGTCGTCGCCGTCAAAGTCACGCCCCAACCGCATCCCGGCGAACCGCACGAGCACAACATCGCCAACGGCGTCGGCAAGAATGGCGGCATCACCGCCATCGACGGCCCCACCTTCCTCTGCACCATCGGCTGGGATTGGCTCAACGCCGTTCGCGATCGCGACACCGGCCTCTGGCAAAAAGTCTGGCTCTCCGCCTCCGGCCCCGTCCTCGTCGACGATCCCCTCGTCATCACCGACCTTCCGCTCCCCAAAACCGACACCGCCGACATCACCGTCAAATCCACCCTCATCAATACCTCCAGCAAGGCGCAAACCGGAACCCTCGAAGGCACCTTCGGAGACGTCTCCTTCTCACAAAAAATCTCCCTCAAGCCCAACGAGACGCAAGCCGTCTCCATCGATCCCAAATCCGTACCGGCGCTCCACATCTCGAACCCAAAACTCTGGTGGCCCAACGGCTACGGCCCGCAAAACCTCTACACCCTCCATCTCCACTTCGTACAGCATGGAGGCGATTCCGACGCCCACGACACCCCCTTCGGCATCCGCAAAATCACCTACGAAACCCCCGGCATCGATGCCCTCACCATCTCCGTCAATGGCGTCCGTGTCTTCATCCGCGGCGGCGACTGGGGTCTCGACGAAGCCCTCAAGCGCATCCCCCGCGCCCGCCTCGATGCCGAGATTCACATGCATGCCCTCGCCAATATGAACCTCATCCGCAACTGGGTCGGCCAGTCCACCGGCGAGGACTTCTACGAGCTCTGCGATAAATACGGCATCCTTATATGGGATGAATTCTTCCAGCCCAACCCCAGCGACGGACCCAATCCCGACAACTTCCCCATCTACATGGCGAACGTCCGCGACAAAATCCTGCGCTATCGCAATCACCCCTCCATCGCGCTCTGGTGTGCGCGCAACGAAGGCTTCCCGCCGCCCGATATTGACGCCGCCCTCCGCAAGCTGATCCCCGAGCTGGACCCCGCCCGCCTCTATCAGCCCAGCTCCACCTCAGGCCGCGGCGTTCACTCCGGCGGTCCTTATTACTGGCGAGAGCCGCGCGCTTTCTACGTCTTCGACGCGCCATTCAAAACCGAAACCGGCAGCATGTCCGTCCCCACCATCGAATCCATCCACGGCATGATGCCCGAGAAGGACTGGAACACGATCAACGACGACTGGGCCGCGCACGACTTCGCCAAAGGTGCGCAACACGGTGACACCTATCCTTATGTACTCGCCGGACGCTACGGCCGCGTCGCTAACCTGGCGGATTTCGTCCGCAAAGCGCAGATGATGAACTATGAGGCCTATCGCGCCATGTATGAGGCGCGCAACAAATTGCTGTTCGCGCCCGCCACCGGCGTCATCACCTGGATGAGCAATCCCGCGCAGCCCAGCTTCACCTGGCAGCTCTATCACTACGACCTCGAGCCCAACGCTTCGCTCTTCGCTGTGAAGTCCGCCTCCGAGCAGGTCCACATCCAGATGGACGAGGACGACTTCCACCTCCGCGTCATCAACAATCTCCCCACCGATCTCTCCGGCTACACCGCGCACGTTGCTATCTACACCGGCTACGGCAATCTGTATCCTGCGCTCCAGAAAGACATCCCCGTCAGCGGCCCCGCCGACACCGCCATCGACCTCGGCCCCACGCCCATGCCGAAAAACATCGGCCCCATCTACATCGCGCAGCTCGAACTCCGCGATCCCCAGAGTCAGATCGTCTCCCGCAATCTCTATTGGGAGCCCAACCCAGAGCAAGGAGATGACCTCACCCCCCTCGACTGGCTCCCCACCGTCAAACTCGACGCCACCATCACCCGTCACGACGCCGGCAGCGTCTCGGGCTCGGCCTCCGATGCAGCCGCCCGCCTCGGCCTCGAAGTCACCCTGAAAAACCCGAGCCACTCCCTCGCGCTCATGACCCACCTCCAGCTCCGTCGCAAATCCACCGGCGACCGCATCCTCCCCGCGTTCTTCTCCGACAACTACATCTCACTCGCCCCCGGCGAAACCCGCACAGTAACGATCGACGCCGCACTCGCCGACCTCAAAGGAGACACGCCGCTCGTCGTCGTCGACGGCTGGAACATCGACGTCACCCCCGTCGCCAACGCCGACGCCGCTCTCGCCCTCAACGACGACGCGCAAGTCAATCACTGGCCCGCAACCGGCCTCCCCATGATCACCTCCGGCCTGCCCATGCCCCACAGCACCCAATAAGGCACGAATATCCTTGTTGATTTTCTCTGCCGTATTCGCCTCTTGGGTAGATCCAGGAACGAAGACGTGTCAGGGCACGACTTCACAGCTTGCCGGTTAACGCGGATCCGCATCGGGTGCCGCGAAGCGGCACGACGGTAGAAGCACCGGCCTTCAGGCCGGTGAAAGAGGCGCGCTGCAAAGAGGCCTTCAGGCGCGGCAAGTTTTGAAGGGGCACGACTTCAGTCGTGCCGCTAAGGGCGCTCAAAGACCCAGGGCTTCAGCCCCTGAGTACCACCAACGAGCGAACCCCGCGATCAGAACGGAGCGACCGGGTTCATTCCGTGAGAAGCCACCGCTCACTCGCCCCACCGCGGGCTGCGCGCCAACCGCGGTCGGTCAACCCAGTACTTCGGTACTGTCAGCTCCGCCTATTTCCCTTGATCGAGCCCCGCCGACAACCTACCCTAAGAACAGAAAAAGCTCTGTCCGCCCAACCGGCGCACGGAGCTTTTCTATTTCAACCTGGCCACGCTCCAAACCAGCGCAGCCAGCGCCGAACGCTGGCATCTCCGGCTCAGGCCGGGATCGAAGTTGCTCTTTGAAAATTCCAGACGGACGCACGCTGCCCTCACCACTGCGAGTGCAGCATTCGCAGGCACGAATGCCGCACGCATCATCACGAACCCGGCATTCACAACCATGAATGCAGCACTGGCACCCACGAGCGCATCTGCCCTGCCATGAATCATCTGGCTTGTTCGTGATCGCGAATGCAGCATTCACCACCACGAATGCAGCACTCACAAGCGCCTCGCAACTGACGCATTTGCAGTCTCATAGCATGTTGTCAAACTTGTAAACCGGCGCTAAGTCGCCCCGAATCAATCAAGTCCATTTTGCCAAGGCAAGAAAGGGACAAAACCGATCAAGCAGCCGCTACAGCCACTCGTACAGAAGCAGGTTCTCTCTGAATGGAGCCGACGACCGGACTTGAACCGGTGACCTGCCGATTACGAATCGGCTGCTCTACCAACTGAGCTACGTCGGCTGAATGGAAGGACCCTGCGCACCGAGTCGGTACGGCAGGGCAGTGACACCCGTTGATTTTATCGCAAAGCTCGCTCCCGACCCTATACTGCGGACGATGCAGAATGACCCCGGTACCGAGTGGACCCGGCTCACCCGCCTCTACGCCGACAAGTCCGACGAGGAACTCCTCGACTTCGCAACGGACTTCGGCAATCTTACCGACACCGCGCAGACCGTGCTCCGCGACGAACTGCGCAAACGGAAGCTAGGCACTCCTGAGCAGAGCGCTTCCGCACAGCTCAAGGAACAGCCAACAGTCTTCGGCCGCTGGAGCAAAGAACGAGGTGGAGCGACTAAGCGCGGCGATCTCGAATCTGGGGAAGACAGGTCTGCCGAACACGAAGAGGCTCCGGTTGAGTACAGTTGGAAGACGGAATTGTGCGACTGCGAAACGTCCGAGGAAGCTTCTCGGATTGATGAGGTTCTTCGTCGCGCCCGGATTCAATGCTGGACCGATCGCCGCGGAACGTCTTTTGGGACACGCTCTGTTGCGGCGCGAGGAATTCGGATCATGGTTGCAGCAGACGAACTCGAAGAAGCCCGCGCAGTCATTGCAATGCCGATTCCACAGGAGGTAATCCATCAGGTGAAGGAGGAGTCACAAGCCGCTAGCGAAGACTTCGTCCCGCCCACCTGCCCGAAGTGCCGCGCCGAGGATCCGCTCCTTGAAAGCATCGACCCCACCAACACCTGGCATTGCGAAAATTGCGGCGCGACATGGACCGACCCAGCCCCAGTGGAAAACGAGGGACCAAACCCCTCCTGAAATCCGTCGCCCACAACGAGAAAAGGCCGCCCGGCAACAGGGCAGCCTTTCCTTCAGGGAGAATAGTTCCAACGGAGGCAAGCCATCAGAACTTTCTGGCGCAATACTATGGTCGGCTGGAAGGGGTGTCAAGACTTAATCAGAACTGCTTGCAAATAGCTGATAAGTCAACACTTGCAAATTCATCGGAGTAGCCCGTGATTCGCCTTTTGTTCCCCGTTATGGGCTCCCGCCCAACTACAATCCCTTTTCGATTCTGGTAAATAGCACCGTCCGACGCCGAAACTGAGGTACCCTCACCCACCCGTCAGGCCGCTGGGCCCCCTCACCCCAGGTGAAGAGAGATGAACTCCTCTTCAGCCACCGTCGACACCGGCTTGCCGCGCAGCATACGAAGCAGCGCGCGCCCGCCGCCGAAGAAGATGCCGAGAAAGAGTGCAGCGCACATCAGGATCACCACCATCATCGTGATCCCCATCAGCAATCGATAGAGCTTCACCGTCTCCGGCACATAGCCTTCCGGATGATTGATCGTGACGAAGTCATCGAAGTGAACCGCTGCGAGCAGCTGTTGCGCCTTCTGCGCAGAAGCGCTGCCGCTCACGATCGCGACCAGCGGTCCCGCGCGCTTCGTCGAGAAGCCCGATGCTTTCGCCAGCGCATCGATCGTCTTCAGATGAGCGCCCGCGATCTGTGGCGTTGGATACAGCAACAACGTCAGCCGGCCTTCGGAACCGTACTGCGCGCTCACAACTTCGGTATCGAGCCCGAAGTCAATCGCCGTCGCAGGCAGTTGTCCTCCCATGCGCGCGTACCCTGCCGGGCCGATGGCATACTGCACGCTGCTCGCATCGAGTTGAGGTGTCGGCAGGTAGTGCGGCAGCGTTGGTGGAATCCCCGCAGCTCCGCCAACCGACGGAATCTGCGCAGCCAGTGCGATCATCGCAGACCGTTCGTCCGAAGCAGGATGCGCAAAGCTCGCTTCGATGACCGTAGCCCCATTCCAAAAGACGAAGTGGTCGCCGGCAGACGCACCTTCGTGGCCCAACGTCTCTGGATGCATGCCCGCCTGGCGAATGTAGGTGAAGGCGCCGTAAGCGCCGGTCGCATCCTTAAACTGCCAGGCACGAACCATCAGGTCGCTGTTGCCCTTCCCGTAGCTCGCGGACTGGCGCTGCGCCAGGCCATACTCCTGCAGGATCGCAGCCTCTTCCGGGCTCGGACTCGGCGTCGCATCTTTCGCATGCGTCTGCGTCCACCCCGCGAAGCTCTCCGGCAGCAGCGCACTCGGCTGCGGGGCAGACTGCGGCCCCTGCGCGGCGAAAGCCAGCGTCGAGACCAACAGCGCGCTCATGGCCAGAGTCCTGTGCATCACTCCTTCGATGATAGTTGGACTGACACCAGGCGCGAAGGAAAGGTTTCTGCGGTCCCTATTCGGTGCTGTCCGGATGAGCGCCCGCCTGGGCCACCCGCACCCCGTTCAGGCTCGCAACATAACGCGATACCCCCCGGTACAGCGATTCCGCGATGCGCTGCCGGTATTGCCCCTGCCGCAGTTCGCTGGCGTCATCGGGATTGGTGAGAAAGGAGATCTCCGCCAGGATCGACGGCATGTTGGCGCCGATCAGCACCACAAACGGCGCCTTCTTGACGCCCCGATCCTTCAGCCCTGGATTCCCGGCATCGAGCCCGGCGTAGAGGCTCTGGTCCACGTCCTCGGCAAAGGCCCTGGACTCGTTGATCTTGTCCTGCAGCGCGATCTTCTTCACCAGATCGGACAGTTCGTGAATCGACTCATCCGACGTCGCATTCTCTCGTGCCGCCACCTCGAGCGCATCGGCAGAAGACGTAAAACTCAGGTAGTAAACCTCAACCCCGCGCGCGCTGGTGTCCGGACTCGAGTTGGCATGGACAGAAATAAAAAGGTCCGCCCGGTCTTGATTGGCAATGGCCGTCCGCGTTTCAAGCGGGATGAACGTATCGTCGCCGCGCGTGTAGACGACATCGGCGCCCAGGCGCTGCTTGAGCAGCTTCCCCAGCCGGAGCGCCACGTCGAGCACCACATCTTTCTCTTCGAGTCCCCCGGTCCCAGCGTGCCGGAGTCGTGCCCGCCATGTCCGGCATCGATCACGATCCGGTTGATCTTCAGGCCCAGCGCGCGAACCATCGAGTTCGGCGCGTGCTGCGCGGGCGGAGGCGCCGCCGTTTCGGTCGCGGACACGCCGCCCGCCCCTGCTTCCGCCGGAGGAACATCGTCATTGGACGGAGTCGACCTCGCAGTTCGCGCAGAGCGGCTCGGCGTGCCGTTCGGAGTCGAAGGCGCTGTTCCAGGAACGGACGCCACAATCGGCGCCGTCGTCGGATGGCGCGTAGCGCGCACCTGGTCCGGTTGGCTGCTCAGCTTCGGCACATCGCTCAAAGCCGACCCGCTGTCCGTTTCCCCCGGCGCAGTAGGCGGCGTTGCCGCTGCCGTGCCGGGTCGAGGAGCCGGCAGCGTTCGCTCCGAAATCGACGGAGCCGGATGCGGTGGAACGCTCGGCGGCGGAGTGTTCGCCGCAAGGCGCCGCGGCGGATTCGGATTGCCGTGCACATCGATGATCAGCCGCGGCGGATTCTGCAGGAAGAACGCCGAATAGTCGCTGACGCTGCTTACGTCCAGCACCACCCGCGTGGTGTTCGGCGAGGTCTGCGCGGCGCGGACCCGGCTCAGAAATGCGTCGCCCGTAATCTCGACCGGCCTGCCGGAAAGCTCCGGAGAAAGGCGCGTGCCGTACAGGTCGAAGAAGATGCGATCCGGATTCGAAACCCGCGCCGCCTGATAGCGCACCTGCTGCTGCAGATCGATCGCGACGCGTGTATATCCCGGCGTGGACCAGTGGCGAACGCCGGTGATCAGAGGCATGCGGCCGTGGCGCACAGGCGGAGGGGGCGCGTTCAACAGCGTCGTGTCGTTCGCGCTGATCGGTTGCGAGTCGGCCGGCTGCGCCGGAGTTTCATCGTTCGAAGGGCGCGCAGGCAGATCGCTCTCAGCAAGCGTCGGGTTCTGCTGCTGCCGTCGGTTCGGCGTGGCTCGCGGGGTCGCCGGGGCGGGCGGTCTGGATTCAGGGCTCACGCTGGCATTCCGGCGCGCGGAGGATCGGCTGGACGAGCCTCGTGAGGCCAACTCGTCGTGCCGAATACTCTTCAACTCAACTCGCGCTTCAACCGCCAGCCCATTCTGCGGATAGAGGTGCAGAAAGTTCTGATAGACAGCCTTCGCCTGTTCCAGATCTCCCGAGATCGCGCTGATAGATCTCGCCTTCGGTCAGCAGCGCGGTGAAGCGGAAGCGGCTGGCCGGGTATTGATGACGCAGGAATTCGTACTGTCCGATGGCATCGTGCAGCGCCTTTTGATCCTCGAAGATGCGGCCTTCTTCGGCGAGCAGATCGGCGACGGTGGCGATGGACGCATCGGCTTTCGGCGAGCCTGGGTCACCGTGGTAGATCGCCCGGTACGCGTCGAGCACGTGCTCGTACTGGAGACGCGTGCGCTGCTGATCGGGCCGGCCTTCAAGCGCCTCGCGAAGCCGCTCGGCATGCGAGAAAGCCGACGAAGACGATTGTCCGGCTGCAAAAGCCGAAGGGGACGCCCCGGCCAGGCAAGCCAACACAACGCAGGCGCAAGCAGCATGTGCGTTGAGAAAACCCATCGGGGATCGGACAGCGCGCTGCATAAACCGCCGGGTCGGCCGAGTTCCACCGGCCAGCTTTCCATGCGGAGGAGTGAGCGGCTCTGCCGAAGTCATCCTTGATTATAGGTGCCATGTCCAGGACCGAAGGCGCAGGGCACCTATACCGATACCCTTCACCGAACCCGAATCCTCACGCCAGGTTGCGATGGCGCGAAGCGCCGTCCCGCTGGACGCGTAGTCCCGCGAAGCGCCGTCCGCTGGGCGCGTAGTCCCGCGAAGCGCCGTCCGCTGGGCGCGTAGTCCCGCAGTCCTTGCGCTGCCGTTCCGAGTTCTGAAACACTGGGCCTGCCTTCCTTATGGTGTGTCACTTCCTCGTAAAAGGACGCGTGCAGGGCGTTGGGTTCCGGTGGTTCGTGCACCGCGAGGCCGCCGCTCTGGAGCTGAGCGGGTGGGTGCGCAACACCGAAGACGGTCACGTCGAGGTCCTCGCATCGGGCGACGCCGAATCGCTGGCGGAGCTGAAGCAGGCGTTACGCAGAGGATCGCGCGGCAGCCGGGTGGATGCGGTGATCGAACACGAAGTGGACGCGAAGGAAGGCGAGGGCCTCGGCCCGTTTCAGATTGAAGGAGCCTGGTGAGTATGACCTCGTGTGTTGACTGCGAGCCCCTGAAGGCACTTGTTCGGACCATTCCGGATTTTCCCAAACCGGGCATCCTGTTCTACGACATCACCACGCTGCTCAAAGACCCGAAGGGTTTCGCGACGCTGATCGATGCGCTGGCGCAGTACTACATCGATAAGGAAATCGACCTCGTGCTCGGCATCGAGGCGCGGGGGTTCATCTTCGGACCGGCACTGGCTTACCGGCTGAACGCCGGATTCGTTCCCGTCCGCAAGCCCAAAAAGCTCCCCGGCCCCACCGCGCGCGTCACCTACGACCTTGAATACGGCTCCGACACGCTGGAGATTCACGTCGACGCGATTGAGCCAGGGCAGCGCGTGGTGCTGGTCGACGACCTGCTCGCGACCGGCGGCACGATGGAAGCGACCATCAAGCTGGTCACACAGCTGGGCGGCGAGATTGCCGGCCTCGGCTTCGCCATCGAGCTGGACTTCCTGAAGGGTCGCGACCGCTTCAAGGAGTATGACGTCTTCAGCCTGCTGCACTACAGCGAGTGAGGGAGCAGGCGGTAGGCTGTGGGCGGTAGCTCGTCGATTGTCCCCTTTTTTAGCTGCTCAGTGCGGGAGGTGCGTTCATTCTGCTTGAGTTGCGACCGGGGGATCCTGGTTGACAAGTTGATTAATGGCTGTCGTTCCGCCCGCGGACCCAGGGTGCGGGTGAGCACTCGCGAGGGTCGGCAGACTTTCAGGTGGCTTTGTCGCGCTGAGACGTTTCTGCAGTTCTGCTGATTTGCCCCCGTCCTGGTTTTGTTTGTGATTGATTCTGCTTGGGTTGCGGCAAGTTTGCAAGTTTGACAACATGTTATCTTGCTGACCACAAGTCAGTTAGGAGACGGTTGTCTCTGCGGCATTCGTACTTGTGAATGCTGCATTCATGGTTGCGAACAAGCCAGATGATAGATGGTGGGGCAGATGCGGTCGTGGTTGTGAGTGCCGCATTCACCAGTGCCAACGCCATCTTCGCGAGTACGAGTGCCGCACTCGCGCACATGCATGCTGCAGTCGTGTGCGCGAAGAGGCCTGTGCCTTGTCTTCCGAATCCAGATTGCCAAAGAGCGAGTGACTCGCGTTCGAGGGGGAGAGTCTGCCAGAAACGCCGATGGGGATTCGTCCCGCCTGGGCGGAGAATCCCCACTATGAAGAGTGTGGGCCGGGGTGGGGAGTGAATCAAGAGAAATCAGCTAAGGGGACGGTACGGAAGTCACGGGGGGAGTGGGGCTCGATCCTTCACCCCAGCGAGCAAAGGCGGCTCGCCGGGGACCCCGATCCTTCACCCCGGCGAGGCCTGTCTTTCCCGAAATAGCGAGGTAGAAATTAGGATTCCAACAACGGCATTCACTCGTGAGCGTATCTGCGGCTCAACGTGACCACTGCCCTGTCGGCCAGCACGATGTCGTAAGCCCCATCGAACATAGGACGTGGCATGAGGAGAGCGCTTATGAGAATCCTGCAACAGCAGCGGCCGCTATCGATCTTCCTGTTGTTTCTTTGCGTCTTTAGCGGATGCACCTACGCCCTCGACGTTCACAGCCATCGCTTAACGGCGACACTCGCACAGTTCATTGTGTGGTGTCCTGGCGCCGCGGCACTGTGCACCTGCCTGCTGCTCCGCATCCCTTTCGGAACTCTGGGCTGGAGTTGGCCGGCGCGCCGCTTTCTCAGGCTCGCGTATTTTCTGCCGCTGCTCTACGCCACGCCGGTGTACCTGCTCACTTGGCTGTTCGTTCGCGGCGCCTTCACTCTCGAGAGCTTCGAAGCCTCGATGGTAGAGCCTTATGGATTGGCCCGCTGGCCCGCCTTCGGGACGTTCGGCGTTGCGCTGCCGCTGTTGTTTACCGTCGGCGTTGTCTTCGAAGGGGTGTGGTCGCTCGGCGAGGAACTTGGATGGCGCGGCTTCCTTTTTCCCAGGCTTCTGCAGCGGTTCGGCTTCCACGGCGCCTGTCTGATCTCAGGATTAATCTGGGCCGTGTGGCACGTCCCCGAGCTCCTCTGGACCGACTTCAACCCGGGCACCAACCCCGTATTCTTTCTGGCCTGCTTCACGGTCATGGTGACCGCGCTGGCCTACATCATGGGCTACCTTAGAATGCGCTCGGGTAGCCTATGGCCCTGCGTTCTTCTGCACGCCACCCACAACACGTTTATTCAGCGCATCTTCGATCCGCTGACGGCGGGTGTCGGTTTGGCAAAGTACATCAGTACAGAATTTGGGATCGGATTAGCGATCACCATGGTCGTAGCAGCAACAGTCATTGGTTTGACTGGCCGTCCCCGTGAAGGCTTTTCCCTTGCCTCGACAGATGAGCCTCGATAGTTAACGAGAATCAGTCGTGACAAACGCCGAGGCACTCTTCGACGCACCGTTTTTGGTGGTTAACCTGCAAACGGGAAGTGTCGCTGCGATCGGACGCGGTGACCTGGGCGTCGCGATGACAACTTGAAAGGTAGGCGGCTCAGTCGCCTGCTTGCGGGGCTGCGCCTAACGGCGGCGCCTCAAGGTGGCTGTGGCGGCGCGCGTAGAGGAAGTAGACAAACAAGCCGATGACCATCCAGCTGCCGGCCGCGATCTTCGAAGTTGGATCAACAGAAATAATCATCGCCAGGCAGAAGATGGCTCCGAGAATCGGCACCAGCGGCACGAGCGGCGCGCGGAAGGGGCGGGCCTGATTCGGATTCGTTCGGCGCATGACCCAGATGCCGATGCAGACCAGCACAAACGCGAAGAGCGTGCCCAGGTTGGTCATGTTGCCGGTGATGTCGCCGGGGAGGAATCCGCCGAGCAGGCCGACGAAGACGTAGAGAACCCAGTTGCACTTATAAGGTGTGCGGAATTTCGGGTGCACGTCGGCGAAGAACTTCGGGAGGAGTCCGTCTTTGGACATGGAGAAGAAGACGCGGCTCTGCCCGAGCAGCATGACGAGCATCACGGACGAGAAGCCGGCGAGGATGGCGACGGAAACCAGCGTCGATAACCAGCCGTAGCCGGGCATGTAGGTGTGGATGGCCCAGGAGACGGAGGCTTCCATGCCTTTGTTGGGGTCGCCGAAGTCGAGCGCGGGAGCGATGCCGGTGAGCACCCAGCTGAAGAGGATGTAGAGGACGGTGCAGACGGCGAGCGATCCAAGAATGCCGATGGGCATGTTGCGGCCGGGATCGATGGTTTCCTGCGCGGCGGTGGAGACGGCGTCAAAACCGATGAAGGCGAAGAAGACGACGCCTGCGCCGCCGAGGACCCCTCCCCATCCGTGCTTGAAGACGCCCATGTGGGTTGCATCCTGCGCGAGGACGAAGGGCGTGTGATTCGCGGGATGGATGAAGTGCCAGCCGATGGCGATGATCATCAGGACGATGGTGACCTTGATGCCGACGATGACCGCGTTGACGGTGGCCGATTCCGAGATGCCCTTAATGAGCAGCAACGTCATGACAAGCAGGATGAGCAGCGCCGGTGCATTGATGATGCCGTGGACGCCGCCGGGGCCGGTCTGCAGCGGTGAGTGTCGCCAGGCCCACGGGATCATGTTGGGGAAGATGTTGTTGAAGTATTCGGTCCAGTAGATGGAGAGGGTGGCGGCGCCGAGGCCGTATTCCAGGATGAGGGCCCAGCCGATGATCCACGCGACCAGTTCGCCCATGGTGACGTAGGCGTAGGTGTACGCACTGCCGGCGATGGGGATCATAGCGGCGAACTCGGCATAGCACAGGCCTGCGAAGGCGCAGCCCGTGGCCGCGATGATGAAGGAGACGATCACGCCGGGGCCGGCGTTTTGCGCTGCGGCTGCGGGCGTGCGGGCGAAGAGGCCGGCGCCGATGATGGCGCCGATGCCGAGCGCGATGAGGCCGGGCCAGCGCAGCGTTCGCTTGAGGCCGCCGGTTTCATCCACGCGCGCAAGGAGAGCTTCTAAAGGCTTGGTGCGGAAGAGGCTCATAGTGGTTGAGGAAGTTTAGCAGGGACCGGTCGTCCAGATAGCCACGATTCGGGGACTGGCCCCTTCGACAAGCTCGGGGCAGGCCGTCCAGGTGGTCGCGCTATGCGCCGGAACTGGAAAGGAACGGCAGCCAGGCCGGAGGCACTTCGTGGGCCTGCTGTTATAGGCGACGCAGGTTGATCACTAAAACGATTTACAAGCCGAGATCGGCGGGTTTCCGGCGGGCGGGTTGTTGTCATTTTGTGATATGCTCCCCGGCATGGCGACCGCGGTTTCTCAACCCGAGGCCCCGTCTCAGTCCGCCACTCCGCGGCACAGCGCGATGGTGCGCGTGACGCACTGGCTCACCGTGGTGGCGTTTCTTGCGTTGGCCATCAGCGGCTACATGATCATCTTCACGCATCCGCGCTTTTACTGGGGCGAAACCGGCAACGTGAACATGAAGCCGCTGTTCACCATTCATGTTCCGTCGTCGCGCGACACCGTGCCGACCGGATATGGCTATGTGTTGGCGGACGAGAATGGCTGGGCCCGGTATCTGCATTTCGAAGCGGCATGGCTGCTGGTGCTGACGGGTGTGGTCTACGGGATCGGGGGACTTTGGTCGGGGCATTTTCGGAAGGACCTATGGCCGCGACGCGGTGAGCGGTCGTGGGCGGCGTATGGGCGGGCGCTGCGCGGGGTGGAGACGCGGGACGATGGAACGCGTGGTTATAACGTGGTGCAGCGGACAGTGTATGTGGGTGTGATCTTCGCGCTGTTTCCGCTGGTCATCTGGACCGGCCTGGCGATGTCGCCGGCATTCAACGCGGTGCTTCCGTTTTTCGTGGATGTGCTGGGGGGGCGCCAGTCCGCGCGGACGCTGCACTTTTTTGTGTCGGATCTGCTGGTGGTGTTTCTGGTGGTGCACGTAGCGATGATCGCGCTGGCGGGATTCTGGAGCCGGACACGGGCGATGATTACGGGACGCGTTGCGGCGGGGAAGGAGCAGGTATGAATCCGATTTCGCGGCGAAGGCTGATCACGGGTGGCGCGGTCACGTTGGCGGCTGGAGTAACGGGACTGGCAGCGGCGGACCGGATCGCGCGGCGGTTCGGGCTGATTCCTCCGGATAGCGGCGGCATCTACGGCCCGGGTGAGACGCTGACGTATGCGGCGCAGCGTGTGATCGGGAAGCATGCATTGGCGCGCGAATTTCCGCGCGGGATGATTTCGAAGATGCCATTCATGAATGAAACGTCGCCAAAGACCGATGAGTTCAAGCGCTACCAGGCGGCGGGATTCAAAGACTGGAGACTGGTGGTGGATGGGATGGTCGAGCACCCGCTGTCTCTCTCGGTCGCGGATCTGCAGGCGATGGCGAAGCGGAGCCAGATCACGGAGGTCGTCTGCGAAGAGGGCTGGTCGTATGTGGCGGAGTGGATCGGGACGCCGCTGAGCGCGGTGCTGCAGGAGGCGGGGACGCTGCCGCAGGTGCGGTACATCGTGTATCACGCCATCGAAAAAGACTGGTGGGAGAGCATCGACATGGCCGACGCGCTGCATCCGCAGACCCTGCTGACGTGGGGGATGAACGATGGCGATCTGCCGGTAGGCTTCGGCGCGCCGATACGCATGCGCGTGCCGCGCCAGCTTGGCTACAAGAGCGTGAAGTACCTCACGCATCTGACAGCGACGGATTCGATGAAGAAGTTCGGCAAGGGCCTGGGGTCGGCTTCGCCGGAGGCGGGGTACGCGTGGTACGCGGGAATCTGAGGGGCAGGGAATAGGGAATAGGGATTAGGAAATGCAAAGGCGGACGAGCTGCGAGGCTCGCTCCTGGATCGCCACTCTCACAAGATGATTGAGTTGGGTGCGCTTCACAACGGCGCGGTCGCACCCGTGCGCTTATACTGCGGTTTGCTTTCCGGAGGAGGAAAGAATGCGGCGGAGAGAGTTCTGCAAACTGGCAGTGGCGGCTGCGGCGGGGACAGCGGTCAGCGGAGCGGCGAGCGCGGAGGATCTGAAGACAGAAGCAGCGGTTCCACCCGCGAGCACCGCGCCGATAGCAGCTGCAGCGGCACAGCAGGAAGGCGTGGCGGTGGGGTTTGGCCAGGTCACGCAGAGCTATGCAGAGTATTGCGCGATGCCGGCAAGCGAGCGCGTCTTCTATGCGCTCGAGGGCGGGAAGATCATCACGGAGAAACTGGATGAGGCGAACTGGAAGCCAACGGAGTGGGGTGCGCCACCCGAACTGCCGGTTACGGGCGGGTCGTGGGATGGAGTGCCGCTGGTGTCGCCGATTCCGAATCTCGCGGGCTCGGGACCGTTTCAGCCAACGTGGGAATCGCTGCTGCAGTACGAGGCGCCGGAGTGGTATCGGGATGCGAAGTTCGGGATTTGGGCGCACTGGGGTCCGCAGTGCGTGCCGGAGGCCGGCGACTGGTACGGACGCCAGATGTATATCGAGGGGCATCGGCAGTATCAGTACCATCTGGATCACTACGGGCCGCAGTCGCGGTTCGGGTTCAAGGAGCTGGCGTCGCAGTGGACGCTGCTGAATTGGGAACCGGAGGCGCTGATCGCCCGCTACAAGAAGGCGGGGGCGCGGATTTTTGTCACGCTGGCGAACCATCATGACGGGCTCGATGCGTGGAACTCGCGGCATCATCCGTGGAACGCGATGAACATCGGCCCGCACAAGGATGTAGTGGGGACGTGGGCGAAGGCCGCGCGCGATGCGGGACTGCGGCTGGGCGTGACCGTGCATCAGGCGCGGAACTGGTGGTGGTTCCAGACCGCGCACGGAGCGGACGCGAAGGGCGCGCGCGCCGGAGCGCCCTACGACGGCGTGGTGACGCTGGCCGATGGCAAAGGGCAATGGTGGGAGGGTTACGATCCGCAGCAGTTCTACGGCGTGAAGCATCCATTCAATGCGCTGCCCGATCCATCGTTCGTGAAGAACTTCTACGACCGGACCAGGGATCTGATCGATCTGCACGATCCGGACCTGCTCTACTTCGACAATCCACGATTCCCCATGGGGTGGGCGGGGATGAATCTGGGGGCCTACTACTACAACCGCAGCATGCGCGCGCATGGCGGCAAGGTGGATGGGGTGATCAACATCAAGGAAGTGCCGGAGCCGTGGCTGAAGTCGGTGGTGGCGGATGTGGAGCGGGGGCTGACGGAAAAGATTGCGGAGCATGCCTGGCAGTCGGAGACCTGCATTGGCGACTGGCACTACGATCGCGCGCTCTACAACAAGCCGGGCGAATACGGTGGCTATCTGCCGCCGCGCGACGTGATCCACTGGATGATCGATACCGTTGCAAAGAACGGGACGTTCATCCTGAATATTCCCGGCATGCCGGACGGGACGATCGACAGCAAAGAGATTGCGGTGCTCGATCGCATCACGGACTGGATGAACGCCAACGGCGAGGCCATCTATGAGACGCGGCCGTGGAAGGTATTCGGGGAAGGTCCGCACATGATCAAGAGCGGATCGTTTCAGGGCAACAGCATCGCGCAACTGAACGAGCAGGACATTCGCTTCACGCGCAGCAAGGATAGTAAGACGATCTATGCGATCGCGCTGGGCTGGCCGGCGGCGGAGTTTGTGGTGCAGTCACTGGGAACCGCAGCAGCAACGCAGCCGGGAAAAATTCTGCGGGTCGAGCTGCTGGGGACCGGAGAGAAGCTGCGGTGGCGTCAGGCTGCGGAAGGTTTGCGGGTGACGCTGCCTGCGAATTACAAGCCGGCGGTGGACTTTGCGTCATCCCTCAAGGTGACGGTGGGGTGACGAAAGAAGAGCCTCGTCTGACGAAGGTGGCGGCGATTTGCCGCTCGCTGCCGGAGACGGTGCGCGCGGACATGGGTTCGCATGCGCAATTCACCGTACGCAGGAAGACGTTTGCCTATTTTCTGAACAATCATCACGGCGACGGCATCGTGTCGGTGTGCACGCGGGCGTTTCCGGGTGAAAGCAAGAAGCTGATCGAGACTTATCCGAAGAAGTTCTATTCGCCCGCGTACATCGGACCGCGGGGCTGGGTGGGGCTGCGGCTCGATCGAGGCAAAGTGGACTGGGACGAAGTGCGCGACCTGGTGACCGCGAGCTATCTGCAGGCAGCGCCGAAGAAGCTCGCGGACCAGGTGGAGAAGCAGATCGAATAGCCGCTCAGGTGGTTGCCGGAGCGGGCATCGGAGCTGTTGGTGGCAGCGGCGGAGGCGGCGGATAGAGGGCTTCGCCCAGTGGCCGATAGCGTCCGCCGTAGAAGACGAGCGAGTACTCGCGGACGGCGGTCTGCAGCGGTCCATAAACGGCGACGAAAGCGAGCAAGCCGACCACTACGGCGATGCAGCCCGCCAGGACCGCGAGGAAGATGCCGAGCGCACCGTGGCCAAAGGCTGCGTGGATGCCGACTTCGACCGCCACGATGGCGAGGACGAAGACGATGCCGGGAATGAGGAGAACGATGAACATCCCGATGCCGGCAACGATGGGCAGCAGCACGCGCAACAGCGCGTAAACGAAGAAGCCACCCATTTCATGGCGGATGCGTGCCCAGACAGCGGACCAGGCCTGACCGGCGCTCGCGTTCTCAAGAGCGAAGTGCGGCAGCATGAGATCGAGCAGCACGATCTTGACCGCGATCGCCAGGATCACGATGAGAAGGATGATGGGGATCAGCGGCAGCAGGAGCGCAAAGATAGCGCCGATGCTGGGATGGCCGCCCGCGCGGATGCCGTGGAAGAGTCCCAGAAATCCGGCAGCAAAGGGAAGAGCGAGAAGAACCATCAGCACCAGGAAGCACAGCCCCACGACGACGTTGAACCAGAAGAAGCGGGTCGCCGGTTCGCGATAGAGATGCCAGCCGGGACGAATCTCGCGAATGTTGTGGATGAGGCAGTGGAACCAGGCGAAGCGCAGGCGCGTGATGAGCCAGGAGATGAACAGGCCCACGAGCAACAGCAGCAGCAGGATGGCGCATGCGGCAGCGATGTGCTCCGGTGTGAATGCGAAGTGCGGGAACGCGTGCAGTTGCGACGCGTGCGATGCGTGGTGGCCTTTGGGGAACGACGAATTGAAGTTCCCGCCGGATGAGCCTTCGGCGAGCAGCGCGACGAGGCACAGTTTGAGGTAGGTGCTGAGCCGGAACGGCCGGAACAGGAACGTTCTGGTTCGCTGGATGGCAGGCGATATCGCTTCGGCAGCGGAGATGGCAGGCATGGGCGCCCTCCTTTAGGGCAATGTACGACCGAATCGGGTTCCGGTTCCGTGGGCTGATTCAGCGCATGAAAACGGGCCTGTTTTCGGACGGGCTTGACTATATCACAGATTGTGATAAAGTGATTGCGATTTGCAATATCAATATGAAGCTCGGTGAAAAACTCAAATACCTCAGGGAAGCCGAAGGCGAGCTGCGCGGCATGGGACGCGCGATTACGCAGCAGGAGATGGTGCGGGCGCTGAAAGCCGAGACCGGCAAAGCGATCAGCCAGAGTTACCTGTCGCAGATCGAAAGCGGCGCGCGACCCCATCTCACCAACACGACGCGCCAGGTGCTGGCGAAGTTTTTCAAAGTGCACCCGGGGTATCTGGTCGACGATCCGGAGGGCTATCACGCGGAGCTGATGAGTGACGCGCGCTCGATGGAGGACAAGCTCGACCTGTGGCTGGTGAGCGGGGCGGAGCGGTTCCGTCGCGACCCGGAGCTGAAGCAGGCGCTGCTGGCGGTGGCGCGGCACGCGGATTCGCGGCGGTGCCTGCTGTTGTTGAATGCGGTGATTGAGACGCCGGGTTTGGTGGATCGGCTGTTTGAAGTGCTGGGCGGGAACGCGAGACAGGGACGCGAAGCGATGCGCCTTGAGGGAGGATCGGATGGCGCGAGTTCGCGGAAGGTGATCGAGTCTCGAAACGGGCACGACACCCTTGTCTCAGAAGCGAGACATGGGGCACCCGGATCGGTGCAGAGAAAGAAGGCCAGGAAATGATCACGTTCTATCTGATTTGTTTCACGCTGGGGCTATCGCTGACGGTGCTGTCGGCTCTGGGAGTGTTCACGCACATGCATTTCGGGCACGTGCACTTTCATTTCGGGCACACGAATACGCATATGCCGCATCTGCACGGGGCGGTGACGAAGGCGAGTGTAAGCCCGGTGAACGGATTCACGCTGGCGGCATTTCTGTGCTGGTTCGGCGGATGCGGTTATCTGCTGGCGCGCAGCGGCGACTTCGGAATGCTGGTGGTGCTGGGGATCGCGACGATGACGGGCCTGGCCGGCGGGGCGATTCTGTTCTGGTTTCTGGTGAAGGTGCTGCTGCCGCACGAGCACGAGCTGACGGCGGCCGATACCGACATCCTGGGCATTCTGGGCCAGGTGACGGGACTGATCCGGGAAGGCGGAACTGGCGAGATTCAGTTTAAGCAGAATGGCAGCCGCCATTTTGCACCTGCGCGCAGTGATGCAGGCGTAGCGATTGCGCGCGGGATTGAAGTGGTGGTGATGCGCTACGAGCAGGGCATTGCGTACGTGCGTCCATGGGAGGAATTGTCCGGCGAAAGCATGGAACTCACCGGGGACACGGGCGCGAAGGCCTCAACACCAACCCAACCGCTGTAATCGTCCCGATGGAAAGGATCGGGCGTTATGACAAGCACCTACATTGTGATCGTTGGAACGGGCCTGTTGGTCCTCATCATTCTGATGGGCATGCTGGCCAGGATGTTTCGCAAGGCAGGGCCGAACGAGGCGCTGATCGTGTATGGGTTCCGGGGACCGCGCGTGATCAAGGGACACGGAACGATCATCTTCCCGATGGTGGAGAACTGCCGGGAGCTGTCGCTGGAGCTGATGTCGTTCGATGTGGCTCCGCAGCAGGATCTGTACACCAAGCAGGGCGTCGCGGTGACCGTGGAAGCCGTTGCGCAGATCAAAGTGCGTAGCGATCAGGAGTCGATCCTGACGGCGGCTGAGCAATTCCTGACCAAGACACCACCGCAGCGTGAAGGGTTGATCCGGCTGGTGATGGAAGGCCATCTGCGCGGCATCATCGGGCAGCTCACGGTGGAGCAGATCGTGAAGGAGCCCGAGATGGTCGCGGACCGGATGCGCGGAACCTGCGCCGACGACATGAGCAAGATGGGACTCGAAGTGGTGTCGTTCACGATCAAGGAAGTACGCGACAAGAACGAGTACATCCTGAACATGGGCCGACCGGACATCGTGCGGATGCGGCGCGATGCCGATATTGCAGCGGCCGAGGCGGAGAGAGACACGGCGATCCGGCGCGCGAATGCAACGCGGGAAGCCGCAGTAGCCAAGGCGGGGGCGGATCAGGAACGGGTGCTGGCGGAGACGCAGTCGCTGGCGAAACAGGCTCAGGCGCAGAGGGATCTCGACATCTCGAAGGCGCAGTTTGCCGAGCAGAGCCGCAAGCAACAAGCATCCGCGGACAAGGCGTACGAGCTGCAGACCAATATCACGCAGCAGCAGGTGGTGGCCGAACAAGTCAAGGTGCAGCAGATCGAGAAAGAGCAGCAGATCAAGGTGCAGGAGGCCGAGATTCTGCGGCACGAGAAGGAGTTGATTGCCACGGTGCTGAAAGAGGCCGAGATCAGCCGGCAGCGGATTGAGACGCTGGCGGCTGCGGAGAAGACTCGTCTCACCATGGAAGCCGAAGGCCGCGCGGCGGCGATCAAGACGCAGGGCGAGGCCGAGGCATCGATCATCTTCCAGAAGGGCGAGGCCGAAGCGAAGGCAATGAACGTGAAGGCCGAAGCCTATCAGGACTGGAACCAGGCTGCGGTCGTCGATCGGCTGATCACGAACATGGCCGATGTGGTGCGCGCGATGTCGGAACCGTTGTCGAAAGTCGACAAGATCACGATCGTGTCGACGGGCGGAGACGCGGCGGGCGTGAACAAGATCACCGGGGACATGGCGAAGATGGCGGCGCAGGTGCCGGCGTTATTCGAAGCGCTCTCCGGGATGGATATTCGGCAGCTGATGTCGAACATCACGGGGATGAAGCAACGCCCCAATGGATCGGCGCCGGAGGGTCCGGTGGTCGACGGCAAGTAACGGTGGACGAAGGGCGGGGCGAGCAATCGCTCCGCCTCCAGAGATTCTGAAACGGAATGCAGAAACGGAGGGATAAGGTCATGGCACTCCTCGAACGAGTGAGCACATTGCTAAGAGCGAATCTGAACGACCTGATCGATAAGGCCGAGGATCCGGAGAAGCTGCTGAAACAGCTGGTTCTCGATATGGAAAACCAGCTGATGCAGGTGAAGACGCAGGTGGCCATCGCGCTGGCGGACGAGCATCTGCTGGCAAAGAAGCGCAAGGAGCACGAAGACGGCGAAGCGGAGTGGAAGCGCAAGGCGGAGCTGGCGGTGCGCAAGGGCGATGATGGCCTGGCGCGCGCGGCGCTGGAGCGGTCGCTGAGCGCGAAGGGCATGGCTGCGGGATTCGCGCAGCAACTGGAGGATCAGAAGACGGAGGTGGAGACGTTGAAGACAGCGCTCAGGAACCTCGACCAGAAACTCGCAGAGACACGCAGCCGCTGCGAGCTGATGATTGCCGAGAGCCGGCGGGCGCGGGTGGTTGGCCGCGCGCAGAAGGCGCGGGAAGTCATCGCTCGCAAGGAAGGCGATGTCAGCATCACGCGCATGAAGAATCGCATCGCCGGAGCCGAGGCGCATAACGCCGCATCGCGCGAGCTGATGGACGGCGATGGAGTGGACGAGAAATTCGCGAAGCTGGAGCGGGAAGAGCAGATCGACGCGCTGCTCGCGAATCTGAAAGAGCAGCACGCTGCGAGGTAGCGGCCAGCTGCCAGCGAGGAGCGCGGAGACAGGAACGACGAGATAACTCCTGTCTCCTCGTTCCTGTCTCCTGTTTCTATGCGGCTCGGGTTTTGGCTTGCTCTCTGGCCCAGCGCGCGTAGTCTTCACTGACTTCGCCGAGGCGATAGATGCTGTTGTGGGTCTCGACCAGGTGGTTGGTGAGGTCGATGCTGAGGATGGCCGAGGTATAGATGGTGCCGTTGCGAAGATTGGCGTGGCCCATCACGTCGCCGGTGAGCCGGGCGCCCGGTTCCAGCTTGCGGAATCCGTAATAGACAACGCTGCCCACAACGGACCAGTTTTCGATTCTGACGATTGGCTTGTCTTTTTCGATCTTGTAGGGCGTCTGCATGGTTACGTGACCTGACGTGTGCCGCCACTGGTCGCGTTCAACGGTCAAGCCCGTGGCTGGTGCTTTCGTCGATAACTACATGCAATTTGTGCACCATTTGTACTCATCAGTAAATAGTGGCGTTAGATGGCTCTCCTCACCGGCGTTGAGAAGTTTTTACCGGAAACACCGGCCTTTGTTTCCCGGTAGATCGCTGCCTCATGCTGTGACCGTCGTCATCGGGCGATTCGTCACAGTCCATGTTGCGATCCCAGGATGACGCAAATTCCTTCGATATACTGGCGGGCATGCTTGCAACGTGTGTTCGATTTGCACTCTCTGCTCTTAGTGTGTCCGCTCTCGCGACCGTGACCGGGGCGATGGCACAAACGCCAGCGCCCGCATCCACAACTTCGGCCACACCGCACCCGATCACTCTGGACGATCTGGCTCGCTTTCACGATGTGATGGGCCCGGTGGTTTCGCCCGACGGCCAGTGGGTCGCCTACACCGTTTCGACGATTGAAACCAAGGCCGACAAACGGATCACAGATCTGTGGATGGTTTCGTGGGACGGCAAGGAAGATGTGCGCCTGACGTGGGCCGGCGATGTGGACGAGGACTCGGACGATCTGAGCTCTTCGGGATCGCCGCGCTGGAGTCCGGACGGAAAATACATTTCGTTCACAGCGGGGCGAACCGGCACTGCGAAGGGCTCGCAGGTATGGGTGCTGGATCGGCGCGGTGGCGAGGCGCATCAGCTGACCGATGTGAAGGGGCATCTGTCGGCGTACGCGTGGGCTCCGGATACGAAGAAGCTGCTGCTTTCGATCAGCCCCGACGATGAGGCGGAGGCCGCTGCGAAGACTCCCGGCGCCGAGAAGGAGAAAGAGAAACCGAAGCCGATCGTGCTCGACCGCTACCACTTCAAGCAGGACGTGGAAGGCTACCTGAAGAGCAACCAGCACACGCAGCTGTTCCTGTGGGACGTGGCGACGAAGAAGCTGGAGAAGCTGACGACGGACAAGAATTACGACGAGAGCAACGCTGTGTGGTCGCCGGACGGGACCAGGATCGCCTACGTCAGCAATCACGATCCTGATCCGGACCGCTCCATCAACACCGATGTATGGGTGGTGGACGCGAAGCCGGACTCGACACCGAAGCGGCTGACGACCTACGACGGGCCGGATGGCGGACGCATTACGTGGAGCCCGGACAGCCAGTGGATTGCCTTTACCGAGGGCGATCCGATCAAGCTGTGGCAGTACAGCGAGGAGAAGCTGGGATTGGTTGCGGCCGACGGGAGCGCTGCGCCGAAGATTCTGACCGCCGGGTTCGATCGGTCGGTTTCCGCGCCGCTCTTTTCGCAGGATGGCAAGTCGATCAAAGTGGTGGTCGAGGACGATCGCGATGAGTATCCGGCGAGCGTGGACATCGCAACCGGCCAGGTGCACAGGGATCTGAGTGAGCCGGGCGCGGCCATCGGAGTGAACTCTGCGGGCGGGCATACGGCGCTGGTGTGGACCGCCAATACGCAGCCGGGCGAGGTGTATGCCTTCGAAAACGGATCGCTGCGTAAGCTGACGCACCACAACGATGACGAGCTTGCGAGTCTGAAACTGGCCGAGACGCGGGACGTGAAGGTGACGGAGAAGGACGGTACCGAAGTCCACGGCCTGCTGACGATGCCGCTGGACTGGCAGCAGGGCACGAAAGCTCCGCTGCTGCTCTTCATTCACGGGGGACCGAACGGCCAGGACAATCATGCGTTCAATCTGCACCGGCAGTTGTATGCGGCGCATGGCTACGCGGAGCTGAATGTGAACTACCGCGGCGGCTCAGGCCGGGGCAATGCCTATCAGAAGATCATCGCCGCGGACTGGGGACACCATGAAGTCGAGGACCTGCTGGCGATGGTCGATGAAGTCGTGAAAGAAGGCCTGGTCGATCCCGACAAGATGGGTGTTGGCGGGTGGAGCTACGGCGGCATTCTCACCGACTACACCATCGCCAGCACCACGCGCTTCAAGGCGGCCAGCAGCGGCGCCGGCATGGGCAATCCGCTCGGGCTCTACGGCATCGACGAGTACATCCTGCAATACGAAAACGAACTGGGCAGCCCCTGGAAGGATCCGCAGAAGTACATCCAGCTGGGCTATCCGCTCTTCCACGCTGAACGCATCAAGACGCCGACGTTGTTTATGGGGGGCGATCGCGACTTCAACGTGCCGGTGAACGGCGGCGAACAGATGTATCAGGCGCTGAAGAGCCTGAACGTGCCGGCGGAATTAATTGTCTACCCAGGCCAGTTCCACGGATTCACCCGCCCGAGCTTTATCCGCGATCGCTACGAGCGCTGGTTTGGCTGGTACGACAAGTGGGTGCTGGGGAAGACGCCGGCCGCGGCTGAGGTGAAACGGTAAACCCCAAAGACAACTTTGCCCTCCGCTCCTTTTGCCCTTGCTGTGGGGGAGGAGGGGAGGGCTGCTGATGGGGGAGTAATCTTCTCAGCCCTGCCGATAGGCAGGAAGTCCGATTGACGGATACGCGGCCACCGGCCGACGGACATCGGGAACAAAGTTAGGAACGTGAATCTGGGTGGCAGCGGTTTCCTGGACGGTGGTCCAGCGCTGGTAGGTTTCGTCGATCTTGCCGAGCCGATAGACGCTGTTGGCGGTTTCAACCGTGCCATTGGCGAGGTCGACGTTCTGAATGACGGCGGTGTAGATCACGCCGTTCGGCAGGTCAGAGTGGCCCATGAGGTAGCCCGTGAGACGCTGCCCCGGTTCCAGTTTGCGGAAACCGTGGAAGATGAGGTTGTCAACAACCGCCCAGTTTTCAATTTTCGCCGACAGCTTATCCATACCGGGATGGCCTGAACTTTCTGCTGGAAGGTCGCGTCAGGCTCTCCTGCGGCCAACCGGCTAATTCACTCTTTGATGCGGAGATGGGCAATTGGAGGTCCAACCTTTAAGTCGTTGAATAAGAAAAACATGACCAGTTTGTAAGGGTTTCAAACGAGGAAATTTTTACGTTCAGTTGGGCAATTATGTTGCCACTTTGCCAAAGCGAGTTAATTTCGTATTGAATCAACTGGCTCCAGATTGGTCTCCCAAGGGGGATACAAGAGCAGGCGCTCGTCTTAAAGCTTCTTCGCCACTACCTGGGCCAGCTCCGAGATCCGGTCCTCGCTCCCTGACCCTTGCAGGAAATACCGCACGTTCCCTTTCCGCACGTGGAGCCCGTGGTTCGAATCGAAATACGCGTCATCGCCCACCCCCGATACCGGCTTCGGCGGGCTGTAGAACATCTTCAGCTGCGCAAACAAGCGGGTCGCTTCCTCCGGCGTTGGATCGAAATAAATCCGGAACAGCAGCTGGCCGCCCATCGCCTGGTAATGGCAATCCTTCCCCTGCACGGTATTCGCGAAGGGGCGAGGCGCGACACTTGACTGGGGCGGACTATAGGTGCCGCTCATCGTCCGGCTCACTTCTGCTGCCGATAGCAAGGAGCAAGGATCCGGCGGCTCGGTCGTCGCGGCGGATGCGGCGCAGGCCGCTGCCAGGAATGCTGCCCCGATCCATAACAGTTTGCCTGAGCTCGTCATCGGACACGCCCTCCTCAGCCTGAAAACGGTGCCGATACGATAGCACCGGAAGCGGGCGGAACGCATCCTTTTGGGCTTTGCCGCCTCGACTTAGGGCTTGGTCGAAGCCAGCGGCTGCGCTCCCATCGCCGTGATCATGATCGCCTCGTTGGCCTGTTCCGACGTTGTCGTTCCTACGACCACGATCTCCGACGGTGCGCCCGGGTAGTAATAGCAACGCGACCACGATCCCTTGCCCGCCAGCGCGATGCAGCGGAACGTTTCCGGCACATCTTTCGCCAGATCCGAGCCGGTGAGATTCGAGTGATACGCGCGAAACTGCCCGTGCGGCGTTTCATCCTCGGTCGCTTCCTGCTTCTGCTGCGCGGGACTGGGATTGGCATGCGCCGCCGCATCGCGAGGCGTTCCATAGATCCGATATTCCACGCTGCTCTTCACGCCTTTGCCCGGCCCGGAGATGGTGTAGGTAATTTCGTGATCCGCGCCGCCTGCCGGATTCGCCACCACGTCCTGTCCGACGTAGGTCAGCGAACCGTCGAACGCGCTTACCTTACCGGCATCGAGCGCATGCTTCGCGACGTTCTCCGCATCCCCCTTCGTGGAAGGACTTGCTGCAAAGACAGACCGCACATGCGCTGCATCAAAGACAAACAGCACCAGGCTCATTCCGAGCACGAAAGACCGCACACGCCAGGGATTGGACATTGCGACGTATTCTAGTCCCCCGCCTCCTCACTCGCCGCGAAATCATCTGCATCTCGGATCGCCCCGTAATCGACGTTCCTCGTCCCTGCGAAATCCCCGGCCGATGCCGTAACCTCATAGAGGCGCTTTCTTCAGGAGAACCATGCGAGCACTCGTCAAGGCCCGCGCCGAGCGTGGCCTCTGGCTCCAGGATGTACCCGAGCCCGAATACGGCATCAACGATGTCCTCATCCGCGTTCGCCGCACCGGCATCTGCGGCACCGACGTCCACATTTATCAGTGGGACGAGTGGGCTCAGCAAACCATTCCCGTGCCTATGGTGATCGGCCACGAGTTCGTGGGGGAAATCGCAGCGGTCGGGTCGAACGTCTCCGACTTCAAGGTCGGCGATCTCGTCTCCGGCGAAGGCCACGTCACCTGCGGACGCTGCCGCAATTGCCTTGCCGGACGCCGCCACCTTTGCGCTCACACTTCAGGTGTGGGGGTGAATCGCGCCGGCGCCTTTGCCGAATACATCACGCTCCCGATGACCAACATCTGGCGTCACCACTCCGGAGTCTCAGAAGAAATCGCAGCGATCTTCGACCCGTTTGGGAATGCGGTCCACACGGCACTCGCCTTCCCCGTTCTCGGGGAAGATGTGCTCATCTCCGGCGCCGGTCCCATCGGGCTGATGGCGATTCCGATCGTGCGCCACGCCGGCGCTCGCTACGTCGTCGCCACCGATCTGAACCCATTCCGCCTCGATCTGGCCCGCAAGATGGGCGCGACGCTTGCCGTGGATCCGCGTGAAACCCCGGTTGCGCAGGTGCAGAGGCACCTCGGCATGCAGGAAGGGTTCGACGTCGGGCTGGAAATGTCGGGCTCGCCCGTTGCTTTCGCCGAGATGCTCGACAACATGTGTCACGGCGGCCGCATCGCCATGCTCGGCATCCCTGCCAAGCCGATGCAGACCGACTGGCGCAAGATCATCTTCAACATGTTGACGGTGCGCGGCATCTACGGCCGCGAAATGTATGAGACGTGGTACAAGATGTCGGTGCTGGTGACGTCCGGCGTCGATATTTCGCCGGTGATCACGCACCGCTTTAGCTACAAGGATTACGAGGAAGGCTTTGCGGCGATGATCAGTGGGAATACCGGGAAGGTCATTTTGGACTGGACGACGATCTAGGCTCGACTGGGGGAGCTGGCAGCCAGTACGCCGTGCCCTGGGTCCTGCGCCTACTTCGTCGGATCCTCCACCCGACCCAAAAACAGGATCCCGCCGGTCTTCACGTCCCGGATCATGAAGAGAAAGGGATGATCCGCCCGAAACACCACGGGCGGCGGTTCCGGTCTGGGTACACGCATGGCCGTTGCCACCATCCCAATCGCCGTGGCCGCTGCGGCCTCGGTCCCCTGCTCGTTGACGTCGATGAACGCCTTGTGAATCGCCGCCGAGATGGAGAACTCCGGCTTGCCTGTCATTCCTGAAAAGTCCGCGGCCGGTGTAAAGGCACGCGGCATCCCCATTTTCGCCAGCGTCCCGCTCAGCTCAAACTGCTGCGTCATCGTGAACCTCGGGAACGTCACGATCACTTTCTCCGCCGGCGCCAGCTTCTCGATCCATGCCTGCGAGGCAGCAGGGGTGAACTTCTGCTCCAGCGCTTCCAGTCCGTCCGTCTCCTTCGGCAGCAGGACCACCATCGCCAGATCGTCGCCCTCATACGGCAGTTCGAGCTCCTGGAACGTTCCGCCGTCGTAATACCGATAGCCGCCGGTCCGATGCATCAGAGGAGTCTTCGCCGTTTGCGCTGCCGAGAGATGAAACTGCCCATCCTCCGTCGTGGCGCCCTTTTCAAACGGAGCGCGCCACGTTCCCTTGAAGTAGATCGCGTTCGTCAGCACCAGCCGCGTCTGTGGCGTCAGAATCCCCGGCCCGATCAGGTTTGTGATCCGGTCGTTCGTCTCCTTCTCCACCCACTGATTGATCGTGCCTCGCACGGCCTCCGGCTGCGTTTTGAAATCCACTCGCCGGAAACTCGCACCGTAATCGCTCTGCATCAGGCCGAGATAGCTGCTCTCGAAGTTCGATCCTTGCTGTGCCCACAATGCGTCGCCGACGCGCAGTTCGTACCCCTGGTGATTGGCGTTCATTCCCGCCAGCAGTGCGCCCATCGCTGGGTGCAGGCGATCCTGCGGCAGCGTGTAGTGAAACACCCGCGCCATCTCCGACGCCGTTTCGCCGCGCGCCCCCGCATCGGCCATCGCAAACGCGGTGGAGATGCTTTCCGGCGAGAAGAACAGATTCCCCTTCTGCTCCCGCAGCCGCCCATACAAATCCACGGCAAAGGCGTTGTTTCCCTTCGTGACCTCCGCCTGATCCGCAGCAGGAGCCTTCGCCGGCTGGGCTGCCAGTCCGGGCTGCAGACTCAAAACCGCCAGGATCGCGCCCGATACGAACAGCCTCGTTACGAACCGCATGGGCACGAACTTCATTACCGGGAATCGCATCGAAATTCCTCCATCTGTAGAACGGACGGCCCTGCCCACTCTTGCTCGCAAAATCCGCTTCGCTTTCGCGAACCCCGGAAATGAAATCCAGGAATTCAGTGCTGGCCGAGCAGACGTTCCGTCACATACTGTTTCGCTCCCCGCACCGCCTGAACCGGACCATCGCCCAGGACGAGGCGGCACAGCAGCGCCGACGAAAACACGCACCCCGTTCCGTGGGTTCCATGCACCGACGTCGCCTCCACTCGCGTCCCGGGAAACCAGGTACCCTGCCCCCCAGCCTCGAGCAGGAAATCATCCGGCGATTCCAGGTGGCCGCCCGTCACCACCACATTCAACCCCGATCCCGCCCCTTGTTCCTGGTGTGCTGCCCCCACTTCCTGGACCCGCCGCGCCAATTCCGGCACTTTTTCCCGGTCCGGTGCCTCATTTCCGGCCAGCGCACCCGCCTCGTCCACGTTGGGAGTAACCCACCCTATCCGCGGTAACATCTCCTCCCGAATGACCCGAACCCCTTCCGCATCCAGCAGTTCCGCGCCCGAACTGGAGCGGATCACCGGGTCCAGGACCACCCGATTCGACGGAATCCCGGCGCTGAATAGAAATTTAGTCACCGCCCTGGCCAGATTGGCCGTCCCAAGCATGCCGATCTTCACTCCGGCGATTTCGACCTCTTTTGTCAGTAAGTCCAGTATTTCCAACAACAAATCGGCGCTGACGGGCTCAACCCGCCGAACCCCGCTCCGTGCCTGCACGGTGAGTGCTGTAACGGCCGAGACCCCCAGAACACCATGATTGCGAAAGACTTCGAGATCAGCCGTGACCCCCGCCCCCGACGAAGGATCGTAACCCGCAATAGTAAGTACTGCGGGGACTATTGCCGACTTCGGCAAGTGCTTGACATCATTGGATTTGGAGAGCAACATGGTCTCCCATCATAGAGTATCGGGCAGCGCCGTTCCGCATTCCGTCATCGTACCCAGTGGGTCTGTCTTCCGAGCAGTTTGTTGTTCTATAAGGAACCGGAGAGAAGGCCATATTTTTGGGTAGCCGAGTTCAGTTCCCGGACTACCACAAATGCACGAAGTACGCAAGTGCTCAATTGAGTTAAATAGTTCAATTTATTTGACTTACAGGCACCTGATTCCTACAATTAGGAGGAGGAGTATGAACGCTATCCGATTATCCGATAACGCCACGCGCCCCCGCCGATTCTTTGCTTATGCCGGTGCAGTTCTCGCCACTCTTTTGGGCGTCGCCGGTGCGCAGGCCGCTTCTCCGGCCACTCACCTGAACCCGCAGATCATCGTCAGCCATCATCACTGGTACCAGCTCGGCGTCGCGTCCTGGTACGGCAAGTTTTTCCAGGGTCGCGCGACCGCCAGCGGCGAACCCTTTGACGCCAACCAGCTCACCTGCGCGCATCGCACTCTGCCTCTCGGCTCTGTGCTCCGGGTCACCAACCTCCGCAACAATAAGTCGGTCGTCGTCACCGTCAATGACCGCGGACCCGTTCCCGAAAATCGCGTGATCGACCTCTCCCGCGCTGCTGCCGACGCCCTCGACTTCCACGATGAGGGACTTGCACCGGTCAAGGTCGAACTGATTGGGCCCCGCGACGAGCTGGCCCAGCTTCTGATGCCTGCCGGTCTCGAGCCGCCGCGTCAGTAGCTCTTTTCCCTGAGTTTCCGGACCCCAGCCTGCGCCCTTGCGGCGTTTGATCTCCATGGACTGGGGTCCGTCGTCACTCGCGACAGTCCGTCGCCGACCGCCTGTTCTCCACCCACTCCACAATCGGTCCCCAGTATTCCAGCCTGGGCCGGTAGTACGGCTCGGCATGCCCCAAATCCGGGACGATCATCGTCTCTCCGCGGCAGCATTGGGCCACCTCCGCCGCCATTTTCACCGGAAACAACCGGTCCTTGGCGCCGTGCACCACCAGAACCGGTAGCCGGCAGTCTCGCAACGACTCCTCCACATGCCACAGCGGCGGAATCAGATGCCCCAGCCCTCGCGGCACTCCCAGCGAATGCGCCGCCGCGCGAAAAGACGTGAAACCCGCGCACAGCACCAGCCGGCTCGCCCGCACTCGACCCATCACTGCCGCCGCAATCCCGCTTCCGAGCGAAAACCCGAGCACCGTGATCTCCGGGCCGCCCTTCGTATCCGCGGCCAGCCCCTCCAGATACTCAAAGGCCGCGATCGAATCCAGCTCGCACTGCGCCGCTTCAATCCGACCCGTGCTGCGCCCGTAGCCGGAGTAGTCGAACACCAGCGACGCTGCGCCGTTCGCCGCCAGCAGCTCCTGTACGCCGAGCCAGTGCTCCACAGTCTCGCCGATCCCATGGCACACCAGCACCACGGCTCGCACCGGTCCCGCTGCCGGCCTCACCCACACCGCATCGAGACGATTCCTGCCGCTCCCGATCTGGTGCCGCTCGACGGTCGCCGCCGCCGTGACGCCCTCCACAATCGAAGGCGGAGACCAGCCCATCAGCCAGTCCCGCGCCAGCAGCGCCCGGCTGATCCCGGTCATAGCAACCGTGAATGTCGTCTTGTGCGACCGCATCTTCACTCCGTGCCCGAATCAATCCAGTACTCGCTCCGCGCCTTCATCACCAGATCCCGCCGCGCCTTCAGCTCCACCTTCAGCGCATGCAGTCCCGGCGTCGTCGACGAAGGCCGAAAACTCAGCACATAAGCATTCGGCACATCGTTCGCCAGGCGGCACCAGCCCTGCCTTCAGATCCTTCGCGTCGTGGAAATGAAAGAACTCCCCGCCGGTGAGCCCCGCCATGGACTCGGCCGTATTCTTCCGCAGCCCACCCGCCGCGGCCATCCACGCCATCGTTGCCAGCCGCAGCGGCGGAGCCAGCTGGCTGATGCAGTCCAGCACCTGCTTGCTGTAGTGCCCGTCATACTCGGGATCGGCGCCTTCCCTGCCGAAGCACCCGTGGACCGGCCCCGGCTCGCTTTGATTGAACTTCGACGCCTCGTGCGTCACCGCTGCACCGGTACTCGAAAACCCAAAGCTGTACAGCGTGATGTTCGCGTCGCTGATCATCTTCAGCGCATCGTTCAGTTTGGTGGTGCTGCTCTGATCGCGCGTCTCGCTCAGCAGGAGGATCGCCCGCCGGAATCGCGGCGGCTGCGCCTTCAGCTGCTCCACCGCCTTCGCCACGCCATCCAGGATCGCCGCGCCTTCGTCCCCGGCATTCAGCCGCGACAACTGTAGCGACACATCGCCGGTGTTGTGGGTGAACCCCTGCAGCAAATGCGCCTCGCTGTCGAACCCGATCAGCGCCACCCGATGCTCCACGTTCCCCACCAACGCGTCGAGAATCGCATCCAGCGCCGCGTAGTCGGCAATGTGCCGCGCTCCCGCGCCCCCGGTCTCCACCACTACGGCCAGTGCGAGGGGTTGCCGATCGGTGTCCGGCTCCAGACGAATCGTCTGTTCGACGCCATTGTCGCTGACCACGAAATCATCCGCCGTCAGCGCAAACACCACCTGGCCGTTCTTCGTCTTCACGAAAACCGGCACTTCCACCAGCGTGGTCTGCACCGTCAGCGTTGTTGGGTTGTTCTGCTGCGTGTCCTGCGGATTCGCGCCGGCCTGTGAAGCTGTCTGCGATGGATCCGCGGACTCCGCTCCTGGCGCTGAGCTCCCCGTGCCCGGCGCAAGCGCGCGCCCACTCGCAGCCACAAACAACATCAGCACAGCGATGGCGTAAACCGGCCGCATCCCTGTGCTGATTCTATTCCGCTGGTTGTTCTGTCGCGCTCAGCGCCTGTCATCCTGAACGACCGCTCGCCTCGCAAAGTGAGACGAGCATAGTCGAAGGACCTCTCGAGCGCCGGTAACTCCGACGAACTGCACGTCGGAGTTCGCGAGGGGCTTCTATGCCTTCGGCATCAGGAAATACGCTTCCATCGCGACAAACAACGATGCCCGATCCAGAATCGGTCTCCGATCTTCGTACTGCGCCGCCCAGCACACCTGATTCACCAGGTCCCGCGGCTGGCACGCGCGCAGTTCCTGCTGCAGGCCTCCACGGATCGCGCCAATCAGATCGTTCAGCGCGTCTTCATCCACGTTCAGGCCGCGCCGTGCTGCTACGCGGCGGAAAATCTGCCGGAACTGATCGTCGGTCGCCGTGTCTACACGAATCTTGGTCTGCATCCGGCGCAGAAACGCCGCGTCCACCAGATCCGCCGGGTCCAGGTTCGTCGAAAACACCACCAACAGTTCGAATGGAATCTCAATCTTCCTTCCGCCCGCCATCGATAGAAAATCAATCCCGCGATCCAGCGGCACCACCCAGCGATTCAGCAGGTCCTCCGGCCGCACCCGCTGGCGTCCGAAATCGTCCATGATCAGCACGCCGTTGTTCGCCTTCATCTGCACCGGCCCACTGTAGAATTTCGTCGTCGCGTTGTACTGCAGGTCCAGCATGTCGATCGTTAGTTCGCCGCCCACCAGCACCGATGGCCGCTGACACCGTACCCACCGCTCATCGCAGTTATCGAATTCCGGCGCGTCCACCCGCTTGTGAATCATCGGGTCGTACACGATGATGATCTGCCCATCCACTTCCACCGCGTGCGGAATCCACACGCTGTCCTCGGCCAGCACCCGCGACATCGTCTCCGCAATTGCCGTCTTGCCCACGCCCGCCGGACCATGCACGAAGATCGAGGCGCCCGAGTTCAGCCCCGTTCCAATCTGTCCCAGCAGTTTTGGATCGATCACCAGATCGCCAAACGCGCGCTCCACGTCGGCTCGGCGCACCACCATGTTGCGCACGCTCTGCTTCCTCACCTGCGACACGTAGCTTTCGAGCGATATCGGCGCCGCGCCCACATACTGGCTCAGGCTCAGCAATTCCAGCCCGCGTTTGCGTCCCTGATCCGTCAGTTGCACCGTCGCCAGGCTCGCCGTCATTCCCATCACCTGGCAGAGCTGCGAGGTGCGCATCCGGTTCATCAACTCATCGGCCACGTTCACGCTGACCCGCATCTGCTTTGCCAGCTCGCGCGTGGACATGGTGCCGCCCATGTACATCGTCTTCAGCGCCAGGTCTTCCACAATCGACTGGCGAATTCCCAGCTCGGCTGCGCAGCGCGGCCGATGGTCCGGCGGCAGCAGCGTTTCGCTGCCTGCTGCTTCTCCTGTTTCGGCTGCGGTTTCCCTGCCCGCCTCGCGATCCGTCGCCTCGGTGGGCTTCAGCGACCCACGCTGCACAATGCTCGCTCCCGGAACATTCGAGGCTGCCGACAGCACGCCGTCGGACGGTCCGCGGCCCACGGTACGAATGAAATTCAGACGCGTCTCGATCGACGGTTCCACTGGCTTCACAAATTTAATCCCCTCATCCGTCTTCGGCCCTGCCCCCTTCGACATTAGAAGCGGAATCGAAACGAAACAGCATTGCCCTTTTGGGGAGTTACTTTCTGGTCATGATGTCTCGCGGCTGTCACCTTCGTCGCGCGATATCCCCGAATGATCCACATGGATTACCGCAGTGCGCGCACCCTCCCGCTTCATCGCACCGCCAGCGTGTATCCCGCCACCGACTTTCCTGTGTCGTACACGCCGAAATCGCAGCTGAAGACCGTCCACGCTTCGCTGGTCTCTGCTGCATCCGTGGTCGACGTCCAGTAGTAGACGCCCCCCATAAAGTTCGTGAAGATCGGCGACCGGTACAGCGCCGCATCGCTCTTCCAGACATAGGTCGCGTTCATGAAATCCGCTTCGTTGCTGACCATGCGGTCTTCGAGGCTCTGCATCTCGTTCCGGTTCGGCATGCGCCAGTCGCCCGGCTTCGATCCATCCGTCAGCCCGCACGTCCCGTTGCCGAGCCCGGCGACCGCGGCCACCGCATTCGCCCAGTCGGTGTCGATGCAATTCGCTGCCTTCATCCACACCAGCCCGGTCATCGTGTCGGTGAGCGTCCCATTGCCGTTGTCGATGAAGCGCACGTACGGCAGGCCGACTCCCGCTCTCCCATCCCCATCGTCGCCCTTCACCTTTTGTCCGGGCTCGTCGTAGTAGCCGGTGGCCGCGAGCTTCGTTGCGCCGCTGCCTGCGCCCCGCACCGCCCACACCGCATTCGGCGCGTATTTTCCGTTCTGGATCCCGTCGTTGATGTAGCGGCCGTCCTCCATCCGAATCGCAAACGCGCTCGGTGATCCGTTCACGCCCCCGAAGTAGCTGGTCGACGACCAGTAGATTCCCGTCGACACGCGCGTAAACGGGTTCCCTGGCGTCAGCGCCGGATCGGCCGCCGATGCATCGACCAGGCTTTCCAGTTCTTTCAGATTGGGCAGGCGCCAGTCGCCGGCCTTCGATCCATCCGTCAGCCCGCAGGCGCCGCCAGCCAGCGCGTTCGCTTCTGCGATGGCCGTGGCCCAGTTCGCTGCCGGCAAACATCCTGCATCCTTCAGCCACATCAAACCTGTAACCGTGTCGGTTACACTTCCATCGCCGTTGTCGGTAAAACGCTGCGCGCCCAGAGCCGCGCCCTGATGCAAAGCGCCGTCATCGCCTGGCACATAGCTCACCGTCTGGCCGGTGGCCGCCAACTGCACCCGCGGCGAGGTTCCGTCATACGCGGAAAAGTTCGCGCCCGTCAGCGGCGCGTGCGGCAGCGAGAGGTAATCGATGATCGTGAAGTAAATCCCGGCGTCCGTCAGTCCATTTCCCTGGAACTGACCTGTCAGGTCCCACCGCATCACCGTCGCGCCGTCGCCCACGCTGGGATAGAACCCGTACCCCTTCTTCTCCGCCCACAACTGGTACTCGGTCGGCACATTTCCGGTGGCCTGCAATCCGGTGAAACTGTAATTGCCGTTCGCATCGGTGGTCGCCGTCTGCGCGACCACGTTGAAGTTCGCATCGAACAGGGTCACCGTCGCCTCAGCGAGCGGGCTTCCCTTGAATGTCACTGTCCCGGTGATGCTGTTGGTCGGAATCGCGCCGTTATCCGTCTGGCTCGCCACCGGAGCGCTGGCGCTCGACCCCACCTTGCACCCGCAGATCACGCAGATGATCAGTACCGCCGCCAACGCCAGAATCCACCGCATCGCCCCGCGCATCCTGCCCTCTTTTCTCCCGATCCACCGCGAACCCGTGGCTCGCGCGCTCCTGATGGAGAAAACACACGAAACCACAGAGGATCATCGGAGAAATTCCAGAGGACTTGATTCGATTTCGCGCTCAGGGCGCGGCCCGCTGTCTCAATGTGGGATCGCTGCCCACCGCCTTCCCGTTTCCGAACTGACAGGCGCCAATCCTGCCGCACCGCTTGCCCCACCGCTGTCGTTGCCACCGCCGACCGCGTTCCTGCACCCTGTACCCTTCCCTGTACCCTGTCTCCATGGACCCCCGCCTCATCGTCGCCCTCGATTTCCCCGGCGCTGCTCCGGCTCTCGCCCTCGCCGATCGGCTCCAGGGACTCTGCCGCTGGTTCAAGGTCGGCCTCGAGCTCCACACCGCCGAAGGCCCCGCCATGGTCCATGAGCTCCGACGCCGTGGCTTCTCCGTCTTCCTCGACCTCAAGTTCCACGACATTCCCAACACCGTTGCCGGTGCGGTTCGCTCTGCCGCTGCCGTCGGCGCTGAATTCCTCACCGTCCACGCCGCCGGCGGTCCCGCCATGCTCGAAGCCGCAGCCGAAGCAGCCGACTGCGTGCCCAACCCGCCGCAGATTCTCGCCGTCACCGTGCTGACGTCGATGGACCAGCTCCAACTCGCCGCCATCGGCATCGACCACTCGCCCGAGCAGCAGGTCCTCCGCCTCGCCGACACGGCCTCGGAGGCCGGCATCACCGGCTTCGTCGCCAGCCCCGAAGAAGTCTCCGCGCTCCGCCACCGATTCCCCTCGGCGACCCTCGTCATCCCCGGCATCCGCCCCGCAGGCGCGGCCACCGGCGATCAGAAACGGGTTGCCACTCCTGCCACCGCTCTTGCCGCGGGCGCCAGCTATCTGGTGATCGGCCGTCCCATCACCCAGGCCGCTGATCCCGCCGCGGCTGCGCAATCGATCCTCGACGAGATGAAAAACACCACACCCTTGCCCGTGTGATCCCGCCTGCTGCGCTTCGATGACTGCGCCCTGCACCATTCGCGATGCAACGCCCAGCGACTCCGCCGCCATCCTTGCCTGTCTGCGCGAGGCCTTCGAACCGTATCGCGACGCCTACACTCCCGCTGCCTTCGCCGATACCGTTCTCACGCCGCAAACCCTCGCAACCCGCTTCACCACCATGAAGATCCTCGTTGCTGTGGCACCGGAAGGCTCGATTCTTGGGACCATCGCCGCCGGCAGCGACGGAGACGAAGGTCACCTCCGCGGAATGGCCGTGCGCCCCGCGGCCCAGGGTCAGGGGATCGCGCAACAGCTCCTGGAGTCTGCCGAATCTCTCCTCCGCTCGTTCGGCTGCCGGCACGTCACTCTCGACACCACGGCTCCCCTTACCCGCGCCATCGCTTTTTATCGCAGTCACGGTTACGAATCCACCGGCCACGTCCAGGATTTCTATGGCATGCCGCTGTATGAATTTGCCATAGATCTCAGCCGCGTGTGATTGGCTCCCGCATCTGCTTCCAGCTTCAGGCTCGGATACACTTCCCTCCATGCGCCGACTCCTCATCCTGCTCGCTCTCACTTCCCTCGCACCCGCGTGCCTCCACGCGCAAACCCCGGCACCCGCTATGCCGCAGGCCACCGCGTGTCCCCCCACCGGTACCCTCGATCAGCTCATCACCGCGATCGACGACGCCGTCACCGGACCCGCCTCGAAAGACCGCTCCTGCATGAAGCAGCTTTTGCTACCCGAGGCGCGGCTCATCCCCGTCGGCCCCAGCGGCCCGCACATTCTCACTCTCGATGACTGGATCGCCGCCGTCGCGAAAAACGGCGATGCGATCGTCACCGAGCACCAGATCAAAGTGAAGACCGAAACCTTCGGCCACATCGCGCATCTCTGGAGTACATACACCACCGCGCTCGCAGGCAAGCCCCTCGCGCGCGGCATTAATTCCATCCAGGCCGTCTATGACGGACAGAACTGGCACGTCATCGAGATCCTCTGGCAGGCTGAGAACGCGACCGAGCCCATCCCCGCGCAATACCTGCCCTAAAATTCAGTTGCCGTCCCATTCGGCCCCCAGCTCGACAGGAGAACGCCTTGATCCAGCCACGCCATCGCTTCCATCTGACCGCCACCGCCGTCGTCGCTCTTCTCACCGTGCTCACGCCTCGGCTCGCCCACGCCGGCAGCGAGGTGTCGGACACGGCCAGAATCACCGCTTCGGGCGACGTACTCAAAGAACTTCTCGACAGCCCCAGCGGCATCTCGCACGATCTGCTCGACAAGGCGTACTGCGTGATCGTGCTGCCCGCTGTCAAGAAGGGCGGCTTCATCGTGGCCGCGCAATATGGCCGCGGCCTGATGACCTGCCGCAGCGGCAATAACTTTGACGGTCCCTGGACCGCGCCGATCATGATGCAGTCCAGCGGCGGCAGCATCGGTTTCCAGATCGGTGGTCAGGAGACCGACTTCGTGATTCTGGTGATGAACGACAAGGGCGCGCGCGCCGTGATGAATGGCAAGGCGAAACTCGGATCCGACGCCAGCGTTGCAGCGGGCCCGGTGGGTCGTACGGCCGAAGCGTCGACCAATGCTTCGCTGGGCGCCGAGATGCTTTCCTACTCGCGCTCTCAGGGCGTGTTCGCGGGCCTCTCGTTGTCCGGAGCGTCTCTGGGTCCCGATGACGATTCCAACCAGAAGATTTACGGTCAGCCGATCAGCGGACGCGCCATTTTTGCGGGCGGCGTAGACGCTCCCCCCGCGGCCGCCAATCTGCTGTCGACCCTGAAAACCACTTCGCCCACCCGAGTTAAATAAAGAACGAGCCCACGCAAGCCGTGATCGCCTGCGTGGGCTCCTCCCTCGGCTCATAACTTGCTCGCCGTTCGCTCGCTTCCAGCTTCCAGCTTCCCGCTACTCCGCCCGCAGCGCCTCCATCGGATTCACCGCCGCCGCCCGGCGTGCCGGCAGATACGCCGCCAGCATCCCGCTCGCAAACAGCACCACCGCAGCGCCCGCCAGCGTCCACGCATCATGCGGCTTCACGCCGTAGAGATATCCGCGCACCAGCTGCCCGGATGCCCACGCCAGCGCCAGGCCCGCTGCCACACCAGCCAGCAACATTGCACCGGCCTGCCGCAGCACCATCCACAGAAGATTTCCTCTCTGCGCGCCCAGCGCAATGCGCAGGCCCAGCTCGCGCGTTCGCTGCGTCACGACATACGCCAGCAATCCATACAGGCCCGCCACGCACAACAGCAGAGCCGCGCCGCCAAAAACCTCCAGCAGATGTGCCGCCAGCCGCTGGTTCCCAAACGAATCCTCGACGATCTGATCCATCGTGGTGATCGTCGAGTTCTCCAGCTCCGGACTCGCCTGCTTCAGCAGCGCCCGCACCTCCGGAATCATCTGCTGTACCGGCTGCTGGGTCCGCACCGCGAGGTCCATCCCAATTTGCGACGCGGAGTAAACACTCGTCCCCGGCGTCACCTGGCACAGGCACACCTCGACCTCCGGTTCCGATGGCTTATCGACCGCCTTCTGCCGCTCGTCCTCCAGCACGCCGATAATCTTCGCCGGCATGTCCTTCTTCAGATCCCACACCGTCATGCCCAGCAGCGAGTTGGGATCGTGCTTGTTCGGCGCATACTCCCGCGCGAACGCAGGATTCACGATGGCCACGCCCTCCGACGTCGGCGTGTCTTCGTTCGTGAAGAAGCGCCCGGCGATCATCTTCATCCCGAAGATTTTCTGCACGTCCGGACTCGCCAGCTTCAGCGACGAGTAAATCATGTCGCCGTTCATCCTCATGCCCAGCATGATGCCGAAGGTCTGACCCAGCGGCACTTCGCTGATGAGCCCCGCCGCCTCCACGCCGTGCAGATGCTGCGCTCGCTCCAGCAGCGGCTGGTACAAGCTCGTCGTCACGCTCTGGTTGGTGAACCGGTAGGACGGGATCGACAGATTCGCCACAAGGATGTGGTCCGTGCGGTATCCGAGCGGCACATGACGAAGCGTGTAGATGGTTCGCAGCAGCAGACCGCACGCCACCAGCAGCGTCAGCGACATCGCCACTTCAATCGCCACCAGTCCGCTGCGCAGACGATTGTGCCGCCGTCCCGCTCCCGTTTGCTGGCCGCCCTGCTTCAGCGCCGGTTCAATCGGTGCCCACGCCGCCATCAACGCAGGCCACGTGGATGCGAACACCGCCGTCAGCAGCGTCAGTCCGCAGAGCGCCGCCAGAATCGTCCAGTTCACATGCGTCGAAAAATCCAGGTCCAGGTGGATCGGCGCTACGCTTTCGGTCAACCGAATCGCTCCCAGCGCCAGGCCCGTTCCCAGCAGTGCCGCGCACCCGCTCAGCAGCAGACCTTCGATCATCATCTGTTGCAGCAGACGCCCGCGGCTCGCCCCCAGCGCACCGCGCATCGCGATCTCCCGCTGTCGTGCCGTCGCACGCGCCAGCAAAAGATTGGTCACGTTCACGCTGGCAATCAGCCACAGCACGCCGGCCGCCGCCAGCAGAGCCAGCAGCGCCTTCCTCACGTCTTTGTCGATCAGCGATTCTCCGTAGCGTGCGATATCCACCAGGCTGTGATCCGCGCCGCTCTCCGCATCCGCGTATCCGGCCGCCACTCGCTTCTGGATCGTCGTCATCTCCGCCAACGCTGCGGTTGACGTCACCCCAGGCCGTAGTCGCGCGATCACCTGGTAGTGTTCCGATTTGTAATCGCGTCCCTGGTCTTTGGACCCCAGCTGAATCACCGTCCACACTTGCCCGTTCGCCGCGGGCGTTGCCGGAAAACTGAATCCCGCCGGCATCACGCCCACCACGGTGTAGGGCTGATCGTTCACCCGCACCGCTCTGCCCAGGATTTCCGGATCGCCGCCGAAGGCCGAGTGCCACACCGTATCGCTCAGCAGAATCGAGCCTGCATTCTTCACCGCGCCAAAGCCCGGCTGCTCCGCAGTGAATCCGCGCCCGAGTTCCGTCTTCGCGCCGAGGAGGGCAAACAGATTCGGGCTCACCCGTTCTGAGTCCAGCAGCAGCGCCGCGCTGTTACCCTCCAGATAATTCCGCCCGTTCATCTGTGTCCAGAAAGCGATGTCCTCCAACGAGCGGCTCTCCGCGCGCCACGAGGCAATGTCGAGCCACGGCACACTCCAGTCCGAGGTCGTCTTCGGTCCTCGTTCGCCGATCGTGACCAGCTGCGCCGCATCCTTATAGGGCAGCCTCCGCAGCAGCACATGATCCACCACCATGAACAGCGCCGCCGCCGCGCCAATCCCCAGCGCCAGCGTTCCCACCGCCGCGAATGCGAATCCCTTGCTCCGCCGCACCTGCCGCAGCGCATACTTCACATCCGCCCACACCGACTCCACGCGTGGCCACTGCCAGACTTCGCGGCTCCGCTCCTCAATCCGTGTCACGTTGCCAAACTCCCTCTTCGCACGAAACTCGGCTTCCTCCCGCGGTACACCCTCGGCGACCAGTTCCTCAACACGCTCCGCCAGATGCTCGCGCATCGACTCCCCCAGCTCCCGATACCGCCGTCGCCGCCAATGCATTCGTCCCCTCGCCTTTGCTTCGAGCTTCCCGCTTCCAGCTACTCGCTCCGCAGCGCCTTCATCGGATCCACGCTCGCCGCCCGGAACGCCGGCAGATACGCTGCCACCAGTCCCGTCACAGCAACCAGCGCACACACACCGGCCAGCACTACCGGATTCCTCGCGCCTGTCCCATACAGCATCGACTTCAGCACTGGAGTCGCCACCAAGGTCGCGACCAGCCCCAGCGCCATCCCGATTCCCACCAGCATCGCCGCCTGGCGCAGCACCATGGTCAGCACGCTCCCGCGCTGCGCACCCAGCGCCAGCCGCACGCCAATCTCTCGTGTGCGACGCGCTACGGAATACGCCATCACGCCGTACAGTCCCACCACCGTCAGCACCAGCGCCAGCCCCGCGAACGCGCTCAGCAAAATCGTCGTAAAGCGCGGCGCAGCCAGTTGCAGTCCAATCAGATCCCGCATCGTGTGCACATCCGTTACCGGAATGTCCGGGTCCATCGAGGCCACCACGCTCCGCACCTCCGGTTCGAGGCTCGCCGGATCCACCTCGGTCCGGACCACCGTGTACAAGCAGCACCATACTGAAAGCTGGCTGGCGGGCAGGAAATACATCGGCTCCATCTCGCGCGCTGTTGCCCCGTAACGGGTGTTCCCCACCACGCCCACGATCTCGCGCCATGCCGGACCCTCGGGCGTTCCATTGCCCGCGCCCGGCTTCAGTTTCTTCCCCAGCACGTTTTCGCCGTGGAAAAACTTGTCGACGAATGCCTGGTTCACGATCATCACCTGCGGCGATGTCACCGTATCCGCAATCGCAAAATCGCGGCCGGCCAACAGCGGTGTCTGCATCGTCTGAAAGTACCCATCCGACACCACATCCATGCGCGCGCTCGGCTGCAGGGCCTTGGACGCAGGATGTTCCGGGTCCTCGAAGCTCACGTGCGCGTCGCTGTCCGTCATCGGCAACAGCATCGAGCCCCCCGCCGACTGCACGCCCGGCAACGCCCGCACCTTCTCGAAATACTCCCGGTAGAACTGGGGCCGCGTATGCGGGTACCGCGCATCCGGCGTCTCAAACCCCAACGTCAGCACGTGATCCGGATTGAAGCCTTCATCGTTGTGGCTCAGGTGAATGTAACTCGTCACCAGCAGTCCCGCGACCGTCGTGAGCAGGATCCCCAGCGCCACCTGCCCCACAATCACCGCCGAGCCCAGCCGATGCTGCCCGCCGATATCGGCGCGTCCGCCCGATTGCAACGGCGACAGCAGATCGCCGCGCGCCGCTGTCATCGCCGGCGCCAGCCCGAACACCACGCCCGAGAGCAGCGACACCGCCAGCACAAATCCCAGCACCGGAAGATTCACGCCTGCGTCCGTCGCTCGCGGAACACTCGTCCCGATCAGCCCCAGCACCGCGGGCGTCGCCACGAACGCCAACGCGCACCCGGTCGCGCCGCCGAGCACGCCCAGCACCATGCTCTCCACCAGCAGTTGTCGTACCAGCCGGACCCGGCTCGCGCCCACTGCTGAACGCATCGCCATCTCGCGCTCCCGTTCGCGCGCCCGTGCCAGCAGCAGGTTCCCCACGTTGCCGCATGCAATCAGCAACACCAGCCCCACCGCACACAGAATCACGAACAATCCCGCGCGCGCGTCGCCGAGCATCGCTGTTAGTTCGCTCTCCACTTGCGCTGAGTCGTGTTTCGTGTTCGTGTCCGGATACTGCTTCGCCAGCCGAGCGGCAATTTCCTTCATCTCCGCATCCGCCGCGGCCACCGTCACGCCCGGCTTGAGCCGCCCCATCACCGCCATCGAATGTTCGCCGCGATTCGCCGTGCTCGCCCGCGGTGTTCCATCGTTGTCGGTCGCCAGCGTCGTCCAGAAATCCGTCTTCGGCGCATCCACCGGGAACCGGAAGCTCGCCGGCATGACTCCTACCACCGTGTACGCTTGCCCGCTCAGGTGCATCGTTCGCCCCACCACACCTGCATCGGATCCGAACTGCGCAACCCATAGCCCATGGCTGATCAGCACCACCCGCGCACCCAGCTTCTCGTCCTCCGGCTGGAACCCGCGGCCCAGCGCCGGACTCACGCCCAGCGTCGGCAGCAGATCCGAACTCACCACGTAGCCGCTCAGATGCACAGGCCGCTCCACACCGGTCAGCGTCAGCGCGTTGTCGTGATACGACACCATGTGCTCGAAGCTGTGGTTCTGCGATCGCCAGTCGAAGAAGTCCGGATAACAGACCGCTCCGCCGAGATACGCCCCCGTCGAAACCTTCGACTGGATATCCACCAGCCGCTCCGGATGCGCATACGGCAGCGGCCGCAACACGACCGCATCGACGATGCTGAACACGGTTGTGTTCGCACCAATCCCCAGCGCCAGCGTCACGATCACCACCACCGCGAATCCCGGCGTCTTCTTCATCTGGCGCAGCGCGAACCTCACATCCGCCCACAGCGATTCCACCCGCGGCCACTGCCACACTTCCCGGCTCTGTTCCTCAATGCGTGTCACGTTGCCAAACTCCCTCTTCGCTCGAAATTCTGCGTCCGCACGCGGCACACCTTCAGCGACCAGATCCTCGATGCGCTCCGCGAGATGCTCCCGCACCGACTCCCCCAACTCCTCGTACCGCCGCCGCCGCCAATGCATTCGTTCCCTCGCCTTTGCCAACCGTTTTCGGCTTCCGCTTCCTGCTACTCGCTGCGCAACGCCACCATCGGATCCACACTCGCCGCGCGCAGCGCCGGAATTCCCGCCGCCACCGCAGCACTCAATCCCAGCAACAGCGCCGCAACCGCAAGCGCCATCGGATCGTAGCTGCTCACTTTGTAGAGAAGGCTTCCCGCCAGCCTTCCTCCATAGAGCGCCGCCGGAATCCCCAACGCCAGACCCAGCGCGACCTGCATACAAGCTCCACGCATCACCATCGCCACAGCGCTCGCGCGTGTTGCGCCCAGGGCCATGCGAACGCCGATCTCGCTCGTGCGCCGCGCCACAAAGTACGACATCACGCCGTAAATCCCCACCGACGCCAGCAGCAGCGCCAGCGCTCCAAACCCCAGCGTCAGCCGCGCCAGCAAACGATCCTGCGTAAAGTTCGCTGCCAGCATCGCGTCATACGTCTCAAACCGGAACACCGTCAGTTTCGGATCGATTCCCGCCAGCGTCCTGCGCATCAGGTTCTCTGCGTCCGGCGCAGGCCGCGCAAACGCGACCACCAGAGATCCCAGATACATCGAGGCCGCCTCGCCCGCATCCTGCCCCGCACTCCCCAGCCCTGTTAACTGCTGCGTTGCCGGGCGCAAAAACAATGGACGATCGTCTCCGTGCGGATTCGCCATCATGAAATTCGGGAAGACCCCCACAATTTCAAAACGTCCCGAATCCTGCGCCAGGTTGATCCCGAAGTGCTGGCCGATCGGGTTCTCTCCGGGAAAGTACTTTTGCGCGAAGGCCTGATTCACCAGCGCCACAGCTTGTGTTGACTGCGTATCGTCGGCGGTAAATCCGCGGCCACGCACCACCGGCACTCCCAGGGAATCCAGAAATCCTGCGCTCACGCGATCCCATATCGCAAAGCACTGATCCGCCGGACCTGGCTGCGCACGGCCCTCCCGAATCACGCATGATCCCCACATGTTGCCGCCCAGGGGCAGATAGCGCGCCAAACTCACATGGGTCGCCCCGGGCAGCGCGCCAAACCGGTCCTCCATTTCGCGGTACAACGCGGGCAGTTGCTCGGTCGCATATCCGGCCGCCTTCGGATCGAACTGCAACGCGTACCGGTTCGCTGTCGCGATCCCGAAGTTCTGGCCTTCGAGATTGCTCAGGGACTTCATCGTGGCGTACGCTCCCGCCACCAGGACGACCGACCACGCCACCTGCAACACCACCAGCGTCCGTTGCGGGAGTGACGATCGATCCCGCGTCGCGCGGTTCGCGCCGCGCAAAGCCTCGGCGGGCTGCGCGTGCGATGAAGCCCACGCCGGAGCTGCCCCAAACAGAATTCCCGTGAGCAGCGACATTCCCAGCGCAAACCCCAGCACCGGCAGCGAAGGGTTCGCGTTCACCGTCATCTCCTTCGCCAGTGGAAACGCCAGCCGCAGCATGGCATGCGATCCGAAATACGCGACCGCCAGCCCGGCCGCGCCGCCCATCGCGCCCAGCAGCACAGGATAGGTTATGGGCGGGGTTTTATCTGGTCTGTCCCAGCTTCGGGAGACGCTGCTCCAGGTGTATGAGCGGCGCGACCGTGTCGAAATTCGGTAACGATCCGTAATCCGGCACCGCTTTGTGATTCGACGACAGCGTGTAGTTCAGCGGCGGGGTTGCAGTTTCGTGCGGCGACGCAAGACTCTGTAT
>CAVPKU010000013.1:0-77999 GCA_963705765.1 uncultured Acidobacteriaceae bacterium | reverse complement strand
TGGGAAGGGCGGTGCTGTTTTGGGACTGGCCTTCCGCCGGCACGGTACCTTTGACTGCGTTCGGGTGCTAATTCGCTTGATCCGGGGCGGTGCATGGATCACGCTTCTTGCTATGGGGTGAACCTGGCGCCTCGCCACTGGGCGTGGGTTTCGTCCCGTTTTGGGACTGGCTGCGGATCTGATCGGCTAAGACCGGGCCATGACTAAGGTACCAAGTACCTCTAAAATGGGACTCCGGTATTGCCAGCCAGGCTCTAGAATCCGCAGGTATCTCCAAAGGAGCCCTGGTGAAGCACTTGTTCTTTCGCTCGCTTGCCCTGGTGTTATCTCTCGTCATCCCTGTAACCCTTTTTGCTTCCGATGTCAGTCACTCCGTGATGTACGACGGCGGCTCGCTACCCGACCTCAAATCCGGCACAAAGATCAAAATGTTTATTGAGGCCGACAAGATCCGTTTCGTCGATCAGGGCAGAGATCTCATTGTCGTTCCCGCCTCCTCCGTCACCGAAATCAGCTATGGCCAGGATGTTCACCGCCGGGTGGGTGCGGCCATCGGCGTCGCGGTCGTCTCGCTGGGGATCGGCGCGCTGCTCGCACTCACTAAATCGAAGAAGCACTTCGTCGGGCTCACCTGGGCCAACGGAGATCAGAAGGGTGGATTCGCGATGCAATGCGACAAGAGCGACTACCGGGGTATTCTTGCGGGCCTCGAAGGCGTCACCGGCAAGAAGGCGGTCGACTCCGACGCGATGACCGTCAAGAACTGAGGGGCGGGGAGCGTCCGTCGAGCGAGTTCCGTCTGGCCGGACAAGCCGCCGACAGCTGGTGCTTGACTCTTTTTCCCATTTGCGGGCGAATAAAAGACAAAGATGCCTCACGTCTCCGGACCTGGGCCGGACGGCGTAAAATGATGCAACGCCTATGGCTTCCCGGAACCCGTCGCCTTTGCCGGACGACTCCCACGATCCGCAGGAAGGGCCGCGCGATCGTCCACTGGATGAGGACGATGCGGCTTTTGGGTCCGGTTCCCGACGTCACCGAGGGCTGGGACGGTCCGGAAGGCGAGAGCGAAGAAGCCGGGGAAGGCGAAGAATCCACAGATGAAGAAGGCGAAATTTTCCCGCAACCTCCCGATGAGGATGGGGTTAGCAGGGATATGGCAAGCGTTGCTCTCACCACGCCGGGGTTGGGTCAGCGAGGGGCGGAAGAGGCCCAGGGCCTTCGACCCGGTTTGAATCCGTCCGCGGGACCGGCCGACTGGCGGTCGATGACGGACGCGGAGATCATGCTTCGGGTACGTGAAGGGGACGATCCAGGTTTCAACTTCCTGATCGAAAAGTACCGGAAGCCGATCATCAACTTCATGTATCGCATGGTGCATAATCAGGCCGTGGCGGAGGAGCTGGCGCAGGAAGTGTTCCTGCGGGTGTACCGCTCGCGGCAGACGTACCGGGCGGAAGCGAAGTTCACGACGTGGCTGTACCGGATCGCGACGAATCTGGGCGTGAACCACGCGCGCGATACGAAGCATGAGCGGTCGGCGCAGACGATTTATCTGGACCAGCCGGATGCGGAGACGGGCACGACTCCGGACGTCGCGGATGCGCGGCCGGATGTGGAAGAAGAGCTGTTGAAGGACGAGCGGATGAAGGCGATCCGCAAACATGTGATGGCGCTGCCGGAGCGGCAGCGGACAGCCGTGCTGATGCACAAGTATCAGGGGCTGGACTACAAGGAGATTGGCGCCGTGCTGCACCTGAGCGAATCGGCGACGAAGTCGCTGCTGTTCCGGGCATATCAGACGCTGCGGGAAAAGCTGAAGGGCTTCGTGGAACAGAGTTGAGGAATTTTGAATTTGGGGGATTTATGAACTGCCGTGAAGTGAAAGAGAATTTGCCGGATCTGCTTCTTGCCCCGAAGCAGGTGTCGGCTGAGGTGCGGGCGCATGTGGACAGCTGCGCCGAGTGCGGGAAGGAACTGAAGGAGCTGGAAGCCACGATGGCGCTGATGGACCAGTGGGAAGCTCCGGAGGTGTCTCCTTATTTTGATACAAGGATGGCGGTGCTGCTGCGCGAGGAGCAGCAGGCCGCGCCAGCTGGATGGCTGGAGAGGATGCGGGCACGGTTGATGTTTGGGAGCCGGGTGAGCATGCGGCCGCTGATGGCGGGTGCGATGGCGCTGGTAGTGGCGGCGGGTATTGGGACGTATGCCGGGTTTGGCGGGTTCGCGCCAACGAAAGCGCCGACGGTGCAGTCGCCGGTGATTCGGGATTTGCAGTCGATGGATGACAACGCGCAGATGTATCAGCAGCTGAACTCGCTGGACCAGCAGGACGCTGGGGATAACGGCGGGGGAATTTAAGGCAGCAGGAAGCTGGAAGGAAGAAGCTGGAAGCGAAGCGTGGGCGAGGCGATGAGAAAGCACAGACAAAGCCGGCCCGGAACGATTTGCGGTGGGATTTGCAGTTCTGCCCTTGGGGAAGTAAGGCCATGATCTCGGGAATCAGGAACAAGACGCAGGGTGGCTGGGCGCCCGGACGCAGGGTCGTGTCCGGGAGGGCGCGGAGGTTTGCGCTGTGCCTGGCGATTCTGATGCTGGCGTTTCTGGTTCTGGGAGTTCCGGCAGTCGTATGCGGCGGGGCCGGGGTTGCGGCGGATCGGGTGGGGGCAGCGGCCGCGGGCGCAGGTGGCGCGGCAGGCTCCGATGCGGCAGGCAGCGCCGAGACAGCACTCCTCCTCCACGGAACAACAATAATGCAGGGCGGCCGGCGGGGAATCAGCCGGAGAATCGGCTGGCGCCGGCGGGAAACCCGGCAGTGATGCGGCCGGGGGTGAATGGAAATCCGAATGGGAATCTGAATGGAAACCGAGGGATGGCGCGGCCGGGTTTAAATCAGCAGCGCAACGGGCATCTGGGCGAGTGGCTGAACAACCATCAGAATCTGACGCCACAGCAACAGGAAGAACAGTTGCGGCGGGAGCCGGGATTCAACCGGTTGTCGCCGGATCAGCAACAGCGAGTGCTGGGGCGGTTGCGGTCGCTCGATTCGCGTCCGCCGGATCAGCGGCAGCGGTGGATCGATCGCAACGAGATGTTCGAGCGGCTGAGCCCGGAACAGAAGCAGGGTGTGCGGGGTGCGTTCCAGTCATGGAACCAGATGGCGCCGGACCGGCACCGGATGGTGGGCCGTGCGTTCACGGATCTGCGGCAGATTCCGCCGGAGCAGCGCGCGCAGATTCTGAATTCGGCGCGGTTCGCGCAGACGTTTACGCCGGATGAGCGGCGGGTGCTGGGGAATCTTTTGGCGATTGAGCCTTACTCGCCGCGGTGAACTGGGAATAGGGATCAGGGAAATGGAAAGGCGCCCGTTGGGCGCCTTTTGAGTTTGCGGATGGGCGCCGGGGAAGTTCATGAGAGAACGAATTGGTTCGCGGGGGTTCCTGTTTTGGGATAAATCTGAGGTGAGTGGCAAGAACCCGTTACTTTTGGGTGCAGTACACCGCGTCGTGGTATTGCTGCTGGCGCTGTTGAGGTATCCGCTGCTTGCTGTGGGGTGAACCTGGTTAATCGATGGGGGAGTTCCAAAACGGGAATGGGCGGTACTTTCGGAATTGCGCGGGGGGAAATTGTATTGCGCTTCGCAGGGCGGAAGTATCAGCTGCTTGCTGTGGGGTGAACCTGGTTAATCGATGGGGGGAGTGCTAAAACGGGAATGGGCGGTACTTTCGGAATTGCGCGGGGGGAAACTGTATTGCGCTTCGCAGGGCGGAAGTATCAGCTGCTTGCCGTGGGGTGAACCTGGTTAATCGATGGGGGGAGTTCTAAAACGGGAATGGGCGGTACTTTCGGAATTGCGCGGAGGGAAATTGTATTGCGCTTCGCAGGGCGGAAGTATCAGCTGCTTGCTGTGGGGTGAACCTGGCCGCCGGTTTGGAGTGGGGCATTCCAAAACGGGAATGGGGCGGTACTTTGGAATCTGGCACAGGGGGAATGGTATTGCACTTCGAGGGTTCGAGGCATCAGCTACTTGCTGTGGGGTGAACCTGGCCGCCGGATTTGGAGTGGGGCATTCCAAAATGGGAATGGGGCGGTACTTTGGAATCTGGCACAGGGGGAATGGTGTTGCACTTCGAGGGTTCGAGGCATCAGCTACTTGCTGTGGGGTGAACCTGGCTGCCGGTTTGGGGTGGGGCATTCCAAAACGGGAATGGGGCGGTACTTTGGAGTTGCGCGCAGAGAAAATCGTATTGCGATTCGAACTGCGAAGGCGTCTGCTGCTTGCTGTGGGGTGAACCTGGCCGCCTCAAAGTGTCCGGGGTGCGGCGGCCCAAAACGGGAATGGGGCCGTACTCTGGAGTCTGGCGCAGGGGAAATCGTCTTGCGTTTCGAAGGTTGAAGGCGTCTTCTGCTTGCTGTGGGGTGAACCTGGCCGCCTCAAAGTGTTTGGGGGTGCGGCGGCCCAAAACGGGAATGGGGCGGTACTCCGGAGTCTGGCGCAGGGGGAATCGTCTTGCACTTCGAAGGTTGAAGGCGTCTTCTGCTTGCTATGGGGTGAACCTGGCCGACGGGTTGGCTTTTTGGGGCGCGCCGTTTTCTTCATTGGTCATGACGCGGAGCTAATGTGTCCGCTCTTGCAGCACGCGACGCAGCGCGGCGTTGCATGTAGCCCGGGCATCGACGCCCTTCTTTTCCAGGTCGCGTCATGGGCGATCATGCCCGCTCTTCCCGAACTGACGGGATGCGCTCTCGGCGTTGAAGCGAGTCATTGCGCAATGTGAGTTCATGCCGAAAAAGGAGAAGTACTAGCTAAACAAGGGAGGCCCCCCGGCTCTGCCGGGGAGGCAGGAGAAGTTTGACAGATACGGGAGTCCATCCAGAAACTCCGGAACGTGAGCCGCCAAGCGCACGAAAAGGAGAATCCGGATGGACGAGTATGAAAGCTTAAGCCAGGCGAAATGGGAGTGCAAATACCACGTGGTTTTCATCCCGAAGTGTCGCAGGAAGACGCTGTATGGGCGTTGCGAAAGCATTTGGGAGAAGTGTTCCGAAAGCTGGCCGAACAGAAAGAATGCCGGATCGAGGAGGGTCATCTGCTGCCGGACCACGTGCACATCATGATCTCGATTCCGCCCAAATATGCGGTGTCGCAGGTGGTGGGATTCATCAAAGGCAAGAGCGCCATCCACCTGGCGCGGGTGTACGGGGAGCGCAAGCAGAACTTCGTGGGCCGGCACTTCTGGGCGCGAGGATACTTCGTGTCCACGGTGGGCCGAGACGAGCAGGTGATTCGGGAATACATCCGGAATCAGGAGAAGGAGGATGAGCGCCTGGACCAGATGAACCTGTGGCGCTGAAGGCCACCTTCAGGTGGCGATGACAACCGGGGCCGCGTTAGCGACCCCGCATAGCCGCTTCGAGCGGCTCACATCGTAATCCCCCCGGCTCTGCCGGGGGATATTTAGTGTTCACGCGCGGCGGCTTCCAGTGCGGCCAGGTCCATTTTGATCATGCCCATCATGGCTTCCATCGCTTTGGGGTGGCTGATCAATTCGCTGATATGACGCGGCACGATCTGCCAGCACAGGCCAAAGCGGTCGGTGAGCCAGCCGCAGGCCATGGGCTTGCCGCCCTCAATCAATTTGTCCCAATAGGTATCGATCTCCTGCTGAGAGTCGCAGCGGACGAACAGTGAAAAGGATGGATTGAGCTGATAAGCGGGGCCTCCGTTGAGAAATACCATCTCCTGGCCCTCAAGCTCGATCGTAATCGTGGCGATTTTGCCGACGGGCCACGGGCCGACGCCTTTGGATCGCACTTCGTCGAGCTTGCGCGCGTGGGGGAAGACGCTCAAATAAAACGCGGCGGCTTCTTCGGCGTTGTCATTGAACCAGAGGAAGGGCGCAAGTTTGTTCATGGCTGCCATGGTAGCTATGGCGTAGATCTTTCGACAAGCCGACGTGCGGCAGTAGTTCTTCCCGAGAGGGATGTTGCCGTGCTTTTCCGGTGGGTCTTTCTCGCGCCTGCCGTCGGGCATGTCGAGAGCGGAGCAGAGGCGGGTTCGCGGGGGGTGTTAGCGGGACCGATCTGAGGGTGAGTGGGAAGAATCCGGTCCTTTTGGGCGCGGGACCCCGCACCGTGGTATTGCTTTGGACGCTGTTTATGTATCCGCTGCTTGCTGTGGGGTGAACCTGGCCACCCCAAAGTGTCCGGGGTGCGGCGGCCCAAAACGGGAATGGGGCGGTACTCTGGAGTCTGGCGCAGGGGAAATCGTCTTGCGTTTCGAAGGTTGAGGGCGTCTTCTGCTTGCTGTGGGGTGAACCTGGCCGCCTCAAAGTGTTTGGGGGTGCGGCGGCCCAAAACGGGAATGGGGCGGTACTCTGGAGTCTGGCGCAGGGGAAATCGTCTTGCGTTTCGAAGGTTGAAGGCGTCTTCTGCTTGCTGTGGGGTGAACCTGGCCGCCTCAAAGTGTTTGGGGGTGCGGCGGCCCAAAACGGGAATGGGGCGGTACTCCGGAGTCTGGCGCAGGGGAAATCGTCTTGCGTTTCGAAGGTTGAAGGCGTCTTCTGCTTGCTGTGGGGTGAACCTGGCCGCCTCAAAGTGTTTGGGGGTGCGGCGGCCCAAAACGGGAATGGGGCGGTACTCCGGAGTCTGGCGCAGGGGAATCGTCTTGCACTTCGAAGGTTGAAGGCGTCTTCTACTTGCTGTGGGGTGAACCTGGCCGCCCCATACGGGGTTTTGGAGTGCAGGATCCCAAAATGGGAATGGGATGGTACTTCGGAGTCGTGCGCAGGGGAAATCGTCTTGTGTTTCGAAGGTTGAAGGCGTCTTCTGCTTGCTGTGGGGTGAACCTGGCTGCCGGAACTGTTTTTTTTTGGGCGGCGGCTTTGGTCGGCAGCGTTACAGCGGGATGTTGCCGTGCTTCTTCGGCGGATTTTTTTCACGCTTGCCGTCGAGCATGTCGAGCGCGGAGCAGAGTCGGGCTCGCGTTTCGTGCGGGAGAATGACCGCGTCGACATAGCCGCGTTCGGCGGCAACGTAAGGGTTGGCAAACTGTTCGCGGAACTGGTGGACACGAGCGGCCTTCGCTTCGGTGAGAATCTCGGCGCGACGCTCGTCGCTCAGGGCGCCTTCACTCTTTTCGGCGAGCTTTAATGTGTGGGCGAGTTCACGGCCGTAGACGATGTTCACCGCACCTTCGGGACCCATGACGGCAATTTCAGCCGTGGGCCACGCGAGGTTGACATCGGTACGGAGGTGTTTTGAACTCATAACGCAATAGGCGCCGCCGTAGGCTTTGCGCGTGATGACGAGCATCTTTGGCACGGTTGCTTCGGCGAACGCGTAGAGGAGCTTGGCTCCGTGGCGGATGATGCCGCCATACTCCTGCTGCGTGCCGGGCATAAAGCCGGGTACGTCTTCGAGGGTGATGAGCGGGATGTTGAAGGCGTCGCAGAAGCGGACGAAACGCGCACCCTTGCAGCTGGCGTTGATGTCGAGCACACCGGCGAGCATGGCGGGCTGATTGGCGATGATGCCGACAGGGCGGCCGTTCATGCGAGCGAAGCCGACCACGATGTTCGTGGCGAAGTGCTCATGGACCTCAAAGAAGTAGCCTTCATCGACGATGTGGGTGATGACCTTCTTGATCTCGTAGGGCCGGGTGGAATCGGTGGGGACGAGTGTGTCGAGGTCGCGATCGGCGCGGTCGGGGGGATCGGTACAGGGCCGGCGCGGCGGCTCGTCAAGGTTGTTGGAGGGAAGGAAACTCAGCAACTCGCGGATCATGGTGAGACATTCAGCGTCGTCGTGCGCCTCGAAATGCGCGACGCCGGAGATTTCGTTATGCGTGGCCGCTCCGCCGAGAGCTTCTTTCGTGACTTCTTCATGGGTGACGGTTTTGATGACGTCGGGTCCGGTGACAAACATGTAAGAGGTCTTGTCGACCATGAGGATGAAGTCGGTGATGGCGGGCGAATAAACGGCGCCGCCGGCGCAGGGGCCGAGGATTGCGGAGATTTGCGGGATGACGCCGCTGGCCATGGTGTTGCGGAGGAAGATGTCGGCGTAACCGGCGAGGGAGACGACGCCTTCCTGGATGCGGGCGCCGCCGGAGTCGCCGAGGCCGATGATGGGCGCGCCGACTTTCATGGCCATATCCATGAGCTTGACGATTTTGGCGGCGTTGGCTTCGGAGAGCGAACCCCCGAAGACGGTGAAGTCCTGGGCGTAGACGAAGACGGTGCGGGCGTCGATTTTGCCGTAGCCGGTTACGATGCCATCGCCAAGGAAGCGCTTGTCGGCCATGCCGAAATCGGACGCGCGATGGGTGACGAAGCGATCGGTTTCGACAAAGGTGGCGTCATCGAGGAGGAGGTCGATGCGCTCGCGCGCGCCGAGCTTGCCTTCGCTATGCTGCTTCTTGCGCCGCTCTTCTCCGCCGCCTTCATCCGCCTGGCGGTTGCGCCGTTCCAGCTCTTCGATCAGATCGTTGTTCATCGTCAGGGATTATAGCGGTCGGGATGCATGGTGATCGTGCTGGCGCGCACAGCAGGTTATAGAGCACGCCGATTCGCCCGTGTGGCAATTAGCACTCCGATCCCAACTCACCCGTGCAGCTGCGAAATTTCGTGAGCGCTTGGCCCGGTGCCGCGTCTTTCTCGATAGCAACGGCCCGCTGGGATTCGCAGTTGCAGACGGGTTCGCGATCCACTTCTTTCATTTTTGCGAGGCAGGAAATGTCATCGATCTGGAACCGCACTCTGCGCGTCACCTGCGCTCTTCCCGTTCTCCTCATCAGCGCCGGAGCCTGCGCGCAAAACGAAGTGGGCGTGGCTTGTCCCGACGCAAAAACTGCGTCGAGCTATCAGACTTTCTTTCTGCATCACAGTAACGATCGCGACTCGCTGATGGCGATTCAAACCGTGCTGCGCAATGATCTGACAGACGCCAGAATTAACGGCGTGGTCGAGCAGTCGGCGCTGGCTGTCTGCGGCACGCCGGCGGAGCTCAGAGCTGGCGCAGAAGATCATCACCGAACTGGATCATGCGCGCAAAACCTGGCGGATCACCTTTGCATTTTTGCAGGCCGGGAGCGGGGAGCACGCGGCACCGCAGCGCGTATCGCTGGTTGCCGCCGGCGGGCAGCGTACGCAACTACGGCAGGGCAACCGCGTTCCCATCTTCACGGGTGGGGGCGGCACCGCAGCGCCCGAGACGCATGTGCAGTATCTGGATGTTGGGCTGAACATTTCCGCCACGATTGCCGGGGATGGCGACAACCTGGAACTGATCGCAAAAATCGAGCGATCCAGCGTGGCCGACGAGAAATCCGGCATCGGCACGCAGGACCCCATCGTCCACCAGACCGTTCTGGAGGTTACTTCGCGGGTGGCGCAGGGGAAGCCGCTGGTGCTCGGTTCGCTGGATACTCCGGGCACCCCTCGGCACGAACAGGTCGAGGTCACGGTGGAACCAGTGCTTTAGTGTTCGGGGCACAAGGGACAGGCCAATCGCGGCGCGGGTTCCCGTTTTGAAACAGAGACTGAGGCCGGTGCGGAGAACGAGTACTTTGGTGCGTGCACTCCGCGCAATGCTATTGCAGTGGGCGCCGTTAAGGTATTCGCTGCTTGCTGTGGGGTGAACCTGGGCGACGGGTTTTGGTTTTTTCGCGGTGTCCCGTTTTGGGACGAGTCTGAGGTGACTAGCAACTTTGGGTGCGGGACAGTGCATGGTGTTATTGCTCCCGGTGCGATTGAGGTATCCGACACTTGTTGTGGGGTGAACCTGGGCGATCGGAGTGGGAAGTGTGGTGGGGGCCGTTTTCGCGGTGTCCCCTTTTGGCACAGATCTGAGGTGACTAACCAAGACCCGGTACTTGTCGGAGCGGGACACGGTGTTATTGCTCTCGGCGCCGCTGAGGTATCGATGCTTACTGTGGGGTGAACCTGGGTGATTGTTTTGGCCGTTTCGCGGTGTTCCTTCAGGTTTCGATACTTGCAGTGGGGTGAACCTGGGCGATCGGACCGGCGAGCGGTGGGGCGTTCCAGGATGGGAATCGAGCGGGTACTTCGGAGTGGCGTGCAGGGGGAATTGTATTGCGCTGCGAAGGCTGGAGGCGTCTTCTGCTTGCTGTGGGGTGAACCTGGGCGATCGGACCGGCGAGCGGTGGGGCGTTCCAGGATGGGAATGGGGCGGGTACTTCGGAGTGGCGTGCAGGGGGAATTGTATTGCGCTGCGAAGGCTGGAGGCGTCTTCTGCTTGCTGTGGGGTGAACCTGGGCGATCGGGATCGGCGAGCGGTGGGGCGTTCCAGGATGGGAATCGGGGCGGGTACTTCGGAGTGGCGTGCAGGGGGAATTGTATTGCGCTGCGAAGGCTGGAGGCGTCTTCTGCTTGCTGTGGGGTGAACCTGGGCGCCCATAGATTTTTTGGGCGTTTCTGTTGGTGATGGTGCTGACCGGCTGGGAGGGCTGTGGGATGCGAGCGCTCGGCGAATCGGTGTTCAGGTTCAGCGGTAGGCCTGTTCGACGCATACTTCGTTTTCAGTGGGAGTGGTTCAGATCAGGCTGTTCGCGATCAACGTTTAGCGTCCAGATCTGTTTGACGAATACCTCGTTCTTCGTCGGAGCTGCTGAGGGCAGGGTCTTCGGCGATTCGGCGTGGAGCGATTCAGGGATCACGTCCAGTGTTCGTGCTCAGCCTGTTCGACGCATACCTCGTTTTCAGGGGGAGTGGTTCAGATCAGGCTGTTCGCGATCAACGTTTAGCGTCCAGATCTGTTCGACGAATTCCTCGTTCTTCGTCGGAGTTGCTGAGGACAGGATCTTCGGCGATGGGTGTGGATCGATTCAGGGATCACGTCCAGTGTTCGTGTTCAGCCTGTTCGACGCATACCTCGTTTTCAGGGGGAGTGGTTCAGGTCAGGTTGTTTGTGATCAACGTTTAGCGTCCAGATCTGTTTGACGAATACCTCGTTCTTCGTCGGAACTGCTGAGGACAGGATCTTCGGCGATGGGTGTGGAGCGATTCAGGGATCACGTCCAGCGTTCGAGTTCAGCCCGTTCGACGCGCGCCCTCGTTTTCAGTGGGAGTGGTTCAGATCAGGCTGTTCGCGATCAACGTTTAGCGTCCAGATCTGTTCGACGAATACCTCGTTCTTCGTCGGAGCTGCTGAGGGCAGGGTCTTCGGCGATTCGGCGAGGAGCGATTCAGGGATCACGTCCAGCGTTCGTGCTCAGCCTGTTCGACGCATACCTCGTTTTCAGGGGGAGTGGCTCAGATCAGGTTGTTCGCGATCAATGCTTAGCATTCAGCTTGTTCGACGAGCACCTCGTTCTTCGTCGGAGTTGCTGAGGGTAGGGTCTTCGGCGATGGGTGTGGATCGATTCAGCGATCACGTCCAGCGTTCGTGCTCAGCCTGTTCGACGCATACTTCGTTTTCAGTGGGAGTGGTTCAGATCTGGCTGTTCGCGATCAACGTTCAGCCCGTTCGACGCGCACGTCGTTCCAATCGCAATTGCTCGGGGGGGCTGTTTCGGAGATCGGTTTGGAGCGCTTAGCGTTCATCTGGTTCGACGCTACCTCGGTTCAGTCGGGTTCGCTCAGGGCAGGCTGTTGTGTTCGGGACAACACACGGAGCAAAGAGCAGAGGGATGGAGCACAGAGCGCAAAGTGCACAGTCGAACTCGGGCACGGCGATTTGGGTGTCGATGGTTCGCACGCGGCCGTTCTTTGGCGGGCTCTGGACGGCGTGTGTGACGCGACTCGCGCAGGAGACTGATGTGCTCGCGCGCACGCTCTCCTCTTCTTTGGTGCGTTCGCACGAGATCTCATCGGATGACTCCTTCGATCCGACTTCCACGAACATTACAGCGATCGCAGAAAGTTGAGCAGGTCCTGTTGTTGCTGTTGGGTGAGGTGCTGGAAATTGTTGGTGACGGCATTCGCTTCCGATCCGCTGCCGGCGTGATCGAGAATCGCCGTCACTAAACCACCGTTCGCGGGCGTGGCGCGGCCGTCGTGCAGGAAGAAGAGCCGCTGACCGAGTCCCCACAAGGGAGCGGTTCTGAATTCGTCGGGCCCTGCCGCTCCCTGCGTAATGTCGTCCGCCAGTCCCGTTCCCATGTGGTGCACCAGGAGATCTGAGAAGAGATTTACAGGCTGATTGCTCAGCGCCGCCGTTAACGACGAGCGGGCCGTGCGCATCGTTGGGGTGTGGCACAGGTCGCAGTGAATCTGGCTGAAGAGCGCCTGTCCGTTCGCGATCGACTTGGCGGCCGGGTTGCCGGGAATTCCTACTGCCGATGGTGCAGGCGGCGCGAGGAAGCGCATGAAGTTCGCAAACGCCACGACGTCACTCAATTCCGGCGCGCCTGAGGCGGGAAAATTCGTCGAGTCTTCCGGCACAGAATTGAGCAGGCACGAATTCGGTCCCAGGGAACGTTCGTTGGGGAACAACTCGTTCGTGACGCCCATCTCCACGTTGTAGGCTTCGCCGGAAAATACCTCGAGCGACTTGTTCTGCGCTTTCCATCCGAAGCGCATGACGGTGCCGTCGTTGCCGCTAAGGTTCGGATGTCCGGTAATGCCGAGGCTCTGCTTGAGCGAGCCGTTGGCCGCCATGTTGGCGAAGATGGTGGCGTCGGCGATGTTCTCGATCAACCCTTCGCCGTAGACCGGCGTCGGAATGCGGAAGACGACGTCGTTGAGCCGCTCCATCTGTGCGAAATTGGGCTGCGCGATGCTGCAGCCTGGCGCGTCCACTCGTCCGCTAATCGTGAACAGGTCGTGCACGCCGCCGTCGGGTGTCTGGCTCACGGTGCCGTTTGCGTTCAGCAGAAATGGAAAGCGCGCCTCGCGCACGGGTCCGTTTTCGGTGATGAAGTCGGGGATGGTATTTCTGGCGCCCGCATCGCTGGCCGCCTCGATCTGCGGATTCGCGGCGGGACTGGTTCCTCCCTGCGCGGGCTGCGCGTGGCACCCACTGCAGCTGTTGGAGTTGAAGCCTGGCCCCAGTCCTCCGTCCGTCTCGCCGGGGATCTTGCCATTGACCGAATCAACTGCGGCAAAACGTTCCTCGCCGTCGAGGTAGTACTGCATCTGCTCGGAGTTGAGTGACGAGAGCGGGCCGCCGGCGCCCGCGGTTCCGTTGCGCAGGCCTGGATCCCGCGCTGCGGTGGTCGATGATGGCGTTGGCGCATTGATGCCTGGCCTTCCTGGGCGCGGTGCATCGCCGGCGGCCTGCACTACGGTGGTGAATTGTCCTGTGAGGCACAAAACGATGAGTGAGACTGCCAACAGCACAGCCCATGCTCGACACGGTTGCCGGGAAATTTCATGGGTCGCGGTTTTGTTCGGGGACCTTTTGCCGGGAGAAAGTGGAGAGGGGATCGGGGGATGAGGCATCGCAACTCCTTAGCCATCCCCGCGACACATCACGGCGGCGTCGCCGAAGCTCGACTTGCTCTTCTGCGCTGCGCATTCGTTCGGGGGATGAGTTACCTTGCTGCCGCACTCGCCTGCGTGTCAAAGAAACTCAGTTAGTCGGATCGGCTATTTGTTAGCGTCATCCGCTGCATCCGGTAACTCGAGGGGCTTTCCCCAAATCTTCGTGAAAGGCGCGCACAAAACTCGGCACCTGCTTATATCCCGCGTCGTAGGTGATCTCTTTGATCTGCATTTCGGTTGAGCTCAATAACTGCGCTGCTCGCTCCACTCTGCGGTCCGACAAAAAGCGGTTGAGGCTGACGCCCTGCGCTGCTTTGAAGAGATGGGACAGCCGCGAGTGGCTCAGGTTCACCCGGCGGGAAAGATCAGCGATGGTTACAAATGGATTGTCTCCGATCGCGCTGAGCACTCGGGCAATCCTTGGGTCGGATGCAGCGGCAAGCCCGGCTTCGGATGGCGCTTCGAACACCGTCGCCCCCACCTTCCAGGGCTGTCGGTTTTTTCTCCGCCGGCTAGTTTGCTTCGTATTCGCGCCGTCGTGCTCCTGAGGTCCGGGTAAATATTTCTCTTCCCGACGCAACATATGCGCAGCTTCCTGCCCGCGGTTGCAGACACCATCCCGGTCTTCGCAAGTACGTTGACTGCGGATGCTGCGGCAGAACCGCTTCAGTGGCCCCTTGCAACGGAGAGCGGGGGTTTGGGACCCCGTTGCTGCAATCGGGCTTCCATTCCTCTGTACAGAACGCAGAGCGGAGAGCCCACAGCACGGAGCCGACTGCTCAGAGCGCTTCGACTCGGAGGTAGGTAGTTGCGATCCGGTAGTTCTTTCTCGGACCGCGGACAATGTGCTCGACATGCAGGCGGTCTTGCGGGTCGACAGCGAAGAGCGACTCGTAGGTATCGGCTGCACACAGAAAATGCGCTCGGGCCTCGAGGACGCCGCTGGGCTGCGGATGAAATTCGAGGCGTTCGAAGAGCTCATTGGTGTCGCAGAAACGAACATCGAAGCCATTCACAGGCGCGGGCAAGCGGTGAAACAGGTAGCACTGGGTCGCGCGCAGCGTTTCGCCCTGGACGAGGGTGACGAGCGCGGTCTCTTCATAGCGAGCGGCGCCATCGTTGACAACGGCGATGCGGACTTCGCCGCGCACGGTGGCGTAGTGCGGAATTTCGCGGACGAAGGTCCACTCGCCCAGCAGCCAGTCGAAGACGCTCGCGTCGGGAGCATTCACAGCAAGCAACAGAACCTCAGAGATTACGCTACACGCCGCCGCGTTCCTGAGGCTTCTGTGCGTTGGACGCTGCGGGTTCTGCGGCAGGAGCGGTGGTCGAGGGAACTGGCGCGGCCTTTGCCTTCGTCAGGTTGTCATCGACGCGCTTTTTGAAGTCGGCCTTGTCGTCGTGGCCCCAGCCGCTGTAGTTCGACACGACATCCATTTCGCAAACACCATCTTTCGGAATGAGGGTGACGTGGTTGGTGCGCTGGAGGAGGGTGCCGCTGACGTCGACGTGGACGGTGTGCTTCGGTTGGTAGTCGGCCTTCATTTTTTCGTCGTTGACGATGACCCTGGCGTAATGCTCCTGATCGGCGAGGGTGGCTTTGACTGCGGGCCAGATGTCGGTGCAGGCGATCGAGTAGGAGTTCTTGTAGGTTTCGCCAAAGGCCGACAGGACGCCGAACCCGATCACTGCTGAAAAAATAAAGACGCGGTGCAACATGGTGCTGCCTCCTCTCCGCTCGCGGAGATTCCCCAGGCAGCCTGGACCGTCGCGCGCGGCTTCGATCCATCAGGTTCCAACACGCATCGGAGCCAACGCCATCCGAGCCACGGAACGCCGAGCCGGGCAACTTGCAGGAAGGATTTTCTGCCCGCCATGGTACTCTTCGGCGCGCCGGATGCAAGGGCTTCCTTTTTTTGCGGGGCGTGCCTCCCGTTGTGCGCCGAAAAATCTTTACCACCCGCGTCGGGGGCGCTCTATGGCGTTCTGAATGGGCTTAAAATCCCAGCCATTCCCAAAAACGTTCGGAGGCTGGAATCTTTATGCAACGATCGCTGGTCCCCTCGCTGCTTGCTTTGCTGGTATTCACGCTGCTGTTGACGGCCGCACCTGCTGGTGCGCAGATAAGTGTTCTGCCAAAACTGGGCGCGCCGGTGCCCGCCACGCTGCTGACGACGGATAAGAAGGAGAAGCGCTGCCGCACAGATGCGAGCCGCGAGGATCCGTGCATGGAGGTGGAAATCGCGGACATCCACTACACGATTGCGTGGGATGCCGACACGAAAGCGATTACCTACCTTTTCACTGACGACCACCATGTGGTGACGGACAACGGCCTGGCGGTGGGCAACTCGCTGCGGGTTGCCGATGCGTCCGGCAGCGCGGATCCCACGATGCCGTACATGAAGTGGTTTATCGATCCGAAATGGAAGGACACGGACGCACGGCTGGGCGCAGCGGTTTGGTACGCCGCTCTGCACAAGGACTACGACCATCACTTTGGCGACGTGGTGGGGTTCGTGCAGAGTCGGTACATTGCTGTGAAGCAGTAAAGGCGCGGCGGTGTCGGGGGGGCGCGCAAGTTGCGGAGAGAGTTTCCGGCGAACGGAAGCCGTCCCTCGATCCGCAAGCATTCCATAGGTTCTGCGGTCCAACTGAAGCGGGACCTGCAAAGAATCGAGTTTTCTTCAAGCTGCGAGCCGTGAGGCGAAGCGGCCGGTGCGGCTGTGCATTTTCGCGTCGAAGAAGAACGGGCAGAGCTATTCGGCTCTCTCTGCTTGCTGCGGGCGGGTTATGGGCCCGGTTGGGCCGTGCGGCCTCGACGGTTTTACCATGGTCGAAGCATGAGTGACACTGCGGTCCAGAAGAAGATCGACGCCCTGCGCGAGAAGATCCGCCACCACGAACATCTTTATTACGTGCTCGACAAGCCAGCGATTTCGGATGCCGAGTACGACGACCTCGTCCGCGAACTGCAGCGGCTGGAGAAGGAGCATCCGGAGCTGGTGACGCCTGACTCGCCGACGCAGCGCGTGGGCGGCAAGCCGAAGGAAGGCTTTGTGAAGGTGGCGCATTCGCGGGCGATGTTGTCGATTGACAATGTGACCAGCGAAGAGGAACTGCGCGACTGGGACTGGCGCGTGCGCTCGCTGGCCGGCGACAAGGCCGATATCGGCTACGTGTGCGAGTACAAGATGGATGGGCTTTCGATGGCGCTGCAGTATCACGCGGCGGCGGACGGGAGCGCGCATCTGGCGCGGGGGCTGACGCGGGGGAACGGGACGATCGGCGAAGATGTGACGACGAATGTGCGGACGATTCGCTCCGTGCCGTTGTCGGTTCCGGCGGCGGTGCTGAAAAAGGCGGGAGTGCCGGGGACGTTTGAAGTGCGCGGGGAAATTGTGATGCCGCTGGCGGCGTTCGTGAAGGCGAACGAAGAGCGCGTGGCGCAGGGGCTGGAGCCGGCGGCCAATCCCAGGAATTATGCGGCGGGAACGATTCGGACGCTCGAGCCGAATATCGTGGCGCAGCGACGGCTGGATTTCTATGCGTACTTTTTGCTTGACGGAAACGGGGGAGGATCTGCTGCAGGAGCAGTCGGAGGCGCTCGACGCGCTGACGGCGCTTGGCTTCAGAGTGAATCCGCATCGCGAGGCGATGACGTCGATTGAGAAGGTGCTGGCCTTTGTTGAGAAGGCGGAAACGAATCGCGCCGAGCTTGGTTACGAGATCGATGGCGTGGTGATCAAGGTCAATTCAGCGGCGGTGCAGCGGCGGCTTGGCTACACGGGGCGCGCTCCGCGATGGGCGGTGGCGTTTAAGTTCACGGCGCGCGGCGGGATCACGCAGGTGGAGGACATTAAGACGCAGGTGGGGCGGACTGGGAAGTTGACGCCGGTGGCGGTGCTGACGCCGGTGTCGATTGGGGGGACGACGGTTTCGCGCGCAACGCTGCACAATGCGGACGAGATTGAGCGGCTGGGATTGCTGATCGGCGATTACGTCAAGGTGGAGCGCGGCGGCGATGTGATTCCCAAAGTCGTGGAGGTGGTGGAGGACAAGGAGCATCCGCGGGGCAAGAAGCATTTTCATTTTCCGAAGCATTGTCCGGTCTGCGGCACGGAGATTCATCGCACGGAGGGGGAGGCGGATTATCGCTGCGTGAATATTGATTGTCCGGCGCGGCTCGCGGGGAGCCTGCTGCATTTCGCGTCGCGCGGCGTGATGAATATTGAAGGGCTCGGCGATGCTGTGGTAATGGGGCTGTTGGAACACAAGCTGGTGGCGAGCATCGCGGATTTGTATTCGCTGACGGATGGGCAACTCGGGCAACTGGAGCACGAGGTGGTGACGCGCGATAAGAAGACAGGGGAAGAGAAGACGCGGATGCAGGCGCTGCTGGGTCCGAAGGAGCGCGCGGATTTGCTTGCGGAGATTGAGGCGTCGAAGAAGGCGCCGCTGGACCGGGTTCTGTTTGGGCTGGGGATTCGCTTTGTGGGGCAGCGGACGGCGCAGTTGCTCGCGGAGGAGTTTGGGTCGATGGAGGCGCTGATGGCCGCGACGGCGGAGGATCTGGAGCGGGTGAATGAGGTGGGGCCGCGGGTGTCGGAGGCGATTCGGGAGTTTTTCGACGAGGCGCGCAATCGCACTCTGGTGCACAAGCTGGAGAAGGCCGGGCTCACGATGACTGCGGAGAAGCGGAAGAAGACGTCGCAACTGGAAGGGCTGACGTTTGTTTTGACGGGGACGCTGCCGAACCTATCGCGCGAAGAGGCCAAGGCGAGGATCGAGTCGGCAGGGGGACGGGTTTCCGGATCGGTGAGCAAGAAGACGAATTATGTTCTTGCGGGTGAGGACGCGGGTTCGAAGCTGGACAAGGCGAAGGAACTCGGAGTGAAGGTGATCGACGAGGATGGACTGGAAGAGCTGTTGGGGTGAGGGATCCCGGGCCGGGGCGGCTCGCTTCGGAGTTGAGCGCTGGAGAAAAGGTGTTGCGCGGGAGCGGTGGGTTTCTGCTTGCTATGGGGTGACCTGGGCGAACGCAGGTTTTGGAGGTTGGGGCCGGGTTCCGAAATGGGTTGGCGGCGGTACTTCGGTTTTGAAGGCCGGAGAAAAGTTGTTGCGCCGGGAGCGGTGGAAGGAGTCTTCTGCTTGCTGTGGGGTGAACCTGGGCGCGCACAGGTTTTTTGGGGTTGGAGCCGGGGTGGGTTCCAAAATGGGCGGAGGGCGGTACTTCCGAGTTGGGTGCTGGAGAGAAGTTGTTGCGGCGGGAGGGGTGGAGGGAGTCTTCTGCTTGCTGTGGGGTGAACCTGGGCGCACGCAGGTTTTTTGGGGTTGGAGCAGAAGTGGGTTCCAAAATGGGGCGAGGGTGGTACCGTCGGGAAAAAATGGCGATTTGATCAACAAGAGTGGTTGCATGGTATGATTTCCGCGCTTTTTGCTGAGCGTTTTGTGGGATCGCTGTGCCAGAGTGAGACCGCAAGCGGCCCCGGGGTTCCCCAAAAACGCCAAACCCAAAGCACAATCCACGTTAAGGAAAACTGCCATGTCCGTGTCGCGTATCTCCCTCCTCGGCAGGGGGCGCTGGGCCGCCCCGGTTGCTGCGAGTCTGCTCCTCGCTGTCTGCGCGATGCGCGGACAGGTCACGGTTGTTCCCCCTGGTCCGCAGATTGGTTCGTCGAATCCGATCACGGCGGAGCCGCCCGTGCAGCGGCCAAGCACGAAGCCGTGCGTGGTTCCGCTGTTCACCGGCCAGGCGTTCGATGACTTCACGCCGAAGACGTTCGATTACACGCCGCCGGCGGATTGCAAGGGTCCGTGGGCGAAGGTAGTTTTCACAGCGGACTTCACGGTGACGGAGGGGCGGCAGTTCGACCGGACTGCGGCGTTCTATCTGGGGCACGCGAGCATTTATTACGGGACGACGGGGGAACCGCGCGCGGCGCTGAGCCCATCGTGGCATGTGGAGCGGGATGTGACGGACCTGTCGGCGATTTTTCAAAGCGCGCAGACGGGCGAGGCGAACATCGGGAACTTTGTGGGCGTGTCGGGCGGGGTGACGTACAACGGGATCATTTACGCGAATGCGGCGCTGGAATTTTATCCGGCAAACTTCCGCAATCCGGCGCCGCGCGTGCCGGATATGGTAATTCCGGTGAACGGGACGGGAGGGGATGCGGGGACGCTGAACACGACGGCGGACCAGATTACGCAGACGCTGAACCTGCCGCAGAATGTGGAGCGCGCGTATCTGGACGTGATCGCGCAGAACCAGAGCGGCGATGAGTTCTGGTATTTCTGCGTGCCGAACGATCAGACGTCGAACCTGGAGAGTTGCGGAGGTACAGCGTTCCGCGAGACGGAGGTGTGGCTGGACGGACAACCGGCGGGCGTGGCTCCGGCGTATCCATGGATTTTTACGGGCGGGATCGATCCCTATTTGTGGGAGCCGGTGGTGGGGGTGCAGACGCTGGACTTTGTGCCGTTTCGTGTGGACCTGACGCCGTTTGCGGGGACGCTGGACGATGGCGGGACGCACACGGTGGCGGTGAGTGTGTTCAATGCAAATAGCTATTTTCTGGCGACGGCGAATCTGCTGGTGTTCACCGATCGCGGGTCGGCGAAGGTGACGGGGGGGCTCAACAGCAACACGCTGAGCGCGGCGCCGACGCCGGAGGTGACGGAGAACATCACAGCGGGCTCGGGGCCAACGTACACGGGGTCGATCGACACGAGCGCGGGGCGGAGCTATGCGATTCGCGGATGGGTGAACACGTCGCACGGGCGGGTGGAGACGACGGTGAAGGGGAGTGTGAATTTCAGCAACGATCAGCAGTTCGACGTAGGGCCGACCGTCGACGTCCAGAACGTGCAGCAGACCACGACGATGGATGCAACGAGCGTGACCAGGGAAGGATGGCTGACGACGGAGAAGGAGCAGCACTTCCGGTATCCGCTGACGATTGACTTCTCGTTTGTCGTGAATGCGGACAACAGCGAGGAGCAAACGACGACGGTGCATCAGGGATACGACGTGCACCAGACGACGCGGCTGAACGGATGGCAGGCGTATGACAGCAAGGTGCACAACGAGGTTCACGCAACGGATACGCTGCCGTTCGACGCGAGCGGAGCGTTTCAGGGTCCGATGGGAAGCAAGACGTCGCAGACTTACACGTGGACCGACTCGCGCGGCGGATGCTACAGCCGGACGATCGTAGCGGAAGCGCAGAAGTTGACTCGCGTCGATGATGGGGATGGCTGCAGGGATCGGCACTGATAGAAACGGTGCTGGAGGGATTTGGGCTCGGGAAGGATTCCCGAGCCCTTAGTTTTTGGCGTAAACGTAACGATTACGGTTACAGATCTGGCGGGGCGTCCTGGGCGCGCTGCCGTTGGCGTCGTCGTGTTGGGTGAGAAGGGGTCGGTGTAGAGCGTGGGTGTTTCCAAAGTGGGCCGGTTACGGTACTTCGGAGTCGGCCACGTGGGAAATGGTATTGCGGTTTGGACGGCGGAGGAGTCTTCTGCTTGCTGTGGGGTGAACCTGGCGTCCTGTTGGGTCGGGGCAGGTGGTATTCCAAAATGGGCCGGTTACGGTACTTCGGAGTCGGCCGCGGGGGAAAACGTATTGCAGTTTGGACGGCGGAGGAGTCTTCTGCTTGCTGTGGGGTGAACCTGGCTGCTCGGGTTGGGCGCTGGCAGTGGAATCGAATTCCCAAAATGGGGCGGGGACGGTACTTCGGAGTTGAACGCAGGGAGAATCTTGTTGTGCTGTCGACGGTGGAGGAGTCTTCTGCTTGCTGTAGGGTGAACCTGGCTGCTCGGGTTGGGCGCTGGCAGTGGAATCGAATTCCCAAAATGGGGCGGGGACGGTACTTCGGAGTTGAACGCAGGGAGAATCTTGTTGTGCTGTCGACGGTGGAGGAGTCTTCTGCTTGCTGTAGGGTGAACCTGGTCGCTCGGGTTGGGTGCTGGCAGTGGAATCGAATTCCCAAAATGGGACGGGCCTGGCACTTCGGAGTTGAACGCAGGGAAAATCGTGTTGCGGTGTCGACGGTGTTGGAGTCTTCTGCTTGCTGTGGGGTGAACCTGGCCGCCCGGGTCGGGTGCCGGCAGTGGAATCGAATTCCCAAAATGGGACGGGCCTGGTCTTCGGAGTTGAAGGCAGGGAAAATCTTGTTGCGGTGTCGAGGGTGGAGGAGTCTTCTGCTTGCTGTGGGGTGAACCTGGCCGCCCGGGTTGGGTGCCGGCAGTGGAATCGAATTCCAAAAATGGGACGGGTCTGGTCTTCGGAGTTGAGCGCGAGAAAACTGTGTTGCAGTTGGACGGTAGAGGAGTCTTCTGCTTGCTGTGGTGTGAACCTGGCATCCGGCTTTGAGGGGATGGCTCCGGATGGAGACGGGTCTTCCGCTGGTCCGCCTGCTTTCGCCGAGCCTCCCCCTGTCTCCGCCCGTCCAGCGTGCGTCCGCTGTTCTGCTGCCTCGACTTTCCTGGTCGTCTCCAATTGTCTCCGCCTGTTGCGCCTCCTTCCTTTGCTCTCGATCGGGGGCCGGGGTTCTGAAAGGGGAGGGCAATGAATCAGCGGTTGAATGGGTATTCCTGGATCCAGTGGAAGCCGCGGTTGACGAGGAGGAATTTGGTTCGGTCCTGGAGGCGGAACTGGATATGGGTGGGATGGCCGTCGATGGGGCCGTCGAGGAAGAGTTGATCGGATGCGGGGCGCGTAACAGTGAGGGTGAGATTCTGGCCACGGGGGCCGGTGAGGGCAACCGTATTCTTCTTCGTGTCGGCGGCGACGCGGTAGAAGGTCTGCGTATCGTTCATCTGCTGAACGGCAGCGTAGTCGTATTTCTCGAAGACGATGCGGCGCCAGCGTGTAGCGTCGGTGAGCAGCGGCGGGCGAGTCTGGCCGTCGGTGGTGAATTGCTCGACATTCCAGATGCCGTAGAGGGCGGGCGTGGGCACGCCGGGGCCGTATTGTTTCCAGGCCACGCGAGCGCCGTAGAGGTCGATGCCGATCAGCCACAGAGCGAAGAGGGCCTGGACGGCGAAGGTGATTCGATTGGCGCGGCGGGAGCGGAAGAGCAAGCCTCGCGGTGCGGGCTCGACGGCGCGGTTCAGGAAGAAGAAATTCGCGAGGCGGCGGAATTGCGGGGCAAGGAGGAAAAGGGAAAGCAGGATGAGGTGGAAGGAGAGGAACTTGACCGGGACGTCGTAGGTCATGTTGAGGGTGAAGACGTACGTCATGTCGACGAGAGAGACGAGAGCGCCGAGAGTGACGGTGCGGGGGAACAAGAGGAGGAGTCCGCCGAGGATTTCCATGCAGCCGGCGAAGATTTCGTAGGGCTGGGAGGCGCCGACGGAAGACCAGAGCACGCCCATGGGCGACATGTTGCCGAAGGGCTCGAGGAGGGTGATGAGGCCAGGGAAGGGCATCTGGAGCGGGACGGCCTTGTCGACGCCATAGGTGAGCATCTGGCTGGCGAGGGCGATGCGAAGGAAAAGGAAGAACCATTTGTGAAGAGCCGGATAGCTGGGGCGGCGGCGGTCGAGAAGAGTCCATAGGAACGTGCCGAGCACCGAGACAACGAGCAGGCAGATCATCAGGACGAAGTCGACGGTTTTGTCGCCGCTGCCGCTGCCGGTGAACACGAGAGGCGCTTTGTGGTGGAAGATGCGGGTGGCGGTGAAGGTGATGATGGGGCGCCAGGGCGGGATGGCGGATGGGTCGGGCAAGTCGTAAACGGGGTTCGAGAGAAGCGAGGTGAGGATTTGAGTGGAGAGGCAGTAGAGGCCGAAGTAGAGGAATGAGAAGCGGAAGGCGATGCGGGTAGGGAGCGACCAGGCGGCGGCGGGCGCCTGATTCTGGGGCGGATCGACGACGGCAGTGGAAGCCAGGGCACACCTCCAGATATGGAGATTGGACGGTGGGGAGCGGATTTTGGGGAATGATGCCGGAAAAGGAGTGGGAAGGCAAATGGCAGTCGTCGGATGAGTCTGCGGGAGCGGAGTTCAGGCGCAGGGGAGTTCAATGCGGAAGAGCGTGCTGTAGTCGGGGGGGAGATTCTGCGTTTCAACGGAGAGATGTCCGCCGTTGGTCTCGACCAGGTCTCTGGAAACCCAGAGACCGATACCGGTGCCGACGTCGGACTTGGTGGTGAAGAACGGATCGAAGATGCGCGAAAGGTTTTCGGGCGGGATGCCGTGCCCGTTATCGAGGATGGAGATGGTGGCTCGATTCTCGGCGCAGGCGGCTTCGATGCGGATGGAACCGCCGGAATCGGGAAGCGCGTCGCAGGCGTTGGAGACGAGGTTGGTGAGGATTTGGCGGAGGTCGTCGCCGGGGATGGGAAGGCTGAAGTTTTTGATGGGGAGAACGCAGATTTCAGCGCCGCGGGCAGCGCAGCGGGGCTGAAACATGGCGACCACGGAGTCAATGGTCTCGGCGACATTGACGGGGCCAGGCGAGGAGCGGGCACGGACGAAGGTGAGGGTGCGGCGGGCGATGGCGCTGAGGCGGGAAACTTCCTGGTCGGCGCGCTGGAGGTAGTCGCGGGTTTCGTGGGAGAGGTTGGGATCGGTTTTTGCCAGATAGATGAGGTTAGTGACGGCCTCGAGAGGGTTGTTGACCTCGTGGGCGATGGTGGCGGAGAGGCGGCCGATAGCGGCGAGCTTTTCGGAGCGGACCAGAGCCGACTCGGCATTCTTGCGCTCGGTGATGTCGATGGTGACGCCGTGCCAGATGCGGGGATTGGCGGCTGAGGGAGTGCCGCGAGTCTCGAGCCAGTGGAGTTCATCGTTGGGCCAGCGAACGCGGAATTCGGCACGGAAGCTGTGGCCGACGGAGGTGGCGGCTGCGACGGTCTCGAGGACACGGGTGCGATCTTCTTCGACGATGAAGTTGGTCCAGTCATCGGACACCGATGTATCGGAAAAGGGGCGGCCGAAGATTTCGGCACCGCCTTCGGCCCAGTCGATGCGGCCGGAGTCGGCGTTGTGCATCCAGGCGGCGGAGCGGCTGGCCTGCTGGGCTTCCATGAGGGCGTTGGTTCGGACGCGCAGGGCAGCGAGGGCGACGCGGAGGTCACTGCTGGTGATGCGCTGGCGATCGCAAAGGAAGGCAATGAGAGCGCCGATGGCGAGGATGACAACGGAGTAGAGGAGGGATTGAGGCGCCAGTGAAAAGAAAGCGTGCTGGGCGAGGGCGAGGTGATTGAAGAACAGGGTGGTGAGGAGAACGGCGAGCAGACCGGGGCCGAGCCCGGTAAAGATGGTAATGCCCGCGACAAAGACGAAGCTGAGCGCCAGCGGCGTTCCGTGCAGGGCGGGGGTGCGGATGCTGAAGATGATGCCGACCCAGGAGAGAAGGGCGGCCGCGATGTAACCACAAATTTGGATCAGGAGGCGCCGATGGCGGGACAGGCCGGGGCGAGAGGGGATGGTCAAAGGGTGGCCTCGTGCAACGGTTCGCGGGCCGGGAGGTTGGGTGAGGCTGGGGTCCGGCTGCGATGTAAGACAGGATACACGCCGGAAGTCAGCCGTCGCGGTCAGGTAGAGCGGGCAGCAAAAGGCGAGCAGGGAAGAGCGAGCTAACTGCGAGCCTGATGGACCCGGGATTGAACGCGGGCATTTTGTGGAGGGTCCTGCACCGATTTTTCTGGTGGGATCGGTTGATTTAGTTTTGGGCGAAGTCGAAGTGAGGGGTGAGCGGGTGGAATTTTGTCGATGGTGGAGGACATCTCTTAAGTTCTGAAGCAGGCGGTGACCCCACCGGTTGGAGCGATGGCTGCGCCGGCCGGAACTTTGCTGGATAACCGGGAAGAGACGGTTGACAGCTCGATCGAGGCAGAATGGGATCGCGCGGCGGCTCGGCAATTGGGATGGGGGCATGTGTTCGAGGATGACGAGTATGGTTACGTCGGAGTGGAGGGGAAATCCTGTTGCACTGCGGACGGCGACGGAGTCTTCTGCTTGCTGTGGGCGTGAACCTGGCAGCTGTCGCTACCTGTCTCTGTGGGGTGAACCTTGTGGTCGTGCAAAGGGCGGAGCATGTGGTTCCAAAACGGGCCGGGCCTGGTACTTTGGAGTGGGACACGGGGGAAAATGTATTGCGATTGGGGCGGCAAAAGAGTCTTCTGCTTGCTGTGGGGTGAACCTGGGCGCACGCGGTTTGGGGTTGGGTGTAGGTTCCCAAATGGGCCCGGACACAGTACGTCGGTTTCAGGGCGAGGGGAAAATTTATTGCGGTTGGGGTGGCAAGAGCGTCTGCTGCTTGCTGTGGGGTGAACCTGGGCGCACGCATTTTGGGGTTGGGTGTAGGTTCCAAAATGGGCCCGGGACGGTACTTCGGAGTTGAGCGCAGGGGAAATTGTATTGCGGTTGGGGTGGCAAGAGCGTCTGCTGCTTGCTATGGGGTGAACCTGGGCGCACGCGGTTTTGGGGTTGGGTTGTGGGTTCCGAAAATTCCAAAATGGGCCTGGGACACAGTACGTTGGTTTCAGGGCAAGGGGAAAATGTACTGCAGTTGGAGCGGAGGGAGCGTCTTCTGCTTGCTGTGGGGTGAACCTGGCGGCACGCGGTTTTGGGGTTGGGTGTGGGTTCCGAAAATTCCAAAATGGGCCTGGAACACAGTACGTTGGTTTCAGGGCAAGGGAAAAATGTACTGCAGTTGGAGCGGAGGAAGCGTCTTCTGCTTGCTGTGGAGTGAACCTGGCAGCCCGGATTGGGTGCTGGCCGCGGATCGAAGTTCCACAATGGGCCGGGCCTGGTATTTCGGAGTTGGGCATGGGTGGGGGGAACCGCGTCGCGCGGCGGACCGCGAAGGAAGTCTCCTGCTTGCTGTGGGATGAACCCGGCCGCGCGCTTTTTGGTCCTGGCTTCGGATCGAAAACGTCTCTTTCTGCCGCTGTATCCGCCGCGTCCACTGTTTGCGTCTCTAACTTTCTCGGCCAACCCCACAGCTCTCGCAATGCCCACCTTGTGGGGTGAACCGGCCGTCCTGTTGGGTTGGAGTATGCGCGTTCGAAAATGGGCCGGGTACGGTACTTTGGAGTTGGGCGCAGGGGGAATTTTGTTGCGCTGCGGATGTTGGAGGCATGTGCTGCTTGCTGTGGGGTGAACCTGGCCGCCCGGATTGGGTGCTGGCCGCGGAACCGAAGTTCCAAAATGGGCCGGGGGCGAGTACTTCGGAGTTGAACGCAGGGAAAATTATGTTGCGGTTTGGACGGCGGAGGAGTCTTCTGCTTGCTGTGGGGTGAACCTGGCCGCCCGGATTGGGTGCTGGCCGCGGAACCAAAGTTCCAAAATGGGCCGGGGGCGAGTACTTCGGAGTTGAACGCAGGGAGAATTGTGTTGCGGTTTGGACGGTGCAGGAGTCTTCTGCTTGCTATGGGGTGAACCTGGCCGCCCGGGTTGAGTGCTGGTCGCGGAAACGAAGTTCCAAAATGGGACGGGGGCGAGTACTTCGGAGTTGAACGCAGGGAGAATTGTGTTGCGGTTTGGACGGTGCAGGAGTCTTCTGCTTGCTGTGGGGTGAACCTGGCCGCCCGGATTGAGTGCTGGTCGCGGAAACGAAGTTCCAAAATGGGACGGGGGCGAGTACTTCGGAGTTGAACGCAGGGAAAATTATGTTGCGGTTTGGACGGCGGGGGAGTCTTCTGCTTGCTGTGGGGTGAACCTGGCCGCCCGGATTGGGTGCTGGCCGCGGACGAAGTTCCAAAATGGGACGGGGAGTTGTACTACGGAGTCTTGAAGCGCTTGCCGAAAGGCTGCCAGAGGATGAAAAGTCAGGTTTCGCAAACGAGATGGACGTTGAGCGCAGGGGAAATCCTGCTGTGTTGCGGAGGGCGGAGGAGTTTTCTGCTTGTTGTGGGGTGAACGTGGCCGATCTGCGTTGACGGGGGAGGGAGCGGCAAGGCTTCGACCATTTGCGGAAGAGTCGCGAGAGGGCGAAAACGTCAGGCTTCGCAAACGAGATCGAAGAGGCAACGGAACGGCTCACGCAGAGCCGAAGCGATGGGCCGGAGTGAAAATCGGGTTCCGGAGTCTTATTCTTCGTCGATTTCCCTTTGGTGTGGTCGATCGGGGTATCGGGCTGGATGTCCAGGAGATGGCGGCAGCGCAGGCGCGAAGGCTTCCGGGCTCCCTGCGAGATCGCATGGGAGGCGAGCGGGAAGTGCGAATTCTTTGTTAAACTGAGAATTCGCAAATTCTTCAGAGAAACGAGTTTAGTCATGTCGATTCATCCAGTGATGCAGCGCCTTGCCGAAAAGCTGAACCGCACCGATCTGCCCCCTTTTGGGCCGGGCGACACCGTGCGCGTGCAGGTGAAGATTAAGGAAGGCGATAAGGAGCGGATCCAGGCGTTTGAAGGCGTTGTGATCGCCAAAAAGAACGGGCCGCAGGGCAGCTTTACCGTGCGCAAGATGAGCTTCGGCCAGGGCGTGGAGAGGATTTTCCCGTTCAACAGCAAGGTGATCGACAAGATCGAGAAAGTGCGGTCGTCGAAGGTACGGCGGGCTCGGCTGTTCTATCTGCGCGCGCTGCGCGGCAAGGCGGCCAGGCTGAAGGAAGTGGAGAGAAGCTAGCGTTCGGCGCACAGCATTCAAGCGTTGAGAAATGCCGGTTGGCGGTTGCCGGTAGCAAAGCGAATCTGACTACGCCCTGGCCGATTTGGCTGGGGCGTTGGCATTTTAGAACGCGGCGTTCAGCATCCAGAAAAGCCGGTAGGCATCAGGCTGTCGCCGGTAGCGAAACAAAAATTGACTACGCCTCGGTCAGGAATGGCAGGGGCGTTTGGCTGTACTGGGATCGGCGCGTCCAGATAAAAGGCAGCGTTCAAGCTAATGCTCCAAGGTCTGAGCCGCCACAGAGGCAGGTTCCTCCACAGAAATCTTGTTTCAGATCGACCGCTATATTGAAAGAATGATCAAGGTTACGGTGCTGTATCCGAAGACCGCGGAGACTCGGTTTGACGTCGAGTATTACCTCGCGAAACATATGCCGCGATCCATTGAGCTGCTGGGCCCCGCACTGAAGGGGGTCTCGGTGGAGATCGGGACGGGTGGCGTCCTGCCGGGAGAACCGCCCCCGTTTGCGGCAATCTGCGCCTTTACGTGCGAGAGCCTTGACGCTTTTATGGCGGCATTCTTGCCGCACGCGGCCGAGCTACAGGGCGACATTCCGAACTATACGAACGCGACCGCCATCCTCCAGGTGAGCGAATTGCGGATTGTGGAGTAAGCGTCGTGTTGGAGCAGCCAGTCCGAAGCACAGGCATTCGTAGCTGGGGCGATCGCGTTCATGCGGGTTGGGTGGCGGCGCGGGTGAGCCACGATTTCATGGTGTCGGAGTCGACGAGTCCGGCTTGCTGGAAGGCGAGGTTGCCGCCGCTGAACACGGCAAAGTTGGGAATGCCCTGGACCTGGTAGCGGGCGGCGAGCTGCGGGTGCTGCTCGGTATCGACTTTGAGAACGATGGCGCGACCGGCGAGATCGCGAGCGGTTTGCGCGACGTGGGGCGCAGCCATGCGGCAGGGTCCGCACCATGCGGCCCAAAAATCGACGAGGATGGGGACGCGGGACTCGCGGATGATCTCGTCGAACTCGGCGGGACCGACGGCGATGGGCTCGTCGATGGGGGGCAACGGATTTTTGCAGTTGCCGCAGCGGCCGGTATCGGAGAGGTGACGCGCGGGGATGCGGTTGGTCTTGCCGCAATGAGTGCAGGTGCGCAGGACGGGCATGACGATCTTCCTTTCTTTCCTTTGCATGGATGCAACAGGGTCAACGAAGGGTGCGCAGAAGGAATGCGCTGACGCTGTTCCTTCGTAGGCTGCGTCCTCTGGAGGCTACGACGCGGAGGCTTTGAGGACTTCCGCGGTATTGAGCACGGTAGCAAATTCCTGGTGAATATCGCTGAGGGCTCCAGCGTGGACGGCTTCGGCGGGGCGCAGCGTGCCGTCGAGAGTGGGCCGGGCGAACGCGGCGGTGGCATCGGAGACGACGTACGTAGTGAAGCCGAGGTTGCCGGCCATGCGCGCGGTGGTGGAGATGCAGTGGTTGGTGGTGAGCCCCACGAGGACCAGCGTGTCGATGCTGTCGTTGTGGAGATCGTGCTCCAGAGTGGTTCCGATGAAGGCGCTGTTGACGTGTTTTCGATAGATGGGCTCGGCGCCGTGAGGAGCGGCGAGTGGGTGAATCGCATTGCCGGGCGATTCGGGGCGGAGGAGGCTGTTGGGCTCTACCGAATCGTGCACGACGTGCCGGATGGGCCGGCCACTGGTGCGCCATGCGGCGAGGAGGCGGGCGATATTCGATTCTGCTTCGGGATTGTTGCGCTCGCCCAGGCGAGGATCGAGAAACGCCTGTTGAACATCGATGAGGACGAGCGCGGCGGATTGCGGGAGTTTGTTCATCGAGAGTGGCGTGCTCCCTGGCGATGATGCGTTGATTGTATTTTGACGTGGATCGCGTGGGTTGGGCGCGGCGGATTGGTTGCTCAGGCGGGGTCGAGCAGGGTGATGAGGTCCTGGTCGCCGTTGAGGAGATAGAAGGCGATGAAGGTCATGGGCTCGGTGGCGGAGGCGTTGCGGAAATCGGCGATGACGGTGCCGGCGGGCTCGTGGAAGGCCGAGCCAGTGGGGAGGGGTTGCGCGGGTTGGCCTTCGATTTCGAGGATCGCGCTGCCTTCGGAAATGTAGCCGACCACGGTGCAGGGGTGCAGATGGCGGGTGGTTTGCTGGCCGGGAGCGAAGCGAATTTCGCGGATGTCAACGGCATTGATATTGCGATCGCCCATGAGTGCTTTGAGGAGCGGCTTGCGGGTGATGGTCCGGGCATTCATGGGAATCGGATGCGGAAGGGATCGCCGGAGATTCTGTTCGCTCCTTGCGCTTGCTCCTGTGGATTCGGGACGCGATTTCCACGGGCATCCTCGGGCGCGACGGCGATAGACTCGGCCTATGGGAACCGTACAAGGCGAGCTGATTGCTCGGCGGGGGCGGAAGAGACTTCCCGATGACGAGGTGTGCGCGGCGACGCGAAAGATGCGGATGCTGCGGTCGCTTGCGTGCGGAAACAAGTATGAAAAGCTGGCGCGGGCGACGGGCGCGACGGCGATTGCCGGCGTGGATGAAGTGGGGCGCGGGGCGTTGTTCGGGCCGGTGGTGGCGGCAGCGGTGATTCTGCCGGCGGACACGCGGATTCGCGGACTGCGGGATTCAAAACAGCTGCTTGTGGAGGATCGTGAACGGCTGGATGGAGTGGTGCGTCAGCGGGCGATTGCGATTGCAATTGAGGAAGTGGACGCGGAGACGATCGATCGGGTGAACATCTATCAGGCGAGCCGGATGGCGATGGCGGCGGCGGTGATGCGGCTCGATCCACAGCCGGATCATCTGCTGATTGACGCGTTGCTGTTGGATTTGCCGCATGCGCAGACGAAGATTATTTACGGCGACTCGCTGAGCATTTCGATTGCGGCGGCGTCGGTGGTGGCGAAGGTGTATCGCGACCGGCGGATGTGCACGATGGACGCAGAGTATCCGGGGTACGGGCTGGCGTCGCACAAGGGGTACGCCACGCCGGAGCATCGCGAGGCGCTGAAAATCCTGGGCCCGTCGGTGCTGCATCGAAAAAGCTTCATGCCTGTGGCGCAGGCAGATTTGCCGTGGGATGAATTTGAGGTCGAGGAGGGTCCTGAGGCGGAGGTTGATGTCGCGGATGAAGTTTTGGATTGAGTTCGCGAGCCTCAAAGTCGCAGAAGTAAACCCCGATCTCAAAATTCGGCTGTTTTGACGCGACTCAGAGGTTGCGGAAAGCCGTCCGATGGGGCAAAAGCCTTTGCATCTGGAGAATTCCATTCAGGATTACGATCGATGCGGAGAGACGGACCCGATCTTTCCCAAAATGGACCGCTGGGCGGTACTTTCGGGTGGGAGACAGCGATGAAACCCTTGCAGATTGGGGGGCGGGCGCTCAAGCTTCTTGCTGTGGGGTGAACCTGGCGGCCTCTCCAGCGGAGGCTGTGGTTTTTTTCTGGCACGGCCGTGCTGGGCAAAGTCATCTGGTCCGGCAAAACTGTACACACGATTCAATTGGGGCGGAGGGGTAGGCCAGGTTTTCCCAAAATGGACTGCGGGGCGGTACTTTCGGGTGGGAGACAGCGATGAAACCCTTGTAGATTGGGGGGCGGGCGCTCAAGCTTCTTGCTGTGGGGTGAACCTGGCCGCCTCTCCAGCCGAGGCTGTGGTTTTTTTCTGGCACCGGCCCAGCGGGGCAAAGGTCATCTGGTCCGGAAAACTGTATACACGATTCAATTGGGGCGGAGGGGCAGGCCAGGTTTTCCCAAAATGGGCTGCGGGGCGGTACTTTCGGGTGGGAGACAGCGATGAAACCCTTGTAGATTGGGGGGCGGGCGCTCAAGCTTCTTGCTGTGGGGTGAACCTGGCCGCCTCTCCAGCGGGGTTTTGGGCGGGCTGGCAACGCATGGGCTTGAAGTCATGCCCTATTTGTGGAGGCTCAACAGGTTGTTCCGATCGAGGCCAGAGCGGCTGATGGGAGCGGCCAGTCCGATCCCGCCATGGGGCCGGTGCCAGTTGTATTGATGCAGGCAGGGGAGAAGATCCCGGTTGCGGTGGTCGGAGCTTTCGTAGGCACGAGCATAGGCCCACTCGCGCAGGACGGTTTGGATGAAGCGTTCGGCCTTGCCGTTGGTGCGCGGCGTGCAGGGGCGGGTGAAGCGGTGTTTCAGTCCCAGTTCCGTGCAGGCGCGAGCGAAGATCCGGGAGTGATAGGCCGGCCCATTGTCAGTCAGCACGCGATGGACACCGATACCCAGCCGCGCGTAGTGAGCCACCGCGGCGCGCAGAAAAGCCACAGCTGAAGCGCCCCGCTCGTTTGGATGGATGGCGGAGAAGGCGACACGGGAGTGATCGTCGATGGCCACATGCACGTAGTCCCAGCCCAGTCCGCGGGTGCGGCGGCTGAGGTCGCCATGAGCGCGCGCTCCGGGTGCGGAGAAGCGGCCCAGCTTCTTGATATCCAGATGGAGCAGATCGCCAGGCGCCTTGTGCTCGTAGCGCTGAATCGGCGGGCGGGGCTCCGGATCGCGCATACGGCTGAGCCGGTTCCGGCACAGGATGCGGCTGACCGTGGCCCGGCTCAGGCCGGTGGCCTGCGCAATCCGGCAGCCGGTCCAGCGCTGACGACGCAGAAGCAAAACCCTTTCCACGAAGGCAAAACCAACCTGCCGCGGCATCCGCTGCGGACGCGAGCTGCGATCCGGCAACCCGGCTCGGCCCGCCTCACGATACCGCCGTACCCACTTGGCCGTCGTCTTCGCGCTCACCCCGAAGCTGGCCGCGGCCAGCTTCAGCGTGCATTCCTCTTCCAATACTTTTCTGGCTAACTGCTCTCGACGATAGAACGTCAGTCGGGCATTCTGGTGACAGTCCATTCGGTCCTCTTCCCTGAAACTGCGGTTTGGTCACCATCCGCTTCTCTGATCCGGATCGAATGGACAATCTGTTGCAACTTCACAAATAGGGGCTTTGAAGTCGTGCTGCAGGGTTGTGAAGTCGCGAACCAGGGCTTTGAAGTCGTGCTCTGGGGCTTTGAATGCTCTTGGGCTTTGAAGTTGTGCAGGGCGTTGAAGTCGTGCTCTCGGTTATGAAGTTTGTGGTCTGATTCACGGCGGGGCGCAAAAGCTTTCGAGTCATCAAGTAATCCCCGGGAAAGTTTTGTGGTGATTTTGTGCTTGCCCTGATCGCGAAGGTCGTGAGCACGGGATTTCCGCAGACGAAAGACTCGCACATCTGGTGAACCCTGCTCAGAAGTCGGATCAACTCGGTGCGGATTTGGGATTTAAGACGGCGCAGTTCTGTTGATGTTTTCGCGCTTCGTTTGCAGTTCTGTCTCGATCAGCGTCCTCTGACCCGGCTCCGCAGTACCATGATTCGGAAACACCGTGTTCCTGGTCGGCTAAACATTGCGGTACGGTTCAGATCGCCGAGCGCACCCACGCCAATGTCGCGAGCGAGCCTGAGCTTCTGCCTCGGAAATCCTCGACTGGCGCAAATTCGCGAGGACCATCAAACACTCGCGACTGCCGACGCGTGTATTGATCATCCTGGAACTGTCCCCGGATGATGAGGCTTCGAGGATACGGAGCATGAAGCCTCGGGTGTTTTCGGGGCTATTTCCGGGAAGGTTGAGTTAGGCTCCAGGCATGGCTTATCGACTGCTTGTTGTAACGGCGCATCCTGACGATGAAAGCGGCGGCTTTGGCGGCGCGCTGATGCTCGCGCATCAGGCGGGTGCGGAGACGTATGTGTTGTGCTTCACGGATGGGCAGGCGGGACATTTTCGCGCGGGTGCGGCGGACGATGAGGATTTGGGCAAACTGCGGCGCGCGGAGATGGATGCGGCGTCGGAGTTGCTGGGTGTGACGCGGCATGAGGTGCTGGACTATCCGGATGGGGCGCTGTCGCAGCAGAATTTTCCGGAGATGGTCGGCGTGGTGGTGGAGCGGATCCGGCGGCTGCGTCCGCAGGTGGTGCTGACGTTCGGCGCGGATGGCGGGGTGAATCTGCACAAGGACCACACCATGGTGAGCCTGGTGGCGACGGCGGCATTCCACTGGGCCGCGCGGAGTGAATTGTTCCCGGAGACAGGTGCGGCGTACGCAGCGCAGAAGCTCTACTGGGTGGGCACGCCCTTTGTGAGCGTGCGGGATCGGCCGGAACTGACGCAGGGTGCGGCGACGGTGCCGTGGTCGCTGACGCTGGAACTGGGCGAACTGGCGGATCGGAAGCTGGAGGCGTTCAAAAAGCATTCTTCGCAGAAGGGCGTGTTGGAGCGGGTGGGCGAGCAGATTCGCAATGTGATGAAGACGGAGCGGTATTTGCTGGTGGCGAAGCTTGGGATTGGGGCGGTGGGTGTCGAGCGGGATATCTGGGACGGGATTAAGGAAGACAGAGAATAGCGAATAGGGAACAGGGAGCAGGTGGGAGTGGTGGCGCTGCCAGGGGAAAGCGGGTCCCTCCGCTGCGCCGATCTCGCTGCGCTCGAAGCGGCTTCGGTCGGAATGACAAGTTTATTTTCTGGAAGAGGCAAAGAACAGGGACCACGCAATAGGGAAATGGGCGAGCTTCGATCACCGAGCGCCGCGCCTGGGGTACCGAGCTGGGAGATGACGGTCGTTTCGTGCGATGTGAAGTCGGGGGTATCGGAAAGGCGCTTCTCCTGATAAAGAGGATGTGAGGCGCTGACGATGGAATCGAGCTCGCAAACCGTCATCCGGACGAAGCTGTACGGTTTTACCCTTCTGAACCATCCACGATTCAACAAAGGCACAGCATTTAGCGAAGACGAGCGGGATGCGTTCGACCTACACGGGTTGCTGCCTCCGCATGTGGGGACGCTGGCGGAACAGATCCGGCGGCGGCAAGCGGCGTTTGATGGATTTGAAACACCGTTTGAGAAGTACGGGTTCATGCGCGATCTGCAGGACATCAACGAGACGCTGTTTTACGCGCTGATTTTGTCGGACGTGAAGAAGTTCATGCCGATTGTGTATACGCCGACGGTGGGTGAGGGGTGCCAGCGATTCAGCGAGATCTGGCGGAAGCCGCGCGGGCTGTTTTTGAGTTACACGAATAAGGACAGGATCGAGAAGATTCTGTCGCACAAGCGCTACGACAGCGTGAAGGCGATTGTAGTGAGCGATGGCGAGCGCATCCTGGGCCTGGGCGATCAGGGCGCGGGCGGCATGGGGATTCCGATTGGAAAAATGGCGCTGTATACGGCGCTGGGCGGGCTGCATCACGAATATTGCCTGCCGGTGCTGCTGGATGTGGGGACGGACAACGAGGAGCGGCTGGCGAACCCTATCTATATCGGTTGGCGGAATAAGCGGGTGCGGGGAGCGGAGTACGACGACTTCATTGAGACATTTGTGAGTGCGGTGAAGAAGCGGTGGCCGCATGTGCTGCTGCAGTGGGAAGACTTTGCGGGGATCGAATGCGGCGCGGCTGCTGGCGAAGTATCGAGACCAGCTGTGCACGTTCAACGATGACATTCAGGGAACGGCGGCGGTGGTGCTGGCGACTCTGCTGGGGGCGGTGAAGGCGTCGGGGACGGCGTTCCGCGAGCAGCGCATTGTGATTGTGGGATTCGGGTCGGCGGGGATTGGGATTGCGAACCTGATCGTTAAAGCGCTGGTGGATGAGGGGCTGAGCGAGGCCGAGGCGCGCGAGCGGATTTATGCGATGGGAAGGCCGGGGCTGTTGGTGGAGGGTGCGGAGGGGATTCATCCGGAACAGATGGGCTACGTGCGGCCGCGCGGAGATGTTTCGGGATGGCAGGTGGCGGATGCGAAGAAGATCAGCCTGGAAGAAGTAGTGATCAACGCAAAGATTACGGTGATGATGGGCGTGGCGGCGAAGGCAGGGATGTTTACCGAGGATGCGGTGCGCGCGATGACGAAGAATGCGGAGCGGCCGATTATTTTTCCGTTGTCGAACCCCACGTCAAAGAGCGAAGCGACGCCGTCGGACCTGTTGCAGTGGACCAACGGCAAGGCGCTGATTGGGACGGGGAGCCCGTTTGCGCCGGTGCAGTTTGAGGATCGGGAAATCTGTATCGATCAGACGAATAATTCCTATATTTTTCCAGGGTTGGCGCTGGGGATTGTGGCGTCGAAGGCGCGGCGGGTGAGCGATGCGATGTTCATGACTGCGGCGAAAACGCTGGCAGGGATGTCGCCGGTGGAAAGGGATCGCAATGCGAGCCTGTTGCCGCCGCTGGCCGATTCCAGGAAATTGGGCAGGGTGATTGCGATGGCGGTGGCACGGCAGGCGATCGCTGAGGGGTTGTCGGATCTGCAGGATGGAGAGGTTGAGGCTGCGGTGGACGCGAATGTGTGGAATCCGGTGTATGTGCGGTATGAGCGCGAGGCGTGAAACAGCTGTTAGCTATTAGCCTTTAGCTGGTAGCCGATGGCGTCACGCCTGTGGATAACTGACTCAGTATTGATCAATTCATCAACATAGTTTTTGCGTTGCTGTAACCGCCTGTTGTTGCGACGTCCTCATGCTGGCCGGAGGAAGTGAATCCGGAGTGGAGGATGTTTGCAGTGAGCCGATGGAGCAGTGTTCTGTTTGGAGCGGTGGTGGCGGCGAGTTTGGCCGTGCCGGCAATGGCGCAAAACGTAACCGTGAGCCGGTGGAAGCCGGTGTTTATCGGGATCGATCAGGCGACAGGATCGATGGATGGGACGGATGCGAGCCAGGCGTATGCGGTGCGGGTGGACCTGCGGGCGCCGGGGATCGAGTTCTATACGGCGCCGCATGAGGGATCGCTGAACACGGTGGCGTCGACGACGAGCAGTTTTCTGGAGAAGTTCGGGTTGCAGGTGGCGATCAACGCGAACTTCTTCGCTCCTTGCTGCAATGCAACGGCTGAGGAGAAGACGGTGCTGGGGCTGGCGGTGTCGGACGGGAATACGGTCGCCGATCCGGACAGCATTGGCGGACAGAATGCGGCGCTGCTGCTGACGCGGCTGAATCAGGCATCGATTGTGGAGACGACGGACGGGATGGATGTGTCGAATGTGTTCAACGCGGTGACGGGCTCGGGGATCATCGTGCAGGACGGGCAGAACGTTGGCGCGGCGACTCCGTTTGGGGATGGGGCCGATCCGAATCCGCGGACATCAGTGGGGCTGTCGAAGGACGGGCGGTTCCTGTACATGGTGGTGATCGACGGGCGGCAGCCGGGATACAGCGTGGGCACGAAGAGCGTGGAAACGGCGGCGCTGATGCTGGCGTTTGGCGCGTACAACGCGATCAATCTCGATGGCGGCGGGTCGACGGACCTGGTAGAAGACAACGGGCACGGGGGCGCAACGATAGTGAACAAACCGAGCGGTGGGGCGGAGCGCTTCGATGCGAACCAGATCGGCGTGCGGGCGTGGCCGCTGTGGTTCCACCTGGATGCGGCACCGGCCGGGCAACAGTAACGTAGCGGGAGAGAAGGGCTGGCCTCACGCCGGCCCTTTTTGTTACCGGCGACGGCATCAACAGCGGGACACAGCAAGAAGTCAACGGACGAGTGCCAGAGCATCAACAGCGGAACACAGCAAGAAGGTAAGGGGCGACTGCGGGTTGGCGGGTTATCGTGCGGATTGCTGGCGCTTGAGCTCGGCTTCGAAGTCGTGTTGTCTGTCGGCGACGGCTTTTTGGTAGCCCTGGGGATCGATCCAGACGGAGGAGCCTGCTCCGGCTTTGGCGCGGGCGAGTTTGGTGTCCATATCGAAGTAGGCTCCGTGGGCTCCGAGGAAAACGTCGCAGGGCAGGCTCTTGAGGACGGCGAAGGTTTTGCGGTAGTCGCTGGCGATGCCTGGGTAGGAGGCTGGGTGGCCGGGGCGATTGACGAGGCGGAATCCTGGGTTGACGTACCAGCTGCCGACGATGACGACGTTGACGAGCTTGCCGTGGTCGGGGGTGCGGAGAGTCCAGGTGGTGCAGCCGCGGGTGTGGCCTGGAGTTTTGTGCGCGACGAGCGTGACGCCGCCGAGCTCGACGCGATCGCCATCGTGAAGGATGCGGTCGACGTGCGCGACAGGATAACGGTCGTGGGGATAGAAGAAGTCCTTTGCGCCGCCGCTTTCGACGACGGGGACATCGGCGTCCATGACCATGTATTTCGCATGGGTCATGCGAAGGAGGGCCGCGCTGCCGGCGTCGTGGTCCCAGTGAGCGTGGCTGATGAGGAGGATGCGTGTGTCGGAGAATCGAAAGCCGAGCTGCTCGACGCTTTTGCGGATGAGTGCGGGCGAACCTTCGAGGCTGGAGTTGATGAGGATGTTGCCGGCGGGAGTGACGATGAGGTAGGAGGCGAGGCCGACGCTGCCGACGTAGTAGACGTGGTCGGTGATCTGGAAAGGAGCGAGGGGGGCGATCCAGTCCGGCTGGCTGATGGAATGGGTGGCGGGGAATGCGCGCGCGGGACCCAGGAGTGCAACCAACGCGAATAATAGCGCCGAGCAAAATCGCACGGGGTTTTCTCTCCTCTGGACAAGATACTTGAGCCGATGAGGTGGGTGTTGTGGTGACGTGACCGCCTGAGGTTCTCCGGGCCTAAAGGCCCGAGATTTTCGAATTGCTTAGTCCCCGGCCTCAAGGCCGGGGGCTTCTACCGTCGTCCCGCTCATGCGGGACCGCTTCGCGAAATGCCATCCATGATGAGGTTGGAGCGTTATTGTGAAGGACAGGTTTTGCGGCCGGTGTCGGCGACGTCGGCGATGAGCCATTGGCCGTCCTGACGGACGAGGTTGAAGAGGTCGGTGCCACAGTGGTCGACTTTGCCGTCGCTGAGAAATTCAAAGGGGGCCCAGACGACGGCGAGGTCGTTGTCGATGCGGATGAGGGGATCGTGGATGCGCTCTTCGATTTTGGTGGTGCCGGGGCGGGCGACGACGGGTGGCGAAGTCCTCGAAGGACATGCGCACGGGCTTGCCGTCGCGCATGAGGACGAGGGATCCGCCGGGCAGAAGGGGAGCGCGGATGGCGGCGGGTCGCGATGGGCCATGCCGTCGAACATGGCCTGGACGGGGGCGAGGACGGCTTGTTCTTCCGGCGTGGCGGCGTGGGCGGCGAGTGGGGCAAAGAGCAGCAGGACGCAGAGGCTGGCGAGGGTTTTCGGCATGGCAAGGAGGATACGGGAAAAAGCGGGAGCAGGGAGCAGGGAGCAGGTTGCGGGTTCAGGTTACAGGTTACAGGTTACGGGTTACAGGTTTACAGGTTACGGGTTACAGGTCATGGGTTGCGGGTCATGGGTTATAGGTCATGGGTTACGGGTTACGGGTTACGGTTGCGGTGACCGGTTAGAGGGAGCGGGTCGCAGGTCAACATTCGACTCTTCGGCTTACACTGACTCGCTCAGGCCGGGCGTTTTTCTCCGTTGTCGCTCGGGCTCGAAGCGGCTTCGGTCGGGATGACGATCGTTTGCTTGACAGATGGAAACCGTTCGGTTACGTTAAATCCGTAACCATATGGTTTCCATGCGACAGCACAGACAGCGGGATGCGGTATTCAGAGCGGTGGCCGATCCGACGCGGCGGGAGATTCTTGGGATCCTGCGGGGCGGGCGGCAGACGGTGGGCGGGATCGCGCGGAATTTCAGGATGAGCCGGCCGGCGATTTCAAAACATATTCATCTGCTGCACAAGGCGGGGCTGGTGGAGACGCGCAGCCGAGGGCACGTCGACGGTTTGCACGCTGAATGCGAAGCCGCTGCGCGAGGTGGATGCGTGGGTGCGCGAGTACGAGGCGTTCTGGAGCGCGTCGCTGAAGAGCCTGAAGCGATATCTGGAGGAGGGGCAATGACGGCAGGGACGATGGCGAGCGATGCGCTGGTGCAGGAGATCACGATTGTGGCGCCGGCGGAGAGGGTGTTTGCGGCGCTGACGCGGCCGGAGGAACTGGTGCGCTGGTGGACGGTGGAGGGACAGGTGCGGACGCTGGCGGCGGAGTGCGATGTGCGGCCGGGCGGCGGGTGGTCGATGGTGGTGGAGGGTCCGTGCGGCTCGGGCGGGCGCACAAGGTTTACGGGGTGTATCGGAGGGTGGAAGCGCCGCGGGTTCTGGAATTCACGTGGAACCGGGAGGGCGAGACTGGCCGGAGAGCGTGGTGCGGTGGGATCTGGAGGAGAAGGACGGGATCACGCGGGCGCGGGTGACGCACTCGGGGCTGACGAGCGAGGACATGCGACAGCGCAATAACGGGTGGTCGCTGATCGTGCGGCTGCTGGAGGCGTGGGTGGAGGAAGGCAGGACAGGTAAAGGTAAAAGGTTCAGGTTACGGGTGACAGGTTACGGGTTAGTGGCCTGAAGTTGCGCGGCGTTTGGCTTTGAGGAGGACGTCGACGGGCTCGGGTTGGTCGTCCCAGTAGGTGAGGCGGATGCGGCCGTCGGGCAGCTGGTTAACGGTGGCGGGTGTGGCGCTGGCGGTGACGTACCAGCCTGACGGAAGCACGACGGCGTTGCGCGCACGGCCGAGGCTGCGGTCGAAGACGAGGGTGTCGCTTTCGAGGCGATAGCTCGCCGGGGCGGTGTAGGTTTCCGCAATGCGCAGGCGGAGCGACTGGCCTTGCTGGATGGCGGTGAAGGGAATCACAACGACATTGTCTTTGGGGTCGACGTTCTCGCCGGTGTTGATGCCGGAGGCTTCCATTTCGGCACCGCTCATTGCTTTGGGCGTGAGTTGTTCGCCGGTATCGAGGACGTATGCCGATGGATGACTGGCGCTGCTGCCGGTGCGGACAACGTTGGCGTAGCCGTTGATGCCGGGGCGCGACTCTGTGTAGTCGTGGTAGAGGCTGAAGGCGTGTGTCTCAGGCTGCTGGAGGAAGTAGACGATGTCGCGGTTCTGGGAGGCGCGCTGGGAGAGGCGGGCTTTTTCCGTTTCACCCTGGAAGGGGGATTCCCAGCTGCGGGATTCGGTGAGGGGAGCGGGCTGGGCGGCGGGTCCGGTTTGCGCATTTTTGACGGCGCGGATAACGAGCGGCGCTTCACCGGAGCCGGCGTGGAGAAAGCTGATCGCGATGCGGCCATCGGGCTCGGTAAGAATTTGCGAGGGGACGCTGAGGCTGGTGACTTCGTAGCCGGGCGGGAGAACAACCTGGTCGCGCGGGATGCCGAGGGGGCGATCGAAGACGATGGCGTCGCCGTCGGTGTGATAGCTCTTCGCATCCTTATAGGTCTTGACGATGAGGAGGCGGGCCTGGCCGGCGTGGGGGACGGGGCGGGCCAGGGTGACTTTGATGTAGTCGGTGGCGGGATCGGCGTCTGGGAGCAGAGGATCGCGACGGGCATCGGCGCCGCTGACGACTTCAAAGTGGAGCGGCTGGCCGGTCATGGCGTCGTAGACGGCTTCGTCGCTGGCGACGCTGCCTTTTCGGATGGGGTTATAGAAAACTTTGGCGCCGTCGGTGGTGGCGGTGACTTCGTAGTGGATTTTGAAACTGGCGGATTCGGGCGCGAGGAGTTCGTAGCGGGTGTACTCGTCGGTCTCGGCCTGCTTGCCGGTGGGCGAGGGGAAGATAACGGCATCGGCGGACGGCGAAGTTTGCGCGAGGGATGCGAGGGGAAAGAGAAGAGCGGCGAGCGCGGCGAGAACGGTGGTGCGGATCGGCATGCAGACGAGGATACGGGAAGATCTGCGAAGGCGCTGAATGGAGGGGGTGGGTTGAGTCGAATCACCGTGGTTACGGGTGGGGAACGATGTAAGCAAAACACAACGGGCGGGCTGCGCGAAAATGAGGTGTGAGCAAAATTCTGGGATTTTTTGCAGCGGTTGTAGTGGTGGTGGTGATCGTGGTGCTGGCGCGGACGGAGACGCCGGTGTTGAGCGTGGCGCAGCCGGTGAGTTTTTTGGGGCAGGCGACGCCGGTGACGGTCCATGTGAAAGACAAGCGGGGGCTGCGGGTGCTGCGGGCGTGGGTCGAACAGAGCGGGACGCGCACGGTGGTGGCACATGCGTCCGATCCGAATCAGTTTAAAGATGCTGACTGGAAGTTCGCGGCGGGGGTGCAGTCGGACCCGCAGTTGAAGGACGGCAACGCGACGCTGGTGGTGGAGGCGGTGTCGAATGACGTGCTGCGCCGGACGCGCCAGTGGCAGACGAATGTGATGGTGGTGACGCGGCCGCCGAGTGTGGCGGTGGATTCGGATCAACATTATTTGTATCTGGGGATGGCGGACCTGGTGACGTTCAACGTGACCGGGAACTATACCGATGCTGGCGTGAAGGTGAAGGATGAGACGTTTCGGGCGTGGCCGATGCCGGGCGGGAAGCCAGGGCTGTTTTCACTCTTTGCTTTTGCGTGGAACATGACGCCGGATACGGTGCCGGTGGTGTACGCTTCGAACGGGCCGGGGAACGAGGGGACGGGGACGATGGTGGTCGAGTTCCCGAAGAAGGAGCAGCCGCACTACACGGTGCACACGCTGGAGGTGACGGACGCCTTCATGAACAAGGTGATCAACGAGCTGGATCCGGGCGGGTCGGGGGATCCGGTGGCGCGTTTTGTGAAGATCAACAATGCAATGCGGAAGGCGAATAATCAGACGCTGTTCGATCTGCGGACGAAGACGGCGGATCATTTTTTGTGGACGCAGGTGTTCCAGCGGCAGTCGCATGCGCAGAACGAGTCGACGTTTGCCGATGTGCGGAACTACATGTATCACGGGCAGAAGATCGATCAGCAGGTGCATCTGGGATACGACCTTGCATCGACGCAGCATGTTGGCGTGGAGGCGTCGAATGACGGACGCGTGGTGTACGCGGCGCCGCTGGGGATTTATGGCAACTGCATCGTGCTCGATCACGGGTATGGGCTCATGACGCTGTACGGGCACATGAGCCACATCGATGTGCACGAAGGCGACATGGTGAAGAAGGGCCAGGTGATGGGGCAGAGCGGGATGACGGGGATGGCGGGCGGGGACCACATCCACTTCAGCATGCTGTTGGATGGAGTGCAGATCGATCCGAAGGAATGGTGGGACGCGCACTGGATTGCGGATCACGTGGCGCGTCGGGTGGCGATGGATTTTGACGCGGGGACGGGAGCTTCGGCGGTGGTGCATCCAGCGAAGCATGCGACGACGGCGAAACGGCGGCGCCGGTGAGGGGTTCCGTCGGCGGAGTGTTTCCCGAAACGGTCCGGGTGGGGTTACCGGTGAGGGCTTGCGGGACCGAATTTTCCTGATGATTCGCTGGTTTAGGAGTCTTCTCCTTGCTGTGGGGTGAACCTGGCGTCTCGCGAAGTGGGGGCGGGTTCCGAAATGGGCCGGGTGGAGTTACGTCGGGGTGCGGGCCGGTGGAAATCGTATTGCAATCCTTGCAGCGGGAGAGTCTTCTGCTTGCTGTGGGGTGAACCTGGCGTCTCGCGAAGTGGGGGGTGGGGCGTTCCAAAATGGGCTGGGTGGGGTTACGTCGGGGTGCGGGCCGGTGGAAATCGTATTGCAATCCTTGCAGCGGGAGAGTCTTCTGCTTGCTGTGGGGTGAACCTGGCGTCTCGCGAAGTGGGGGGTGGGGCGTTCCAAAATGGGCTGGGTGGGGTTACGTCGGGGTGCGGGCCGGTGGAAATCGTATTGCAATCCTTGCAGCGGGAGAGTCTTCTGCTTGCTGTGGGGTGAACCTGGCGTCTCGCGAAGTGGGGGGTGGGGCGTTCCAAAATGGGCTGGGTGGGGTTACGTCGGGGTGCGGGCCGGTGGAAATCGTATTGCAATCCTTGCGGCGCGGGAGTCTTCTGCTTGCTGTGGGGTGAACCTGGCGACCCGCGAAGTGGGGGGTGGGGCGTTCCAAAATGGGCTGGGTGGGGTTACGTCCGGGTGCGGGCCGAGGGAAATCGTATTGCAATCCTTGCGGCGCGGGAGTCTTCTGCTTGCTGTGGGGTGAACCTGGCGTCCCGCGAAGTGGGGGGCGTTCCAAAATGGGCCGGGGACGATTCTCCAGGGTTCCGGGCACGGGCAAATGGCATTGCAATTCGCACGGCGCGGGAGTTCGACGTGGTGGCTGGGGCCGCGGTGGAGTTTCGTCCCGCTAACATGCAATGCGGCGTGCGGCGAAGAAACGGCACTGGTGAAGAGCTGTTCGCTAAGAACTGGTAGCGAAGAACCGTTGGCTAAACGCTGTCAGCTAAACGCTGTCAGCGAAAAGCTGGTAGCTAAAAGCTGTTGGCTAAAACGCTGTTAACGAAAAGCTGTTAACGAAAAGCTGTTTGCTAAAAACTGGTAGCTAAACGCTGGTAGCTAAACGCTGTTCGCTAAAAGCTGGTAGCGAAGAACTGGTAGCTAAATGTTGTTGGCTAAACGCTGGTTGCTGAGCGCTGTTCGCAGTTATTCAGGCGGTTTTCGCGGCGAGCATTTCGCAGTGCTGCTTGAGGCTTTTCGCTTCCGTTTTGACGTATTCGGTGATGAGTTTCGAATACATGCTTCCGGCGATGGCGCCGAGGAGACCTTTGGTGGCGAAGGCGAATTCGACTTCGGTGCCGTGGCCATCGAAGGCGGTGAGGCGGTGCTCGGCGATCATGGTGGCACCGGCGGATTTCTGCACCCAGGTAAAGGCTTCGTGGGGGACACGCTCGGTGACTTCGTAGACGCCGGGGCGCAGTTTGGGCTGGGTGACGCGGTATTTGGCGCCGACCTTGAAACCCTCGCGGGTAACGGGCTCGACACTGAGCACGGTGGGGGTCCAGGTGGGCCAGCGCTCGACGTCGGCGAGGACCTGCCAGATGGCGGTCGGACTGGCGTTGATGATGACGCGTTCGACGGTCTGCATACGAAGAACTCCTGAGGCGGTATGGGGCCTGCACAGGCTTAGACCGGAATACGCAGGTTCGGTTAGGGAAGTTCCCAGGGGCAGGGAATAGGGAAGAGGGAATAGGCAATAGGGAAGAGGGAATAGGGAACAGGGAACAGGGAACAGGCCGAAGCTAGCGTGGGGCGGGGATGGCGTTGAACCAGCGGTTGAGGAGGCCGTGGACCTGGGGGCCGGTGCGGCCGGGAATTTCGAAACGCCAGCGGCGGCCGCTGGTTTCGACGATGGCGTCGCCTTCGATGCGGCTGATCTGATCGCGATTGAGGGTAAAGGAGTGCACCGGTGAGGTGAAGGTGACGATCTCCGGCTTGAACTGGAGGGTGCCGGTACAGGAACCCATGAAGCGGTGCATGTGATGGGCTTCGAAAGACGGTGCGGCGGCGTAGGCACGGCGGAAGAGCGGGTGGGAGTTGGGGGCTCCGGCATCGGCCTCGAAGGAAGAGGTGTCGGGGGTGGACGCGGCGGGTGGGGCTGGCGCTGCCGTGGGTTCACTGGTCACCGGAGAAGGTGTTGCGGTTTTGGGGACGCTGGCGGAGGGCTTCCTGGGCGTGGCGGCATTCGGCGTGGAGGGGGCCGGCGCCTGTCCGGGAACGGTTGGCGGGACAGCGGAGGATGTTGGTGCGGGAGTTGGCGGGGAGGAAGCAGGTGGGGCGGGCGAATTTGTCGCAGTGGTGGTTACAGGTGGGGTAATGGGAGGCGGATTTGTAACTGCTGTTGATCTTTTGTGGGCGAAGTACTGGATGCCTGCGATAGCGGAGGCCACGACGATGAGGCTCGCGAGACCACCGATCAACCAGGCGGGGCGGAAGCCGCGGCGGGGCGGAAGAGGCGGAACAACCCGGAGCTGGGCCGGCGCGAAGGAGGGATCGGAGACGGGCTGCGCGGATCCGACGCGGGTCATGCCGGGGTACGAGGGCGCGGCCGCAAGGTGGGTCGCGGTGGCATGAATGCCGGAAGAAGTGCGCTGCAGGCGGCGGAGATCGGCGCGGAGGTCGGAAGCGGACTGGTAGCGGAGGTCGCGATCCTTTTCGAGGGCCTTGTTCACGATGTTCTCGAACTCAGGCGGGAGATCGCGATTGAGGGCAACGGCCGATGGGGGGTGGTAGTTGAGGAGCTTGTCGAAGACGACGGCGCTGGTGGCTCCGCTGAAGGGATGGTTGCCGGTGGCCATCTCGTAGAGGACGACGCCGAGGGAGAAGAGGTCGGAGCGGGCATCGAGGGATTCGCCGCGGGCCTGTTCGGGCGACATATAGGCGACGGTGCCGAGAGTGGAGCCGGAGCGGGTGAGTTTGTCGCGCTCGGAGATGGCGCCAGACAGCGTGGTGTCGGTAGCGAGGGGGTTTTCAATACGGGCGAGGCCGAAGTCGAGGATTTTGGCCTGGCCGGTGGTGGTGATGAAGATGTTGGCGAGTTTGATGTCGCGATGGAGGATGGCCTTGTGGTGGGCGGCGTCGAGGGCATCGGTGAGCTGAATGCCGATTTCGATGAGGCGCTGCAGGGGCGCGGCGTGGCCGGCGTAGAGACGGTCGAGGGTCTGGCCGTCGAGCAGTTCCATGGCGAGGAAGGGCTGGCCTTCGCTCTCATCGATTTCGTAGACGGTGCAGATGCCGGGGTGATTGAGGGAGGAGGCGATGCGGGCTTCGCGGTAGAAGCGCTCGAGCGCAGCGGGCTCGGGGGCGGAGGCGCCGCTGATGCGCTTGAGGGCGACGTGACGGCCGAGGCGGAGGTCCTCAGCTTCGTAGACGACGCCCATACCCCCCGCGCCGATGGAGCGGAGGATTTTGTAGTGACCCAGGGTCGTGCCAGCCTGGAGTTGATCCATCGCAACCACTATGCCTTGAAAGGCAGGGGTTAGGGAATAGGGAACAGGGAATAGCCAACAGGGAATAGGGAGCAGGAAGGAGGGAGCAGGGAGCACGTTGCATGGGTGCGGGCGTATTCTGCTGGCGTTGGGGGGTGCTCATGGCTGAGCTGAAGCTGAACGTCAACGGTGCGGAGAGGCAGGTGCGGGCTGCTGAGGATGAGCCGCTGTTGTGGGTATTGCGCAACAAGCTGGGGCTGACAGGCACGAAGTATGGCTGCGGTGAAGGGCAATGCGGGGCGTGCACGGTGCTGCTGGATGGGCGGCCGACGCGGTCGTGTCTGACACCGGCGGCGGCTGTGGCGGGAGCGAAGATCACGACCATCGAGGGGGTGGAGGAGAACGGGCGGCTGTCGCCGGTGCAGACGGCATTTCTGGAAGAGGGTGCGTTCCAATGCGGATACTGCACGTCGGGGATGGTGCTGGCGGCGACGGCGCTGCTGAAGGATCATCCGCGGCCTTCGGAGAGCGACATTGTGGAGGCGATGAACGGGAATGTTTGCCGGTGCGGGACGTATCCGCGGATTGTGGCGGCGGTACGGCGAGCGTCCGCGCCAACGATCGCGAAGGAGGCTGGCCATGTCCGTGGATGAGCTGACGCTGGAGGCCGAGCTGCACGAGGTGCGGGACCGGATTCGGATGTTTGAGCTGGATCGGCGGGAATTTCTGCGGCTGTGCACGGGCGGGCTGCTGGTGATGAGCGCGGGTGCGGGAGCGCTGGCGCAGGAGTCGGGACGGAATGGTGGAGGGCATCCGCTGCCGCAGGAGGTGAGCGCCTGGATCCACATTGACGCCGATACCAACGTCACGGTGTTCACGGGCAAGGTGGAGATCGGGCAGAACATTCGCACGTCGCTGGCGCAGCAAGTGGCAGAGGAACTGCGGGCGCCGTTTTCATCGATCAGGATGGTGATGGGCGATACGGATCTGGTGCCGTGGGATGCGGGGACGTTCGGGAGCCAGTCGACGCCGAGGATGGGACCGCAACTGCGGACGATGGCGATGAACGCGCGCGAGATGCTGATCGAAGCGGCGGCAGATCGATGGAAGGCCGATCCGGCGAAGCTGGTGGCGGCCGATGGTTGGGTGAAGAATCCTGTGACGAATGCGTCGCTGCGTTATGGGGAGATCACGCGCGGGGAGAAGCTGACGCGGACGCTGAGCGGAGACCCTCCGCTGCTGCCGGCGACGGAATGGAAGATTGCGGGGACGGCGGCGCCGAAGGTGAACGGGAAGGAATTTGTAACAGGCGCGCATCTATATCCATCGGACGGGGTGCGGCCGGGGATGCTGTTTGGGAAGGTGGTGCGGGCGGCGGGGTATCAGGCGACGCTGGTTTCCGCAGACACGAGCGCGGCGGAGAAGATACCGGGCGTGCATGTGGTCCGGGATGGGGATTTTATCGGCGTGGTTGCGGACGATGTGTGGACGGCGGAACAGGCGGCGCTGAAGATCAACGCGCAGTGGAAGGTGCCGGCGCAGATTTCGAATGCGGAGTTGTTTGCGGAACTGAAGAGGGGCGCGGGCGACGGCGGGACCTCGGAAATTGCGGCGGCGCTGGCGAATGCGGAAGTGAAGCTGGAGCAGACGTACACAGTGGCGTATATCGCGCATGCTCCTCTGGAGCCGCGGGCGGCGGTGGCGGAATGGACGGATGGAAAGCTGACGGTGTGGACGGGAACGCAGCGGCCGTTTGGTGTGAAGGACGATCTGGCGCGGGCGTTTCGGCTGAAGCCCGAGCAGGTGCGCGTGGTGATGCCGGATATGGGCAGCGGCTACGGGGGGAAGCACACGGGCGAGTGCGCGGTGGAGGCGGCGCGGCTGGCGAAGGCGGCGGGCAAGCCGGTGAAGCTGATCTGGACACGGGAAGAGGAGTTCACGTGGGCGTACTTCCGGCCGGCGGGGGTGATGGAGATTCGCGGCGGCGTCGAGAAGGACGGGACGCTGGTGGCGTGGGAGCACCACAACTACAACTCGGGGCCGTCGGGGGTGGCGACACCGTATAAGGTTGCGAATCCGGTGACGCGGTATCACGAATGGAAGGATGCGCCGCTGGCGCAGGGATCGTATCGGGGACTGGCGGCGACGGCGAACCACTTTGCGCGCGAGACGGCGATGGATGAGCTGGCACACGCGGTGGGGATGGATCCGCTGGAGTTTCGGCTGAAGAACCTGGACGATGCGCGGCTGAAGGCGGTGTTCACGGCTGCGGCGGAGAAGTTTGGCTGGGGGAAGGAGAAGTCCACAGCAACGCGTGGGTTTGGGATCGCGGGCGGAACGGAGAAGGGCGGCTATACGGCGGCGTGCGCGGAGGTGGAGATCGGCGCGGACAAGACGGTGCGGGTGCGACCGCGTGGTGCAGGCGTGGGAGTCGGGGGCGATTGTGAATCCTGACGGGCTGAAGAACCAGATCATGGGGGCGATGGTGCAGGGCCTGGGCGGCGCGTTGTTCGAGCAGATCGAGTTTGCGAACGGGAAGGTGACGAACGCGCATTTCGCGGAGTATCGGGTGCCGCGGTTCAGGGACACGCCGCAGATCGAGGTGGTGCTGATCGACCGGAAGGATCTGGCTCCGGCGGGGGCGGGGGAGACGGGGATTGTGGCGGTGGCTCCGGCGGTGGGGAATGCGATCTTTGCGGCGACTGGGGAGAGGCTGCGGGGGATGCCGATGGCAAAGGAGCGGAGCTGAAGGGAATAGGGAACAGGGAACAGGGAATAGGGAACAGGGGAGCAAACGCCCATGAAGATCGAATCGCATCGGGACCTTGTTGTGTGGCAGCGCGCCATCGAGATGACAGTCGCGGTGTATGAGCTGACTTCACGTTTCCCGCGAGAAGAGATTTACGGTCTTGCGGCACAGTTGCGACGGGCCGGTGTTTCCGTCGCCAGCAACATTGCCGAGGGCTACGGTCGAAGTTCCAGCGGCGAATACAAGCAGTTTCTCGGAATGGCGCGCGGTTCAAATCTGGAGTTACAAACGCAGCTTGTCATCGCAAGGAAATTGCGGATCGGCGAATCGGAAAAGGTCGATCAGGCCGAAGCCCTGTCGGTCGAAGTTAGCAAGATGTTGGTTGCGTTAATGCTGAAGCTCGGCAACAAGAATGCGGGGCGGGGCAGCAATCGTTGATGGAAGAATTGTGCATCACATGGTCGGAAAGCAGGCCGGTATACTTCCTTTTCGATTGGGGGCTCCATGGACGTGTTTGTACGGCGGGATTCTGCTTTGGGTTGGTTGTGGGCTGGGTTGTTGGCGGTGCTGGTAGAGCGCGGGGGCAGTGCGGGGGCGCAGCAGATTGCGTTTACCTTTGATGATTTGCCGGCGCATGGGCCGCTGCCGCCGGGTGAGACGCGGATTCAAGTGGCGAACAAGGTGATTCAGGCGCTGAAGAAAGCGCATCTGCCTCCGACCTATGGGTTCGTGAATGGGATCGGTGTCGAGCAGCATCCAGAGACGGCGGCGGTGTTGTCGGCGTGGCGAGCGGCGGGGAATCCGTTGGGGAACCACACATGGTCGCACATGAATTTGAATCAGCACTCGCTGCAGGAATTCGAGGCGGACACGCAGAAGAATGAGCCGCTGCTGCAGCAGCAGATGATCGGGGCGGACTGGAAGTGGTTGCGGTATCCATTTCTGGCGGAGGGGGACACGGCGGCGAAGAAGATGGGGTTCCGCGTGTATCTGGCGGAGCACGGGTATCGGATCGCGGGGGTGACGGCGAGCTTTGCCGATTACGAATGGAACGAGCCGTACGCGCGCTGCAGCGAGAAGGGGGACAAGAAGGCGATCCGGGGTCTCGAGAAGAGCTATCTGGCGGCGGCGGCTGAGGATATTGGGTACCGGAAGGCGATGTCGGAACAGCTGTATCAGAAGGAGATTCCCTATGTGCTGCTGATGCACATTGGGGCGTTCGATGCGCGGATGCTGCCGCGGCTGCTGAAGCTGTACGAGTCGAAGGGGTTCACGTTTGTGTCGCTGGAGGATGCGGAGAAGGATCCGTTCTATCGATACGATGTCGATCCGAAGCTGGTGCCGGGGCCAGACATGCTGGAGGGAGCGATGTTCGAGAAGCATTTGCCGCTGCCGAAGAAGAAGGACTATCAGGGGGAGTTGGCGGGGGAGTGCAAGTGACGAGGGTACAGGGAGCAGGGTACAGGGAGCAGGGAGCAGGAGGAGCGGAGATGGGAGCAGGGATAACGACCTGATGCCGCGGTACAATGACGAAAGCGTCAGCAACGAGTCCATAGAAGAAAGTGCCCTGCGAGGCAGATTCGGAGCTGGGGCGCAGAGACGTTGATCCCTATGATTTATCGAGTTTCCCGGTCTTCTGTCGCGCTGGCTGCCAGCGCGGTCCTGTCGTGTGCCATCGGCACCTCCGTTCCATCCATGGCGCAGAGCCGTGGGTCCAACTTTGTGGACAACCAGCGCGCGGCGTCGCCCTACCAGGGGACGATCGTGGAACAGATCGTCGCAATGGTGAACGATCAGGTAATCAGCAAGTCGGACTACGAGCGCGCCGAGCACGAAATGGAGCAGGAGGCGCAGCAGCAGGGATGGCAGCAGCAGCAGATGATGCAGCAGCGGCGCGATCTGCTGCGGTCGCTGATCGACAAGCAGTTGTTGCTTTCGAAGGGCAAGGAACTGGGGATCAACGGCGAGAGCGAGGTGGTGAAGCGCCTGGACGAGATGCGCAAGCAGTACCACCTGGACTCGATGGAGGATCTGCAGAAGGCAGCGGAGGCGCAGGGGGTTTCGTTCGAGGATCTGAAACAGCAGATCCGGGACAACGTGATTACGTCGACGGTGATCAGCCAGGAAGTTGGGCGCAGGATCGACATCGCGCCGTCGGAGATCCGGGAGTATTACAACGCGCATCCGCAGGAGTTTCAGCGGCCGGAACAGGTGAAGCTGAGCGAGATTCTGATTGCGACGCCGAACCCGGAAGATGCGGCGCAGGTGGCTGAGGCGGAGAAGAAGGCGAACGACGTTGAGGCGCGGCTGAAGACGGGCGCAGATTTTGCGACGGTAGCGAAGGCGGATTCGACCGGACCGACGGCGAGCGAGGGTGGACGGCTGGGCGACTACAAGCGCGGCGACCTGCCCAAGGTGATGGAAGACGCGACGTTCGGTTTGAAGCCTGGGGAGTTTTCGGCGCCGATCCGGACGCGTCAGGGCTGGCTGATTCTGGAAGTGACGGATCACTCGCAGGGCGGGGCGATTCCGCTGGACCAGGCGCAGAACGACATCCAGGAAAAGATCGGGATGACGAAGATGGAGCCGGCGATGCGGGGGTATCTGGCGAAGCTGCGCGATGAGGCGGCGATCCAGGTGAGGGCTCCGTATTCGGATTCGGGCGCGACGCCGAACGAGATCAAGTTCATTGAGGGCGCGTACCAGCCGCCGCAGCCGAAGAAGAAGAAGCACCTGGAGCGGGCACAATTCCGGCAGCTGCCGCAAAAGAAAGAGAAGCAGACGGCGGCAAACAATGCGCCTCCAGCGGGCGTACCGACGCTGGACCAGGTGAACTCACAGAAGGGCGCACCGGTGCAACTGCCCAATGCTCCGACGGGCACGGAGAAGCCGGGCAAGAGAGAGAAGATCCGGTTCGGGCAGGCTCCGCGGGAGACATTGCCGACCGGACCGACCAGGGAAGTGGACGCAGGCGCGTCGGCGCCTTCGTCGAACGATGCCGGGCCGCAGATGGCTACGAATAACGGTCCGACCGACAGCATGGCGGTGACCAACGCCGCGGGCGATGTGGTGAACAACGGGGCCGATACGGAGAAGACGAAGAAGACGCGCTTCTCCTACCGGATGAAGGACTCGAAACAGAAGCAGGCTCAGGAGAAGGCGGCGAGGAAGAAGCAAAAATTCGTGCCTCCGACGGAGACTCCGGCACAGCTGGCGGAAGAGAAGCAGCAGCAGTCGGCGGTGGGGTTGAACGGGGACAACACGAAGCAGAAGAAGCCCAATCCGGCGAAGAACGGTCCGAAGCGGCGGATGGGCGACAAGGGCGGGGATCAGGGAACGGATACGGGGACGGCGCCAGCGACTCCGCCTGCTACGCCGCCGCAGAGTCCTCCGTCTGCTGGTCAGCCACAGTTGTAGTCAGGGCTAAAGCCCGGATTCAATTTGGGCGGTTGATGGCACGGCTGAAGCCGTGCCCCTTCACTTTTCGGTGCCTGAGGCAAGATTTTCGGCAGGCTGTGAAGGCGTGCCCCTTCAAGACTTGCCGGGCCTGAAGGCCTCTTTGCAGCGCGCCTGATTCACCGGCCTGAAGGCAGGTGCATTTACCGTCGTGCCGCTTCGCGGCACCCGATGCGGAGGCGAGTTTTTCCGCAGGGCTGTGAAAGTCGTGCCTTGATATAAAAGCGCTGTGTAGGGACTGTGCGTTCCCACATCTGCCAAAAGCAGGCAGATATGGGGCACCCTTTGCGTCGTGGTTCCTTGAATACTCGCCTGCTGCGCCTTGACCTCGTTGAGTCGTGATTCTTTGCGTCGTGGTTCCTTGAATACTCGCCTGCTGCGCCTTGACCTCGTTGAGTCGTGATTCTTTGCGTCGTGGTTCCTTGAATACTCGCCTGCTGCGCCTTGACCTCGTTGAGTCGTGATTCTTTGCGTGGTGATTCTTTGCGTTGTGGCCTGATCTACGTTGGCCTGGAATGGGCTGGCCTGCATACCAAAAGGTAACGTTCCGCAACTTCTTCCGTTACCAGTGGTCTGTGGAATTGGTTGTATCCTTGAGCCAGCCCGCGGAATCAATAGACGGGGCTGTCACCAGGTCACATGCTTGATTTCTCTCCCTCCGTGCGTCGCCTCCTCCCAGGCCTGCTTGCCGGTCTCCTGATGCTTCAGGGGTGCGGGCATCTGGGCCCTCATGGGTCCCATGAGTACGTGTATGTCTGGGCTCGGGGCACCTATCTGCGCGACCGCGTGGCTGCGGTGAGCAATCGCATCGCTGAGGTGAACAACGGGCAGCGGTTGCAGGTGGTCGAACACGGCCGGCGATTCCTGAAAGTCAAAACCGAGAAGAACGAGATCGGCTGGATTGAAGATCACAGCGTCATCGACCAGGACACCTACGACAAGTTCGCCCAGCTGGTGAAGGAGAATGCGGACGATCCGGTGATCGGAACCGCTGTGTTGCGCGACGATTACTGGCTCCGGGACGGTCCGGGGCGCACCTCGGATCGTTTTTATCTGCTGCCGGAGAACGACAAGCTACAACTGCTGAAGCGGGCCTCGGTTCCGAAGCCAACCCCGCCGCAGGCGCTGCCACAGCCGCTGGAGAAGCCGGTGAGCCGGTCGAACTCCGTGACGCCGCCGGCGCCGGCGCCCCTGAATCTGGAAGATTACTGGCTCATTCGCGACAACGGTGGGCACGTGGGATGGGTTCGCGCCCGCACTCTGGATGAGGATGTGCCCGATGCGATTGCGGGTCTGGCGGAAGGGCAGAAGATTGTCGGGGCGTATGTGCTGCGGAAGGTGAACGATCCGGGGGCGAATGTTCCCGGCGATCAGGTGCCGGAGTACCTTGCGATGCTGTCGCAGTGGAAGGATGGCCTGCCGTACGACTTCGATCAGGTGCGGGTTTACACCTGGAACACGAAGAAGCATCGCTACGAGACGGCGTACCGCGAGCGCAACCTGGCGGGTTTTCTGCCGGTGACGGTCACGGAGGCATCGGCTGCGACGCAGGACCCGACCTTCTCGTTCCGCGTGGCGATCGGCGATGCCGTGGCGCTGGATCCGCAGACCGGCATGGTGAAACCCGGAGAGACGGCGACGGAGCGGTTCCGGATGGATGGGGTCGTCGTGCGCCGTGAGGGAGACGCTCCACCACACCGAGCGACGCCGGCCGCCGGCGCGCATCCGGGGGCGAAAGCGCACCGCAAGCATCGCTGAAAACCTGTTGTTTCGGGTTGAGAAAGCGCGTTTCGCGGGGAATTACTAACCTAATAAAACAATGAAGTGGAAAGATAGCTCAATAAAGCATTGGCCAAGTTGCGCAAAGCGTTGACGAGACCGTATCGTGGTAACACACCTTGACGGTGGGTGCGGCGCCACCAAATTTCGGCTTCGCTGCAGTTTTTCTGCTGTTGCAGTTTCACCGTCGAGCAAATCAAAAAGGGCAAAGGAGATCGGCTCATGGAAAACAAGCCGGCGCAGAACATTCAGGATACTTTCCTGAACACCGTTCGCAAAGATAAGACCCCGATCACGATTTATCTGGTGAGTGGCGTAAAGCTCACTGGAAAAATTCGTTCCTTCGATAAATATTCGGTGCTGCTGGAAAACAACAGCCAGGAGCAGCTGATTTTCAAACACGCCATTTCCACAGTGGTCAGCACGCGTTCGGTCCTGCACGGAGAACATCGTCCGCCGCATGCCGCGCAGGCCGGACCAGTGGCAGTGACGCCCCAGAGTGCGCAGGAAGCGTCCGGATCCTAGACCGGACGACGGGACGAGTACCCCGCGACGAGTTTCGATGCCGCTGAACGCGACCGGTTCGACCGCGGAACGGGCTTTGCTGGTGACGGTCGTCATTGGGCCGCAGCGGAGAGGCCTGACCCGCGGAGCCGCACAGGCACGCGACGCCGCGAGTGCTACGCCCGGAGTTCATCCGGCGATCCCTGACGAAGACTCGCGACTGACGGAGTTTCGCGAGCTGGTTCTCAGCGCCGATGCGACCATCGTCGCTGAGATGGTTCAGCATCGCGCGAAGGCTGATCCGGCCACGCTGCTGGGCAGCGGCAAGGTGGAAGAACTGAGCGCGATCGCGGCTTCGTCGCAGGCCGATGTTGCGATCGTGGACCACGACCTGAGCCCAACGCAGTTGCGCAATCTGGAAAATGCATTGCCGTGCCGGGTGATCGATCGCACGCAGCTGATCCTCGACATTTTTGCGCGCCACGCCCGGACACGGGAGGGCCAGTTGCAGGTGGAGCTGGCGCAGCTGGAGTACATGCTGCCGCGCCTGACCGGGCGAGGCAAGGCCATGTCCCAGCTGGGTGGCGGCATCGGCACCCGCGGACCCGGTGAAACACAGCTGGAAACGGATCGCCGGCGGATTCAGCGGCGGGTGCTGCAGCTTCGCAAAGAACTGGAAGGAGTGCGGCGGATCCGGACCCAGCAGCGGCAACGGCGCGAGTCGGTTCCAGTACCGACGGTGGCACTGGTCGGGTACACGAACGCGGGGAAGAGCACGCTGTTCAACGCCATCACGCGGGCGGGCGTTCTTGAATCATCGAAGATGTTTGCGACGCTCGACCCGAAGCTGAGCGCGCTGCAGCTGCCCAGCCGCCGGAAGATTCTGTTGTCCGACACGGTCGGGTTCATTCGCGATCTGCCGCACACGCTGGTGACTTCGTTTCGCGCGACGCTGGAGGAGGTCCGCAAGGCCGAAGTATTGCTGCATGTACGCGACGCGTCGAGCCCGATGCGGGACGAGCACAAAGCGGAAGTGGAAAAGGTGCTGGGGGAACTCGGCGTTCTCGACAAGCCGCGGCTGGAAGTGCTGAACAAGGTCGATCTTCTGGGCGCGGTGGAGCGCGCCGCGCTGGAGGGGAATGGGAATGTGATTGCGGTGTCAGCGAAGGATCGCGTTGGGCTGGAAGCGCTGATGGATCGCATCGACGCGGCGCTGGTAGCGGATCCGATTCTGGAGCAGCGTTTGCAGATTCCGCAGTCGGAGGGCGACGCGCTGGCTGCGCTCGAAGCCGGAACGGTCATCCGGGATCGCGAGTACCAGGGGAACCTGGTGCAGATGACGGTTGCAGGTCCGGCATCGCTGCTGGGACGGTACCGGCGTTTTCGTTTGAATGAGAGGAAATCTGGCGGGCAAAAGCAAACCGGATGATGGAGAGTGGTGGGTAACTCCGATCACCCGGCTCGCCGACCCTGAACCGGGTCGAGGTGGTATTCTCATGATACGCCGGAACCCGGGCAGGTCAAGCGTTGAAACGTCGATTTTTGCGACACTGAACTCACTTGATCTACGCCGGACCGGAAGGGAAGTTTTGGGCGCAGACGCAGGTGCCTTTCGTCATTTGACACGGTTTTTTGGCGTCTGTTAGAACCAAAGGTTCCACTTCAGCCTTTTCAGTCGTCTCCGACTGCTACCGCCGGACATTCATGGGTGAATTGCTGCAACAACTTGGTGATCTTGCGCTCGGTGCCATACCGACCCTGATCCTGTTTATTCTTCTGGTCTTAGCCTATCGGTTCATTTTGTTTGGCCGGCTTGTGAAGACCCGCGAGGAGCGGCGCCAGCGGACGACGGGAGCGATGGAAAAGTCGCGTCTGGCGATCGCCCAGGCCGATGTTCGGACCCAGGAATATGAAGCAAAACTGCGGGCAGCGCGGACGGAGATTTTTCGTGGCCGCGAACAGCGCCTGCAGCGGCTGAACGCCGAGAAGGAAAACGCCCTGGCGACGGCCCGGCTGTCGGCGCAGCAAAGCGTCCAGGCCGCCCAAGCCGCGTTGAGTGCTCAGGCGGACGGAGCGCGGAAACAAATTGAGGCCACGGCGAACCAACTGGCCGCCCAGGTTCTGGCTGCGGTGCTGCCCTCGAGTGCAGCGGAGGGTTCGCATTGAAAAACGCCTCTCGCATCCTGAATGCTCTGCTGTTGTGCGGTGTGCTGGCGATGCCGGCGGCCCGCGTCTATGCGCAGAATGAGTCCGCCGCCCCCAAACCGGCCGCCGCTCGGGGAGGCGCCGAAGAGGCGGAGGAATCGGACTCCGACATCCAGCAGTATCGGCACTCGTCGGTAGTGCAGGCGATTGCGCACGCCACGGGGATGAAAGTCGAGACCGCGGCTCAGGTCTTCGAAGATTTCAACTCCGGCATTCTGATCCTGGCCATCGTGTGGGGGCTCTGGAAGTTTCTGCCGAAGATGTTCCGGAAGCGCTCGGAGGATTTGCAGAAGGAATTGGTTTCGGCGCGAGTTGCCAGGGAGGACGCAAATCGCCGTCTCGCGGAGGTGGAAGCGCGGCTGTTGCGGCTCGATTCGGAAATTGCGTCGTTTCGCCAGCAGGTGGAGCAGGAAGGCGTTCAGGACGAGCAGCGGATTCGCGCCAGCCTCGAAGCCGAGCGGGAGCGGATCGTGGCATCGGCGGAGCAGGAGATTGCGGCGGCTCAGGCTACCGCGCAGCGCGAGTTGAAGAAGTTTGCCGCCGATCTTGCGATCGACAACGCGATGCGGGGAATTCAGCTTTCCACTGACACGGACCGCGCGCTGGTGCGGGAGTTCGGCAAGTCGCTGAACAAGAATTCGGGAGGGAAAGCGTAAATGGCGAGTTTTGCTTCCCGCTACTCCCGCGCGTTCGCCGATGTGATTTTCGAGGCGAAGCTTGACGCCAAATCGGTCCGCAGACAGCTGGACGACTTTGCGGCAGCGTGGCATGAGAGCCGCGAGCTGCGCGAGTTCCTGACCGATCCGTCGTTCCCGGTGGACCAGAAGGTGAGTCTGCTGGACAAGCTGAACGCGACGCTGCAGATGGCGAAGGAGACGCGGAATTTTATCGCGGTGCTGATTCGCAACGACCGCATCGGCGGTCTCGATGATGTTCTGACGGATCTTCGTCGCGAACTCAATCTGCGGCTGGGGATTTCCGAAGCGAAGGTGATCTCCGCGAGAAAGCTGGACGATGGGGAGCGCAGGGATCTGGAGAAACAGATTGGGACGCTCACCGGGGGAACGGTGGAGGCGCGGTACGAAGAAGACAGCGCGCTGTTGGGGGGCGCGGTGGTTCAGGTGGGCAGCACGGTGTATGACGGATCGGTGCGGGGGCGTCTGGACCGGCTGAGAGAAGAATTGATTTCCGGCTAGGAGCGATCGAGGGCGCCGGAGCAGAACGAGATGCAATCGAAGATCAGGAATTGAAACAGCAGGAACTGAAAAGACCAGGAAACCGAAAAGCATGGCGCAAATCAAAGCAGACGAAATCACAGCGCTCCTCAAGGAGCAGATCGCCAATTACGACGCAAAGATGCGCGTCGACGAAGTCGGCACGGTGATCACCCTCGGCGACGGGATCGCGCGCCTTCACGGGCTCGACAAGGTTATGTCCGGCGAGTTGCTGGAGTTCCCGCACGGCATCGCCGGCCTGGCGATGAGCCTTGAAGAGGATCAGGTGGGCTCCGTATTGCTGGGCGACTACACCGAGATTCGCGAAGGCGATCAGGTGAAGCGGACCGGCAAGATTCTGAGCGTGCCGGTGGGCGACGCGATGATTGGCCGGGTGGTGAATGCGCTGGGCCAGCCGATCGACGACAAGGGCCCGATCCAGACGAGCGACCTGTTGCCCGTGGAGCGCCTGGCGCCGGGCGTGATCGACCGCCAGCCCGTGCGCGAGCCGATGATGACCGGGCTGAAAGCCATCGACTCGATGATTCCGATCGGCCGCGGACAGCGCGAGCTGATTATCGGCGACCGCCAGACCGGCAAGACCGCCGTTGCGCTGGACTCGATCATCAACAACAAGACCAACGATCTGGTCTGCATCTACTGTGCGATTGGGCAGAAGCGCTCGTCCATCGCGCAAGTGGTGCAGACGCTGAACGAATACGACGCGATGGGGCACACCATCATCGTCGCGGCCTCGGCTTCGGAGCCGGCGCCGATGCTGTATCTGGCGCCGTACGCCGCGTGCGCCATCGGCGAGTACTTCCGCGACAAGGGCAAGCACGCACTGGTGATCTACGACGATCTGTCGAAGCATGCCATCGCGTATCGCGAGATTTCGCTGCTGCTGCGGCGTCCGCCTGGTCGCGAAGCCTATCCCGGCGATGTTTTCTATCTCCACTCCCGTCTGCTGGAGCGGGCTTCAAAGCTGAGCGACAAGATGGGCGGGGGATCGCTGACCGCGCTGCCGATTATTGAGACGCAGGCGGGCGACGTTTCGGCCTACATTCCGACGAACGTCATCTCGATCACGGACGGGCAGATCTTCCTCGAGACCGATCTGTTCAACTCCGGCGTGCGTCCAGCGGTCAACGTCGGCCTGTCGGTTTCGCGCGTAGGATTCTCGGCTGCGATCAAGGCCATCAAGCAGGTTGGGTCGACGCTGAAGCTGGACCTGGCGCAGTATCGCGAACTGGCGGCGTTTGCGCAGTTCGGCAGCGACCTGGATAAGGTGACGCAGAACCAGCTGAACCGCGGTTCGCGCCTGACGGAGTTGCTGAAGCAGCCGCAGTTTCATCCGCTACGCGCCGAGCAGCAGGTGATCATTCTGTTCTCAGGAACGCAGGGGTATCTCGACGATCTGCGGGTCGATCAGATTCGCGCTTTTGAGGACGGGCTCTATCCGTACCTGGATTCGGCGCAGTCGCAGCTGCTGAAGGACATCGCGACGAAGAAGGCGCTCGACGACGACATTCGCAGCCGCATTCACGCGGCGCTGAAGGAGTACAAGGCGAACTTCGTGGCCGAGCATGCCGACGCGAAGCTGAAGCAGAGTGCCGTGCAGCCGCTTAACGCGGACGAGAAGAAGAAGGAACAGCAGAAGAAAGCCGAGCCGGTGGCGGCCGGACACTAAGTCATGGCAAACGTTCTCGATTTACGACGCCGCATTCGCAGCGTGCGCAACACGCGGCAGATCACCAAAGCCATGAAGATGGTTTCGGCTGCCCGTCTGCGCCGGGCGCAGGAGCGCGCGATCAATGCTCGGCCGTACGCGTCGATGCTGGCCAGCGTGCTCGAGTCGCTGAAGCGTCGCGCGGATATTTACGATCCGGAAACCGGGGAAATTCGGCACCCGCTGCTGCTGACCCGTCCGGAAAAGCGCATTCTGCTGATTGTGGTATCGGGCGACAAAGGATTTGCCGGCGCGTTCAACGCGAACATTTTCAAGGCTGCCGCGAATTTCATGACGGAGAACCGCGAGAAGGAAATCGACGTTGAGGCGATTGGCCGCAAGGGTCGCGATCTTTTCCGCCGCCGCTACCCGGCTGCCCAGTTCTCCGAGAGCAGCGAAGAGCATCAGCGCCGCGAGCGCAAGCGCTCCAGTGGCATTGAAATGATCGAGAGCCCGACGGCACCGCTGGATCGAATCAACTACGACGCGGTGCGCGAGGTCGCCGCGGAGATGATCTCGCTTTACATCCACGAGGAGATCGACGCGGCTTACCTGGTCTACAACGAATTCAAGTCTGTGATCCAGCAGCGGGTGGTGGTGGAGCGGGTGCTGCCGATTCTTTCGCTGAGCATTCAGGAGATCGAGCGGGCCGAAGAGCCGTCGCTTGAACAGCGCGAGCGGGCTGCGGAAGCGGCGCTGTCGGCGGGCGTGAGCCTCTATCCGCAGGAGGCCGAGGCGGCGCAGAAGCAGCTGGAAGACGAGACGAAAAATTTCGGCACCGCCGAGGTGGACTACATCTACGAGCAGCCGCCGCAGGAAATCTTTGCGGACGTGCTGCCGCGATTCGTCACCTCGCAGCTTTACCACGCGGTACTGGAATCGATTGCCGCGGAGCACGCGGCGCGCATGACGGCCATGGATTCGGCGACCAACAATGCGTCGGACATGATCGACGCGTACACGCTGCAGATGAACCGGGTTCGTCAGGCGGCAATCACCAAAGAGATTATTGAAATTGTGAGCGGCGCAGCCGCTCTCTAAGGCGAGAACAGAGAGACATGGCAGAAAACATCGGCAGAGTGATTCAGATTTCGGGTCCGGCGGTGGACGTGCAGTTTGAGGAGGCGACGATGCCTCCGATCTACGAGGCGCTGCGCGTAGTGAGCGACGGCTTCGACGTCCCCACGCCCATCAACGTCATCCTCGAGGTCCAGCAGCATCTGGGCGAAGGGCGGGTGCGGTGCGTCGCAATGGAAGCCACCGAAGGCATGGTGCGCGGCATGAAGGCCATCGATCAGGGCGGGCCGATCACGGTTCCCGTGGGCCGCGCGACGCTGGGCCGCGTGCTCAACGTGATTGGCGAGCCGGTCGACGCTCTGGGTCCGGTGAACGCCAAGCAGCGCATGCCCATTCATCGTCCCGCTCCTGCATTCGACGAGCAGTCGACGCACGAGGAGATGTTCGAGACGGGCATCAAGGTCATCGACCTGATCCAGCCTTTTCTTAAGGGCGGCAAGATCGGCTTGTTCGGTGGTGCCGGCGTCGGCAAGACGGTCATCATCCAGGAGCTGATCAACAACGTCGCTTCGCAGCACGGCGGTTTCTCGGTGTTCGCCGGCGTGGGCGAGCGCACCCGTGAGGGTAACGATCTTTGGCTCGAAATGCAGGAGTCGGGCGTCATCAATCTGAAGGATCCGGCCAAGTCGAAGGCTGCGCTGATCTACGGCCAGATGACCGAGCCGCCCGGCGCGCGTCTCCGCGTGGCGCTGACCGGGCTTACGGTCGCTGAGTTTTTCCGCGACGAAGAGGGCGCCGACACGCTGCTGTTTATCGACAACATTTTCCGCTTCACGCAGGCCGGCTCTGAAGTTTCGACGCTGCTGGGCCGCATGCCCTCGGCCGTGGGCTATCAGCCGAACCTCGCCACCGAAATGGGCGAGCTGCAGGAGAGGATCACCTCGACCAAGCGCGGTTCCGTGACTTCCGTTCAAGCCGTCTACGTGCCCGCCGACGATCTTACCGATCCGGCTCCGGCGACGACGTTCGCTCACCTTGACGCCACCACGGTGCTTTCGCGTCCGCTGTCGGAACTCGGCATCTATCCGGCCGTCGATCCGCTAGCCTCGACGTCACGCATCCTTACGGCACGCATTGTTGGGCAGGAGCACTACGACGTCGCGCAGGGTGTGAAGCGCATTCTGCAGCGCTACAAGGATCTGCAGGACATCATCGCGATTCTGGGCATCGACGAGCTTTCCGAAGAGGACAAGATCACCGTCGCCCGCGCGCGCAAGGTGCAGAAATTCCTCTCGCAGCCTTTCCACGTGGCCGAGCAGTTCACCGGTATTCCCGGCAAGTACTGCAAGATTGCCGACACGGTGCGCAGCTTTAAGGAAGTCATCGAGGGCAAGCACGACGATGTGCCGGAGCAGGCGTTCTACATGCGCGGGACGATCGAGGAAGTGCTGGAAGAAGCCGAGAAACTGAAGGCGACGACGAAATAGCCATGGCCGATCAGCTCTCGAATTCGCTCAAGGTCCGGCTGGTCACGCCGGACAAGATCCTCGTCGATCAGACGGCGGAGGCCGTGGAAGTGCCCGGCAAGAGCGGGTACTTCGAAGTGCTCTACGGCCACGCGCCGCTGCTTTCGGAGATCGGAGCCGGGGAAGTGCGACTACACGGAGGCGAAGCCGGCGAACAACGGTATGTGGTCGCTCGCGGTTTCGTCGAGGTTCTTCCGGAGCGCGTCACGATCCTTGCGGAGAGTGCACAGAAGCCCGAGGAAATTGACGCCGGCGCGGTGCAGCAGCAGCTCCAGCACGGCCAGCAGTTGTGGAATGAGGCCGGCGATGATGCTGACAAGTACGCCCACGCCAACGAAGTGATCGCCGAGGCCGAGGCGAAGCTGGCGAGCACCGGGGCAGGGAAGCACTAACCCGCCCCGGGCGCTCCTTTCTAAGCCAGCCTTACTTCTTCGAAACGACCGATTTGTAATTGGCAGCGGCCGCTTTCTTCTGCACGGCCACGCCATCCGCAGCGCTGAGCAGCGGGGTGGTCTTGACCGCCTTGCAGGCGCCGCCAGCCTTGATGGCCATCGCGAAAGCCCCCGCGCTCACGTTGTCGGGCATATCGAATATTCCAACGACGTCGTAGTCGCCAAAAGCAAGGTAGAGATTGTGCATCTTGCCGCCCAGCGATTCGATCGCTTTGCGAATGACGTCGGAGCGGTCCTGGGGATTGGCAATGAACGCGGCAACAGCCGCAGTGGTGTACGAAACCTGGATCATGTAACTGGCCATGGGTTTCCCTTTCTCGGATGGATCTTGCTGTGAGGGTGGGGACAGAGGAACTGTTTTGGGGAAGCGGCGGCCAGTATACTCCGGCGACCTGGGGGTTGGCTCGACCTGTCATTCTCGCCAACGTAGCTTGCCCTGGAGACGCGGCGGATGAGGACAGAAGGGTGACAGAGCCCTGACAATTTGAGAGAGCGGGTCGCGGATACTCGCCGTAATGATCACTGAACTGTCTGCGCCTTGCTTTGGCCTTCGCTGTCCTGTAACGATCCTTTGGCTGATGGTGTGTGCATCTGCGGCACTGGCACAGCCGGCCGCGTCCAGCCAGGGTGCTCCCGTGAAGCGCGTCGAGCTGGAATGTCATCGCACTGCAAACCGAGATGTGCCCGAGAACACGCTGGAGTCTCTGGAGCAGGCCGCGCTGCTGGGGTGCGACGTGGTGGAACTGGATCTGCGGCGCACGCTCGATGGGCAAATCGTTCTGAATCACGATGGCGTGCTGGAGCACCTGACCGACGGATTTGGGGAGGCCGAGGAAACATACTACGGCGATCTGGAGTTGCGTGATGTGGGCTCGTGGATGGGTGAGCGCTTTGCGGGTATGCGCACGCCGCTGTTTGTGGATGCGCTGCGCATGGCGCGGCAGATGCAGATCCGGTTGATTCTGGACATGAAGACCAAGGGAATGGGATCGGATGTGCTGGCGCTGCTGCGGCAGGAGGGGATGCTGGATCGGGTTCGTTTCAACGGGGAGTGGGCCGATGTGAAGCAGCTTTACCCGCAGGCGAATCCTGACGAGCACGTTCAGTGGGTAGAACCGGGGATCACAGCGGATCAGGTTGAGGGGTACCATCGCGCCGGCCAGTCTGTGATGGCGAATTTTTCCACGAATGTGCACGACGTCGATTTCGCGGGTATGCAGGCTGCTGTGGCCGCGGGTGTGGATGGCCTCACGGTGGATTATCCGCGGCTGGGTGCGGATGCGGTTGGGCGGCCCGTCGAGCAGAAGATTCAGACCCTGATCGAGGCGGGTGACGCAGGCGAGAGCCAGGCGCGCTGCGCAGCGATCCTGGAGTTGGCGCGGTATCGCGGATTTCCATTACAGGATGATTTTGTGCGCTGGATGGCGGACTCCGACGATCATGTCTCGCGAGCGGCAGCGCTGGCGCTGGTGACGGCTCGCCCGCGGACGCCGCTGGACGTGCTGGCCCGGGGTCTGGATGCGCAGAATGCGGACGCGCGGGCGAATGCCGCGTGGGCTCTCGGAGAGATGCACGCTCCCGCGAGTCTGCTGCTGGGGGCATTGCGCGATACGGATCCGGCGGTGCTGCGCGACGTGCTGCTTGCTGTGTCGCGCGCAACGGGTGAGGTGCCGGGTCATCAGGTCACGCCGCTATTGCAACATGGCGATTACCGTGTGCGCGGGGCGGCGGCGCTGGCGCTGGCAAGGCATGATCCGGAACTGGCCTTGCGCCTGTTACCGGAGCGGCTGCAGGCGGAGGTGGATGGAGAACGAGGCATGTATCAGGAGTATGTCCGGCGCGGTCGAGGGAAGATCACACCGGAAGAGAGTGCCGCCTTCATGAGTCATTTTGCGGCTCAGATCAAGATTGTCGAGGCCCTGGGGCTGATTCCCGGCGACGAGGCTCTTCGTGATCTGGAGAGGGTGGCGTTCCAGCCGGCGGAAGAATTCGACGAGACGAACGCGATCACCGCGGCGTTTAATCTGTGGGATCGAATCGGTGCGCATCCGGAGGGGGCGATGGAAGCGCTGGGATCGAGCAATCGCACGGTGGCCGACCGCGCCGAGTGGGTGTTGGTTAAAGGCGGCGCAGCGGTGCTGCCTGCAGTTCGCGCCGCGCTCCACAGCAAGGAAGAGGGAGTACGGATCCGCGCAATCCACATTGTTGCGTGGCAGGGGGACGCCGGCGCATTGACCACGCTGCGACAAATGGAGAGATCGCAGGGCGGTGACACGTCACTGGCGAAGTGGGCCATAGCAAGAATCGAACAGGTTCATCCCCGGCCGAAGCGAGAGCAGAACCTGGCTGAGGGCTCGTTGGTGAACGCTGGACGGTGAGGGAAGTCAACTGGTCGTTGGAGGCTGCGCCGCGGTAGTTGGAGAAGTGGCGGGATGCACTTCCTCCGAAATCACGAGGAAGCTTTTGAGGGGGGCGGCGCCGAAGGAGGTGAAGAACGCCACGTCGGCTGCGTCGCGTCCGGTCGCCATCAGGATGCGGCCGATGCGCGGAAGGTTGTGGCGGGCGTCGAAGGTCCACCAGCGGTTTTCGAGATAGACCTCGAACCAGGCGCTGAAGTCCATGGGCGATGGCGGAAGGACGATTCCGATATCGCCGAGATAACCGGCGGCGTAGCGCGCGGGAATCCCCAGCGCCCGGCAAAACGTGATGGCCAGATGCTGGAAGTCGCGGCACACGCCCTGGCGTTCGGTGAAAACATCCAGCGCCGACTTGGTGGGTCGAGCAAAGGAATACCCAAACATCACCTTGGCGTTGACCCAGTTGCAGATGGCCTGGACGCGTTGCCAGCCTGGTTCCGTGTTGCTGAACAGGTCGAAGGCGGTGGGCGTGAGGCTGTCTACCTCGCAGTACCGGCTTGGGAGAAGAAAGTGGAGCACCTCATGCGGGAGCGCAGAGATGGGATGAGCATGCGCATCCGGCTGCGCCGGGTCGGGCAGCCCGGGGTCCTCCATCAGGAAATCGTTGCGAAGGCGGAGAGTTCCTTTTGGCGCCAGAAAGCGCGTGCAGAAATTGCCGAACGAGTCGGTGTATTCCTCGACGGGAATCTCGGGGTCTACCTGGACACGATCCGGCTCCCGCAGAGCCGGGGCGCGGGACGAGTGGACCCGCAACTGAGCCACGCAGGCAACTGGTTCCGGGATGTCGAACTGCATGTCATAACCAAGGCGAAGGAGCATGGGGCCTCGTGGAGCTGTCCGCGAACTCAGCGGCAAGAGCGGTGCGGTGATCGTAAGATGTACCGTCTGCGCCGGATGTTGGTCGAATGCCTTTGAATCGCAGGGGAAAGCTGTCAGAATGTCCTAACAGCACCACGTTATCCCCAGGAGTGAGAACACCGCTGCATGACCTACTGTCTTGGCATCATGACACAGGAAGGCCTTGTGATGGCGTCCGATTCGCGGACCAACGCCGGATTTGACGATCTGAACATCGCACGCAAGATGCACACGTTCTCGCAGGCCGGCGAGCGCGCCTTCGTGGTGCTCAACAGCGGCAGCCTCTCGCTCAGCCAGTCGGTCATCAACCTGGCGCGGGCGCGGTTCGGCGCTGGTGAGGGTCTGGCGCGCGTGGGCAGCATGTACGAAGCGGCCCGCGAGCTGGGCGACTGCGTGCGCCAGGTGGCGGAAATGGACCGCGCGGCGCTCGAGCGCGACAACTACTCGTTCAATGTGCACCTGCTGCTCGGCGGCCAGGTGCGCGGCGAAGAGCCGGCACTCTACATGATCTATCCCCAGGGCAATCCAATCTCGGCGACAGAGGAGTCGCCGTTCCTGCAGCTTGGCGAATACAAATACGGACGCCCGCTGCTGGACCGCGGCGTGGTGTTCAGTTCTACCAGCCTGATGGTTGCTGCCCGTTACGCGCTGCTTTCCTTCGACGCCACGATGCGCTCTAACGGGGCCATCGGACCGCCGATCGAATTGACGCTCTATCGCAGGAACAGCCTCGTTCTCGACTGCTATCGCAAATTCAACCACGGTGATCCCGAATTGCAGACGATTCACGCTCGCTGGGAGCAGTCGCTGCGACGCGCCGTGGAAGACCTCCCCGACATCCACTTCGCCAGCACGCCGCTGGAAGAAATCACGCAGACACTGCTCATCTAGTTCCTCTCTGCACCTCACAGCACTTCAGCCCGGCCCATGCGCCGTCGCGCATTGCTATGAATCTGCCTGTTGAATCGCAACCCGAGCGCAGTTTCTGGTCGTCGGTCCGCGAAGCGCTGCGCGGATCGCATCAGGACTACACCTCCGGCAGCCTGAATCGCTCCATCCTTCTGCTCGCCATTCCTATGGTGCTGGAGATGGTGCTCGAATCGCTCTTTGCTGTGGTCGATACCTTTTGGGTTGGGCGGCTGGGCGCGAATTCGGTTGCCACCATCGGACTGACCGAGTCGATTCTCGCGTTGGTCTTCGCCATCGGTCTCGGCCTCTCTATGTCTACAACGGCGATGGTCGCGCGCCGCATCGGGGAGAAGGATCCGGAAGACGCGGCGATTTCCGCTGTGCAGGCCATCCTGCTCGGGCTGATCATCTCCGCGGTGCTGGGAATCACCGCCGGCATCGAGGCGCCGCATCTGCTCCGCCTGATGGGAGCATCGCCCGCTATTGTTGCCACGGGGTCCGGTTATGCGCGCATCGCGCTCGGCGGTTGCGGCGCGATCATCATGCTCTTCCTCAACAACGCCATCTTTCGCGGCGCAGGGGATGCGGCCATCGCCATGCGGCTGCTCTGGGTGTCGAACATCATCAATCTGATCCTCGATCCCTTCTCATTTTTGGATTGGGACCCTTACCGCACCTCGGCGTGACCGGAGCCGCGCTGGCCACCTTTACCGGGCGCAGCATCGGCGTGCTCTATCAGTTCTATCGGTTGATGCGTGGCACAGAGCGCATTCACATCCTCGCGCGCCACATTTATCTGAATGTTCCGGTGTTGTGGCGGCTGCTGCGCGTTTCGTTCACCGGCATCCTGCAGTTTGCCATTGCGAATGCCAGCTGGATCGGCCTGGTGCGCATCATCTCGTTCTTCGGAGCGGCCGCCGTCGCCGGCTACACCGTCGCGATTCGCGTTGTGATCTTTTTCATCCTGCCGGCGTGGGGGCTCAGTAATGCCGCTGCCACGCTGGTGGGCCAGAACCTCGGCGCCAAGCGGCCCGACCGGGCCGAGCAGGCGGTGTGGCGCACCGGGCTTTACAACATGCTGTTCCTTACGGTGCTGGGGATTTTCTTTGTGATCTTCGCCACGCCCACGGTGCGCCTGTTCGTGAGCGATCCGGAGGTGATTGCTATCGGCGCTCGCGCACTGCGCACCTTCGCCTGCGGCAACATCTTCTACGCGTGGGTCATGGTGTTGCTGCAGGCCTTTAACGGCGCGGGCGACACGCTGACACCGACGTTCGTGAACTTTTTTGGTTTCTGGGTGCTCGAATTGCCGCTGGCCTGGTGGATGGCAACGCGGCTGCACATGCGTGCTGAAGGAGCGTTCCTCTCCGTTGTGATCGCCGAGGCCTCGATCGCCGTGATTAGCCTGGTGCTGTTCAAACAGGGGCGATGGAAGCGGCAGCGGATCTGAGCCCGGCGGTCGCCGGAGCCCAGATCGCTGCTCGACCTCATTCGCCGAATGCTTTTTTGACGAAGGTCACGATTCTCTGCCGTCCGTCAAAGCCATGCCAGGGCTCGGTGCTCGGCGCTCCGAAGATGCCGGTTGCGAGCGGACCGTGATCTTCGCGCGGATATTGCACCATCTCCACTGGCACGCCCATTTGTCGCAGTGCCCGATACATTTCCTGGCTCTGTCCCAGGGGATCGGTCCGATCGCTCTCGCCCTGCAGCAGCAGGAACGGCGTCTTTGCTTTCTCCGCCGTGGCCAGCGGGCTCTGCCGCCACGCACTCTCTGCGTGCTGCCACGGATAGCCGCCATAGAACCAGCGATCGTAGTATGAACCCGCTTCGGTTCCATATTCGCTTTCCTGATCGATCACCGGCGCGCCGCTGATGATTGCCTTGAAGCGATCGGTGCGACCTTCGACGAAGCCCGCCATCTCGCCGCCATAGCTGTAGCCCATCAGCGCCATCTTGTTGCTGTCGATGGGATACTTCGCCAGCACAGCGTCCACTCCGGTCATGATGTCGCGATAATCGCCACCGCCCATGTCGTTCTTGTTGGCCGCAGCGAACGCAGCGCCATAGCCGGTGCTGCCGCGCGGATTGGTGCGGAACACCGCCCAGCCCTGTCCGAGCAGAAACTCCGTCAGCGCATTCCAGTTGTCCTCAAACGCGCCCGTCGGTCCGCCATGCACATCGACCATGAGCGGAACCTTTCCCTTCGCGGCCTGCGGAGGCAGGTACAACAAACCCTCCACGGTGAAGGCATCGCTCTTCCAGGAAACGGACTGCGACGCGATCTGCGTCCACGCTGCAGGGAGCAGATCCGGCGTCTTCAGCGTCTTTGGGGTTTCACCCAGCTTCTCCGCGTAATAGAGTGCCGGTAGCTTATCGCTGGATGAACCCAGCCAGACCCAGGCCGTGTGCTTCGCGTTGGTGTTGAACTGTGAAACCGTCGTTGTGTCAAAGTGCAGAGGCTCGCGCCGCTCCCCCGCGAAACGCATCAACGTTGCGCGCATGCCCATCTCGACCGATTCAAGCGCCGCATCGGCTTCCACGATGGGATCGTCGTGTCCCACGCTGCCTTCGAATCCTTCGCTCAGATCGCGGATCGAGCCGTCGGCTACGGTCATTTCGTAGAAATCTTCGTAGCCTGGAGGCGCGTCCGCCTTGCTTTGCGCGAGGAAGTAGACCCGGCTCGCATCCTGCGACCAGGTCGTTGCGCTGATGGTTGGAGGCGCGGACTTGATCTGCGATGGATGCGATGGATCGGCGACTGATACGACCCACGCCGTGCCGGCCGGCTGCAGGTCGCCCGCTTCGTTCATGCCTTCGGCGATGGCGAACATCTTGTCGCTCTGCTGCGTCCATGAAATCCGCTGCACATCGGGAGGCACCGCTGTGGCCGTGATTTTCCCGTCGGCCGGATCGAGGAGGTAGAGTCGCGATCCGTGCGGGTCGTGATTGACCCACACGGCATCTGCCTTGTCATCGTGCTGCTTCTTTTCGCCGGGTGTTTCCGGATCGTGCACGAGGATCGCGATGTGCTTCCCGTCCGGAGCGATGAAGTAGCGCGAGACATCCGTCTCCACCGGTTCTGGTTTCGCTGCATCCGCGCCCGCTGCCGGTTTCTTCGCCGGTGGAATGGCGTCCGGCTCTTTCGACTGATCGACAGGAGGAACAATCTTCACTTCGAACGCATGAGCTTCACCGCCGTTCATCGGCAGTCGGAACAGCTGCGTGTGCTCGCCGCGATGCGCCATGAACAGGATGCTGCTGCCATCGGGCATCCACTGCCCCTGGGATTCACCGCGCTTGTCACCGGTCGGTGACCAGGTGAGCTGACGCGAGGTGTTCGTCTTCACATCCACGAGCCACAGGTGGGTCTTGCCGCCATCAGCGGTCGCGTCCGCAATCTGCACCAGCACCTGCTGTCCATCGGGCGAGACCTTTGGCTGCGCCATCGAGCGCACGTGACGCATGTCTTCGTTGGAAGGGAAGTGATCTTCGCCAATCGCAGACCCAAGTGAGAGCGAACCGAGGCAAACCGCCGCCAGGAGCGTGCATCCTGAGATTTTCAGCATGCACAGAAGCATATCGCAGCGCGCCCCCAGCGCTTGCGCCTGACCGTCACATTAAACTGAAGGAATGCTGCATTTGCTCAATCCCATTCCGCCGGACAAGATCCGTCTCATCGTGTTCGACCTGGACGGGACGCTGATCGATTCGCGCAAGGACCTGACCAACTCCATCAACGCAATGCTGACGGAATTCGGGCGCGATGCGTTGCCCGAGGAGATTATCGCGACGTACATCGGAGACGGCGCGGGGATGCTGGTGCGGCGAGCGATGGGTGATCCTGAGGATGAACCGCTGGTCGAGAATGCGCTGCAGCATTTTTTGGCTCACTATCGCGAACACAAGCTCGACTTCACCTATGTCTACGCGGGTGTTTTTGAATCTCTCGATGCGATGCGCACTGCGCCCGATGGCACTGCGCGCAAGATGGCTGTCCTGACGAACAAGCCCGTGGGGCCTTCGGTGGCAATCTGCGACGCGCTCGGCCTGAGCCCGTATATGTTTCGCATCTACGGCGGCAACAGCTTCGCCAGCAAGAAGCCCGAACCTGAAGGACTGAACGCGCTCATTCGCGAAGCGGGCGTCGCGCCCGGAGAGACTCTGATGATTGGCGACTCCAGCGTCGACATTCTCACCGCGCGGCGGGCTGGCGCCTGGGTCATCGGTTGTCGCTTCGGACTGTCGTCGCACACGGTTGAAGACATTCCCAGCGACTGCCTCGTCGACTCCGCTGCGGAGTGGGCGCTCTCGCTCGAAAGCAAAGCGTCACCGGGGCCTGTAAATCCGCTGACCCGATAAGGTCGCCCAGTCGGTTTGGTTGCCGCGTCGCGGTGAATTTCCCCTGTCAAAATGCACCATCGCGGTGAGAGCCGTCCGCATCCCAGCTACTGGAAAGCGGAAAGCTGCACATCCCACGAAGTGCGAAGGAGACACAAAAAATGAGAATCGCTAAACACGCGACCGTTTTCGTATTAGGACTCGCCTTGTCGGGCGGCACTGCGTTCGCCGTTCATGCCCAGGAAGGTCCGCCGCCGGGGGCCTGGCAACCGGTGGAGCCGGAAGGCAGCTGGTCGCAGGCATGGCACAGCGGCTTCCACGATGGCATCGAAGCGGCGCGGCATGACATGGATGCTCATCGCTCACCGGATCCAGATCGTCACGACACCTTCCGCCACCCTGACCTGCCGCGCGATCAGCGCCAGGATTTTCGCGAGGATTCCGCCGGGGCTATCACATGGTTTACGAGCACCGCGAGCACGATCGGTATTAGAGGGCTGGCAAGCCCCGGGGCCCTGTTGAAACAATCCACTTACACGAGAGCCGGCATGTTGCCGGCTCTCTATTTTTTTAGGGGGGGATTGCGGGCTGCATGGGTCCTAACGGACGACGACCGTTTCCGGCTCGTCTGGGAATCTTTGGGAACTCGACAAAAGCTTCCTGGACGCGGCTGAAGGATCGGCCTTTGAGGCGGGCAGCGACAATGGTGCGCACTGCTTTCGCATCGGAGATTCGCACGTAGCGGCATCCGGCGTCGGGATCAATGGCCATCTGGGGGACGAGTGCAAGGCCGATGCCGGCCGCGACCATGCCCAGCAGGCTACTGATCTGATTGCTTTCGAATGCAATGCGCGGATCGAGATGAGCGCGATGGCAGGCGGCGAGGGAAATCTCCCGGAAGCAATGGCTGTCGCGCAGCATGACGAAGCGCTCCTCGCGCAAATCGCGCAACGCAACGCTGGAGGCGCCTGCGTGGGGATGGTCAGCCGGAAGGGCCACGTACAAGCGTTCGGTGAGCAACGTTGTTGTTTCAAATTCGCGATGGCGGATGGGCAGGGACAGGATAGCGATGTCGATGGACAGGTTGCGCAGGCTTTCCAGAAGCATGGGTGTCGTGTCTTCGACAATGCGTAGTGTCGCGTCGGGAAATTTCCGCATGAAGCTGGTAATGCGCTGCGGCATATCGTACGGCGCGATGGTGGGAATGACGCCGACCATGACGGTGCCCCGCGCGTCGCGACGGCGGCCATCGACTTCGCTGCGCGCCAGCTCGGTCTGATGGAGGACGGTACGCGCGTGGGGCAGGAAGGTTCGTCCTGCATCGGTTAGCCGGACGCTGCGCCCGAGCCGATCGAAGAGCCGTGTGCCCAGCTCGTCCTCGAGTTTTGAAATCTGCTGCGAAAGCGATGGCTGAGCCACGCGGCAACTCTCCGCGGCCCGGCTGAAACTGCCAGTATCGACAATGGCGCACAAATAACGAAGCTGATGGAGTTCCATAGTTAAATCCTATGCTAACGATGCAGGATATCTATTGGAGCTATCCGTCTCCATGATGCTACATTCATTCTTTCCGGACAAACGGAAACGCACTCATCGATGATGCCCGGGTCCCGGAGGGATCCGATGGCTGGATTCAAACGGTCAAGAAGGAGACAAGAGATGTCAGCCGAAGCGAAATGCCCGTTCCCACACGGCAACGGCAACGCAGTCAGGTCGAACCGTGACTGGTGGCCGAACGCACTGAACCTGAACATTCTGCACCAGCACTCATCGCTGTCCGATCCGATGGGCGAGGAGTTCAATTACGCCGAAGAGTTCAAAACGCTCGACCTGGCGGCGGTGAAGAGCGATCTTTCGACGCTGATGACGGACTCGCAGGACTGGTGGCCGGCGGACTTCGGCCACTACGGGGGGTTGTTCATTCGGATGGCGTGGCACAGTGCCGGGACCTATCGCACGCTGGACGGGCGCGGCGGGGGCGGTCGTGGGCAGCAGCGCTTTGCACCGCTGAACAGCTGGCCCGACAACGTGAACCTGGACAAGGCTCGGCGGCTGCTGTGGCCGATCAAGCAGAAATACGGGAGAAAGATTTCGTGGGCAGACCTGATGATTCTGGCGGGGAACGTCGCGCTGGAATCGATGGGGCTGAAGACATTCGGGTTCGCAGGTGGACGGGCGGACGTGTGGGAACCGGACATGGACGTGAACTGGGGCGCAGAGGCGACCTGGATGGGGACCGACCTGCGGTACTCCGGCGAGCGCGACCTCGCGAAGCCATTCGGCGCTACGACGATGGGGTTGATCTACGTGAATCCTGAAGGTCCGGAAGGGAAGCCGGATCCGATTGCAGCAGCCAGGGACATCCGGGAGACGTTCGGCCGCATGGCGATGAACGACGAGGAGACGGTCGCACTGATCGCCGGGGGGCACACGTTTGGCAAGACCCACGGAGCCGGCCCGCGAGCTACGTCGGCAAGGAGCCGGAAGGCACGGAGATCACGGAGCAGGGTATCGGCTGGTCGAGCGCTTCTGCCGGGAATCGCCGGCGATGCGATCACCAGCGGCCTGGAGGTCACGTGGAGCAACACGCCGACGAAATGGAGCAACCATTTCTTCGACAATCTGTTTAAGTACGAATGGGAGCTGACGAAGAGCCCGGGAGGCGCGCAGCAGTGGAAGCCGAAGGGCAATGCCGGCGAGGGAACGGTGCCGGATGCTCACGATCCTGCGAAGCATCACGCGCCGGGCATGTTGACCACCGATTTGGCGCTGCGGCTCGATCCAATCTACGAGAAGATCTCGCGGCGATTCTACGAACATCCCGACCAGTTTGCCGACGCGTTTGCGCGGCGTGGTTCAAGCTGACGCATCGCGACATGGGCCCGCGGGCGCGTTATCTGGGCCCGGAGGTTCCGGCGGAAGAACTGATCTGGCAGGATCCGATCCCGGCAGCGAATCATCCGCTGGTCAACGAGGGGGAGGTTGCGTCGCTCAAGGCGAAGATGCTGGCATCGGGGCTGACGGTCTCGGAGCTGGTGTCGACCGCGTGGGCGTCGGCGTCCAGTTATCGCGGGTCCGACAAGCGCGGCGGCGCCAATGGGGCGCGCATTCGCCTGGCTCCGCAGAAGGACTGGGAGGTGAACGAACCGGCGCAATTGCGAAGGTGCTGAAGACGCTCGAGGGCATTCAGAGCGAATTCAACGGCGGCGCAAAAAAGCGGAAAGAAGATTTCGCTTGCCGATCTGATCGTGCTGGCCGGATGCGCGGGCGTGGAGCAGGCAGCGAAGAATGCCGGCATCACCGCAGCGGTTCCGTTTGCGCCGGGACGCATGGATGCATCGGCGGAGCAGACGGATGTGGCGTCGTTCGCTGTGCTGGAGCCGTCCGCAGACGGGTTCCGGACTTACGCGAGCGGCAAAGACGGGGTGTCGGCTGAGGTCGCCCTTCTGGACCGAGCGCAACTGCTTACGCTGACGGCTCCTGAACTGACCGTGCTGCTGGGGGGCATGCGGGTGCTGAACACGAACTACAAGCGGTCGAAGCACGGCGTATTCACGAAGCGGCCGGAAGCGTTGACTAACGACTTCTTCATCCATCTGCTGGACATGAAGACGGTGTGGAAGGCGACCTCGGATTCAGAGAGCGTGTTCGAGGGGCGCGACAGGAAGTCCGGGGAGGTGAAGTGGACGGGAACGCGCATCGATCTGGTCTTCGGGTCCAATTCGCAACTGCGGGCGCTATCGGAGGTGTACGCCAGCTCGGACGCACACGAGAAGTTCGTCCATGACTTTGTTGCTGTGTGGAACAAGGTGATGAATCTGGATCGCTTCGACCTGTGGGAGAAGAGGCCGCACAGCGTTGAACTGGAAACGCAGAGCGCTGCGAAGTAGCTCCTTCTGTGCTTCGTAAGGGACACGCCCGCATTTCTTCGGATGCGCGGGCGTTTTCTCTTTTCACGCAGTCCCGGTCGCGCTATCCTGCATTCTCTCCCCGACGAGTTCAGACGCTGTCATGCAGGAGACATCAGCTTGAAGCTGCTCCGATCCATTGCCTCTGTTGTCCTCAGTTACATCGTGGTCTACGGCATCGTTTTCTGCAGCGATCCGATCCTGACGCATTTTTTCCCGACCCAGTATGTGGCCGGCAAAGTTCCGCCGCCGTTTTTGCTGTGGATCAGCACGGCCATCTTCGCGCTCGCCACGCTGCTGGGCGGCTGGCTCTGTGTGCGCATCGCGCCTGCAAAGCCTGGCGTTCACCTCTTTGTGCTCTTTGTTGTGGGCGAGCTTGTCGGCCTCGGCTTCACGGTGAAGATGTGGGGCAGCTGGCCGCACTGGTATTCGCTGGTGTGGCTCGTGGTTTGGCCCGTGTTCCTCTGGATTGGCGGTCGTGGCAGGAGCTGAATTCAGACGGCGGCGGGCTTTTCCACGGAATTGCTCCGTCGTCGTTTTCCATCTCCTAAAATCAATCTGTGGACTTCCAGCTCGTCAGCGATTACAAGCCGCGCGGTGATCAGGGCCGTGCGATCGAAGAACTTCTCACCGGCATCGAAGCTGGGGAGAAGCATCAGGTGCTGCTCGGCGTCACCGGCTCGGGCAAGACCTTCACTGTGGCGAAGATCATCGAGCAGCTGAACCGCCCGGCTCTGGTTCTGGCGCACAACAAGACTCTTGCGGCGCAACTCTTTCACGAGTTCAAGCAATTCTTTCCGCGCAATGCGGTCGAGTACTTCGTCTCGTACTACGACTACTACCAGCCAGAAGCCTACATTCCCTCGGGCGACCTCTACATCGAGAAGGAAGCCACGATCAACGAAGAGCTGGACAAGCTTCGCCTCTCTGCCACACGGTCGCTCTTCGAACGGCGGGACGCGATCATTGTCGCTTCGGTCTCGTGCATCTACGGCCTCGGCTCGCCGGAGGCCTACTACGGCATGTTGCTGTTGCTGGAAAAGGGGCAGAAGGTTCGGCGCGACGACATTATTCGACGGCTCGTCGAAATTCTCTACGAGCGCAACGATGCCGACTTCCGGCGGGGAACGTTTCGGGTGCGAGGCGATGTCATCGAAGTCTTTCCCACCTACGATGAGAATGCCTACCGGATCGAGTTGTTCGGGGACGAGATCGATTCTCTTTCGCAGATCGATCCGCTCTTCGGCACAGTGAGACAGAAATACGCGCGGCTGCCGATTTATCCGAAGAGTCACTACGTTGTGCAGCCGGAGCGGCGCAAGACTGCCATTGAAACGATCCTTGAAGAGCTTGGCTGGTGGGAGAAGGAACTGGAGAATCAGGGACGCATGGTGGAATCGCAACGCGTGCATCAGCGCACCCGCTTCGACCTGGAGATGATCAAGTCCGTCGGCTACTGCCACGGCATCGAGAATTACTCGCGGCACTTTTCCGGCACGGCTGCCGGGCGAGCCGCCGCCGACGCTGCTCGACTACTTTCCGCGCGACTTCCTGCTCTTCGTCGACGAGTCGCACGTCACGGTACCGCAGCTGCACGGGATGTGGCACGGCGATCGCTCGCGCAAGCAGAACCTGGTCGACTATGGATTTCGCCTGCCCTCCGCGATGGACAATCGCCCGCTGAAGTTTGAGGAGTTTGAGGCGCGGACAAACCAGATCGTTTATGTCTCGGCGACACCCGGCCCTTACGAACTGACCAAGGCCGCCGGCGTGGTGGTCGAGCAGATCATTCGTCCGACCGGGCTTGTCGATCCTGAAATTGAAATCCGTCCCGTGCGGGGTCAGATTGATGATTTGCTGCACGAGATCCGCGACCGCGCCGCAAAGAACGAACGCGTTCTGGTCACGACACTCACCAACGGATGGCTGAGGACCTTGCCGGGTACTACTCCGAAGTCGGCGTGCGCTGCCGCTACATGCATTCTGAGATTGAGACGCTGGAACGGGTGAAACTCCTCCGCGATCTACGCAAGGGTGAGTATGACGTGCTGATCGGGATCAACCTGCTGCGTGAGGGACTCGACCTGCCGGAAGTGTCGCTGGTTGCGATCCTCGATGCGGACAAGGAAGGATTCCTGCGTTCGTCAGGATCGCTGATTCAGACCATGGGCCGCGCAGCGCGCCACCTCAGTCAACGGTCCGCCATTCTCTACGCCGACAGGATGACGGATTCCATGAAGCAAGGCCATTGGGGAAACGGATCGCCGGCGCGCCGTCCAGCGCGCGTACAACGAGGAGCACGGCATCA
>CAVPKU010000012.1:0-28556 GCA_963705765.1 uncultured Acidobacteriaceae bacterium | reverse complement strand
AGAAATGTTGCCCGGTGGAATTCTTTTAAAGAAATGTTGCCCGGTGTGAATTCTTTTAAAGAAATATGTTAGCCGGTTGAATTCTTTTAAAGAAATTTGCCCGGTGTGAATTCTTTTAAAGAAATTTGCCCGGTGTGAATTCTTTTAAAGAAATGTTGCCTGGTGTGAATTCTTTTAAAGAAATGTTGCCCGGTTAATTCTTTAAAGAAATGTTGCCTGGTGTGAATTCTTTTAAAGAAATGTTGCCCGGTGTGAATTCTTTTAAAGAAATGTTGCCCGGTGTGAATTCTTTTAAAGAAATGTTGCCCGGTGTGAATTCTTTTAAAGAAATGTTGCCCGGTGTGAATTCTTTTAAAGAAATGTTGCCCGGTGTGAATTCTTTTAAAGAAATGTTGCCCGGTGTGAATTCTTTTAAAGAAATGTTGCCCGGTGTGAATTCTTTTAAAGAAATGTTGCCCGGTGTGAATTCTTTTAAAGAAATGTTGCCCGGTGTGAATTCTTTTAAAGAAATGTTGCCCGGTGTGAATTCTTTTAAAGAAATGTTGCCCGGTGTGAATTCTTTAAAGAAAGTTGCCCGGTTGAATTCTTTTAAAGAAATGTTGCCCGGTGTGAATTCTTTTAAAGAAATGTTGCCCGGTGTGAATTCTTTTAAAGAAATGTTGCCCGGTGTGAATTCTTTTAAAGAAATGTTGCCCGGTGTGAATTCTTTTAAAGAAATGTTGCCCGGTGTGAATTCTTTTAAAGAAATGTTGCCCGGTGTGAATTCTTTTAAAGAAATGTTGCCTGGTGTGAATTCTTTTAAAGAAATGTTGCCCGGTGTGAATTCTTTTAAAGAAATGTTGCCCGGTTGAATTCTTTTAAAGAAATGTTGCCCGGTGTGAATTCTTTTAAAGAAATGTTGCCCGGTGTGAATTCTTTTAAAGAAATGTTGCCCGGTGTGAATTCTTTTAAAGAAATGTTGCCCGGTGTGAATTCTTTTAAAGAAATGTTGCCCGGTGTGAATTCTTTTAAAGAAATGTTGCCCGGTGTGAATTCTTTTAAAGAAAGTTGCCCGGTGTGAATTCTTTTAAAGAAATGTTGCCCGGTGTGAATTCTTGGCCGGTGTGAATTCTTTTAAAGAAATGTTGCCCGGTGTGAATTCTTTTAAAGAAATGTTGCCTGGTGTGAATTCTTTTAAAGAAATGTTGCCCGGTGTGAATTCTTTTAAAGAAATGTTGCCCGGTGTGAATTCTTTTAAAGAAATGTTGCCCGGTGTGAATTCTTTAAGAAATGCCCGGTGTGAATTCTTTTAAAGAAATGTTGCCCGGTGTGAATTCTTTTAAAGAAATGTTGCCCGGTGTGAATTCTTTTAAAGAAATGTTGCCTGGTGTGAATTCTTTTAAAGAAATGTTGCCCGGTGTGAATTCTTTTAAAGAAATGTTGCCTGGTGTGAATTCTTTTAAAGAAATGTTGCCCGGTGTGAATTCTTTTAAAGAAATGTTGCCCGGTGTGAATTCTTTTAAAGAAATGTTGCCCGGTGTGAATTCTTTTAAAGAAATGTTGCCCGGTGTGAATTCTTTTAAAGAAATGTTGCCCGGTGTGAATTCTTTTAAAGAAATGTTGCCCGGTGTGAATTCTTTTAAAGAAATGTTGCCTGGTGTGAATTCTTTTAAAGAAATGTTGCCTGGTGTGAATTCTTTTAAAGAAATGTTGCCTGGTGTGAATTCTTTTAAAGAAATATTGCCCGGTGTGAATTCTTTTAAAGAAATGTTGCCCGGTGTGAATTCTTTTAAAGAAATGTTCCCGGTGTGAATTCTTTTAAAGAAATGTTGCCCGGTGTGAATTCTTTTAAAGAAACGTTGCCCGGTGTGACGCCAAGAAGTGGATCCTCGAAAAGACCCTGGTCGACCGCAGCTATGGAGCGCGTCCGCTCCGTCGCGCCCTCCAGCGCTACGTCGAAGACCCGCTCTCCGAAGCGCTCATCGCCGGCGGCATCGCCGAGCGCCCCGCCTTCCTCGAGGTCTACCTCGACAACAATCAGCTCTTCTACCGTCCGGTAGCGAAGGACGGTGAAGAGAAAGCCAGCCGAAGGCATCCTGCTGGTCAACTAACCCAGGCCCCGTAAACACAAGAAAGGCTGCGGATTCTTCCGCAGCCTTTTTCATTGTTCACCCTATGAAGGAACCTCGAACCAAGCCGAAGCGTCCGCAGTTTCCGGCCCGCCCTCCCGCAGCGGAACAGGTTCTTGCCGCGCTGCAGGCGATCTTTCCGACCTGCGAATCCCAGGACCTGCGTGAAGACCTACAAGCATGACGTTTGCCCGCCGAGCGGAAAACTGCATTGCATCCTGCGCGGCTTCATGGACTTCTTCAGCAGCGCCCAAAACGAGGGCTCTGAACATCAGCTCAAGGCCCTGGGTCACCTGATCAACGAGGCTGTAGCAATGGACGACGTTCTTGAGAACGCCGTCTCCACCTCCATGCTCGAACACCTTCGACAAATCGAAGCGTACAAAGCTCTCTCGCCGTATCTCTCGCCGAAAGCCAAAGAACGAACCCATGCCTGATCTGTCTCAGCAGGGCCCCCAAAACCAACCCTCGTGACTAAGCACAATCCCTGAAGGCTCCGACGTTCGCGCTCGCCGGTCTGGCGCAGAATCGTTCCGACAGATCCAGGACCGCTTGGTTTTCCGCTCGCCAGGTAGCCACCGGATTGAACTCCTCGATTCCACCCAGCCCGCGCACACGCGATCGTGATTGCCGATTGAAACCGAGTGTGGGCGTCCCGGAAGTTCTTAACAATAGTCGAAATTGTCATTCCGAGCGAAAGGGGCCCCAAACGCTTTTCTCCGCGGTCCCCAAAGAGCGATGTTGTTCTTTGGGGTGGAGCTTGGGGGTGGTGAGCCGAGGAATCTGCTTTTGCCTTTCCCTATTTTGGCAAAGACCTTTGGGGACACCACGCTGGACCCGAACCTCGTCGGAACGAAAATATGCCCAAAAACCCGGGGCGCCAGGTTCACCCCACAGCAAGCAGAAGACTCCTCCGCTGCCGAAACTTCAATCAGAAATCCTTCAACGCCAGCACGAACGTCATCACGACTTCCCCTATTGAAACCACGGCCAACGCCCCTTTTCCGGGGCGCCAGGTTCACCCCACAGCAAGCAGAGGACTCCCCCGCTGCGCACACTTCAATAAGAAAACTCCGCTGCCGGGCACAAACGTAACTGCGGATTCCCATATTGACACCTCGACCCGCCACACCCTCAATTGGGAGGCGCCAGGTTCACCCCACAGCAAGCAGAGGACTCCCCTGCTGCCGAAACTTCAATCAGAAATCCTTAACGCTGGCACGAACGTCATCACGACTTCCCATATTGAAACCACGGCCAACACCCTTTTCGGAAAACCAGGTTCACCCCACAGCAAGCAGAAGACTCCTCCGCTGCGCGTACTTCAATAGAGAAACCCCGTCGCCTCGCACAAACGTAACTGCAGATTCCCATATCGAACCTCGCCCCCACCCCCAACGGGAGGCGCCAGGTTCACCCCACAGCAAGCAGAAGACTCCCCCGCTGCTCTTACTTCAATAGAAAAATCCCGTTGCTTCGCACAAACGTAACTGCGGATTCCCATATCGAACCTCGCCCCCCATCCCCACGGGAGGCGCCAGATTCACCCCACAGCAAGCAACACAAGCCTTTTCGCTCCAATATCAACCCGGCTCCCCAATTCTCCCGTCCGAAAGTAACCCGCCAGTACCGTATTGAAACCAGTTCCCGCCCTCGCCCCAGGCCACGCTGCTGCCCCGCGGCCCTCCATGGAAAGACACCCGCGAATCACATCCGCGGTCTTTTGTTATCCTGCCGTTCCAGCATCGACCCACGTTGCGCAATCCGAAAGAGAGGCAAGCATGAATCAAAAGAAAATCGGCCCGAGCGAAGCCGACCTCGCGTCGCTTCTCGCGCTGGTTCAGACCGGCAAAGTGGTTGAGGCGATCTCACAGCTGGAAGCAAATCCCAATCCAATAGAAGCAGCAGTTGCTTTTAGTGAACTGTCCAGACAAACCTATCGCCAGCTCAGGAATGTCTCCTCGATGGTTGCACTCAGCAACGCCGGCGTTCAATTTGCTCTGGCGAAAGCCGCGAACTCCGCCGATGCGGAGCAATTCAAAAAATATGCAAAGATACTGGCCTTCAACACCGCGGCCAACTGCTGGCCAGGCTGGGACGACGATGGCGTCCGCATTACAAAGGACCATCTGCAAGCGGGGCTGCAGTTGGCCGCGCTCAGTCGCGACCTCGTCGTCGAGTTGAATCATGGCCATCAGCCGCTGGGAACCGCGCATTGGCTGATCGGCGCCCTGACTCTCGCAATGGGCCAATGTGCCGACGCGTTCGCTGAGTTCCAACGCGCCAGAGACGAGTTTCAAGCCGCCGGCGATTCGGATTGTGTCCTCATGGCCGAGGGCTATCAGGCTCTGGCGCTCAAGGCGCAACCGGAATCTCGCTTTGCCGGCGGTCATGAATTCGACCGCATATTGCTGTTGCTGAGGAACCGCAGCTCCGATGAGGCCCAGTTCTTCGCCAATCAGCTCATCACCGCGGACCGCGTGCTCATCCACGCCAGTCCGAACCCAGGATCAGAGGATCGATGACGACTCAACCCTGATCGCACGACGCAGACCGTTACTCAATCCGCGTTGCCGTCACCTCCACCTGCATCTTCCCCTTGCTGTCCAGATCGTCGGATGAGAACACAACCGTCGGTTTGCCCATGGGAACCAACACCGTGGAATCCCAGACATTTTGCCGAATGACCGGCTCTCCGACTCCGCCGATTTCCGTCTGGTGGGCCACGCTGCTGACCTCCGCCTTCAGGCGAAACCCCAGCATTTCCCCATGCTCGGTGGCCTCGCGAACATCCAGATTCACACCGAGATCGATGTACTGAAACTGGGTATTCGCGAGATTCGCAGGATTCCCGTTGCTTGCGTACGACCCGGTGGCGATCGGCACCCGCGATCCCGTCTTGATCTGCTGATCGCCGACCGATTGCCCCCCACCCGCGGTGGCAATAGTCTCGTCGTAGTTGCGAGTGTTCGTCACTTTCCCTGCGCCGTCCAGTTCTGCCACTGCAAAATGCACGCGGTAAAAACGCTGCTGCGGAGCGGAAGCGTTATCCCGAGGGGTTTGTGCCCGCATAGCTGCTGGCAGCAGAGACAGCGTGAAGACGGCTACAAAAGTAGTGATCGGTCTCATAGAAAGCTCCTGTTCCTGTTATTGGTGCTGTTGACTGCTCGATTCGACCGGCGGTTTCCGTAGATCAGCGACGATAACCGGATCGTCCCAATGTTGCTGATCCTCGATCACCGCCTTCTTCACCGCCGGTGGCGCTCGCCTCGCGAATGCGACCAGCGCCTGTTCCTCTTCGGTCAGCGGCCGCGGCGTAGGAAATACCTCTTTCTTCGGCAGAACATGCGGCGCTCCATCCCAACACGTTCTTGTATCAGGGCACGACTTCAGTCGTGCCGAAACGCTCCTTATATCGGAGCGGGCTTTAGCCCCCGCGTTTTCCGCCGAAATCGCCTGTCTCCCCACTTGTTCAACCGAACGAGTGCCGTCGCCCTCACCTGATGGCTTTCCTGTTGGTCGGTGGGGAACACCCATCACGCCCGGAGCCTTCGGTACCCACGCAATCTCCGGCCCCCGCGAACTCCGCGTCATCCACACCACGCCCACCAACACCATCACCGTCAATCCTGCCGCCGCGACCGCACCCCACATCCACCACCCTCTTCGCTGCGACTCGGACGCCCGCACCCTCTCCATCACCCGCGCCAGCACCACTCGCGTTTCCAGAACCTCCGCAGGCTCCCCGTAACTCCGCAGCGCGCGATCGATCATCGAGTCGTAGCGCTCGTCCCGCTCCATCTCCTCACCGCTGCGCATACCGCCGCTCCTCCCTCGCCGCCATCTTCTCCCGCAGCATCGCCCGCGCGCGCATCAGCCGTGTCCGCACCGTTCCCTCTGCGATGCCCATCGCTGCCGCAATCTCCCGCGAGTTCATCTCCGCGGACAGCGCCAGCACCTGGCGCAACTCCTCTGGCAGACTGTCAATCAACCGATGCACCGCCGCCTCCCAGTTCGCCGCAGCCGCGATCTCCTCCGGACTCATCCGTGCATCAGCAATATCTTCGAGCACTGCTTCCTCACGGTCCTGGCCGCGAAGCGGCATCCGCCTGGACGGCCAGTCCCCGCGCACTCGATCCACCGCCGCCCGCCAGGCCACCCGCGCTACATACGCTTTCTCGTCCCGCATCTCCCGCCACGCGCGCGCCCGAAAAATCTTCAGAAACGCCTCCTGCGTAGCATCCTCCGCATCATAGGAATTCCGCAGCACCGCCCACGCCACCCGATAAGCGAACCTCCACTGCCGTTCGACCAGACCTGCAAACTCAGCCTCCTCCTCTGGTCGCACCCGCGGTCGCTCCTCGCGCCTTCACCCGCAAAGACGTCCCCGCCCAATCAACTGTTCACTTTTTTTCGGAAAGCAAATCCGTCGACGTCCCTGTACCCTGTAACCCGTACCTCTAACCTCACCATCCGAGGGCATCTATGGATCCCCACATGCTGCACATGCTCATTAGCATGCTGAGCGTCTTCGGCATCTTCATCCTCATCGGCGCCGTCATCTACGTTGTTCCCTTCTGGTTCATCTTCAAAAAGGCCGGCTTCTCTCCTTTCCTGTGCCTGCTCCTCTTCTTCCCGCTCGTGAACCTCGTCATGCTCTACGTCCTCGCCTTCACTGAGTGGAAGGTCGCCCCCGTCGCGCGCCCGCCCGCCTGAAATCCGCCCGCACAACACAAAGGGCAGCCGCATTCGGCTGCCCTTGTTCCTGTGTCCCACTCTTCTAAGCGCGGGTGCCGCGCCTACATCGACCAGATAGCCCGCACTTCCACGGTGCCGTGCCCCGCACCCGGACATTTTGCCGCCCATTTCAGCGCTGCGTCCAGATCCGGCGCCTCAATCAGGTAGTACCCGCCGAGCTGTTCCTTCGAGTCAACAAACGGACCATCCAGCACCTGTGATTTCCCATTCGCGACTTTCACTGTCGTCGCTGTCCCGCTCGGCCGCAGCCGATTGCTGCCCACCAGTGCGCCCGCGCTCTTCAGCGCCTCGGTGTACGCCATGTAGGCCGCATAGCCCTGTTGTTGCTGCTCCGGAGTCATCTTCTCAAACATCGACTCATCCGCATAAAGCATCAGTAGATACTGCATCGCTTCCTCCATCCCCAATTTCCGAATCTCGCGGGCAAATCCTCCCGCCACCATGATGACGCCTGGCCCTCGCCCCTTTGGACATGTCCCTCGCCGAATTTCCTCCGCACCGCGAAGCGCGCCGCCTGGACGGCCAGTCCCTAATTTCCAAACTGCCGCAAATGATGATCGATATGCTTCCACACCAGGCAATTCCACTGATCGCACGTCATCCGCCCCAGCAGGAAATGATCCGGCGCCCTCCCCGCTGGTCTCTTCGCCACCTCCTCGATAGCGTCCACCACCCGCCGCCGATTCCCCTCGAAATCCCCAGGCTCCTCCGCCAACAGCTCCTGCGGAGCCTTCGCGCCCTTCGGCATCGGCACCACGTAGATCGCCAGATGCTTCATCGGAAAATGCCGCAGTACCCCCGACGCCGACCGCGGAACCACCCGTCGCCCCAGCGCTTCCTCCAGCGCATCCCCCAGATGACACATCATCCGCGGCGCATCGAACTGCCCCCATTGCGCTTTCGACTCCGGCCTCACCCGCCCCAGCCTCTCCACCAACCCCTTCCGATCCGCCTCGTCCCTTACTGTCGCCATCTCACCCTCCGCCTCAAAATCTTACCGGATGAATATAGTGGTCTCCATGTCCAGTACCACCGTCGCCGTCGCCGCTCTTCTTGCGCTTGCGTCTGTTGCTCCCGCCCAAAACCCGCAAGCCCCGGCTCAAGCCGCAAAAGCCTTCACCGACGCCCACCACGACCAGCTCATCCAAAGCTTCTCCGACTTCCTCGCCATCCCCAACGTCGCCGCCACTCCCGATGGCCTCCGCCACAACGCCGACTTCCTCCTCACTCAACTCCATCAGCGCAACATCGAAGCCCGCCTCCTCGAAATTCCAAACGCACCCGCCGTCGTCTACGCCCACATCGACACCCCAGGCGCCACGCACACCATCGTCTTCTACGCCCACTACGACGGCCAGCCCGTCACCCCCGCCGACTGGGACATCCCCACGCCCTTCACCCCCACCCTCCGCACCGTCAACGGTGAGCAGCGTCTCTACGCTCGCGGCGCCGGCGACGACAAAGCCGCCATCTTCGCCCAGCTCGCCGCCATCGACGCGCTCCGCTCCGCCCAACTGCCCCTCCACGCCAACATCCGCTTCGTGTGGGAGGGAGAAGAAGAAGCCGGCTCGCCGCACCTCGAACAGATCCTCACCGCCAACAGCAACCTCGTCCATGGCGACGTCTTCCTCATCTGCGATGGCCCCGTCGACCAGTCTGGCCGCCAGACCGTCGTCTTCGGCGCGCGCGGCGACACCCACCTCGCCATCACCGTCTACGGCCCCCACCACGGCCTGCACAGCGGACACTACGGCAACTGGGCGCCCAACCCCGCCATGATGCTCGCCCAACTTCTCGCCGGCATGAAGGACGACAGCGGCCACGTTCTCATCCCCCACTTCTACGACGGCATCGCGCCCCTCAGCCCCGCCGAAAAATCCGCCCTCGCCCGCGCTCCCGTCAACGACGCCATGCTCAGGGACGCCTTCTGGCTCGGCCACACCGACAACGCGCCGCGCCCTCTCCTCTCCCTCCTCAACGAGCCTTCGCTCAATATCAACGGCCTCTCCTCAGGAGCCACCGGAGCCCACGCAGCCAACGTCATCCCACCCACAGCCACAGCGGATCTCGACCTCCGCCTCGTCGTTGGTGAAGACTGGCACGAGCAACAGCAACGAGTCATCTCCTACGTCCAGTCCCGCGGCTACTTCGTCGTCGATCAGGAGCCGACCCAGCAGACCCTCACCTCGCATCCGCGCGTGGCCATGATCGTCCGCGACCCGGCCAGCTACAACGCCGTCCGCACGCCCATGGATCTGCCCATCGCCAAAGAAGTCATCGCCGCCGTCCAGTCCGCAGCCACAGCAAGAGGACAAAGCGAAGTCGTCCTCTGGCCCACCATGGGCGGCTCCGTTCCCCTCGGAGCCATCGAGCGCGCCGCCCGCACCCGCACCATCACCGTCCCCATCGCCAACTACGACGACAACCAGCACTCCGCCAACGAAAACCTCCGCCTCCAGAATCTATGGGACGGAATCCAAACCATGGCCGCCCTCCTCGAAATGAATTAGCAAAGACGCAGCGCCCACGAACAACCGGTGCAACCAAGCTTCCAGCTTTCGGCTTCGGGCTATTGGCTAGCAGCTAACAGCTCTAGCAGCTAACCGCTGGCAGCCAGCAGCTCAGCTGTCTCACTGCGCCGGCGTCCCATCCGACCACTTCTCCACCCAAACCATCATGATCGTCGCCCGTTCCTCCGGATCGTTGCCCGCCATCACCGGCGATCCCGGCAGGTCCGCTCCCCAGCTTTTCGCCGCGTCGCCCGACACAAAAAACATCAGGTGCGGATGCCACGCCTTGCCCTCGTCGCTCAGGTATTGCCCCTTGGCCAGCATGTAACACATCGCTCCCGGCTCCAGCGCCGGCAACTCCTTGCTGTCCAGCGCCGCGCTCGTCGCCTGCACAATCTCCGCCTTCGATTTTCCCGCCAGCACCAGCTTCGTCTTCATCAGAAAGATCGGCGCAAAGCTCCTCGCCGCGGCAGGATTAAAACAAATCGGCCCGCGCACTTTGGGATTCCAGAAGACCGGATCGCTGGTGCCCGCTCCCCACCCTCGCTCCACCATGCACAGAAACCCATTCGTCCCCTTCACCGCCGTCGTGTACCCCTCCCGTCCCAACACCATCACCTCGGCTCCATCTGCAATGGACGCCGGAGCAGCACTCTTCGCCAGAACAATCTCAGCGTTCGCGTCCGCCATCAAATACTGGTCCAGCGGAGCCATCGCCGCATAAGCAGTCTTCCCCGCCTGCCCTGACGCCAGCAACGGCATCACCGCCGCCGCCATCAGAGCCACAAACCCCAAAACCAGGCACGTCACAGGATTTCTCTTCATGGCACTCTCCCAAGGTGCAAACACTCTAGGCGATCAACGCCCCGGAGTCCATCGCCACCGACCCGCGACGACGACGACATCGGTACGCCCCAGACGGGAACCCTGCTCTCTGCTGCACCGCGCGCTTTCTGTTCGGTGGCCTTCGTCTGCTGAATGACCTCGGCTTCCATCTCCTTCCTTGTGTTTTCTTCTCACACTTTCGCTTCTCACAGCCGCCTGGCTACCCAGATCTGCTGGTCAAACGACGCCGCGAACACCCATGACTTTCGTACCGTTCCACCCTCCGTATTTCCTTGCCTCGACCCTCCCCCAGGCGCTAGCCTAAAACCACAAGGAGAACTGTCTCCAAAGAAAAAGGCTCGCCGCGGCGAGCCTTTTCTCTTGCCCGATCCTGGCGTCGCCGACCCCGCGTCAACCCGCGGACGGTCTCGCCGCCACCTGGAACCCGTAACCTGCAACCTCGAAGGACCGGCTCCCTGCACTTGCCGAACACAGTCGTCAGTGACACAAATGCGGCCGCCTCTGTGACACAAACGGCCGTCTCTGTAATGAGACGGCCGTTTCGAAGTGCCCTGTTTTCATCAGGATCGAATGTTGTCGAGTCTGTAAACAAGACTTAACCAGCATGGAATGAATTACATACGCAAAAGCAACCCCGGGGAAATAAGAGCTATCCACCCACAGCCCACAGCCCACGTCCCCCCTCTACCTGACCCCATTAACCAAAGAGTCAACCGGGTGGGGTCGACCCCTCCGCAACCGACTGATTCCACACGACCGCCAGGGGGTCCGACCCCCCTCAGCCAGCAATCTTCACGATCTGCCGAGCATGCGCCGTAACCCGTGCGATCCGAAAGCCCCCGTAGTTGGACACCCGCACCTCGTCCACCTCAGCCACGTTGAACTCCTCCGCCATCCGGCGCAAAGCCCGCGTGGTCGCGTGCTCCACCGCCGCCGCATCGGTTCTCCCGCAGCCCAGTCTTGACCAGCTCTTGAGGAACGACCGGAAGTGCCACCCTGACCGGCGCAGCGTCGCATCCAGGCCCGTCGCCGAAATGTCGCCGGCGACCATCCAGCCCCTGTTGAACCGCTCCTGCTTCAGCCTGAACCCGCCCGGCAGCAGGCACCCGCTCCGGACAAACATCGACCGTTGATTCACGCCTTCGGCTTATCCGTAACCTGAACCGCACCAGACACTTCGCCCGGTGCCGCTGCACTCACGCCGCTGTCCTTGCTGCCGTCTTCCGAGTACCCAGTGGGGTCGGAATGGACGTCCGGCTGCGCCGGTACCGAGCTCGCGCCCGTCCGCGTCGACAAATGGTTCTTCACATCCGACTTCTTGATGAGGCTCATAGCCCCTCCGGTGGTTCCGTTGACTGCCTGAACGTTGCTCGTCTGGAGCGGAATCCGGTTGGCTGGAGGCGAGAAGGAGAAACGCAAACGACTCCTTTAACGATACTCCGTACCACATACCCGTGCCGCCCATCTCCGGCAATTCCGGCCGCCTCAGATCGCATCAAGGAGCCACATCAGCGAACCCCGCTCATCCCTCCGGAGTTGTCGTCCGCTTGCGGTAACTGCCGTGGCCTCAGTCCCTTTCCCCGCAGCCACACCCGCACCCCAACCGCCACGATACTAACCACCGTCGCGATCTCCACAAACACCTTGCCCCCATCCAGCAGGTCCGGGTGCCCGTCCTTCAAATTCGGATCGGTCAGGATGCTGTGCAGAAACATCAGCACCGCAGCCGGAAACACCAGATAGTGCAGGTTCCGCCACAGCGGCCGCCCGATCCGCGTCCGCAGCAGCGAGGAGACGAAGACCAGCACCAGCAGATAGAGTGCGCCCGCTCCCGCGAGATTGATCAGCGGCTGCAGCGGCGAGTCAACAGGCCACACGACGTCGTACAGCCGGAAGTGCGGGCTCCTCACAAACAACAGCACCACCGGGTGCGACAGCGTGAGCGCGACGGTCGCGTACGCGGTCCACTGATGCAGCGCGAAGAGGTTGATGTGCCGATGGGGCCAGTGCCGCTTTGAGCTGTAGCGCAGCGCCATCAGCATACCCAGAAGCAGGTTGACAGCCGCGCATCCAACGGCGCCAAGGCCGAGGTAAGCGCACAGGTCCAGAAGCGAGATCCCGAACATCATGCCAGTCGCATCACTCTACCGCACCACGATCAATCGCACCAGGTTCGGGTGCGAGGTTTGCGCGTGCGGCCAACTGATGTATCCTTCCCCTTCGTTTGCATTCGACGTGCGACGCGGCCCCCACGCCGCGATCATCTTCCCCGTTCGTTCCAGGCATTCCAACGCTTTTCAAACCATTCCTCATTGGAAGGAGTTTCGCGTGACTGGCCTGTTCCAGAATCCCTCGGCTCTCTCGTTCCGCCGCTGCGCGGCCCTTGCCGCCACATTGACGCTGGCGACCCTGACTGTCTCCGCACAAAAGACTAAGCATGCGGCCGCGCCGCAGAAGGATGAGGCGCCGCCTGCTGCCACAGCGACTCAATCCGCTGCTGCAGAGAAAAAACCGGAAGGACCAGCAGGTGGATTCGACGCGCTGACGTTGCGCCAGATCGGTCCCTTCCGCGGCGGTCGCGTCGATGCGGTCGCTGGCGTTCCCGGCGAACCGCTGGTCTTCTACTTCGGCGGAACCGGTGGCGGCGTCTTCAAGACGACGGACGGCGGGCACATTTGGAAGCCGATCACCGACGGGCACATCAACTTCGGTTCCATCGGATCGATTGCGGTAGCGGACTCCGACCACAACGTGATTTATGTGGGCACAGGCGAGAGCGCGATCCGCGGCAATGCCTCGCACGGCGACGGCGTTTACAAGTCGTTGGACGCAGGCCAGACCTGGACGCACGTCGGTCTGGAGGACACGCAGCAGATCGGCATGATCCGCATCGACCCGAAGGACCCGAACCTGGTCTACGTGGCAGCGCTGGGGCATATGGCGGGCCCGAACGCCGAACGTGGCGTCTTCCGCTCGAAGGACGGCGGCAAGACCTGGCAGAAGGTTCTGTTCAAGAGCGACAAAGCAGGCGCCATCGATCTGGCGATGGACCCAAGCAATCCGCGCGTGCTGTATGCGAGCTTCTGGCAGGTCGTGCGGCATCCGTGGACGTTTGAGAGCGGCGGTCCCGATAGCGGTATCTGGAAGTCCACCGACGGCGGCGACACATGGACGGACATCACACACAACCAGGGCTTGCCCAAGGGCGTCCTCGGACGCATCGGCGTCACCGTTTCGCCTGCAAATCCCGAGCGGGTGTGGGCGCTGATCGAGGCGCAGGAAGGCGGCATCTACCGCTCCGACGACGCGGGTAAGACATGGTCGAAGCAGAACGGTGATAACTCCATCAAGCAGCGCGCCTGGTACTACTCGCAGGTCTTCGCCGATCCGAAGGACGCGAATACCGTCTACGCGGTCAACACTTCCCTCTTCAAGTCCACCGACGGCGGCTCAAAGTTCACAACCATTCGTAACCAACACGGTGACAATCACGACATGTGGATTGCGCCCGAGGATCCGAACCGCTTTATTGAGTCTTCCGACGGCGGCGCTCAGATCAGTTACGACGGCGGCAAGACCTGGAGCACCGAGGACAATCAGCCGACTGCACAGTTCTACCGCGTTTCTGTCGACAACGACTTTCCCTATCACATCTACGGCGCGCAGCAGGACAACTCAACGGTGGCCACATTGAGTCGGGGCAACTCCGGTTCCATCACAACCAGCGACTGGCATGACGTGGGCGGCGGCGAGAGCGGTTGGGTGGTCGCGGATCCGCTCAACTCGCGCTATGTTTACGCCGGCTCGTACGACGGCCTGCTGACACGTTACGACCGGCTGACGGACTCCGAGCGCAACATCAACGCCTGGCCGGATAATCCGATGGGCTCAGGCGTGGAAGCGATGAAGTATCGCTTCCAGTGGAGCTTCCCGCTGGTCTTTTCGCCCAACAATCCGCATCGGCTCTATGCCGGGGCCAACGTGCTGATGGCGACCACCGACGAGGGCCAGCACTGGACCGTGATGAGCCCGGACCTGACGCGCAACGACAAATCGAAGCAGGGACCATCCGGCGGCCCCATCACCAAAGACAACACCGCCGTGGAGTACTACGACACCATCTTCACCGTCGACGAGTCGCCGCTGAAAGCGGGCGTCATCTGGGTCGGATCCGACGACGGGCTCATCCACGTCACCCAGGACGACGGCAAGACCTGGCAGAACGTTACGCCAAAGGACATGCCCGAGTGGATTCGGATCAACTGCATCGCGTCGTCGCCGTTCGATCCTGGCACCGCGTATGTGGCGGCAACCATGTATCTCTCCGACGATTTTCATCCCTTCCTCTACCGGACCACCGACTACGGCAAGACCTGGACGAAGATCGTCAGCGGAATTCCTGACGACGACTTCACGCGTTCGATTCGCCCCGACCCGAACCAGAAGGGTCTGGTCTTTGCCGGCACAGAGTCGCACCTCTACATCTCTTACGATGACGGCGATCACTGGCTGCCCTTCCAGCTGAACCTTCCCGCAGTACCGGTCACGGACATCACCTTCCAGAAGCAGCAGGACGACATGGTCCTGGCGACGCAGGGACGGGCCTTCTATGTGATGGATGACATGCCGCTCGTCCGGGCATTGAACCCGGCAAACTTCTCGCGCTCGTCAGATGCGGTCCTTTTCCCGGTGAAGAAAGCGATTCGTATCTCAGGCGGTGGAGGCTTTGGGCGCCCGGCGCCGGATGAGGGAGCGAATCCGCCCAGCGGCGCGGTTTTCTTCTACTACCTGAAGGACAAACCGGAAGGCGAAGTGAAACTGCGCATCCTCGCCGCTGACGGCAAACTCGTACGCGAAGTCTCGAGCAAGCCGCCAAAGGACACCGGCGTGGAAGATGAGGACGAAGGTCCGCGACGCACGCCCCCCGCGCCGGCAAAGGCAGGGCTGAATCGCTACGTCTGGAACCTGCGCTATGAAGATGCAACTGGTTTTCCCGGTCTGCTGATGTGGGACGGCTCGCTGCGGGGACCCATCGCCAATCCCGGCGACTATAAAGTTGAGCTGATCGTGAATGGCAAGACCCAGTCGCAGAATTTCACCGTGATCAAGGATCCTCGCGCGCCAACAACTCCCGAGGACTTCCAGAAACAGCTCGACTTTGCGCTGAAGCTTCGTGATCGGGTGTCTGAGGCGAACCAGAGCGTGATCGACATTCGCGCCGCGAAGGATCAGCTCAAACCGTATCTGACCAGTTCCAACGACGCGGTAAAGAAAAGCGCGAAGGATTTGACCGACCAGCTAACTAAGGTGGAGGAGGCCATCTACCAAACGAAGCTCAAGGCAGGCGAAGACGCGCTCAACTTCCCCATCAAGCTGAACAACAAGCTGGCTGCGGTCGAGAACGTCGTCGAAGAGACCGATGTCGCGCCCACCGCGCAATCGTATGAGGTTTATGACCAGCTGTCGGGACAGCTGCAAACACAGCTCGATCAGCTACACCAACTCGAAACCGCGGGAATCGCGGACTTCAACAAGTTGGTCCGCGATCAGAACGTGCCAGCGGTAACGATTCCGGCGGCGAAGAAGGACGACAAGCCCGCCATCTAGCACGCCAGGACCCAGGTCTCGATGGGAGACCTGGGTCCTCACCTTTTGCTGGTCGCAATACTCTGCCTACCTATCCCCACGCGGGCTTGCGCCTCCACAGCCGGGCTGTCGCTGCTCCGAAAATGAATCCGCCGACGTGAGCCAGGTAGGCTACGCCACCCGTCTGCACATTGGCGACTGCTCCCGCATGAATCAACTGGATCAGGAACCAGAACCCGATCAGCAATGCCGCTGGAATGAACGTGACGCGCACGAAGATCAAAATGATCAGCAGCGACTTGATGCGATCTCCGGGATAGGTGACGATGAACGCGCCCATCACCGCGGCAATCGCGCCGCTGGCGCCAATACACGGCACCGTCGACGTCGGCGCAGCCGCCACCTGTGCCAGCATCGCGATCACGCCGCCCAGCAGATAGAAGACCACGTATCGCGCGTGACCCATGGCGTCTTCCATCTCGGGCCCGAATGCCCAGAGAAACACCATGTTGCCGATGATGTGCATCCAGCCGCCGTGCATGAACATGGCGGTGAAAATCGTAACCCAGTTGTGCCCGCTCGCAATCGCTGCCGGAATCGCCGCCCATCGCGCGACGAACGCGTTGCCGCCGATCAGTTCCTCGAAGAACACGAAGGCGTTGATTACGATGATCAGCACCGTCGCGCCCGGCCACGATCGCGGGCGCCGCGACGCATCGGACAGAGGGATCACTGTCCCCACGGTTTCTCTCCTCGGTTGGAGCAGCCTTGAAAGCCAGCGCTCCGGTTCTCGGATTGTAACGGTTGCGCCAAAACCGATCCTCATCCGGACATCGGATCAAACCTGTTCGCAGCGGTCCAGTCGCTGCGTCGCCGCTACGGCCTGAACCGCCACACCACGCCGCCATCGTAATCCGTCAGCCACACCGTGCCGAGCCCTACCCGAATGCTGTCGCCGCCCTTTCCCTTCCATTGCGCGGTCACACGATTCGTCTTCACGTCGAAGCGTGTAATTGGAAACCCGATGACCGTCGCCCACACCGCACCATCGCCATAGGCAATCTCGCCGCCGTGGCCCTCGAGTCCGGCCCTGATCGTCGCCACCAGGCGCCCACTCCGTGCGTCCACCCGCGACACCGTCCCGTCGCCCTGATTCAGGGTCCACACGCTGCCTGCGCCAACCGTCAGGAATCGCGGCGCCTTCCCCACCTTCGTTGTCCCGATTACTTTGTTCGTGCGCGCATCCACCCGGGTCAGTTCGTCGTGGCCCGTCGAAGTGATCCAGACCGATCCAGAAGCAAAGGCCACGGCATACGACGAGTCGGGCACCTCGATCCGTGCCACCACTGCGTTCCTCGCGGGATCCACGCGCTCCAGTTCCTTCCCCGCGCCGGTCATCATCCATACCGACCCAGCGCCGATCGCGATCCCACCTTCTGAATCCGCCGGGCTCACCGGTACGCGTGCCAGAATCTCTCGCGTCTTCAGGTCAATCCGCTCGAGAACACGATCACCGCAGCTCGGCACCCAGAGACTCCCGAATCCCACTGCCAGCCCGGAGCACGGCTTCACGACTTTCACCTCGCCGTCCACCCGATTCGTTCGCGCATCCAGCCGGATCACAGCGTTTCTCCGGTCGACACTCACCCACACCGCGTCCTCGGTGACCGCCATCCAGTCGGGGTCGTCGCCGACCGTGAAAGTTGCCACCGGACGTAACTCCGTCATCGGATGCTGAACCCTCGCCTCTCGAACGCCCGTCGGCTGCTGCGCGTACAGCTCGGCGACCCCCGGCATCATCAGGACGCACAGCCCCATAGCCTGCAGGTTCACAGAACGTTTGCTGAACAAACACAGCTCCATGGCCATTTTTCGGAAACGAACACAGGAGAGAAGAACGACTACCGGCCGTCGTTCAATCGCGACGCCAGGCGATCCGGCAACCCGGCCTGCACAATGCGCTCCTGCGCCTCTTTCACGTCGTAAGGGACGCGGTACCAGGTCAACAGCATCCGCGCATCGTCATACAGCGCGAACGCCGCGCGCCAGTCGCCATCGCGCGGCTGCCCTACCGACCCCGGATTGAGCAGGTATCGCGCTCCTTCGCGCAATTGCAGTTCAAACTCCTCCGGGCCTCCCGCATCCTTGCGGCTACCGAAATGCGCCTGCTGCGTCGTGTACTGCGGTGTCAGCCGGAACCATTCGTCGCCGTTGGTGGCGAATCCGCCCTGTACGTGCGTGTGACCGAAGAAGGTGATGCGCGCCTCGGTGGCCTGCAGTGCCGGCCATGCATCGCGCACCGTCAGCACGTAGTCATCCTCGTCGATCGGGGAGCCGTGCACACACCGCACAAACGGCCCGTCGGGCGCAATCGGACCCACCGCCATGTGCCGCAACCACTCCCGATGCTCATCCGTCAGCACGCACTCGGTCCAGCGCGCCGCCCGCTGCGCCACTGGATTGAACTCCTCAATTCCACCCAGCCCCGCACACACGCGGTCGTGATTGCCGCGCACGAAAACCTTACCCAGCTTCCGCGTCTCCTCGATTACCTCGTTGGGATTCGCACCATAACCCACTACATCTCCCAGGTTCCACACCACATCGTGTGACGGAGCAGCAGCCATCACAGCTTCGAGAGCCTCGATGTTGGCGTGAATATCGGAGAGAAGCAGCGCGCGCATGTTATGCCCTACCGAATCTGCGGCCGCCGTGGAGAGAGCCGATACAACCTGGGACACCGGCACAGAGAGCCGTTTACCACTTTATTAGATGGGGGTAACACTTGTCGCGTATTTTCTCAGCCGCTGTTCGTGGTCGGCTACGCCCGCACCCAGTGGCCCGGGGTCGCCTCGCGCAGCGGAATATCGGCAACCCGGGCATCCTTTTCAGGACCTCCCTGAGCCACCTGCGCCAGACGCTGCTGCAGGTCCGTTCGCATCGTAGGCACCGCGCCCAGCAGGCTCCGCGTGTATTCATGCAGCGGCTCCCGGAAGATCGCAGAGCACGGCGCCTGCTCCAGCAGGACCCCGTGGCGCATCACAGCAACCCGATCGGCCACCCGTGAGACCACCGCGAGATCGTGCGAGATAAACAGCATCGCCAGGCCAAAGCGCTGCCGAAGGTCGGCCAGCAGCTCCAGGATTTGGGCCTGAACCGTCACGTCCAGCGCCGTCGTCGGCTCGTCGGCGATCAACAGCCGCGGCCGGTTCGCGATCGCCATGGCGATCAAAACCCGCTGCCGCTGTCCTCCCGAAAACTGGTGCGGGTAATCGCCATAGCGTGCTGCCGGATCAGGCAAGGCCACCGCCTGCATCGCGTCCAGCACCCTTTCCCGTACCTGCCGCCGCGAGAGTCCTCGCTGATGCACGCGGACCGCCTCAGCGATCTGGTCCCCCACCGCCTGCACCGGATTCAGTGCCGTCATCGGCTCCTGAAAGATCATCGCGATATCCCGGCCGCGCAGCTGCCGCATCGCTTCCCCATCGAACTCGACCAGATCGCGCCCGTCGAATGTAATGCGCCCTTCGACAGTCGCCGCCGGATCGAGCAGTCGCAGAATCGCGAGCGCGGTAACGGATTTCCCAGAGCCCGATTCGCCCACTAACCCAAGCGACTCGCCAGGCGCAATCTCGAACGATAACCCGCGCACGGCATACACCGGGCCAAACCGAATCGTCATGTTGTCAATCCGGAGCAGCGCCACAGCGCCATCCTACAGGAGCAAGCTCACCGCGCCGCCCTCTATACTCGCTCGCAGAGGAGGCGAAAATGATTGCGCGACACTGGAGAGGCTGGACGACAGCCGAAAATGCGGACGCCTACGAACACCTTTTACGGCAGACGGTCCTGCCTGAGTTGAAGAAGATTCACGGCTACCGCGGCGGATACGTCCTTCGAACCGACGCTCCAACAGAGGCCGAATTCGTTGTCATCAATCTGTTCGACTCGCTCGACGCCGTGCGCCAGTTCGCCGGACCTGACTACGCTGTGGCGGTTTTTGAGCCGGAAGCGCAAAGGCTGCTCTCCCGCATCGAGCCCACCGCTACGCATTACGAAGTGCGAGCCTGCACGCTCTGAAAAGCGAAAGGGAGCGGATCCCTCCGCTCCCTCTCTTTCTGGTTTTGAATCCAGCTGAGCCCGAAACTACTTCTTCGGCGGTGCGATGGAGTCCTTCGCGGACTTCGCCACGCGGAACTTCACCACAGTCTTCGCCTTGATCTTGATCTGTTCGCCTGTCTGCGGGTTGCGGCCCATGCGCGCCTTGCGCTCCGCCTTCACCAGCCGGCCGAGCCCGGGAATGACAAACACGCCACTCTTCTTTGTTTCCTTGATCGCGGTGTCGGCCAGTAGATCCAGAAACGCCGCCACCTGCTTGTTCGTGAGTTCCAGTTTCTCCGCCAACTGGCGAACCAGCGCGGTTTTCGTCATTGTTGCTGCCATCGAGTCTTCCTCCTTGTTTTTTCTTCGAGGTCGCCGGAGTAACTTCGCTCCCAACCTGTGCCGAAGCCAGTATTGATGCGGCTCCGAAAGAACCTGCCGCCGTTTACCTTGCGGCTTTCAGAAGCAATTGTCAATGGGTAAACCTGCGTTTCCACAGGTTTTTTGCGGTTTTTCCTGGTTTTTCTCTGGAAAACGCCTTTTTTACCGGTTTTTGGGGGCCAGCAGGCGCTGAAACCCTCGATTGGCGCGCATTCCGCAGCTCTCGCGCGGATCGAATCTCCACCAGCCGTGAAGTCTATTCCCTCCGCACCTGTCTGAGCAATGCGCATCACGCGTGCAGCCGGCCGCCTGTCCATACGGGCCGCCGCCGCTCCGCGCGCACAAACGGCGCGTTCAGGAAATCAACCATCGGCGCTGCCAGGCGGAAGCGCTTCTCGATCTCTTCGGCGAGTCCCGGCTTCAGCGCAACATCCGCAGGCAGATGCGTCGTCACGCCCCACTGCCGCCACTTGATCCACTCCATCGCCGGATGCTCAGCGGGAAAGCCCTTCGGTGGCCGTGTGAGCGCCATCGGATCATGCACGCTGAACACCCGCAGCAGCTTCTTATCTTCGATCAGCTTCTTCCACTCCACGTGATGCTCGAGTAATCGCCGGCGGATCGCCAGCAGCTGATTCTTCTCCGGACGGTAGCGGCAACCGCGGGGCTCGTGCGCACGGTTGTCGCACCGCCGCGTCCGGACATGCTCTCGGAGCGCGAGACCGACGTGTTGCGTCTGTTGGCCCACGGATCGGCCAACAAGCAGATCGGTCGCGACCTGGGCATCGCCGAAAAGACGGTCAAGACCCACGTGAGCAACATCCTGAGCAAACTGAAAGTCCAGAGCCGCATGCAAGCGGCGCTATATGCCGGGACTGGCCTGGTCCCGTCGGGCGAGCTCGGCGACTCCGATCTCGGCGCGTAAGTGGTGACCCTTGGTTCTGCGGAAGTCCCGCCCGCCCGCACGGCCTCCCACCGGAGATTTCCGGCCAAACGATCCTTGGAGGTGAGCCTGCGGCGCCCCGCCGAGGAAGTGCCGCCGCTGCTCGGGCTCACCCGCGGCATTGCCACCGAGGCGCCGACGCCGCATTCACACTCCGCTGGTCGACCACCGCGGGCAGAGGGTTGCCAATCAGCACGACGACGAGCCCGAGTACCGGTGCCAGAAACTGCGCGGGTGTCAGCAATCAATTGATAGTCGTGCCAGAACGGTTCGACGGCAGTGACGCCATCCGGTGCGGCACGTGCTCCCGTGCTGTGCGAGTCCCGGGCGTGGCGTCGGCATTCGTTAGCCAGGCGCTCAAGCGGCGCATCGTCGCCTCGATTTGACAAGATTTCATGTCAATAGTATACGCCCGTGCGCGACGTGGAGGTCATCGACGATCCCTCGGCTGCGGTGGCGGCTTTGGAGCCGGTGCGGGCGCGGCTGCTGGCGGAGCTGGCGCGGCCGGGTCAGCAGGACTGAACCGGCGCCAGCAGCAGAAAGCACTTCCCCCATCGTCCCACCCGGCGTTCCCCGCTTTCGTCGGCCGGCCAAACGGACCTACCAGAATGTTGCGGGGTGCGGCCTGGAGATAAACCTTGCTCGTCAAGAGACCCTGCAGGACCGCGCCGATTCCGCCGATCTTCTGGATAGCCTCGTGAGTGACGTGAACGACAGTCTGGGTCTCCATGGTTCCTCCGTGCGGAGCGGCTCGAAATTGGGGCGAAGTCGCATCGGTCTAACCGCCTCGTGGGTTGGGGCCGACGCTTGCGAACAAGCGATCGAGGTGTTTCTTTGCCCCTGCCAACGCATAGAGGGACAAAGAAACGTCATGTGCGACGCTTCCAACTTCTCGCTTGATCGGGAGATCTTGGGCATAATGCTGTGGCGAGGATATTGGCATGAATCGACACACCATCCTTGTGGTGGACCACGAGCCGGACGTTGTCAAAAGCGTCAAGGACCGCTGCGCTTGGACTACAAGGTGCTGCCGCGACACGTGCGTCCGAAGCGGTGGCGAACCTGTGCAGGGAAGAAGTGCACCTGGTGATGACCGACCAGCGCATGCCGGAAATGACCGGGGTGCAATTTCTTAGCAAGGTACGCGGCGATTATCCCGAGGCGATCCGGTTGCTGTTCACCGGCTATGCGGACATTCGGGCCGTAATCGACGCCATCAACCAGGGGAACGTCTACCGCTACATTACCAAGCCCGGGGATCCCGACGAGCTGCAAAGTGTCATTCGCGAAGCTTGTGAACGGTACGATTTGCTCGTGGAGTGCCAAACGGCTGTTTGCCCTGTTGCAAACCCAGAATCGTGAACTCGAGACGGTCAACAACCAGCTTCGCGCCGCCAACGAGTTGAAGACCAATTTCATCCAGGTCGCGAGCCACGAGTTGCGCACCCCGTATGACGATCCTTCTCGGGCTTGCCGGGCCTGTGCAGCGGCCGACTACGCCTCCGCCCGAACAGAAACTATGGCTCAAGAAAATCGAACAGGCGGGGGGACGGCTGCAGCGGATCGTTGATCAACTCGTGGCGATGCTGGTGCGTTAATCAGTTCGACCGCACGCTGGATCGCCGCCCGACGGATATCTCCTCCGTGCTTCGGGACGCCAGCGAGGACATTCGCCCCTTTATCGAGTTGCGGAAGCAGAATCTTTCCCCGACATTCCGAGCTTGGCATCATTTCGGTCGACGCGGCGAAAGGTGGCGCGACAGCATCAACCATTTGTTGCTCAACGCCATCAAGTTCACGCCCGACGGCGGCCGGATCCTCCGTGAGTGCTCATGCCCTGGCCCGCGACGGAATGGACGGGATTGAAGTCAGCGTCAGCGAATACGGGCCAGGGAATTGACCCGGAGTCGCAGCCACGGCTCTTTGAGCCATTTTTTACCGGATTTGATGTTTCTCATCACTCGTCGGGCACGTTCGACATGGAAAGAAGGGGATCGGTCTGGGGTTGTCGATCGTCCGGGCATTTGTCGATCTGCACGGCGGCACGGTTCGAGTCGAAAGCGAGGTGGGGAAGGCAGCACCTTTACGCTCTGGCTGCCATCCGCCGCGCCAGCGACGACGCTGTTCGCGACTGCGATGGGGGACGTAACTCATGTCCAACGCGGCTTCCGCGGATGCAACGGAACTCGTCCCTCCTGGGTTCAGCTGTCCGGTTCTATTGGGTCACTGCCCGCCTGATTGCTGTTCTGGCGATCAGCGTCGGAACGGTCATTCTGCTTGGCTGGAGATTTGACATCCCAAGCCTCAAAACTGTCTTTCCCGGGCTGGCGGCGATGAATCCGACGACGGCGGCGGGCTTCATGCTCGGTGGCATCTCCCTGCTGCTGCTCTCAAGTGCTGTTCCTGTGCCAAAACGACGCCGTCGCGCGGGCTGCCGCGATTCTCATGATCCTGATCGGTGTACTGAAGCTGATTTACCTCCTGCACGGGCCGGATCTGGGAATCGACCGCCTTTTCTTCCGTTCTACCAGGTAGCCGCCAATCCCATGGCGCCCAACACAGCGCTCTGTTTTGTGCTCTGCGGAACGGCGCTTCTGACGATCGACGTGCGCCTGCGGCAAGGCGTGCGCCGCGAGGATGCATCGCGCTGATGGCCGAGGCGCTGGCGCTGTTCGCGGTTATCGGATATGCATTCAACGTCTCGGCTCTCTATGTAGTGAAGAGCTTCTTCCCGATGGCCATGCACACGGCGTTAATGTTCCTGCTGCTGGCGGCGGGGATTTTGTTCGCCCGGCCGGACAGAGGCCTGATGAAGATCCTCTCCGCTGACAGCGCCCGGCGCAATTTCCCGCCGGCTGTTGCCGATAATGCTCGGGTTACCAGCGATCCTCGGACTGATCGGCGAGATGCTTCAACGGCTCGGGCTGATCAACCCTCTCCTGAGGCCGCCCTCATCGTGCTGGCCGACACCGTGATCTTTACCACGCTGCTCTGGTGGGAGCTCGAATTGCTCCGCCGCGCCGATGGCGACGACTTAAGACGGAGCACGCGCTGGCACCAGCGAAGCTCGCACCCGCCAGGTCATCGACTCAGCGCGGAGCGTTTGTGGCGATGGACACCGCTGGAAAGATCGTGGACTGGAACCCCCCTCGCGCACGAGATGTTTGGCTATTCGCACCAGGAAGCGATGGGGCTTCCGATGGCCAACACAATTCTCCCCGAAGCACAGCGGAGGGAGTTTGAAAATGGCGTGGCCGAGTTTCTCAAGTCGGGTCATGGCGGACTGATGGGCCGGCGGCGGAGATGACCGCGATGCATCGCAGCGGGCATGAATTTCCGGTTGAGCTGGTGGTGTCTCCGGCGCGCATCGATAACGAATGGGTCTTCTTCGCATTCATCCATGACATCACCGCGGAGGCGGGTCGCCGAGGAGCGGGACCGGTTCTTCACACTCGGATTGGATATGGTCTGCGTGTCGGATTTTGAGGGATATTTCACCCGGGTCAACGGAGCTTTTGAAACAACGCTCGGCTATACCCCCGCGGAGATGATGAGCCACGCTGGATCGAATTTGTGCATCCCGATGACATTGAGACAACGCTCGCCGAGGCCCGAAAGCTGGCGGCCGGGGCGGTAACGATTGCCTTTGAAAATCGCTATCGGTGCAAGGACGGAACCTACAAATGGCTGATGTGGACCAGCGTGCCCGTGGTCAAGGACCAGTTGCTGTATGCAGTCGCCCGCGACATGACGGACCGTAAAATGCGCCGAGGCGGAACTGCGAGAGAAGAATCGGCTGCTGGAAACGGCGATCGACGCCGAGCGGGCCGCTCGCCAGGCACTGCAGGCGGCACAGGGGCAACTCGTGCAGTCGGAAAAGCTCGCCGGGCTGGGGCAAATGGTGGCCGGCGTGGCCCATGAAATCAATAATCCGCTGTCCTTCGTGAGTAACAACGTGGCGGTGCTGCACCGCGATGTGGCGGCGGTGGCAAAGTTGCTCTTGCTCTACGAGCGGCAGAAACCGCCGATGCCGAGCAGCGATGCTGCCTCCTTGAAGAAATCCGACAGACTGCCGAACGGGTTGATCTTGGCTACACCATTTCCAATCTTACCGATTTGATCGATCGTTCGCGGGAAGGCTTGAAGCGAATTCAGCAGATCGTCAAGGATCTACGCGATTTCGCTCGTCTTGACCAAGCGCTGCTGCAGGAGGCGGACCTGAACGCGGGCGTGGAATCGACCATCAACATCGTCCGCGGCCATGCGAAAAAAAGGCAGATACAGATTCGCAGCGAACTTAACCCGATTCCGCAACTGAAATGCTACCCCGCGAAATTGAATCAGGTTCTGATGAATTTAATCGTCAATGCGATCGATGCGTCGCACGAGGAAGGGGTTGTCACCGTTCGCACCAGCGCCTGGAATGACAGCGGCGTGCGCATTGACGTCATAGATCAAGGAGAGGGGATCGATCCGGCAATCCAGGAGCGCATTTTCGATCCCTTCTTTACCACCAAACCTATCGGAGAGGGAACCGGGCTTGGACTGAGCATCAGCTACGTCATTGTGCGCGATCATCAGGGCGCATCGAGGTGCAGAGCGAGCTGGGACAGGTCTTGACGTTCATCGTTATCTCCCAATGGCCTGTCCCCGGTGCCATCGCACTGGCCGGGAGCAGGCGGACATGCGGCAATGAATGAAACTGCGCGAATACCCAGTTGTGCGAGTGGGCGATGCTGCCCTGCGGGAGAGCAGCTGCTAAAAGCTAAACGAACTGCGTGAGGCTGCGCACGATCATTTAGTTGCTCTTGCGGTCAAGTCGCTTTTGATATTTGCCGAGCGTCGCGATCAGCCGATCGGGATCGAAAGGTTTGGTGAGATATTCGTCGGCGCCGCAGGAGATGCCCTTCTGCCGCGATGCTTCATCCGCCAGCGCGGTGAGCATGATTACGATTACGCGTTTCCCGTTATGCTCGGCACGCACTCGCCGGCAAATCTCGAATCCGTCCAGGTCGGGAAGCATCACATCCAGAATGACGACATCAGGCATGCGCGAGCTATATTCCCGCATCGCCGAATTTCCGTCGAGCGCCAGCGGTAACGACCCCGGAAATCTGAACATACGCCCCCACGAGGCGGTTGATCTCTGCGTCATCCTCGACCACCAACACATCCGCTTGCGACATACACATGCTCCAAAACGTCCTGCGCAGTTATAATCGAATTCCTCTGCAAGGTCAGCGTCGGAAGCTAAATGGCCGTGCGCGATCATGCGCTTCGAAAATATTTTAGCCGCTGCCCGGAGGCAGCGTTGTCGCCGGACGTGCGCGACTCCTGCGCACGTTCATTTAGGAGTGCCATGGCATCGTGGAATTGCCCCGCACCCGCCGATCTGTGTGGGGTATCGAAATCTATCTAGCCCACGCCTACGAAGTGCTCTGCCATGTGCGACGCGCGCGCGGCTGGAGTAACCGACTCTGCCCGGCATTGCAGCTGGCGACTTGTTTTCCTCCTCGGTTTTCGAGCGGGTGGAGGAAGCGGGCGTGATCATCCGCTATAGCTTGCGCCTGGGAAATCGAGTCTATCCGCACATGAAACTGACGATCGACCGCGCACCGACGGGAGAGCGCCATTTTTTCCGCGTCGATACGCACGACCAGCACGTCCGCCCGCCCGCCGGATCCCCTGAGGAGAAGGCGTTCGCAGAGTTGATGGCTAACAATCAACACAGTGTGCAGGCCATCGAGGCGGCGTGGGAAGCATCGGGCATTCCCACATTCAAAACATTTATGCGGGATGATCTTGCCCGTAGGCACAGCGGTTGTATACATCCGCTGCGGGCGATGCAGAACCCCGTATCGCTTCCGCGCACGAAATTGGAGATATTCCGATCGAGCCGATCACCAGGACTTTTGCCGCCCGCATCACTCCGCCGGGCTCCAAGAGCCTTACCAATCCAGCGCTGGTGCTTGCGGCACTGGCGGATGGCGAATGCGCAACTGACCAACGTCCTTTTCGCCGACGACACACTGGTCATGCTCGAGTGCCTTGAGCGTCTGGGGTTTGCTCCGCACATTGACCGCGCGGTGCAGAGCGTCCGCATCGCCGGCCGCGGAGGAGCCATTCCAAAGGCATCCGCCCAGCTTTTCTGCGGGAACAGCGGAACCACCATTCGCTTCCTTACCGCATTGTGTGCGCTGGGACACGACTCCGTCATCCCTCGACGGCATCTCCCGAATGTGCCAGCGTCCGATCGGCGAACTGGTGGATCTGCTCCGCAGCCTTGGGTCGCGCATTGAATACGACGATATTGAAGGTTTTCCTCCGATCACGCTCGCTTCCGATGCGCTTCCCGGCGGCATGACGCGTTTTCATACCGCCAGATCGTCACAATATCTCTCGGCAGTTCTGCAAGTCGCCCCATACGCACGACACGAAGTCCGCATCGATCTCGTCGGCCCACAGACCAGTTGGCCCTACATCGCAATGACGATGCGGCTCATGGATGAATTTGGCCCACACGCCGGAATTAGTGCGCGATCGCGTACCGGCCAGCCCAGGCAAATCATCGTTCCGCGCGGCTTCTACACAGCCACGCGTTACGAAGTCGAACCGGATGCAAGCAACGCCACTTACTTCCTGGGCATCGCGGCGATTCACCCCGTGATGCAGGTCACAATCCCAGGGCTTGGAAAACAAAGCCTGCAGGGCGACGTTGGATTCGCCGGGATTTTGGAAAAGATGGGAGCCGAAGAACGCGTTGAAAATGATTCCATCCATGTGACAGGCCCGCGGCGGCTTTCGGGGATTGATGTTGACCTTTCCTCGATGCCCGATACCGCGCAGACGTTAGCCGTCGTTGCACTCTTCGCAGAAGGGACGACAACCATCCGCGGACTGCACACCCTGCGGGTCAAGGAAACCGATCGTATCGCTGCGCTGGCCGCAGAGTTGGTAAAGCTAGGGCGCGGGAGGTTCGCGTTGACGGTGACGATCTCAGTATCTCGCCACCGAATAAAATCCTCCCCGCATCGATTGAGACGTACGATGATCATCGCATGGCGATGAGCTTTGCGATCGCCGGTTACGCCTCGCCGGGAATACTGATCAAGGACGCCGACTGCGTGAACAAAACATACCCGAACTTTTTCACTGACTTAAAGTCGGTTTTGGAAGCTAAAAACGCCAAGACCACGCCGAGTCTGAGGTACTTCGAAGGCTCAGATTTTTACTTAAAGAAAAGGGGGGAGCTGGGGATTGCAAATTGAAAATTGCAAATTTCAAAATGAAGAGCAGGCGTTTCTCCTATCCCCACAAATTTGG
>CAVPKU010000011.1:0-6086 GCA_963705765.1 uncultured Acidobacteriaceae bacterium | reverse complement strand
ATCAGCGGCGCTTTCGGTAGTATCGAGAAAGCGCCGCTTTCTTTTGCCCGGCGCCTGTGACCCCCACCTCTGATGAGTCTTAAAGCCCGCATCGAAGCCGTCATTTACGCCGCCGAAGAACCTGTCACGCTGGCGCAACTCGCCTCCCTCTTCCGCGACGAAGCACTCGCCTCGCGCGCGGCCCGGAGCGAAGCCTCTGCCGATCCTGAAGCGCCCTCGGAACTCGATGGAGTGATCGATGAGGTTGCCGGACCCGAGTCCGCGGAAACAGCCCCCTCGGAGCCCTCGGCGCAGAATTCGGCTGACGCTGAAGTGGCCACCACTGACTTTGCCGGCGAGCCGCAGCCGGTTCCCGAACCGCCGGGGAGGCAACGAACCAGATTGCTGAACCTGCCGCGTCCGCAAGCGAAGCCGCGTCGCCTGAAACGGCAGCCGAGGCCGAGAAGAAGGCCGCTCGCCAGCGCGACCGCGAAGTGCGCGATGAAATCCGTAGCCTCGTCGATGAGCTTATCGCCGACTACGACGCCGCCGACAGCGGCCTCGAGATTCGCGAGGTCGCCGGCGGGTTCCGCGTCGGCACGCGCCCCGAGTATCACGATGCCGTCCGGGCGTTCATCAAGACGCTCCGGCCGCCGTTTAAGCTTTCGCATGCAGGCGCTGGAAACCCTGGCCGTAATCGCCTACAAGCAGCCCATCACCGCGCCGGAAATCGGCGAAATCCGCGGCGTCGATTCCGGCGGCGTACTGGGATCGCTGGTCGCGCGCAAGCTCATCACCACCGCTGGACGCAAGCAGGTGGTCGGCCGCCCCATCCTCTACAAGACGACGAAGGAATTTCTGGTCCGCTTCGGCCTCAAGGACGTGAACGAGCTGCCGTCGCTCGAGGAGTTCGAGAAGATGGCCAGCGAGCTGGCCGAAACCGAGGCGGAAGGCCCCATTGCCCCGGGCGAAGAGGAGCTGCCCTTCGCGCAGAACGAGATGGCCGAGATCGAAGAGGCCGCTGCGGCTGCGGAGAATGCGTCTGCGGACGCGGCGCCGACTTCGGAGACCGACGTCGCTGACCACGCCGAGAAGGCCCACTCATGACCGAGCCGGACGAGAACGCAGCCGATCAGGACGCGCTGGAGCAGGAAGATGCAACCCCAGGTGCGACCCAGCGGCTGCAGAAGATCATCGCGGCGGCCGGCGTCGCATCCCGGCGCAAGGCTGAGGAGCTGATCCTCGGCGGGCTCGTTCAGGTCAACGGTCAAACCGTCACCACCCTCGGTACAAAAGCCGATCCGGCGCGCGACCACATCCGCGTGGACGGCAAGCTCCTCCAGGGACCGGAGCGCCCGCGCTACGTGGTCGTCAATAAGCCCAAGGGCTACGTGACCACGGCCAGCGATCCCGAAGGCCGCCCGACGGTCATGAATCTGGTCCGATCCGCAAAGACCGGGGGCGAGCGCGTCTTCCCCGTCGGCCGCCTTGACTACTCCAGCGAAGGCCTGCTGCTGATGACCAACGACGGCGACCTCGCCAACGCGCTCACCCGCGCCGCCGCCCGCGTGCAGAAGGTCTACCTGGTCAAGGTCAGCGGCAAGGTCTCCGACTCGGCCCTGAACCAGCTCCGCCACGGCGTCATGATCGACCGCGGCAGCCAGATCAAGCCTGAATCCGGCAAGCCCGGTTCTCGCCCTCGCGAAGAAAAGCCCCGCCACAATGAAGGCCGCGTCATGACCGCTCCCGCTCGCATTCGGCTGCTCCGCGACGGCGAGAATCCCTGGTATGAGCTGATCCTCGTCGAGGGTCGAAACCGCGAGATTCGCAAAATGTTCGAGGAAGTCGGCCACCACGTCGAGAAGATTCGCCGCGTCGGCTACGGCCCGCTGGTGCTGGACCTCGAACCCGGCCGCTCCCGTGAGCTCACGCTGGAAGAAGTAGCCGCCCTCCGAAAGGCTGCGCAGGGCAGATCCAAAGCTGCGAAAGTCGATCTGCCCGCCCGCAAAATGCCCCGCCCCGGCCGTACGCGCCCTGTCCGTCCGGGCGACCGCCGTCCCGCAGGGGGTCCGGCGCGGAATTCCAGCCGGCCGCGCACCAATTCCCGCCGCAGCCCTCGTTGAAACCAGATTGGCTGTCGCACAATCTAATAGGAGGAGACCAATCCCATGGAAAAAGCTACATTTGCCGCCGGATGTTTCTGGGGCGTGGAAGCGCGCTTCCAGCAGCTGCCCGGCGTGATTGCGACCGCCGTCGGCTACGAAGGCGGTTCGCTGGCCAGCCCGACGTATCAGCAGGTTTGCACCGACCGCACCGGCCACGCCGAGGCTGTCGACATCGACTTCGACCCGTCGAAGATCACGTATCAGCAGTTGCTGGACGAGTTCTTCGCCCTCCACGACCCCACGCAGCACAATCGCCAGGGGCCAGACTGGGGCTCGCAGTATCGCAGCGCCGTCTTTTACCACTCGCCGGAGCAGGAAAAAACGGCGAACGAGACCATCGCCCGTCTGACAGCAGAGAAGAAATTCTCGAAGCCCATCGTGACTCAGGTCGTTCCGGCGGAAACCTTCTGGCGCGCCGAGGAGTATCACCAGAAGTATCTGGAAAAGCGCGGCGCCGTCAGCTGCCACATCTAAGCGGAGCGATTCGCGGAAAGCTGTTGGCGAAACGCTGTTCGCTAAACGCTGTTCGCTAAGAGCTGTTTGCTAAAAGCTGTTTGCTAAAAGCTGTTCGCTAAACGCCTTTCGCTAAATGCTGTTCGCCAGACGCTCCCTCCGGGTCAGCCAAGCCACCGTCAGCCCAATGCAGAACAGCAGGGCGAGGACCCCGTTGATCAGCGACGGCAGCGGCGTGTGTCCGTGCGCGTGGGGAATGCGGGAAAGCGGCAGCACCACGAAATTCATGACGACATACACCAGCGCGCCGTAGAGGAGCCCGCACACCACCGGCCGCTGCACGAGGATGGCCACCCGCGCGCTCGCTACCCAGTACAACAGCGTCCAGAACAGCGCAATCGCGTAGTGGATCGCGACGCCGAGCGCGACCGAAGCCATGCCGGCATGGAACGCCCACGGCCCAGTCAGGCCGCTGGCGATGAACCGAAAGATCCTCTGGGGCATTACGTGGTGAAAAGCGCTAAAGACGATTGCGTCGGTGATGTCGAGGGTGCCCGCGACCAACCAGATCCGCACCACACTGCCCAGCGCCCGATACCTCATCGGCAGATTCTAGCGAACGGACCGGTGCGTCTTCCATGACCACTTTTGGCTTCCAGCTTCCGGCTTCCGCTTCCAGCTTCCTGCTGTTCTATTGCTTATCCTCGTCCAGGTCGTCGCCGTGGAATCGCGGAATTCCAAAATGCCCGCGCAGATGCAGCAGGTCGAGCGGACTGATCGTCCCATCGATCACGATCAGGTTCACGTTGCGCTCGTTCGCCACCAGCAGCACAACCCCATCGACATTCGTGCCCTTCATCCGCATCCACACATCGGTGTGCGTGGGATCGAACGACGGATCGGCATGCGCGACGGTCAGGCCGGTATCGGGGTCGGTGGAGGGAACGGCTCGTGGATGCGTCTGCTTCGTCACCAGATGGTTCCAGCCATCGCCGTAAAACTGAGCGCGAACCGCCTGCAGCGCAGCCGGATCGTAGAACCCCGGCGACGAATAGCGGAAGGTGTGCACCGAGATGCTGCGCAACTTCGCGATAATCGGCTTCTCTTCGTCGGGCATCACCTGGCTGGCCGCCTGCAACATCGACTCGTCGAACGTCATGTCGGTGTGGAAGGTGGCGTTCATCCCCAGCGCCGCCAACTCCTGCGGCGTCAGCGGAACGTTGTTCTCGGCCCTCGCGATCGGAGCGGCAAGGGAAACGGCCGCGGCGAGCAGGGCTGCGGACACAAATCGGCGAATGTGTCGGTGCGACATAAAGAGTTGAACGCGGGGACGGGGGAAAAGTGGCGGAGGAAATCGGGCCGGACTCTGGGGCCCGTAAATTCTGCATCAACAAAGCCCGGCGCTGATTCCTCAGCTGGCGGGCCCGGTTTTGCACCCTGTTCCCTATAACCTTTCCCTCCCTTCCGCCCACTCGCCCTTGCGCATCACCGGCTCCGCATTGCCCGTTGCTGTGATGCCATCCACGTCGATCTGGCCCGACCCGATCATCCAGTCCACATGGATCAGGCTCTCGTTGGCGCCCTTGCCGGCCAGTTCTTCCGGCGTCAGCTTGTCGCCGTCCCGTACGCAGCTCGAATACGCCTGCCCCAGCGCGATGTGGCACGCGGCGTTCTCATCGAACAACGTGTTCAGAAACAACATTCCGCTCGCGGAGATCGGCGACGAGTTCGGCACCAGAGAAACTTCGCCCAGCCGCCGCGCGCCGTCGTCCGTCTCGATCAGCTTTTGCAGCACCTGCTCGCCCTTATTCGAATGCGCCTCGACGATCTTCCCGCCTTCAAACCGCACCTTGATTCCCTCAATCAATGTTCCCTGGTGCGACAGCGGCTTGGTGCTCGTCACCGTCCCATCCACGCGATCCTTGTGCGGCGTCGTGAATACCTCTTCGGTGGGCATGTTCGGGATGCAGTAATTCCCGTTGCCGGCCGTCGTCCCGCCGCCCAGCCACAGGTGATCGTCCGCGAGACCAACCTTCAGATCCGTTCCAGGGCCTTTGAAATGCAACGCGGAGTAGCGCCGATCGTTCATCCGCTCCGCCCACATGTGCAGCTTGCTGTCATGCTTCTTCCACGCGGCTACGGGATCGTCCTGATCCGCGCGGCTGGCTGCGAAGATCGCATCCCACAGCTTCGCCAGCGCCGCGTCGGCAGGCAGGTCCGGGAACATCGCCGCCGCCCACGCCGGCGTCGCCGCCGACACAATCGTCCAGTTGATGTCGTGGCGCGTAATCAGCTCCAGCGCCGGCCGATACGCCATCGACATCGCGCGGTTGGCGCGGCTCACCTTTTCCGGGTCCTGCTTCGACAGCAACGAGGGATTGCCGCCGGTGATCGCCAGGCGCGCGGCGCCGCTCTTGTACGCCGTGGCCATACCGTCGTAGAGCCAGTTCGCCGGCCTTGTCGAAACTCCCATCGTGACCGTATTGATAGCGCAGCAGCTGCGCTTCCTCATCGGTGAACAGGATTGTCACCAGCGACGCGCCCGCAGCGTAGGCGTGCTTTGTGATCAGCCGCGCCAGAGGCAGCGCGTCGGTGCTGGCGGTCATCACCAGTTCCTGGCCCTCGGCCAGCCCGAGGCCGGACTTGATGGCAACTTCCGCCAGGCGGTCCAGCTTGGTAGCAAAATCTTTCGTCGTCGTGGGTGTGTCGATCGCAGTTGCGCTCATGCGTTCTATTTTCAGGCCCGGCGCTGTGCAATGGCAATGCGCGGGATTCCCTGCAGGTCGGCGCAAAATTCCACCCCGTCCCAATCCCTCAGCAGTTCAGCGACCCCGTCCCGTTGCCCGTAGCCGATCTCCATCAGCAACCAACCGCCAGGAACCAGCGCCTCGTGCGCCTGCGGGATCAGCCGCTCATAGATTTCGAGCCCCGTCGGCCCCGCAAACAACGCCCCGTGCGGCTCATACTGCGCAACCTGGGCCTCAAGAACCTCGTCATCGCGCACATACGGCGGATTCGAAACCACAACGTTAAACCGTTCTCCCCCCACAGCAACGAGCAGGTCGGATTCGAGGAACCTGACCCGCTCCGCAACCCCGTGTCGTCGCGCATTCTTTGCGGCCACATCGAGCCCCGAGCGGGAAATATCCAGGGCCGTCACTTGCGCGCGCGGCAACGCATGCGCCAGCGCCACGGCAATCGCTCCCGACCCGGTGCCCACATCGCAGATCCGCAGAGGCGCATCGCGCTCGACTTTCTCCAACGTTGCCTCGACGAGATGCTCCGTCTCCGGCCGCGGAATCAGCACATCGGGCGTCACCGTGAAAGCCAGCCCGTAGAACTCCGTCTCGCCCAGGATGTACTGGATCGGCTCCTGACGCTCTCGCCGCGCAATCCAGTTCTCAAACAGCGCGCTCTGCTCCGGCGTTAGCGCTGCTTCCGGGTGGGTCAGGATCCAGGCACGATCCCGCCCAGCCGCTCGCATCAGCA
>CAVPKU010000010.1:0-18311 GCA_963705765.1 uncultured Acidobacteriaceae bacterium | reverse complement strand
GCTCCGCATCGCGTCGCGCTGTGGGCGATCCATCCAGTCGCGCCGCGGCTTCCACCAGGATGCTTCTCAAATTCCCCGCCGCCATACTCAGCTCTGCGCGCCGTCGCACAACACCGCGATCTGCGGCCAGCCATAGGCGATCTCCGGCAGAGGCGTGCCACCGATCTCAATCATTTGCGTCCCCACCGGCACGCCGCCCATCCGCTGGTAGAACCCGCAAGCCGGATTCTCACGTAGCACCCACACCACCATGTTCGTGAATCCCTGCCGCTGCAAATCGGTTGCGACCCGCCGCACCAGCACTGCGCCCGCGCCCTTCCTCTGACGCGAAGCCAACAAGTAGATTGCGCCCAGCTCGCCCTGGTATCCCTCCACCGGATGCTGGATCGCTCCGCCGGCGGCAAAACCAAACACGCCACCCTCATCTTCTGCAACAAGGACCAGGGCTTTCTTCTCGCTCAACTGCGACTGCCATTGCGCGATGCCGTTCTCCACCCGCAAGCTATCGATGTACTCCTGAGGAATGATTCCCGGGTACGTCGTCTTCCAACTCGCCAGGTGCACCTGCGCAATCGCCGCAGCATCGTCCATCGTCGCCTCGCGAACCCTCATCGCCAATCACCTACCCCGTCACTGCGCCCTGTTCCCTACTCCCTGCTCCTCGGCCTCGCTCTTCAGCCGCTCCGAGTTGTAGTGCGCGATCAGCGCGTCGATCACCGGCTGCAGCTTGCCCTCCATGATCTCCGTCAGCTGGTGAATCGTCAGCCCGATGCGATGGTCCGTCAGCCGATTCTGCGGAAAGTTATACGTGCGGATCTTTTCGCTGCGATCGCCGCTGCCCACCTGCTGCTTGCGCTCCTTCGCCAGCGCCGCCTGCTGCTTCTCCATTTCCATCTCATAAAGCCGCGCGCGCAGCACCCGCATCCCCTTCTCGCGGTTTTTGATCTGCGACTTCTCGTCCTGGCAGCTGACGACTGTGTTCGTGGGCAGATGCGTGATGCGCACCGCGGAGTAGGTCGTGTTGACCGACTGCCCGCCGGGACCCGACGAACAAAAAGTATCGATGCGAATATCCTTCGCCTCGATCTTCACGTCCACATCCTCCGCTTCCGGCAGCACCGCCACCGTGATCGCACTCGTGTGCACGCGCCCTTGCGTCTCCGTTGCCGGAACCCGCTGCACCCGGTGCACGCCGCTCTCGTATTTCATCTGCGAGTACACGCGGTTCCCCTCGATGATCGCGATGACTTCCTTCAATCCGCCCACCGACGACTCCGACGACGACAGCACCTCCACCTTCCAGCGATGCTGCTCCGCAAATCGCGAGTACATGCGGAAGACTTCCGCCGCGAACAGCGAAGCCTCATCGCCGCCCGTCCCCGCGCGGATCTCGACGACGACGTTCTTCTCATCGTTGGGATCCTTGGGCAGCAGCAGCAGCTTCAGGTCTTCTTCAAGCTGCGGGGCGCGCGCCTCCAGCGCCGTCAACTCATCCTGCGCCATCGCGCGGATCTCCGGATCGCTCTCGTTCAGCATCGCGCGCGCGTCGGCAATGCCGGTCTTCACCTGGCGATACTCGCGGAACTTCTCCACCATCGGCTCCATATCCCGATGCTGTTTCGCGATCTTCTGATACCTCTCGTGATCGCTGAGCACTTCCGGATCGGCCATCTGCCGGCCCAAATCCTCAAAGCGAGCTTCAATCTGTTCCAGACGTTCAAACATAGAATCCTCCCGGCGAGTGTGCCGGTTCTGCTGCAATTTAGAGTTGTGTGGGAAAGGGCGCGGCTCGGCTGTGGCGGCGGGAGCCGCTAGAGAAGAGTGCCGAGAATGGAAAGGTGCCGCATCGCTTCTATTCTACTTCTATTCGATGACGCGGCTGGTGAAAAGGCGCGGGCCGCACCAGAACCGTTCATATTCGCCTCACTGTGCTTCTGCACCCTGTACTCTGCACCCTGTACCCTGCTGTCGATGTCTCTCTTCCTCCAGTTCGCCGAGCTCTGCGACGCGCTCGCGGCCACCACCAAAAAGATCGAGAAACGAGCCTTCATCGCCGACTACCTCAAGTCCCTCCCTGTGCCCGACGCGGGCCGCGCCGCCCTCTGGCTCTCCGGCACACCCTTCGCCGAAACCGACCCGCGCGTGCTCAACATCGGCGGCTCACTTCTTTCGAAGGCGATTGCGGAGCTATCAGGAGCCGCGCAGCCGGACCATGTCCGCCGCCTACCGCCGCTATGGCGATTTCGGCGCGGCCTCCGCGGATCTTCTCTACGGCCATACCCCCGCCACCGCCTCCATCACCCTCACCGACGTCGAATCGGCCTTCGCCGCCATTGCCGAAGCCCGCGGTCCGGCTCCGAAACAGCGCATCCTTCTTGACCTTCTGCGCCGCGCCACACCCGACGAGGCGAAGTACCTCATCAAGCTCGCGACCGGCGACATGCGCACCGGCGTGAAACAGTCCCTTGTCGAGGAAGCCATCGCCGAAGCGTACACGGCCACAACCGCCGCGTGCGCCGCGCCGACATGCTCCTCGGTTCGCTCCCGGAAGTCGTTGCGCTCGCCGCCCAAAACCAGCTCGACCACGCCCGCATGAAGCTCTTCCACCCCATCGGCTTCATGCTCGCCAGCCCCGTCCAGAGCGTCGACGAGGCCATCACCCGCTTCACTGAAGAGGTCAAATCCGAAGTCGCCGGCGTCTGGGAAGCCTCGCCGCAGAACGCAGTGTCATCCCAACCGGAGTCCGCGCAAGCAAAGCGCCGCGAGAACGAAGCGGGGGGACCTGCTTTTTCCGCTTCGGTTCTGCAGGCCGCCCAACTCGAAGACAAATTCGACGGCATCCGCGCCCAACTCCACGTCGACCCCAGCGAATCGGGTCGAGCCCGCGTCGCCCTTTACTCCCGCAATCGCGACGACCTCAGCGTCTCCTTCCCCGACCTCGTCGAAGCCTTCGCGTCCATCGGCGAGTCAGCGATCCTCGACGGCGAAATCCTCGCCTGGAATCCAGCCACCTCGCGCGCTCTCTCTTTCTCCACGCTGACGCAGCGCCTCGGACGCAAGCGCGTCGCCCCGGAAATGCTGCGCGAGGTCCCCGTCGTCCTCATCGTCTTCGACATCCTCTACCGTGGCGACCAACTCCTCCTCGAAAAGCCGCTGTCCGAACGCCGCGCCATCCTGGAAGACTTCACCGCCCGCTGGGCCCCGACCACCGCCCCAACCCAAACCCGCGCCCAGTCCCACCTCTTCGACCAACAGCAAGAAGCGGCCTTCCCGCGCCTCATCCTCGCCGCCGCGGCCCGCCTCACCACCACCGACGACCTTGACCAGGCTTACGTCGACGCCCGCGCTCGCGGCAATGAAGGCGTGATGATCAAGTCGCTCGCTTCGATCTATCAGCCCGGCCGCCGCGGACTCGCATGGTTGAAGCTCAAGCGCGAACTCGCGACCCTGGATGTAGTGGTAACCGGCGTCGAGTACGGCAACGGCCGCCGCGCAGCCGTCCTCAGCGACTACACCTTTGCCATTCGCGACCCGGACGACTCTGAAGCTCCGCTCAAAAATGTAGGCAAGGCCTACTCGGGCCTGACCGATCAGGAAATCGCCGACATGACCGCTTTCTTCAAAGCCCACACGCTCGAGGATTACGGCCATTTCCGCACCGTCGAGCCGCTTGTGATCCTCGAAGTCGCGTTTAACAACGTCATGCGCTCCACTCGGCACGCTTCGGGCTTCGCGCTCCGCTTCCCCCGCATCGTGAGAATCCGCAACGACAAGCCGGTGGACGAAATCGACACCCTCACGCGCGTCGAGGAGATCTACAACTCCCAACCGGACAAACCCACCGATCCCGAATCATCATCCTGAAAAGAGGCCCTGGACGCTCCGCCTGTACCCTGTGCCCTGCACCCTGTAACCTGTTTTTCAGAGGAGACGCCCATGCCCACGACCGAAACCACCCCCAATGCCGCCGCTGCCGGCAAAGTCCACCTCGGCGACCTCGTCGTCCACCGCCTGGGCTACGGCGCCATGCGCATCACCGGCCCTGGCATCTGGGGTCCTCCTAAAGATAAAGACGCCGCCATCAAGACTCTCCGCCGCGCCGTGGAACTGGGCGTCAACTTCATCGACACGGCCGATTCCTACGGACCCAATGTCAGCGAAGAGCTGATCGCTGAGGCTCTCCATCCATATCCCAAAGGTCTCGTCATCGCCACCAAGGGCGGATGGGAGCGCGTCGGCCCGGGGCAGTGGATCCACAACGCCAGCCCGAAACATCTTGAGGAAGCCGTCGAAGGCAGCCTGAAGCGGCTCAAGCTCGAGCGCATCGACGTCTATCAGCTCCACATCCCCGACCCCGCCGTCTCCTTCATCGCGTCGATGGAGACGCTGGAGAAGCTGCGCGAGCAGGGCAAGATTCGCCACATCGCGCTCTCGAATGTGACGCTCGAACATGTAGAACGCGGCCGCAAAATCACGCCCATCGTCTCGGTGCAGAATCGCTACAGCTTCGCCGATCGCGAATGGGATTTCCTGCTCGATTTCTGCGAAAAGAACGGCATCGCTTTCATTCCCTGGGCGCCGCTCGGCCAGGTGCGCTCGGCTGCGCATGAGTTGCTGGAGAAATTCGCGAAGGAACTCACCGCCACGCCGCTGCAGGTCGCGCTCGCCTGGCTGCTGCGCCGCTCCCCGGTGATGCTGCCGATTCCAGGCACGTCGTCACCGAAGCATCTCGACGAAAACGTCGCCGCCGCCGCGCTGAAGCTGCCCGACGCAATGTTCAAACAGCTGGATGCCGTTACACCGCCACCAGCGAGTCTGCGCTAGCAATACGGTTCGACATCCCCACATCTGCTGATCTTGGGGTGTGGGGTTCGCGCCAAAGCGCGAACCAGAACAGCAGTCTCGTACCATCGAACCCATGCAGTTTCGGCGGCGCTTCTTCCTCCTATTTGCGGCTCTCTTCCTCTCCTGCGCGCTCCGCGCGCAATCCACCGCCCATCGTCCTCCCCCTCGACTACTCCGGCCGCCACCTTTACATCACCGTCAACGACGACCATCTCGGCCCCCTCACCCTCATGCTCGACACCGGCTTCCAACGCACGACTCTGTCGAACCAGGCCGCCAGCAAGGGCGCAGTTCATACCCACTTCTGGCAGCGATCGCTTTCGTACAACGGATTCGGCGACGGAGCTGCGAAACGCCGCTACCAGACAGCCGACATCTCCCTTCGCTCCGGGCAGACGCACCTCTTCACCGGATCGGCGCTCGTCACCGACCTCGGGGATTTCGGCCAGCGCGTCGGTCATCCCATGGACGGCTTCCTCGGCTGGGACTTCCTTCGTAGATGGTGCGCGACGCTCGACTATGCCGCATCGCGCCTCACGCTCCGCGACCCGTCGCACTGTGGCCCACCCGAAGGTCCTTACGCCGCGCTGCGCGCGCAGTGGACTCCCCAGGGGCTTCTTGTGGCGTCGCAGCTCACGTTCCTCAATGGACCCAAAACGCCCGCGCTCCTCCACTTCGACACCGGCAGCGACATCACCTTGCTGTTGAATACGCAGTTCCGCGCGCCAGCAGGACTGGACCAGGCCGGGCAGGATGACAAAACCGCGCCCGCCCAGGAGTCGCACGGCTTCGGCGTCAACGGCCGCTACACCACCGACCTCGTCTCCGTCGCCAAAATCGATCTGGACGGCCAACTGCAGCTCCAACCCGGCGCGTACGCCACCGTCGCCATCGCCCGCTCCGGAGCCTTCGCCACCGTGCACTGGTGGGAAGGACCCTCGGCGGCAAAGATCAACCGCGACGGCATCGTCGGCAATGCGCTGCTGGACCGCCTTCGGTGGACCTTCGATCCGGCCGCGAAGCGGATCTACGCCGTCCCGGCAGCGGCAAAGTAACGCGTTGCCGCCAACGCACGGGCGACAACGCTCGTCCAACTCTGGTACGCTAACCGGTTTTCTTCATCTCTACCCATCGGAGCACCGCGAACCCGCATGAGTGCCGCGACGACCCAACCCGCCCAGCAAACCTCCTCGACCTTTCCCTTCACCCTCACCGAGGACCAGGAGGCCCTCCGCCGCGAGATTCGCGACTTCGCCGCCCGCGAGATCGCCCCCAACGTTCTCCGCTGGGATGAGGCCTCCGAGTTCCCCATGGACGTCGTGAAGCAGCTTGGGGCCATGGGCCTGCTCGGCGTGATCTTCCCTCCCGAATACGGCGGCGCCGGTCTGGGCTACGTCGATTACATGCTCGCCATCGAAGAACTGTCCGCGGTAGACGGCAGCATCGGCATCATCGTCGCCGCACATAATTCGCTGTGCACGAATCACATCTTCCTCGCCGGCTCCGAAGCGCAGAAGAAGCACTACCTGCCGAAGCTCACCACCGGCGAGCATCTCGGGGCCTGGGGGCTCACCGAACCGGGCTCCGGCTCCGACGCCTCCGCGGCGCGCACCACCGCCGTTCGCAAAGGCGATCAGTGGATCCTGAACGGAACCAAGACGTTCATCACCAACGGCCACTACGCCGACGTATCTGTGATCATCGCGGTTACAAATAAGGAAGAAGGCACCCACGGCCTCTCCGCCTTCATCGTCGAGAAGGGCGCGCCCGGCTTCCGCCCCGGCAAAAAGGAAAACAAGCTCGGCCTCCGCGCCTCCGACACGAGCGAGCTCATCTTCGAGGACTGCGCTATCCCCGGCGAAAATCTCCTGGGCAAAGAAGGCGAAGGTTTCGTCGACGCCATGCGCACCCTCGACGGTGGACGCATCTCGATCGCGGCGCTCTCGCTCGGCATCGCGAAAGGCGCGCTCGACGCGTGGTGAAATATGTGAAGCAGCGCCGCCAGTTCGGCAAGGCCATCGCCGAATTTCAGGGCATTCAGTGGAAGCTCGCCGACATGGCCACCGAACTCGACGCCGCCCGCCTTCTCACCCTGCGCGCGGCGGTGCTGAAAGACGCAGGCAAGCGCGTCACGCAGGAATCCGCCATGGCAAAGCTCTACGCGAGCGAAGTGGCGGTAAGGATTTGCAACGAAGCGGTGCAGCTCCACGGCGGCTACGGCTTCATCAAGGACTATCCCGTCGAGAAGTTCTACCGCGACGTGAAGCTCTGCACCATCGGCGAGGGAACAAGCGAGATTCAGCGCATGGTCATTGGGAGAGAGATTCTGAAGGTGTCACCGTCACGAGGGTGACTCACCTAGAAAAGCTCGTGACGGCAGCAGCCTGGGGGGTTCTGGAAAACGTGCAGACGATCCGAGAAGAAATCGCTGAATATCGAGCCGATTTAACTCGCATTCGCGAGCTAATGGACGTAGCGTTCTCCCGCGGGGTTACATCGACAAATAGTCCTGAGGATCGCGTGATCTTCCCGTTGCTGGTTTCCTGTAGAGATCTAATGGAGGAAATCCTATTTGCAATCAAAGACGGATTTGGCCGCGCCGCATTGCGAGCGACCCGCACGATGTACGAGCTCGTTGTCGTCGCCCGGCATTTGCATATCCATCCGGAGAAAACACACGATTTCTTAGAAGTAATCCACGTCGAGTGGGCAAAGATTCTGCAGGACATCCCTGAGCAATTCAGACCATCGCAGATGGACAGTAAGGTGGCATCGAATGTCTCGAAATTCGCCGCTGGAAAACGCGTTGGGATGCGTGACCTCAATTGGAGCGGGAGCACTATTTACGAAATGGCGAAAGAAACGGGTTCATTAGTGGCCCTCCATTCACCCGCGTATTCCCTGGCATCCGCTTACGTCCATCCCTCAGCGATGTTTCTCATAAGCACGCTGACGCCTGACAACTTGGACCCGAACAAGCTTAAGCTAGGCGAGCATACTCAGATCAGGAAGCGCGGTACGCCCTGAGAAACGCAAACGATCTTTTGATCAACGCAGCAGACCTTCGTCTCTAGTACGCCCCGACCACCAGAGTTGAATGCTGCGCTCACCCAGTGCATCGAGGACTTTCGACGGATCGGGGCTACCCGCCGCATATCCAACAGAAATAATCTATCCGTCGAACGACAGCCGTCATCGGCCTGCGATGCCGGAGAATAGGAGAAATCTCCGCCGCTTATCCGTCTCATAAATCCTCTTTTTGTCCCGCCGATTTCACCCACGCGCGGAATTTTTCCACTCCCTCCTGCCCCATTCTGTCGTACGATAGGGTCCACTCCGTCACTACCCCCAACAACTCAAAGGAGATTTCCGTGAACGGAACCACGATCCGTCTTTGGGCCTTCCTCATTCTGAGTTTGCTCGGCTCAGCTGTAGCGCACAGCCAGGACCTGACCACGGACGCAGCAAAAGCCATGCTCGACAAGATCGGCGCCGGCACCGACGCGACCGAATTTACCCTCACCCAGGATCAGGCGCACACCCTCACCGCGCTCCCACAGGATCAGCTCGCTCCGCTCCAGATCCAGGCCAACCAGCCGTGCCTGCCCAATCCCTCCGACAAGCGCGTCCTGAAGCATGACTTCGCCGCCTGCAAGGGCATCTTTCCGGCTGGCATCAGCGCGCAAAACCCCGGCGTCTACCTTAAAGTGGGACGCGTCTTTCACTGGCACATCGTCGAGATCAGCGGCATTGTCGATCCCACCGAAGACCACAGCCAGCGCCTCGTCGGCTACACCTGGGAGTACGACTTCTCCGGCCTCCCCGCCGATGTGCAGAAGGTTCTGAGCCAGGGCTCGCGCCACGAAGGTCACTCGCTCTTCCAGCTCGACAGCGGCGCGTGGAAGTGGCTCGCCTACCAGTAGAGTGCGGCGAAACCTGCTGTTCGTCTCTCTTCGATTGGGCAAGGAACTTTGGCCACACGAAAGCGCCTTACCTACTCCTCTTCCTCGGTTTGCGTGATCAGGTAGCGCTCGTAGCCGATCTCTTCGATCTTGTGAACCTGCGCCTCCAGCCAGTCCACGTGACCTTCCTCGTCCTTGAGCAGCTTCATAAACAGATCGCGCGAACCATTGTCCTTGTTCTCGACGCAGATGCGGATCGACTCGTTGTACGAAGCCACGGCTCCTAACTCCAGCTTCAGGTCCGACTCGATCATGTCCCTTACGTTCTTGCCGATCGTCAGGGACATCGGCTCCATGCTCGGCGTCCCATCCAGAAACAGAATCCTCTCCATCAACGCCTCGGCGTGATGCATCTCGTCAATCGACTGCTTCTTGATGTATTTCGAATATTTGAAGTACCCCCAGTTCTCCGCCATCTCGGCGTGGAGAAAGTACTGGTTAATCGCCGTTAGCTCGTCGCGGAGCGCCTCATTTAACTGCTCGATGACTTTCGCATTACCTTTCATGCCCGCGATTTTACATATCACTTATAAGTCCCGGCTACATCGATCCCGGAAAATAGCAGGCAGACCCGGTGCACCGCTACAATAGCCGCAATGCCCACGCCGCAAGACCACTACCGCAATCTGCTCGCCCATCACTACTCCTGGATGTTCGGCCTCTCGTTTGACGAGAAGGTTGCCGAGCAGCGCGCGATGCTCGAGCCTCTTCTCAAAGAGGCCCCCCGCGGCCTCGCCATCGACCTCGGCTCCGGCCCCGGCTTCCAGTCCCTCGCGCTCGCCCAGCTTGGTTTCTCGCCGGTCCTCGCCATCGATACCAGCGCTGAGTTGCTCTCGGAACTCGAAGCCGCTCTCCGCGCTCACGCCCATCCCAAAGTCGAAACCCACAACGCCGACATGCTCTCCCTCGCCGACTACGCTCGGCCGGCGTCCGCCTCCGTCATCGTCTGCATGGGCGACACGCTCACCCACCTTCCCTCGCCTGACGATGTCCGCCGCCTTTTCTCCGCGATTGCAGCAACCCTCGCTCCCGGCGGTCTGCTCATCCTCACGTGGCGCGACCTCACTGCGGATCTCACCGGCGCCGACCGCTTTATTCCCGTCCACGCCGACGATAACCGCATCATGACCTGCTTCCTCGAATCCACCACCCCAACGGTCGTGCTGGTTCACGACCTCGTCTACACGCGCGACGCTTCCCACAAGACGTGGGCCCTCGAAAAGAGCAGCTATCCCAAGCTCCGCCTCTCGCCCACATGGGTGGCGCAGGCGCTCGCCGCCACCGGGCTAGAACCTCTTTCTCCGGGCGATGCCGGCCGGCTCTCTCTGATTGCCGCGAAACATACCGCCAAGCATGCCGCGAACGTGAAACCCGGGCGCTGAGAGCGAACCGCTATTCTGTATCCGTGACCGAACCCGGCAGCGTCGCCGATCTCGTCTCCCGCCTTCGCGCCGGCGACACCCGCGCTCTGGCTCGCGCCATCTCGCTGGTCGAAAACGATGCGCCGGAAGCGCCGGCTCTGCTCTCCGCGTGTTTCGCGCACACCGGCCGCGCGCTGCGCATCGGCGTCACCGGCGCTCCGGGAGCCGGCAAGAGCACGCTGGTCGATCGTCTGGCTCGCGCTTTTCGGGACGCCGGCAAAACCGTCGGCGTCATCGCTGTCGATCCCACCAGCCCCTTCACCGGCGGAGCGATTCTCGGCGACCGCATTCGCATTTCAGGATCGCCATTCGCGACCCAGGATTTTACGCGCGGTCGATGGCCACCCGCGGCTCGCTCGGCGGACTTGCGCTGGCCACTGCCGACGTCGCGCTCGTGCTCGAAGCCAGCGGCAAAGACGTGCTGCTGGTTGAGACCGTCGGCGTGGGCCAGGATGAAGTTGAAATCGCCCGCCTCGCCGACATCACCCTGGTCGTCCTCGTCCCCGGCATGGGCGACGATGTGCAGAGCCTCAAAGCCGGCGTGATGGAAATCGCCGACATTTTTGTCGTCAATAAGTCCGACCGCGAAGGCGCCGATCGCGTCGAGCAGGAGATCCACGGGCTGCAGTCGCTCGTCTCCGATCACCCGGAGCGCACGCCGCCCGTGGTGCGCACCGTTGCAACCACCGGCGAGGGCCTGCCCGCTCTGGCGTCTGCCATCGGCGATCTGGAGCAATGGCTGCGTTCCGAGAAGCGTCTCAACGCGCGCCGAACAAAGCACTGGCAGCGCCGCCTCGATGCCATGCTGCGCACCGAACTGATGCGACGCGCCCGCCAGAACGGTTTCGACGCGAAGCTTTTGGAATTCCACGCCGCCCGCATCGCCTCCGGCCAGCAGGATCCATGGCAGCTCATCGCCCAGCTTACGGAGAAGGTCTTCTCGCCAACTGAAAGTTGACGCTCCTGGACCAGCAGCTCTTCGCGAGCAGCTTTTCGCGCTCGGCTCTCGGCTCCCTGCTCCCTGTACCCTGTCTTTATGCCCGAACTCGACCATCTCGGCATCGCCGTCAAAAGCATCGACCAGGCACGCAAACTTTACGAATCCCTCGGCCTCCAGGTCGTCCACGAGGAAACCGTCGAGCACGAGCACGTGCGCACGGCGCTGATCCCGGCCGGCGATGCCCGCATCGAACTCCTCGAGCCGACCACGCCCGATTCGCCCGTCGCCCGCTTCCTGGCCAAACGCGGCGAAGGCCTGCATCACATCGCGCTCCACGTCGAGGACATCTCGGCCACGCTCGAAACGCTGAAGGCTCAAGGCGCAAAGCTCATCTCGGAAGACATTCAGATCGGCGCCGGCGGCCATCTCTACTTTTTCGTCCATCCCTCAAGCGCCGGCGGCGTGCTGCTGGAGATTTGCCAGGACGCAATCGCCGATGTGTAGACACTTAAATGCTGTCATCCTGAGGACCCTGAGCGAGCGCAGCGAGCCGAGGGGGACGAAGGACCTTGTGTTTGTATTTCAGAAATCCGGCGCGCAATTGCCACCCCAATAGTCATGCTCGTTCTCTCTATCGATACCTGCGGCTCGACCGGTACCGTCGCCCTCGCGCAGCGCGAAAGCGATGCTATTCGAGTCCTCGAGCAAACGGAAATCCCCGGCAAGACGTACTCCGCGCGGCTCGTGCCCACGATTCGCGAAATCCTCACCGCCCACCAAGTCACGCTCTCCCGCCTCGATGCCATCGTCGTGACCAACGGCCCCGGCTCGTTCACCGGAATCCGAATCGGGCTCTCCACCGCCAAAGGCCTGGCGGAGCCGACGTCGATCCCGATTCTCGCCGTCTCGCGCCTCATCGTGCTCGCCGGCAAAGCGGGCACCGACGCCGCCGCTCTCGACGCCTCGCGCGGCGAGTTCTACTTTGGCGACGGCTCCCGCGGCATCGAATCTCTCCTCACCCGCGAGGTGTTTCTCGAACGCGCTGCCGTGCTCGGTTCGAAGCTTGCTGTGTGCGAAGCTTCACTCCATGCTGTGGTCCGCACCGCGACTCTCGTCGACCCACCTACTGCCGCTGACGCCATCCAATCCGTTCTCCCCCGCCTCGCCAGCCGCGATTTCGACGACCCCCTCCTCCTCGAGGCCAACTACCTCCGCCGCTCCGACGCGGAAATCTTCTCCGCCCCAGGCGCGCCGCCGCGGCCAGAACCCGCCCGCCGCTCATGACCGTCGCTCCTTCTTTCGCTCCCTCTTTCGCTCTTCGCCCCATGCAAGCTCCCGATCTCGACGCCATCGTCGCCCTCGCCGCAATCGCTCCTGAGGCTCCGCAGTGGCGGCAATCCGCGTACGCCACCTACCTCGCACCCGATCCGGACAACCCATCGCTCCTCCGCACCGCGCGGGTCGCAATCGCGCCCGCCTCCCCCGGAGAAATCCTCGCCTTCGCCTGCGCCACCCTTCTGCGCGTTCCGAGTGCTCCCGCCACCGAGAATCTCTGCCAACTCGACTCCATGGCCGTCCGTCCCGATGCCCGGCGGCGCGGCATCGGCGCCGCTCTCCTGCAGGCTCTGCTCGCCTGGGCCGCCCAAAATGGCGCCCGCCATTTCTCGCTGGAGGTCCGCGCCTCCAACGCACCAGCCATTGCCCTCTATAAGCGATTTGGCCTCCAGTTGGAGGGCCGCCGCCCACGCTATTACGCTCATCCTCAAGAGGATGCCCTGCTTTTGGGCATTCCGGTTACTGCCGGTACCCCCTGACCCCGTTTTGCCAAGTTTTCCACTGTGAAAACAATTGAAGGTCGGGCTGCCCCGGTGCTAGCGTGGTACGTCTCACTGAAGTGAGAGAACTCGCCCGGCGAACCACGATTAGCCGCGGCTCCGCCGGGAATTGATCCCGCACCGGAGGTGTCGTCTATGGGTCTGGAAGCGAACGGTCAGCCGGATAGTGAAGCAATACGTCGCCTGGAAGAAGAGCATCGTCACTATTCGGAGAAGCTCGAAGAACTGCTCCACAAACCATGGCTTTCTGAAGACGAGCAAATCGAGGAAGTTCGCCTGAAAAAACTCAAACTCCATATCAAGGACCAGCTGACCATCGTCCGTGGTCAGGTCCGCGCGTTCACAGCCGCCTAGGCAGCGGCTCGCGCTTCATCTTCCTCTCTACGAGACGCAGCCCCAGCGCCCTGTGCTGGGTGTCTGCGTCTCTTCCGTAATGCGTCTTTTCCAGCGAACCGTCTTCTGCCCCTTTTTGTTTCTCCCCTTCAGCCATAGAATGAAAAGGACTTTCGGACGAGCGCTTTCTGTTACGCTCTGCGGCCGGGTTCCGTCCTCTTCTGCACTGATCTCTGCGACCGCAAAGCCCTCGATCTTTTCGTTTGCCGCCATCGTCCGACGGCCCTGGTTGGAAGAATTCTCTTGAACACAGCTGTCTGCAATCCCTCTCATGGTGCGTGACGGATACTTCTACGGACTGGCCCTGCTAGCGGTGGCCGCGGTTCTCTGGCTGGTAACGCGCCACTGGGAATGGGCGGTTCCGCCGCTGCTTCTCGCCGCTTTCTTTCTCTGGTTTTTCCGCGACCCCAGGCGCACCATCCCCACCGAGCGCGGCCTCGTCGTCTCCCCGGCGGACGGCAAAGTCACCGACGTCAGCCGCATCCGCACACCGGATGGCGAGTGCCTGCGCATCAGCATTTTTCTCAGCGTGTTCGATGTTCACGTCAACCGCTCCCCGGTCGAAGGCATTCTGCGCGAGGTCCGCTACAAGAAAGGCGAGTACCTGAACGCCATGAACCCCGTCTCCGCCGAGCGCAATGAGCAGAACCTCGCCATCGTCGACTGCATCGACGGCTATCAGGTCGCTTTCATCCAGATCGCCGGCCTGCTCGCGCGCCGCATCGTCTTCAACAAGAAGCCGGGCGACTTCCTCGAGCGCGGGGAGCGCGTCGGCCTCATTAAATTCGGTTCGCGCACCGACGTCCTCCTTCCTGCCCATGCCGAGCCTCTCGTCCAGCCCGGCAATCGCGTCCGTGGCGGAGCCAGCATCGTCGCCCGCATCGCCACCCCCGACAAAGAGCCTCTGCTCGCTTCGGTCGGCGCGGAGCTCCTGGTATGAACCCTTCCGGTACGAATCCGGATCCGTTTCTCCGCCCCCCCGGAGCTGCAAAGTTTTACACGCCGCCGCCACGACGCCGGTCGCGCGGGATGTATCTGCTGCCCTCGATGTTCACCGCCGTGAACATTGCCGCCGGCTTTTTCGCCATCACGCAAAGCCTCGAAGGCTCCGCGCAGCAACCCCACCACTTCGACTACGCGGCAATCGCCATCGGCCTGGCCATCCCCTTTGACGCCCTCGACGGCCGCATCGCCCGCATGACCAACACCGAGAGCGACTTCGGCCGCGAACTCGATTCTCTCGCCGACGTCATCACCTTCGGCGTTGCGCCCAGCATTCTTGCCTTCGCCTGGGGCTTCCGCGAACTTCCCTTTGCCATGCCTCACGAGCTGCGCCTCAAGCTCGTGCAGTTCGGCGCCTTCGTCTGCTTCCTCTTCCTGCTCTGCGGCGCCAGCCGGCTCGCCCGCTTCAATATCAGCGTGAACCCCACCCCCAAAACCCCGGCCGCCCCGGCCGCAAATACTTTGTGGGAATGCCCATCCCCGCCGCCGCCGGCATCGTCGTGGCCGTCATTCACGGCTTCATCGGCCTGCCCATCTTCACCTGGTGGCTGGCCGTTATCTGGGGGCTCCTCGTCGGCTTCATCGGCTTTCTCATGGTCAGCACCTGGCGCTTTTGGAGCGGCAAAGAAATCAATCTCACCGTCCGCCAGCCCTTTCGCTGGATCGTCCTGCTGGGTGTCAGCATCTATCTGCTAGTCTTCTTCTCCCGCGCCGTCCTGCTGGTTCTCGCGCTCGTCTACATGTTTTCCGGCGTTATCGCACGCCTCGCGTATTCCTGGCGCCGCCACCACTCGCCCGCCAGGTCTGCGTTGCCTGGCTCTCAAGGCCCGATCGGATGACTGAACAACAGAAAATTGCCATTGTCGGCGCCGGCTCGTTACGCGGCAAGGAACTCAACGACGCTCTCGCCGATTCGCCCTTCGCCGATGCGGACTTCGTGCTCATGGATGACGAAGCGCAACTGGGCAGCCTCGAAGCGGTCGGCGACGAAGTCACCTTTATTCAGCGCATCGACCCGACCTCGTTCAACCGCGTCGATTTTGCCTTCTTCGCCGGCGATCAGGATCTGACGCTCAGGCACTGGGAGAATGCCCACAAGGCCGGCGCCAGCATCGTCGACCTCTCCTTTGCCCTCGAAGGCAAACCCGGCGTGCTGGTCCGCGCTCCCTGGGTCGACGCCGAGATCGAGCCTGCAGCGGACAGAGTCACGCCCGGCCTCGAGACTCCGGCGATCGTCCCTGCGCAGTCCGCCGCGCTGGCTCTCGCGCTTCTCATGGCTCGCCTCCAGGGGTCCGCCCCTGTTCACCAGGCGGCGGCCACCATCCTCGAGCCGGCTTCGGAATATGGTCGTGCCGCCATGGACGAACTCCACCAGCAGACCGTGAAGCTGCTCAGCTTTCAGGAACTGCCGAAGCAGGTCTACGACACGCAGGTGGCTTTCAACACCACTCCTACGTTTGGCGAATCAGCGAAGTTCTCGCTCGCTGAAAGCGAATCGCGCATGCGCCGCCACTACGAATTGCTCACCGCCGGTAGGCTCCCTCAGGTGGGCGTTCAACTGCTCCATGTGCCCGTCTTTCATGGATACGGCATCTCGCTCGCCCTCGAACTGAAAGAAGAAGCTTCCCTCGAACACGTCGAAGCGGCGCTGGCCGGCGAACACGTCGAGGTTGTCACCGCCGATTCCGATCCGCCCACCAACCTCAGCGTTGCCGGCCAGCCGAACATTATGGTTCGCGTCCGTCCCGCGCACGGCCGCCATCGCGAGCTGAAGCACTACCTGATCTGGGCGGGTCTCGACAATCTGCGCTTCGCGGTGCTCAACGCTCTGGCCTGCGCGCAGGAGCTCAAACGCCTCCGGCCCTCGGGGGAAGTGCAGTAAACAAGCCATCGGCAGGAGGTTGCATCCGCCCCAGGATTCAACCTCCATCGAAACGGATGGCTTGACTTTTCCGTTTCCTCCAGTGAAGATGCAGCAGATTCTCAGTCCCATCCCCACAGCAATTTCCCGCATTCCAGCAGCCGCTTTGTCCCTGCGTGGTCGCATCGCGTACCGCCAAAGCCGCCATTCCGGGAGGGTCGAAGAAGATGCCGTGTCGAGGACTGAGATTCATCCATCTGTTCGCTGTCGCGATTCTGTTCACCACCTGCTGCGTTGCTCTTAACGGTGCAGCACAAACAGCGGCCATTCCCTCCGCGCCGGCCGGCGGCATCGATCCGGCGAAGCTTCCTGAAATCCTCGGCATCCACCTCGGCATGACCTCCGACGTTGTGATTCCGAAGATGAAAGCCCTCTATCCCGGATCGCAAATTACCATCCAGAACTTCCAGTACATGAATACTCCGGCTCCGAAGTGGACCGGTTACGTCACTTCGGGCAGCGGCCAAACCAAATGCGGCACTGCTGTGAAGCCCCTCTGCAATGCCTACGAACAGCTCAACGCCACCTTCAGCGGCCCTCCCAGCAAAAGCGTGTTGGTCGGCCTCGAGTGGATCGTCAGCTACGGATCGGGCGGACAACCCACCGCCGACTCCGTCAAAGCCGGCCTGTTCCAGAAGTACGGCGCCAACCCCGCCCTCTCCAATGCCGGCAACTACATCTGGGTCGCCAATGAAGAGGGAGGGCCGCTCACGCTCGCGGTCCCGGCGAAGAACCTCATGTTGCTGGGTTGCGGCAACACCCTGCTCGCGCCCATCGCTTCCATCAGGACCTATACCCCCAGCGGCCAGCCGCTCACTGCGCTGGATATGAAGCAGTGGATGACCGTGCGCTGCAACAGTCTGGGCGTGTATGTGAAGGCCACCATCGGCGTCAACGCGAGCACTCCTCTCGCTATCAGCCTCAATGTTCGGATCACCGATACCGCGGAAGATATGCGCGACGGACTCGCTGGCGAGAAGTACATCGAATCCGTTCACGCGGCGGCTAAATGAACACCTAACGAAGGTTGCGGCGGCGAGGCGCGATGCTTTACACCGCGCTTGCCACTTCCACTCCTCCGCTCTTCAAGTTCGTCCCCGGCGCGCGTCCCGTCGACTTCCGCACCACCAGCACAGGACGCACCGCGTATTCAGCTCCCGTGCCGCTGTCGTGGCGCATGCTGTACAGCGCGCGAAATGCCACGCGCGCGATTTCGTCCCGCGATAGCTTCACCGTCGTCAGCGCCGGCTGGGTGAAGGCGCTGATCTGGATGTCGTTGAATCCCACGATCGAAATGTCCTCCGGAACCCGCAGCCTCTGCTCGTGGATCGCCCCAAGCGCCCCGATGGCCGTCATGTCGTTCGACGCCAAGACGGCGGTCGGCCGCGTCGTGCGGCTCAACAGGCGTTTCATCGCCTCGTGGCCGCCATCCACCTGGTGATTTCCTTCCTGATCCAGTTGGCGCCGACCCCGCCGCTTGAGGCACCCGACAAACGCCTCCGGCGCACCCGCGCCGACCGCAACATCATCGGGCCCGCGATGACGCAATCTTGGTGCGCCCCAGACCCACGATGTGCTCCACCGCCGCATCCACGCCCGCCGCGTAATCCACCACGATGTTGCTGGTCCGCTTGTCCGCCGTTCCCGTATCCAGAAACACCAGCGCGATCTCCCGGTTCTGAAACTCCGTAGTCAGCCGCTCGTCCATCTCCGACAACCGTGATGGCGACGCCATCCACCTTAGTTGCAGCATGCAGCTCAAAAAAAACCTCTTTTTTTTTTTTTTTTTTTTTTTTTTTTTTTTTTTTTTTTTTTTTTTTTTTTTTTTTTTTTTTTTTTTTTTTTTTTTTTTTTTTTTTTTTTTTTTTTTTTTTTTTTTTTTTTTTTTTTTTTTTTTTTTTTTTTTTTTTTTTTTTTTTTTTTTTTTTTTTTTTTTTTTTTTTTTTTTTTTTTTTTTTTTTTTTTTTTTTTTTTTTTTTTTTTTTTTTTTTT
>CAVPKU010000009.1:0-7533 GCA_963705765.1 uncultured Acidobacteriaceae bacterium | reverse complement strand
TCCGGCGTCAGCGGCAACACCAGCAAAGACGGCGTCGACCGCCTGAAAGACGTTCTCCGCCTCCACCCCGCCATCGTGATCGTTGAATTCGGCGGTAACGATGGCCTCCGCGGACTTCCCATTGCCGACACGCGCCGCAACCTCGACACCATCGTCGCCACCCTCGTTCACTCCGGCAGCAAAGTCATCCTCGCCGGCATCACCCTGCCACCCAACTACGGCTCCGACTACATCAAGCCCTTCGATGAAACCTACCATCTCATCGCGGCGAAGTATCACGTCCCTCTGCTGCCCATGCTCTACGCCAACATCTACACCGTCCCCGGCGCCATTCAGGAAGACGGCATTCACCCCACCGCCAAAGGTTCCCAACTCCTCGCCAACAACTTCCTCCCCCTGCTGTTGCCGCTGCTGCGCAAGTAGTCGCGGAGTTGTGCTCCGGGCAATCGGCCTATTGGCTATTCGCTACTGGCTATTCGCTACTGGCTACTGGCGCTACCCGCGACCCGCTGTTTTGTTGCGCGCATTTTCAAGCAACAAATCGCTCCCCGAGTGTTTTCACTGTGCGTAAGGCGAATGACAAAAGCACGATCGCAGCCAGTCATTCAGTCCCCAGGAGCCCACGTCATGAAACTCTCTCTCGTTGCAACCGCACTTCTCGCCCTCACCACGAGCGTTGGCATGGCGCAGAACATCAATCAGCGCAAAGACTATCAACAGGACCGCATCGGCCAGGGTGTTCGCTCCGGCCAGCTCACCGCCCGCGAAACGGCAAACCTCGAAGGCCGCGAAGCCTCCATCAATCGCGAAGACTACCGCATGCGCCGCAATGACGATGGCCGTCTCACCGCCGGCGATCGCGCCGCTCTGGATCGCCGCCAGGACCGCGTCTCCAACTCCATCTATCGCGATAAACACAACTGCCGCGTCCGCTAATTCAACGCAGCAGAACAGGCTGAGTGTCCCTGCAGGTGGGCAGGGACACTCGGCGCAAGCAGAACGGCTCTGCTATGCATCCCGAGTTCCGAAATGCCAGACAACCCATCGCTGGTCTCAGATTTCCGAACGCCGAACGCTCGCATTTACACCAGCACCACAAACGGCTGAAACAAAGTCCCCGCCACTCGTCGTCCCACCGCCACCAACTCCCTCTGCCCCTCAAAAATCTTCACCAGCGCCGCGCCCGAATACTCCGGCAGATTCACCTGCATCCCATTCCGAATCCGCCCCACCGTTCCCTCGTCCGCTGTCACCGCCGGCATCTCCGGCAGCACCGTGCGCGGATGCGGCATCCGTTCCTCGAGCGTTCCCTCCGCCGCCAGCTTCTCCATCGCCTCCAGCGTCAGCGCCTGCTCCAGCGTGAACGCCCCCGCCGCCGTTCTTCTCAAACTTGCCAGATGCGCCCCGCATCCCAGCGCCTGCCCCATCGCATGCGCCACCGCCCGCACATAACCACCCGCTGAAATCCGCATCGTGAACCGCGCCGTGTCACCCACTACAGATTCGATCGTGAACGTATCCACCGTGATCTTCACCGGCTTCAGTTCGGGAGTCTTCCCCGCCCGCGCCAGCTTGTACGCCGGCTTACCCTCAATCTTTTTGGCGGAATACGGCGGCGGCATCTGCTCAATCTGTCCAGGAAACTTCGCCGCCTCCGCGCACACTGCATCCAGCGTCAGCACCGCCGGCTGCGCCTCCCCCACCCTCTGCCCCTCGGCATCGTACGTATCCGTCGCGAACCCGAATCGGATCGTCCCGGCATACGCCTTCTCGCTTGTCCCAAAGAATTGCGCCAGCCGCGTGTACTTCCCCAGCAGCAACGGCAGTACGCCGGTCGCCATCGGATCCAGCGTGCCCAAATGCCCTACAGACTGCTCACCCGTCGCCCGCCGCACCCGGGCCACCACGTCATGCGACGTCATCCCACCCGGCTTATCCAGAATCAGCAGCCCATTCACTCCACTACGATAACTCGCTCCTCATCTCATCGACTTGTCATCCCGACCGGAGCGCGCAGCGCGGAGTGGAGGGACCTGCTTTTCAAGCCCCGATCGCGCCTAAACCCGGACTCCAGCCCCATCCCGGATCAGCGAAAGAAACTCCGCCCGCGTGTTCTGCTTCTGGAACACGCCCAGCATCGCCGACGTCACCGTTGACGAGTTCTGCTTTTCCACGCCGCGCATCATCATGCACAGGTGCCGCGCCTCAATCACTACACCCACGCCCTGCGGATGAATCGCCTCCTGGATCGCCTCCGCGATCTGCCGCGTCAGCCGCTCCTGCACCTGCAGCCGCCGCGCATACACCTCCACCAGCCGCGGAGCCTTGCTCAGCCCGATCACCTTGCCATTCGGAATGTACGCGACATGAACCTTCCCGAAAAACGGCAGCATGTGGTGCTCGCACAGCGAGTACATCTCGATGTCCTTCACGATCACCATCTCGTCGTAATCGACATCGAAGAGCGCCCCGTGCAGAACCTTTTTTGGATCCTCGTGGTACCCCTTGGTCAAAAACTCCAGCGCCTTCTCGATCCGTTCCGGCGTCTTCTCCAACCCATCCCGCGTCGGATCGGCATCGTACCGCCGAATAATCTCGCGATACATGTCCTGTGTGGAGACATTCTCAAGGCCCGTCCGCCCGATCACCGCAGCGTCTAACTTCTCCCGGTTTCCATTCACCGTAGCTCTTGCCATCGTCCTGCCCATCCCTATTCCCTACTCCCTGTTTCCTGTTCTTCTTCCCAATACTCAAAAGAGTTGTTCGAGGTCTCGAGGATACAGACGCGGATCGTTACTTTTTTCGGCAGCGCCCGCCGCAGGCGCTTCTCCACTTCAATCACCAGATTCTCGGTCGTCGGAACCGCTGCGCGAAAACACTCCAGCGTGTTCAGGTTCTGGTGGTCGAAAGGCTCCAGCACTTCTCGACCCACGCAACCATCCAGTTGCCCCGGATCGAACACCATTCCCGTCACCGGATCGATCTCGCCGCCCACCCTCACTTCCACGGTGTAATTGTGACCGTGACCGTGTGGATTAGCGCACTTCCCATAAACGTTCCGATTCTCAGCCTCACTCAACGACTCACAAAAGAGCCGATGCGAAGCGCTCAGCCGATACCTTCGTCCCAAATATGCCCTCATATCTTGTCATCCCGACCGGAGCGCGCAGCGCGGAGCGGAGGGACCTGCTTCTCGCACCGCCCCGAACCACCACGGTCCTCCACTTAGCCCCCAAAATAATCAGCGAACAGATCCGGCATCTCATACACCCGCACCCGATGCAGCCGCGCCTTCCCCGGAATCTTTCCCTGCAGCCTCTTCCACACCGCTACCGCAATGTTCTCCGTCGTCGGATTCGCCGCTTTAAACTCCGGAACCTCCAGGTTGAGATGCCGATGGTCGTACACCGACACCACTTCCTGCTCCATCACATCCTTCAGTTCCTTCAAATCGACGACAAAACCCGTCTCCGCATCGACCTCACCCGCCACCGTCACTTCCAGCGTGTAATTGTGCCCGTGACCGTTACGATTGGAGCACTTCCCGAACACCCGCGCGTTCTCTTCCGGGCTCCACGCCTCGTTCCAGTAGTAGTGGGCCGCCGAAAACTCCGCTTTCCGCGTCAAAAGAATCATTTCTGCCCTTCGCTCGACCTTCGCTCTCTTCTCGCTCGCCGTTCGCTCGTTCTTTAGCCGGCCTTGCGAACAACTTCTCGCTAAATGCTTCTCGCTAAATGCCTCTCGCTAATCGCTCCTCGCTCGCCCCTAGTTCGTTTCTTCGCTCGTCTTTCTCGATTCCCTATTCCCTATTCCCTGCGTTCGTCCTTTCCAGACTACCTGCCTCACGACCGTCACGCGAAACCAGCTACGCCACAGCAACCACGCGTATAGCGGGATTCCCAGCGGAGCCAGCACACAATCCCTGAACGGAAAATTCGACTTCGCCACCCGCCCATACAAACCCCACAACGCCCGCAGCCATACCAGCGCCAGCGCCGCCGTCGCCATCGGCGTCCCCAAAACTCCCGTCCGTGCCGCGGGATTCATCACCCGCAGCCACCAGAAAAACCCCACCAGCGCTGGCACCCCCACCAGCACGCCTAACTGCAGCAGCCGTATCCCCGCCAGCAGCGTCACATTCCCGAACAGCAGCGCCAGATTCTTCGTCCACCCCTCCACCATCGCGCCGAAGCTGCGATACATCCGCGCCGCCACCGCCTCCGGCGCATACCGGAACCGCAATCCCAGCTTCCGCCGCTTCACCAGGCTCGCCAACTCTACATCCTCGAGCACCGCGCCCTTCACCGCCGCGTGCCCGCCAATCGTGTCGTAAACATCGCGCCGCACCATGACAAATTGCCCATTGGCCGCAGCTACCGGATTCGCCGGATCGTTCACCTTCGCCATCGTGTACGTTGCCGCCAGATCGGCAAACACCAGCGGCATCAGCGCTCGCTGCGCCAGCCCGTGCACAATCTGCCGCGGCGAATATGACAGCATCCCCGCCTCATGCCGCTCCGCTTCGATGATGAGCCGCAAATGTTCGGCGGCCCCTTAACCCCGCTGCCGGTCCCATGAATCGTGTCGGCATCCGTAAACAGCAGCCATTTCCCCCGCGCCCGTTGCGCGCCAGCCCAGCAAGCATTCGCCTTCCCGGTCCAGCCCTTTTCGAGCTTCGGCGCATCCATCACCGTGACGCCCGCAAAACCAGCCGCAATCTCCCGCGTCCGATCCGTCGACGCATCGTTGACGACGAAAATCTCCCACTCCACGCCCAGATCGGGGACCCCGGCGCGCCCGGTGTTGGCTTGCTGGGGTGAGAGCTTCCACCCGTCCTCTTCCTGCGCCACCAGCGAACGCAAACATTCCCCCACACAATCTTCCTCATTGCGCGCGGGAATAATGACGGAGAGAATCGGCGGCGGGGCGTCCACGGGCTCTGCACCTTATTATAGAAACGTGCTCGCCTCACCCCCCCATCGGCGTCAGGCCCTTTTGACTTCCCCCGTCGCCCGTCTCCTGCTCTCCTGTCTCCTGTCTCCCGTCTTCTGTCTCCTGCTCCAGGGCTGCAACCGCACCAGCCACCCCGCCCAGGTCGGCGAGCGCGCCCCCGCCATCGTCATTCACGACGGCGCCCAGACCGTTAGCCTCAAACAGTACCGTGGAAAAATCGTCGTCCTCAATTTCTGGGCCAGCTGGTGCCCGCCCTGCCTCGAGGAATTCCCCTCCCTTATCGATCTGCAGCGCCGCATGCCCAACGTCGTCGTCCTCGCCGTCAGCTTTGACACCGACGCCAACGCCTACCGCCAATACGTCGCCGACAACCGCATCGACGGCATCACCACCATCCTTGATCTCTCCCAGCAATCCAACAACGCCTTCGACACCACCCGCCCGCCCGAGACTTACATCATCGACAGCCGCGGAGTCGTCGTCCGCAAATTCATCGGCGCCCAGGACTGGACCAGCCCCGAGATCATGAACTACCTGCGCAACCTCTGATCCAGCCAGCCGATGAGCGATCCCGCCGCCACCCCCAATCACCACCGCCCCGATCCCGAGCCCCGCTGGCCAGCGCTTGTTGCTCTGCTCGCCGCCGGCGGCCTCCGCATCGCACTGCCGGAGTCGCTCTCCTTTGGACCCGCCTGGCTCCTGCTCGCCGTCATCGCCGTTCTCGCCATCCCCACCGCACTCGCGCACCGGCGCGGCCTCAAAACTCTCAACCGCGTCCTCGGCTACATGATGAATGCCATCGTCACCGCCGACATGATCTGGTCCCTCAGCCTCCTCATCGCCGCGCTCCCCGCACACAAACAGGCTCCCCAGGATCTCCTCGAGTCAGCCGCCGCCCTCTGGCTCACCAACATCATCGTCTTCGCCTCCTGGTACTGGCGTCTCGATGGAGGTGGTCCTTACGAACGCGAGATTCGCGGCGTCCATACCGATGGCGCCTTCCTCTTCCCCCAGATGACCCTCGATCAGCAAGCCCGCATCGCCATGGGCGAGCAATGCTGGAACCCCGGCTTCATCGACTACCTCTTCGTCGCCTTCAATACCTCGACGGCGTTTTCGCCCACCGACGTGCCGGTCTTATCGCGCTGGGCCAAAATCCTCATGATGATCCAATCCCTCATCTCCCTGGCCACCATCGCCCTCCTCGCCGCCCGCGCCGTGAATATCCTCTGATCGCAGCCCGCTCCTGCGCTACACTTTTCCGCATGAAGCAGCCCGTCAGAACCTCGGCCAAAATCACCGCGCTACCAGAGTCACGTCTGACTTCCTTCGCCTCCAACTGCAGTATGGTCGTGGTCGGACTCTTCATCTTCGCTTTCGTGTTTCAAAATTTTGCGATTCCATCCTCCTCGATGGCCAGTACCCTTCTCGTCGGTGACCACGTTCTGGTGGAACGCGCCAACCTCGCCCCAGCCACTACATGGGCTCCCTTTGTTCACTACCGCGAGGTTCGCCGCGGCGACATTATCGTTTTCAAGACACCGTTCCTTGAATCGGACGACCAACACTGGAATCTGGTCAAGCGTGTCGTTGGCATCCCTGGCGATCGAATCCACCTGCGAGGCGGCGTGGTTTATCGCAACGGAGTCCCGCTGAACGAGCCGCTGGCTAGCAAACCCACGGCGTCGGATTACAACCCGTACGTCGACGACTTCCCGTCAATCGCACCGTCGCCCGATGTCGGAGCCACAGCAGAATGGTCGGTGCTCATGCCTCAGTATCTGCGCGGCGAGTGATATCGAGGTTCCGGCCAACAGCTATTTCGTCATGGGCGACAATCGACAAAAGAGCTTCGACAGCCGGTACTGGGGTTTCGTGCCTCGCGCAAACATCCTGGGCCGTCCGCTCTTCGTGTACTGGTCGATCCGGGCGCCGGAACTCCCGGACAACGCGCCCCTCTCCCAACGGGCTTCTGACACCGTCGATGAGATGCTGCACTTCTTCACGCGAACACGCTGGTCGCGAACCTTGCATCCCGTCGACTAGTTGCGGGACAGGATCTCTGTCTCCCGTCTCTGCTCCTAACCCGGCGCCAGTTCCACCGCCTGCCGCAGCGCCTCCACCATGCTCCGCTCATCCACCACGCCTGTCCCCGCAATGTCGAACGCCGTCCCGTGATCCACCGACGTCCGAATCACCGGCAGCCCCACCGTGATATTCACGCCGGACTCTAGCCCCAGCACCTTCACCGGTCCATGCCCCTGGTCGTGATACATCGCCACCACTAGGTCAAAATCCCCTCGCTGCGCGAGAAAGAACACCGTGTCCGCCGGCAGCGGCCCCTGCACATTCCACCCGCGCGCGCGGCACGCCTCCACCGCCGGAATAATCTTGCTCTCCTCTTCGCCCCGCCCAAACAATCCATGCTCGCCCGCATGCGGATTGATCCCGCACACCGCAATCCGCGGGTTGGCGATCCCGATGCGCGCCAGCGCTTCGTGTCCGCGCACAAGGGTCCGCTCCACCAACCCCGGCTCGATCTTCTCGATCGCATCCAGCAATCCGATATGCGTCGTCACG
>CAVPKU010000008.1:0-21847 GCA_963705765.1 uncultured Acidobacteriaceae bacterium | reverse complement strand
GGCGACTACATTTAGTTCGGCATGCTAACAATTGCATCGCATGCCATACTCACGCCTCCATCAGGAATCAGGATTTCTCCATGAAGAAGTCGTCTCCCGTCGCAACGTCTGCGCGCAAGACCGCGCCGCCCGCCTACAAGAACGCTGCACTCTCCTCCGCGCGCCGCGTCAAGGACCTCCTCTCCCGCATGACCCTCGAAGAGAAGGCTGCGCAGATGCTTTGCGTCTGGCAGGAGAAGGCGCAAAAGCTCGTCGACGAAAAAGGCGACTTCGACCTCGCCAAAGCAAAGAAAGCCTTCCGTGACAAGCGCGGTCTCGGCCAGGTCGGCCGCCCCTCCGATGCCTGCGGTGGCAAGAAAGCTCGCGCCATGGCGGAGCTCACTAACGCCATCCAGAAATTCTTCCTGGAGAACTCGCGCCTCTGGATCCCCCGTCCTGTTCCACGAAGAGTGCCTGCACGGTCACCGGCGCCCGACGGCACCAGCTTCCCGCAACCCATCGCGCTCGGCGCCACCTTCAACCCCGACCTCGTCGAGCAGCTCTTCACCTATGACCGCCCTCGAGGCTCGTGTCCGCGGCGCGCATCACGCCCTCACCCCGGTGGTCCATGTCGCCCGAGAGCCGCGCTGGGGACGAATGGAAGAAACCTACGGAGAAGATCCCTACCTCGTTTCGCGCCTGGATTAGCTGCGGTCCGGGGTTTTCAGGGAGACCGCAATTTCCGCGACAAGAAGCACGTGCTCGCCACGCTGAAGCACTTCGTCGGTCACGGCCAGCCCGAATCCGGCATGAATTGCGCTCCCGCCAATGTCTCCGAGCGCGTGCTGCGCGAGACGTTTCTCTACACCTTCAAGGAGGCGCTGCGCGAGGCTGAAGCCGTTACCATCATGGCCTCCTACAACGAAGTCGACGGCGTCCCTTCGCACGCCAATAAGTGGCTGCTGAAAGACATTCTCCGCAAGGAGATGCGGTTCAAGGGCTTTATCGTCTCCGACTACTACGCGATTTGGGAACTTGGGCTTAGACCCGACACGCACGGCCACTTTGTCGCGAAGGACAAGAAAGAATCCTGCGCGCTCGCCGTCAACGCCGGCGTGAACATCGATCGCCTGACCCCGACTGCTACCTCTATCTGGTCGAACTGGTGAAGAAGGGCGTCCTGAAAGAGTCGCAACTCGAGGAGCTGGTCGCGCCCATGCTGTTCTGGAAATTCGAAATGGGCCTCTTCGACGATCCTTACGTCGATCCCGCCGAGGCCGATCGCGTCGTTGGCTCCGATTCGCACAAGAAGCTGGCACGCACCGCCGCGCAGGAAGCCATCACGCTTCTGAAAAATGACAACAACGTCGCTCCGCTCGACCTGAACAAGATCAAGACCATCGCCGTCATCGGCCCCAACGCCAACCGCACCCTGCTTGGCGGATACAGCGGCGTCCCGAAGCACGAAGTCACCGTGCTCGAAGGCATCCGCAACAGGGTAGGGAATCGGGCGAAAGTTCTGTACACCAAAGGCTGCAGGATCACCATCGGCGGCAGCTGGAATCAGGACGCCGTCGTTCCGTCGGATCCTGCAGAAGACCGCCGTCAGATCAAAGAGGCGATCGAAGTGGCGAAACAGGCCGATGTCATCGTCCTCGCCATCGGCGGCAACGAACAGATTCGGCGAAGCCTGGAACCTCCAGCACATGGGCGACCGTACCAGCCTCGACCTCATCGGCCGTCAGGATGAGCTGGTCGAAGCCATGGCCGCGCTCGGCAAGCCTGTCATCGCGTTCCTGTTCAACGGTCGGCCGCTCTCGATCAATCACCTCATCGCGCACGTGCCGGTCATCTTCGAGTGCTTCTATCTCGGCCAGGAAACCGGGCACGCCATCGCCGATGTCCTCTTCGGAGAATTCAACCCGAGTGGCAAGCTGCCCATCAGCTTCCCGCGCTCGGTGGATCATCTGCCTGTCTTCTACAACTACAAACCATCGGCGCGCCGCGGCTATCTGTTGACGCGCCGCTCTTCGCCTTCGGCTACGGCCTCAGCTACACCACCTTCGATGTGAAGAACCCGCGCCTGACGAAAAAGAAAATCACCACGAAAGGCACAACCCAGGTGCAGGTGGACGTGACCAACACCGGCAAGCGCGCCAGCTCTGAAGTAGTCCAGCTCTATATCCGCGACCTGGTTAGCTCGGTGACGCGTCCCATCAAGGAACTCAAGGGATTCAAAAAGGTCTATCTCAGGCCCGGCGAAACCACGACCGTCACGCTCGACATCACGCCCGACGCACTGGCCTTTTTCGACGTGAACATGAAGCACGTTGTCGAGCCCGGCGACTTCTCCATCATGGTCGGCACCTCTTCGCGTGACGCCGATCTCCAGAAACTCACCCTGCAGGTCACGAAGTAACGAAGCAGAATTACGCCAGAAAGAAGGCGCGGCTATGATCCAGAAACTTACCTTCGGCGAAAAGTTCGGGTACGGCCTGGGGGACATGGCCGCCAACTTCATCTTCCAGGCGATGCTCGCCCTGCAGTTGAGCTACTACACCGACGTCTTCGGCCTCTCGCCGCGCAGGCCGGTACGCTCTTCCTCGTGGTCGGCCTCATCGCCGCTGCATTCAACCCGATCATGGGTCATCGCCGACCGCACCAACACCAAGTGGGGCAAGTTCCGCCGTGGCTGCTGGACCGCGCTCCCCTTCGGCATCATCGGCGTGTCACCTTCACCACGCCTAACATCAGCCCCTCCGCGAAGATCATCTACGCATGGACCACCTACCTGCTGCTGCGCTTGATCTACGCGGTCAACAACGTGCCGTATGCGTCTCTGACCGGCGTGCTCACCGGCGATCCCGACGAGCGCACCAGCATCGCTTCCTACCGCCAGATCTTCGCCAACTCCGCGGGCTTCATCGTGCAGAGCCTGCGATCCCCATGGTTGTCTTCTTCGGCCGCGGCAACGACGCGCGCGGTTACCAGATCACCATGGGCCTGCTGTCCGTCCTCAGCGTGCTCTTCTTCATCGTCGCTTTCTTCGCGACCAAAGAGCGCATCCAGCCCGATCCGCAGCAGAAGACCGACCTCGCCCAGGACCTGAAAGACCTCTTCAGCAATCGCCCCTGGGTCGTCCTCTTCCTCGTTACCACCTTCTACTTCGCAGCTCTGGCCATGCGCGGCAGCGTCATGCTGCCCTACTTCAGATACGTCGCAGGCAACGAGAAGCTCTTCAGCTGGTTCAATGGATTCGGCCTCGCCGCCCTCATCTTTGGCGTCGCCGTTTCCACGCCTATCTCCGTGCGTCTCGGCAAGCGCCCGCTTCTTCATCCTCAGCATGACGCTCTCCGGCCTCTTCTGCCTCGCCGTGCTCGTCCTTCCGCCTCACGCCACCAACGCCATCGTCATTTCGGAAGTCCTGCGCCAGTTCTTCTTCGGAACTTCAGGCCCGCTGCTCTGGGCCATGATGGGCGACGTCGCCGACTACGGCGAATGGAAGACCGGCCGCCGCGCCACCGGAACTGTAACAGCCCCGTCATCTGCCCTCTGGCTCGGACTCGCCCTCGGCGGCGCCATCGCCGGCTGGCTTTTCTCCTGGTACGGATACGTCTCCAACGCAGCACAAACGCAGCGCGCCCTCGATGGCATCCGCCTCACCGCCGGCCTCTACTCGGCGCTGTTCTTCTTAGCCACCGCCGCGTGCCTCTTCTTCTATCCGATCTCCCGAAAAATCAACAAGAATATCTCCGACGATCTCGCTGGCCGACGCCTCAACTTCGGCCCGCCGGCTACGTCACAGAAATAGATGAGGGAGAACCCGTGTACGTCCGCATCGCAGCTTTCGCCGCTCTTGTTTCTCTGTCTCACGGCCACCGCCCAGGCGCCCATCTCACTCAAGGACGCCTACAAAGGCGACTTCTACTTGGTGTCGCGATCAACACTGCGCAGATCACCGGCCAGGACGCGCGCGGCGACGCGATCATCGCCGCGCAGTTCGACTCCATCTCGCCGGAGAACTGCCTCAAGTGGGAGAACGTTCACCCGCAACCCGACAAGTACGACTTCACCCTCGCCGACCAATATGTCGCCTTCGGCGAGAGGCACCACATGTTCATCCTCGGCCACAACCTCGTGTGGCACAGCCAAACGCCCGCCTGGGTCTTCCATGATGACAAAGGAAATCTCCTCACCCGCGACGCCCTCCTGGCCCGTATGCGCGATCACATCCACACCGTCGTTGGCCGCTACAAAGGCCGCATCCAGACCTGGGATGTCGTCAACGAAGCACTCAATGAAGACGGCACGATGCGGGAGTCACTCTGGTACAGGATCATCGGGCCCGACTACATCCAGAAAGCCTTCGAGTACGCGCACGAAGCCGACCCGGCCGCCCAGCTCAACTACAACGACTACAACATCGAGTACGAAGCCAAGCGCAATGGCGCCGTCACATTAATCAAACAACTCCAGGCCGCGGGCATTCCCGTCGCGACTGTGGGCATTCAGGAACACGTGAGCCTCGACACGCCGACCCTCGACCAGCTGAACGACAGCATCGACGCCTTCGCCAAACTCGGCGTCAAAGTCGCGATCACCGAGCTCGACGTCGATGTCCTGCCTCGCGCCACCCGTCAGCAAACCGCCGACGTCTCCGTGCGCGCCGCGCAGGACCCGGCGCTGAACCCCTACGCCAACGGCCTGCCCGACTCTGTCCAGCAGCAGTTAACCAAGCGATACGCCGATCTCTTCGGCGTCTATCTCAAACATCGCGACGTCGTGAACCGCGTCACGCTCTGGGGCCTCACCGACGCCGACTCCTGGCGCAACGACTGGCCCATCAAAGGTCGCACCAGCTACCCTCTGCTGTTCGACCGAGCGGGCCATCCCAAGCCGGCGTTCAATGCCGTGATAAGCGTTGCGAGTGGTCAATAGTTCAAATAGGAATCGACAAAGGCCGCCCAATCGTCACGCCTGCATCGTCAACAAGACCTCGTCCAGTGCAATCTCACGGTGCCAGCCGTAACCCAAACCGCTTCTCCAGCAGCGCATTCGAGAGCACGGAGTTCCGCGGCCGCTTCGCGGGTGTCGGATATTCGCTTGTCGCAATGGCCTTCACCTTAGGTTTGCGTCCATCCAGAACTCCCGCCGATCTCGCGAAGATCGCCCGCGCAAAACCGCACCACGTCGTCTCGCCGCCGCACGTCATGTGGTAGAGCCCCGCCCACCTTTCAGGCGCCCCAAGCTGTCCTGCCAGCACGTCATCGACGATTTTGCGCGTAGCTCGCGCCAGTTCCCTCGACGTGGTCGGCGCTCCGTACTGATCGTCAACCACGCTCAACTCATCGCGCTCGCGCCCCAGCCGCAGCATCGTCAGCAGAAAATTCTTTCCATGCGGCCCATACACCCAGCTGGTGCGAAAGATCAGGTACCGACCGCCCACCTGCCGAATCGCTTCTTCCCCTGCCAGCTTGGTCTTGCCATAGACGTTGAGCGGAGCCGGCGCGTCGCCTTCCGTCCATGCTCCCTCCTTCGTCCCATCAAAGACGTAGTCGGTTGAGTAATGCACCAGCAGGGCCCCGATCTTCCGCGCTTCTTCCGCCAGAATTCGCGGGGCCCTCGAATTGACCGCAGCCGCAATCTCCGGCTGCGACTCAGCGCGATCGACGGCCGTGTACGCGGCGGAGTTCAGAATCACATCCGGCTTTACGCCGGCAACAATCGCTCGTATCTGCTCCGGAACCGTCAGATCCACCACTTCGCGATCGACCGCGACCATCGGGTTGGCTCTGGCGAAGCTCCGCTGTAATTCCAGTCCCAGCTGTCCCGATCCGCCGACCACCAGCACGCGCGGTCCATCACTCACGGAAAGACCTCGGCCTCAGACAAAGCTGCGCCTTTGTTGTCCTTGTCCGATACGATCAGATCCGCACCTTCGACCGGCCAGGGAATCCCCAACTCGGCGTCGTTCCATCGAATCGTCCGCTCCCCGGCCGGCGAGTAGTAGTCCGTAACCTTATAAGCGAAACCAGCCTCGTCGCTTAAAACCATGAACCCATGGCCGAATCCCTCCGGGATCCACAGCATCCTGCCGCTCTCCCCCGTCAGTTCTACCGCCGCGTGCTTTCCAAACGTTGGCGAACTGCGCCGCAGATCCACCGCCACGTCCAGCACCGCGCCATACACCACGCGCACCAGTTTTCCCTGCGGCCGGATCACCTGGTAGTGAATCCCCCGCAGCACATGCTTCTTTGAGATCGAGAAGTTGTCCTGGACCCAACGGCCTGGAAGCCCCGCTTCCTCCATGGTCCGCTGATTCCAGGTCTCCAGAAAAGCGCCGCGATCGTCGCGAAAAATCCTCGCGGTCAGCATCAGCACTTCCGGAAGGGCGGTTGCCTCGACGTTCATCCTCGGTCCTCGGGCGAGTAGTACGGCTCGCGCAGCAAATTCAGCAAATATTCTCCATAGCCGCTCTTGCGAATCGGTACCGTCAGCGCCTCAAGTTGGGCCGCCGTGATGTATCCCAGACGATATGCAATCTCTTCCGGACAAGCGATCTTCAGTCCCTGCCGCCGCTCCACTGTCTGGATGAATAACCCCGCCTCGAACAAGGAATCATGAGTTCCCGTATCGAGCCACGCCATCCCGCGGCTCATGATCTGCACGTTCAGCTTGCCTGCTTCGAGATATTTCCGGTTGAGATCCGTGATTTCCAGTTCGCCGCGCGCCGATGGTTTCAGCGACGATGCAATCTCCACCACCTGATTGTCGTAGAAATAGAGCCCCGTCACCGCATAGCGGGATTTAGGCTTCTGCGGCTTCTCTTCGAGGCTCACCGCTCGCCCGCTTTTGTCGAACTCAACCACCCCATACCTCTCCGGATCCTGCACCGGATAAGCAAACACCGTCGCTCCGCTTTTCAGCGCCGCCGCACTCTGTAGTTGCTTCGAAAACGACTGCCCGTAGAAGATGTTGTCGCCCAGTACCAACGCACTCGCATCATCTCCAATGAAGTCTTTACCGATCAGAAATGCCTGTGCCAAGCCGTCGGGGTTCGGTTGCACAGCGTAGCTGATACGAATTCCCCACCGCTGCCCATCGCCCAGCAGCTCAGCAAAGCGCGACGTGTCCTGCGGCGTCGAGATCACCAGAATGTCACGGATGCCCGCCAGCATGAGTGTGCTCAGCGGGTAGTAAATCATCGGCTTGTCATACACCGGCAGCAGCTGCTTCGAGACGACGTGCGTCACCGGATACAGCCGCGTCCCCGATCCGCCGGCGAGAATAATCCCTTTCATCGTGCGAGCCGCTCCGCGTAGTTCTGCTCGATCCAGTGCAGGTACGCGCCGGTGCGCACATTCTCCACCCACGCCGGATTGTCCAGATACCACCGCACCGTCCGCCGCAGGCCGCTTTCAAACGGCTCGGCCGGACTCCAGTTCAGCTCACGCGCGATCTTTTTCGCGTCGATGGCATACCGCCGGTCGTGTCCTGGCCGATCCTTCACGAACGTGATCAGCTCGCGCCGTGAACCAATCGCAGGATTCGGCCGCATCTCGTCCACCAGATCGCAAACCGTCGTGACCACATCGAGATTCTTCCGCTCGCTGTTGCCGCCCACGTTGTACGTCTCACCCACGCGGCCACGCTCCAGCACCGTTCGAATCGCCGCGCAGTGGTCGCCCACAAAGAGCCAGTCGCGCACGTTGCCGCCATCACCGTACACAGGCAGCGGCTTGCCCTCCAGGGCGTTCAGAATCATCAGCGGGATCAGCTTCTCCGGAAATTGCAGCGGCCCGTAGTTGTTCGAGCAGTTCGTGGTTAGCACTGGCAATCCGAACGTATGGTGATATGCCCGCACCAAGTGATCCGAGGCCGCCTTTGATGCGGCATAAGGACTGTTCGGCGCGTACGGAGTCGTCTCACAAAAGGCCGGATCGTCTGGACCCAGGGTCCCGTACACCTCGTCGGTTGAAACATGAAGAAACCGAAAACTCCTCTTATCCGTTTCGTCCAGCTCCGACCAGTAGGCCTTCGCCTGCTCCAGCAGCGTGAACGTCCCCTGCACATTGGTCCGAACGAACGCGTCGGGCGCGACGATCGATCGGTCCACATGTGATTCCGCTGCAAAATGAATCACTGCTCGCGGCCGATGCTCGCGCAAAAGGGAACCGACCAACTCTCCATTGCAGATATCGCCGTGCACCAGGCGATGCCCGTCACGACTCTGAAGACATTCGAGGCTCGCCGGATTTCCCGCATACGTCAGCAGGTCAAGGTTCACCACCGGCGTGCCGGCCGACTCCGCCCAGTTGAGCACGAAGTTCGCACCGATGAACCCTGCTCCACCCGTTACCAGAATTGTGTCGCGGCTCGCCATTTTCTCTCGCTCGGAATCCCCTTCAAATCGTATCCTGACAACGCACAAAGTCTCGACCTGGAACCGGTGAATCGTCGAAGAGAACCACGCTGGTGGTCGGAGCTGCTAGTGACCTGCGCGGTCCGATTCTCTCTCCACATCCTGCGCGGGTTCCGGCGCCATCGCCTTCGCAATCAGCTTTGTCGTGCTGAAACCCTCAACGGTAGGCACAATCTTGACGCGTCCACCCCACGACCGCACCTCTGCTGATCCCACCACTGTTTCTTCGCTGTAATCCCCACCCTTTACGATCACGTCGGGCCGCAATGTCTCAATCACCCGGACAGGGGTCGGATCGTCGAAGGTCACAACTGCGTCCACCGCGGCCAGTGCTGCCAGGATGCGCCCGCGCTCCCGTTCCCCAACGATCGGTCGCGTCTCCCCTTTCAGCCTTCGCACCGAGGCATCGCTGTTGATGGCAACGACCAGTCGATCTCCCTCGTGACGCGCTTCTTCCAGCAGCGTGATATGGCCGATGTGCAACAGATCGAAGCATCCATTTGTGAAGACAATCCGTTGTCCCGAAGATCGCCATGCTGAAACCCGACCGCGGAGTGCATCCAGCGAAAGCACTTTCTCTTGTGCCTGCAGTTCGATCTGCGGCATCAGGCTCACAAGAAGTTCGTCCCGGTTCACCGGCACAGTCCCCACTTTGCTGACAACGATTCCTGCAGCCACATTCGCCAGCTCCACCGCCGCTTCCATTTCCAATTGACTGGCCAGGGACAAAGCCAGGGTCGCGATCACAGTATCGCCCGCTCCGGAAACATCGAACACCTGCTGCGCCACCGACGGAGCGATGTACCTCCGATCCCGCCGCAGAACGGCAATCCCTTTCTCGCTCATCGTGGCCGTCACGGACTCCAGATCCAGATCCTCGACCATCTTCTGTCCGGCGACCAGCAAGCCTTCCAGATTTGCGGCCGGAACTCCCGTTGCCACCGAAAGCTCCGCGAGGTTGGGGCAAATCGTCGTGGCTCCGCGATAGCGCCAGAAATCGCGTTGCTTGGGATCCACCAGCACCGGCACACCCGCGCGCCGGGCTGCTTGAATTGTGCGTTGACAAACCTCTTCGGTCAACGCTCCCTTTGCATAATCGGACAGGACGACCGCACCTGCGTTTCCAGCCAAAGCATCGACTTTTGCCAGAAGTGACTCGTAAGCTTCGGGCGGGTACCCTTCGGTTCGTTCCGTGTCGAGACGCAGCATCTGTTGTCGCCCCGCCAGAATCCGCATCTTTGTTGTCGTCGGATGACTGGCAGTCTTCACCAGATCTGGTTCAACTCCGGCATCCCGAAGAGCCTGCTCCACTGCATATCCGTCGGCATCTTCTCCGCAAAAACTGAGCAGCGTCACCTTCGCGCCCAATCCCGCGACGTTCAGAGCGACGTTGCCTGCGCCACCTGGATGTTCGCTCCGCCGCACCGATCGAACCACTGGCACCGGCGCTTCCGGGGAGATTCGCTCCACGTCTCCCCAGATGTAGCGATCGAGCATCAGGTCTCCAACCACCAGCACTCTCGCCTTACGCCACTCTCCCTCGACCAGCTGAATGATTCGGTGCAGATTGCGAATCATTGCTGCGCGACTTCCTTCTCCGCAATCCCGCGCCTATTCGTGCTCCGTTCCACCCAGTTACAGATAATGTAACCGCAAAAAATGTGCGCCTGAGTGCGCACGCTGTGACGGATCTCGGTCGCCAGTGGATGCTCCGCGATCGGAACATCGAAAGCCGGAGATGCGTGCAGTGATCTCGACATGTCCTTCCGATCCGAGGGTCAGTTTTCCAGGAAGACAACTCTCATTCCCATTATCATAGTCACCATAACGACGATTCAGAAGGTGTCATTTCAGCCGCCGCTGCCCCCAGGAGAGATTGGCCGGCTCCGTTTGCGCTCGATTCGCGATCCTCTGGAACGCCGATTTCAGAAAAAGTACCTGGAGTGCCGGAGCGCAGCCGCCCTTAAACCGTCAATCCCGGGAACCAGAACCTCGTTTTTCGAACGAAACCGCGTGGCCGTGGTCGCGGGGCCAGGGGAAACTCGTTGAGCGTGCATCGATCCACCCACGGCCCCAATCGCACCTCTTTGACAGGTTCGATCATCCATTTGCGACAGTGATATTACAATCAAAGCTGCAAAGCGGTGCTGCCCGCAACAGAGGATCGGATGATTGACGACTCCGGCATTTTCGAACAGGCTATCGAAGAACATCTGAAGGCGATTGCGACGCTCAACCATCAGGTCCCGATCCTCCGGCGCATCGCTGCGGAGATGAGCCGCATCCTCCTGAACGGCGGAAAGATTCTTTGGTGCGGCAATGGTGGCAGTGCTGCAGATTCTCAGCACCTTGCGGCAGAGCTTGTTGGACGATTCCTGCAGGAGCGCCGTGCCCTGCCCTCTATGGCCCTGACCACCAATACCTCGATTCTGACTGCGATCGGGAACGACTACGGGTACGATCATGTCTTCCGCCGCCAGGTCGAAGCAATTGGTGTAGACGGAGACATGCTGGTAGGTCTGTCAACATCCGGAAGCAGCAAAAACGTGGTGAATGCCATGAGAACCGCCCGCGAAATGGGAATCTATACCGTCGGCTTCACCGGCCAGAACGGCGGTGCCATGGCTGAGGTCGCCGACGCAGTCCTTTGTGTCCCCTCCCTTGCGACTCCCCGGATCCAGGAAGCGCACATCCTCTGCGGACACATGCTCTGCGATTGGGTTGAAAGAGCCGTTTGCCTCCAGCAATCCTCGCTATCGGTTTGACTTGAACCGAATACGCTTCATCATCATCGCTTCGCGTATGGCAGCGGCCAATCTCTCCTTGCTGGCCCCTCGCCATCCCAATGATAAGCAGGTTCAGGCCTGCTGGCCGCGATTCCGCGACTGATCAACCCAGTAATCCAGCAGCGTCTGCAGCGTATCCCTGAACGGAATTTCGGGCGACCATCGCAATTCCCGGTGGATCTTCGAGCAGTTGCCTCCTGAACGCATGATTTCACGAGCTCTCATTCGAAGTGGATCGAGTTGTGTGGTCACCTGCACCTGAGCGAGATCTGCGAGGGTTTCGATAACCTCATGCATGCTGACCATCGAGCCCGAGCAAACGTTGTATACCTCGCCGGATACTCCCCGATCCGCAAGAAGAGCATAGGCCCGAACGACATCTCGGACGTCGCTGACGTCCCGTAAGGGTTCCAGCCTTCCCGTTTTCAGCTGGACGGTTGACTCACCCGCGACCAGCGCCGTGGCGATGCACCGCGCGAACTCCGGACACGCAAAACTCGGTGGCTGGCCGGGACCCGTATGATTGAACGGCCTGGCGATCACGACCGCCAGGCCGAAGTCTTCGACGTAGGAACGTGCGATCTGCTCGCCGATGAGTTTACTCGTGGCGTAGGGAGACATCGGCTGGAGCGGATCGTCCTCTCTGAAGCCCTCGTTACCAGAGTCGATCTCACCATACAGATTACCGGTGCTTACCAGTACGATCCTCGACCGGCTTCCAATCTGCCGCAGACCCTCCAGCAGATTGAACGTACCTGTCACGTTCACATCGAACACCACTTCCGGATTGGCCCTGCTGGTGGGCACATGGCTGATGGCCGCCAGGTGAAAGACCAGATCCGGTTGCTCCGCTTCCAGAGCCTGTCGCAAAGTCGCTCGATCCCGGAGGTCGATGTCGTGAATCCGGATTCCGGCCAGCGAGACAGGGTGCTTCGGATCTGTCGCTGTCCGTGATAATCCCACACATTCAATGTCGAGGCTGTGCAGATGTGCCGCCAGATAGGGGCCGACGAAGCCGGAGATTCCCGTAATCAGAGCGCGTGGCAACTTTACATCCCCGCGGAAAAATGCACTAGCTTTGGGTTTTGGCGATTCCGTTCCAGATCGGCATCGACCATCATGGCAATCATCTGCTCGAAAGTGGTTCTCGGCTCCCAGCCAAAGGCTTGCCGGGCTTTGGAAGCGTCGCCGCACAGATAGTCGACTTCGGCCGGGCGAATGAGAGTGGGATCGACTCGAACATAATCCTTATAGTCGAGATTCTGATTTGCAAATGCGACCTCAAGCAGATATTCCACCGAGTGACTGACGCCCGTAGCTACGACATAGTCCCGCGGACTCTCTGCCTGCAGCATGTGCCACATGGCCGACACATAATCACCCGCAAAACCCCAGTCCCGCTGTGCGTTGAGATTCCCCATGGGAAGCTCCGTCTGCAGACCGAGTTTGATCCGAGCTACAGCATTCGTTACCTTGCGGGTCACGAATTCCAGTCCACGCCGTGGCGATTCATGGTTGAACAGAATCCCCGAACAGGCAAACATGCCATAGCTTTCGCGGTAATTCTGGGTCATGTAGTGGCCAAAAACTTTGGCGACTGCATAGGGACTGCGCGGATGGAACGGGGATGACTCATTTTGTGGCGGATTGGTTGCACCGAACATCTCGCTCGATGAGGCCTGGTAAAAGCGGGTTTTTGGATTGATAATGCGGCTCGCCTCAAGCAGCCGGGAAACACCCAACGCGGTGAATTCACCGGTGAGATCTGCCTGACGCCACGACGTGGCAACAAAAGACTGCGCCGCAAGGTTATAAACCTCATCCGGTTCGCTCTGTTCGATCGCAGCTACGAGTGAGTTTTGATCCAGCAGATCGCCCGAAATCAGTTCGATTTTGTCGACGACGCTGGAAAGGCGGTCGAGATTCAGCGAACTGCTCCTGCGGACAAGACCACTGACTCGGTACCCCTTCTCCAGCAGAAATTCCGCCAGGTAAGATCCATCCTGGCCAGTAATTCCAGTAATTAAGGCTCTCCGTGGCATCTTAATCCTTTAGCCTAATTGCTTTCTCTATTGCTGTGCGCTTTAAACAAACAACCTGATTAATCGGTTATTGTTCGCCTAAGTCGATCTTGCATTTGATCGGAGGACGACTTTTCTGCAAACTCAAATCGAATCGTCCGCGCGAGGCCGTCTTTAAGAGAATAAGGCGGTTCGAATCCGGATTCGCGCATTCGGTCCGCGCGGAATCGAGTCGTTTCGCAGAACTTCTGTACCCGGACCGCGCTGACTGGAAAAGTGCGTCCAGTTAGTCGCGCCGTCAGATCGCACATGCGTCCGCCCGCCATCGCAATACTCTTCGGAATATGCTTAACTCTGCCGGTCTTTCCCAGGCAACTCCTGGCGTATTCCACGAGATCGCTCGTACGCATATCGGGACCATCCACATAATTAAAAATATGCGTGCCGGTGCCTAATGACAGCGTATGAACAAGAAACGCCGCGACGTTTCCGACATAAGCAATGGATTTGACATTATTGCCGGATCCAACCATCAGGAATCTTCCGGTCGCGATCTGATGAATCAGGTTGTAGACATTGCCTCTGTTACCCTCCCCGAACACAACTGTGGGCCTCACGATGACCAGCGTTCTTCCTGGCTGTTCTTGCGCCCACTCGCTGTACACCTGCTCTGCCTTCAGCTTCGTCTCTCCATAGGCGTTAAAAGGAGCGAAGGGTCCCCCTTCATCGACAGCATGGGGCTGAAAACCGTAGACGGCAACGCTGCTGGTAAAAATAATCTTCTGCACGCTCGCGCGTCGTGCTGCCGCGCACACCTGTTCGGCGCCATTGACGTTCGTTTCGTAATACCGGGAAAGGGGCCGGACATCATCGCGATGAACGGCTGCGAGATTGATGACTGCATCTGATCCGTGCAGAACTTCGCCGAGTGACTCCGCCAGCTGCACATCGCATTCTGTCCACAGTTCCGGAAATGCAGCGCTTTTGGAGATGTCACCGATGCCCACGGTGCGGCTCTGACCGCGAAGGAGCTGCGTCACTCGGGTACCGATAAATCCGGAACCACCAAGTATGACGACCCGACTCTGGCCGGCCAACGGCTCGGTCCCTGACTGGTGAGGCTCCACACACGAATTCTACAGCAGGCGAGAGTCGCCAGGCAGAAGCTTGATTGAACCCACGGTACTCCAGGCAAGCCTGCCGGTATCGCTACCATCTGCTGCAGTAATCAATGGATCGAGTTGTGAAGAACCGCACTACGGTTCGCTGGCCGTCGAATTAGCGTTCTGGCTCGAATCGTGCGCGAGAAGTTCCTCGACACACTCGCGAACCGATTGATTGATGACAAGGTAATCGTAAGCGGTCTCGACGAGCTTTCGTCCATTGGATGCAATCTCTTCCCTCTGCCTCGGGTCCCCATGAAGTCTGAGGATCATCTCCACTGCGCTCCCCGGTTCGTCGTACACCAGCAAATCACGCCCATCAATAGCACTAAGCCCCTCGAGCCCAACCTGCGATGTCACGCAGGGGAGTCCGAGGGCAAGGTAGTTGAGAATCTTGGTCTGAATTCCAGACCCACCCCGAACGGGACAAATCCCGCAGAACGTGCCGTCTAAAGCGTCAGCGATGCGGTGCACCCTCCCCGTTACTTCCACCGACGGGATCTTTTCAAACTCGCGGCGAACGGTGTCCGGACACGCGCCGATCACCCTGAATCGAAGTCCGGCCCGACGGCGCAGTTCTGGAAATATCTCCTTCACAAAGTGCCTGCATGCGTCGATATTCAGGCTGAATGACATGTTTCCGATGAAAGCGATCACATCACCGGAAACTGCCGGGTTAAACGGAAACTCCTGCAAGTCGATACCTACCGGCAGGATTTTCACGGATTTGGAAGTCAAACCAAGAAAGCTGCGATCAATCTCGGAATGCAACCACGTCTGATTAAAGTTCTCAGGAACGGATCGCTCGTAAGATAGCAGTCTCTTATATTCGGCGCGATAGAGAAAATGCCATAGCGGAGGGGCTCCGGAAAGCTGAGTCATTCGATGATAGGCGAGTGAAATAGCATCCGACATCAACAGCACCGAGGGTTTTCTGCAGCTCGAGTCATCGATGTACTGTCCCGTCCTGATAAGATGTGCAATCACTGCGTCATGCCTTGGAAGCAGTTCTTCCAGCTTTTGCCGAAACGCTTTCGACTGGTAGTACGCAAGTTGCAAAGGTGAGTTACCCGGAAGAGCGCGTAACACGTTAAAGTAAGATATTGCCTTGGGAAGGTACATCTTATGCACTTCCGCAAAGGTTGCATCTTCCGGCTCCAGCTGCATCTCTTCGCGGCTGCCGCACAGCGAAAGGAGGGTGAGATCGTATTCTCCCAGTGCACGAGCGAAATTCATGAGCATGAGCTTCCCCCCGCTCAGAGGCGGATACGGGAACCGCGAGGACAGGATCAGCAGGCGTTTCTTAGACAGAACAGAATTCCTTTCGGCTTGTACCTGGACCACCCGATTGCTTGCCCTCAGTGAGTTCCGACCAGAGATCCACAATCTTTCGATCAATGGCATCTCGATGGAACTTCCTCGCCTGCAAAACACTGCGTGCCGACAGTTCTTTTCTCAGCCCGGCGTTACTGACGACTTCCAACAGCGCAGACGCCATATCATCCACCGATAATGGATCAAAATACTTCGCAGCATCGCCGGCGACCTCTGGCAGAGACGAGGCTGAACTGACGACAACGGGTAGCCCCGCGGCCATAGCCTCCAAAACCGGAATTCCGAATCCCTCTGATAAAGACGGCATCATGAAAACTTCCGCGTTTTGATAAAATACACGCAGTTGCGACTCCGGAATATAAGAGAGGAATTCCACGCATTCCGCCACTCCCAGCATGCGAGCCATTTCTCGAAACTTTGGATGATACTTCGGCTTTACGCCAGCCACTTTCATACGAAGATTGATCCCGCTGAGCCTGCGGCATTGCGCAAAGGCACCGATCGCCCTGCTCAGGTTCTTACTTGGAGCCTCTCCGGCTACAGCAAACACGTAACGATCATCGGTCGACGAAGCGAATCGCTCTGAGAACCATTCGTCCCCGAGGCTGACAGGAATGACGCGGACTCGGCTGGCGTCCAGCATCAATCGCGACTTCAATTGGGCAGCTGTGTACTCGGACACGGTGATCACCACGGACGCTCGTTGGATCGCCCGGGAACCACGAACCGACGATACAGACAACCCGCATTCTGATAAAGGGAATGGGACAGTGGCAGCTTGTCCATAAAAATCAGATCGTAAACCACAACCGCCAGCTTGACCGCGGGTGGTAAGCGAAGAGGGGCCGTATTAAAAGGAGCGATAAACGTATCGATCCTGTAATCCCGCACCAGCCTGGGAATTGAAATTTGTTCCCACAGAGGATAGACCCTATGCCCTGACGCAATCAGATTTAGCGACGCGTCCTGTTCTCCCGTCGCACAAAATCCGAGAAAATCCTGCTCCCGGCCGGCGATCAGCTGGCGAAGAAAGCGCCCCATTCCACGGTAGTTTCCCAGACCCAGCCGAGCGTCATACGCGATCCGCGGCGGTTGGCTCACGGCTCCCTCGCCACCTTGCACATCATTCATCTTGTGAGAATCCCGGTCATTGGTCGCGTCTCAACCCCAAAATAGATCAGGACAAATTCTCATGCACACCGATTCATCTGAAGTGAATGCATAACCGCACTGCGATCACGGAGAAGACTTTCTAACATTATAGACGCCGCCCCGTACCAAATGCCGATGGAGCCCAGCCGTTGTCAGCCCGTCTGACTTGCCGAATCCTCGCGAACTCCGTAAGCCCAGATGGAGCGGATTGACCCAATGCGCTGCCCGCCCTGCATCAGGTCCACCAGAAGGCATTGATCTCCCACAACCCGCCGGATACGCACCTCGATTGGATAAACTTCCTGCAGTGGCCCCTCCAGGTCGAGTTGGCACAGCCACCACTGCCCCGAACCTCCAGCAGCTGGCAATTGTTCTGTGAGCTTCTTCATCAGTCCGACGACCACGTCGATCAACGTATGCCCCGCCACGGGACGATCCAACAGAACCGTCCCATCGCCCACCACCGCAATTGCCTTGAGTGGAGACGAATCGAAGGGCACCCTGCGCGAGACCGGCAATCGGACTCCACCAGCCACCCCATAACCTGTTCTGCTCGCGTCTGGATTACAAACGATCCCGCCGCACCAGGCGGCCGCTCGAATACGACAAGAATTGCATGCGTTATCTGCCTGCGCAGAGTCAGAGACCGCAGGAAGGTTTCATCATCGAAATTTTCGCTGCCTATCTTCTCCAAAGCAGAAAAGATATTCGTCGAATGAAGATAGTTACGAGCCCCCTTAAAGGGCAAATCCAGCGTGAAAGGACCATTGGCCTGCGCCTGGAAACGAAAGTAACATGCAAATCCATATCACCAATGATAGAGTAAAAAGCCACACACCGATCAGCTATCAACGCAGGGTGATCGCGGGCTGCGTGAAGCGCCTGGCTCACCATGTTCCTCGATACCTGCAGAACGAAGATGGTGTCCCATGTCCGATCTACCCCCGCCTGCTCCGCATCTTGCTGCGCCGAGTACCGTAGCCCCGTCGCCTGACTAATTGCGTCGCTTCATTCCCGGCATCGATACCGGCGTCGACTTCGCCAAACTCACGGACCGGACTCCTTTCGCCGAAGTCGGTGCGGACTCGCTCGATTTCTTCAATACCACCTCGCGGTTGAAAACGCATTTGGCATAACGCCTTCCGACGAGGAAGTGGGCAGCCTCAACACCATTGAAGGAATGGTGCAGTATCTTACCCGGAAGCTGTCGGCGTGAGCGACCTTCGCACGCGCCGCATGGAGCCCGCCGACGAACCCGTCTTTAACGAAGCCTTCTGCCGGTTCATCCACACCCGTTACCGCCGCCCCCCCCGCTCCCTCGAACACATGCTTTGGATCTGGCACGGCGCGCCAGGCGGCGACGCAGCGAGTTGGATCGTCGAAGCCCGCGAAGCCGGCCAATGGAAGATCGTTGGCCACCATGGCCTCTGCCCCGTCCGTTTCACCTGCGGCGCCGAGGAGTGGCTCTGCGGCAAGACCATGAACTCCTTCCTTTTTCCTGAGTACCGCGATCGCTTCCTTTATCTTCGCTTCGAGCAGGAATGCCTTGCCGAGGCCGCTCGCCGCTTCGATGCCGTTTACTCCAACGCAGCGGGCACCGCGCGCCTGCGCGGCGCTCTCGGTTACCAGAATTTCGGCCCCTGGCTGTGGCTCGAGCGCGGCCTCCAGCCCCTCCACTTTATCCCCCGCCTCACCGCGGCTCTCATCGGAAAACTCTCCCGGGAGGCCGGCCAGCGCCTCTCCAGGACCTTGGCCGCCACTACCCCTCCCGCGCGAACTTCGTCTGTCGATTTTGTCGAATACACTCCGGCCCAGGCGCTCGGATCAAGCTTCTTCGCACGTTTCTGGACTGAAGCCCGCGCCACCGCCGGTATGGCACCGCGCCGCGATCCCGCCGACCTCGCCTGGCGCTTCTGGAATCGCCCGGGATTCACCGGCTCTACTCTCACCTGCTCCTGGTCCGACGGATCCGCCGCCTACTTCATCCTCACCACCTCCACCGCCGATCCCCTGGTGTTTTCCCTGTCCGACTTCTACCTCTTCCCCCCGCGCCCTGAGCTCCTCGAACAGGCCCTCGAATCCCTCTTCCTTTGGTGTGCCGCCCGTGGCGCCTTCGCAGTCAAACTTCGCACCACCGCAGACGGCTTGCCGCCCCAACTTCTCGACGTCTTCTCCCGCTGGATGAAGCCCTTCGCCCTCTCTCGCTTTTTTCCCAGGGGCGATATGCCACGTCGCCTCCTTGCAGCGGGCGCCCGCCGGACAGAGGCCAGGCTTTCACCCTGGAATGTCACCGAGATCCTGGTCACCGATAAGGTATAAAGAGCAACCTCTCTTCTTTTTCCGCGCCAGCCTTCTTCCCCGCGAAGGCGGCCAATTCCTCCAGGTTCCTGCGAAAGCCTGATCAACTCTGCCTGCCATCGACCAGGGTGGTTCGGGGATCATCAGTGCGTTGCCCTGGTGCTGGTTTCGACTCTCTCACGCCACAAGCACAGGTCCCCAGTCCAGAACGCACGCCCCCCACGAATAGCCGGCCCCGAATCCGATCACCATGGTCTTGTCGCCAGGACGAAATCGATCTTTCCACTCCACCAGAACAATCGGAATCGTGTTGCTAACAGTATTTCCAACCGATCGAACGAACTCTGGAACTCGCCCCGCCTCTATCCCCAACTTCTCCCGCAGGTGCTCATTCATAAAGCGATTGGCTTGGTGCAGAACAAACCAGCTCACATCCGCCATCGCCAGGCCGTTGGCGGCGAGTGTCTGTGCCACAACCTCAGGTACCCTTCGCAGGGCAAACTGCAGGAGCGCGTACCCATTCATGCGCAGAGTTCCGTGCTGGCGTTGGAATGTGCTGAGGTTCGGGCTACCGACACCGTCGGCAGAGTTCCCATCCCAACTGCGCGCCACTGTCAGACTCGACGCCCCGCTTCCGTCGGTCCCAAGACAGCCATTGCCGATGATTGCTCCGGGGCCTTCGGCCGAAATAAGGGAGGCGCTTGCTGCATCTCCAAAGAGCGGCCGCGTCGTGCGATCCCCGGGATCGATGTACTTACTGTAGGTTTCTGCCGTGATCAACAAGACGTTACGTGAACTACCTGAAAGCACGAGCGATCTGGCCAGATGCAGGCCATAAACATATCCTGAGCATGCCTGGTTGATGTCGATTGCCGCGCAATTGTCGCGAAGACCGAGTCGGCGGTGCAAAACACATGCATTAGCAGGGATTGTGACGTCGGGGCTCTGTGTGCAATACAGAAGAGAATTAGATGGAACCGCGATCTATCCCGCATTGACCCAGTAATTTATTTCCCGCTGCATATGCAAGATCGCCGGCAGTCTCGGCCTCGGTGGCGACGGGGCGCTCGTCAATTCCAATTTTCTCTGCAAGCTGCGCAATGTTCCAGTCCGGATGTTCCGCCTGCAACTGCTCATTTGTCAGCCGGCCGCTTGGCAAATGGACGGCCAACGCTCTCAGAACCGCTTGCATTGTTTTGGTCCTTCGCAACTCGAAGACATGCCCCGATTCACAACCCTTATTATAAGGAGGCATACGCAAGTCAAGCCGATGGATTGGGCTTTGATTCCTGAAGGCATCTCCCCATTATGGGTTCTTGCGTGGGTCCGCGAGTCCACTAAAATGTTCGCAAGGCCAAATTTCATGAGAGTACTGATCACAGGGGGAGCGGGTTTCATTGGGCAACATCTCGCCCAGTCTCTCCTCGCAAGAGGGCTCTCCGTTTCGCTCCTGGATAACTTCAATCCACAGGTCCACAGTGGATCACGGACGCTTCCGTCAGTTCTTGCTGATCGTGTGAAGATGATCGTGGGTGACGTGGCGGACGCAGATGCGGTAGCGGCTGCCCTGGAAGGCGCCGACCGGGTTGTTCATCTGGCGGCGGAAACCGGTACCGGCCAGTCCATGTACGAGGTGGCTCGCTATTCGCGGACCAATCTGCAGGGTACAGCGCAGTTGTTCGAGTTGATTGGCAAAGCCAGCCGCAAAATCGACCGATTCGTCATCGCATCGTCCCGGGCTATCTATGGCGAAGGCGCATATCACTGCTCCCAGCATAGGCTGGTTTATCCGAAATCGCGATCTTCCGCAGAGAAGCAGTCCGGACTGTTCGATCCGTTCTGCCCTGTCTGCGGAGAGGCGTGCTCGCCCGCCCCAACGCCGGAATGCGCACCTGCACAACCTTCCTCCTTCTACGGGTTGACCAAGCTGACCCAGGAACAAATGGCGCTTCTTTTTGGCGAGGTGCTTGGGATACCCACGGTCGCGTTGCGTTACCAGAATGTCTACGGGCCGGGTCAGTCTCTTCACTAACCCCTACACCGGGATCCTGGCCATCTTTTCCAATCTCGCCCGCATGGGCAATCCCATTCGCGTGTTCGAAGATGGCCAGGAGAGTCGGGACTTCGTTTTCATCGACGACGTTGTCGCAGCCACGGAAGAGGCAGTCCTTGCTCCTGTCGAAGGTTGCCACTCCGTGAACGTCGGCTCCGGAACCCGCACCACCGTTCTTGAAGTAGCGACGAAAATCAACAACTGGTTTGGGGGCCGATCGGCGGTTAGTGTTACCGGTGCCTTCCGCGAGGGGGATATTCGCCACGGGTTCGCCGATTTAAGCCTGGCACGGAAGCTGCTCCACTACCAGCCGGCGTGGAGCTTTGATGACGGACTCGGGGAGTTCCTCAACTGGACCAAACTGACTGAGGCTTCCGTCGATGGGTACGAAAAATCCCTCACCGAGATGCGTACGAGGGGCCTGCTCCGTGACTGAAGCCAAACCCTCTGAGACAGTACGGATTGGCATCGTAACCGTTACTTACAACAGCGAAATTGTGCTTCCCGAGTTTTTTGACTCTCTCTCCGCACAAACGTGGCGAAATTTCATTCTCTATGTCGTCGACAATTCGTCGAAAGACAAAACTCTGGAAATGGTGCGGAGTCGAAATGATCTGCCGATCGTTGCCATCGCGAAC
>CAVPKU010000007.1:0-38779 GCA_963705765.1 uncultured Acidobacteriaceae bacterium | reverse complement strand
GCTGGTGGTTCCCGACCTGCTTCATCCGTTCTTCGCGGAAATTGCCAAGGCTATCTCGACGGAGACGCGAAAACAGGGCTATAGCCTTCTCATCTCATCGTCCGATGAAGACCCGGAACTGGAGATTCAGGAGATCAAACAACTGCTGGCGAGGCGAGTGGATGTCATCCTGATCGCCTCGGCGCAATCGTCGGTGGATTGCTTTCGCATGATTGAGGAGCAGAAAACGCCCTACATTCTGATTGACCGGCGGTTTGATGGTCTCAACGCGAATTTCGTCGGGGTGGATGACGCGTCGGTCGGTATGCTGGCCACTTCCCACCTGTACGAACAGCGCTGCCGGCGTATCGCTCACATCCGCGGCCCCAACGTCAGCACAGCGATCGGGCGTTATGAAGGCTACATGCGCGCCCTGGCGTCGCACAACCTGAAGCCACTTCCGGGACACGTTGTTTCACTCGGTTCATCGGGAGATCAGCGGGGAGAAAAGGGCGGGTATGAAGCGGCAAAGCAACTTCTGGCGGCGGAAGCGCGGCCCGATGGCATTTTCTGCTTCAACGATCCCTCCGCTTTGTGGCTATGCGGGCTACCCGGAGGCCGGTCTGCGGATTCCCGAAGACATGGCTGTGGTGGGATGTGGCAACTTCTCGTACTCGGATTTTCTTCGTGTGCCTCTGTCTTCGGTGGATCAGGGGAGCGAGACCATCGGGAAGCGGGCAGCGGATCTGGCGCTCAGAATTGCCCGTAAAAAAACGCAAGTCAAGCCAAAGACCGAGTACATCGGCTCGCGCCTTGTGGTTCGCGCTTCCAGCCGCCGGGTTCCAGACCCATCCACGAACAATTCCTGATCGCCGATCTCGTTGGAAAATCTCCTCGTCCGGATTGGCACTGGGGAATCTCATCCAGGATTTGGTGGGAGTTCAGGCGGGTCTCCGCAGCCTGCACTGGGGAATCTGTGTCGCGGCAGTCGCTGGCTTAAACGATAACTGTATCGTTGACAATCTCTGAGGCGGTTGATAATATCGGCGCTTCGTTCGCTGAAGTGCGCTGCGGCGCTTCCGAACAGGGAGCAAGGCCGTGCAACGACGTGATTTCTGCGGACTTCTGGCGGTCGCCGCAGCAGCGAAAGCCATTCCAGCCATCGGGCAATCAGCGCAGGAGAACGCCTCGGAGTTGCCCGCCGGCTTCAACGAATACGGGCAGGACTATGCCCGCTTCTGCGCCCTGCCGCCTAATAAGCGAACCTTCTACAAATTGAGCAATGGGAAAATCGTCCCGGCAAAGCTGGACAACGCGGCCTGGAAAGCTACGGCGTGGGGCAGCCCCGAGGCGCTGCCCGTTCCCGGCGGATCCTGGGACGGCGTGCCGATGGAATCCCCGATCGCGGACCTCTCCGGGCGAGGCCCCTTCAAGCCAACGTGGGATTCGCTGCTGCAGTACGACGCTCCGGAATGGTACCAGGACGCGAAGTTTGGGATCTGGGCTCACTGGAGCCCTCAATGTGTACCGGAAGCGGGCGATTGGTATGCACGCAATATGTATCTGCAGGACCAGCGCCAGTACAAATATCAGCTGGAGCACTACGGGCCGCCTTCGCAGTTTGGATACAAGGATCTGTGCGCGCAGTGGACTCTGCTGAACTGGGATCCGGATGAGCTGATCGCGAGATACAAGAAGGCGGGCGCAAGAATCTTTATCTCGCTGGCGAATCACCACGACGGATTCGATGCCTGGGACTCAAAGCACCAGCCGTGGAATGCCGGGGCACTCGGTCCGCATCGGGATGTGGTCGGCAACTGGGCTGCTGCGGCGCGGCGGCAGGGACTGCGCTTCGGCGTGACTGTGCACCAGGCACGCAACTGGTGGTGGTTTCAGCCGTCTCACGGCGCCGACACAGCCGGTCCGCTGGCGGGCGTTCCGTACGACGGCGATCTCACTGCGGGCGAAGGCATGGACGAGTGGTGGCAGGGTTTCGACCCGCAGCGACTCTACGGCGTCAAGCATCCCTTCGACGCGCTGCCGGATATCTCCTACGTCAAAAACTTTTACGATCGCACGCGCGACCTCATCGATCAGCACAACCCCGATCTGCTGTATTTCGACAATTCGCTGCTGCCGCTCGGCTGGGGCGGCATGAACATTGGCGCTTACTTTTACAACCACAGCCTGCGAACGAACAGCGGCAGGATGGAAGCGGTGCTCATATTAAGGAAGTCCCCGAGCACCTGGTCAAATCAGTGGTTGCAGACTTCGAGCGCGGGTTGACCAGCGACATCCAGAAATTTCCATGGCAGTCGGAAACCTGCATCGGTGACTGGCATTACAACCGGGAGTTGTACAGAAGCCCGGCGATTTCGGGGGCTATTTGCCTCCGCGGGATGCGATTCACTGGATGATTGACACCGTCAGCAAGAACGGGACGTTCATCCTGAATATTCCGGGCAAACCGGATGGCACCATCGACAGCAAGGAGATCGCAGTCCTCGACGGTATAACAGCGTGGATGCAGGTCAACGGCGAGGCCATTTACGAAACGCGGCCATGGAAGGTCTACGGCGAAGGGCCCAACAGCGTGAAGGCCGGCTCATTCCAGGGCAACAGCATCAGCAAGCTGGGCGGGAAAGACATTCGCTTCACCCGCAACAAAGCCAACAACGTCGTGTATGCGATTGTTCTGGGATGGCCGGCAGAGCCGATCGTCGTGCAGTCTCTCGGCCTTTCCGCTTCAACGCAGCCGGGAAAGATAGCGCAGGTCGAGCTGATCGGAACCAGCGAACGCGTCAACTGGAAGCAGACCGGCGAGGGTCTGCGTGTTGAACTGCCGAGGCAGTACCGGCCGGCAGTCGATTATGCCGCCGCCCTCAAAGTAACGATTGGGTAGTCCGGGAGGAAGGGTGCTGCGATCGTCGACAACGGTCCGGGCTTCGAAACGTGCCAGTCAGATGCAGTATCGTGCGCTGGGCAGAACGGATCTCGAAGTCTCGGTGGTGGCGTTTGGTGCTGCTCCGCTGGGCGGCGTTTATGGACATACGGGTGCCGAAGAAGCAAAAAGCGCTGTGCATCTGGCGATCGACGAGGGAATCAACTTCTTCGATGTATCTCCCTATTACGGCGAGACTCTGGCGGAAGAGCGGCTCGGGGCGGCCCTCGAAGGGCGGAGAAGCAAGGTCATTCTTGCCACCAAGTGTGGACGCTACGGCGCGAACGAGTTCGATTTTTCGGCCCATCGTGTATTTGCCAGCATGGATGAGTCTCTGCGCCGCCTGCGCACCGACTACGTCGACTTGTTGTTGGCTCACGATGTCGAATTTGCCGATCTGAGGCAGGTCGTGGAAGAGACAATTCCGGCGATGCGCCGGCTGCAGCAGATGGGGAAGACCCGGTATATCGGAGTTACAGGATTTCCTCTGCGGGCTCTCATCCGCATCGCCAGAGGGACTCCTGTGGACGCGATTCTGAGCTACTGCCATTACAACCTGCTCGCAGACGATATGGATGTTATTCTGGCACCCCTGGCAGAGAATCGAGGGATCGGCCTGATCAATGCTTCGCCTCTGTACATGGGAATGCTGACCGAAGCGGGCGCGCCGGACTGGCATCCGGCGCCGAGTGAGATGCGTGAGGCAGCCCGATGCGCTGCTGAGTTTTGCCATGATCGCGGATACGATATCGCCGATCTGGCTCTCCGCTTCTGTTTTGATTATCCGAGAGTGGCCACGACGCTGGTCGGGATGGCAACGCGCGAGCAGGTCCGCCGGAGTCTCCGCGCATTCGAAGGCCCCGCGGATGCTCAGATGGTACGCAGAGTACGCGCGATGTTCGCTCCGGTATTCAATCGCTTCTGGTCTTCGGGGCGCGAGGAAAACCAATGACGACTGGATCCGGTAAAGGAGCTCGCCTGTGAAGGCCGTGGTGATGCATGCGCCGGGGGATGTCAGGGTGGAGAATGTGCCTGACCCGGTACGAGGCTCAGGAGAGGCGTTGCTGCGCGTGCGACGCGTGGGACTGTGCGGGAGCGATCTGAATTCGTACCGGGGAAGGAATCCTCTGGTGTCGTTCCCGCGGATTCCGGGACATGAAATCGCAGCGACGATCGTCGAACTGGATCCTGAGCACCCTGCGCATCTGCAGGTTGGAATGGATGTCACGCTGTCTCCTTACAAGAACTGCGGGCGGTGTACGGCGTGCCGCAACGGGCGTCCGAATGCGTGCAGGGACAATCAGACGCTGGGCGTGCAGCGCGATGGCGCCATGGGGGAGTATCTCGCGGTTCCGATGGAAAAACTGTTCGTAGCCGATCTGACTCTCAAGGAGCTGTGCCTTGTCGAGCCTTTAACCGTGGGATGCCACGCGGTTGCGCGGGCCGAAGTGACGCCCGAGGATGTGGTAGCGATTTTCGGATGCGGGGGTGTGGGGCTTGGCGCCGTGGCAGCATCGGCCTTCCGCGGTGCGACGACGGTAGCCATGGACGTGGATGATACCAAGCTGGAAACTGCACGCAAGGCAGGGGCGGCGCATGTGATCCACACAAAGAGGCAGGATGCGAAGGAGGCTTTGGCGGAACTAACCGGCGGAGACGGACCCGACGTGGTAATCGAAGCCGTAGGCCTTGCGGAGACTTTTCGCGCCGCGGTCGAGTTGGTTGCCTTCGCCGGACGGGTTGTCTATATCGGATATGCGAAAGAGCCCGTGACTTACGAGACGAAACTCTTTGTGCAGAAGGAACTGAATATACTGGGCGCACGCAATGCGTTGCCGGAAGATTTTCGTCAGGTGATTCAGATGCTGGAGCAACATCGCTTTCCCGTCGATGCGGCGATTAGTACGATGGCTCCACTGGACCAGGCTCCGGAACTGTTGCGCGCCTGGAACGACGAACCAGCCCGCTTTACCAAGATCATGATCACGCTCGATCAGGAGATGCCATCCCAGGCGATCTGATGACCCACTCCTCCATGCCCCTCGACAACTCCGCGCACCGGACAGACGGCGATGTTCCGCTGGTGCCCCGGGAATACAAGGTGGTTTTTGCCCTGATCACAACACTGTTCTTTCTCTGGGCCATTCCCAACAATCTGAATGATGTCCTGATCCGGCAATTCATGAAGTCATTCGTGATCACGAGGTTTCAGGCGGGCCTGGTGCAGTCGGCTTTTTACCTGGGCTACTTCGTTCTCGCTATGCCAGCGGCATTGGTGATGCGACGGCTCGGCTATAAGTCGGGATTTGTTATCGGACTGTTTCTTTTCAGTCTGGGTTCGGTGCTTTTCTGGCCCGCGGCAGAGGTCGGCCGCTATTCTTTCTTCCTGGTTGCGCTGTTCGTTATTGCGAGCGGGTTGTCTTTTCTCGAAACTGCGTCTAACCCATTCATCGCGCAGTTAGGCGATCCCCGTACTGCCGCGCGCCGCCTGAACCTGGCGCAGGCCTTCAACCCGCTGGGGTCGATCACAGGCGTCCTGATCGGAACGATCTTCATTTTTTCCGGCGTGGAACTGAAGCCGGACCAGGTGGCGGCATTGCAGGCTCGCCATGCTTATCAGGCCTATCTTCATTCTGAAACGCTGCGCGTCATCGCACCTTACCTGGTGCTGGCCGCGGTCACGTTGACGATGATGGTGGTGATCGCCTCCGTCCGTTTCCCCGCCTCACTGGCAGCGGAAGAGGACCGCGCCCCTGGTTCGCATCGCACCGCAGACCTATTACGTCAGCCGCATTTCGTCATGGCGGTTGTGGCGCAGTTTGCCTATGTCGGCGCGCAGGTAGGAACCTGGAGTTATCTGATCCCGTACATTCAGGCCTACACCGGAGAACCGGAGAAGTCTGCGGGCTTTTTCCTGACAGGAAGCCTCGTACTATTCGGCGCGGGCCGTTTCTTTTCCGCCTGGCTGATGCGTTTTGTGCAGCCCAGCCGGCTCATGGCGATTTATGCGGTGATCAATACATTGCTGGCCGCGATTGGGGTCTTGTTTCCGGGCTGGACGGGAATGATCGCCCTGCTGCTGACGAGCTTCTTCATGTCGCTGATGTTCCCGACGATCTTCGCCCAGGGGATTCGTGGACTCGGTGAGACGGCTAAGCTGGGGGGCTCGCTGATCGTGATGGCAATCATTGGCGGCGCGGTGCTGACGCCGATCATGGGTCTGCTTTCGATTCACTATGGAGGCCTGGCGGCCGCTTACGTCGTCCCGGCTCTCGCCTATGTGTTCATCGCGTTCTATTCCTTTGTTGACATGCGGCTGGTCAACTCAGACCCTGCTGCATTGAGGGCAAGAGAGGCATAAGTATGGTCCGCACCGGAATCCTGAATCCGCAAATGAATTCCCTGCTCAGTCGTGTCCGCCATACCAACACGCTCCTGATCACCGATCGTGGATTTCCTTACTGGCCCACGATCGAGACGGTGGACCTTTCCCTTGTTGACGACATTCCCCGCGTTCTGGACGTGCTGCGAGCGATACGTCTGAACTTCACGATTGGGCGCATTGTCATGGCGGAAGAGTTCCGGCCGCATAATCCTGCCGCGGTTGTAAGTGAATTCGCTGAGGCCATGTCGGGACTCGAGGTTCAGTTTGAACCTCACGCTGAGTTCAAGAAGCGCGTACCCCAGGTGATCGGACTCATCCGCACTGGAGACACGATTCAATTCGCTAACATGATCCTGGAATCGAGCTGAAGCATCCAGACGGCTCCGGAATCGTCTGACAGTGCCCTTTACGCTGTCTTCAATACCAGCACGCTCGCAATTGGATCGGGTGCCTCGGCGGGAAGAGCCACTTCGACGCCGTCCGCAGTTCGGGTGACCTTCAGCGGGTTATGGGACGAATCGGCAAGGAGATAAGCTCCAGTGACCTGACGTGGCACTTTTGTGAGGTGGAAAGTGGTTCCAGGCCACTCGAAGAGGTGGATATATACCCTGTTTGCTTTCGTGGTCGACCGCCACTTCCAGGTGGGAATGAATTTTGGTTTCCCATCTTCATCCTTTTCGGTTGTAGAGAACGAACCGGCTTCATCGCCGAAGAGCGTGGGCTGCGTTGCGTAAATCGCCTCTCCATTTATCGCCAGCCACTTACCCATCTCCTGGAGCCGACTCACTTCCGGTTGCGGGACCTCACCAGTGGCCATCGGGCCAATATTCAGAAGATAGTTCCCTCCCTTGCTGGCAATATCGATGAGATTCCGGAGCAACGTTTCTGTGCTTTTGAAGTTGGTGTCGTCGACTTTGTATCCCCAGGTATCGTTCATGGTCATGCACGACTCCCAGTCACGACCGGGATAACCGCGAGCCGGAATGTATTGTTCGGGAGTTTCGGTATCTCCCTGATAGCCGCCGCCGAGGCGATTGTTCCAGATCAGCTTTGGATGCTGATTCAGGACGGTGACGATCTTGCCGGCCAACTCCGGAGTCATGTCTTTTGTAGGCGTATCAAACCACACGATGGCGGGAAACTCACCGTAGTTCGTCAGCAACTCACGGATCTGAGGGATCGCCTTGGTTTCAAGGTAGGTGGCAAAGCTGCCATTCTGGGCGGGGTCCCAATGAAAAGTAGGCGGCTGGTGATCGCCTGTTTTGTAGGCTGCTCCGCCTGGAGCGGTCCAGTCCTGATCCTGCGAGTAGTAGAAACCCAGCTTGAGCCCTTGCCTGCGGCACTCGGCTGCAAGTTCCTTCAGGGGATCGCGTTTGAAGGGAGTCGCCTGGACGATATTGAAAGGGTTCGCCTTCGAATCGAACATCGCAAAGCCGTCGTGGTGTTTCGACGTGATGACGATGTATTTCATTCCGGCGGATTTTGCCAGGCCGACGATTCCGGCAGCACTGAACTGCGTGGGGTTGAAGCGGGCAGCGAGGGCCTTGTAGTCCGCCACCGGGATAGAGGCGCGGTTCATGATCCACTCGCCGATTCCCGGGACCTCTTTGCCATTCCAACGCCCGGCGAGGATGGAGTACAGACCCCAGTGGATGAACATGCCGAAGCGCGCTTCGCGGAACCACTGCATGCGGGAGTCTTTCTGGTCGTGCGTTTCAATGTCTTGGATGGCAGGCACAGGATGCACGGTGGAAGTGTTAATGTGTTCTCCCTGCACCTGAGCCAGGCCCGGCAGCGCACCCACAAGGGCACGTCCGGTAGCGGTGAGTGTACAAACTCTGGCAAACTCTCTTCTCGATACCTTCATTGTGAATCCTCGCTTTTTGTGACCTGAACCTTGTCAGCAAATCTGTGGAATGGAAGCAGTCGGTTAGCAAGTTGAACTGTGACTACGGACTGTCGTGCGTGAAGGGATGGCGTTCGACGATGCCGCGCCCTTCGCGGACCACAATCCACTGATTGGCATCCACACGTGGAATAGTTTCAACGTTGCTTACAGGGCCGTCAGGCCAGCGAATCGTCAGATCCGCTTTTGTGGCGTGGCCCATGCCGAAGTGAACGCGGAAGTCTCCCTGGGAGATGTGGTATCCGCCGCTGCGGACTTCGTCGATCTCTTTTCGCCCTCCAACTGCCAGCGTCAACCGCGCACCAATGGCGTCGCGACCCGAGGCGGTAACGGCGCGAACGAGCAGCGCGTTGCCCCGGGGCCCGAAGTTCTTCAGCAATGAAGGTGGCTCGAAGAGATTGACAGTAACAATCTCCTCGGAACCGTCGTTATCGAGATCACCCACGGCGATGCCACGAGACGCATGCTTTGCTGTAATACCGGGACCACCGGTGGAGGACATATCGAAGAACTGGCCGTCGCCGCGATTCCAGAACAACTGGCGGGGCTGTTTGAATTCTTCTCCCAGGTTGTACTTCTCGACAAACGGGTAGACGTGACCGTCGACGATGAACAGGTCCGGCCATCCGTCGTTGTCGAAGTCGAGAAAGGCGGTGCCCCATTTCACATACTGGGTGTGCACCGCCAGACCGGCAGCGCTGGTGACGTCATCAAAGTTATTATTTCCGAGATTGCGATACAGGGTGTTCGTGTCGTTAGAGAAATTGGTTTTGAAGATATCCAGCCGTCCGTCGCCGTCGTAGTCGGCGGTAGTGGCGCCCATACCAGCTTGTTCGCGGCCATCCTCGTTCACCGCGAGTCCGCTGGCCAGACCTATCTCTTCGAATGTCCCGTTATGTTTGTTGTGGAAGTAGAGACTGGGAGTGGAGTCGCAGGTGATATAGATATCGGGCCAGCCATCATTATCGAAGTCGCCGGTCAGGACAGTAAATCCGTAATACTCGGGCGGGGTTTCGATGCCGGCCTGTTTTGTGACATCGACGAAATGTCCGTGTCCATCGTTGTGATAGAGGGTCATCGTCTCGCCCTTGAGTCCTCGTGGACCACAGGGAACGGGCATGCCTTTCCAGTTACAGCCGCTTTGAGTGCGCGGCGGGGGCGAGTCCTGTGCTTTGAAGTTGACATAGTTAGCCACCGCCAGATCGAGGTAGCCATCACGGTCATAATCGATGAACGCGCATCCTGTGCTCCATCGTGACTCCGGCCGGTAAAGGCCACGCTCCTTCGTCTCATCGCGAAAGGTGCCGTTTCCGAGATTATGCAGGAAGACGTTATGCCCCCACTGTGTCAGGAAAAGATCGACGTGGCCGTCGTTGTCCGCGTCGCCTGCGCAGACTCCCTGGCCCCAGCCGAGGTGGCCGATGCCGGCTTTGGCGGTGACGTCCTCGAAGTGCAGGCCACCCAGGTTGTGATAGAGGTACGGCGTGAAAGGCGGACCCGAATTGTGCAGCCGGTCGCCCTGCACGAGAAAGATATCCGGGAGGCCATCATTGTCATAGTCGAAGATAGCGACGCCGGTGCCGGTATTTTCGACGATATACGTTTGATCAAGATCGCCTGAGATGATCTTAGCGGTGAGACCGGCCTGCGCCGCGATGTCGCGGAAGTCGACGATGGGCGCCTTCATACCGGGTGGAAGCGGGCGCACCGGCTGATCGGTGGCATTTCCGGAGACCATCTGGGAAAGTATCTTCAATCCGATCAGCATCGGCGCAATCCATGCAAGAGCGACGGCAAAAGCAAGAAACTTGCGAGCGGAGCGCACTAATTCTCCCTCCCCGAGGCCGGGTGCTGATTTCTCGCTTGAGCGATGAGCTGCAGAGCGCGCTGAATTTCCGGGTCCGTTGGTTTGAGTCCTTTGGCGGTCAGCAGTTCTTTTTCGCCATTGTTGAGATCGCCGGCCTGGCAATCGATCAGCCCCAGCTTCTTGTGAAGATCGGCCTTGACCGCACACTCCCCGCACTCTGCGATGGCAGCTTTCAACTGGCGAGTGGCTTCGGGCCAGTCGTGAGCGGAGGCCGCGACCACTCCGTCGTTTGCCAGGGTCCCTGCGCTGTCCAGGATACGCCGCTGTTTTTGAATCTCGACATAGCGCGCCATCAATCTGTCGGACTCGGCACGATCGGACGACCGCAAGGCGCGCGCCAGGCCGAAGAGTGCCTGGCTGAAGTTGGAGTCAAGAGCGATGGCCTGTCGCCACGCTGCTACAGCCTTGTCGGTCTCTGACTGCTGCTCGTAGCACTGCCCCAGCAAATACCAGGCCATCCCATTGCGGGGCTGTAACTGGACTGTCTCTTCCAGCAACCCAGCAGCAAGGGGTAACTTACCCTGCTGCTTGTCAATGAGGGCCAGATAGTAGCGTGGCTCGGGCATTTGCGGAACGATTTGACGAGCAGTTTCAAAATCAGACTGCGCTTCGGTCGTGCGGCCCAGGTCGTACAAAACCCGGCCGCGATAGAAATGGACGACACCGGACTGCGGAGCCAGGCGGACTGCCTCGTTGGTTTCCGTCAGGGCGCCGGGCAGATCGTAACTGTCGGCGAGCGCGAGCGCCAGATCCAAATGCGCGGCGGCGAGATCGGGCCTCAGCGCCACCACTTTGCGAAGCAGGGCGATGCTTTCGGTCATCTTGCCCATCTCTTCCCTGGCCTTACCGGCCGCGGACAAGGTATTGGGATCCTCGGGGGCAAGGGCGACTGCTTTGTCGAGTTCCTGCTCGGCCTCGGGTATTTTCCGCTGCTGGGCCAGCAACAGACCGAGCTGTAACTGGCCTTCCTTATATTGTGGATCGTCTTCGAGCGCCTGATGAAGGAGCTTCTCGGCGGTCGCAAAGTCGCCCTTTTTAACGTAAATCGTTGCCAGATTGCCTCGCGCCTCGGCGAGCTGAGGCTCAAGATCAAGTGCGGACTGGAGCCATTGCTGGGCCGATGCCATATCGCCGTCCGTCAACTTCAGTGCGCCTAGCTCGGCCCGAATTCTCGCCGTCTTCGGGTCGATCTCGATCGCCTTCCGCAGCGCGTCTTCCGCACCCTTCGTGTCCTGCATGGCTTCCAGGGCCAGCGCCAGATTGTAAGCCGTCCATGCGCTGTCCGGTTTCTCTTCGAGCATCTGGCGATAGATCTGCGCGGCTTCCGCCGGCTTGCCTGCCTGCAGTAAGTCGTTCGCCTTGATTCCATCGGAGGTCAGCTGGCTGTTGCGGAACTCGGTGTCGGTTGTTTTGCGGAACTGCTCGACGATCTTCTCTGCCTCCTGGTTCTGGCCGAGAGTGCGCAAGACTGCCGCAAGTTGAAACTGCGCCGACTTGTCTCCCGGATTCAAGGCGACAGCTTTCCGCAACTGAGGCAAAGCCTGATCAGGTTTTCTGAGTCTGGCCAGAACGAACCCGAGTTGATAATGAGCCTCAAAATCGTCCGGATCCCTTACGGCCCCCAGCTCCAGTTCCGGCTGTGCCTCCGGATACTCGCCCAGCCCGCGGTAGACCATGCCCAGCAGAACATGACCCGAGGAATCATCCGGCTTCTGACGCACATAGGCACGGGCCGGCGCCAGGGCATCGGTATACGCGGTCGCATCAACGAGTGCCTTCACCTCGGCAGCCAGGGCTACGGTGTCGGTTGGGGTCTGGCTGACGACGACACGATATTCGTCAGCAGCTTCGCGAAAGCGCTGTTCGTTGGCATAGATATTGCCCAGAGTAAAGTGGGCCGCCGTCATGCCGGGATACTTGCTGAGCAGAGTGGTTAAAAGACGGATCGCATCCGCGACCGTGGAGCCATCGACGTTCGGCAACCCATCGGCCTGCCTCGCCTTCGCAACTTTATAAGTCGCCGTCGCCAGAGAGAGCTGCAGATCCGAAGCATCGGGCTGAATCTGAACGGCCTGCCGCCAGTAGTCGAGGGCTGCATCGTATCGTCCTCCGCTGAGCAGAACCTGAGCCAGACCATCCAGCGCACAAACCAGTTGAGGGTTGACAGTAAGTGCTTTGCGAAATTCGGCTTCCGCAGCAGCGGGGTCGGGCAAGACCGATCCGAGAGCGCAATGCGCCTGCAGCAAGGCGGGATCGTATTGCAAAGCCAGCCTGAACTGTTCAACCGCAGCGTCATTCTGTTGCTGTCGCTGCCGAACAAGCCCGAGATCGAAATGGGCTTCGGCCGAGTGAGGGTCGAGCCGGAGCGCCTGGTCAAAGGCCGCGACGGAACATTTGAAGTCGCCCTTTTGGGCGAACCAGACGCCGACAGCGTCGTATATCTTCGCCTGGGAAGTACCTGCGGGCGGGTTAGCAGCCGACGCCGGAGGTTTGCAGGAAGGGGGCAGCTGCGCCGGCGCTTTCGCGGCGATCAGCAGCAGAAGAACGCAGCGGATGAGCAACCGGCATGATGGAACCGCCCTCAATCGATTACAACCTCGTCTGGCCACTTTAGCTAACTTCCACCGTCTGGCTCGGTAACTACCATGATGCGATCGGCACTTATGTCGTGCAGCAGCTGGCGCGTGCCCGATGGCCAGCGAATCTCAACTTCACGAATCAGGCGCGAGTCACCCAAACCGAAGTGAACACGCGGATCGCTGGATGCGGCATAGCCGGTGCTGGTCGTCGCCTCATTGTAAAGTTTCCTGCCATCGTCAGTCGTTATGCGGATCTGCGCGCCGATCCCCATGCGATTGGTTTTGGTCCCGACCAGCTTGAACAGAATCCAGTGATTGTGTGCTGGGGAGATATTGCGGAGCACGTTGACCGGTGCGCCCAGCGCGGTGATCACGAGATCCACGCGGCCGTCGTTGTCCAGGTCACCGTAAGCAAGGCCCCGATGTGGCGCTGGATGGATAAAATCGGCCCCTGCTGTGGCGCTCACATCGGCAAACTGGCCGTTGCCCAGATTGCGAAAGACGGAGTTTGGCTCGGCGTAGCGGAAATGCCGGGAGATTTGCTCGATGTTATCCATCACATTGCTGCGAGCTACGACCAAATCCTTCCAGCCGTCATTGTCGAGGTCGACGATGCCGTTGGACCATCCGGACATGAGCCGGGTGAGATTCGCAACCCCGCTTGGCGCACCAGCGTTGACAAAATTCCCTTTGCCCGTGTTGAGGTAAAGAGGAAAGGTTTCGTTTTCGATTGCCGTGTGCCAGAGATCCGGCAACCCATCGTTGTTGACGTCGCGGAAGTCGACCCCCATTCCGGCAAGGACGTCGCCGTCTTCGTTGTAAGCCACACCCGCCTGCAGACCGACTTCTTCAAATCGCTTTCCACCGATGTTATGAAACAACAGATTCGGACTATTATCGTTGGCCACAAAGACATCCGGCCAGCCGTCGTTGTCGTAGTCTGCGAAGGCGACTCCCATTCCCCTGCCTTCGACTTTAGAAATGCCCGTCTCCGCCGAAACATCGGTGAACGTGCCGTCGCCGTTGTTGCGGTAGAGAGAGTTCGTCAGCGGAGGAAAGCTATTAGGGTGGCAGTAACCACGGCCGTTCAAACCCATGCAGGCAGGTTCGTAGTGCGGATCCCAGTCGACGTAATTCACGACGAACAGATCCAATAGTCCATCGCGGTTGTAGTCGAACCAGCCGGCCGCGATGGACCACATCTTATGGCCGTTATGCGTGGCGCCGCTGAGACCGGCCTTCGCGGTGACGTCGGTGAAGGTACCGTCTCCATTATTGTGAAACAGCTGGTTTCTGTTGACGTTGGCGACATACAGGTCGGGTCGGCCATCGTTGTCGTAATCGCCCACGGCTGCACCCATTCCGTAGCCGGCTCCGGCGACTCCGGCGTGCTCCGTAACGTCGGTGAAGGTTCCGTTGCCGTTGTTATGGAACAGGCGGTTGTAATACTTCGGGCCGGTTTTCACCAGGGAAGGCATCTCGGCGCCGTTGACCAGATAGATGTCGAGCAGGCCGTCCCCGTCGTAATCGAACAAGGCCACTCCGGCGGGCATGGTTTCCGGCTGATGTTTTTCCGGGGTAGGAGAATTCTCGACGACAAAATGCACACCCGCGCGTTCAGCGATGTCCTCGAACCGGATTGGCGACACGGAAACACTCTGGGCCAGCAAAAGTCCACAGAGCACCGCGGCGGAAAGCAGTATAGTCAGCGCCGAACGCATCCGTCACTCGTGAGTCTTCAGCTTGCATCGAGCGCAGCTTCCACGGCAACCGGCCGCACTACCGCCCTGGGCGGCAGTGCAGCCGTTGGTTAAACCACAGGCTAGTAGTAGAACTTCAGCGCCACCTGTAATTGTCGCGGTTGGTTCTGTTGGCTCGTGACTTGTCCGAACGTTGTGTCGGAAATGGTGGAATCCGGACGATTGAAAACCACGTTGTTAAAGAGGTTGAACGAGTCGGCACGGAATTCGAAGTATCTCTCTTCGCCCAGCCCGATGTGGAATTGACGGAAGAGGGACAAGTCGGTTTCGTGACGCATTTGCGCGGTGAATGGATTCACCTTTTCCGTGCCGTAAGTATAGGCCGCCGGCTGGGTGAAGGCGCTGGTATTGAACCATTTCGCGGGAGTATGGAGACCCGACCCACTGTTCGGGTCGCCGGTCACATTCACCCGCTCCTGGAGGCAGCATCCGATATTCTCAGGGTCGCTGCCGGTGGTCACGGTATACACCTGCCCCGAACTGAATTGCACAATGCCATTCAGCGACCAACCACCCGCGACACCGGAGACCAGCTTATTCGAATCGTGGGTGAAGGGCGACTGCGCCGTGAAGGCCGCGGAGAAGATGTTTTTCTGGTTGAGGTCGGAGGTGCCGTAATCGACGCTGCGATGGTATGGATTGGATGAGTCGCAGCTGGCACCCAGACCACAGCCATCTGAGTTCGAGTGCCCGAGCGTGTACGCCACCAGGAAGCCGACACCATGGATGTTCCGTTCGTTGAGGGTGACCTGCAGAGCGTTGTAGCGGCTGCTGCCGACACTTTGGTCGAACCATTGTTGCAGCATGTACGGGTAGGGCCGGCGGCTTTGAACGTCGCCTGGTCCCGGCTGGGGAGTGTTCATGGTCGGTCCCCAGTCCTCGCGGCTGCCAGTGGCGCCGACATAGTTCGCATCGAGAGCCAGGTTCCCCGGTAACTGCCGCTCGATACCCGCGTTGTACTGGTCATAATACGGAGTCTTGAAGTTAGGATCGACCATCCACTGGCTGACCTGGCTGAAGTCGTTGATTGGATAAACGATCGCGCCGCCGCCGCCCAGTTGGAGCGGATCGGCCGCGGTCGCCGTCGTAACGTTGGTATTCAGACCGGCGTTGTCGAGGGTATTGACTGCAGGCCAGTTTCCGCCGAAATTCTGCGAGAGCTGGACGATGGTAGCCCACTCGTCGTACTCGCGGCCATAACCTCCACGGATGGTTGTCTTGTCATTTAGACGGAAGGCCGCACCGAGCCGGAGACCCCAGTCAGCCTTTGAGTTTTGAATCACGCGGAGACTCGGGTTCACGATGGTGTGCGCGGGAAGCCCGCCAGGAGCAGGTGTGCTCGACGCGGTATAGATGCCGTTCGGAATGCAGGGCGCCCCCTGGGTTGCCGAGCAGTCGGGGGGACGCGCGTTCAGAATGTACTGGCCTGTGACGGGATCGGCATTGCCGGTGTAGTAGTTCCCACCGTGGCCGGTCCCGTAGATTGGCGTGAGGACGATGTCGTTGCGGAAGCCCAGATTGAGGGTAAGACGGCTGGTCGCCTTGAACTGATCCTGCACGTAGAAGGCATCCATCCAGCCGCCGTTGGCCACCTCATCGATATTCCGATAGTTGGCTTCGCGGGGAACACCGAGCAACAAAGATGCCCAGCTGTTTCCGCCTACGCCCTGCTCGGCTCCGACGCCGGCCGTTTGCTTGACCCCAAAAAAGACGCCCGAATAGGCGATGGGGGAAGTGAAGTTGTTGGTCTCAATATCGACGCCGGCTTTGAGCGTGTGCTTGCCGAGAATCTTCGAGAATGAGCCGCCGAACTGCCAGTCATCGGCCAGACCACTTCCCTGCAACTGCGAGCCAGTCAATCCGACATAACTGTCCGCGGCAAGCTGGGGGGCGTACGTCTTGTTGTCCAGTGTCATCCAGGCCGGGGACATCCCGTCTTTTTGCAGTTGCCCAAGAAACGCCGTATCCTCACCGGCCCACGATGTGCCGATCAGGCTATATCCGTAGTTTCTGCCGAAGTAGACATCCGAGAAGGTTGTTGGACTGTAGGTGTGCGTCCAATGCCCGATGTAGTTATGGCCGATAACACTGTCGAAGCCCGAACCGATGGTGCCGGAGGGGGACTGCCCGTACTGATCGAACTGGCTATAACGAAACATCAGCTGGTCGCTGTTGCCGAAGTTCTGATCGACCCGAAGCGTACCGGAATGCTGGTTGGTGAACGATCTTCCGGTCACGAAGACGTTACTGCCGTTGACCAGGTTGCCGCTGGCCGGGATGAGCCCCGCGTACAGCGAAGTGATGGGATTGAATCGGCTGCTGGGGATACAGTTAATATCGCCGCCGCAGAGTGAGGGGTTGCCGGGACCTTCGTTGTACTCCTGGGTGAAGGTCTGGCGCGTGTACTGGCCGGTACCGGCGTCAAGAGTCGTCGTCGCCGGATCGTAGATGGGCACGCCCAGCGCGCTGAAATCGCCATTTCGCATGGCGGCCGTCGGCCCGAGCGCTCCGGTTTCCTGGGCAGAGGCGTACCGGTAACTTTCCCACGCCGCGTAGAAGAAGGTGCGATTCCTGCCGTTGTACAGCTTTGGAATCGAGAGGGGACCGCCGGCAGAAGCGCCATACTGGTTCTGCCGCAGCGGCGCGCGGCTGGACTCGAAGTAGCCGCGGGAATCCATCTGTTCGTTGCGCAGGAACTCCCAGAGAGCGCCGTGGTATTGGTTCGTTCCTGACTTTGTAACCACGGTTACGAGGCCGCCGGCGGCCCCACCATACTCGGCAAGATCGTTATGGCCCTGGGTCTTAAATTCCTGAATGGCGTCCACAATCGGCGAGTAGTTGTACACGCCGGACAGGGTGTTCAGGTCATTCGCGCCGTCCAGAAGGAACACGTTGCTGCGGTTGGCTGCGCCGTTCACTGCCGGGATGTCGGTGGTCCCGACGGTGTGACCATTCCAGCCTCCGCCTCCGTTACCGTTCTGGTCGGTATTGATGTTCGCGACGCCCGTTGTGATCGTCAACAACTGGGTGAAGTTGCGGCCGTTCAATGGCAGATTGTTGACTTCGTTGGTCGTAACAACGGTGCCCAGTTCAGAGCTCGAAGTCTGCAACGCAGCCGCCGTGGCAGTGACGGTAATGCTGCTCGTTGTTGAACCTACTTTCAGTTGAAAGTCGAAGGTCGCAATCTGGCTGACCTGCAGTGTGACCGCCGGTTGTGACACCGCCGCAAACCCGGTAGCGGATGCCTGCATGGTGTAAACGCCGGGCACCACGCTGGGAAAGTCGTAAGCTCCGTCGTTGTTTGTGGTGGTCGTCCTGACGACACCGGTGTTGACGTTCGTAAGCTCAACCCGAGCATTGGGGATTGAGGCGCCAGTCGGATCTTTGACGACTCCGTTGACATTGGCGTTGGTCTGCTGGCCGATGGCGGGCTGAGACGAGAGCCCGGCAACGCCAAGGAGAATCAGCGGCACCGTGAGAAACCAGAGCCGATTCCAGCACTTTCTGATGGACCCTCCCATAATTGCCTCCTTGCGAAAATTTGCTTCACGAGCAGAGTGGCGCGACCTGATTTAAGACTGGGGAACGGGGTCTGCCTGTTTCGATCAACGACTACTTTAACGTTAACGGAAGGCATCCTACGCGTGGATTCACAGAGGTGTCAAGGGCCCCCTCAGGTTTGTGATGGTTGTGCGTGGTCGACAATTGGCCAGGAGGAGAGGTCGCCCCCACCTGCTGGCTGCGGTCAGGTGGGGGCGTGCGTTTGGGGTTATGCCGGGCCAGTCGTCCGTCCCGAATGGCGCAGCATGGAGGCCGGCGCCGTTGAATAGCGTGGCCTCGGGATTGAACTCGGCCGGGGGAACCCTCCCCTTACGTCCACCGTGCAATCTGGCAGGAATGGTCTGCGAAACCTATTCGGCCAGGGCGAATTGACCGTCAATGTGGAAGTGCCCGGTTTGACCTGGCGCTCCGGTCTCGGGCTGACCTCCCCCGATGCTGATGGTGTAATCCCCTTGCGCCACGATCGGATTACCGTCTTCGGTCACCATGCCCAGATCGCGAGGCTTGAGGTCGAAATGAACTTTCGTGCTTGCGCCGGGCTCGAGATGGACACGTTGAAATCCGCGCAGAGCAATGCGGGGCGCGCCCTTGACCGCCGGGAACCGAAGATAAAGCTGGACGACTTCATCCCCCGCGAGCTTGCCCGTATTAGTAACAGTTACATCGGCGGCAAGTGGCTGCCCCGCCGTGATCGCCTGCACGGGCACGCTGATATCGCTGTAGCTGAATGTCGTATAACTGAGCCCATATCCAAAGGGATAAAGCGGCTTGCCGGTGAAGTACCGGTAAGTCCGGTTCGCCATTCCGTAGTCTTCGAAGTTAGGCAGCTGATCGACGCCTTTGTAGAAGGTAATCGGCAGCCTGCCGGCGGGATTGTTTTTGCCGCTCAGGGTTTCAGCCACGGCCGCGCCCCCTTCTTCGCCGGGATACCAAGCGTCCAAAACGGCGTTGGCACGATCATGAATCCAATTCACGGCCAGAGCGCTGCCGTTCATCAGAACCACAGCAAGAGGCTTGCCGGTAGCAGCGACGGCTTCCACCAGATCCTCTTCCGGCTGGGGAAGATCGATGCTGGTGCGATCCCCACCGAGAAACCCCGGCTCGCTGACCGGCATTTCCTCACCCTCCAGCTGACTCGTAATGCCGACGACGGCAATCACGACATCCGCATTTTTTGCAGCGGCAAGGGCCTCAGCTGAAGGTGCATTGTTCGACCGGGCCCAGATCATTTCCGCTTGCGCCTTGCCGTTTCTGCTTCCGTAGGAAATTTCGAGCGCGACTTTGTGGCCTTTCTCCAGATGTACGCGGCCAACGCCGGAGGAAAGCTCTCCTCCGCCAAACGCGGTCGCTACCTGTTTGCCGTCAATCGTGAGCCTGCCAAACCCCTCGCAGCGGATACCGAGAAGATAGTCGCCGGTTTCCATGGGCGTAAGGAACCCGGACCATTGCACTCCAAAGGTCTTCTTATCGGAAACTTCCGCCGGCAGATTGCTTTTAGTGAGCCTGACGTTGGCCTCGGTACGGCTGACGATCGGCGTTGGGCTCGGTTCCCCGGCCTGCGGCCCACGCCGCATGCCTTCGTTGTAGTCGGCCTTGAGTCCAGGCTTGCCGTCGGGAGTGGTCAGAAGAACGTCGGGCACCGCCGTTCCATCTGTGCGGAGGAACTGCGTTCCGGGCACGAAGGTGATGGTCGCGTTGGGAAACTCGGCATGAAGACCGTCGAGGATCGAGACAATATGCGTCGGCTGACCGGCATAGTTTCCGATCAGCGGCCGGGTCTGGTCCGCCAGCGGCCCGACGACTGCGATTCTCCGGATTCCGGGTTTGAGCGGAAGCAAGCCATCATTCTTCAGCAGCACCATGGACTCGTTGGCCAGCTTGCGCGCCTCTGCACGATGTTCCGCGCTGTCGAGTTCCTTCTCATCGATCTTCGTGTACGGAACCATGTCGGGAGGATCGAACATCCCGAGCCGGATGCGCGCCGTGAAAAGGCGGATGAGCGCGGTGTCGAGAACGCTTTCCGGCAGATATCCCTGCTGAACCGCATCGATGTAGGCTTTATCGACCGGCTCGCCGAATCGCGAGGTGAACGTGACGCATTCGTTATCCATACCGCGCAGCACTGAGATTGCGGCCCCCTGCGCCTGCGTGGGACGATAGCGATGATTCGCCGCGACATCTCTGACCGCATCGCAGTCCGATACCACGTATCCCTGAAAACCCCACTTGCCGCGCAACTGATCCTGGAGCAGATATTGGTTCGCGCAGGCCGGCTGGCCGTTGATCGCGTTGTAGGCGCACATTACCGATCCCGCCTTGCCTTCCACGATGGCGGCACGGAACGCCGGCTCGTAGGTATCCACTTCGTCGTGCTTGCTCACGTCCACATCCGCGAAGTGCCGTGTTGGTTCCGGTCCACTGTGCACCGCGAAGTGCTTCGGGGTTGCGATCGCGAGGTAGTATTTGGGGTTATCGCCCTGCAGTCCGGTCACGTAGGCGACCCCCATTCGGCCAGTGAGGAAGGGATCTTCGCCGTAGGTTTCCTGTCCGCGGCCCCAGCGCGGGTCGCGAAAGATGTTGAGGTTCGGTGACCAGAAATCCAGGCCTCCCATGATGCCGGTGTGGCCTTCGCGCATGTTCTGCACGTGCTTGATCCGGCCTTCGATGCCGATCTGCCCCGCCATCGTGTGAATCCCCGGCGCATCGAAAGTGGCGGCCAGCCCGATGGGCTCCGGATATTCGGTGACGCCCTCGTTGATCACGCCGTGCAGGGCCTCGCTCCACCATTGGTACGCGGGGATGTTGAGCCGCGGCACCGCTGCGGAGTTGTTCTGCATTTCGGAGGCTTTCTCAGCCAGGGTCATGCGGCGTACCAGATCCGTGGCGCGCTGCTCAGGCGATAACGCTGGATTCAGGTAAGGGGGATTGGCAGAATCCTGAGCAAAGGCGTAGTGCTGAGCGGAGGCAAAGAAGATGACTCCGGTACAGGCAACGATGCACTCGACAATTCGCGTCACACGGCGTTTCATACTTTCTCCAGGTTGAATTCAACAAGGTACATCAACGGGAGCTTGCGGTGGTTCACTACGATCCGGCTCTTTCGGTTTTCGGGCTGGGTAGTGTTCGGAAAACGTTTCCCGGCGCAACCATAAATTCTGCTTTATGGTCTGTCAACGTGCAGGGCCCTTAAGCACCGTGTCCTCTTCCACCTTGCACGACGTGTTGAATGCAGGCAAGAGGACGCTGGAGCACGTGTACTTTCCCGTGCCAGCCACAGCAGTCAGCCGCCGAATCGCACATTGAATCCAGATTCAAATTGCAAATCTGAATTAGTGTCCAGCAATTGCCTTGCGAGCATCGACGGAGACGGCAGGAGCGACATCCTGTGGCTGAGCGACCTGACGATTAGAGGCCGTAGTGCCAGCATCTTCTCATCACGCTACCTCGTAATGGAAGTTCTTGTGGGCGAGCACCCCGGCGAGGAGAAAGGCCTCAAACGAAGTGGGGCTCGTTCCGGGGCGCGTCGATGAACGAAAACGGATCGTTCCACGGTGCTTCATGATGAGGTTCCTCGGGACCCACAGCCCGAGGCCGGATCCGCGGGGCTCCTGGTGGTGAAGATGGGTCGAACATCATCTTCTGCAGGTGCCGAGCGTGTTCTTCATATCGACCATCTGTTTGTGCGCATGCAGCGTCTTAATCCATACGAAGCAAAGACGAACGCCAGGACGAGAATCGGATCGAATTTGTCCCAGGTACTGCCACCGCCCTTCAGTTGTGAATAGAACGCGAGTAAAAGATCGATCGCGATACCGGCATAAACCCACTCCGTCAATCGAGGCACATTCGGAATCAGAAGGCCGGCGCCACCAAGGATGTGGGTCACGCCAATCAGAGGGATGATATAGAGCGGGTATCCGAGTTGCTGACTGACGATCCTCCATTCGCCGGGATCGTGAATCAGATATAGCCTTCCGAAGTACACCCAGATGAAGGCGACAAGGCCGGTTATTACCATCGCGGCTATTTGAGTTGCTCGACCTGCCCGCGCGGGTTTGTCGATTGTGTGTTCGGCTTTCATATTAAAAGCAATCCTCCTGCTTGCGGGTTCAATGGTTTCAATCGTCATGCAATCAGTCGGGTCTTGTACGCGACTGAAATCAACGTGCTGCATGGGCGGGACGGCTTGTCTTCGTAAGCATGGCCGAGCAGCAAAGGCAGGAACAGTCGTTGGCACACGAAGCCGCGTCGCCACGCCTGGCTGTCCCTGCTCCTGGGGCGCTGATGCCGCTTGCCCGGAACTACGCCTTGACGGCGTTCTGTGCGGCCGCGAACACATCGCGTGCGGCCGTCGTACCCGCTACATGCTCCGTACCCGCGATTCCGAGGTCCATCCAGCCTGCGTTAACGCTGTCAAACATTTCTTCGGCGGGTCCCGTGTGGCCTTTCGGGATGCCGAACTGCTGGAACGCTTCCGCCCACGCTGCACGCGGGACTGCAAAGGCTTTTACGTCGAGTGTCAGGACTTCGCCCAATTGTCGGGCCACTTCATCCGCGCTTACCATCGAACCCAGCTCGATGACGCGATGCCCCGACCACGCCAGCCCGGTCAGAAGCGTTGCCGCCTCTCGGCCGATATCGTCTGACGCGACCATGGTCGATTTCCGGTTTGTAGGGTTGTAGAAGACCGGTAGAGTTCCGCCCTGGGCGGCCTGTAATCCGAAAAGAAAGTTTTCGAAAAAGCCGCCTGCGCGCACAAATGCGACTGGAGATGACAGGCTGCGAAGACCTTGCTCCAAAAGTGACAAGGCCGTGATCATCCCCAGCCCGCTTGTTCTATGCGCGCCCATCGACGAGAGCGCTACCACCCGCGGGGGCACTACCATGGTCAGCGCCTCGACATAGTTCGCAATCACGCCCTTTGCTTCTCTGTAATCAGGCGAGGGCGCCCATACAGCCGGCAACATAACAAACGCGCCCTCAACGCCTTTGAGCGCCGCCGCTATAGCTGTCGCATCGTTCCAGTCTCCATCGACCAGCTCCACGCCCTGGCCTGCCCACTTCGCTGCTTTCTCACGATTGCGGACCAGTGCTCGCACCTGTTTGCCTTGCTGCAGCAAATGCCGCGCGGTGGCGCCGCCAACTTTTCCCGTAATGCCCATGACTAAATACATGATTGTTTTCTCCTTGTTAGAACGAAAGTGATGCTCCGATGCCAACGCCAGAGCTTGTGAGTTACGCAGCTAGCACTCCGCTGGTACCGTGGGTTTCCCGGTGATCTGTCGCGTGAGCCGTTGAAGACCTTTCCACAGCCGATCGGCTCGCCTCGATGTGAGAGGTGGTTGATCCTCGCGGAGGCCTTGCTATGTGGTCGTGACCGTCACGGCCTGGCGCACATACTGACTGCTTTCCAGTTCCTTCACCATGAATGCCGCAAGATCGGCGCGCGCAATCTTGTGCGCCTTCTCCCCGGCCTCCGTGCTCAGCACTCTGGCAACGCCAGTCTTCTTACCGTCGGTCAACATCGGCGGCCGCACGAGCGTCCAGTCCAGGTTGGTGCCTTCGATCTCGGCCTCCATGCCCGCCTTGTCTACCAGCAGACCCCGCAGAAACGTCTTCATAAGCAGGTGCTCGTTGAAAAAGCCGGCGTTCCTGACGCTCTCGCCCGCACCCACCACTGAAATCTTCAGCAGCCGCCGGACTCCATTGCGCCGCATCGCGTCCACAATATTGTGTGCCGCGCTCGTTTCCATCGTCGTCACTTTCCACGGCGTCTTGCCGCCCAGCGCGTCGATCACGGCATCCTGTCCGGCTACCGCAGCGTCGACTGCATCCGCGTCCAGCACGTCGCCCGCAACAACTCTGACGTTCGCCTTCGTGTACGGCGCGGCGCCACGCACGAAAGCCGTCACCTTATGCCCGGCTGCCAGCGCCTCATTTACCAGCGCTTCTCCGCTCTTGCCCGCTGCTCCAATCACCAGAACTTTCATCGTTTTCTCCTTTTGCCTCGTATTTGGCCGTCCACCCAAATGAGCGACCTGACGATTAGAGGCCGTAATTAACCAATGGTTGCAAAATATGCAGTGGTTAAAAACCACTGGTCGTAAATCAACAACAGGTCGCACGAGTCGTCAAAAGAGACTAGGCTGTCGATGTGACATCCACATCGCCAAGTCGCCGGGTAGAGCGTAAGGAGAGGTTGCGGGGCGAGATCCTTGCGGCTGCCAGCAAAATGTTTGCCGATCGCGGCTACGAAGCCGTGACGCTTCGCGCGATCGCTGAAGAGATCGGCTATACGCACGCCGTGATTTATCAGCATTTCCCCGACAAATGGCACATCCTTGCCGAGTTGAGCCGCGAGACGATCGGGCTGATGGTTCAGAACTTCGACGCGATCGCCGCTCAACATTCTTCACCGAAAGAGCGTCTTTTTGCGACTTCACGCGGCTTGATTCAGTTCTGCACGGCCCATCCCCAGCAGTTTCGCAACGTCTTCTTCGGGCCGGAGAACCGCAACGGCGTCCGCGCTGGACAATACATCAACGACCTTGGCGCGCCGTTGTTCGAACGTTTCGTGCAGCTCTTTTTCGATGTCGCCAGGGACGAGGGATTGCCAAATAAGAATGACATCGTGGTAGCTCACACCTGGTGGTTTACGATTTTTGGCCTGGCCACGCTCATGGTCATCCAGGGGGTTGTACCTGACTTGCCAGACCAGACTCTCGTGGTCGAGCAAACGATCGCAACGCTTTGGGCGGGCGTACGGGCTGTCCCGCGATTGCCGAAGAGCGCAATCCCCAAGCGATCCGGCCGATCCCGTGCCTCAAAGCACTAACAGCGTCTGTCCACTGAGGAGTTGCCCAAGTGCGTGCCGGGACAGATCGGCACTTCGCGCCTGGGTCATGTTCCAGGGGGATACCGGAATCGAGGTCACCCGCCAGGGCTATCTCACCTTCCGGGAGTACGGCAACCGCTACTTCCTCGCCGAGTATCACCCGGCCAGCAGCCCGAGGTCAGCCGACATCGGGCGGTCGAAAACCGAGCGCAGCGTCGCCCACGATTACGCCTCCAACCAGGCAGATCAGGGACGCGTCCGCCTCGCGCTGCTCGAGAACGGCGCCGATCTCTCCTCAGGACGGTAGACCTTTGCCTCGCGGGCGAGCATCACGGACAAAATCGTCCTCGGTTCGGATGGCGCGTTCGCGTCAGCGGGCATGGTGGTGGACTATGACGCCACCGGTACTCTGCTCACCACGGGTTGTTTCACCCACACTGCTACGCGCCTCTCTGCGGGCTTTGGGCCACAGGCAGAGGAGTGGAACCACCGAGAAGGCGCACCCTTTGGGCCGGTGCGTGATCCTTCGTCTCGCACTGGCCCACGGACGCCCGTGCTTCCCCAGGAAGTAATGGTCTCCTTCGAAGGGTTTCCTGCGAGATTCCTCTCACGAGAAAGGTCACTGCTGCGCTCCCGGGCCCATCGCGCCTGGGCCCATCAATGCGCCCAGCGGCATTAACGGTCCGAGGGGAATGTATTGGATATCCATCAGCTGTTCTTTCGCGAGTGGCAGCGTTTCGATAATGGCTCGCGCCTCGTCCTCGCTCCTCGCGTCAACCAGGAAGATGACACCCTTGCCGTCGCCCCGCGAATACCACTCGCGAATCTTCCCTGCGAGGTAGAGCCTCACGGTTGCCCGTGCCTCTGCCGGCATAGCGGCCATGACTTGCTGCAATGTCACACCCGGTCTGGGAGTCTGAATGACCAGCACGGTGGTGGTTTTTGGAATGGCCATGCTGGGCAGGCCGGAAGCGGCCTGCGGCTGTGATTGCGCCAGGGAGAACATGGGTAGCGCCGCCATAAGAAAGAGGATCATTTTCATTGGTTCACCTCGATTCAGTTGTGTTTGGATTCCTGTAAGCGTACGCTCGTACTCTTACAGGGCAAAAAAAACTACTGTTCTGCGAAGCACTTTACAAAAAAGTCTCTGGCCTCAGTCAACCTCTGCTCACGCTTTTGAGGGTCCGATGTGATGCGGGCCATCATCAATACTCCCGCCATACTGGAGAACAACAGCCTGCAATTCTCCAGCTTCTCTTCTCGCGACCGGCCGGGGACAAAGGGCAGCAGCCGTTCGCGATATGCATCCTGCGACGCTTCAATTCGTTTGCGCACGGACAACGGCTTTCGCGCGAGCTCCGGCCCAAGGGTGGAGAGCACGCAGCCAGTCCCCGGCGCATTGGCGTGCCGCACACTCAGATAGCGTTCGATCATGGCCCGAAGAGCCTGACCCTCGGGCGCCGATGTTGCAACCTCTACCATGCCTTTTCCCATCTCGTCGAATGCCCGCGCCACCGCTTCGACGAACAGATCGTCCTTGCTCTCAAAATGCCGATAAAAGCCGCCTTTCGTCAGGCCTACCTTCTTCATCACCGTTCCGATGCCGCTGCTGTCACCGCCCTGCTGGCGAAAGGAGCGAGCGGCCACGGAAAGGATGTTCTCGTGGTTCCGCGCTTTGTGTTTCGGCGAGTATCGCATGACGCAAAGAGTACATTCGTACTCTTTCAAATGTCAAGGCAAAATTCTCTCTGTCGCTGCGATCGCCGTCATCGCGGCAAGAGTTTTCCTTTGGGGCTTTTCATTCAAAGTGCTCGCACTAGACTCCCGGAAACAGAACGGGGAATTTGAGCCCTCTGGTCTGGCTGGCCCACAGCCTGATGGGTTACAGCGGTTAACCGGAGGTGTCCCTCCCTCCACGCCGGCAGCGGTTCGGTCTGAAATACCCGTGCCGGGTAGTGCTCTGCAATCCGTAACCGTGCAAAATAGGGCTATGAAACGTTTCGCGTATCTGGCCATTGTGTTCTTCAGCTCCGTGCTCGTCGTCGGTGCGCAGCAGTTTGCTTCCGTTCCGGGGCAGGCCCGTTCCATGGTCGTGTCGAAGTTCGGAATCGTCTCCACCCCGCAGTTCCTCGCGTCCCAGGCCGGCGCGCACATTCTCGAACAAGGCGGCAATGCGATCGACGCGGCCATCGCGGCCAACGCCGTGATGGGCGTCGTCCAGCCCTACGTCAACGGCATTGGCGGAGACCTCTTCATGGTCTATTACGAGGCCAAAACCGGAAAGCTCTACGGACTCAACTCCAGCGGCTGGACGCCCAAAGCCCTGACCATCGACTACCTCAAATCCAAAGGTGTCACGTCCATCAACCCCATCGGCGTCGAAACCATCGACGTACCCGGCGCGGTGGCTGGTTGGGACGCCATGCGCAGCCGCTTCGGCACGCTGCCGTTCAGCCAGATCCTGGAACCAGCCATCTACTACGCGCAAAACGGATTCCCTCTCGCCGAACGCAACGCGCGCTACTGGGTCGCGAAACGCCTTCTCGATCAGCCTGGTTACAAGGAGACCTATGTCCTCTGGGCCGATGCTCCCAAACCGGGCGACCTTTTCCGCAACCCCGCTCTCGCCAATTCCCTGCGCCAGATCGCCGCTCACGGACGCGATGCCTACTACAACGGCCCCATGACCGAAACCATGGTGAAATTCCTCAACGCCAACGGCGGCGTCCATACTCTTGAAGACTTCCGCGACTTTCAGCCTGAATGGGTCGAGCCGGTTTCGACCACCTATCACGGCTGGACCGTCTACGAACTACCTCCTAACGGACAAGGCATCGCCGCGCTCTCGATGCTCAACATCATGGAGCACTTTCCCCTCGCCCAATACGGCCACAACTCGGTCGACGCTCTTCACGTGATGATCGAGGCCAAGAAACTCGCCTATTCCGATATGTACAAATACGTCGGCGACCCGCGATTCACTCCCATTCCCGTCCAGCAACTCATCTCAAAAGACCTCGCCGCCCGGCGCGCGAAGCTCATCGACATGAAGAAGGCTTCCTGCCAGGTCGTGCCGTCCGACATCGAAGCCGAGCTCGACAAGCATGGCAACTCGACGATCTATCTCTCCACCATCGACAAGGACGGCAACATCGTCTCGCTGATCCAGAGCAACTACGCCGGCTACGGCACCGGCCTGGTCGCGCCCGGCCTCGGGTTCTCCTTCCAGAACCGCGGCGCCGGCTTCCAGCTGACGCCCGGGCTGCCCAACTCTCTCGCCGGACACAAGCGTCCCCTCCACACCATCATCCCCGCCTTCATGCAGAAGGGGGATATCCACATCGGCTTCGGCATCATGGGCGGCTGGAATCAGGCGCAGGCCCACGCGCAGTTTGTCTCCAACGTTGTCGACTTCGGGATGAATGTCCAGGCCGCGCTCGAGCAGCCACGGTTCACCAAGGAGACGTTCGACGGATGCGATGTTCAGATGGAGGAAACCATTCCGGCCGACATCCGGGCGGGCCTTGCGGAGCGTGGGCACCAGATCAAATTGCTGGAGCCATTCTCGTTCTCGGTGGGACAGGGTGCGGCCGTGGTTCGTGACAGCAGTCGACAGGTTAATTTCGCCGCCGGCGATCCGCGCTCCGACGGCGCCGCTATTCCTCAGGAGCCGCCCGGCAAGTAAGTTACATGCTCTTCCTATAAACCGGGCAAGTTACAGGTCCAGGTCGTATCGTGGACAACTTCGCCAGCCTCGCATTGCTGAACCGCCGGTGTCTTCGTGGGCACACGTTTCAATTGTGTTCCCACACCCCGTCCGTTCCGTGCTCTCTAACCTCAATACACCTCTGATGGCCGATTTGAAGCCTCTTTGTCGTTAATCGAATCAGTCGCGAACTGGCCGGGGTGATGTCGCGGTTTTGTGCGCCAGAGATTTGCGATAGCGGGCGAGGAGCTGGTCGCGATTCTGGCTCAAATCGATCCCCGTTGGAGCGGCAGGATAGGGCTGGTTGCCCATGAGTCCCTTCCAGAGAATCCGGTTGAAGACTCCGCCATCGAGGCGATCCGCGTCCCGGAAATCCATGCCTTTGGTGACGCGCGCCCAGTAGGCTGCGTTGGGCGTCGGATTCAAACAGGACTGCGCGGGGCCGGGCAGCGGGAGACTGGTGCAGTAGAGAATCGCCGCGGGCGTGGCTGTGAAGCTCCAGGGAGCTGCTGAGGTGTTGAAGACGTCGGACATGGGTGTGGCCAGGGCGTCGTTCAGGTTCATGGGCTGCAGGCCCAGGACTTCTTCCATGGTGCGAATGAAGTCGATGGTGTTGTAAGCGGTGGAGACGACTCCGTTTTTCACCCAGGCACCGGCGACGTAGGCCGTGGTGCGGTGGGAATCGACGTGGTCGCCGCCGTCCTGCGAGTCGTCTTCCACAACAAAGATGAGCGTGTTGTTTTTGTAGATGGGACTATTGGCTATTTTTTGGACTAACAAGCCGACGGCGTAGTCATTATCGGCGACGTCGCGGTCCGGAGTATTGACGCCGTCGATCGCTGCGGCGAAGTTTCCGGTGTGGTCGTGCATAAAGCGCACGAGGGTAAGATTCGGCAGACCTCCGTTAGCGTAGTTGGCGTCGAAGTCGCGCTCCCATTCCTTGAAACGGTAGAAGTCGGGGAACGAAGGATCAAAGCCGCGGAAGTACGGATCGGTGTACGGCGCGAGCGAAACATTTGTTGAGGGCGCAACGACGGTCTTCGTTTGGAATGGATCGTGTGCGAGGGGGGTCTGGCAGCGGGGCTCGTTATAGCAGTTGGTATCGACGAAAAAGCCGTAGGAGTGAACCGTGAGTCCGGCGCGGAGCGCGTCATCCCACAGATAGCCGGTGTTCACTTCATCGTCCGGTCCGTCAGGAGCGGCGGTGTCGGTTTGACCCGGCAGCAGATCCTCGCCGTCCTCGGCGTCGGGACTGAGAGCACCGCCCGGCATGAGTGGATCGGAGGCCTGACGCTGGGCGAGGGTGGGCAGGGCCACGTTGACGTTGCGATTGAGCCCTTCGGAGTCGAGGCTGAGTCCGCGCTGCGCGTAGTTCACGGGGAACTGATGTTCGATGACGTCGGGAGCGCGGGCCGAGGTACTCCACGGCCAGCCGTCGTTGCTGGTTTCAGCGCTGGCGCGGAAGTTATCGAGCGTGACGAAGGTTTGTGCCAGGTTGTGCTGATTCGGCGTGATCGCCTGCCCGAACAATGCCATGGAAGGATCGCCATTGCCACGTCCGAGGTCGCCGAGAATCTGATCGTAGGTTCGATTCTCTTTGAGGATGTAGATGACGTGCTGCACTCCCTGCTGGACAGCAGCGAGGACGGGGCCAGTGGTGGAGGTCGCGGCGAATCGGTTGTTGGTCGTCACCTGGGTGGTGAGGTTCGAGAGATTCGCGATGGCACCGGCAACGGGAAAGCTCAGCAGGCCGGCCTTGGTCAGCTGGGGGTTGTATTCGTTCGCGGGCATGCAGGTGGGATATCCGGCCGGGCCGTAGACATAGCACCAGTTCGGATTCGCTCCGGTCGGAGACTTTGAATTGACGACATAGGCCCAGCTGCCATCGGCATTGAAGCTCACGGAGTTTGGATACCAGCCGGTGGGAATCAGGCCGACAACGTGGTCGCCAGTGTTGGTTCCGGACAACTGCACGACCGCGAGGTCGTTCAGGTTGCCGTTGGTCACGAAGAGCTGCGTCTCGTCCGGCGAAAGGGTGACGCTATTGGTGTTCGCACCGGTGTATTGGGTCAGGGCAAAATGCTGCAGAGCATCGGCGGGAGCAACCACCGGAATCGTTTCGATCACGGTGTTGAGGCGGGCGGGCCCGGTTTGGCCTGGGACTCCCCGGTCACCCGGGTTGAGGTCGATCACGTCAACGGTGTCCGACTCATCTTCGGCGACATAGAGCAGTGAATGCGCCTTGTTCAGCGTCATCTTGTTGGGTTGGCCTTTGACGGAAATGCGCGCGGTGACCGATGGGTTGGTGGTGATGACACAGTTAGGCCCGGTGGTGCCGTTGCCACAGACCTCCCCAAGGTTCACCACATCGATTTCGCGGTCGCGGAGACTCGAGACATAGGCGGTCGCGCCTGGGCCGCTGTTGCCGGCGATGACGACCCAGAACGGATACTCGCCTCCCGGCGTACCCGGAGACGGCGAAGAGGCAGCTTTGCCAGGGCGAAGGTCGAGTTCCTTTCCCTGGTAGAGTCCCTGGTGACCCTGGGCCGATCCGGCATCCGCAACCCACTGTTGCTGCCACATGCTCAGGCCACCGGTGAAGATGGTGATGGAGTCGTTGTAGTAATTGGCGACAATAAGGGTTTGGCCGTCGTTGGAAATGGCCAGGCCCGCAGCCATGGGAGCCACGTAAACCGCGCTGTTGACCGAGGCGATCTTATCGTTGGGTACGGGAAGACCGTTGCCGGAGGGATGACCGGCGACCACGTTGCTGGCATCCTGGCCGAGGTCGAGTTCGGCGACGGCTTTCCAGGTTCCGTCTCCCTGTTGTTGAACGATGTGGATGTTGTCGCCGTTGTTGGGCAGCGTGTAGGGGATGGGATCGGTTCCAAAGGGCGCGTCGCCCATGCCGCCGGAGACATAGAACGCATGATTCGCTATGACCGGATCCCAGACGATTCCGTGATAGGCGTTGGGGATGGGGATGGCCTGGGTGAAGACGGGCGATTGGCTCGTGATGTCGAAGACAAAAATGTACTCCGTCGAGAACAGCGGATCGAAGATGGGGAATGGACCCTGAAAGACGCGGTTGAATCCGCTGGTGAGAACCAACAGCGTGCCGCCGTCGGGGCTGACCGAAGTGCTGACCGCCTGGCTCGCCATCCACTCCACCGGCGCGACCTGCGGATTAAACGAATCGGTGACGGTCATACCGGTGTCGAGGAACTGGAAGTTCGCACCCGGAATGGCCAGCGGCGTAATGGACTGCGCCAGATTCGGTACAGACTGGGGCGAGTTGTAGATGGTAATGGTCACGGGTGCGGTGGTACTGCCGGCCGCGTTCGTGGCGGTCACCGTATAGGTGGCTGTGGTGGGTTGGGGAGAGCTAACCGCGGGTGAGTAGGGGGGAGGCACAATCGTGGAGGGGACTGCTACGGGAGTTCCGCTGATGGTGCCGCTGGCTGGGTCGAAGGTCAGCCCAGAGGGAAGGGGCGGGTTGATGCTATAGGTGCTGGACGGACCGATGGTGGCGTTCTTTACCGGGACGTCTGGAGTTATCGGGACGCCAGCAACATAGACCGGAGCAGGAGAGCTATAGGCGAGCGCTGCGGGCGATGCGTCAGCCGAGTTGACGGTCAGGGTGAGGCTGGTCGTCGTGTGGCCTGACGAATTCGACGCCGTGATGGTGAACTGCTGCTCCGAGACGGCCACTTGCGGAACTCCGCTGATGACGCCGGTGCCATTGTCACCGAGGGTGGCCGATGTGCCGCTCAGATAAAGGCCGAGGGGCAGCGAGGGAGAGGCGGTGTAAGCGTAGACCGTTGTCCCGGAGGAGGGGTCGGTATAGGTCTGGGGCGGACCGCCGGTGCTGGTCGGATAGTTTTTGGGGATCGGCACGCCGACGGAGTAGACGGCCGTGGGCGAGCTATAGGCCAGACCGGCTGGGGCCGCCAGCGGAGGCGGAGTCGCCGAGTTAACCGTGATGCTCAGAAGCGCAGTCGCATTCCCGCCCGAATTCGCAGCCGTGACCGTGTACCTGGAAGTAGGTGACACGGTCGTCGGGTTTCCGGTCATGACGCCTGTCGTCGTGCTCAGGGTCAGGCCGGCAGGGAGCGTGGGACTGACACTATAAGAAAGGACGGCGCCGCCCGTGTTGATGGGCGGATTGGGAGTAATCGGAGTTCCGACGACGTAAATCGCCGTGGCCCCAGCGTAACTAAAGGTCGCAGGCGCCTGATCGTTGACTGTGATGGAGAGGCTGGTTGTGGTGCTGCCGCCGGAGCCGGTTGCTGTCACGGTGTACGTGGCGGCGGGGGCGACGACGGTGGGCGTACCGGTCACAATGCCGGTGGCGGTACTGAAGGAGAGACCGGCGGGAAGCGCGGGAGTTACGCTCCAGGAAGTTACAGCTCCGCCGCTGCTGGTCGGGGAATCGGGCGCGATGGCAACTCCCCTGACATAGACCGCGGCTGCTGCCGTGTAACTGATGGCGGTTGGGGCTGGTGGCGCGATGCTTCCGCCGCCCCTCCGGAGCATCCGGATAGAAGAATGAGGACCGAAGCCAGAGAAAGTCCGCCCCAACGTGTAGATCGCATCGACAACTCCTGTTACGCCGCCGCAGGCGCGCGTATCTTTCCTCGTCCCGCGCGGGTGAACCGCGGAGACACAAGCAGGTTGAAGAATCGCAGACGGATGCGGTGACTTGACTCCCGCCGCGGCTCAATTCCAAACCGACGTAATGCCGGCTGTTGGCTGCGCGCAGCCTCAGATGCACTTTGCGCGACACCGTAGCCAGCATGGCACGCGGAATTGAAGGCTCACAGGGCGGAAACGCGGGAACTAATTCCTAAAGTGCTCAGGAATTCCGAAGTGAAACTGGTTCCCGCTTTGGGAATCGACGGCCATGCACCGGATCAGTCAGCGGCCCACTCGGGCGGTTTACCCCTCACACTGTCGATAGAAACCTTTGATCACACTTCTATGCCAGACCACAGTCAGATGAGAATCGCCCTTGCACCGCCGCTGTTGTGTGCCTTTGCCCTGTTCCTGATTGCGGGGTGCGGGCAGTCCCCGGGGCCGATTCTTCGCAATCCGCCGCCGCTCCCGGCCGCCAATATCAATTTGATCTTCGTGGTGAGTCCCGACCTTGAGTACCAGGGGGCCGGAGATGTGCAGAAGGACACCGCGAACCTGACCAGCCAGGGTCTGGAGCGATCGCTCCTGATGGCACCGTTTCTACAGCAGGATGTCCTGGGAAATAACAACGTCACCGCCATTTATGCGCTGGAACCGATGACCCATCTGCAGACCGTGAACGGTTATCCGGATATGGCTGCGCTGGAGACGATTCAGCAGTTCGATATGTTGAACCAGATCACGACGACCAGCGGCGGCCCAGGCACGACGGCCACTCCCGGTCAGAACTTTCCCATCAACGCGTCGTATGCGCTGGGGTCCGTCCCCACGGGGGTGGCGATGCCTTCGGCCGCGTTCCCCTGCCCGAATTGTCAGGGGATCGATTTCAACGATCTGGATGCCGACAACGAGACTCTTCTGACCGGCATTGTCAACGCGAATGTCCCGGGCTACTACGTTTTCTCGGCGCCGTGGGAGCCAACCAGCGCGATGCTGGCGAAACTGAACGCCTTCCGGCACTATGGCCTGGCGATCCCTGCCAGTTACCAGAGCCCCAACCTTATTTATGCGATTTCGATTGCGCCATCGGGCAGCGCTACAATTGCGACTTACAACAGCAAAGTAACTCCACCGACTACTTATCCGGTTCTGCCATCCGCGCCGCTGGTCCCGTCAGCGTGTGAGGCAACACCTTTCGCGATTCCGGCAAGCGGGCCCGCGCTCACCGGCGCACCGGCCAACATCAATACCCGTGAGACGGTCTACTTCATCCGTCATGCCAACGCGCATCCGACCGCCACTTTCTCAGACGGGAACTATGTTGCCGCGGGTCAATGGCGGGCATTGGATCTGGTGAATGCGCTGAAGGGCAAAGTGAATCCCAGCCATGTTTATTCGATGGATCCGGCGCAGGTAACCAACGGCTCGTTCAGCGCGTCGGACCAGGGTTACTGGTCGCATAACACGCTGGCGCTCACGGCTCAGCCGTATGCGATCGCCAACAATCTGCCTTTCACGCTTGTCTCGAACTTTCTGCTAACCGACGCCAATGGTCCGCAGGAAACCAGCACTTACTTTTTTCAGAACGGCGAGTTTTCGAACCAGACCATTCTGGTCGCGTGGGAGCACAGCAATATCCCGATGATCGTGCAGCAGTTGCTGGCGAGCTATGGAAGCACAGCCGCCGTGCCAGGCTGGGGCAGCACCGATTACGACTCGATCTGGACCGTGAAGCTGGACGCTGTAGGCAACCTCACCGTCGATAACTCGCTGTGCGAAGGCATCGACTCTGCCCTGCTGCCGAAGTATGCACCTCAATTCTGACCGCGGATGCGGACAGCGCACGACCTTAAAGGAGATCCTTCATGCGACACGTTACTCGTCGTACTTTTCTTGAACTGGCAAGCGCCGCGGTCATCTCGGGATGCAGCGGAGGAAGAACCTCCTTCAGCGCCGGCAGCGCACCGTTGCTGGCGTTTTCCGATGTCCACTTCAACCCTTTCTGGACCAATGACGCGAAGGTGTTTCAGGCGCTGGACGCCGGCGATGTGAGCGAATGGCAAGGCATCTTTGAGGGGTTTGGCGGGACGGGTCCGTCCCTTGCCGGAGCCGACACCAACTACCCTCTGCTGCAACTGGCGATGGCCAGCGTGCAGCAGAATCTGGGAAACAGCAAGGTCGTCCTCTATACCGGCGACTTGCTGGGGCACAACATTCCGGGCCTCTATCAGACTGCTTCAGGCAGCAGCGATCAGGCGTCCATGGTTGCCTTCACCAACAAGACCGTTGCATTCGTGATGCAGGAGATACGGAAAGCCGCGGGCGGCCTTCCGGTGGTGTTCGCTTTGGGCAATTGCGACTCTTACACGGGTTATGGCCCGGACAGCTCGTTCCTGGGCAACACCGTCGAGTTGTTCTATTCGCAGATGCTCAACGGGACCACGGACCATCAGGATTTCAAGAGCACCTTCACTACATCCGGATACTACTCGGTCGAGTTATTCGACAAGCAACTGAGGGTCATTGGCCTCAATACGATTCTCTGCTCGCCCTATGTGCCCGGGGATAACTCCGCCGCGGTCTATGCGCAGTTTGCCTGGCTGGATACGCAGCTCGCGGCCGCCCAGGCCGCAGGACAGAGGGTGTGGATTCTGATGCATGTACCGCTGGGCGGATTTCTCGGCCAGACGGCAGCCGGCGTCAACAGCAGCGGCCACATTACGAGCGCGGCGATGATGTGGAACGCTAACTATCAGGTTGCTTTTACCGAGACGCTCTGCAAGTACCCGGGTACCGTGTCGCTGCTGATGGCCGGACACACCCATATGGACGAGTACCGCATCATGATGCCTGGCTACGTTCTGGAAGTGGCGCCGGGGATCAGTCCGGTGTTCGCGAACGATCCGGCGTACAAGCTGTTTACTCTCGATCTCAACACATTCGCGCCCAGCGATTATCAGGCGATGCAGTACAACCTTGCTCAGCCCGGGAGTCAATTCCAGAACGCCTACACCTTCACCGACGCCTACCGCGCGCCGAACTATTCCCCGGAATCCCTCGAACGGCTGTTTCCAAAGCTGGCTTCAGACCCGGCCATGCAGGCGCTCTTTCGCCAGTACTACTACTGCGGCAACAGCGCGGGTAACACCATTACCAACCTGAACTGGCCGGTGTACTGGAGCGGTGTTGGCACCATCACCCAGCAAGGAATCGTGGCCAGCGTGAATTCTTACCGGTGAGGAATGGCGGCGAACTGCGAGCGAGATTCGAGCGAACGGCGAGCGAGGCACGAGCTGGCCAGACACGAGTTCGCCAGACACGAGTTCAGCACGGGCGAGGCATGATGGCGTGGCGTACCGCCGCCCTCATTCTCATTGCGCAGAGGGGTGCGCAGACTTTGTCGTGGCGGCCAACGGTATTGCCGTTATAATCTCGCTTCCCCCGCAAGAACCGATTTCGCAGGACCAGGAGTCGCGATGGCATCGGGCCACCACGAACGGCTCAGCCTTGTATTCGCAACCAGCGATGACGCCGCGCTGACAGATCTGGGGCAGGAGCTGGCCCCTGCGTTCTATATCAATCTCTCGCCCGATACGGAGAGTCTGTTCCGCACGCTGTCGGAGAAGGCGCCGGAGATTGTCGTCGTCGATCTGGACACGATCGTGCCGGAGGGAACCGACGTTTTCGAGTGGACAGCGTCGGTGCGGGCGACGGCGCCCGAAACGCTGCTGATCATCATCTCGCGTGCGCCGTTGCGGAGCGCGCGGCAGCGCGCGAAGAAGGCGGGAGCGGATGAGTTTCTGCTGGCGCCGGTGGATTTCGCCGAGCTGCGCGAATATTTGCTGGAGGCGGGCGAGGAGCGCCGCGCAAAGATTGAGGCGCAACAGCTGCGGGAGGGGATCAGCCAGAAGAACTCGTTCTGCGGGATGATCGGCGGCAGCGAGGCGATGCATCGAGTTTACGACGCATTGCGGCGGGTGGGACCGAGCAACACCACGGTGATGCTGCGCGGGGAAAGCGGCACGGGCAAGGAGCTGGCCGCGCGCGCGATCGTCGCGCTGAGTCCACGACGGGATGGAGCCTTTATTGGCGTCAACTGCGCAGCGCTGCCGGAGACGCTGATGGAGTCAGAGCTGTTCGGGCACGAGAAAGGCTCGTTTACCGGAGCGCACGCCACCCGACCCGGCCAGGTGGAGCTTGCGGATGGCGGGACGCTGTTCCTGGACGAGATTGGCTCGCTGGGCCTGGCGCTGCAAAGCAAGCTGCTGCGGGTCTTGCAGGATCGGGCGGTGCAGAGGATCGGGGGAAAGAGTCCGCGAAAGATCGATTTTCGCCTGATCACCGCGACCAATGACGATCTGGAAGACATGGTGAAGAAGGGGCAGTTCCGCGAAGACCTGTATTACCGGATCTGTGTGGTGCCCGTCCGCTTGCCGGCGCTGCGGGAGCGGGAGGGGGATGTGCCGCTGCTGCTGGATCACTATATGAGGATGTACTGCACGGCGAGCGAACTGCCGGTGAAGCGATTCGCGCCTGAGGCGATGCAGGTTCTGGAAACGAGCACGTGGCCGGGCAATGTACGGGAACTGGAAAACCTGACGCAGCGGCTGGCTCTGATGGTGGATGGAGACGTTATCCATGTGGAACATCTGCCGGAGAAGGTGATTCTGGCCAGCGCCGCCGGCAACGACCAGATTCTGATCCCGGCGGACGGAGTGGATCTGGAGGACGAACTGGTTCGGATCGAGCTGGCTTATTTGCAGGCGGCGATCCGGAGGGCGGGAAGCAAGCGAGGGGCGGCGGGGCTGCTGCGGATCCCAATTCAGAAAATGAAGTATCTGTGCCGGAAGCACGGGATTTGAGACCCGGCGCGTCCTGGCCCATCCTGGCCCAGGGGTTAAATTTTGAACCCCGGTGGGGTTAAATTTTGACCCATATCGCGGGATATTGGCTTCGGGGCGATCTCCGCTGGTGCTGGTTTAGGCGAAAAAGCACGGATTTATCGGGTTTTTCGCATGTCCCGGAGTTTGGCCATCCAATCGCAATAAGGTCTGGCGTTAGCCGACTGGAGCGATCCAGAAAGCAAGGAATCCATCAAGGAGAGACCTAAAATGGCAATCGAAAAGAAGTCCCTGATTGGCAATCTGAGCACGTCCCGCATCGCTCCGAGTCCTGAGTCGCCCAGCATCTCTGCCAGCATTCGCGCCGCGAAGAGCCCGGCCAACGTTGCCCTGTCGAAGGGCCTGACCGCCTCCAAGGGTCTGCATGCATCGCGGAGCCTGCATGTGGCCAAGGGTTTGGCTACGTCGAAGGGTCTGGCCACGTCCAAGGGTTTGGCGACGTCGAAAGGTTTCGGCGACGTCGAAGGGTCTGGCTACGTCGAAAGGTCTGGCGACTTCCAAGGGTCTGGCTACGTCGAAAGGTCTGGCTACATCGAAGGGCCTGGCCACATCGAAGGGTTTGGCGACGTCGAAGATAGTCTTCTAAACAATCTCTCCCCCCGTTCAACTGCACCACCTTTCGCTCCGGAGAGCTACTGCCAGTGATCCGCGTGTGAAGGAAAGGCAAAAGAGGAAGAACTCCGGTTCTTCCTCTTTTGTTTGCGGCAAGTTCTTCAACGTCCTA
>CAVPKU010000006.1:0-13641 GCA_963705765.1 uncultured Acidobacteriaceae bacterium | reverse complement strand
GGCCTCCGTGTTCCGTAGGGGAATGCTGTGAGATTCGCGATGTGGCGGGAGGCGTGCATGCGGCGGAAGTGATCGGCTTTCGCGGAACAGGGGTCTTGTCGATGACCCTGGACGTGGCGGACGGCATCCGCTACGGCGATTCGGTGGCAGCGCTGGGCATCATGCCGCGGGTGGAAGTTGGCGAGGGGCTCATCGGGCGCGTGATGAACGCGATGGGGAGGCCGCTCGATGGCGGGCGCAGACCGGTGCTGCACACGACGGCTGCGTTGGAGAGACCGGCGCCGGCACCCTTTGATCGCGAACCGATTCGCGAAGCCTTAGGAACGGGGATTCGTGCTATCGACGGACTGCTCACGGTGGGACGGGGACAGAGGGTTGGAATCTTCGGCGGATCCGGAGTGGGCAAAAGCACCCTGATCGGGATGATGACGCGCAACAGTGATGCGGACATCATCGTGGTTGGGCTGGTGGGGGAGCGGGGACGCGAGGTCGGCGAATTTCTTGAAGAGGGGCTGGGGCCGGAGGGCCGGAAGCGCGCGGTGGTGGTGGTGTCGACCTCGGATCAGTCGGCCCTGCTGCGCATGCGCGCGGCGTTGGCCGCCACCAGTGTGGCCGAGTATTTCGCGGGTCAAGGGAAACATGTGCTGCTGGTGCTGGACTCGCTGACGCGCTATGCGATGGCAGCCCGGGAAGTTGGCCTTGCTGCCGGCGAGCCGCCTACGACGCGCGGGTATACGCCTTCGGTCTTCAGCCGGCTGGCACGTCTGGTGGAACGGGTGGGGCGTTTCCGCACGGGCAGCATTACAGCTTTTTATACTGTGCTGATGGAGGGCGATGACCTGCAGGATCCGCTGGTCGATGCGGTGCGCTCGTATCTGGACGGCCACGTCGTGCTGGCGCGCGCGCTGGCCAGCGAGGGATGGTATCCGCCGATTGACGTGATGGAATCGATCAGCCGGCTGATGCCGGTTGTTATCGACGAGGAGCATGCGAGGGCGGCCGCAACGATCCGCCGCGTGCTGTCCAGTTGGGCACGCTCGGAGGATCTGGTGAGGATCGGTGCGTACAAGCCGGGGACGGACCCCGACCTCGATCGGGCGATTCGGTTCCGACCAGCCATTCGTGACTACCTGGTTCAGAGTGCGGGTGAAGCCGAGACGCAGGCGGGTGCGCGGAGCCGGCTCCTGCGACTGGTGGCGACGATCGAAGCCTCGGCTGCGGTAGCCAGGCCATGAAACGGCCGCTGCGACGGCTGTTGCGGATTCGGGAGCTGGTGGAGGATGTCGCGCGCGTGCAACTGGAAAAGAAGGCCGCAGAGATGCGGGCTCTGACGCTGGCGGCCGAGCAGCAACAGGAAATGGCTCGATCCACGCTGACGCTTGCGCTTGAGGAATTGAGCGATGGGCGGAGGCCGGGGACCGAGAGTTGGTGCCTGCAGATCGCCGATGCCGCATTGGCCCGTTCAAGAGAGGCAAGACTCGAAGCGCTTGCGGACGCCGCGAAGCCGGGCATCGAGCAGGCTGGCGCGGAATTGCTGGAGCGGCGGGTTGAACGCCGCCAGGTGGAGATCCTGCATGAAGCCGAGAGGCAGGCGGAGGAGCAGCGGCAGATTCGGCAGGATCAGAGCCGCACCGACGACTGGTTCCAGAGCCGCCCGGCCAGCAGGAAACTGGGAAGATAAGGCGGGTCTCAGACTCGTTTCGAGAGAGTGGGCGAGGGGTTGCAGGGTCTTCCGGGTGAGGAGACCGGGGTTGGATTTAGCCATTTCACAATTTCTGGCTGCATGCGGTGGGCAGACCGTAGCTACCGCGACCGGACGTCCGGCTGCGGTCGTCGGGGCAAAGGAATCGTTTGGTCTTCTGGTGCGCCAGCAGGTACAGAGCGGAAGCGAGATCGCATCGGTCGCGCCGGACGCAGCTGTGGCACCCCTGGGGGGGGCAAGTCCGGCGAAGGGGAGCGCAGGCACGGGAGCGGTGCAGGGCCCCGCGGACAAAGAAGAGGTGGAAACAGTTCGGGCTGAAGAGCGCTCGTTCGATTTACTGTCTCCGGACTTCGCGGCGATTCGGATGAGTCCAGCCGTGGGCTCGCCGGACGTCGGAGCGAACAGCGGTAAGGCTGGGCAGGTTGCTCCGAAAACCACCAGCGGCGTTCCGATTTTGGAGGGTGCCGACGGCGCTAAGAATCTCGGGCTTCCGTTGCAGAGCGGAGCCGACGGGCGAGGCACCGCAGTGGGTTCCGGGACGACATCGGCGAGTTTCGGCGATACGAGAACAACCGCACGAAAGGATGCGGGCGCAGGCATAGGCGTGGGCACAGACACAGGCACAGGCACAGGCAGGCGGGGAGTCATCGGTCTCTTCAGTGCGGATCGATCCATCCTTTGCACTCACCAGGCCGCGTGTTCCGGCGATCGGGGAGACACGCACGGACGTACAAGGGACGTCGAATGCTCCTCGGACCAACGGCTTGCCGGCTCAGGCTGGCGCCGCGAAGAATAATGGAACGGGCACGCAGACCGATCAGCGCGTGGCGGTCGAGCCTGGTTCGAGGAGCTTGCCGGGCACCGCGGAGAGCACCGTGACCGATGGGGAGACTTCCGCAACGCAGTCTTCCGTAAGAACGAAGGTGCGTGTGACAAAGGAAGAGCCGACTCTGACAACGGCCTTTCCCGTGAAGGATGCGGCATCGAGTCCTGCAGGGTCGGCTGTCCGGAAGAACGAGACGGACGGTGGAAAGAAGGAGCGCTCGGGAGCTGTTGTGGCCGCAGGGTTGGCGACGAGCCTGGATGCGCAGCCTTCGAAGGCAGAGACTTTGGTTTCAGACCTCAACGGGTCCCCCAGCCTGGAGGTTTTGAAAACGACAATGAAGGGCGGGATGAATCCTGGGCTGGCGCTTCCGCCGGAAGCGGTGGCGTCGCCGGGAACTGCAGTGACGACGAGTCCAGGGATGGTGCGGAACACGCAGGTGGCCGCATTGCAACGGCCGGGAGGCAGGACCGAGGGGAGCGCACCGGGCACTTCGTTGTCTGGAAGACCTGGCGAAAAATCCGTTGAAACGGAAGCTGTCTTGCGACCGAGCCATGGGGAACAGGGAAACCACGTTGTGTCGAATCCGATGCCTGCTTTTGGGGGAGGCATTTCAACAGCGCGCGCGGAGGCGCCGAATTTGACGGTGAGTCTGTCGCCGGCAACGGCGAAAACTCTCGGGCCAGAACCAGCGAGCTACGGCCTGGTAGCGAGTGCGCCGTCGGTGCACGCAGCGAATTCCGCGACGACACAACCGCCGGCAGCTCCGCCGAATTCCCATGTGAACACGACGGCGACTTTCGAGCGGATGGATTCGGCGGCGGCGCCACGGGTGATTGAGAGCGCGCCGCAGCGGCTGGATGTAGGAGTTCACAGCGGCGGCCTGGGGTGGGTGGAAATTCACACCAGCAGCGCGGCCGGACAGATTTCGGCGACGCTGGCATCGGGTTCGGCGACAACCCACGGGGCAATCTCGGCGCAATTGCCTGCGGTGCGCGATTTTCTGGCCGGAGAGCACGTGCACGTGGACTCTCTGGCATCGGAGAGATTCTCGCAGTCGTCGAGCGGGCAGCAGGGTTCGTCCAGCAACGATGGCGGGCACGGCAGCGAGCGTGGGGCGAGAAGTGCCGAGCAGGAGAGAGTTGTGCGGACCTCGACGGCGGACACAGAACGGGATGAGTTGTCCTACATCAACGTTCGCGTCTGATGGGGATGGGAAGAGGAGGAGTGATGCAGATATTTCCAGACGTGATGAGTGGGGCGGCCCAGCCGCCGGCGAAGGCGCAGGACACCGGATCAACTTCCGGCACGAGTTCCTCGTCGGCGAACACAGCGACGGTGACGGCGAACGATTTTCTGCAGTTGCTGGTCGCGGAGATGAAGAACCAGGATCCGACCGCCAATACGGATCCGACGCAGTACATCAATCAGCTGGTGCAGGTGAACAGCCTGGAGCAACTGGTGCAGATCAATCAGGATCTGGGGGGCGGGAGCAGCGATACCTCAACACCCAGCGCGCAGGCGATCGGCAGCGGTGGGTCCGCGGCGAACGTGACGGGGCAGGCGGGAAACTTAAGCCCCATGACTCCGGGTCCTGCGGCGAGCGCGGCCACACGGGTGGCGAGCGCTTTAGGGAGGAGCGCGAACCCCATCAATCCAGCTACGACGAACGGCTCCGGGACAACACCGGCGAATCCGTTCGACGCCATCACGGCGATGCGCAAGGGTGCTCATGCCGCCTTAACTACCACCAACAGTCCGGCGCGATAAGACGCGCGGCAGAATTGTAAGGAGCAACGTATGTCTTCGTTTTCGATTCCGCTGACCGGTTTGAAGGCTTCGTCGAGCGAGCTGAACACGATCGCCAACAACCTGTCCAACATGAATACAACGGCATTCAAGAGCCAGGCGGTGACTTTCAGCGACCTGTTCTACCAGCAGATCGGAACCACAGGGTCCGGCAATCCGCTGCAGGTGGGCGCCGGCACGCAGGTGTCTTCCACCGAGACAGACTTCTCGCAGGGAGGGATTCAGGAAACCGGCAACGCCGCGGATGTTTTTCTGAATGGAGCAGGGTTCTTTGTCGTGCAGAACGGCAACACCCAGGAGTACACGCGAGCGGGGAACTTTACCACGAGCCCGGACGGGCACCTGATCACGCAGAGCGGGCAGACGGTCATGGGTTATCCGGCGGTCAAGGGAGCGGTGGACACGAACGCTCCGCTGGTTCCGATTGTGATCCCAACCAACGCTGTTGAGCAACCACAGGCGACGACCGTGATGTCGTTCACGGCAAATCTGGATGCGACGGCAGCGACGGGAACAACGGTTCCGGCGCAGGTGACAGTCTATGACTCGCTGGGCGTGCCGCATGTGGCGACGATTGACTTTTCGAACCAGGGCGGAGGCCGATGGAACTACAGCATCGCCATGCCGGATACGCTGCCGATGACGTCCTCAACCAACACGGTGGGTGGCGTGACAACCACGACGGATACTTACACGTTCGCGCAAAGTGGTGGAACGGCGGGAACGGTGGACCCGACGACAACTCTGACGATCTCGGGGTTGACGGCGGGCGGATCGACGGCGACGATCACAGCGCCACCGGTAGCGGCTGGCGAGTCGATTGCGACGTATGCGACGGATCTGACTAATGCCCTGACTGCAGCCGGGATTACCGGAGTGACGGTGACACCGACCGGCAACACGTTGTCGATCGCAGGGGCGAGTTTCTCGACCTCGGGAAACGTGGTGCAGGAGCCGGTAGCGGCCAACGCAACCGGGACGCTGACCTTTGACGGCAACGGAAACCTGATCGCACCGGCGGGGAATGTGAGCGGCATCAGCTTCAGCGGTCTTTCCGACGGCGCGACGGCGATGAACTTCACATGGGATCTGTACGGCTCGAACGGGCAGCCGACAATCAGCCAGGTGGCTTCGGCATCGGCGGTGTCGGGAACGAACCAGAACGGGTACGCGGGAGGGCAGTCGAACGGGTTCACGATCGATTCCAGCGGTGTGGTCTCGGCACAGTTCACGAACGGGATGACGACGGCGATCGGGCAGTTGGCGCTGGCGAACATCACCAATCCGCAGGGAATGCTGATCGCGGCGGGCAACAACTACCAGACAACCCTGTCGTCGGGGCAGGCGAGCATCGGCGTAGCGGGGTCGGCGGGGCTGGGCACCATTCAGGACAAGGCTCTGGAGGGATCGAACGTCGATATCGCGACGCAGTTCGCCAATTTGATCGTGGCGCAGCAAGCGTTTGAGGCGAGTTCGAAGGCCATCACCACGTTCGACAGCATCTCGCAGGAAACCATCAACATGATTCACTAACGCGCGGGAGTCGCGGAGCCGTCGAGGATCTCCTGATAGAAGCGTTCGTAAAGGGGAACGATCTTTGAGGCGCAGTAACGGGACTGGGCGGTACGGCGGGCCGCTTCAGTCATTGCCTGAAAACGGCTGGGGTCGCTGAGAAGTTCGACAGCGGCTCCGGCCATGCCTTCGACGTCGCCGACGGGGAGGAGACGGCCGTTCACGCCGTCTTCGATCAGCTCAGGCACCCCGCCTACGCTTGTGGCGATGGTGGGCACACGGCAGGCCATGGCTTCCAGCGCGACCAGGCCGAAGGACTCCTGTTCGCTGGGCATGAGGAGCAGATCGGCGAGGGGCAGGATCTCAGAGACGCTGCTTTGTTTGCCGAGGAAGTGGACGCGGTCCTGAATTCCTTTGCGATGGGCAATCCATTCGGCGGCTGAGCGGTCGGGGCCGTCGCCAATCATGAGAAGCCGAGAGGGCACTTCTTTGGCGATGCGGGAGAAGATGCGGATCACATCGGCGGTGCGTTTGACGGGGCGGAAATTCGACAGGTGGACGAGGAGCTTCTCGCCTGGTTCTGCATAGCGGGCGCGGCCTGCCGTGCGAGCTGCCTCATCGAGAGGCATATAGACATCGCAGTTCACGAAGTTGGGGATGACCTGAATGGGCTTCTCGGGATGAAACTCCTGGATTGTCTTCTCGCGCAGGTAATTGGAGATGGCGGTGACGCCGTCGCTTTCGTCGATGCCGAAGCGGGTGATGGGAAGGTAGGAGTGGTCGAGACCGACGAGGGTGATGTCGGTGCCGTGCAGGGTGGTGATGAAGGGAAGGCGGCGATTTTGGCGGAGAAGCATCTGGCGCGCTAGATAGGCGGAGATGGAGTGGGGAATCGCGTAGTGGACGTGCAGCAGGTCCAGCTCGTAGTAAGCCGCGACCTCAGCCATGCGGGTGGCGAGGGCGAGATCGTAAGGCGGGTACTCGAAGAGGGGATAGTTGGAGACGGGGACTTCGTGAAAGGCGATGTCCTGTTCGCGGCCACGGAGGCGGAAGGGCTGCGAATAGGCGATGAAATGCACCTGGTGTCCAGCGGCAGCCAGTTCGATACCGAGCTCGGTGGCAACAACGCCGCTGCCGCCATAAGTGGGGTAACAGGTGATTCCGATCTTCATAAAGGGCCAGGTACAGGGTACAGGGTTCGGGTTACGGGTTACGGGTTACGGGTTACGGGTTACGGGTTACGGACGGAATAGCGATGAGGAATCGAGGCAAAAGGGTTCACGACAAGTGATCGATGACCGCAGGATCAGGGATGGGTGGGCGCAGAGCTGTGGCGATGCAGGCAGCCACAAGGAACCCCGCTGAGGTGAGGGTGAGAGCGAAACCGAGTCCGGTTCGCTCCGACACGCGCCCGATGAGCCAGGGGGAGACCGCACTGAGAATGCGCCCGATGTTGTAAACGAAGCCCATGGCTGAAGCACGCAGGGCCGTGGGGAAGAGTTCGCTGGTGAGGATGGCGAAGCCGCTGAAGTAGCCGGTGCCGAAGAATCCGACCAGAGGACCGATGAGGAGGAGAACCCTGGCGTTGGGGACGTAAGCGAAGATCGGGACCAGGAGCGCCGCCACCAGGAGATAGGCGATATAGGTGGACTTGTGGCTAAAGCGGTCGGCAAGGTATCCGAAGCTGACGTAGCCGAGAAACGTTCCGGTCTGCATCACGATGGTCCACTCGGAAGTGCTGACGATGCCGAGGCCGCGTCCTCCCTGAGCAACGGGCAGGGAGAGGAAACGAGGGACCCAGGTAAAAAGGCCCCACCAGGCGAAGAGGGAGGCGGCATTCATGCTGGCGCAGACGAGCGTGCTGAATCCCATGTGTCCGCGAAAAAGACGGCGCCATTGGGGACGCGGGGTATGCTCCTTGCGCCATGCAGCAGGTTCGTGCAGGCGTGACTGGATCCATAACGCCACGAGGGCCGGCGCCGTACCGGCGAAGAAAACGGCGCGCCAACCGAAGTGGGGCATGATGACGGCGACGAGGGCGGCGCCGAGCGCATAGCCGATGGCCCAGGAGCTCTGGACGAGGGCGAGCGCCTTGGCACGGTGCTGAGCCGGCCAGGTTTCGGCGACGAGCGCGGCACCGGAGGCCCATTCTCCGCCCATGCCGAGGCCGAGGACGATGCGGCAGGCGATCAGCGCCATCGCGGTGTGCGTGAGGCCGCAGAGAAAAGTGGCCACGGAATATATAAGGATGCTGGCAGAAAGCGCGCGGACACGGCCGGATCGATCGGCGAACCAGCCGAAGGCGATGCCGCCGGCCGCGGCACTGAGCAGGGTCGTCGACATCATCGCACCGCTCAGGGCTGCGGAAAGATGGAGATCATGCTGCACCTGTCCGAGGACCAGCGCATAGAGCATGACGTCCAAGCTGTCGAGCATCCAGCCGAGGGAAGCGGCGAGGAGGGTTCGCTTCTGTTCACCGGACGCTTCCGCGAGCCAGCCGACGATTCCGTTCAAGGGAGGTTCCTGGTTTAGAGTTCAGGAGTGCGGCTGGGCTGGAATCCCGGACGCCGTCATACCACGATACGAGAGCACAGCCTTTTGCGCACGGCGATAGATACAGGCGGCACGTTTACCGATTGCGTTTTTCTGGAGAACGGCGAACTCCGGGTTCTGAAGGTGTTCTCAACGCCGCAGGATCCGGCGCGGGCGGTGCTGAACGCGCTCGCCGAAATTCGCGCGGGTGCCGAGGTCGCAGTTCGGCACGGCACGACGATCGGGACCAACGCGATGCTGGAACGGCGCGGAGCTCGGGTTGCGTATGTGACGACGGCGGGCTGCGAGGACATCATCGCGATCGGGCGGCAGACGAGGGCTGCGTTGTATGACTGGTTCGCTCCTGTGCCGGTGTGTATTGTCCCGCGAGAATTTCGATTTGGCGTGAGTGAGCGCGTGAGCTCGGAAGGAAAGATTCTGCGCACGCCGACCGAAGAGGAACTACAGGGCCTGATCATGGCCGTTCGAGAGAGCGGAGCGGAAGCCGTTGCGGTGTCGCTGCTGTTCTCCTTTGCGAATCCTGAGACGGAGAGACGGGTCGAGGCGGCTTTGCGGGAGTTGGATATTCCGGTTTCGGCGTCGTATCGGGTTCTGCCGGAGTTTCGGGAATACGAGCGCGCGTCGACGACGGTGGTGAATGCGTATCTGGCGCCTCTGATGCGGGAGTATTTGTTGCATCTCGAGGATCAAGTGAAGGCGGAGCACGGGGGCAGTGGAGTGGACGTGATGCAGTCGTCGGGTGGGATCGTGTCGGCGCGTGTGGCGGCAGAGGAGCCGGTGCGCACGGTGCTATCGGGTCCGGCGGGTGGCGTGATCGGCGCGAGTCGCGTGGCGGCATGGGCGGGATTCGATCGCATCATCGGTATCGACATGGGTGGAACTTCGACGGATGTGTTTCTATCCGACGCTCGACGCGGCGGGGTGCGGCGTACGCGGGAATCGGTGGTAGCGGGCGTACCGGTGAGCGTGCCGATGCTGGAGATCCACACAGTGGGCGCTGGCGGCGGTTCGATTGCGCGATTCGACGAAGGGGGAATGCTGCGTGTTGGGCCGGAATCCGCCGGAGCCGATCCGGGGCCGATTTGTTTTGGGCGCGGGGCCGACGTCGGAACGCGGGCCACCGTAACGGATGCCAATCTGTTGCTGGGACGACTCGATGCGATGAGCTTTCTCGGTGGAAGCGTACCGCTGTATCGGGAACGGACGGAGAAACTGCTGCGGGAGCAGAAGGGAGTGCTGGCCTCGGTGGAGGATTTTTGCGCCGGCATCGTGCGCGTTGTTGAGACGGAGATGGACAAAGCGATCCGCGTAATTTCGGTGGAGCAGGGGTATGATCCGCGGGACTTCACATTGGTAGCGTTCGGTGGCGGAGGGCCGGTGCATGCATGCGCGCTGGCGAAGGCACTGAGGATTCCGACCGTGCTTGTGCCGGCCATGCCGGGAGCTTTGTCTGCGCTTGGGATTCTGCTTGCCGATGTCGTGCGGGATCACGCTAAGACTGTGATGCTGGCGGGGGATGCGATTGGGGAACTGGGCGGGATGTTTGCGGAGATCGAAGAGGCAGCGCAAAAGGAATTTGCAGCTGAGGGGCTTGCTGGGAACGCCGAGTGCTCCCTGGACCTGCGTTATGCGGGTCAGGGATACGAACTGAATGTTCCATGGACTTCAACTGCTGCGGGTGAATCGATTGCGGCGTTTCATCGGGCACATCAGCAGCGATACGGATTCTCGAACCTGGAGAAGCCGGTGCAGATTGTGAATTTGCGTTTGCGGATGAGGGCGACGGCGGAGCCTTATGAGCCGCAGCCGAGAGAACTGGTGGCGGGCGATGGTAGCGCTGCCTGTTATTCCGAGCGGCCAATTTATTTCGATGGGCGGTTTGTGGAGTCGCGTCTGTATCACCGCGAACGGCTTGCTCCGGGAAATGTGGTTCAGGGGCCGGCGATGATCACGGAATACACGTCGGCGACGGTGCTTCCGCCGGGCTGCAGCGCGGCGGTCGATGCATTCGGCAATCTGGTGATCACGATTGGAGAGAGTGCATGAGTCATCCGGTGGTCGATCCGGTTGAGCTGGCGATTTTTCGCAGCGCGGCGCACTCGGTCGCAGAGGAGATGGGCGCGGCTCTGCGTCGGACTGCACTTTCGCCAAATATCAAGGAACGGCGCGACTATTCGTGCGCGGTATTCGATGGCGAGGCGCGCGTGATCGCGATGGGCGATCACATGCCGGTGCATCTGGGATCGATGCCGATGTCGGTGGAAGCCGCGGTGGCGGCGGTAACGTTTGTGCCGGGGGACATCGTGGTGCTGAACGATCCGTACGCCGGCGGCACACACTTGCCGGACATCACGATGGTGCTGCCGGTTTTCCTGCCTGGCGCGGAGAAGCCGGGATTCTATGTTTCGTCACGCGCGCACCACGCCGATGTGGGGGGCACGTTTCCGGGATCGATGGGGCCGGCGCGGGAGATCTATCAGGAGGGCATGCGGATTCCTCCGGTGAGGATTGCGCGGGGTGGCGCGATCGATCGCGAGGTGCTGGACCTGATCCTGATGAATGTGCGGACGCCGGCGGAGCGCGAGGGCGACCTTGCGGCGCAGATCGGCGCGTGCCGCGTGGGCGAGCGGCGGATTCTCGAGTTGGTGGACAAATACGGCGAGGGTCGACTGCGCGCGCTGATCGATGAACTGCTGAACTATTCCGAAAGATTGGTCCGAGCGGAGATACGCGGGCTGCCGGCGGGCGATTTCACGGCTGAAGACTGGCTGGACGATGATGGGGTCGACGAAGGACCGATCCGGATTGCGGCGAAGATGCGCATCGATCCTGCGGCGGCGACGATGCATGTCGATTTCAGCGGGTCGTCGACGCAGGTGCGGGGCAGCGTGAACGCGGTTCGAGCGATCACGTTGTCGGCGTGTTTCTATATATTGCGGTGCCTGCTGGGACACGATGCGCCGGCAACGGCGGGCATTCTGCGGCCGCTGACGCTGACGACGGAGCCGGGAAGCATTGTAGACGCGCGGCCTCCGGCGCCGGTAGCGGGCGGGAACGTGGAGACATCGCAGCGCATCGTGGACGTGCTGATGCGGGCGCTGGCGCAGGCCGCGCCGGATCGCGTTCCGGCGGCGAGCGCGGGCACGATGAGCAATTTGACGATCGGCGGGATCGATCCAAGGAACGGGCAGCCGTTCACTTACTACGAGACGGCGGCGGGCGGCATGGGAGCGCGGCCGGGGATCGATGGAATTTCGGGCGTGCAGACGCACATGACGAATTCGCTGAACACTCCGATTGAAGCGCTCGAGTACGCGTATCCGTTTCGAGTGCGACGGTACGCCTACCGCAGTGGATCGGGCGGAGCGGGGAAGTATCGCGGCGGAGATGGGCTGGTTCGGGAGATCGAGTTGCTGGCTCCGGCGCAGGTGACGCTGCTGGCGGAGCGGAGGAAGTTTCGGCCGTGGGGGTTAGAGGGCGGCGAGTCGGGAGCGGCGGGCCGAGCGACCGTGAGGAAGGCGCGGACTGGCGAGGCAACGGAATTGGCGGGGAAGTGCAGCGTGCATCTTGAGGCGGGCGATGTCCTTTGCATCGAGACTCCTGGCGGAGGCGGTTGGGGGAAGGCGTGAAACGACCACTGCGCTGGATCGTTGATTGGATCAACGATTGGGAAGTATAATAATCATCATCGATGGCTCATAAAGCGCACGAAAACAAGCCCAGTCATGTTGCATTTCTGCTTTCCCAGGTGGGAGGGCGGTCGGCACAGGAATTTGCCCGTTTGCTGGAACCGCTGCAACTGACGCCGCCGGACGCGGGAATTCTGCGGATCGTGCGGATGCAGGAGGGGATCAGCCAGCAGAACCTTGCGAAGGAACTGCACATGCATCCGAGTCGGCTGGTGGCGCTGATCGACGCGCTGGAAGAAAAGGGGCTGGTGACGCGGGAGCCGCACGCGACGGACCGCCGTCTCTACTCTCTGCGATTGACGGCGCGGGGGCAGGAACTCCTCCAATCGATGATGGGACTGACGCGAGAGCACAATCGGGTGATGTGTGGTGGACTGAGCGGGGAAGAGAGCGCGCAGTTGGAATCGCTGTTACAAAAAGTAGCTGCAGGATTGGGGCTGGCGCCGGGAGTTCATCCGGGCTACCGCGATCTTGGCAGGGCGAAGCGGAAAGCCGGCAAGACGGACTGAGAGAGAGAGTCCCTCTCTTAGAGCCAGAGCAACGAGCCCGAGCCCAAGCAACCGAGGACTCCACGGTTTATTCGTTGCGCAGGCACGTCACCGGATCGACTCTCGCCGCGCGCCCGGCAGGAATGCTGGTGGCCAGCAGGGAGACGAAGACAAGGACGAGCGAGACCGCAACGTAGGTTGCCGGATCGTGCGGTAAGACACCGAACAGCAAGCTGCGGATGAAGCGACTGAGGAGCCATGCGCTGATCAGGCCTGCAGCGATCCCGCCGGTCGTGAGCAACAGGGCACGGCCCATGATCATGCGCAGGATATGAAGGCGGGTCGCACCGAGGGCAATGCGAATTCCGATCTCGGCGAGCCCCTGGTTGACGAGAGAGGCGATCACCGCAAAGGTTCCGAGAGCTGCAAGCGTGAGGGAGACGATGGCGAAGAAGGCCAGCAGCCCCATGGCGAAGCGCCGGCGAGCGAGAGAGTCGGCAACGCGCTGCTGCATGGACCGGACGGCATAAACAGGAAGGGTGGGATCGAGATCATGCACCGCCCGCGTGACAGCGCCGGCAACGCTGGAAGGTTCGTTTTGGGTGCGCACGACCACATTCAAATCCCGCGTTGGATATTGCAGGTGCGGGAGGTAGAGCGCGATGCGAGAGTCGGAGTCCAGAGTGTATTGCTTGACGCGGCCGACGACTCCGACGATGGTCACCAGAGGTTGATTCGACGAGAGGGAGCCGAGGCGAATTCGTTTTCCCAACGGGTTTTGTCCGGGCCAGAATTGAGCGGCCATGTAATCGTCGATGACGACGACTTTCGGGTTGGTGGCGTTGTCGTTTTCTGTGAAGAGCCGGCCACGGAGGAGGGGAATCTGCATGGCGGTGAAGTACCGTCCGGCGACGATGCGTTCATCGGCATTGATGAAGTTCTCGCCTGGGGGCAGAGTTTGTCCTTCGACGGTGATGGGTCCCCACGCGTACATTTCGCTCAAAGGCAGCGAGGTAATTCCACCCGAGGCGGTGACGCCGGGAATCTGATCGAGCCGATTCCAAA
>CAVPKU010000005.1:0-33359 GCA_963705765.1 uncultured Acidobacteriaceae bacterium | reverse complement strand
GGCAAGCGCATTCGCAATGTGATCAACATCGGCATTGGCGGGTCGGACCTCGGACCGGTGATGGTTTACGAAGCGCTGACGCGACTATAGCCAGCGCGATATGACGTTCCGGTTCGTCTCGAATGTCGACGGGACGGATTTCGCAGAAGCGATGCACGATCTCGACCCTGAGAGACGCTGTTCATCGTCTCGTCGAAGACCTTCACGACGCTGGAGACGATGACCAATGCGCAAACCGCGCGCGACTGGTCGCTGAAGGAGCTGGAGGATGAGACGCGATCGCGAAGCATTTTGTCGCCGTCTCCACCAACGCGAAAGAAGTATGAAGTTCGGCATCGATACGGCGAACATGTTCGGCTTCTGGGACTGGGTGGGCGGCCGCTACTCCATGGATTCGGCGATCGGATTGTCGACGATGCTGGCCGTTGGACCGGAAGTTTCCAGGCGATGCTGGCGGGATTCCATGCCATCGACGAGCACTTCCGGACGACACCTTTCGCGAAAAATCTACCGGTGCTGATGGGTCTTCTGACGGTCTGGTACACGGATTTCTTCGGGGCCGAGACGGTCGCAGTGCTGCCCTATGAGCAGTATCTGAAGCGCTTCCCGGCGTACCTGCAGCAGCTCACGATGGAGAGCAACGGCAAGCACGTCACGCTGTCGGGTGAGCGCGTGAATTACGAAACCGGGCCGATTTTCTGGGGCGAACCGGGGACCAACGGACAGCATTCTTTCTATCAGTTGATCCACCAGGGAACGCGGTTGATCCCCTGCGATTTCATTGGTTTCGCGAAGACTCTGAATCCTTTGGGTAATCATCATGACCTGTTGATGGCTAACGTCTTTGCGCAGGGCGAGGCGCTGGCGTTTGGCAAGACTCCGGAAGAGGTCAAGGCGGAGGGGACGCCGGACTGGCTGGTTCCACACCGGGTGTTCGAGGGCGATCGTCCGTCGAGTACGTTCCTGCTGGAGGAACTGACGCCGGCGGCACTTGGCAAGCTGGTGGCGCTCTACGAGCACAGTGTTTTCACTCAGGGTGTGATCTGGCAGATCGATTCCTTCGACCAGTGGGGCGTCGAGCTGGGCAAAGTTCTGGCGAAGAAGATCGTGGATGAGTTGGAAGGCTCGGGCCCAGCGCCGGGGAGCCACGACAGCTCGACGACGACGCTGATCGAGCGCTACCGAAAACAGCGGGGTTAGGCGGATCTGGTCGGCAAATCCAGGCTGTAACCTGCGGCTTTTCAACGGAACTTTTAATCTAAGTTCGTGTTGGTAGAAGCAGAACAGTCACGCTTCGGGCGGCGCTGCGTCTATCATTCCGGGTAACCGGGATTCCCACGAACGCGGGCAGACCAGTCCTGAAGCAGGGAGTTGCAACGATGGGTACGAACTGCATTCTTCGGAGATTCTCCTTCATCACAGGCGCGCCGCTGGCGCTGGCAATCTGCCTTTGGGTTCTCAGCGGGAACGCTGCTCTGGCACAGAGCGGGGATAACGGGCTGCAAGCCTCAGTATCGAGCGCGTTGACGCACGACGCGATGCTAAAGAACCAGCCGGTGACCGCTGCGGTCGCCAATGGCGTAGTCACTCTGAGCGGCACGGTGGAAACCGAGCAGCAGAGGCAGGAAGCTGAAACCGTCGCCGCCAATCTACAGGGCGTCAGCGGCATCCAGAACAACATCACGGTGACAGGCGCTTCGGATCAGCAGCAGGCGCCGCCCCCGGCAGACAACGGGCAGGCTCCGCCTCCGCCGCCGGACAATCGGCAGCCTGAGGCAGCGCCGCAGAACTCGCAGGAAATGCCGCCTCCACCGCCGCCGGATCAGCCCTCCCAGCAAACTCCGCGGCCCGCGGCACGCGCGCCTTATCCGCAGGGCGGGTATCCGCAGCAGTCTTATCCGCAGCAGCCGTATGGGGGCTATGGCAACTATCCTCCACCGCAGCAGGCCAGCGGGCCAATCACGGTGCCGGCGGGAACGCTGCTGCAGATTCGCCTCAGCGAGCCGCTGGACACCGCGAAGCTGCAGGATGGCACGCCCTTTCAGGCAACGGCGGCGAGCGATGTGTTTGAGGGCAACGTGCTGGCGATTCCGCGCGGCGCCGTCCTGCAAGGCACGGTGACGCACGTGAAGAAGCCCGGAGCGCTGGGCGGCAGCGGCGAACTGGAACTGCAGGTGACTTCGCTGAACCTCAGCGGTGTGCCGTATCCGCTGGTGAGCGATGTCTGGTCGAGCAAGGGACCGAACAAGGCGGGCTACACGGCGGGCAACACCGTAGGTGGCGCGGCGATTGGCGCGATCATCGGCGGTTTGATCGGCCGTGGCCCGGGAGCGGCCATCGGCGCCGTTGCTGGTGGTGCTGGCGGACTGGCTGCGTCGGGTGCGACCAATGGGCCGCGACTCTATCTGCCGGCCGAGACGCTGCTCAACTTCCACCTGACGAATGCGGTCACGGTACAGCCGGTGTCGTGGCAGGAAGCGCAGCGGCTGGCACAGAGTGCGCCGCGCCTGCAACGGCGGCCGGTCTACATGGCGCCACCATATCCTTACGGGTATCCGTATCCGTACCCCTATCCGTATCGGGCGTGGTAATCGACCTGAAAATATAGCGAAGGGCCGTCCTCAGGGGCGGCCCTTCTTGTTGTCGGAGATAATTGAGTTGAAGGCTGCGTGTTGTGCGGAGTTCGTTTCCCATCCTCTGCACAGTATTCGGCGTCCAACAGGAGAGTGAATCCAACCATCGCAGTCGAAAACTCCCCAGCGAATGAGGATCAGCTGAAAACTGATCCGCCGAAGCGACGTCTGACGCGCCGTTCGTTCCTCGGGTTGACCGCGGCGTCGGCAGCGGGCCTGGCGCTCTATGCCGGCGAGATCTCACGCCACGAGTTGAGCGTCGAGCAGCACACCTTCCAGATCGACCGGCTCCCGGATGCGTTTCGTGGGATGCGAATCGTCCAGGTTTCCGATATCCACTATGCGGAGTACACGGAGGCGTTTTTCCTGCGCGAGGTGGTGCGGCGGGTCAACCAGCTGCATGCGAACCTGGTGGTGCTGACGGGCGACTTCATCAGCTTTTCTCCGATGCCGTTCGAGTTCGCACGCCGTCATCTTCCAGCGTGTGCGGAAATTCTCAGCGGGATCGAGTGCCCGATGCGCTATGCGAGCCTGGGCAATCACGACTACATCGTGGACCCCAAAGAAGTCGCCGGAGCGTTGCGCGAAAACGGAATTCCGGTGCTGATGAACTCCGCGGTCGCGCTGGAGCGGGGAGGCCAGCACATCTGGCTCGCCGGCCTGGGCAGCGCCTGCACGAACGATGCCGACCTGGCGCACGCAATTCCGCGCGCCGCCGGCGAGGAGCCGGTGTTGCTGATGGCACATGAGCCCGACATTCTGCCGGAGGTCGCTCGCCACAAGGTAGACCTGATGCTTTCTGGCCACACGCATGGCGGGCAGGTGCGGATTCCGTTTCTGCCGCCGTTCCATTTGCCGGAGTTTGGCAAGAACTATCTTGAGGGGAGGTTCCGGATGGGGCCGACCCAGCTGTATGTGAACCGCGGCATTGGGGCGGTGGGCCTGCCTTTCCGCTTCCGGTGTCCACCGGAGATCACGGTGATCACTCTGGCGTGAGGGTTTAGCGAACTTTCGCATTCCCAACGGATGCCCGTTCAGGCAAACAAATCCGGGCCGGGACGCCAGTTGCCGTCGGCAGTTCCATAGGGGCTGGCGACGACCACGGTGTAGCCGTCCGGGTCGCGCATCCAGCATTCCCAGTGGTTGGGACCGCCATTGCCGTGAGGGGGATTGCGGTGGCGAGGGATGAGCATTTCGACGCACATTTCTTCGGCTCGTTTCACGCGTTCGTCGTGCTCCTGGCTGTGCGTTTCATGCAGCTGACGGCGGCCGGTTGGAGGAAGTTCGAGGGGCGAGATCAGTAGTGCTTCACGACTTCGTCGGGAGGGGGGCCGTTCTTTCCTCCCAGGAGCCAGTCGAGGGGTTTGCGAATGTCCTCTTCGCGCGCCTGGCCGAGGATGCGTGTGACGATGTCGCCCTGCTGATCGAGGATGAGGGTGGCGGGGAGCACATTCCCCAGATTGGCGCGCTGGAGCATATCGAGATCGGCGCCCAGCCAAACTTCCATGTTGAGGTGATTGGTTTCGACAAATTGCCGGACCGCGTCGCGTTTCTTCCACTCGTCGGCTGAGACGGCAACGAAGCGAACTTTCTTCTCGCCGTATTCCTGGCTGAGGCGGGTGAGCATGGGGAGCTCTTCGCGGCAGGGCCCGCACCAGGTGGCCCAGAAGTTGACGACGGCGATGGATCCACGCAGGCCGGCAATTTTCTGTGTCTTTCCTCCCTGATCGGTCAACTCAAGATTGGGGGCGCGTTTGGCCTGGGCCGAAGGAAAGAGTGAGAACGCTGCGAGCGCAACGAGAACGGAAGCGGAAATGGAAGGAGAAAGTTTCATGGGTTGATCCAAGGCTCGGCTTCCCGAATCTCATCCGGCGACCAGGGAAGCCGGGTAACAGGCTTTTGGGGTCGTCGCTTAGAAGCGGTGAGTCCAGCCAGCCAGCCAGACATACTGGGCGAAGGCAGCGTCACCGTGCGAGTGATAGACAGAGTCGGGATAACTGGAGGTGCGGTCGCGATGCACTGCCTTATAGACACCGACCTGCAGCAGGTTTCTGCCGTGCGCGTACTCGGCGCCGGGGCCCAGAGTCACGGCGTAGCCTGGCCGGCGGAAGCCGTCGTTGCTGTTGGGGAAAAGATTCTCCGCGGGCACACCTTCCCAGCGCGGGCCGAAGGTGGCACCGAGGCCGTGCTCCTTCAGGACAGGAAGAATGACGCCAGCCTCGGCCAGGTACTGGTCAGAGATCGCGACGTAGTTATTGAGAGGCTGCGTAGTGCTGAGGGTGGCGCTGCGCTGCACGCCGTTGGTGCCGCCCTGGGTAGCGATGTAGTCGCCGTCCCAGTAGACGATCATGGATTTGCCGGCCTGGCTGTAGCCGGACCCCTGTATGACGAGGCCCCAGCCGCCATTGCCAGGCTGAATGGAGTAGTCAACCGGAGTGACGACGTTGGTGGCCGGCCCGGTTCCGGTGGTGTTGGTATTCACATTGTTGGTGACGTCGTCGTTGCCGGTCGGGGCCAGGAAACCGAGTCCGACCTGCACATTGGTTTTGGGACCGTGTGCGGGATTGCGAATCCATGTATTGACGGCAAAGATGGTGTCACCGAGTCCGGAAGACTGGTATTTGATGGGCGAGTTTTCCGTCTTGCGCGAAGCGAAGAGGAGCGGAGCATCGACCTCGAGGCTGATGCGGGACGTCCATTGATACGTCAGATTGGCAGTGATGAGGTTGATGCGATTCTCGACCTGATTGTGAGCCTGCTGGCGAGTGACCTGATACACATCGCCGACATAATGCTGATACGAGAATTGGTGCCGTTCACCAATGGTGAGCTGAAAGTGTCCAGGCTGGAGAATGCCACCCTGCCCGGTCGGCAGTCCGCCTTCGGGCGAGCGGGCGAGAATGCAGCCTTGCGCCGAAGCGCCGCGAACACTGAGCAGCGAAAGCAGCGCGATGGCGAGGATGATGGCAGTTCGGTTGTATCGGTTGAAGACGTGCAAGATGCGGGGCGGACGCAGCATGAATCTCGGCATGGATATGACCTCTCTTGAAATGGAAAGTTGCTCTGGTACGCGTCCGGGTCATGTATTCCTGCAGCGTCGCGTCGGACTGTCGCAGCGACCTGGGGGTCCCGTGGCACGGTCCTGACAACCCTACCGTCACAAGGGAGTCGCGCACATCCGGCAGTGTGTGGATGGAGAGGTCAGACTTTAGGTGGAAGGGGAAGCGTGCAATTCGCCGTTCCTATGGAGACTCGCGGACGGTGATGCCGAGCGCTTTCATCTTGCGGTAGAGGTGGCTGCGCTCAAGGCCGAGGGTTTCCGCGGCGCGGCTCATATTGCCGTTGCAGTCATCAATTTTTTTGAGGATATATTCGCGCTCGTAGGCGTCGCGTGCCTGCTGCAGCGTGTCGAAATCGCCCGCGCGGCCGGCACTGCGATGCACCAGCATCGGGAGGTGGCGTCGCTCGATTCGATGCACCTGCGGGTTCAGGATGAGCACGCGCTCGATGACGTTGCGCAGTTCGCGGACGTTGCCGGGCCAGTGATACTGGCGCAACAGCTCGATGGCGTCGTCGGCGATCTCGACGCGGGGGCGGCCGTACTCGCGGCCAAAGACGCGCAGGAATTCGCGCACCAGCAGCGGAATATCTTCGCGGCGATCGCGCAGCGGCGGCACGTAGAACGGGATTACGTTGAGGCGGTAGAAGAAGTCCTCGCGAAAATTGCCCTTGGCGATTTCTTCCTCGAGGTCCTTGTTCGTCGCGGCGATCACGCGCACGTCTACGCTGATGGGCTGCGTTGCGCCGACGGGCACGAAGCGCTGCTCGTCGAGGGCGCGCAGGACCTTGGATTGCGTCTTGAGGCTCATATCGCCGACCTCATCGAGAAACAACGTTCCGGCGTTGGCGCGCTCAAAGGTGCCACGCTTCTCGGGCGGTCCTCCGGCGATGGCCCCGTTGCGATAGCCGAAGAGCTCGCTCTCGATGTAGTCCTCGGGGATGGCAGCGCAGTTGAGCTCGACGAAGACACGCTCGCTGCGCAGGCTTTCCATATGAATGGCGCGGGCGATGAGTTCTTTGCCCGAGCCGGATTCGCCAAAGATGAGCACGCGGCCGTTCGTCGGAGCCATGAGCTTGATCTGCTGGCGGAGGGCGCGGGCCTGGATGCTTTCGCCGGTGATTTGTTGCTCGAGGCGCAGCTGACGGCGGAATTCGAAGTTCTCAGTGCGCAGGCGTTTCGCTTCGATCGCATTCTTCACCACGATCAGGGTGCGCTCGAGCATCAACGGCTTTTCCAGCAGATCGAAGGCGCCGAGCTTGGTGGCTCTAACGGCGGTCTCGATGGTGGCGTGGCCGGAGATGACGATCACCTCGGGGCGCGACTCCGCATCCATGGCGCGCAGTTCGCTCAGGACTTCAAGACCATCGCGGTCGGGGAGCCAGATATCGAGGAGCATGACGTCGTAGACCGGATCGCGCGCCTGGACCAACCCTTCAGTCGCGGTTCCGGCGCTGGCGACCGAGTAGCCTTCTTCGCGCAGGATCTCTTCGAGAGATTCGCGTATTTCGGCTTCATCGTCCACGATGAGGATGTGATTCATAGGATCGGGAGACAGGAGACAGTAGGCCACAGACAGTGAACGGTCATCACGATTAGACGGCCCTAGTCAGTGTCGTTGCGGTGCGATCGGCACCATTGGTTTCCGCCAGCGGCAATTCGATGATAAAGCGCGCTCCGGCGGGAACGTTGTTTTCCACGCGGATGGAGCCCCCGTGGTCCTGCACGATCTTCGCAACGATGGAGAGGCCGAGACCGGTGCCGCGTTGGCGGGTGGAGAACCACGGGAGAAAGAGGCGCTCGCGCATGTCGCCGGTGATGCCGGGTCCGGTGTCGGCGATGATGACCTCAGCCAAGCCGGGGCGCTCGCCCGCGCTGGTCTCGATGGAGAGCACACGCAAAAGGCTGTCGTGCATGGCCTCGGCGGCGTTATCGATAAGGTTGGCGAGAGCGCGACGCAGCGCCTCGGGATCGGCCATGACGGGCGCCAGATTGGGATCGAGATGTTTCTCGACGCGAATGCCTTCGATGCGGCCCTCAAAGAGCATCATCGCGCTCTCAACGACTTCATTCAGATCGGCGGGCTGCGGGTGGGCGACCGGGAACTCTGCGAGCGCGGCGAACTGGCCGACGAGGGTGCGCATCGTTTCAACGGAGCCGAGGATCACGTCGCAGCATTTGCGGATGACACCGGGCGAGTCGGGCGCGGCGCGCTCGACGTGACGGCGGATGCGCTCGGCGGAGAGCGTGATGGGTGTGAGTGGGTTGCGGATTTCGTGGGCCACGCGCTGCGCGACTTCTTTCCAGGCCGCCTGGCGCTGCGCATAGAGGAAGTCCGATACATCTTCGAGCACGAGGATGGAGTCGCCGCTCTGGCCGTGCGCATCGAGCGTGGCAAGAGTCACGGAGAGGTTCACGGTTGCACGAGGCGTGTGCAGTTCGAATTCCGAGGAGGCAGTGCCCATGCGGCGGGCGCGGCGCTCGAGGCGAACGAGCTCTTCGGTGAAATCCGGAGGGAGGAGCGTATCGAGCAGAACGCCGGAGAGATCCTGCAGGCCTTCGAGGCGCACGAGATCGGTGAAGGCGCGATTGCCGAGGACAATGCGGCGCGAAGCATCCAGCGTGACGACACCGGAGGGAATGGTTTCAAGGATGGTCTCAAGCTCTTTGCGCCGCGCTTCGATGGCGAGGTTGGCCGCGGAGAGTTCGCGCGCGGAGGTTTCGGCCAGGATGCGGCTCTGCTCGAGGTCGGCAGCCATGTGGTTGAACGAGCGCACGAGTTCGGCCATCTCCGCGGTGGCTTCGACGGTGACGCGGTGACTGTATTCCCCTTTGCCGATTTCGACGGTAGCATCGGCGAGCGCTTCCAGCGGGCGGGTCATCTGGCGCGAAACATAGAGCGCCAGCCAACTGCTGGCAAAGAAAACGAGGGCCGTCAGCATGAGCAGGAGCAGGAAATACGTCATGCGAATGATGCGACGCTGGCGGTAGAGGGCCCAGTACTGATTCGTTCCGGCGGTCAGGTCGGACATGATCGCGTTGAGGCCGGAAGGCATGGGCAGACCGGCCACCACCGCACCGCCGTTGGGAAGGCTCGCCATTCCGAGGGCATAGTCGGCGCGGCCAACGGTGAGCATCGGCTCATCGGAACGTTGCGCGGCTTTGAGGATCGTGTCAGCGAAGGGCTGGCCTGCGGGCGGCTGTTCCTGATCCTCGTCATTCAGCCAGGAGTGCACCCGGGCGGGACCCGCTGTTTGTGGGAGCTGGTAGGCCCCCACCGGCGTCGAGTCGCGATAGAGGACGGCAAAGCCGCCCTGTAGAGTGACTTGATGGACTCGTATCTCATCGAGAAGTGCCTGAGCATCGCCGGAATCGAAGGCTGCTGCCAGTTGGGGGGAGCGCGCCATGCTTTCGGCTTCCGCGCGGGCATTCAGCGAGGCGTAGTGGGAAAGCTCGGTAGCGATCCGAGTGGAGTCGTCGCGGACGTCGACACCGGGTTGCGAGAACCACCTGTCGATGGAACGATTCATCAGCAAGAAGCTAAACAAAAACATGAAGAGCGCTGGGACGAGGGAAACCATCAGCGCCCCGATGAACATACGGGTCCGCAGACGCGCGCCGAGGACCTGACTGCGCTGCTCAGCAAGAAGCTTGATGAGGTTCCGCAGTAACAGGACCAGGACGGTGACGAAGAGGAGGAAGACCAGGACCGCGACCGAGGTGAGCAGGAAGATCTGCCCCGTGGTGTGCGGGGCGAGCGAACGCACGTTGAACGCGTTGAGCGCGATCAGCAGAAACAGCAGGACAAAGACTGCCGTGCCGAGCAGGATCAGTGTGGTTCGACGGTGCCTGAATTCAGCCACAGATGCTCCAAATTGGCTCTGATTATAGGCTGAAGGAAGGCTCCTAACCCGTCGTTCCTGCGACGCGCTGTGACCGGTCCGCAGGGGCAACGCATCCTACAGCGAAAGCAATATTGGCATTGAGAGGTTCAACGATGAAAGACAATCGAATTCTTCCGGGCCTGGCCTCCATGGCTTTGGCCAGCACGATGCTGCTCGGCGGTTGCAACAAGTCCCAGCCAACGACCAGCAGCGCAAACCCCACGTCCAGCCCATCGCAACCGGCACAGGCAAATCCGCCGGCTCCGCCGCAGGATCAGACTTCACCCAGTGCAAATGCTCCAGCGGCGCAGAGTCCGACACCTGGAGCGCAGGCAGCGGCTCCGCCTCCGTCAACTCCGGCTCCGCCACCGACGATTGTGATTCCCGCAGGGACGCGCCTGCGAGTTCGTCTGGACACGGACCTGGGCTCGAAGATCAGCCAGCCGGGTGAAAACTTCAGCGCGATCGTGGCCGATGATGTGGTCGTCGACGGACAGACGGTGATTCCGCGGCGAGCCGAAGCGGAAGGGACCGTGATCGACGCCAAGGGGCTGGGCCACTTTAAAGGCGGCGCGCTGCTCGAACTGCGGCTGGAGCGCGTGCGGACAAACTGGGGAAGCTACCCGGTGGCCACCAGCACAATGTCCCAGGTGGAGAAGGGTAAAGGCAAACGGACGGCGGGTTTTGCGGCCGGCGGCGGTGCGTTTGGCGCGATCATTGGCGGCCTTGCGGGCGGAGGAAAGGGCGCTGCGATCGGCGCGCTGGCCGGAGCCGGAGCCGGAACTGCGGGAAGCGCGATGACAGGCAATCACGAAATCCTGCTGCCAGCCGAAACGTTGCTGACATTCCGGCTGGAGCGTCCGGTTCACGTTACGCAGCAGTAGTGGCCGAGGCGGACGCGGCGATGCTCGCAGGGTCCGCCTTCGCTTAAGCCAGTAATTCGCGGACTGGCTTCCAGGGCTTCTTTTGGGAAGAGGCGACTGGCTCACAGGTCAGAGTGCCGTCGTAGGTGTTGACACCGTCGCGAATGCCGTCGTCGTCGAGGATGGCCTGCTTCGCTCCGTGCTTCGCGAGACGCATGACGTAAGGGAACGTCGCGTTCGTGAGCGCGAGGGTCGAGGTGTTGGGCACAGCGGCGGGCATGTTGGTGACGCAGTAGTGCACGACGCCGTTGACCTCGTACGCGGGATTGCTGTGCGTGGTGGGATGGGCCGTTTCGACGCACCCGCCCTGGTCGATGGCGACGTCGACGATGACCGCGCCCTTCTTCATCTTCGCGACCATCTCGCGGGTGACGATCTTCGGGGCCGCGGCTCCGGGAATGAGCACACCGCCGATCACCAGGTCCGCTTCCTGAACGGCGCGCGACACGTTCCAGGAATTTGAGGCGAGGGTGAAGAGCCTGCCGTTGAAGATGTCGTCCAGCTCGCGCAGGCGATTCAGATTGACGTCGACGAGGGTGACCCGGGCACCCATACCGAGGGCGATCTTTGCGGCGTTGGTACCGACGATGCCGCCACCAATGACGCAAACGGCGGCAGGAGGCACGCCGGGGACTCCGCCGAGCAGAACGCCGCGGCCTCCCTTTTCCTTTTCGAGATACGCTGCGCCCACCTGGACGGCCATGCGACCGGCGACCTCGGACATCGGGGTGAGCAAGGGCAGCGTTCCGGCGCGATCGCGAATGGTCTCGTAGGCGATGCCGACGACTTTTTTCTGCAGCAGCTGCGCGGTGAGGTCCGGAAGCGGGGCTAGATGCAGGTAGGTGAAGAGGACGAGGCCTTCGCGGAAGAAGACGTATTCCTTGTCGACGGGCTCCTTGACTTTGACGATCATGTCGGCATTGCCCCACACGTCGTGGGCGGAGCCGACGATCTCGGCTCCGGCGGACTGATACTCATCGTCCGTGAACGCGGAAAGTTCCCCGGCGTGCGTTTCCACCAGGACTTTGTGCCCGGCTTCGCTCAGGGATTTCACACCGGCGGGCGTAATGCCGACGCGGCTCTCGTGGTCTTTGACTTCTTTCGGCACACCAATAATCATCAGCACTTCCCGCGGCTCATTTGAGGGAAAAAGTTGAGAGCCGGACTGACGATTCTACATCCTGGCGGAGAGCAGCCGCCGGAGTTCGCGGGTGAGGATGGTGGGCGAGACAGGTTTGGTAAGGAAAACGGTGCCGTGATCGGCTTCGGCTTCCATCAAATTGCCGCTGACGAGAATCGCCGGAATCTCAGGACGCAGGGCGCGAATGCGCGCGATCAGGCGCGGCCCCTGCATGCCCGGCATGCGGGCATCGGTGACCACAGCGTCGATGGTGTTGATGTGGGTGCGAGCCGTTTCGAGGCCGAGCACGCCGTTCTCGCAGGCGATGACCGTGTATCCGGCCCGCTGGAGAACCTTGGTGAAGAGAAGACGCACCGCGCGATCGTCCTCCACCACCAGCACGGTATGCGTAGAGGTGCGCACTGCTCGATCTGAGCCGACCGAAACCACAGGTTTCCCCATCTGCGAACTGGGTCGGTGGAAGAGGCGAGCATGGCCGAGCTTTCCTAAAAGGCGCCGAGTCCCGAACGATGCCCGACTGTAGCACGCAAAGAATGACGGAGGAATTGGTCCAAAGGGGAATGAAGAACCGCCCCGACTGGCCGATAGAGGAGGTTACTTTCGAGCCAGCCTTTTACAGCCAGCCTCTGGCCCGTGCCAGGCGGGCGGCCTCTACGCGGTTCGAGGCGCCCAGCTTGCTGATGGCCTCGGAGAGGTAGTTCCTCACGGTGCCTTCGGAAAGGTGAAGTTCCTCGGCGATTTCGCCACTGGACTTCCCTTCGCCGGCACGCCGCAGGATCTGGCGCTCCCGCTCCGTCAGGGGGTCGGGGCCGCTGTCCCATGCCTCGACCGCAAGGTCGGGATCGACGACGCGAAGGCCCTGGTGGACGCGGCGGACGGCGTCGGCCAGCTCGGCGGAGGGGCGGTCCTTGAGGAGGTAGCCTTTGGCTCCGGCGTCGAGGGCGCGGCGCAGGTAGCCGGGACGCGCGAAGGTGGTGAGGATCATGACGCGGGTTTGCGGATAGCGCTCTTTCACCTCTGCCGCCAGGGTGAGCCCCGTCATTTCGGGCATCTCGATGTCCGTCACCAGGACATCGGGCTTGTACTTGCCGACAGCCGTCAGGGCTTCGCGGCCGTTGGTCGCCCGCGCACAAACGGCGATGTCGGGCTCGGTTTCGAGCAGCGCCGCCAGGGCTCCCAGGACCATGGCCTGATCTTCGGCGACGAGGACCTGAATCTTTTTCATGATGATGGCTCAAGGGTTTGCGGGGGGATTTCGATGAGGAGCCGAGTTCCCTGCCCCGAGTCGATGCGAAGACGTGCGCCGATGGATTCGACGCGCTCACGCATGCCGCGCAGGCCGTTGCCTTCCTCGCGGATGCCGCCGCGCCCATCGTCTTCGACGACCAGGGCCGTGCCACCCTCGATGGCTTCAAAATCGATGCGGCAGTGGCTGGCCTGGGCATGGCGAACGATATTCGTCACCGCCTCGCGCACAATCAGAGAAAGCACGGTTTCTTCAGCAGGAGCGAGCATGGGCGGCTTGGCGACGCACTCGAACGTCACCCCGGCTGCGTCGAGGGTTTTCCTGGCACGAGCAATTTCTGCGGCCAAACCTTCAGCGCGATAGCCGCGGATGGCTTCCCGCACTTCGCTCAGAGCTTTGCGGGCAATCTGTTCGACTTCGCCAATTTCCTTGCGCGCGCGCTCCAGATCGCCCTCCATGACTTTGCCGGCCAGCTCGGATTTGAGGACGACGACGGAGAGGGTGTGTCCGAGCACATCGTGCAGATCGCGAGCGATGCGCTCCCGTTCTGCCAGCTTGGCCAAATGAGTGATCTGTTCCTGCGCAAGATTGAGCTTCTTATTGGCACGCATCCGCTGTGCCGCAACCAGGTTGCCACCGCCCACGGCCACAGCAAAGAATGCACACACGCCCCACGACCAGGGCGAGATGCCGAGGTAATAGCCCTCCCCCACCATGATCAGCGCTGAGGCAACGAAGGTGCTCACGCAGACGACGATGGACTCCGCCACAAACGGAACGAAGGCCGCGACATAGATGAACATGCCGCAGGAGCCGCCGTTCAGCGGGTAATACGCCACGCCCAGCAGCCCCATTCCCAGCAACAGAAAATACTGGGTCCGCTTCGAACGCACGAAGACGAGGCCGGTATAAAGCGACAGAAAAATCGCGTAGACGACTGCAAATTCGACCCACGCCTTTGAGCTGTGGCGCTGCATCGGATCGAAAACGAAGAAGACCGAGTAGATCAGCCAGATGAAGTCATAGATACGGCCATGACCGTGACCGCCGCCGAAGCCTCCCCCGCGAAAATCCCCTTCTGAATATTTCGCCTTCTCGGTCACCGTCTCCGATTCGGACCTCACGGAGAGGAAGTCGGACAGAGGTGCGCGGTTGCAATCCGCCTCAGCTCCCGATTTGGAGTCAAGCTGCTTCAAGCCTTCGCCTCACTGCGCGTGAAGATGATCCACGCGGCACCCAGCATCAACAGGGTAAATCCTGCCAGAGCCTCCCAGTGGATCAACATACTGCCAGACTGGGCGTAACCAAAGATGTTCAGGGCGATCTGAGCCAGGTGGTACGTGGGCAGGGCCGGGGAGATGACCTGCAGCCAGTGGGGCAGATAGCTCACGGGCATCCAGAAGCCGGAGGCAAACGACATGGGGAGATAGATGAGGTTGATGACGCCCGGTCCGGCATTGGGTGGAACCAGGAGGGCGACGAGAAGGCCCATAGCGGTGAACGGGAGCGATCCGGCGAGAACTACGCCGGCCAGCTTCAGGGCTTCAACGGGCGTGAGTGTGACGCCGCCGAGCGTGACGCCGAGCACGACCAGCGCCGCGACAATCACCAATGCGAACGAGGCGCAGCTGATGGTCTTCGCGATCAGATAAGCGAAGCGCGGCATGGGGCTGGCCTGCTTGAGCTCGAGCCAGCCCTGGGCGCGCTCCAGCGCGATGCCCATACCGATGCCGAACAGGCACGCCGATACGACGCCCATGCAGCTGTAGCTCGGCATGAGGTAGCGAGCGAACATATTGTGGCGATTCGAGCTGCCAAAGAGCAGGTAAAACATCACCGGGAAACCGATGACCGAGAGCGAGAAGGCGCGGGTGCGCAGCGACTTCACGAATTCGTATTTAGTTTCCTTCAGGAAAATGCGCGCGTAGTAGCCGAAGCTCAGGGGATGCGGGGCGGATAAGGCGATTGCGTTGGTAGCCATGATCGTTTCTCCTCTGTTCTTCAGCGCTCGGCCTTCGCCTGATCGGTGTCGGTGGTGAGTGCCAGGAAAGCGTCTTCCAGTGCGGCGGCCGAAACTTCGAGACTATGCAGGGTTTCGTCCCGCAACAGCATTTCGCGGACGACTTTCTCCGGCTGCTCGGCGAGGATGACGACCGCTTCGCGATCCTGCTGGACGTCGGCGACCGAGGGCAGCGACCGGAGGAACTCCGGATCGAGCTGCGTGATGCAGCGAATGCGGCGACCAGAAACGCGCTGCTTGATCTCGGCCGACGTTCCTTCGCAGACGACCCGGCCCTTGTTGATAACCACGATGCGATGCGCCAGCATGTCCGCTTCTTCGAGGTAGTGCGTGGTGAGCAACACGGTTTTGCCGGCGGCCGAGAGCGCGCGGATTTCATCCCACAGGGCGCGGCGGGATTCGATGTCCATGCCGACGGTGGGCTCATCGAGGAAAATCAGGTCGGGATTGCCGCACAAGGCCATGCCAAAGAGCACCCGCTGCTTTTGCCCGCCGGAAAGCTTGCCGAACATCTTGTCGGTGATACCCTCGAGCTTCGCGATGCGAACGACATCTTCGACCGGCAAGGGATCGGGATAGTAGCTGCGGAAGAGGTCGATGTGTTCGCGAACGCGGAGCATCTCCGGAACGCGCGTGACCTGGAGCATGGCTCCGATGCGGGTGCGGGCGTCGGCGTCGCGGGGATCGCGCCCGAGCACGCGGACGGTTCCCGAGTTGGCCGAGATCAGGCCAAGCAGAAGCCGGACGGCGGTGGTCTTCCCTGCTCCGTTCGGGCCCAGCAGGGCGACAACTTCCCCGGCGCGCAATTCCATGGAGAAATTGTCGAGGGCGACGGTCGGTCCGTAGCGCTTGGTCACCGAATGCAGCTTCGCGACGGTGCGGGTCTGCGAGAGGGGCGTTGGCCAGGCTGCGGTGGGGTTCATGACTGCGGTTGCGGACATCGCTTGTCTCCTGCCGGGGTGGAACTCCAGCGGCAAGGACAGAATCGCGCGAAAAGGACTCCCCACCCAGTGGGCTTTGTCAGCAAAGGGATATGACAGATGTCATGGGAGCTGGAAGGGAGAAGCTAGAAGCCGGAAGCTGAAAGATCGCAGGGGCTCCCGCGCTTCCGGCTTAGTTCAGCTTTTCGGGGGCCATTCCGCCGAAACGGGCATCGATGGGCTGGCGTCCCGCGAAGCCGTCTTCGATACGGTGCCAGAACTCGATGCGGGGCTCACCGCGCTTCCAGCACAGCAGCACGGTTTCGCCGTCGAGAAGGCAGGGGAAATCGAGCAGGCCGATGTCGAGGTCCTTAATCTGAACGCCGATGGAGTCGAGCTCCTCAAGGGAGTCTTTGGCGCGCTGGACCAGAGCCTCGAGGGTTACTTTTCGTTTCTGGGCCGCGCCAATGTCGATGAACATGCCGCCGCTGACAAAAACACGGCGCATGAGGCTGGCCATCTCTTCCTGCAGATCGCCGGCTGCCTGTTTGGCTTCCACAGCGCGGTTCAGCAGAGACTCCACGACCGGGAGCAACGACTGCGCTTCGTCCAGCGTGAAGGTTTTCATCTACTCCCCGCGGCTTTGAAGACCGGAGCTAGACTCGAACCTCCAGCATGCGATCAAGAGCCACGCGAGCCCAGTATTTCACATCGTCGCGCACCTGGATACGATTCACGACGCGTCCTTCGACGAGGTTTTCAAGCGCCCACGCGAGGTGGTGCGGGCTGATGCGATACATGGTGGTGCACAGGCAACCGGTGTCGTCGAGCGTGACGATCGTCTTGCCCAGAGGCGCGAACCGCTTCGCCAGACGGTTGACCAGATGGATTTCGGTGCCGATCGCAAAGCTCGATCCTCCGGGGCATCCTCGACGAGCTTGATCAGCCGTTCTGTCGAGCCCAGCGCGTCGGCCTTCTGGCAGACCTCCAGGCGGCACTCGGGATGGACGATGACCTGAATGCCGGATACTTCGCACGGACCTTGTCGACGTGCTCGGGCAGAAAGCGCTGATGGACCGAGCAGTGCCCTTTCCAAAGAATGACGCGCGCGGCACGGAGCGCTCCGGCGTGATGCCGCCCGCCAACTGCCACGGGTCGTAGACCGCCATTTCGTTCAGCGGAATCCCCATGGCGTGGCCCGTATTGCGGCCGAGGTGCTGATCGGGCATGAAGAGGATCTTCTCGCCGCGTGCAAACGCCCACTCAAAGGCCTTACGCGCGTTGGACGAAGTGCAGACCAGTCCGCCGCGCTCGCCGCAGAAGGCCTTGATGGCGGCGGACGAATTCATATAGGTGAGCGGCACAATTTCGCCGTCGCGCGCGCCGGCTTTTTGCAGCGTCTCCCAGCACTCCTCCACCTGGCCGATCTCGGCCATGTCGGCCATGGAGCAGCCAGCGTTCAGATCGGGCAGGATCACCTGCTGGCCTGCGTGTCCGAGGACGTCGGCGCTCTCCGCCATGAAATGGACACCGCAAAAGACGATGTACTTCGCCTCGGTTTCGGCCGCAGCTTTGGAAAGCTTGTAGGAATCGCCGGTGAAATCGGCAAAGCGGATCACTTCGTCGCGCTGATAGTGGTGGCCGAGCAGAATGGTGGTGCTGCCGAGTGCACGCCGCGCCGCCGCAATGCGCGCGTCCATGGTGTGGTCGGGGAGGACCAGGTAATGATCAAGGGAGCAACTCTCTGCATCGGCAGAGACGGGTGCTATGACTTCTTCCAGAACACTCACAAAAAGCCGCCTTCAGTCCGTTTCGGGAGATGCCGAATCTGGACGGGGATGTTGAAAGCCAAATCCAGCTGCAGTCAGCTCGCTGCGACTGTAAGAGCCCGCCCAGCTAACGGGGATGTTGCAGCCTCTAGTTCTTTAGACGCGCCAGGCGCGGCGTCGTCGCAAAAGCTCCGGTCCGAGGGGGCTTGTCACAGTAACCAGTCTATTAATCCCTCACGCGGCAGACAATGCCCGAATCGGGGTGGTTGGGGGTGCGATCTCGGCGGGCGCGGGGTCATTTGTGAGCCGCGAATCGCGGCAGGTATCATGAAGTGTTCATGCACTTTGGCGACTCCATCTTTATCTTCCTGCTGGCGCTGGTGTTGTTCGGCCCAAAAAAGCTTCCGGAAATCGGCCGGACGATCGGGAAACTGCTGGCGGAATTCCGCCGCGCCAGCAACGAGTTCAAATTTCAGATCCAGGAAGAGTTGCGGAATATGGAGGAAGACGAGCGGCGCAAGAAACTGGCCGACGCGCAGGCGCAGAAGGCGGCGGAGACGCCTGCCACGACCGACACAACCGAGCCCCCAACGACGCCGAGCATTCTGCCGCCATCAACCGGAACCCCGGTGAGCACCAACGCTCCATACGCAACGCCCGCCGAACCCGTTGAGCCGGCCGCGACTCACGAGACCATCACACCATCGCCAGCAGAAGTAACGGTCGATCCCCCGGCACCCGAGTCTTCATTCTCAGCGGCGCCGCCCGAGCCTGAGACCGAACTTCCGACCCACGTCGATCTGACCCCGCACACGAACGGAACCCATTCTTCGGCAGTCGAAGCAGAGCCTGCGTCCTCCACGGTTCCCGGCGAGACCCTTCATCATGGCTGACCTCGTCGACCGCGCGCGCGCCGCGATGACCGAGCGTGCCGAACTGCCCGGCATGAGCCTGCTCGAGCACCTGGCCGAGCTGCGCCGCCGCATCATTCACACCGCGCTCTACCTGGTGGGCGGCTTCTTCATCGCCTGGTTCTTCCACGAAAAGATTTACTACTTCATGGAGAAGCCAATCGTTTACGCGTTGGCGAAGCACCATCTGGACACCCACCTCGTCTATCACAACCCGATCGACCCCTTTAACATGTACCTGGAGATCAGCTTCATGGCGGGCTGCATTCTGGCCTGCCCCTTCGTGCTCTACGAAGTGTGGCTGTTCATCTCGCCAGGGCTGTACCAGAACGAGAAGCGCTACCTGGTTCCCTTCATGCTGGCGACGGTCGGGCTGTTTCTTGCCGGCGCGTATTTCGGATACCGCTGGGTCTATCCCGGCTCGCTTGAATTCCTCCTCGACTTCAATCGCGACTTTCGCGCTTACATCGAGATCAACGAATATACGAGCCTGTTCCTGACGGTGATCCTCGGCCTCGGCATCACTTTCGAGCTGCCGATCCTGATCATGTTTCTTTCGCTGTTTGGCATCGTGAGCCCGAGGTTTTTGTGGAAAAACCTCCGCTACGCGATCCTGCTCATCTTTATCGTCGCAGCCATCATCACGCCGACTTCCGACATCCTTACCATGTGCGTGTTCGCCAGTCCTATGCTCGTGCTTTACCTGCTCGGCATCGGCGTCTCTTATCTCGTGCACCCGGCCACACGCAAACGGCGGGCGGAAAAGGCTGGCGCGTGAGGCGATTCCCCTTTCTGGCTGTTCTTTTGATCGCGGCTACGTGCGACGCCCAGAATCTTCCGCAATTCGACGGCGCCAAAGCCCTGGCCTACACGAAGCAGTATGTCGCCGTTGGCCCGCGCTGGATCGGCAGCCCTGGCCATGCGAAGGCTGAGGCCTTCCTGAAAGAGCAGTTCCGTCACGATCAACTGGAAGAAGACACGTTCACGACCGACACGCCGGCCGGGCCGATGCGGGTACGCAACTTCATCGTGCGCTTCCCTGGGAAGAAGGACGGCGTCATCGTTCTCGCCTCGCACTATGAGACGAATTATCCGCTGCGCAATATTCACTACGTTGGCGCGAACGATGGCGGCTCAACGACGGGCCTGCTCATTGAGATGGCCAACTACCTGCGTGGCAAAACGCTCGATGGCTACAGCGTGTGGCTACTTTTTACCGATGGCGAGGAGGCGGTGAAAAGCTGGTCGGATACGGATTCCGTGTATGGGAGCCGGCATCTGGCGATGAAGTGGCAAGCCGACGGCACGCTGCGGCGGATCAAGGCTTTTATCCTGGCCGACATGCTGGGCGATCGCGACCTCGATGTGCAGCGCGATCAGAACTCAACGCCCTGGCTCGAGGATTTGGTCTATCAGGCTGCGAGCCAATACGGCTGGCAATCCTACTTCTTCGCGAACAAGACCTTTGACGAGGACGACCATATCCCATTCGTGCACCGAGGCGTACCGTGCGCGGACCTCATCGATCTGAACTATGGCTACGGGAATTCTTACTGGCACACTGCCGAAGACACGATGGACAAGCTCAGCGCGAAGAGCCTCACCATTGCCGGCGATACGATCCTTGAAACCATTCGCCTGCTGAACCAGCGATAGGCGATGCAGCATCCCTGGTTTCTCTTCCTTCTCATGGTTGCCGCCTTGTTGTTGGTGGACCTGCGCCTGCTGCGGGGGAAAAAGGGGCGTGCCTCAGTCCACATCGCCTGGCTGTGGACCGGATTTCTGGCGATCCTGGCCTGCTGTTTTTCGGTTTACATCGCCCACACCAGCGGCAAACAGCCGGCATTGGAGTTCCTGACCGGGTATGTCATCGAAGGGTCGCTCAGCGTCGATAATCTGTTCGTCTTCCTGATCCTGTTTCGCGCACTGCATCTTGGCGCCGAGCAGCAGCACCGAGTCTTGCTGTGGGGTGTGATCGGCGCGATTGTGCTGCGCGGCGTCCTGATCCTTGCGGGAACGGCGCTGCTGGCACGGTTTAGCTGGATCCAGTACGCCTTCGGTGCGTTGCTGGGGCTTGCCGCCGTCCGGCTCCTCTTTCAGAAGCCTGGCGTTGCCCCCGCTCACGGACCGGTGCGGTGGATTCGGGACTGCTGCCTGCCCAGGGATGGCGGATCACGCCTTGGGTTCTCTTCCCTGCTGCTCGTCATTCTTGCCGTCGAGGCGACGGACCTGATCTTCGCCCTCGACTCGATCCCGGCCGTGCTCGCCGTGACGCGGGATTCCTGGATTGCGTTCACGTCGAATATTTTTGCAGTGCTCGGATTGCGGTCGCTGTACTTTGCGCTGGCGTCGATGCTCGACCGCTTCCACATGCTGCACTACGGGCTCGCGTGCATCCTGGGCTTCGTTGCCTTCAAGATGCTCGCAGTGCACTGGATCGAAGTGCCGGTGGGCTGGTCGCTGGCGATCATCCTCTCCATCCTGGTGATCTTCGCGGTGGTCAGCCGCATCGTGCCCGAACCGCCGCAGCCTCCTCAACCCAGCGCCTGATGGTTCCAGGTTTCACCGCGCCGCGCTATAGTTGCTGAACCTGCAGGAGGAGTCACGATGAAGTTTGGAGTACTGGGTTCGGGGACCGTGGGACAAACGCTGGCGGCGGGATTTCTAAAACATGGGCATGAAGTTATGGTCGGCACGCGCGAACCGGCGAAGCTTGCCGAGTGGAACGTGGCCAATCCGAAGGCGCGGGTGGGGAGCAACAGCGATGCTGCGGCGTTTGGCGAGGTCGTAGTTCTGGCGGTGAAAGGCGGCGCCGCTGTTAGTGCGCTGCACAGCGCGGGAAGAGCCAATATTCAGGACAAGACGATCATCGACACCTGCAATCCCATTGCTGATGTACCCCCGGATCACGGTGTCCTGCAATTCTCGACCGGGCCGAATGAATCGCTGATGGAGCTGTTGCAGAATGAGTTTCCCGAGGCACATCTGGTCAAGGCATTCAACTCCGTGGGCGCGCCAGGGATGGTGAATCCGCAATATGCCGGCGGGATCAAGCCGACGATGTTTATCTGCGGCGACGATGCCGACGCGAAGAAAACGGTGACAGGAATCCTGGATCAGTTTGGCTGGGAAACCGCCGACATGGGCGCGGCGGAGTCAGCGCGGGCCATCGAGCCCCTGTGCATGCTGTGGTGCATTTTGGGATTCACGAAGAATGAGTGGACGCACGCTTTCAAACTGCTGCGGAAGTGACAGCGTCTTCCTCTGCCATCCGCAAGACGCTGCTGGGGCGTGGGCCGTCCTTCTGGATGATCGAGTGCCGGGCAAACCTATCGTCTTCACGCCGGGGAAAGTCGTTGCGATAATGCGCGCCGCGGCTTTCTTCACGACCCAGTGCGCTGTGCACGATTAACCGGCTGACAGTATGCAGATTCCTGTACTCCACGAGTGCTCGCGTGGTGAAAGTGCCACGCCATGGTCTGGAGAGTCGGGGAAACTCCGCTGCCGCGGCCTGGAGCCCCTCGGCATCCCGCAAGAGGCCGGCGTTGTTCCACATGAGTTGCTGCAAATCGCGTAATGGTCCCGAGAAATCCCTGGCTTCGTGAACAGGCACTCGTTTCGAATCCTGCGAGCTGGTCTTCGCCAGCGCAGTTTCGCCCGCCATCGCCTCGGCCGCCCGCGCACCGAAGACCAGACCTTCCAGCAGCGAATTGCTCGCCAGACGGTTCGCGCCGTGAACGCCGGTGCATGCGACTTCTCCTGCGGCATAGAGACGCGGCAAAGAGGTGCGGCCGTGGACGTCGGTTCGGACGCCGCCCATGAGGTAGTGCGCCGCGGGACGGACCGGGATCAGGTCGCGGCGCAGACTGAGTTTGTGCTCGGCGAGGAACTTCGAGATGCCTGGAAAGCGCGTTACCGGATCGATGGTGGTCACGTGGCGCATGTCGAGGTAGACGGGCAGCGTTTCACCGGCCGGTCCCATGCCTTCGCGTGTAATCGCGCGCGCCACGATATCGCGCGGCGCCAGTTCCAGGAGCGGATGGTAGTGCTCCATGAAGCGCTCGCCCTTCGCATTCCGCAGATAGGCACCTTCGCCGCGCAACGCTTCCGACAACAGGAATCGCTGCACGCCGGGCAGACTCAGTGCGGTGGGGTGGAACTGATAGAACTCCATGTCGGCGATCTCGGCGCCCGCATTCCAAGCCATCGCGATGCCATCGCCGGTGGCGACTGCGGGATTGGTCGTGTCGCTGTAGACCTGGCCGGCACCACCGCTGGCCAGCAGGACGGCGCGCGCACCCACACAGCGGACCGATCCACTGCGATCCAACAACCGCACTCCCCCAACCCCGCCGCCTTCAGGCGCCAGGCCGACCGTCGTCGTCCACTCCAGCAGAGTGATGTTCGGCATCGCGCACGCATGACGGAGCAACGCGCGGCCAATCTCCGCACCCGTGGCATCGCCGTGCGCATGCAGGATGCGATTGCGGCTGTGCGCGCCTTCGCGGGTGAGCATCAGCCTGCCGTTTTCGCGATCGAAGTTGGTACCCCAGCGCAGCAACTCTTCGACGCGCAGTGGACCTTCTTCCACCAGCACATGCGCGGCTTCGCGATTCACCAAGCCATCGCCGGCGTTGACCGTGTCTTCCAGGTGCAGGGCGACGTCTTCCTCGCCGCTCATCGCGACGGCGATGCCACCCTGGGCATAGTTGGTGTTCGATTCGCCGAGGGCTTCCTTGGTCACGACCAGGACTCGGGCTCCATCGGCAGCGAGTCCAATAGCGGCACGCAAGCCGGCAATGCCGGCGCCGACGATGATGAAATCTGTTTCCTGCTCCTCAGCCATGAGCCTTCACTTCAATAGGATTCTGCGGAGGAGCAGAAGTTTCATCGCGTCCGCAAGCCACCAGGGACCGGCTCGGCGAGACGCACATCGGCGAAGACGAAGCCGTCGCGCTCCACCACTTCTCCGCTCTCAATGGGAATCGGATCGCGGAACATCGGACCTGCATACACGGCGGTGTGGAATTCGCCGTTTTCGCCGCACGAATCGATACCCGGCGGCAAATCGCGAAGCAGATCATCGTCGAAGTCGCGCCCGGCAAATTCCGCAGGCAGCTTTTTCGGATCGACGCAGACGATGCGCGCCCGCAGACCACCGGTAATCATCTCTTCGGCGAGGTGACGCGTATCGAGTCCCCACACGGGAAAGACGGGGCTGAGTCCGGTTCCGGCAAGCTTCTCTTCCCGATAGCGGCGGATGTCTTCGAGGAATAAATCGCCGAACGCCATCGCCTCGATGCCATCGGAGACAGCAGCATGGCAGGCGGCGCGCATGGCGGCTTCGTATTGTTCGTTGGAACAGGGCCAGGGAAGCGGCACCGTGCGCAGCGGCAAACCAGTAGCGGCGGCCTGCTCTTCCAAGAGAGCTCGCCTGGTGCTGTGCATCGCAACGCGATCGAAGGCGGCATTCAGCGTTGTCAGCAGTCCGGCGATCTCATAGTCGCCGCGCTGGCGCAGACAATGGAGCGCCCATGCGCTGTCTTTGCCGCTGCTCCACGAGAGAAGAAGTTTTCGCTTCACTCCTGGAGGTTATCGCAGATGCGCCGTCAGTTCACGCGCGCGATCTTCGTGGTCGGGCTTTGCGATGTCCGCAAAGAACCGCGCAATGGCATCACGAGCATGGAGCCGGATGTCGCGGTGCCTGGGCGCGTTGTTCTGACGCGCGCCTTCAGCTTGGTGCGCAGCAGCAGGTTGATGGATTCGAGACGACGCACTTTGCGGCCGACCAGCAGCAGCACACCGGCGCATGCTACAGCGGCCCCCACCCAGCACCCAATCAGCATGCCGGCAAAGAACTGGGCCCAGGAATGCACGACCAGGAATGCCATGCCCCTCTCCTCGCTTTCGAACCGGTGGTATCGCGTACCGGTCAGCCGAGCCAACCTACAGCAGATTCCGGGCCTGAGACATCTCTGGGGGTAAGACCGGCCGGGAACCACCAATCCTGACGCTTTGATGCGCTTCGAGGACAAAATGATCGGTCATTCCGGCAATATAATCTGCGATTACCCTGGGGGCGCCTTCCTCAGCCACCTGAGTCGCATAACTCGGCGGCAGCAGGTTCGGATCGGCCATCCACACAGCAAACAAATCAGAAACCACGGTTGCAGCCTGCGTTTGCGCGCGCCGCAGGTCGTCGCAGAGGTAAAGATTCTCGTAAAGGAACTGCTTCGCTTCGTGGCGGAGCTGCTCCATCTCTGTGGAAAACGCGGCCAGTCGACCCGAAGCGCGGCGAATGCTCTCCAGATCGCGGATGCCTCCCGCTGTCGCGCGCCGTCCGATCTCGATGACCAGGTCGTCGGCCAGGGCATTCAGCATCAGCTTCAGTGTCTCCTGAAACAGCAGTTTTTCGGGAGCGCCGGAATGAGCCCGTGCGATCGGCGCAAAATGGTGTTCGAAGAGACGGACTCCGGCGCGAATTTGTTTCACATTGAGGATTTCTGCTTCAACGCCGTCGTCAAGGTCGGCCGTGAGGTAGGCGATTTCGTCGGCCAGGTCGATCAGCTGCGCCTCAAGCGGCGGCCGCAAGTCGAGAAAATACGGCGCCAGCTGGGGATGATCCTGCACGCTGTAGTCGCGGGAGTGCTTGACGATGCCCTCGCGTACGGCAAGGGTGAGGTTGAGTCCGCGGAACTCGAGATGGCGATTCTCGAAATGCTCCACGATGCGCAACGCGTGCAGGTTGTGATCGAAGCCAAGGCCGTATTGCTGCAGAGCCTGGTCCAGGGCGCGTTCGCCGGCGTGGCCAAAGGGGGGATGGCCGATGTCATGGGCCAGGGCTAGCGCCTCGGTAAGGTCCTCATTCAGGCCCAGTGCTCGGGCAACGGTGCGCGCGATCTGCGCCACTTCCATGGTGTGCGTCAGCCGGCTGCGGAAATGGTCCGAATCACGATGAGTGAAGACCTGGGTCTTGCCCGCGAGGCGGCGAAAAGCGCGGGAGTGGATGACGCGGCCGGCGTCGCGCTGGAATGGGGTTCGATACGGATGCTCGGGTTCCGAAAATTCCCGATGCGTGAGCGGTCCGTGCTCGGGAACCGCACACGCTGCCGGCAAAGCCCTGGCTGCCATGCAAGCAGTCTAAGGCCTGGAGAAGAGGCTACTCGGGCTTGCCTGTGGCCGGCGCGCTGGATTCCTTCGCGAGCCGCACACGCGCGCTGTCGAGTTTCTTCTGCACCTTGCCCACGTCGCCGGCATCCATGTCGGCTTCCGCGGTATGCGCGTACTGCGTGAGAGAAAGCTCCCACTGCGCCGCCGCCAACTTCAGACGCCCGGTCTTTTCGTAAACATCGCCCAGGTGGTCATGCACGGTGGGATCGCTCGCGCCCCGCGCAATGGCGCGCGTCAGATTGTCCTCCGCCTGGGTGTACTGTCCGAGGCGGAAGTAGGTCCAGCCCAGCGAGTCGAGATAGGCGTAGTTGGTTGGCTCCAGCTGAACCGCCTTGCGGATCATGGCCAGCGCCTCGTCCAGCTTGATGCCGCGGTCCGCCAGCATGAAACCAAAATTGTTCAGCGTCAATGCGTTTTCGGGCTCCGCTGCGAGCACCTTGCGAAAGTCAGCTTCCGCTTCGTCGTAATGCTTGGCCCGGTCCGCCATCATGGCCCGATCGAAGAGGATCATCGTCTGATCGTCCTTCTTCGTGGCCACTTTGTCCGCCGCGTCGAGCGTATCCGAGGCGTCCTTCCAGCGCTTCAGATCGATGTAGATCTGAGCCAGCTGGTAGTAGATCTCCATGTCCTTCGGGTTGGCCTGCAGAAGACCCTTTGCGGCAGCAATGCCTTCATCGGCATGGCCGGTGTCGGCCAGTTGTCTGGCCAGAGTCAGTTTCAGGTCGTTGCTTTTGGGCAGCTTCTCTGAAGCCGTCTTTGCGACCGTGACCGCTTTGTCGTACTCATGCGCCTCGCGCCAGACCTCTACCTCCTGGTCGTAGGCCTGCACTTGTACATCGCCACCCAGGGTCGCCATCTTCTCGTAGGTAGCGACGGCCTGATCGGGATGATTCTGCTCGCGGTAAACCTCGGCCAGACGAACCAGCACGGTCGCGTAGTTGCCCTTTTCCTCGTCTGAATATTGCCCGCTGGCATGTTCGGTGGCGGTGGCCAACTGCTCGTAGGCCTTCGCAGCCTCTTCGAGGTGGCCCATCGCATCGTTGATCATGCCCTCGTGGAACTGAATGTCGAGAGAATCCGGGGCCAGGTCATGCGCCTTCTTCACGGCTGCCAGTGACTCGTCGAACTTGCCCATCCGCTGGTAGATCTCGGCCATCTGCAACTGCGCCTCGGCGTCGCTGGGATCGCCGGAGCTGACGTCTTTCCACGCCTGCAGCGCCTGCTCGTTCTGGTTATCGGCCATCAGATCCGTAGCGAGTTTGCGCTCCACATCCAGATCGTCGGGCTCCAGATCGAGAGCCTTGCGGTAGGAAGCGATCGCGTCCTTGATGTCCTTCTGCTGGTCGTAGGTCTTGCCCAGCTGCGATTCGGTGCGCGAGGTTTGATCGTCGTCCGGCAGCGCCTTCAGGACGTCGACAGCGCGCCTGGCATCGCCCATATCGGTGTAGAACTGGCTTGCGATCAGGGCGGTTTCTTCCGAACCCGGATCGATCTTGCGCGCCGCTGCCAGCTGCTCTTCAGCCTGCGCCGATTCGTGATCGGCCGCGTAGAGCCGCGCCAGCATCAGGTGGTCTTCAGGATTGCTGGGCTCCAGCTGAACGATCTTCTGAAATTCCCCGATGGCCAGCTTCAGCATCTGCCCGGAAACTTCCTGCTGCTGGTTGTCGCCCAGCGAGCGCAGATAAACATCGGCCAGCAGCCGGTGCGCTTCCAGATCGTTCGGATCCAGCTTGATCCGGTCCTGGGCCGCAACGACCGCTTCTTTGATCCGCCCCGTGCGGAAATACAGTTCAGCCAGATGGCTGTTCAGGTATTTCGACTGGGGATCGGCGTTGAGCGCCATCTTGTACTCTTCAATGGCGCGCGTCGCATACTCGCTGCGGCCAAACGTGGTCGCCATCTCCTCGTATTCGTGCGCCATCATGTAGTGGAAATAGGCGGCGGACGTGTCCTGAGCATTGCTTCCTGCCGATTCGGCGGAAGCTCCTGGACTTTTCGGAGCCGGGGCCGTCGGCCTGGCGGTAGCCGGGGCGGAAGATTGCGGCTTGGGGCTCTGTGCGGCAAGGGTGAAAACACACAGGGCTGGAATGCACGGGAGCAACGCGAAACGCGAGAAATTCTTCATGGATGGGAGGATTCCTGTTCCGGACTGCGTGCCAGCAAACCTTGCGCCTGGCTGAACCCCAAGTGACGGCACTCCCTGTCCGGCGGGAAGCCGCACTGTGTAGGACGATTGTAACCTTGAACTGGATGCAGCTTTCACCTTTATCTATACCCTCTTTGGGTAGGTAAGCTCCTGTAAATCAACGCCTGCCCCTTAGTATTCCGTTCGACGCGTCAGATCGAGCAAAGCAAACAGGATGACCCCGACCACAGCGTTGACGAGGGCCCGAATGACCTCATGAACGCCATGCCAGGCAAACGGCTGGCCCAGCATGTGCTTCTGCAGAAGCCAGAGGATAACGGTCTGCACCAGGGTGAACCCGAAGGCCACCAGCAGCCGTGCCCCGTGGTTTTCTGTATCGACGCGGACGCCGAGCGAAGCCGCCATGTAACCGACCACCGCCTTGGAGATGCCAAAAATGCCCAGGGCGTGGTGGGTCAGGCCATCCTGTGCAATGCCTATGATGGTTCCGGCCAGAGTGGCGCTCACCGGTTCGCGCTGCGTAATGGCGTAGTAGATCGTCACCAGCAGGGGCAGATCAACGAGATCGAACTGGCTTAAATGCAGGGAAAGCAGCGACTGCAGGCCCAGAGCCAGGAGCGGAACAATAATGTAGACGACCAGGGGGAAGGACTTGGCCCCCACCTCGTGCCGCGAGGACGCCATCAATGCCATGTTCAGGCGCCTCCCTGCGGCGGGGTAGCCGCCGGGGTGTTGGTCGCCTTTGGCGGATTCGTGGTGGACGGCTGGCTCGTCGCCGGTTTCTTCAGCTTGGGCGCGGCCTGATCGCTCGGATTGGCGGGAGGCGCGGCAGTTTTCGGCTTCGGCGCGGTGCCGGAGGGTTTGGGCGCGGAGCCGGGGTTCGAAGGTGCGCCGGCTGCGGGAGCGGTTGGGGTTTGTGGCGTTTGAGCAGCGTTGCCGTTATCGCCGCCTGCGGCCGGGCTCCCGCTATTCGTGTTTTTCTGACCTGGAGTCAGTTCCGCGGCCGGAGGCGTGTCCGACGGCGTAAAGCGGTCCGGATGCAGAGCCTGCGGCGGCCTCACCGGCGGCAGCACGTCCGCGTCCGCCCCTGCGGGCGGCTTGTCCTGCTGCTGATCGGGAGGCGCATTGGGATCGATCCTGGACGGCAGGCGTTCCGCCAGAACATCGGAGGCCTTCTGCTGAGCGTCGGTCAGATCCTGCTGCATTTCTGTCGGCATCTGGGCGCCGATATCGGTAATGATCAGCACTTCCTCGAGACGAGACAGATTCGCCGACGGCTTGACGAGGATATTGATCAGGGTTCCCTCCGGCTGCGGGATCACCCGATCCACGATGCCGACGGCCAGGCCTCGGGGGTAGATAGCGTCCCCGCCGCTGGTCAGCACCGGCTCGCCCGGTTGAATGCGTTCGTCGGGTGAGACATTGACGATCTCCGGCTGACCCCAGCTGTCGCCGCGGAGCACGCCGCGGATCCGCGTCGTCTGCAGGATCACACCGGCGCCACTGGTGGCGTCGGAAATCTCCAGAACCTGGCTGGTGTGACGGAAGACGTCCCGGGTCTTGCCTACGATTCCGTCCGGAGTGATCACCGGCATATCCTGCTTGAGGCCGTCCTGCGAACCTTTGTCGATCAGCAGCACACGGGACTGCTCGGTTCCGGAGGTTCCGATCACTTGGGCGGCGACAGTCTTGTAGATGTATTTCTCCCTGAATCCCAGCAGCGTCTGCAGGCGTTGTCCCTGGCGTGCGTCCTCAGCAAGCGAATCCTCTTCGAGCCGGAGACGATCCAGTTCCGCCTTGAGGTCCTTGTCCTGCTTTCGGACGTGGATGAGGTCGACGTAGTTCGACCAGGTGCCGCGAATGCCCTTCCCGATCCCGTGAAAAAGCATCTCCGGCGGCGTGACGACATTCACCACCCAGGAACGGATGAGCCGCACTCCGCCCCTATCGGGCGCGTTGGCATCCGGACGGCGCACCTGCACCGCCAGGCCGACTACCTGCGCCAGCAGCACGGCGATCAGCACCAGAGCATTGCGGTATCGGCTGAAAAACGATTCCATGAAACTGGGGCCTGCAACCGCCGCCGCGGCTGAGGCGGTTTACCCGTCGATCTTGATCTTCCGCAGCAGGCGGAAATCGCTCAGCATCTTGCCGGTGCCCAGAACCACGCTGGCCAGCGGATCGTCTGCAATCGAAACCGGCAAACCGGTTTCCTCGCGAATGCGCTTGTCGAGATTCTTGATCAGCGCGCCGCCTCCGGTGAGGACTATGCCGCGATCGCTGATGTCGGCACTCAGCTCGGGCGGCGTCCGCTCCAGAGCTACGCGGATCGCGTTCAGAATGGTCGCAATGGACTCGCCCAGCGCTTCGCGGATTTCGCCGTCGTCCACCGTAATGGTCTTCGGCACCCCTTCAATGAGGTTGCGGCCCTTGATCTCCATGGTCAGAGGCTTGTCCAGCGGAAAGGCCGAGCCCAGCTCGATTTTGATCTGCTCGGCGGTACGTTCGCCGATGAGCAGGTTATATTTCCGCTTCAGGTAATTCATGATGGCTTCGTCCATCTGGTTGCCGGCCATGCGGACCGACCGCGAATAGACGATGCCTGACAGCGAAATAACCGCGATATCCGTAGTGCCGCCGCCAATGTCGACGACCATGTTGCCACTGGGTTCGGTGATGGGCAGCCCGGCGCCGATCGCAGCCACCATGGCCTGCTCCACCAGGTAAACCTCGCTGGCCTTGGCGCGATAGGCCGAGTCCTCGACCGCGCGCTTTTCCACCTGCGTGATCTCAGACGGCACGCCGATCACGATGCGTGGGTGCACCAGCATCTTGCGGTTGTGCGCCTTCTGAATGAAGTAGTTGAGCATTTTCTCGGTGACCTTGAAGTCGGCGATGACGCCGTCTTTCATCGGCTTGATGGCCACGATGTTGCCGGGCGTGCGCCCGAGCATCTCCTTGGCCTCTTTACCGACGGCTTCTACTTCACCGGTGTTCTTGTTAATGGCGACAATCGACGGCTCGTTGACGACAATGCCCTTATTCGCCGCGAAAACCAGCGTATTGGCAGTGCCCAGGTCTATAGCCAGATCGTTAGAGAAGACACTAAAGAGCGACCGTAGACTGTGCGATCGTCCTGAACGCGGCTGATATCCATTCGATGACATCGAAGAGTTGTTTTGTCCCTGAAAAGGCTCGTCTTCATTGTACGGCCTGGGAATCCTTCGCGTACTTTCGCAGGACCGAAAAATCAGGTCAATGGCACCTTTGTGTTTAACCCGTTCCGGCAAAGCTGGACTGCCCCGTAGGTTGCACGGGGCGGAACCCAGTTCATCACGGGCGCGCCGGCTTTCCGCTATGCTGAAGTGTTTGTTTCTCTCGAGGAGTGGATGCGCGTGGCGTCGAAAACCTATCAGAACCTGATCGGCGGGAAGTGGGTCTCCTCCCGCACCCGCAAGACCTTCCCCAACGTGAACCCCGCTCGCCAGGACGACATACTCGGCGAGTTCCAGGCTTCCGGCGCCGAGGACATCGATCTCGCCGTCAAAGCCGCTGCCGAAGCCTGGAAGACATGGCGGCTGACCCCTGCCCCGAAACGCGCCGAAATCCTCTACCGCACCGGCGAATTGCTGCTGGAACGCAAGGAGCAGTACGCCCGCGAGATGACGCGCGAGATGGGCAAGGTCCTGGCCGAGACCCGCGGCGACGTCCAGGAAGCTATCGACACCGCCTTCTACATGGCAGGCGAGGGGCGGCGGCTCTTTGGCCAGACCACGCCTTCTGAGTTACAGAACAAATTCGCCATGTCGGTCCGCATGCCCGTGGGCGTCTGCGGCATGATCGCGCCCTGGAACTTCCCCATGGCGATTCCGTCGTGGAAGCTCTTCCCTGCCCTCGTCTGCGGCAATACCTGCGTCATCAAGCCGGCCGAAGACACGCCGCTCTCCACCTACAACCTGGTCCAGACCCTGATGGACGCGGGCTTGCCGCCGGGCGTGGTGAACATCGTGACGGGATTCGGCCCCGAAGCCGGAGCGCCTCTGGTCGAGCACCCGCTGGTTCGCGCCATTTCGTTTACCGGATCGTCGGAAGTCGGCCGCATTGTTGGCCAGACCGCCGCGGGGCACTTCAAGCCATGCTCACTGGAGATGGGCGGTAAGAACGCGATGATCGTGCTCGAGGACGCCAATCTCGATCTGGCGCTCGACGGGGCGCTGTGGGGAGCCTTTGGCACCAGCGGCCAGCGCTGCACCGCAACCAGCCGCATCATCGTGCATCGTGACGTGCTGCGGAAATTCACCGACCAGTTGATCGATCGCGCCGAGGAACTCAAAGTCGGCGACGGCCTCGATCCCGAAATCCAGATGGGCCCGCAGATCAATCGCCAACAGATCGAGACGTCGATCCGCTACTGCGAGATTGCGAAGAAGGAAGGCGCAAAAATTCTGACCGGCGGCAAGCCGCTGACGAAGGGCGCGTTTGCGAAGGGACATTTCTTCGCGCCGACGGTGGTTGGCAAGGTGAAGCCAGGCATGCGCATCGCCCAGGAAGAAGTCTTCGGACCGGTGGTCAGCATCCTCGAATGCACGAGCTTCGACAACGCACTCGAAATCGCCAATAACATTCAGTACGGCCTCTCGACAGCGATCTACACCCGCGACGTGAATCGTGCCTTCCGCGCCGTGCGCGATCTGGAAGCCGGCATCACCTACGTCAACGCCCCGACCATCGGCGCCGAAGTGCATCTGCCTTTTGGCGGCGTGAAGCAAACCGGCAACGGCCATCGCGAGGGTGGGACCGGAGCGCTCGATTTCTACACGACGTGGAAGTCGGTGTATTTCGACTACTCAGATAAGCTGCAGCGGGCGCAGATCGACACCGGAGAATAAAAGTTCCGGCGTCCTGTATATGCCTGTCATATACTCGACATGGTGGATTTGTCCCGCATACTCGGCTTCGACTGGAATTCGGGGAATGCCAGAAAAAACGAGAAACACGGTGTTTCGCAATCGGAAGTTGAGCAGGTCTTCTTCCGACAACCATTGATTCTGGGCGCGGATCCTGTTCATAGCGTGCTGGAGACCCGATACCGCGCCCTTGGACGGACAGACGACGAACGCTGGCTGCATATCACGTTCACTTTGCGAGACGCCGGCACGCTGATACGCCCCATTTCAGCGCGACCGATGAGCAGAAAGGAGAGACATATATATGCCGAAGCGTTTAAAGCCCATCCCTAAATTCGCGAGTGAGACTGAGGAGCGAAAATTCTGGGAAACTCACGACAGCACGGATTACGTCGACTGGAGTACAGCGAAATTGGTGTCCTTCCCCAATTTGCGTCCGTCCACAAAGACGATTTCTCTGCGCTTGCCAGAGGATGTACTGGACGCGATTCGAAATCATGCTCGCAAACTGGACGTCCCTTATCAGTCTCTGATGAAACTGTGGCTTGCCGAAAAAGCTGCTCAGGTCGTTCGGCCAGAAGCAACCACTTCAAAGCTCCGCCGAGCGCGTTGATCGCAACGCGTTGCGGGA
>CAVPKU010000004.1:0-47998 GCA_963705765.1 uncultured Acidobacteriaceae bacterium | reverse complement strand
GGCCCAGGGCTAGCGGGATTCTAGGGCTGAGGCTTGAATTTCGCTGCGACGCTACGAAAGATGTAGGCTTAACACCTTTGTGGAACAGGGATCGACAGACGTGCCGGGATATACTGCGTCGCAGATAGACCCACATGCATAAGTTCACTTATCGCACCCCACGCTATGCTGTCGATTTCCCCGTGCAGCTGATGCGGGATGACGCGGTCGTTGCGGGCCGCTGCAGAGAGATCAGTACAGAAGGGATGCGGCTTGAACTGCGCCGGCCGCTGCCCGCCGGTTTCAGCGGCGTTGTGTCGCTCGCCTGGCGCAAGCTTCACATCGAGCTGCGGGTTCGGCTGGCGCACAGCGGCGGCGGGCAGGATGCGCTTCGATTCGTCTTCGATTCGGATACGGAACGGGCGGCGGTGGCAGAGCTGGTCGCTCGCCTTGCCGATCCTGCGGAACCTGCTGACCAGCCCGGTCTGGTGCTGGTCCGCTAAGCCCCCATCTATTTGGGACTGGTGCTGGCGCCCGGCGTTGCATTCTTATCCGTCACCGTTGGCGGCAGGGCCACCTCGGCGTCATTCTTGACCAGATACTGAACGATCAGGGAGATTCTGCGATTGGATGGATCTTCAGGGTGGTCGGCGAGCCGCGGCTGCCGGTCGGCGAAACCGCGCACCTGAGAGATCTGGTCCGTCTGAATGCCTTCGGACTGCATCAGCCTTCTGGCCGCGTTGGCGCGATCGGTGGAGAGATCCCAGTTATCGTAGGCGCGCTGTTGTGAATAGAGCAGGGAATCGGTGTGCCCTTCGATGGAGATCTTGTTGGGCAGCGTGGACAGCTCATGCGACAGCACGCCGAGCAAATCGCGGAGCGCCGGCGTAGGCGTGGCGTTACCCAGCTCGAAGAAGGTCCCTTTCGCCGATTCCATCAGCTCGATGCGCAGGCCTTCGGCGGTGACGGTGATTTCGATCGGTGCTTGAGCAGGTCCTGCTGATCGATGTGATGGATGGACTGAAGGAGTTGGTCCTTCAGTTTGGACATATCTTCCTTTTTGAGGGGAAGGTAAAGGTCGGAGCCGTCGCGGTTGGTGCCGACGACCTTGGCGGTGCCGCGGGGATCCTTGAAGTAGCCGCCGACGGCTTCCTGCACCTGCTTGCTGGCGTTGAGCAGCCACAGCACGATGAACAGGGCCATCATGGCAGTTACAAAATCGGCGTAGGCCACCTTCCATGCGCCGCCATGATGGCCGCCGTGGCCCTTCTTCTTTTTGATGATGATGATGTTCTGGCTTCCGCCACGGGTTCAATCCTCGTCTTGTTTGCTTAGGCTGTTGCGGCGGCGGGGGTACCGGCGCCTTCGGTGGCGGGTGCATCGTCACGAGCGCGGCAGGCCTGCTCGACGGTTTTAAAGTCCGGACGGACGTGCTCGGGAACCGCACGGCGGCCCACTTCAACGGCCAGCGTGGGGGACATGCCTTTGAGGAACGAAAGCATCACGACGCGCAGAACGTGATAGTAGGCGTGCTCATCGTCGACCAGTTTGGACATATTGGAAGCAGCGGCCCGATCATGCCGTAGCAAAGGAGAATGCCGAGGAAGGTTCCCACCAGCGCCGACGCGACCTTATGGCCGATCTCTTCCGGCGGGCCTCCGAGAGCGCTCATGGTGACGACGACGCCAAGAACGGCGGCAACGATGCCGAGCCCGGGCAGAGAATCCGCAATCGTGCTCAGCGCGGTGACCGGCAGCGAGGCTCCGGCGTGGTGGACGTCCATGTCCAGTTCCATCATCTGGTCGAGGTCGAAGGGCGTTGCGCCGCCGGTGACGGCCATGCGCATGGTGTCGCAGACGAAGTCGCGGGCGTGATGGTTCTTGAGGAAGTTGGGATACTTCGAGAAGACGGAACTCTTTTCCGGCTCTTCGATGTCGGTTTCGATTCCGACCAGGCCGTCTTTGCGGGCCTTATTGAAGAGCTGGAACATCATCTTCAGGGATTCAACGTAGCGCGCTTTGGAATACTTCGAGCCGGACAGCACCCCGGTCAGGCCAGCGATGATCTTTTTGATCACGTGCATGGGGTTGGCCGCCAGCATGGTGCCGATGGCGGCGCCGCCGATGATGACTAGCTCCGATGGCTGCATGAGGACCAGCAACGGTCCTTTCTCCATCAGAAACCCGCCCAGAACCGCGGCAAATACGAGCAAGATGCCAATGATCGAAAACATGGAGCTGCCTACCTCGGGGGAATCGCCCTGGTTCAGGTCGCCCGATGGGCGCTCGGAACTCGAGCTGTAGTGGCTGATTTGTCCGTCCTCTATCGGCAAACGGGGGCGGAGGTTCCAGTGGATCGCCGCCCTCTTTAGTCGTAGCCGATCGTGTTGCATTCCCATCCCCACCGCACTGGGCAAAAGTTGCCGGGTAGGCGCGATGCAAAGGAGTCCAGGACGGAGTGTTGACCCTGCTCTCGCAAACCTGGTACCGCAGTCATCGTGAAATTCGGTGCGCGTCGAGGCCGCCGCTGCAGCCCGCCAGGTAGCACGTAAGTCCCATACCGTTGTTGGAAATCCACTGTCCTTCTGCCGATAGAAGCCGGGCATCCTTCGACTGCGAGGGATACGTGCGCACTTCGGATTCACCGGAGGCGCGGGCAAGTGGACTCGAAAGGGATCGCGGCCGCTGTTCATCGCATCGGCCGGCGGACTGACGGAGAGATTGTGGATAAGAGTACCGTTAGCGGCATTCTGATAGCGCTGAGCGGCATTGGCCTTGGTTTGGTTCTGGACGGAGGGAAGCTTGCCCAGGTGTTGCAGCCTACGGCAGCTCTGATCGTCTTCGGAGGAACCCTGGGCGCCGTGATGGTGCAGTTTCCTCTGCGCATCCTGCTGCAATCCGTGAAGCAACTGAAGGACGTTTTCTGGGACAAAGAACCGGAGCCAGACACTCTGGTGGAGAACCTGCTCCGCTACGCGTTCAAAGCACGGCGCGAAGGATTGCTCTCGCTGGACAGCGAGCTGACGAAGATTCAGGATCCGTTCCTGAAAGAAAGCCTGATGCTCGCGATCGACGGCGTGAGCGCGGCGGATCTGCGCAAGATGATGGAGCTGCAGATCGACTATCGCGGCGAGAAAGACGAGCGCATTCCTAAGGTGTTTGAATCGGCGGCTGGCTATTCGCCCACCATCGGCATTATCGGTGCGGTGCTCGGACTGATCCAGGTGATGCAGCATTTGCAGGATATCGATGCAGTCGGGCGCGGCATTGCCGTGGCGTTCGTTGCGACCATCTATGGCGTCGCAGCGGCGAACCTGATGTTTCTGCCTTGCGCGGGCAAGCTGAAGATCCGCATCCGCGAGCGTCAGGTGATCCAGGAGATGACGCTGGAAGCGGTGCTGGCGATTCTTGAAGGCGTGAACCCGCGTGCGCTTGAACTGCAGCTGGTGAGCTATCTGCCGGCACGCCCGAAGAAGAGTCTTTCGAAGGTGACCGCGACGGCGAAGGCCACAGCGCAATGAGGAGACGCCGGCACAGCGCCGAAGAGCACACCAGCCACGAGCGTTGGCTGGTTTCCTATGCCGACTTCATCACGTTGCTGTTTGCGTTTTTCGTGGTGCTGTTTGCGTCGGTGTATCGCGACAATAAGAACATCGTGCGGCTGTCGAATGCGATTCACAACGCATTCCAGGGCATGGGGGCGTTTTCCAGCCACGCCGATCCGCAGAACGTGTACGTGGTTCCTGCAGAATCCATGGGCCCGCCGCAGAGCGATCAGCAGGTGGTGGAGGCGCGCGATCGCGCTGCTGCCGCGTCGCAGGCTGAAGTGCAGGACCTGCAGCGCGAACTGAAGGCGGCGATGGGCGATGAGCTGAAGAATCATGAGGTAGACATGCGCGTGACGCCGGAGGGCTTTGTGGTGAGTCTGCGCGAGCTGGGCTTTTTCGACAGCGGGCAAGCGGTGCTGCTGCCGGGGGCTGCGGATAAGATCACCCGCATTGCCAAAATCCTTTCCAAACATGGGCTGGAGCTGCGGGTCGAAGGCCACTCGGACAATCAGCCGATCAACAATACGCAATTCCGCGACAACTGGGAGTTGTCGACGGCGCGCGCCATGAACGTGCTTCTGTTGATGGTGAATCAGGCGGGATTCGATCCGAAGAAGATCTCGGTAGCAGGATACGGTCAGTATCGGCCGATCGCGGACGATTCAACGCCGGAAGGCCGGCGGATGAACCGTCGCGTGGATCTGGTGGTTGTAGGCAGCGCGCCGGGGCCGAGGGCCGCGAACTCTTCTGTGGGGGCGGCCGTTGCAAAAAAGTCCGCGGCGGTTCCCGTTTCTGGTGCGTCCTGAGCGTCGCGGCGCCGGTGAAATTTCGGCCTCAGTTGTAGGGTGGAGGCGCAGCGGGCTGTTTGGCGATGGATTCTTCCACGCAATTGTGGGAGTGCAGAAGCGCGGCTTGCCTGGCCTCGCTCGCGGCTTTCCCGAGAGTGCGATAGCAGTAGATACAAACGACCTTATGGGGGTGGGGAACGATACGATGCGGCATCGGATCAGTTCCCGTAGCTGCATGAGCAAGGGTGTTAGCCCTCATGAGAACCTCCGTGACGGGGAGCAGGAAACCCCGGGGTTGAAGATCCGGCAGGCACTTCGAGGAAGCGCTGGGTTCGGATGGAGAAAGCTTGGGGCAGAGAAGCAACTGAACTCCCGCCCGAGGGTTTGACGGTTCAGAAAGCTGTTCGCGGCAAGAACTGCCAGCTGTAAAGATCAGAAACCAGCGGGCAGGGGTGCGTCTGTGACGGCCGTCACAATTTCGGGGGTGAATCGCCGATTTCAGGAAAGCGGTGGCCGAAATCGGGACTCGCCGCAAGGCGGCCGATTGGGGAATCGGCTGCCTTACTGGATGGCCCCGAAAATACCCCTACCAGCGATAAACGGTGAGGTTGTCGAGGTAAGCCGTCGCCGAGCCGCTGGAGCCGTAGCCATCGATCTGAAAGTTGGTGAGGAGCGTGGGAGCCCAGCCCAGTGCGAAGGATGAATTGACCGTCGCGTTGATAGGCATCGCGAGTCCGTCGAGGTAGACGGTGTTATAGGTTACCTGGCCGGAGCCATTGCGGGAATAACTCATCTGGACATGGTGCCAGACGTTGGTACTCCACGTACGCGGGTTGCAGTATTTGTTGGAGTGCACCCAAACATCGACGGGCCTGGCGGGGGTGCCGGCGTTGGCTGTGTAGTCCCAGGTACTGGTCCAGCCGTCGCACTGGACACCGTAAATCACAGTCTGGCCATTGGGCGTGACCTGGTTGAGGTCAAATTCGAGGTTGGCGATTTTCGACGACGTGTTATTGAGATAGACAAATGCGTCGTAGAGAAAGTTGGTGGAGGTGGTGTCGTCGCCGAAGGTGGCGTAGAAGCGCTCGGCGCCGGAGTTCCAGAAATTCGTGACGAACTGGCGGGTGTTGCCGACCAGCGAGGGGGATCCGACGACGCTGGTGTGGCCGTTGGTGCGGCCGGAGCCGGCAGAATCGTTGCTGCCAATCCAGTTCGATAGCGCCTGGATGCTGCTGACACTAAGGGCCTGAATGGGTATGGAGAGAGCCGCGTGGAGCGCATCCTGCTCAACGTTGAGCGCGATGTCCGTGACGCAGGAAGCGCCCTGATCTCCCCATGCTTTGACATGCAGGGTGTGTTGTCCGGTAGCTGAAGTGACGGATTGGTTGACAGAGTCGGCGTTGATGATGGTGGTGGAAGCACTGCTGTCGAACGAATAGCCCATGGCGGCTACGGGTTGCGACGAGCAGGTGGCTGCGTCAGCGGAAAGTGTGAACGGGGAGGAAACCTGGGCTCCGTTTCCAGGGCTGCTGACGGTGACTCCTGCGAATGCTGGGCTGGAGATGAGTGCGAAGGGGAGAGTGCTGAGCAACAGCTTTCGAAAAACGTGCATAGGGCCTATACCCCGGGTGTCGAGATTTGTACGCGCACACTGGCTCGTGCGGGCACACTCTGAGCAACTGCGGTGGGGGAGCCGGCAGGGATCAGGGAACGCCCGAGTCTGCCCCGTCGCGCTCATCGAGCCCGACCTTGCGGGGTGAGATTGGAGTCAGATAGTTAGCCGCATCCTACACAGTCCTCTGACAAAGAAAAGGACTTTTCGAAGGACAGGGCGCAAAAAGCTGAGGATTTTTGTTCATCTATAGATACATGTGAAAAATGTGCTGGGAAACGTGGGAAGAGTCGGTGCGAAGGAGACGGAAATTACACGGCGAGGGGGCCGGTTCGCTCGCGCTTGCGCTCGATTGAGGAATCGCAAAGAAGGTTGTAGCGCGTAGATTGGAAGCCATGCGAACGGGATGGATCGCAGGACTCGTCGTACTGAGTTGGACCGTGTGCGGAGCCGGCGCGTCCACCGGATCGAGTGCAGCGCAGCGAGCGATGGATGCGAGTCTCTCGGGAACGGACGCCGTTGCGGTTGTGCTCGATGGTGGCGACGGGCGGCTGATTGCAGCGGACAGGGAAGGAGAGGCAGGGTGGAAGGCCAGCGCACCGGGATCGACGCTGAAGCCGTTCTTTCTTGCTGTGGCTCTGCGACAGGGGCGGGTGCGAGCGGAGACAACGGTGGCTTGCCACGGCGATCTTCGGATTGCGGGGCGGGCTCTGGCGTGCACGCATCCTCGCGAAGTCAACGTGCTGAACGCAGAGCAGGCTCTGGCGTATTCGTGCAACACCTGGTTTGCAAGTCTGGCGAGGCGGTTCACGCCCGGAGATGCTGCGGATGTTTTGCGGTCGTATGGATTTGGGAGCCGGACAGGGCTTGTAGCGACCGATGCAGCGGGTGAAGTTCGGACTCCGCGGAATGACACGGAAGTGCAGTTGCTGGTGCTGGGGCTCGATGATATTCGGGTGACTCCTGCGCAACTGGCGCGAGCGTATTTTCGACTGGGACGGGAACTGGATCGGACGCCGGTAGTGCGTCGAGGGCTGGAGGCGTCGATCGCGTACGGGATGGCGCACAATGCAGCGACCACCGCGACGACGATTGCGGGGAAGACGGGCACGGCGAGCGATGCGGGCGAGGCGTGGACGCACGGATGGTTTGCAGGGATTGCAAGACGCGGCGGGGAATCGGTGGTGGTGGTGATCTACGTGCCGCATGGGAATGGCGCGGATGCGGCTGGATTGGCGCATCGTTTTTTTGTGCTCTGGGGGCAGGCGTGATGAAGCGCGTTGCGTTCTTGCTGTTGGCCATTGCGACCGGTGGAATCGCGCAGGAGCGGGATGGCGCGGCGCGGCAGCTGACCGTCGAGGTGCTGTCGGCGCGGAAGGTGATGTCGGCAAGGATCGAGCCGCTGGGACAGAACGAGATGCTGCGCCTGTGCACGGGCTGCAAGCAGAAGGCGGTGAGAAAAGCGCTGACCGCGACGGTGCGCGGGGATGTGCTGGAACTGGGAGCGGCTGAGCGATCGCGCGAAGTGATTCTGGAGGGGGCCTTTCGTGTGGTTCCTGATGGCGATGCGAAGCCGATGAGCGCGGCGGGCCTGTGGAAGCTGACGGTTGCGCATGGTGAGATGCGCGCTCTGCTCACTCTGGACAGCGAGCGGTATGTGGCGCTCGGGTTGCGGGGCGAGGCTGGAGCGCAGGAGCCGCTGGAATCGATGAAAGCGATGGCGGTGCTGGTGCGGACATTTGCACTGGAGAACGCGGATCGGCATCGCAACGATGGATTCGATTTGTGCGACAGCACGCATTGCCAGGTGCTGAAGTTTGGAACGCCGTCGGCGCTCGTGGAGCGGGCGGTGCGGGAGACGGCCGGTGAGACGCTGTGGTTTGGCGAGCGGCGGGCGAAGGCGTTCTACACGCAGAACTGCGGTGGGCAGGGCGAGGCGGCGAGCCAGATATGGGGGCGGCGCGAAAAGGAGCCGTACCTGAAGGAGCATGCCGATCCGTATTGCACGCGGCGTGGCGCGGCTGCGTGGCATGCGGAGATTCCGCTCGATCAGGTGCAGCGCGTGGCGCAAAGTGCAGGGTGGAAGCTGCCGGCGAGGATCGACGGAGTGCACGTAGCGAAGCGCACCGAAGAGGGGCGCGTTCTGCAGGTTGAGTTCGCGGGCGACGACGCGCGGATACCGGTCACGGGCAGCAGTTTGCGATTCGCGCTGGATCGCGCGCTGGGATGGAACCAGATGCGCAGCGACTGGTACACGGTATCGCTCCACGGTGACGTGTTGCGTTTCGATGGGCGCGGCTATGGGCACGGCGTGGGGTTGTGCCAGGCAGGCGCGACGCAGATGGCGGCGGAGGAACATTCGGCGGAGGAGATTCTGGAGTTTTATTTTCCCGGGACGCGGATCGGGGTGACCCCTGAAGATCATGGCTGGACTGCCGCGCGCGGCGCTGGATGGATGCTGCGAACGACGGCCTCGTCGGATGCGGATCTGGTGGGGGCGGGCGATGCGGAATGGGGCAAGGCGCGGGCGCTGTATCCTCCGCGGACGTCGGAGTTGAACCCGGAGGTGTGGTCAATGCCAACGACGGAACTGTTCCGGCAGGCGACGAGTGAGCCGGGATGGATGCTGGCCAGCACGCAGGGGGCGCGAATTTTCCTGCAGCCGCCAGCGTTGCTGAAGAAGGACAGCAAGGAAGACGACACGCTGCTGCACGAATTCCTGCATGTGCTGGTGGAGAGCGAGGCGTCGGCGCAGACTCCGCTGTGGCTGCGGGAGGGTGTGGTGGAGGCTTTAGCCGAAGGGGGGCTGCCGTCGGATGGCGCGGGGCATGTGGATTTGACGGCTTTGAATCTTGCACTCGCGCGGCCGGCGAACCAGGCAGAGTCGCAGCGGGCGCATGCTGAGGCGGCGCGGTTGGTTCGCGTGTTGCTGTTGCACAATGGGCTGGAGCAGGTGCGGCAGTGGGTGCGGTCGGGGAGCGTGCCGGATGCGGCGGTCAGGACTCTGGCGTTGGTTCCGGTGCCGGAGCGGGCGGCTCCATCCAGGCCGCGGTAAGCGCAAGGAGCAAACCCCAGAGGAGGATGTTGGTGGTGTACGCGACCGCGAGACGGAGCGTGATGCTCAAAACTTCGCCGGAAACGCTCTTGCCGGGCATCCAGGAGATGAGCGCCGAGGTGAGCTGCGTGGTGAGGATGCAGAAGACGAAGACTGCGATCCAATAGAGGATGCGGCGATACGGACGGCAGGCGTCGCGCCACGAGGGACGGAGAAGGCCGTCGGCACTGAGCGTGATGGCAATGGGCAACAGCAACGCGCTGATGGCCCAGATGAGGATGTCGAGCAAGAGGTTAAGGCCGGTGGTGATGCGCGCGGGGGAAAAGGTGATGCGCATGCCGGGGGATAGTTTGGAGTTCCAGAGATACGCGTAGTCGGGGAGGCTGTCGCTGCCGGAACTGATCCATTGCGCGAGCAGGAACCAGAGCAGGGCGATCAGGGCGAAGCTGACGATGCGTAGCCAGAAATTGGCGGGTTGAGCTGTGGAGCGCAGGCGGGCGAAGGTGACGATCTGCAGCCAGCAGAAGCCGATGATGAGCGCGGCGGCGGCAATCATCGAGAAGGCAAATTGCCAGGCGTGGGAGTCGGGGATCTGGAGCCACGCGATAGCAAGGAGCAGAGCGAGCAGGTTGCCGCCCCATTGCAAGGCGATGACGGAGAAACGGAACTTCGGCAACGCGCGCGAGAGGACCGTCATGGATTCACCCCCGAAGGATCGGGCACGTCGAGGTGCAGCTCATCGCTGGTAGCCTCGATGCCGGGCTGGTACATGGGCTCAACGTGCACGGGGCTGATCTCAAAGCTGCCGGGGTTGACGACCTTGAGCAGATAGAAGGATTCCTGATGCCCCGAGAAATCGGTGGCGAAGAGGACGGCGCGATCATCGTGAAATTCACGGCGCGTATACCACCAGGTCCAGTCATTGGGGCGAGCGACGATGTTGTAGCTGTCCTCATTCTGTAGGAACTCGGTGCCGGCGGGAATGGGATCTTCGATGAAGAGATATTTTGCCGGTGAGCCGTGGATGGCGATGTGGACGGCGAGGACGTCGCCGATTTGCGCGGTGCCCTTGAGTGGATCGAGGGTGTAGACGATGTTGCCTTTGTCGTCTTTGCCGGGCGTGAGGCGGAAGTAGTCGCGTGTGGCGTTGAGCGTGAGCGAGCCCTGCTGGTAGAGCTTTTGCTGCGTGGAGAACCAGGTTCCCTGAGCGGTCCAGTAGGCGCGGCCGTCGCCGGTGTGGGCGATGTCAATCGTGTTGTGCGCGGTGAGCGTGGCTGCGGGAACGGTGAGGTCGAGCGTGTTGCCGGCGAACGCGTCGGCGGGCGTGAAGTGGCGATGGCCGAGGCTGGCGCCGTTGACGCGAATGTCGACGTCGAAGTCGGCGTTGAGTTCCTGCGAGCCGGCAAGGTAGTCAACGAGGCCGAAGATGACCATCGCGGTCTGCTCGGTTGAATCCCACCAGTAGCCGTTGTCGCGATTGAGCATGAGCCACTCGGCGGCTTTGGGCAGCAGGGGACTCTGCGCGTCGGCGTATGCGAGGAAGCGCATGGCGAAGGCGGTGCTCTGGGTGCTGTCGTCGTACTCGAGGTCGAGGATGGGATTGTAAGTGGAAGGCCAGGAGGCGAGGTCGCCTTGTTGCTTTGCCTTGCTCTCGAGGAGTTTCGCGAGGTCGGCGGTGCGCGAGTCGGAACTGTGCAGCATGGCGAGGCCGGTGAGAGCGAGGCCTTCGGATGAGAGATCGCTGCGGCGCGACCAGAGGGTGTTGATCTGGCCGGACATGTCGTCGGTGCCGGATTCGGAGAGCGCGTAGACGACGTAGGCTCGCAGATCGGGGATCATGCGCGGGTGCGCGGCGAGCTGTTTTTCAAGGTAGTCGCGGCCGTTGCCGAGCATCTGTCCATGTTGCGTGGGCTGGTCGTAGCTGGAGGCTTCGCCGAGGCCGGCGACAACATACGCCGTCATGAAGACGCGGCTCGAGTCTTCTTTCCACCAGCCCCAGCCGCCGTCGTCATGTTGATAGTCGGCGAGACGATCATAGCCTGCATCGATTTTGGATTTGAGGTCGGCGGGATCGATGTGGCCGGTGAGGTTCAGCTTCTTCATAGTCTCGGCAACGATGACATTGGGGAGGAAACTGGACATCGTTTGCTCGGTGCATCCCCATGGATAGCTGGTGAGGCCGTCGAGCGCGGTGAAGAGAGTGCCGGCGATGGAGGGGCTGACCTGGATGTGGAGGTCGTGCGCGGCCGCATCAGTGTTGGCGGGGAAGTCGATGGCGGTGGACGCGGAGGGGCCGGTGACGACTCCACTGGTGCTGACGGTTTGCTTCACACCGGAGGGCTCGACGGGGAAGGTGAGTTCGAGCGCGTCGGACTCTTCGTTGGTGAGGGCTTTGGCGATGAGGTCGGCGGTGCCGATGGATGAGGCCTTGACGCGCCACATTGCTGTGCCGTCACTCTTGCTGGCGACATTGATTTGTTGGGTCGCACCGGCGACGAAGTCGAGGCCCTTGATGTCGAGCGAGACGGTGATTTGCTTGGCGGAGTCGAGGTAGTTGTGCGCGATGACGGGGATGGTGATGGCATCGCCTTTGCGCAGGAAGCGCGGTGTGCCCATGCGCACGATGACGTTCTTGCGCACGATGACCCGGTCGATCGCGGAACCGCCTTGCGATGCCGCAGTGACGGCGCGGACCGTGGCGCGCCACGTCGTGAGCGAATCCGGGAAGGTGAAGCGGACGTGCGCGTGGCCCTGCGCGTCGGTGTGGATGGAGGCGGCCCAGTAGGCGGTGTCGGGGAAGGCTTTGCGGATTTTGGGCTGGACGAGGTCGTTACCGGGTTTCACCTGGGCGAGTTGCGGATGGTATCGCGATTCGCGTTTGGCGAGCATGGGGGACTTGTCGCCGGCGGCGCCGTAGAAGTAGTACTGCAGCGAGGAATCGACGGACGCGAAGCTGAAGCGGTTGGGATAGAGCGATTTGACGATGTCGCCGCTGGTATCGGGGTAGATGGAGTAGATGGCTTCGTCGACGACGCCGAAGCTGAGGTCGGCGCTGACGGGCTTGCCAAGAGAGTCGCGGACATAGACGTCGTAGTCAGCCGGTTGCTGTGGCTGGAAGACATCTTTATTGCGTTTGATCTCAACTTGTAGCTGTTGCTCTACGGGCGGGACTTTGATCTGCTGACTCGCCTGGTAGAGTTGCCCATCTTTGAGGAAGAAGACAGAGACGTCGAGGTTGGGCTGCGAGTCGGTGGTGATGGGCAGATCGAAATTGACCGTCATTCCGTCCGATGAAATAACTTTGCGGAACTCAACGGAGTAGCCGGTGGCGACGACAAGGGCGTGGAAAGGCGCGACCTGAGAGATGAGGCTGAGGTGCGCGGTGTCGCCGGGGGCGTAGGACTTTTTGTCGGCGATGATCTGGACGTTTTGCGCTCCGTTGGAGAACCAGTCAGCCTCGTTGCTGCCGAAGACCCAGAGCCAGGTGTAGTCGGTGACGGTGCGATTCTCCGGCGTATGTGAGGAGACAAAAATTTCGGCGCCTCCGGAACCAGTCACGGAGAGGGAAGCATGCGCAGTGCCGCGCGCGTCCGTGGTGACGTCGGTGGTGGGGCCGTTAGTGGTGATGGTCTTGCCGTCGGCGTAGCGGCGCCACGTGAGGCTGAGGTGGATGGAGGTCTGGACGGGTTTGTTGTCGTAGTCGACTGCGGTGACGGTGAAGCTGGCGGTCGAGCCAGATCGGACGGAGTAGCTGTCGGGCTCGACGTGAATGCGGTAGCTGCCGTAGCTGGCAAGAAAATGGCCGCGGCCGGTGATCTCGCGGTTGGCTTCGTCGGTGACGCCGGCTTCGATGTAGTAGTCCTGGTCGGTGTGGCGCTGCGAGTTGTCGACCTTGGTGGCGACGGTGATGGTGAGCTTGCCGTTGGCGTCGAGCTTGCCGGTCTGCTCGGACTCCTGATCGACGTCGTACATCTCGTTGCTGTCGGACTGATCGCCACTGTCTGCGTCGCTGTTGTCGGACTGGTCGGCGTCTTCGTTGTCCCACCAATAATGCGGCTGGTGGTAGATGCGGTACTTCACTTTGCCGAAGGCAACGGGCTCGCCAAAGAAGTAGCGTGAGTCAATCGTGATCTGGTTGGACTGGCCCTGGAGGACGCGCAAATTTTGTGACGTGATGCGGACCTGGTATTCGGGCTTGCGGTAGTCCTCGACGTGGAAGCTGCCGGTGACTTCGGCGTCGGTATCGCCGAGATGAATGGTGTAGTAGCCGAGCGCGGCGCCGGTGGGAATCGTGACGTCGCCGGAGACTGCGCCGTCGGCGGTGACAGGCAACTGCTGATCGAAGATGGGGTGATCCTGCTCGTCGGAGATGCGGACGTGCATGGAGGGAATCTTCGGCAGCTCGAGGTGGTTCTCGACGCGCGCGCGAAGCAGAGCTTTCCAATGGACGGTGTGGCCGGGCCGGTAAACGGGGCGGTCAGTGTAGACGTACGAAGCCCACTTGCTGGTTTCGGAATTGTTGAAGGCCCACGCCGTCGGCGTGACGGCGGCGAATTCGCTGGAGGTGGCGGCGGTGACCCAGAGGCTGTCGAGGTCGGCCTGTTTGGTAACTGCGCCGTGGAGTTCGGCTACGCCGTCGGCGTCGGTCGTGGCGCGGCCCTGTTCCTTGCGGCCGATGCCCCACACGATCTGCGCGTTGGCGACGGGCGTTCCACTTTGACGATCGACGGCGAAGGCAAGAATGGCGCCGGTGCTGGTGCGGGTGATGAGCACCATGTGGCTGACCATGAGCAGCGTGTACGCCTTGTAGTGGCCGTCGGTGGCTTCGACGAGGTAGAGGCCGGCGGACAGCTTATCGATCGGCAGGTCCTGCGAGTCGGAGATGTAGGTGGGCGGCATCTCCTGGCGCCAGCGCGCGACGAGCTGATGGTCGTTGAGGAGCGGGATCTGCGCGAACTCCGCGACGCCGACGATGCGGCTGCGTTTGGCGAGGCCGGCCTGCCTGGCGCGGAAGGCGTCGCGCGTCTGCTGCGAGAACTGCATGCGGAAGAAGTGACGGATGAGGTAGAGGAGGTGATGCTTCCAGTCGTGGAATTGTTCCAGCCAGGTGCGTTCATCGATTTGTTCTTTAGCGCCGGTGGGTGACTCCTGGCCGAAGGAGTGCAGGTCGGGAAGACTGGTGAGGAATTTTTCGGGATCGTTGACGCGATAGACGCGGAACTCCAGCTCGTCGACGTCGTGGGCGTAGAGATGGATGGTCGGCTTCTCGTCGGGTGAGAAGCTGCGGTTGGTGCTGAGGTTGAAGGTGACGGCGCGGGTTTGGGCAGAGGCGGGGGGAACTGCGAGCAGCAACAGCAAGGCGAAACCGAGTAGCTTGCCGGGGAGAACGCGAGTCAATCTCCGTCGTGCAGGAGGTTCCACCGATAGACCCCTAAGAAGTTCGTGTTGCCCGGGACCGGTCGCCAGCGCGCGTCAGGATGGTGGAGCAGGTCAGAGAGTGCGACGCGCCGGATTTCGCCTTTTTGTTTGCCAATGGGGCCGGTGTGATAAATCACCCAGTCCGCATTCGCTCCCGCGATAACCATCGAATGATACTGCGAGTCCTGCTCCAGCTGACGAAAAAACAACAAATCTCCTGGAATGGCGGCGTGGACGTTGCGGGAGACCGGGTACGTGTTGAGCGCGAGGAGCGCATGCGCGTCGGCGAACTGGGCGAAAGCGCCCCCCGCAGTTCGGTTGTTGGCGAGGTCGGCGGTGGTGTAAGGGCGGGGCGCGATGCGGAAGAGATTGAGGCCGAGCGGCGTTTGCGGGTAGTGGTACTGCGCGATCGAGACGAGGGAAGTGAAGCGGGTGGGGTCGGCCTGGGCCGCGAGCCAGCGGTCGTTGTGTTCGACAAGAGCCTCGCGGTAGGCGAAGCGGAGCAGGGCGGCGCAGTCGTCGATTTCGGCCGGGAGCTTGTCGTTGGGAAGAGCGGCTTCCTGTTCGGCGACAGCAACGAACCAGGCACGGAAGGCAGCGCGGTCTTCAGGAGAGTGGAGGTGGAGGGCGTCGGGCAGGCCATCCTGGTGCGAGTCGGCGTCGGAAGGGAGGTAACGGATGTTGAGGGTGTAGCGATGATCGCGCCAGGTGAAGGATAGCCGCGCGGAGCCGGGGAGGACGGGCGCACGAACCAGTAGAGCCGCCGAATCGTCGGATTCGGGCGCGATCAGGAGTTGGGGCGAGGCAGCAGTGATAGACGGCGCGCGAAGGGTGCGGTGATACCGGCGCGTGACCGTCGCGACCCGATGGGTGCGGCCGTCGGCGGGCAGGGAAATGGGGGTGCGGGGGACGACGAGCTGGTCGCGGGCGCACCCACACACTATAAGGATGGCGACCGAAAGCAGGAGTGGCGGGATTCGTGGTTGCGCGCGTGGTCCGGGTTCCATGCTGGAGGGATTATAGAGAGGGGGTTGAGCGATTCTTCGGATAAGAGTGTGTGTCGAGTGCTCTGCGAACCTGACGAAGCGGCCTGCGGCTCTTACACTCAAAGTCATGCCAAAGTTTCGCGAGGCCGTTTATGGCAAAGGCCAGCTCCATCTCGTCACTTGTACCTGCTACCAGAAGCAACCGAAGCTCGCGGAAGAGAAGCATCGCGACGTGTTCGTGCGCCTGATGGAAGAGCTGCGGGTGAAGTTTCGCTTCGCCATTGTCGGGTATGTGGTGATGCCAGATCATTTCAGGCTGCTGATGCGTGAGCCGGAGATCGACACCGCCGCGAATGCGGTTGAGATGCTGGAGGGCCGGTACCGGCGCCGGTACAACAGCTCCGCGCGATCGGACGAGCAGGTTTGGGAAAGCCGCTTCACGGACACGCACATCGTGGGAGCCGATGCGGTCGCGGCGACGTTAGCGTCGATGCACGCGGAGCCGGTGAAGGCGGGACTGGCGGGGAGTGCTGAGGAGTGGCGATGGAGCAGCGCTCTGGCTTATGCGGGATTGCCGGAGGGGGTGGTGACGGTGGAGCGGGTTCCTGGTGCTTCTGTTTGAGCTTCCGGAACGCCGCTAATCCGGCCGGATTGAATAACCTTCACCATCAATCTAAGAAGGTTTCTCATTCAACTCGGTTAGAGCCTGGCTTGAATGTCCATCATCTCAGCTTCGGAGTAATTCACGAGAAATCTCCCGTGGATTCGAAGGCCTTCTCGATGGCAATGATGCTAAGTATGGAAAGGACATCCTCTCCGTTTTCGGCACGTAATATTTCCGCGGTACCGATCTCCGCCAGTTTCCGAATCGCCCGAAAATAGTCGTCCGCGAGCCATTGCGGCACATCCGGGTTGTTGCCTTCTTTGCGAGCTAGTTCGATGATCGCAACAATCGCGTAGGTGTTCCAGTTAATCACACCTCGTTCTCGATAGCGTTCGACGAGAACTGGAACAGCTGCGAATGAAGCGTCGCCGACGTCCCCTTGGTGGTGTAGTTCGTTCCAGAGCTCGTGCCAAACCTCTGTCGTATCGTTGTCGGCACCAAGTCGTTGGAGCAATGGGCGCGGATCGAGCGGGGTTTTGTATCCACCCGTCATCTTCGACCAACGGATGTCTTCAAGACCGATCATGGGAAAACTCTCTTTGCTTTGCGAATCTGTTCTCCATCATAGTTGCTGGGTCGTCGGCCTTCCTGACGTTTCTCCTCGGTGATTGGATCTCGCAGCCTTTGACAACTCGGGGCAGAGCGTCGGTGCGACTCTGTTGGGGTGGGCAAGGTGGCGATGTCCAACGCACCGGCTTCAAAACGTCATAGAAACAGAGGTGGTCATGACTGAACCTGCAGTGCGGGCGCGGGAGACGGCGGAGGCCGTCGCCCGCCGAAGCTACGGCAAGCTCGTTGCCTTTCTCGCGTCGCGCACCCGAGACGTCGCCGCGGCTGAGGATGCTCTGTCCGAAGCGTTTGCCGCGGCGCTGGCGGACTGGCCGGCAAAGGGGGTGCCGTCGAATCCTGAGGCGTGGCTGATGACGGTGGCGCGGCGGAAGTGGATCGACGCGGACCGGCGGCGCGAGCGCAGCGGCGTGGTGGATGAGGATCTGGATCAGATCGCAGCGGTGATCAGCGCGGGGCCGGAGGGCGGGCAGATTCCGGATCGGCGGCTGGCGCTGATGTTTGCGTGCGCGCATCCGGCGATTGATGCGGGCGTGCGGGCGCCGCTGATCCTCCAGGCGATTGTCGGCCTCGATGCGGCGACGATTGCGTCGGCGTTTCTGACTTCGCCGGCGGCGATGGGCAAGCGGCTGGTGCGGGCGAAGAGCAAGATTCGTGAGGCGGGGATTCCGCTGGAGGTACCGGAGCGCGCCGAGCTCGGGAGCCGGCTGGATGCGGTGCTGGAGGCGATTTACGCGGCGTATGCGGAAGGGTGGAGCGACGCGGTCGGGACGGATCTGCAACGGCGGGATTTGACCGGGGAGGCGCTGTTTCTGGCGCGGGTGGTAGCGGAGTTGTTGCCTGCCGAACCGGAAGCGCTGGGATTGCTGGCGCTGATGCTGCATGCGGAGGCGCGTCGACGGGCGCGGCGCGGCGAGCGTGGCGAGTACGTTCCGCTGGCGCAGCAGGACGTGGGGTTGTGGGATGCGGGGATGATTGCGCAGGCGGAGGCGTTGTTGAAACGGGCGAGCTGGCTGGGGGCGATTGGGCGGTACCAGCTGGAGGCGGCGGTGCAGTCGGCGCACGTGGCGCGGTGTCGGACCGGCGAGGCGAACTGGGAGCAGGTGGTGGCGATTTATGACGCGCTGCTGGCGATGACTGCGTCGCCAGTGGTGGCAATCAATCGGGCGCTGGCGGTCGCGGAGGTGCATGGGGCTGTGGCGGGACTGGAGGCGTTGCCGGATGCGGAGGCCGATACGCGGCTGCGGGAGTATCAGCCGTATTGGGCGGCGCGGGCGGAGTTGTTGGCGCGGGCGGGGCGCAGCGAAGAAGCGCATCACGCCTACGACGTGGCAATTGGGCTGGAGAGTGATCCGGCGATTCGGGAGTTTCTGGAGGAGAAGCGGGCGGGGTTGGGGTGATGCTCCGAAGGGGTGTTGAACGGCCGCAAGCTGAGCCCGGCCCCACCTCCGTCGTTACGTTCGTTTACATCCTCCGCCGCTTTTTCTTGTAATGCCGCTTCGCATCCCTCACACTTAAGTCAAAGCCTGAACCAGAAAAGGATTCGCCGCGGCGAATCCTTTTCTGGTTCAGCTTGTGCGGCCCCCAGGGGTGCTGACGCCGGTTCTTTGCCATCCATCGTCCATTGGCCCGGTTTAGTTTCCGAGGGTTTGGAGTTAGGCTCTGCAGTCGTACCGCATTCCGGGAACGTGAAGTGTTGTCGATCTCGACAACAGGTTTTCGTCCTGCCTTTTCAAATACTTGCCACACCCCCTGGGGGAGGGGGGTAGTCCCTCCCCGACGGAGTCCGGAAGCCGGGACGCGCTGGAGCCCGGTTTAGCTCTGCTGCCGAAGCTGCTCGCACGCGATAGCAGCCTGGCCGAGGGAGATCCCGCCGTCGTTGGCGGGGACTTCACGGTGGGTGAAGACTTCGAATCCGTCGCGGCGCAGGGTGCCGAGGCAGCCCTGAAGAAGCAGCGCGTTCTGGAAGCATCCACCGCTGAGGCAGACTCGGTTGAGCTGGAGATCGGCTCGCATGCGGCGGCAGACTTCGGCGATCACAGCAACCAGCGTCGCGTGGAAGCGCGCGGCGAGGCGGGATTGGGGCTCCCCGGCTTCGACGCCGGCGAGGATCTGGTGGATCATCGGGCGCATGTCGATGTCAATGGGGGAGTTTTTGATAAGAGAGAAATCGTAAGCATCGCTTGAAGTCTCGTCGCTGGCCGCGACTTCAAGCATCATCGCCGCCTGGCCTTCGAACGAAACCGTGTGGCGAACCCCGATGAGCGAAGCGACCGCGTCGAAAAGGCGTCCGGCAGAGGATGTTGGGATGGTATGGATGCGCTTCGCGAGCATCGTGTCGACGATACGGAGGCGCTCGGGCGAGGCCATCGCGGACCAGCGTGGGTTGTCGGGAATCGCGCCGAAGGTGTCCATTAAATAGCTGCGGGCGACGCGCCAGGGTTCGCGGACGCCGGAGTCGCCGCCGGGTAAGAGCACCGGGCGGAGGCGGGCGTAGCGTTCGAACCCGAGGTATCCGGCGACGAGGAATTCTCCACCCCAGATGGTGCCGTCAGTGCCGAAGCCGGTGCCGTCCCAGGCAACGCCGATGACCTGGCCATCGAGTTGGTGCTCGGCCATGCAACTGGCGATGTGGGCGTGGTGATGTTGAACGCCGATCTTCTGTAGGTCCGGCAAGCCGAGCGCGAACTGCGTGCTCAGGTAGCCGGGATGCAGATCGTAGGAGACCGCGGTCGGCGTGATGTGGAAGAGGCGCGCCATGCGCTCGAGGGTTTCCTGAAAGAAGCGGAGGGTCTCGAAGTTCTCAAGGTCGCCGAGGTGCTGGCTGGGGATGGCGAATCCGGCGCGGGTGAGGCAGAGGGTGTTCTTCTGTTGAGCGCCGCAGGCCAGGACTTCGGCTTCGCCGCGTCCCAGGAAGACGGGTTGGGGAGCGAAGCCGCGGGCGCGTCGGATGGGGACGGTCTGGGCGGAAATGGTATCGGGGACGACGCGGACCACCGAGTCATCGACGCGGGTGTGGATGCGGCGGTTGTGGTGGACGAAGGCGTCGGCGATGCCGGCGAGGCGTTCCTCGGCTTCGGCATTGTCGATGACGATGGGCTCTTCGCTGATGTTGCCGCTGGTCATGATGAGCACGGGCTCGGTCTCCCAGCGTTCGCGCAGGATGCGGAAGAGCAGGTCGTGTATCGGCGTGCAGGGAAGCATGACGCCGGTGGCGGGATTGCCGGGGGAGACGGCTTCGGCGAGGTTCACCGCGGGCCGGCGGCGCAGCAGGACGATGGGGCGCTCGCGCGAGGTGAGCGCGGCTCGTTCTTCGGCAGAAATAAAGCAAAGGGACGCTGCAACTTCTTCGTTGGCGACCATGATGGCGAAAGGTTTTTCACTGCGGTGCTTGCGGTGGCGGAGTTCCTCGACGGCGGCGGGCTGGCGCGCATCACAGGCGAGTTGATAGCCACCGAGTCCTTTCCAGGCGACGATGCCGCCGTCGCGGAGAATGTCGGCGACGCGGGAGAGAATTTCGGCGGAGCCCGAGCCGGTAGCTCGAGCTTGAAGCCCGAGCCCGAGCTGGCTGTTCGGGCTGGGGGGGGGATGTTCGACGAGTTCAAGACGCGGGCCGCAGACGGGGCAGGCGTTGGGCTGCGCGTGGAAGCGGCGGTTCTCCGGGTTCTGGTATTCACGGAGACAGTCCGGACACATGGCGAATTCCGCCATGGTGGTCATGGGGCGGTCGTAGGGGACGTCGAGGATGATGCTGTAGCGCGGGCCGCAGTTGGTGCAGTTGGTGAAGGGGTAGTCGTATCGGCGGTTGGTCGGATCGCGCGTGTCGGCGAGGCAGGCATCGCAGATGCAGATATCGGGCGGGACGAGTGCGAAGGCCGATCCGGCGGCATCGCTTTCGTGGATCGAGAAGGTGGTTTCGCCGACGACAGGAATTTCGGTGCGCAGGATTTGGGCGATGCGGACCAGAGGTGGAGCTTCGGCGGGAAGGGAAGAGACGAAGGCCTCGACGACAGACGGATCGCCTTCGACTTCGATGAAAACACCGCGGGGCGAGTTCAGAACGAAGCCCGCCAGCGCGTGGCGTCGAGCGAGATTGTAGACATAGGGCCGGAAGCCGACGCCCTGCACAACGCCGCGAATCTGCAACTGAAGACGGACTGTCGGGGCGGTGGGAATCGTCGGTGGTTCCTCTTACGGAGAGACGCTGACGATCATCCTTTCACAGACGATTCCCGTTGGTATGGCCTGGGCCAGCCTGGAGATCAGGCAGCCTGGACGAACTCGAGTTCGAGCGTGATGTGCACTTCTTCGCCGACCAGCACGCCGCCGGTTTCGAGGGCTGCGTTGAAGGTAAGGCCGAAGTCGCGGCGATCGATCTTTGTTTTTGCGCTGAGGCCGATGCGGGTATTGCCCCAGGGATCCTTCACGGCAGGCGTCGGGCCTTCGACCTCGAACTCGACTTCTTTGGTCGCACCATGGAGGGTCAGCGGGCCGGAGACGGCGACGTTGCCGTCCCCTTTGCGCACGACGCGCGAGGAGCGAAAGGCCATGGTGGAGAACTTCTCCACGTCGAAGAAGTCGGGGCTCTTGAGGTGGATGTCACGCTGGGGATCGCGGGTATCGAGGGTTGCAACGTCAATCGAAGCGTCCACCTGAGACTTTGTGATGTCGCTGGAGTCGAGAGTCAGCTTGCCGGTGACGCCGGTGAACTGGCCGCGGACATTGGAAATCATCATGTGCTTGACGCGAAACTCGGCGGTGGAATGAACCGGATCGACGTTCCAGGTCGTGGTGGTGGCGGGTGAGGCTGCGGTGGCGCTCATCGGAAATGTCCTCCTTTGCAATGGATGCGGTTGGATGGTATTCGTTGCAACAAATATCTATGAAGATTCAGCTTGATTGGGGCGGGCCGCCACCAGCAGGCGCGACAGCTGCTGAAGCTGGTTGGGGGTGAGGTGGCCCAGCTGACGGCGGTGCGTCTCGCAAACGCTGTGGTGGAGCTGGCCGAGGAGCGCCAGGCCGGCAGGTGCAATCCGGACAAGAACCTTACGGCGATCGGGATCTTCGCGGCAGCGGCCGATGAGGTCGCGTTTCTCGAGGCGGTCGACGAGCCGAGTGATATCGGGGTCGCGGGAGATCATACGGCAGGCGATCTCGCCGCAGAGCAGGCCGTCGGGCGCGCCGCGCAGGATGCGGAGGACGTTGTACTGGTTGGGGGAGAGGTCGTGGCTTTTGAGGAGCTGAGCCGGTGCGCGGGAGAGGAGATCAGCGGTGCGGACGAGATCGACGAAGACGGCTTCCTCGGGACAGGTGGGGGATTTCGGTGCAGTCGAAACGCGGGCCATGGTTCCAAGATGGTCGTTGGAACGGATAAGTGTCAAAAACAGCCTGGAGCTTGGAGCGGGGAGCGAAACAGGATCAGGAGAGGGCGAGCTGATCGCCGGCTTCGATATTGAGGTTGTCAATCTGGCCGGGGGCGAGCTCAAGGACGCTGTGAGTTTTGAAATTGACAGGGGTAAGGCGCCACGGGGGGAGGCGCTGCCAGGTTTTGAGGACGCGGAGCTCTTTGTCGAGAGCGACCACATCGATAGCGAAGCGCATCCACATGGTGTGAACGCCGGAGGAAGGACGAATGAGCAAACCCGCGCCGTCATCCAGCGAGGATTTTCCGAGAAGGCCGACCAGACGGGACACAAACGTGTCCGCGAGGCCGATACGCGAGCCGACGGTGACGGCCTTCTTCGGAATGGTGACAGTGAGATATTGCACTTGGCCGCCTCTTCCGCCGTTCGTCCAGGGCGGTCTGCCGCTTTGCAATGCCAGAGATTTCCCAGGGCGAGCAGGATGAGTGTTCGCGGTGGGGTAGTCGGAGTGCCGGTTCATGTCCTGCGAACTGCGTCAGGACACATGGGTTTTGCGGGCCAGGAAATCAGGCCGTTCTCTTTCTGCGCAGAATGATCACGCCGAAAACCAGAACTGCCAGTGCACCGGCAACCGCACGAATCATCAGGGATCCACCCATCATGGCTTTCTCCTTTCCCGGCAAATGCCGTCGTTAAGGATCCGTTGGTGAGGGATCCGAGCATTACGCAGACTTTTGCTTCCTTCTGCGCAGGATGATGAGGCCGACAACGATCACGGCCAGGGTAAGGGCCACAACGCGAACGATCATGCTTGACTCCATGGTGAAATCTCCTTTCCGGTGGGCTCAGCTTGCTGGGCGCACGCAATTTCAGCGAACTTGTTCAAGCCCCCAGGTTTATTTCAGGTTGGCGCTCAGGGTGAGGATGGCCGGAGCCAGCAACACGATGAACAGACAGGGAAAGATGAAGAAAACCAGAGGGAACAGAATCTTGATCTTGGTCTTGGCTGCGGCTTCCTCGGCGCGTTGACGCCGCGCCGTCCGAATCTCTTCGGAGTAACGACTGAGGGCGCGGACGATGGGAGTACCGAAGCGGTCGGTCTGCTGCAGCATGGTGACCAGAGAATTGAACTCTTCGAGCTTGGTGCGCTCGGCCAGACCTTGCCAGGCATCGAGACGGGGTTTGCCGGCGCGCTGCTCGAGGTTGACCTGATTGAACTCCTCGTTCAGCTCGGGATAGCTAACGGCGATTTCCTGGCCGATGCGCAGCAGCGCCTGATCGAGGCCGAGGCCGGCTTCCACGCAGATGACGAGGAGATCGATGGCATCCGGAATGCCTTTCTGAATTTTCTTCTGCCGCTTTTTCACAGCGCGGGTGAGCCAGATATCGGGAAGCAGGTAGCCGACCGCGGCGAGAGCCAGGCACCAGAACGCAGTGTTGGTGTGGATGAAGCTGCCACCGATAGCGCCCGCGGCGGGCCCGACGAAGCGAGCCGTGAAGTAGAGATCGAGCTGGCTGCCGCCCTTGAGGCCGGCGCTGACGAACCGCTGGCGGAGCTTCTCATCTTCAGAAAGACCGAGGCGGGCGCGGAAAGCGCGGGCGACGGAGAGAAGCTGGTCCTTCAGGACTTCTTTGCTGCGAACTTTGCGTTTATCCGGCCGTTCGCTGGTCACGAGGTCGAGAATGCGGCGCGCCTGCACCGAGGGGCGCAGCAGGAAGGGCGCACAGAGCAGCGTGATCACGCAGAAGACCGTGAGAGAGAGCGCGATATAAAAGAAGGCCATCATGTCGGTTATCTCTCCCTAGACGTCGATCGAATTGATGATGCGGTTAATGAAGAAGGCCCCCAGCAGGATGAGGCCAACGCAAAGGAGCATGAGTTTGTGCCCGGTAGCACTGTTGAGCAGGGGCTTGGAGTAGCCGGGATCCATGACGTTGATCAGGCCCATGACGACGACCGGGAGCAGGGTCAGGATCCAACCCGTCATACGGCCCTGCGCGGTCTGGACGCGGATTTCGCCCTGAATGCGCTGGCGTTCGCGGATGACGTGGACGGTGCGATCGAGCACTTCGACGAGATTGCCGCCGGTTTCGCGCTGGACCACGATAGCGGTGACCAGGACGCGAAGATCGGGCGAGGGCATGCGATCGATGAGCTGCATGAGGGCATCGCGAACCGGGAGGCCGAAGTTCTGCTGGCGGAAGACTTCAGCGAATTCGGAGCCGGCGGGTTCCGGAGCGCCCTGGGCCATGATCTCGATGGCCGCGGCGGTGGAATGTCCGGCGCGCAGTGAGCGGGCCATCATATCGATAGCGTGGGGCAGGGCTTTGTCAAAGGCCGCGAGGCGGCGATAGCGCAAAAAGGCGACGCGCGCCCACGGCAGTGTGGCGCAGAGCGCGGCAACCACCAGCTCGATGGCGAAGAAGGGTGCAAAGAACAGGGTGATGACAAAGCCGATGCCGGCGGCGGCAGCCGTCTGCACGAGCAGGGCGGAGGCGGTGGTATTGAGGGCGGCTTGCGAGATCCACTTCTGCAGCGCCGCCATGGAGACATATTTACTGAGCGACTGGCCGATCCAGTCGAAGCGGCTGCTGGCGGTTTTGCGCAGCAGTTCGCTGCTTTCAAGGGAAGCGGTCGAAACGCCGCCCACTTTGTCGGCGGTAACGGCGGCGAGACGGGTCTGCAGCGTCTTGTCGATTTTCGACGGCGCCGTGGCGAAGCTGACCACCGCGAAGGTGATCAACAGGACCGCGAAGAAGCTGGAGGCAATCAAAATCATGGACGTTCGCTCCTCAAACTTCCATCGAGTGATCGACGAGGCCAGCCGGAATCGGAATGCCGGCCGCCTTCAGCCGTTCGGTGAACTTGGGCACGATGCCGGTGGAACGGAAACGTCCCTTCACTTTGCCGGTGTCGGTGACGCCTTCTTTTTCGAAGACGAAGATGTCCTGCATGCTGATGACGTCGCTGTAGGCGCCGGTCAGTTCGGAGATATGGGTGATGCGACGGGTGCCGTCGCTCATACGAGCGGCCTGCACGATCAGGTGAATAGCGGACGCGATCTGGAGGCGGATGGCCTTTTCCGGTAGACGGATGTCGCCCATCAGGCACATGGTTTCGAGGCGAGACAGGGCATCGCGTGGGGTATTGGCGTGCACGGTGGTCAGTGAGCCGTCGTGGCCGGTGTTCATGGCCTGCAGCATGTCCATGGCTTCTTCGCCGCGGCACTCACCGAGGACGATGCGGTCGGGACGCATACGGAGGGCGTTGATGACCAGTTCGCGCTGGCGGATAGCGCCTTTACCTTCGACGTTGGGCGGCCGGGTTTCAAGCCGGACGACGTGATCCTGGCGCAGCTGCAATTCGGCGGAGTCTTCGATGGTGACGATGCGTTCTTTTTCCGAGATGAAGCTGGAGAGCGCGTTGAGCAGTGTGGTTTTGCCTGAGCCGGTGCCGCCGGAGATGACGATATTCATCCGAGCCTGCACGGCCGCGCGCAGCATATCGAGCATGGGGTTGGTGAGGGCCTTGTTCTGGATCAGCTTTTCGGCGTTGAGCGGGTTGGAACCGAAGCGGCGGATGGAGAGGATGGGGCCGTCAATCGCCAGCGGAGGAACGATCGCGTTGACGCGGGAGCCGTCCTTGAGGCGGGCGTCGACCATGGGCGTCGATTCGTCGACGCGGCGGCCGACGGCAGAGACGATCTTGTCGATGACCTGCATCAGATGGCGATTGTCGCGGAAGCTGACGCTGGTGCGGCTCAACTGGCCGCGGCGCTCGACGTACACGGAGTTGAAGGTGTTGACCAGGATGTCGCTGATGGTCTCGTCCTTGAGCAGCTGCTCGAGGGGGCCGAGGCCGAAGACCTCGTCGAGGACTTCCTGGGCGACGCGATCGCGCTCCGCCGAACTGAGCGGAACGCCCTGCTCGCCGATGATCTGCTGAATGAGTGCGAAGAGCTGCTGCTGGCCGGCGCGGGTATCCTGGGCCTCACCCAGTTTTTCCAGATCGAGACGGTTGATGAGCTCAGCGTGGACGGCAGACTTGAGTTCCTGCTGTTCCTTTTCGCGCAGGGGACGGGCGGTCGTGGTGTTGGTTCTGAGGCCCGACCCATTCGTGCGGAGGGTCGTCGCATCCGGACGTGACTGGTTGAGGTTGAGCGTTAAATCGCTCATTGTTATTCAGCCCTTTTCTGACCAAACAAAGAGAAGCCTTTTTTGGCCGGCGATGCTTTCGGGGTCTCGTCTCCAGTAAGGATCGACGTCCAGCGGGAGAACTGCGTGGAGATCTCCGACTTCTTGTCGGGACCAATCGGCTCGCCGACGTTAATGGCGCGCTGGCATTCGGTGTAGGCATTGCAGAGCCGGACTTCGACCGGCACGCGAATGGCCTTCTCGATTTGCTCGACGGCGATGGCGCCGTGCGAGGAGTAGCGGTTGATGATGACGTGGAGCCGGGTGGAGGTGGACTCATTGCGGCTGAGGCCATCGATGTAGCGGGAAAGATCGCGAATGGCGCCGATGTCGGGCGTCGCGACCAGATAGATCTGATCGGAGCGATCCATGACGGCGAGCGAAGCTTCTTCGAGGCTGGTCTCGCAGTCGAGGATGATGTAGTCGTATTCGCCGCGCAGGAACTCCAGAGTGCGTTCGAGGGCGTCGGGATCGACGGTGCGCGACAGGTCGTGCGATTCGGGCGAGGAGAGAACCTCAAGCCCACAGGAATGCCGGGCGATGAAGCCGCGCAAGAGGGTGGAGTCGAGGCGGTTCACATTGCGGATCAGCTCGTCGAAGTGATAGCGGGTGCCATCGAGTCCGAGGTAGAGGCACACGTGGCCAAACTCCGGATGGTTATCGATGAGCAGAACCTTCTTGTTCTTCTGGCGCACGAGGTAGTAAGCCAGGGTGACAGCGACGGTGGTAGTGCCTACGCCGCCTTTGGCGCCGAAGAAGGAGAGGATATGGCCGGTGGAGCGGGTGCGGCCGGTCTTCTGGGACCACTGGCGCTCCTGGCGATCGAACAGATCGCTGAGCTCGCGGGAATCCACAGGATTGCGGAGCACTTCGTTGCAGCCGGAACGCATAGCAGCGAGCAGCAGGTCGGCTTCGCTGTTGCCGGAAAGGGCAGCGGCAAAAAATTTTCCGAAGAACAGCTGCTGCAGGTAGCTCGCGGTCTCCGATGCGCCCTGAGGATCGCGGTCGAAGTCGATGATGGCGATGACCAGATCGGCGCTCTTGGCGTCGGCCGAGATAGCGGGCCGGCGAACGGCGGAGACGTACTCGTCGAAGTCATCATGGTTGAGTGACCATTTGTGCTGGTTAGCCGCTTGCACAATCTTGTCGGTCACTTCGCGGTCAAGCCCGACGGTCAGCAGAGCGACCGAAAGAGCCGAATTTGTAGCCGGCTGACTCATAACTGAACCCTCTTTATCTTCCTCAGTGGATCGGCACTTGCTTCGGCACAGACTGCGGCTGTGGCTGTGGCGGAGGTGTGCTGGGGGCAAGGCCCTTGTCAAACTTCGGTGTCTCGATGAACGGAATGGCCGTGGTCGGCTGGGTCGGGACGGGGTTGTCCGTGAGCGGATCGACGAGGGTGGGGGTCACGATAACCGCCAGATCCTCGACGCTCTTGGATTCATTTCTCGACTGGAAAAGCTTGCCGAGGATCGGAATGTCGCCGATGCCCGGAATCTTCGACAGCTGATTAGTGGTGCGATTGTCGAGCAGGCCGGAGATGCAGAAGCTCTGGCCATTCTTCAGCTCGATCTGCGTTTCCGCACGCCGGGTCGAAATAGCCGGAATGGTATAGCCGGAAATCACGACTTCGTTGCTGTAGTCGAGGGCGCTGACCTCAGGCGCGACCTTGAGCTGGATGGTGCCATCGTCCAGGACGTTGGGGGTGAAGTCGACCCGGACACCATAAGGACGGAACTGAATCGTGACGGAAGTGAAACCTCCCGTGCCACCCTGCACGACGGGATAAGGAAATTCGCCGCCGGAGAGGAAAGAAGCCTTCTGCCCGCTGAGGGCGGTCAGGGTCGGTTCGGCGAGGATCTGGGCGATCTGCTTGGTCCAGAGAGCTTGAATCGCTGCACCCAGCTGCAGGTCCTGATTGAAGTAGAACAGGCCGAGCAGACTGCTGAGCGAGAGCAGGGACTCGGAGGCGATGGGAGCCGATGTGCCAGTCGGATGGGCAGCGCCTACGCTGACGGCGCCGAACTGGCCGGTGCTGGTATTGAAGCTGTTGACGCCGGGCCCGAAGAAGTTGAAGCCGAGTTGCTGCGCGCGCTGGCGGTCGATCTCAATGACGCGAACTTTCAGGCGGACCTGAGGGGTGCGCTTCGTATTCACGAGCAGAGAATTGGCGACGTCCTTGGAAAACAGCGCAGCCAGTTTGCCCGCAGCTTCCGAGGTTTCCGTGCTCGAGACGCTGCCGGCGAGGCTGACCTGACCGCCATGGCCTTCCACGCGGATAGTGTCGTTGGGGAAAGCTTCCTGCAAAGCGTGATGCAGGTTCGCGACGTCGAGGTCGGAGTTGATGAGGTAGGCACGGGACTGTCCGGATTCGTCCCACAACACGAGGCTGGCGACGCCAGCCGTCTTGGCGGTGATGACGATCTGATGCGGGCTTGAGGTAAACGAATCCAGCACGTCGGGGTTGCTCACATAGACGCGGCGGATACGGTTGTCGGTGTTGATGAACATTGAGCGGCCAACCAGAAGGTGCAGCGGCTCACCGACGACCTGGGCACTGGTGCCCATGTTGCCGGCAAAGGGTGATGGGGCAGACTCGGCAACCGCGACAGTCTTGTCCTGCGCGAAAGCGCCGGACCACGGAGCGGCGGAAACGGCGACCGCCAGCAGAGCAGGGGAAAAAGATCGAATTGTACGCTTTCTGCTAGTCATGAATGCCTCAGTAGAAACTCGCCGTAGAGCGCTTATCGCCCAACATGGTTTCGACAACCCAGGGTTTCGGAGCCGGATGATCGTTGCGGGGCCGGAGCACGGCATCGCCCGGGACGGCTTTACCCGAAGGCAGGGATGCGAGCTGGCTGAGATTGACGGGGAGAGCGCTGGCCTGCGTGTGGTCCCCGCCATTGCGCAGAACGAAGTGAATGGTGCCCTTTTCGCTGGCGAGGGTGGCTTTCTCAGCGGCCTCAGGGGAGAGCAGCAGAGTGACAACGTCGACCGACACGGGCTTACCGGCGGGATCCGGCTGAACCTGATGACCGGCAGCCAGAACTTCGACATCCTGGAGCACGGTAGCGGTCACAGGCTGCGGATGATCCTGATCCGTGTAGGTGACGATGACGTCGACGTGGGTGCCCGGCATGAGGAAGCCGGCAACGCCGACCACTTCATCGGAGCGGAGCGCGATGGCCCGCATCCCACTGGGAATTCTGCCCGTCAGACCGACGCCGGCGCCGGCAGCTGCCAGCTGGCGATCGAGGATGGGCTGACCGGAGGAGAGCGGATAGAGCACCGCGCGGCCAACGACATCGTCGACCTTCACGAAGCTGCCATCCAGCGGATGATCCTTGGGCCAGTTGATCATGTTGACGTCTTCACGGCGGATTACTTCACCGGGATCGAGAGCGCGGGCCGCGGCGACATACTGGTTGGGCGGCTGGACGACGGTCCGGGAAGCGTGGGCGACCCGGCGGCTGAGCCAGAACGTGAATAAACCGGAGATCACCAGGGCAACGACAAGAGCAAGCATCAGGCGGCGGGCCATATCAGGTCACCTTTGAAACGCCGTGAGGAAGAGCGTCGTCGCTGTGCCCGCGGCAACAGCCAGGGCATAGGGAAGACGCAGCGTCCTCGCATTCGCGAGATTAAGTTGTGGATGAGGGGCGAGGCCTTCGAAACGATGGTGCAGAGCAAGCGCACCCATATTGCGAAGGGTTTCCCGAAGACGGCCGCGCCACAGGGCGAGACCGATCGCCATCACTCCGCCGGCGAGGGCGGTGAGAATCAGGAGCCAGGGAACCAACGGCATACCAGCGATAGCGGCGACTGCTGTGATCAGCTTGACGTCACCGGCACCCATGCCGCCTGCCAGCCAGAAGATAAGGAAGAGAACACCACAGATCAGACCGGCGAGGGCAGCCAGTGCCATCTGTCTCCACCCGCCGAAGAGGAGGTGGAGGAGCAGGCCGAGAAGAATTCCGGGCAGCGTGATGAAGTTCGGAATCCTGCGGCTGCGTACATCGAAAACGGATCCGGCCAGTGCAACAGCAAGCGCAACCGCCGGATACAGCCACTCGGTAATTTGGTTCGACATGCGATGACCCCAAAACCCTCTGTTCGCCTCAATGGCGGCCAGAGCCGAAACATGAAATCCGATCCGCGCCCCGAACCTGGTCTGGCCCTCAGGTGCGCCGGATACAGATTGTCTGGAAGGAGCGTTGCGAGGTGAAGGGAAGACGTCCGCGGGGCACTTGCTCCAGGTCGTTTGCCGCCACACCGCGCCGCGGCACCCCCGGCCTGGGCTTTCCTCACGGGAGCAGCCAGGAAATCCGCGCGATGCTGCGTCGTCCTTCGGTTCGTTTCCTTGCGCCGGCGGCCAGTTGCGGAATGCCGGGCACGAAAAGGGTGAAAAAACTTGCCGCCACGCTGATGAGGACTGTCCTGGTTTTGCCGTAGAGGTGGGGGTGGTCGCGACCGGGGCTTGAGAGCAATGGTCGCGACCTGATCCTATGTCCGATTCAGAAGCTGCTCTTGTTCAAACGAGCGGCGCCCGAACCGTACCACCAACCAGAGACCGGCAAAAAACAGAAACCGTCAGAACATCAGTGAGGGTTACAGGCTGCTGCCGATGGCGTTGAATTCGTTGGAAATCTTGTTGCTGAGCGAGCCCATCGCGACGATGGCGCCCAGAGCGATGAGGGCAGCGATCAGCGCGTACTCGATCAGGTCCTGGCCGGACTCATCATTCATCAGGTTCTTGAAAAGCTGTTTCATTACCGTTCTCCTTGTGGTGTGGCGGCGCGGCCATCCTTGTGGACACCCCGGACCGCGCTGCGTTGGTGGTGATTGTTGTCACATTGCGCTGGAACTAGGCTTTGCCGCAATGCCATTTAAGTGTTACCGTTTGCTACTTTGGTCGAAAACTATCGTGTCTTAACGAGAGAAACCAAGTGATTCAAGTACTGCAGGGGACGGTACTCCTGTGTTTTGAAACCCGGCCCGAAAGCGTTTCAGAGGCTACTGCCGATGGCGTTAAATTCGTTGTTAATCTTGTTGGTCAAACCGCGCATGGCGGCGATGGCTGCTACCGCGATGAGCGCTGCGATCAGGGCATACTCGATCAGGTCCTGACCCGATTCGTCGTTCAACAAACTTCTCAGGAGCCGCGAAGGGCAGAGCATTCTTTATTTCCCCCAACAGTTGGCAGGTTCTGGCGCCGATACGACGACGAGCCCGCTGTGTGTGATCGTTTCGACTATCTTCCCCCGGGGTATTCACGCGAACAATGCTCAGGAAGTGTTACGAATTGCTACTTTCGGGGTTACGTCGCGCGTTCACGCGAGGCCCACGAGACTTTCGGGCTATGCCGTGTCCCTCATCTGAGGCCTGATTCTGCCGAAGGCAAGGGTGTCCTGACCCAGCAGCGATGCGGTCCTGATGTGTGCGGAGTCATGTTCCGGTTTGGGGTGCGACGGGGTAACCCAATCGTCTTTTGAGCACTGCAGCGGAGGCCCCGCGACCTGTGGATTTCTGGCTCGCAGCCTGAAAACCGGAGTAATCGCTCGTAATCAGACCCCGTCCTGCTGCACCCGGAGCCCGGAACCAACCTGTTTCCATGTATTTGCAGCGCGCCGGCGGACGGTCCCACCGGCGTGCTATTGAAATGCACCTCGGCGACCACGATCCTGAGAAAGAGATTTCCTTTCATCAGCTCTCCCATCCAGTGCAGGTCGATCGCACGCCGATGCCGAGGCAAAGAGCTGAATCCAGGAGTGCATCGCCTTGCAGTTGAAAACGTCAGACGGATCCCGCGTGGATCAGGCCGCCAGAGCGATTCTGATCGGATTGTTGTGCGCCGTTGCTGCCTTCATCTGCATGCGCGGCGCGGACGGCGCCGTTGCCGATCCCGATGTCGGGTGGCATTTGCGGACGGGCGAGTGGATTCTGCAGCACCACGCCGTTCCACATGTCGATCCGTTCTCTCGCGTGGCGGGAGGGAGCCCGTGGCAGGCGTACAGCTGGCTCTTCGATCTGATCCTGCTCAAGGCCTGGACCTGGATGGGACTGCGTGGCCTGCTTGTCTTCACAGCGGGCATGATGACGCTGATCGCAGCGGCGGTGTACCACCTGTTGAGCCGGTTGCAGGCGGACTTTACGCAGCGCGCCGCACTCACGATTGCCGTGACCTTCTGCCTTTCGCGGATGAGCACGCCGCGGCCGTGGCTGTTCACGATTCTGTTTTTTGCGCTCGAGATGGACATCCTGATGCACACACGGCGCGAGGGCAAAAGCCGCGAGCTGCTGTGGCTGCCTGCGATGTTCGCGCTTTGGGCGAACATCCACATCCAGTTCGTCGATGGACTGCTGGTGCTCGGCGTTGCTGCCGTAGAACCATGGCTCGGGCGCTGGTGGAAATCGGAAACGAAGAGTGCGCCGGCGCGCAACTTGTGGATCACGCTGGGTGCGTGCGTGGCGGCGGTATGCCTCAATCCTTACGGGCCTGGGATTTACAAAATCGCGTGGCAGATGGGATCGCAGGCCGGCGTGCTGGACACAGTAAGCGAGATGATGGCGCTGCCCTTCCGCACGCCTGCTGATTTCGTGCTGCTCTTTTTGGCGCTGGGTGCAGCCGGCGTGTTGTTCCGTTACCGGCAACTGAACCCGTTCGAGACCATGATGCTCGCGCTGGCGGCGGTGCTGTCGTTCCGCTCGCGCCGTGATCTGTGGGTCATGGCCATCACTGCGGGAGCCATTCTGGCCGTGGGTTTGCCAGCGCGCGCCGAGAAGCAGGACCAGGAGAACCAGCCGGCCTGGGCCGGACTTCTGGCCTCGTTCACAGCCATTGCCGGGTTTGCTGCCAGCGTGCTGCTGCTGAACGTGAGCAATCTTCGTCTCGAGAAACTGCTGGCGGAGAAGATGCCGGTGCAGGCGGTCGAGGTCGTGAGGAATCGCAACTACACAGGCGCGCTCTTCAACACCTACGACTGGGGCGGATTCCTGATCTGGAATCTGCGCCAGCCGGTAAGCATGGACGGGCGCGCAGCGCTCTATGGGGACAAAGCCATCGAGCGTTCGCGCGATACGTGGGGCGGTGGCTCGCAGTGGGCATCAGATCCAGATCTGCGCTCCGCCGGGGTTGTGATTGCTCCCGATGGCGCAGCCCTGACCCAACTGCTGCGCACGGATCCCCGATTCGATCTGGCGTATGAGGACAAAGTGGCGGCTGTCTTCGTGACTCACCAGGGCGCGAAGAGCGGCGATCAGAATGTGGCGCGGGCCGACTCTGCATCGATTCAGAACAGATAACTGCGGTAACTGGAGCCGCAATTCAACTTCGTGGTTACCATGCTGCCGAGGAGTAAACTGCACACTTTATTGCACAAGCGCCGCAATGGTTACCAGGGTCAGTAATTCTCCGGAATTACTGCGATGTAAGTCGCTACAACGAAGTAGCTATTGAGTCTTTCGCGACCTCCGCTACTCTTTGCACAGTACCTCCTCCTTCGGTGAGCAGCATATAAGGCGGCGATGGGTCGCAGGCTGCCGTCGTTCGCCGTTTCAGCGGTGCTGAGAGCAGGTCATTCAGTAGTGAGGGGTGTTGGCCGGGATGAATACGATGCGGAGCTTCATGGAGCGCGCGAGGATCGCGGCGACCGAACGAATCCGATGCTGCAGTCTGGACGAAGAAGGACAGACGCTGGTCGAAATGGCGTTTGTTCTTCCCATCATGCTGATCATTCTGACCGGCGTTTTCTCGTTTGGCATCATTCTGAATCAGTATCTGGTTCTGACGAATTCCGTGAACAACGGAGCCCGAGCCTTCGCGATGAGCGCCGGGCAGGACGGCAATACGTCGATGATGAACAGTGGCGATCCCTGCAAGTACGCTGCTTCCACCATTCAAACGGGCGCTTCCAATCTGACGGCTTCGAATCTGAGCCTCACGATAACCTACGGAAGTTATTCTGGCGCTCCGAGCGGAACGGCTACGGTCACGACTTACACCGGCACGGCGTCATCGTGGCCCAGCTGCAGTGGTCTCAAGATGTATGGCTACGACTATGTGACGATCCAGGCGACTTATCCGGTAACTCCTTTGCTGTTTGGCCGGGTCAGTTCGGCGATGAATTTGACGGCTACCAGCTCAGAACTGGTTCAGTAGAGGGAACGCAGCGCGCAGGAAGTTAAACCTTGGTTTTTATGAGCCCGAGGGAATACGGGCCAGGAGAAAGGCAATGCAAAGCAAGAGAAAGTCAGGTCGAATCCGGCAGGTATCACCGAATGCGGTGCGCAGAGCGCGCCGGTCGGGGAACAGTCTGTTTATTGCGCGGCTGATGATCGCCGACGAAGGGGGACAGGTGCTGCCCTGGGTGGTCGTGATGATGCTCACGATTCTCGGCGTTTCAGCTCTGGTCGTGGACTGCGGGCGCGCTATGGTGATTCAGCGTGAATTGCAGTCATCGACAGATGCCGCGGCGCTGGCAGCTGCCCAGACCATCTCCGGCACCAGCACCACCTATCAGACCTACGCGACGAATTACAGCTCGGGCAGCGGGGCCAAGAACGCGTATCAGGGTCTGAGCCTCACCGGATCCACAACGACAGGATTGTGCCTGTCTACGGTCTCGGGATGGGGAGTTCCGTGCGCGCTTTCCAGCGGTCGGGTGACGATTCCCAATGCCGTCTCGGTGACCCAGACGGCCTCGGTGCCCACCCTGTTTGCGGGAGTTTTGGGCAAGAACACGGTCAACCTGAGTGCAACCTCTACAGCAGCCAAAGGACGGCCTACTCCGTACAACATCGCGTTGATCCTTGACTCGACGCTGTCGATGAACGAACTGGATTCAAACTGCGGCAATGTGACGCAGGAAAAGTGCGCTTTGACCGGCGTGCAGCAGTTGCTGACCGGCCTGGATACCGATTACGACCACGTAGCGCTGTTCACCTTCCCCAACGTGGTTGCGGGGAGCGGATCGCCGGCCGGTGTTGCGATTAACAGCAGTGGAACGAAGCAGAGCTTTACCTGCACCACAACGGTGCCGTCCGCCTCGGGCGGTACGACGAGCGTGAATTACTACTACTACAACTCCAGCTTCTACACACCGGTTCTTTACAACATTGGCGGCACCGGCGCGAACGACAGCTACGGCAACTTTTCTCCGCACCAGCAGGTTCACTATCAGCCACCATGGAGCGGGATCGCATGGGCAATGCCTTACACTTTTCCGCCCAAGCCGACTGATGCAACCGGGTATAGTATTCCGTCTGGAACCGATGCTCCGACCTATCAGATCACTCCGTTTATGGCTGATTACAACACCACCACTAACGGCACGACCAGCATGAACACCAGCTCGGTTCTGGTGCAGGCGGCGGGTGGCAAGAGCGGCTGCAACGGTATTGCCCCTTCCAGTTATGACGGCGACTTTGGCACGTACTATGCGGGCGCGATTTACGCCGCGCAGGCTGCGTTGCTGAAGGAACAGGCCAACCATTCCGATTCCTACAACGTGATGATCATCCTGGGTGACGGCGATTCGACGGCGCCGCAGACGTGGGGAACGGAGTACTCCATGCCGGACACGGCGGCCCACGCGGAAACCACGTACAGCTCGGTTACAGCGTTGACGACTTCCGGATATATCTATCCGGCGAGTTATCTGCTGGCGTCCAGCGGCGGTTCGTATCCATCGTGGGTTGGAGAATGCGGGCAGGCAGTGGATGCGGCGCAATATGCTGCCACCTATTCCTCCGGCGGGAAGGCGAACAACACCATGGTGTTCACCATCGCTTACGGCGCGCTCACCGTTTCGAGTTCGTCGCACTGCGCCAGCGATCGCAGCGGCGGAACGCACCGGAACATCACGCCTTGCCAGGCGATGCAGGGGATGGCCACGCAGGAGACAGGGGTTTCGGTCTCGCCCTACTTCTACAGTGACTGGGCAGCGCAGGGTGGAAGCCAGAGCTCAGGTTGCCAGGCCAACAGCGATAACTCCGGAACCACGGCGATCGCCGATATTTACGAGGCGATTGTCACCAAACTGACCAACGCCCGACTGGTCCCGAACGGCACAACCTAGAACGAACCAATGCAGTGAATCGACCGCCGGCGGCCCCGAATCCAGGCTCGCCGGCGGTTTTGTTTGCGGCCGGCGCAGGCGTTATTGCTCGCGGGAGATGCCGTCCCCCGGTTCGTTTGCCTTGACATTCGGGGAATCGCCCCGGAAAATGGCGTTTCGCCGGTTCGGAGCCGGGTACGGCGTACCTGGCTGCGGAATGGCTGACTGCGAGAGATGGGAATGGCGGATCGCTTCAGACTCGACGGAAAGACTGCGCTGGTGACCGGGGCCGCCAGCGGACTGGGTGCGGCCATCGCCCTCGCTTTGGCCGACGCTGGAGCCGAAGTCGCCTGCCATGGGAACCGGCGGCCGGCCGAAGAGACAGCCGGGAAAATTCGCGAGGTGGGTCGCGCGGCGCGCAGCTTTTCGGCTGACCTGAGCGCCGAGGATGGCGCCGAAAAGCTTTTCTCCGATGTCGTCGTTGCCATGGGCGCTCCGGACATTCTCGTCAACAATGCCGGTATGATCCACCGTTCGACGGCCGAGGATCATGACCTTGCCGCCTGGAAACAGGTGCTCCAGGTGAATCTGACCAGCGCCTTCCAGCTTTGCCAGCTGGCCGGACGCGAGATGATCAAGCGCAAGCAGGGCAAGATCATCAACATTGCATCGATGATGGCGTTCCAGGGCGGGATTCGCATTGCAGCGTACACGGCATCGAAGGGTGGCATCGCGCAGCTGACGAAGGCGCTGGCCAATGAATGGGCGCCGCGCAATGTGCAGGTGAACGCGATTGCGCCAGGGTATTTTCGAACCGAAAACACCTCCGCCCTGCAGGCGGATGAGACACGGAACCGGCAGATCCTCGAGCGGATTCCTGCGGGGCGCTGGGGCGATCCCGAAGACCTGGGCGGAGCGGCTGTCTTTCTGGCTTCTTCTGCGAGCGATTATGTAACCGGCACAGTTCTTGTGGTGGATGGCGGATGGCTGGCGCGATAAAGTCGAAGATGGGCATGCGGCAGAAGACAGCAGAAGCGAAGCCGGAGCGCGCCGCGGAGAAGGCGGGCAAGCGATCGGCCGACCCCTATCAACTGCAGAGCCTGGACCGCGCCGTGAGTGTGCTGGATCTGCTCGGCGAGAGCGAGGGTCCGCTGGGCCTGGCCGACGTTTGCGAGCGCATGGCGCTGCACAAGAGCACGGCGCATCGCGCGCTCATGGTGCTGGAGCGCTGTGGTCTGATCGAGCGTACGCCGGAAAATCGCTTTCGTCTGGGCCTGAAACTTTATGAACTGGGCAGCCGCGCTGTCGAGCAGATCGATCTTCGAGCGCGCGTGCATCCCTGGTTCCGCAGGCTGTCGGCGCAGGTGGGCGAGACCGTGCATCTGGGCGTGCTGCAGAAGACAACAGTGGTGTATCTGGATAAAGTAGAGCCCAACAACCGCCGTACCTGGCTGGCCTCCCGCATCGGCGCGTCGAACCCCGTGTACTGCACCTCGATGGGCAAGGCGATGCTCGCGTTCCTTCCTGAGCAGAACGTGGCGGACATCATGGGCAAGATCCGGTTCGTTCGTTTCACGCACCGGACGCTGATGACGCCGGAGGCTCTGATGCGGTCCCTCGATCGGGTCCGGCGGCGCGGCTACGCGATCGATGACGAGGAAGTGGAGGAAGGCGTGCGCTGCATCGGCGCGCCGATCCTGAACGAGACGGGCTACCCGATGGCGGCGGTCAGCGTTTCCGGGCCGACTTCGAGGATCACCCAGCAGAGCGTGCCGGGCATCGCAGAACATCTAATGCGCTGCTGCCGGGAGATTTCTTCGTCTCTGGGTGTGCGTGATCGCAGAAGAGTCCACACGCCTTCCCCCTTCCTGCAGCATTACGGACTCTAGAAGGAGCTTGGAGCCGACTGCGTCAGGGTTCGTGGACCTTGACGACGAGGGCGCCATAGACGGTGCCGTGCTCGAGAATCAGCTGGTGCGGCGTGCCGGCTTTGACCGTGACGACATCGCCGGGATGGATCGTGCGGGAATCGCCATTCTCGATCTTTGAGCCATGCGTTTCGCCGTCCGCGCTCGTTTTGGCGTCGACCACGGTTCCGCCAGTGACGAGGGTGGCGCTGCCTTCCTGAACAATCATCACGTCGTCCCAATGGGCGTGAACTTCTCCGCCGCCGCTCACCGTGCGCACGGAGAGCTGGAGTTTGTAACTGCCATAGTCCTCAATCGTGGCGCCGCTGGAGCCTTTTTCCTTTGCGGCAGGGACCAGCTTCTCAATCTGGTCGTGAAGATTCGACATTGGGAAAGCGACAGCCGGATCGTGGGGCGCGGCAGACGATTGCGTCTGCGCGAATCCGCAGGGGGTAAGGGCAAGCGCAGCAGCGGCGAGGAAGAGGGCAGTTCTCATCGGAGCTCCTTGAAGGTATAGCCGGCTAGAGCAGCGTCTCCAGCGGTGCAGGATCCATGTCGGCGTAGTCCTGATTCTCGCCGCCCATGCCCCAGCAGAAACTATAAGCCTGCGTGCCCACTCCGGCGTGAATCGACCATCCGGGCGAGACGACGATGTCGCGATTCGCCATGAGCAGATGGCGTGTCTCCTTGGGCGGTCCCATGAAGTGGAAGACGCGGGCACCCTCGGCCAGGTTGAAGTACATATACACCTCGGAGCGGCGCATATGGGTGTGCGGTGGCATCGTGTTCCACGCGCTTCCGGAATGCAGGTGGGTTACACCCATCACCAGCTGGCAACTGCGCGCGCCTTCGAGGTGGATGTATTTGTAGATGGTGCGGTGATTGACGGTTTCCGGCGCGCCGATGGTGGTGGGATTGGCGTCTGCTTTTTTCACCAGCGTCGTGGGGTATGCCGTGTGCGCGGGATAGCTCAGGATGTAGAAGATGGCGGGCCGCTCGGCGGCTTTCGACTCGAAACGAATTTCAGGATTGCCGCGGCCAATGTAAAGGACATCGAGGTTGTCGAGGCAGGAGGTTTCGTGACCGACGTGGACCGCACCCTCGCCTCCGATGTTCAGAACGCCGAGCTCGCGGCGCTCGCGTGAAATAGCTGGCGCGCAACTCGGGATAGGTCGGCAGGGAAATGGGCTTCGCAGTCGGTACGGCGTGGCCGACGACGGTGCGATCCAGATCGATATACACCAACTGCAGAGCGCCAGGTGTGGAGAGGCCGTCCAGCGCGAAGGCCGCTCGCAACTCCTCGGTCGTCATGCGAGGGTAGCGAACCGGATCGGCCATCAAAAGGGTCTTCATCATTCGACTCCAGTGCGGCATCGTTGAGGACAATCCCGCAGGCAACTACAGGGAATCTCTTATCTATCAGAACCGCAGCGGTGGTGTCTGCGACTGTTACCGGTAGGGTCCCGCGATACGGTATACCGCTGCACGATCGTCAGTCGTTGAGCACCGGGAGCGGGTTCGCCGCGGCCTCCGCAGCATGGAAGTGTCCATAGATCTCCTCGGCGGTCTTCGGAGGGACAACGGCGGCCAGGGAGTCCAGGCTGGCCGAAGCAATGCTGCGCAGGCTGCCGAAATGTTCGAGCAGACGCTGCCGGGTACGCGCCCCGACGCCGGGGATGGTGAGGAGCTCCGAGTCGCGGTCCCGCATCTCGCGCCGCTTGCGATGGTAGGCGATGGCAAACCGGTGCGATTCGTCGCGAATGCGTTGGACCAGATGCAGGACTGGCGAGCGGCGATCGAGAACGACGGGCTCGTCCTCCTGACCGTAGAGGTAGATGATCTCCTCGCGCTTGGCGATCGAGGCCAGTGGCTGCGTCGTGATGCCAAGGGACTCCAGCGCCGCGGCGGCTGCGTGGAGCTGCCCGAGGCCGCCGTCGATCAGGATCAGCGACGGCATCTTCTGTTCTTCTTCGACCACGCGCTTGTAACGGCGAGTGACGACCTCGCGCATCGAGGCAAAGTCGTCGACGCCTTCGACGGTTTTGATTTTGAATTTTCGGTAGGCGCTCTTCTTCATCTCGCCGTCTTCCCAAACCACCATCGACGCGACGGTTTCCGCGCCCTGGATGTGAGAGATGTCGAAGCACTCGATGGTGCGCGGCAGGTCTTCGAGGGTGAGTGCGTCCTGCAGGGCTTCCTGGATCGCTTTGCGGCTGGGCGCAAGAACGCGAAAGCGCTGGTCGTAGCTCTGCTTGGCGTTCTGTGCGGCAAGGTCGACGAGCGACCGCTTTTCGCCACGCTGGGGTACGCCGATTTCGACGCGATGTTTGGTGTGTTCGGCCAGCAGACCGGCCAGTGTGGTGCGGTCGCAGAAATCCACCGGCACGTAAATGTTCGTCGGAACATACGGCTGGTCGATGTAGAGCTGCTTGAGCAGGGCCGAGAAGAAGGCTCCCGGCTCAAAGGTTGCGACTGGCTGCTCCGCTGCATCGCTGGCCGGCTCCGATTCCGGCAGATCTATGATGAAATCCGGCAGATCTTCCCAGAAGAATTCGCGCCGGTCGACAATCTTGCCACCGCGCAGGTGGAACAGATTCACAGCGATCATGCCGTTCTCGCAGTGATAGCCGAAGACGTCGGCATCATCGTCCTCGACGGAGGCGATGCGCTGTTTTTCTGAGAGCTGATCGACGGTGACCAGCAGGTCGCGATACTTGGCAGCGAGTTCAAACTGCTCGGCAGCCGCGGCGGCGGCCATGCGCTCATGCAGTGACTTGTTCAGGTCGGACGTGCGGCCTTCGAGGAACATCTGCGCGTCGCGAACGGCTTCCGCGTAGGTCTCAGGGGTGGTCAGATCCTGCACGCAGGGTCCGAGGCAGCGCCCGATGTAGTACTGCAAACAGGGGCGCGCGTGATAGCGGGAGAGATCGAGCTTGCAGCTGGGCAGGAGGAAGCTGCGATGGATGAGGTCGACGACGCGATAGGCCAGATTGCCGGGAAAGTAGGGGCCGTAGTAGACGCTGCCATCGCGACGCAGCCGGCGCGTGACGAAGACCTTGGGCCAGCGGTCGGCCAGCGTCAGCTTCACATAGGGGTAGGTCTTGTCGTCGCGCAGCAATATATTGAAGCGCGGCTTGCGCTGCTTGATGAGGTTGTTCTCAAGCGCGAGCGCCTCGTGCTCGTTGTCGACCAGGATGTAGTCGACGTCGACCGCATCGCGCATCAGCGAGCCGGTCTTGGCGTTGGCCTGGGACGCTTCCAGCAAATACGAGCGGACGCGCGAGCGGAGATTCTTCGCCTTGCCGACGTAGATCACCTCGCCGTCGGCGTTCTTATAGAGGTACACGCCGGGCCGGGTGGGTAAGGTGCGAATCTTCTCGTGCAAATCCATGGCGGCCCTTTTTTCAGTTTAATGGGTAAAATGGCAAGGAGGTTTTGGGTGCGAAACGGGCCGAATTTCGCGTAAAAAGTACGCGAATGCAACGGGTTCGAGGCGGAAAACGCGACCGAAATGTAACGATAAACCTAAGCAGAACATAGATTTACGTAATCACGGAGAAATTGGGCCTGCGCGTGCTCTTTTCAATCGCGAAAAAGCAAGCATCCACCTGATCGGTGGGGCTTTCTCAGTAGTTGAAAGAATGCAGGACCATACAGAAATGGAGTGTCACCCCATGACGCGGATTTCCAGAACAGGTTTCGCAGCAGCCTCAGCAGTTGCGGCGCTGTCTTTGGTTTTCACTACCGGCTGCTCGACCAAAAATTACGTGCGCAGCCAGACTGAGCCGGTGATCACGAAGACCAACGAACTTGACGATGCCACGGCGACGAACAACCGTGCGATCCACGACGTGGATTCGCGCGCACAGTCCGGCATCCAGCAGGCACAGAATTCGGCTAACCAGGCCCAAACGAGCGCGCAGAATGCACAGCAGTCCGCCAGCACGGCGCAGTCGTCCGCGCAAGACGCTGTGAATCGCGCGGATTCGCTGGCCGGTGTCGTCGCCAACCTCGACAACTACAAGCAGGTCGGCGATGTCTCGGTGACCTTCGCCTTCAACAAGGCGAACCTGACCAAAGATGCCAAGGATCAGCTCGACCAGTTCGGTGGCCAGCTTTCCGGCGCCAAGAGCTACATCCTCGAAGTGACGGGCGGAACGGACTCCGTCGGTTCGAAGGAGTACAACTACGCACTGAGCGATCGCCGTGCGATGGCGGTGGTGCAGTATCTGGCGGGGAAATACAACGTGCCCCCGCACAAGTTCTACCTGGTGGGTCTGGGCAAAGACGTTGAGGTGGACTCCAACAAGACTGCGGAGGGCCGCAAGAAGAACCGTCACGTCGAAGTCCAGCTCCTGAGCAACACCGGCGACAACGGCGCACCAGCCACGCAGGGCGCTGCCAATCCGACCGGCGGAGCCCCCTCCGGCCGCTAACCGTTCTGCAGCAGCCTTCCGGGCGCGTGGCGAAAGCCGCGCGCCCTTTCTTCTCTGTGCTGAAGTCTAAGGGTTAGGTACGCGAGAGCTGCCGCACGTGCGAGGCGCGAACATCGTTTGCCGTGTAGAGCCGCAGGAAGGGTGCACCCTGGCAAGCTGCTTCCAAGGCTGCGCGGCCACCCGCTTCCTCACGCTCGACAAGACATACCGCCGCGATGACGCGCATGCCTGCCTCCCGTGCCGCTTCAATGGCGGTGATGGTCGAGGCGCCGGTGGTGCAGACGTCATCGACGATCAGAACCGGTGCGTCCCTTTCAAGAAAGCCTTCGATGCGGCGGCCGGTACCGTGCGCCTTCTCCGCCTTGCGAACGAGGAAGCCGTGGATCAGAGGCGCACGGGGCTCTCGTTGTGCTCGCCACGCGCTGGCGATCGAGACCGCGGACACCACCGGGTCGGCGCCCATGGTGAGGCCACCGACGGCCGCTGGCTCCAGTTTGTGCTCGCGGAGCAGGTCGAGGATGGCGAGACCCGTAAGGCGTGCGCCTTCGGCGTGGAGCGTGGCGGTGCGGCAGTCAATGTAGTAGTCGCTCTTAGCGCCGGAGGACAGCGTGAAGTCGCCCAGCCGAAACGAGGTGCGGGCCAGCAGATCGAGCAGGGCCGTGCGGGGATTCTGGGAAGCGGTCGTCATCTCGGTTAGTGTACCGGGCATCCTGTTCACAGCGGCCCCGGCCGGATCTAGCGCGCAGTACTTTACTTCTTCTTATCAGGTGCAGCAGGCTTGAGACTAGCAATCGCGTCGGTCAGGCCCTGGATCGCCCCCGAGTCGAGCGAGTAAAGCGCCGGGCCGTCGTCACGTTTGGCAATAGCTCCGTCCGCTGTCTTCTGGATCTGAATTTTCTCCACGCGCTTGCCGCCGTTCGACGTCACGGTGATGTCGATAGTCGGGATGTTGAACCCGGAGTCGACAAATTTCGAGGCAGACAAATTCCGCAGCGCACTCACGACGGCTTCGGCGCTGTCGGCGTCCATCTTCCTGCCATTCGAGAGCCAGTCATTTCCGCTGTGCGCGAGCGCGATCGAGGTCGAGCCGGCGTGATACTCAAGCTTCTCCGGGGCGGAATAGCCGAAGTCGAAGAGCTGCTTGTTGCGGAAGTCGTCGAGGCTGCGATTGAGGTCCTGCCCCAGCGAAATGGCGCTCGCCGATTCAATTTTCCATGCACCGGGAATGGCGCTCGACTTCGCGTAGTATTCGTCCTTCTCTTTGCGCACCTCGAGTGTATTGGTTCCGGTGCTGCCGGTGAGCTTCACAGTCGCAACCGGCGTCGCGTGACCGAAATCGCGGACCGCATCGTCCGCAGAAACCGAGGGATCCCACTTTGCCGTGGTGAGCTGCGACAGCATGTCGTCGACCGAGTAGTTGTCCGCCCGGTACGATTGCGGCTTCTCGATTTGCCAGCCGTTCTGAATGCGGGCGAAGCTCATGTCCTGACCCTTGCGCGTGAGGTCGACGCTGCTCACCGAGCTGGCTTCCACTGGCAGCAGGCGCTTGTCACGCAGATCGCCGAGGCTCTTGTTGAGGCTGGTTTTGATGTACGACGCCGCGGTAAAAACCCGCGGATCCCCGCCCAGCGCAACGTAGAGGCCACCGTTGGTGGGTGCGTCGTCGCCGAGAAGCAGCCGGCTGGTCTTGTTGTCTTTGCCCGTGACGTCCACTTCGAGCGAAGGATCGCTCAGGCCGAACTGGGCGAGGTCTGTAGCGTGGTCTTCGACGACGCTGTCGGAGTTGACTGGGGCGAGGCTGGTTAGCATCGCGGAGACGGTGCTGGAATCCGCCGGATAATCTCCCGGCGCCGTGATGCGCCACTGCGACCCGGAGCGCGTGAGCGTGAACGGCTGCGCGCCCTTTTGCTTCACGGTCAGACTTGTCACCGTGGCGGTATCAATTTTCAGAATAGCCGTGGCGTTCGACGTGGAGGCGGAGTTCTCCGCTGGCTTGTGATGCTGGGACCAGTAGAGAACACCGGCAAGAACCAGGAGAACCGCTGCTGCAACGATGAGACTGCGAAATTTCATGACAGAACTTTGTGCAGAAGGCTATCTCCGCTTCCACCACACCAGGATGCCGCCCGCGATGACAATGATCGGGAGCACGAACTGGCTGACCAGACGCACCATGTTGAGCTGTGCACGCGTCATCGTGATGCGGCGATCCTCCGGCGCTTTTGGATGGATAGAAATCAGATCCTCATCCGAGGTGAGCCAGTTGATGGTGTTCGTTGCCAGATCGCGGTTGCCCTGGAAGCCGATGAAGCTGTTCGAAATCCAGGCCGAGTCGCCGATGACGATGAAGCGTCCTTGCGAATTGGGCTTGCCGGTGTTGTAGTTTCCAGCGGCGCCGATGGTCAGCGGACCCTTCTTGTTGTTCGGATCCTTCACGTCGACCTTGGCCGAGCTCAGATTGGTCGTGGCAAAGCTCGTGTCCGATGAATCGAACAGCTTTTCCACCGTCGTCTTGTCGCCGTTGGTGAAGGTGAGTGAGCGTGCCAGCGGAAAACCGGTGGCCACGCTCTTCATATCGCTGACGATGGGCTGCGTGCCGTAGCTGTTCACCAGCGCCACCATGCCGCCGAACCCGTAAATCTGGCCAACCGGATTCAGGTCGAGGATCAGATCCTTGTCGAGCGTGACGCCCCACTTCTGGATTTGCGCGGTGAGCGCAGCGTTCTCAGTGATCGCCGACGGGCCCATGTTGAGCGGTGGATCGAGCAGGAACATCGCGCGGCCGCCATTCTCAACGTAGGTCCGGATGCCATCGACCTCGGGCTGCTCGTATTCGCGGGTCGGGCCGGCGATCACGATGGCTGTGCAGTCGGCGGGCACATCCGACTTTGCAATCAGGTTGATGGTCTGAGTCTGATAGCTGTCGCGGCCCAGCAGTTCCTTGAAGCGCGACGCGCCGTCGCGGCTCGAGTCATCGATCTGATGCTCGCCGCTGCCCGAGACAAAGCAGACCGTGCGCGTGTTGCCCTTGATGTCGCGGATCATGGCGCCGGTGAGGCCTTCTTCGGTCATGTCACTGGCGATCTCGGTGTGGTCGCCAATCTGGACGGTGGCCGTACCTGCGTTCTGAATGCCCGCCTGGCGAGCCAGCATCGGCTCCTTGATGGGATCGACGTACTTGACCTGGACCTTCGACGACAGCGCCTTGTACTCCTCCAGAATGTCCTTGCCTTCGGTGAAGTGGCTGCTCATGTTGAAATACGTGATGACGGCAGGCTGCTTCAGTCCGTCGACGATTTTCTTCGTCTCCGGCGAAAGGCTGTAGCGCTTGTTCGCGGTCGCATCGTACGACTTCGAATAACGGTTGGCGAGATAATTGGCGACGACGACCACGGCAAGCACCACCAGAACGTAGGTGGTCGCGTAGGCCGCATACCTGGTCTGTCTCGCCTTCAGCCACTGACTTGCCATTCCTGCTTACGACCTCCAGCGAAGAGATTCCATCGAGCGGGCGGTGAAGAAGAGTCCAACGAAGATGACGCTGAGGTAGTAAATCGCGTCCTTCGTGGAGAGCACGCCGCGGTCGAAGGTATCGAAGTGGGTGATGACGGACATATAGGAGAAGACCTGCGCCCAGGTGGAATTGTCGTAGCTGCTGACCCAGGAAAAGATCCACAGCAAGAGGCAAGCACCGAAGGTGAGCGCCGCTGCGATGATCTGGTTCTTGGTCAGCGTCGAGATGAAGGTGCCGATGGCCAGCAGCGCCGCGCCCTGCAGAAAGACGCCCAGCAGCGTGACCAGCATCGGCTTCCAGTCCGGATTGCCATAGCGGAAGAGGAAGACGAAGTTGATGCTGGCGAAGAGCACGATCCAGCAGTAGAGCAGCGTCGCCGAGAGCCACTTGCCGAGGATGATTTCCACGTCGCGCACCGGTGAGGTGGCCAGCAGTTCGATGGTGCCGTTGCGCTTCTCTTCGGCGAAGAGGCGCATGCTGATGAGCGGAATCATAAACAGGCCGAGGAAGCTGGAGGTGCCGAGCAGGGGACGAACTACCTGCTCGTTGATGTTCATCGGTTGCGCCTGGCCCATCATCTCCATGTCGATGCCCTGCTTGATGAACTCGGCGAGGAAGTTCCAGAAGATCCACCCGAAGATGATGCTGTACATAGCAAGCAGCAGCCACGCGATGGGCGATGCGAAGTAGCTCGACAATTCGCGCCGGCAAATAATCCAGGTGTTTCTCATGCTTCGGCCTCCGGCGCAGGCGCATCGGTGGGTTCGGCGGGTACGGGAGCCGCTTCCGGCGCTGCCGCTGCGTTGCTCCCTGTGAGTTGCAGGAAGACTTCTTCCAGACTCATCGCGGAGGGGCGCAGCTCGTTCAGATCCCAGCCGGCTTCAACAATGTTGCGGGCCAGATCGCCGCGAACCAACTCGCCCTTTTTGCTTTCGACCTCGAAGATGGCGCCGCTGGGGAATTCTTCCTTCAGCGTGGCGCTGCCGACTCCAGCGATTTTTTCGAGCCGTGTCTTGACGGCGGGAGTGGGGAACTCTCCGGAACGAACGCCGACATTGACCATCACGGATTCGGCGCCGCGCGCCCGTGCCTGCAGGTTGTGCACGGAGTCCGTAGCGACCAACTTGCCCTTGTTGATGATGATGACCGACTGGCAAGTCTGCTCCACTTCGGGCAGGATATGCGTGCTCAGAATAATGGTGTGGTCGCCGGCGAGGCTCTTGATCAGGTCGCGGGTCTCGTTGATCTGCTTCGGGTCGAGACCGGCAGTGGGCTCGTCGAGGATCAGCACGTCGGGGTTGTGGATGATCGCCTGCGCCAATCCCACGCGCTGGCGGTAGCCCTTGGAGAGCTTGCTGAGAAGCTTCGTTTTCACGTCGCCGATGGCACAGCGCTCCAGCACGAAATCGACGCGAGTTTCGAGACGCGTGCCGGTCAGGCCTTTGAGCCGGCCGACGAAGCGCAGATACTCGATGGTCTCCATCTCGAGATAGAGCGGCGGCGTTTCCGGCAAATAGCCGATGCGCCGGCGCACCTCCATCGACTGCTCAAAGACGTCGAAGCCCGCGACCGTGGCCTTTCCGTCGGTGGGCGGAAAAAAGCATGTCAGTATGCGCATGGTGGTGGTTTTGCCCGCGCCGTTGGGCCCAAGAAATCCGACGATGTCGCCTTTGCTGATCGAGAAGGAGATGTGATCGACGGCGGTGGTGCGGGCGTACCTCTTGGTCAGGTCTTTAACAGTAATCATGTCTGACTGGAAGACGGACTCCGGGGACGAGAAGTCGATGGTACAGCAATTGCAACGCGCAGAACATGCGTGGGACACGTCTGCAGCAACGAACAACGTCCATGCTAAAACATCGGCGGTTCGTTGTGTCAACACCGTGAGCGTTGCGTGAAATATCTTTCGATCT
>CAVPKU010000003.1:0-66637 GCA_963705765.1 uncultured Acidobacteriaceae bacterium | reverse complement strand
GGTGCCTGTCGTTGTTACAGGGTTTGAGCCGCTCGACATTCTCGAAGGCGTGCTGATGCTGGTGGACCAGCTGGAGCAGGGGCGCGCGGAAGTGGAGAACCAGTATTCGCGGGTGCTGGAGCGCGGCGGGAATCGTCCGGCGCAGGAGTTGATCGCGAAAGTGTTTGAAGTCAGCGACCGTAAATGGCGCGGCGTGGGAATGATTCCGCAGAGTGGGTTCCGACTCCGCGAGGCGTTCCGCGAGTTTGACGCGGAGACGCGATTCAGCGTCGAGGCCATCGACACAATGGAGCCGGAGATCTGCATCGCCGGACAGATTCTGCAGGGGATCAAAAAGCCTCACGATTGCCCTGCGTTTGGGAGCGAATGTACCCCCCAGCATCCGCTGGGAGCGACAATGGTGTCGGCTGAAGGCGCATGCGCGGCGTACTACACCTACGGGCGGCATCTGAAAGACGCGGATCTCGTCACGCTGGGGAACGGCAAATGAGCATCAGCAAAGCGGACGAGCACGAAGAGACGGCCGCAGGGCTGGGACCGTTTGGTTCGTGCCCCCTGCCCATCTTCGAGCATCCGCAAATCGTGCTGGGGCATGGCAGCGGTGGGAAGCTCTCGGCAGAGCTGATCGAGAAGGTCTTCGTCAGTCGATTCAGAAATTCGACCCTCGAAAAGCTGGACGACCAGGCCGTGCTGGAGATCGACGGTACTCGTCTGGCGTTCACCACGGATTCATTCGTCGTGACGCCGATCTTTTTCCCGGGTGGGGATATAGGATCGCTCGCCGTAAACGGCACTGTGAATGACCTGGCCATGGGCGGCGCAAAGCCGCTGTATCTTTCCGCGGCGTTCATTCTGGAAGAAGGACTGGCGGCGACGGAGCTGGAGCGTGTCGTCGATTCGATGGCCGCAGCCGCTCAGTATGCCGGCGTGCAGCTCGTGACCGGCGACACGAAAGTTGTGAATCGCGGCAAGGGCGATAAGGTCTTCATCACGACCACGGGAATCGGTGTCGTGGAGCGCGGTGTGCGCATGTCTGCGGATCACGCACGGCCCGGCGACAAAATTCTCCTCAGCGGATTCATTGGGGACCATGGAATCACGATCCTTTCGCAGCGCGAGGGTCTGGAGTTCGAGAGCGCGCTCGAGAGCGATTGCGCCGCATTGAACGGTTTGGTGGACGCGATGCTCGATGCGGCAGGCGCCGAGGTCGAAGGCTTCCGCGTAATGCGGGATCCGACGCGCGGCGGTGTGGCAACCGTGCTCAATGAGATTGCCGGGCGTTCGCGCGCGGGCATGGTTCTGAAGGAGAGCGCGATCCCGGTTCGCGCCGCGGTACGCGGAGCCTGCGAGATTCTGGGGCTCGATCCGCTGTACGTAGCCAACGAGGGAAAGCTGGTCGCAATCGTCGCACCCGAAATTGCCGATCGTGTTCTGGCGGCAATGAAGGCGCATCCGCTGGGTGCCCAAAGCTGCGTGATCGGTGAAGTCGTAGAGCAGCACCCGGGAATGGTGCTGATGAAGACCGGCGTCGGCGGAACCCGCGTGGTCGACGTGCTGTTCGGAGAACAACTGCCGCGGATTTGCTGAGCAAGCCGGGTCTCCTGCGCGAGATCCAGAGCGCCTCCAGATCAGTCCGCCGGAAAAACTTCCGAAGTAAACGTCGAGGCTGGCAGGCCGGCGGCGTTGTAGAGGTTATGGGGCATCACACCCATCCAGCCGTAGCGAACATAGACAGGATGTGGGACGGCGGAGGCCGAGACGACGACGGTCTCGCCGTCGATACGGGCTTGCGCGGGGACGAAGTGGTGATCTTCGCCGGCGATTTCAAAAGCGTCGATGGGCTGACTCTGCGATGTGAGTCCACGGGCGTGATCGAACCACACGCGGAGCGCGACAGCACCGTCGGATTGCGTCTCGGCCGTCGCCTGGCGGAAGAGCGGCGATGCGAACATGACATCTTCGCCATAGACGATGTGCCGCGCGGCAAGCGCGAGGCGGTGCCCAACCGTCTGCTTATCAGGCGGATGAACGTTGTCCGGCGTACCGACGTCGAGGGTGACCGCCATCGCGGTATTGGTGAGTTGCAAGGTCCGGCGTTGTGCATCGCGAATGCGACCCCAGTCTTCACCCGGTGAATTGAAGCTGGAAATCTGTACGAAGAAGAATGGCAGGTTGCCCTGAGCGAACTGCAAACGCCAATCGAGGATCAGCGATGAGAATAGCGTCCCATAATAGGGCGCTCGGTCGTGAGCAGAGTTGGTCTCGCCCTGGTACCACAGAAAGCCGCGTATCGACATCGGGGTAAACGGCGCAATCATGCCGTTATAGAGTCCCGCCGGCGACCAGGAGGTTTCGTCAGGATGCCAGCCATGACGCGGCAGGGGCTGTCCGGCCGCGCGAGATGCATCGTCTGCGGCCTTTTCGGCGGCGATGCGCACCTTGAGATCCGTCTGCTCATCGGCGAACTGCGCGCGCGCCGTGAAGGCAGGCAGCAGGTCGGGGTGCGAGCCGAGCGTATCCATCGAAACCCACGAATCCGCCGGCGTGCCGCCCCAAGTGGAGTCAATCAGACCGACGGGAACATTCACCTTTGCAGCAATCTCGCGGCCAAAAAAGTAAGCAACGGCGGAAAACTTCGCAGCGGTTTCAGGCGTGCACAGAGTCCACGAATCCGGGATGTCGTTGAGCGGCGAGTCAGAGCCTTTCTTGCTGACAATCAGCAGGCGCAGCTTCGGATTTGTCGCGGCTGCAATTTCCTTATCCGCGTCTTTGACCACAGCGTTGCCTGGAAAACCAGCCAGCGGCATTTCCATGTTTGACTGTCCGGACGCAAACCAGACGTCACCCACCAGGAGATCTGCAAGAGTGACGTTCGCGCCATCGCCGGAAATCGTCAACGTGTACGGGCCACCGGCCGATTCGGGTGCGAGCCACAAGCTGAAGGCGCCGAGCGAGTCAGCGACAGCGGGAACAGTCTGCGCGTGGAACTTCGCCGCGAGGTGCGCGCCGGGAATGGCCCATCCCCAAATGTGAATGGGGCGATCGCGCTGGAGCACGGCGTGGTCGCTGAGCACGTGCGGCAGGCGAATGTCAGCGCGCAGCGAGGAGACGGAGGGCAAGAGACAGAAGATGAGCAAGGCAGCAACACGAGCGGACTTCATTCGGATCCTCTCAACACGAAGGGCGCGTTAGCGAACGAACACTGACGCAGCGCCGGAAGATTTTGCGTATCGAGTCTACAGGCCGAGAGGACGCGATAGCACAGTCTTTCTGTCAAGATCGGAGTGAGACCAAACCACTCTGTTAGTTGCCGAGGAACCGGTAGCTGACACCGAAGCTGAAGCCATTCGGCGTCAGGCCGCTGTTGTGCTGAACGACGTTTCCGCTACCGTCGATGGAGGGGGGCCCCGCGAACGAGGGCCAAATCTGGTACTCATAGTCGGCGCGGAGCGCGATCCGGTGCGTAACGCGGTATTCCAGAGTCCCACCCGGCGTGTAGGCGAAGAAGCTCCCCTTGAGACTGCCTGCTGCAGGGAAATCGGGAGTGGTGATCAGGCCTGCACCCAGGAGGAATTTAACCCAAAGGTCCAGCCGCTGGTAGCGGTACGCTCTGTACCTGCCGCCGGCAAGGTAGTTGGACTCGATCTGGCCATGGGGTCCATTCCAGTGCAGCCAGCGCGCCTCGCCTTCCGCACCCCATTTCGGCTTCACATTGAAATCGAAAAAGGCGGTTGGGCCATATAGCTGGTTGGTACAGCCGAAGGGCACGCTGCTGTAGCAACTGTAATCGGGGTTAAAGGTGGAGAACTCGGCGCCTGCCCACAGACGGCTGTCGCCGCCGACGGCTGCAGACGGAGCCTGGGCCAGTGCGGCCGCAGGAACCAGCAACAGAATGAAGATTCCAGCCCATTTTCGCAAAGCCTGAGCTCTCCTTTGGTCGGTGGGGTTAATTTTGTAGTTAAGAGGGTGGCTTTGCGAAAAAGGATGTTTCAGGAGTTTTCCAGTCGATCGGAATTTCTTCAGCTTTTTGTCTGGGAAAGCAGGGTGGCTAGTCGTCGAGGACGCTCAGGACTTGCATGATTTTCTTGAAATATTTCTGCTTTGACACCAAATCGGATCGCCGTCCCGATTCGGGATTCGAACTGCGGCGGAGCACGTTTCCCTTTGACACCTCCATGCGCACTCCTGCGATGATCCTGTCTCCAGGCGAGTTTGTGACGCACATCACAAAATCCATGGAATTCACCCCAGAGGTCTCTTGTGTCAACTGCAAGAACAATCCCCTTCCCTTCGCCCGCCTCCGCACCTTCCGTTGATCTGCTGCTCACGGCTTATTGCGCAGAGATTTCCGGTCACGCCAGCATCCTGAGCGGTGCGCTTCGCGCCTGCGGATCTGCAGCGCTATCGCGTCACTTCGATCCCGACGGAGCCGCGGAGTTGGAGTTTGAATGCCCCCGCTCTGCCTGCGTCGACGTTTATATGATTCTGGTGGCGATCGGGCTTGAACTCGATGCCGGTTCGCATCTCCGTCTGACCGCGTTCTGCCAGTGCACCCGGGAGTTGGACCACGCCGCGCGAGAAGAGACAGCGCGCGTCGTGCTACGACTCATCGAACCGTGTTTCTCCGACGTCTGCAACGCCGAGGAGTCGTTTCAGAGGTTTCTGGCTGGCGGTTTGCAGTCGGCTTACGAGGCATAGAGTGTCGCGCTCATCGGCCGCCGGCGGAAGCGGCACAAAGTGGGCACTAAAACAAAGTTTGCGCCTGCACCGGATCCAGCAACTGCGGCGCGTTGTTCTTTACATTGCCCACGGCCGCGTCCACGCGCCACGCATGCATCCGCTCCGCGTCATAGGGCCGCAGCAGATCCAGCGGCGGCCGGGCTGCCTCGTAGCGGTGAAGCCAGCGCTCATAGTCGCGCGGCAACAAAATTACCGGCATGCGGTCATGCATCGGTTCTGTCACTTCATTGGCCTCGGTGGTGATGATGGCAAAGCTCTCCAGCACCGTCTTGTGATCCTTCGATCGCCACCGATCCCAAAGTCCAGCAAATGCCAGCGGCTCATCGCCTTTGAGCGCAATTGCCCAGGGCTGTTTCGTCTTTTCGCTGAATTTCTGCCACTCGTAGAACCCATCCGCCGGCACCAGGCAGCGCCGCCGTTCGAAGGGCTCGCGCCACATAGCCTTTTCCATCAGGCTCTCGGCTTTTGCGTTGATCGTGCTCACCCCAAGCTTCTTTGGCTCCTCCGCCCAGTACGGAATCAGGCCCCAGTACATGGCCCGGATCGTCCGCTCGCCTGTGTCGCGATCCTCCACCACAACCGGCTGGAAGCTCGTGGGCGCCACGTTGTAGTCCGGAAGAATTTCGAACGATGGCGGCACGCCCACTTTGAACGCATCGGCGATGCGTTGCTTGTCCGACCGGCGATAGTAGCGTCCGCACATAATCAGGTTCCGGCACCATTGCGCCTGCCTGCATTGTAAGAAAACCTGGGGCCGCAACACTCACCGCGCTACACTGGCAGGCGTTGTCCCCTCGGGATGGAATCGCGCGGCGCGCGGATTCCACTAAAGAACCGCCCACAGGAGAGAGACTCTATGCGTTGGATAGCATGCATCACCTTGCTGACTCTGGGGACCTGCCTGCAGGCGCGCGCGCAGGCTGCTGCTTCCTGGCCCGACATCACGCAGGAGCAGGCTTACACCTGGCATCTGGCCTCGAGCCAGGAACCCACCGGCGCCAACGTCGACTACCGAGCCATCACTCCCGGACAAACGCTCACGCTGCTTGACCAGGATGGTCCGGGCGCAATCTCGCACCTGTGGTTCACCATCGGCAGCCCCGAACCGTATCACCTCAAACGCATCGTGTTGCGCATCTACTGGGATGGCGAGGAATCGCCCAGCGTCGAAGCTCCCATCGGCGACTTCTTCGGGCTCGGCCTCGGCGAGTACTACGCCTGGAATTCAGCCATGCTTTCGGTGGGCAATGCTCGCGCTATGAATTGCTTTTTCCCCATGCCGTTTCAGCATCACGCGCGCGTCACCGTCACCAACGATGGCAAGATGACGCTCTCGAACCTCTACTACAACATTGAATACCGAACCTATACGAAGCCGCTCCCGGCCGGGACGCTCTACTTTCACGCGCAATATCGCCAGGCGCAGCCCAATCACGGCTGGACGAATCAGTGGTATGAGAATGGCGATGCACTCATCAACTACAAGCGCAATCTCGACGGCAAGGACAACTACGTCTGGTTCGAGGCCAAAGGGCGCGGCCAGTTTGTCGGCGTCACTATGTCCATTCTGCAGAATCAGGATGGCTGGTGGGGCGAAGGCGATCCGATGTTCTTCATCGATGGCGAAACCTCGCCCGTGATCGGAACGGGCTCAGAGGATTACTTCCTCGGCGCCTGGGACTTTGGCGGCGCTCCCTTTTCCTATCCGCTCTACGGCGCACCGATGATTGGGAAGGAACTGGCTGGCGAGCGCTGGTCCGTCTACCGCTTCCATCTTGACTCGCCGGTCACGTTTACCAAATCGATGAAGGCTTCTATTGAGCACGGCCACGCGAATGTGCGCTCGGATAATTTCTATTCCGTCGCCTACTGGTATCAGACCGAGCCGCACCAGCCCTTCCCGCCGCTGCCTTCAATGGATGACAGGATTCCAACTCTCGAGGTTGTCGGCGGTCCCGGCAATGCAGGTGCGGGAAAACCCGACACCGGCCTGTCTCCGAAATAGAAGCAGCCCGGCCCGAAGAATCGAGCCTGGCCCCGCTTCCTAATTGACCGTCAGCGTGAAGGTCGTAGTCTGGTTTTGCGAACCGGACGTGCCGGTGATGTTCACCGTATACGTCTTCGGCTGCGGTCCGCCCCCACCGCCAGCTGCTGCCACTGCCGCCACCGCAGCCCACAGCAACACCGGCAATCAGCAGCAACACTATGATCGACGGCATCATGCGCATCCAGGGCACGTGCTTTCTTCGCCCGAAGATCCACACAGCACCCGCAGCCAGTACTGCCAGTGTCGCCGCGCCGCCCGACTTCGATCCCAGCCGCCATGGCAGGGTCAGCGATCCCGAAGCCGTCGTGGTTCCGAGCGTCAGCACAGTGGTTGCAGCCGTGGTGCCGCTCGGGGTCAATGTCGGAGGGACGAAGCTGCACGTTCCGCCCGTGGGCAATCCCGTACACGCGAAGCTCACGGCCGAATTAAATGCACTCCCTGGCGTAACGCTGATGGTTGTCGTCGTGGAACTCCCCGCCGTCACCGTAGCGCTCGCGGGATTGGCTCCAATCGTGAACCCATTCACCGTCACCGTCACCGCGTTGGACGTCGATCCGGCAAAGTTCGTGTCGCCGCCATAAACAGCGGTCACCGAATCCACACCAATCGGCAATCCTGTTGTCGGGAAACTCGCCACACCGGAGTTGTTCAGCGCCGCGCTGCCCAGGTTCGTGGTCCCGCTCATGAAGACCACCGTGCCCGTTGGCGTTCCCGTCCCGGAGGACACTGCCACCGTATCGGTGAACGTGACGCTGGCGCCGCTGAGGATCGTCGTCGCCGCTGCCGCCAGTGTGCTCGTCGTCGCCGGCAGCACCTGCGGGCTCACTGTAATCGCCACAGCCGGCGACGTGCTCTCGGCAAACGTCGCATTCGCAGCATAGGAAGCAGTGATGGAATGCACGCCGACTCCCAGCGAACTCGTTGAGTAAGTTGCCCTCCCCGTCCCGTCCAGAGTGACTGTCACCAGCGCCGTCGAGCCATCGCTGAACGTCACGTTGCCGGCCGGCGTGGATGATGCCGATACAACCGCGGTGAATGTCACATTCGTTCCCTGTGTCACTGTGGTTCCAGGCGACGCAGTCACGACAGTCGTGGTTGGAGTCAGTGTGCTCGCCGGGCCAAGATTGATCAGTACCGCCGATCCGGAAACGAGGTCTGGCTTGCCATCGCCATTAAAGTCCGCCGTGATCGCTGCCCCGTAGATGACCAGGTCGATCCCTTCCGTGGGCTCCACCATTCCGCTGCTGGGGCTAAAGCTCTGGACCGTCCCGTCGCCATTGCCGAGGAAAATGCCTGCGTCCAGCGGTGGATCGAATCCCGTAACTGAGACGTCCATCTTGCCGTCGCCATTGAAGTCCGCAGCAGTAAGACCGTAGCCGAGAGTGCTCCCCGCACCGAAGTCGAGGATCGTCGGGTTCTGGAACGTGCCGTCGCCGTTACCCAGCGAGATCGCCAGCTCGCCCTGATTGGTGCTGCTGGTGCCCAGTGTGATCAGGTCAGGCTTGCCATCGCCATTCATATCGACCAGCACGACCTGGCCCACTGCCGAGCCAAAGGAGGGCAATCCAATGCCGTCCGCGATCTTCGGCATCGTTGCCGCCGCGAAGGTGCCGTCGCCGTTGCCCAGATACAACGCCAGCTGCCAGGTGATGGTGCCGTTGGTATTCGTAAAAGTCTCCGCAAAGAGATCCAGCGCGCCACCAGCGCGTGTGTGTCCCACCTGGACCACCACCGGCGGAAGCCCGTGGGGGGGCGCCGTCGTTCCCGAATACGTCTGAATCCCTTTCGGCGCGGCGAAGGTCCCGTCGCCGTTGCTCAACTGCACGGCGATTCCCTGTACGTAGTTCCCCGTCTGAGAATCCTGCGCCGAGTAGCTGTAGATCAGGTCCGCCTTGCCGTCTCCGTTGACGTCCGCCACAAACAGGGAGGTGAGAGTCTCCGTCTGGTCGGTGTCCCCGGTCGGCGCGAAGGTTGGTGCGGTGACAAACGCGGGCGTGCCAAAGGTGCCGTCCCCGTTCCCCATCGCGACGAAATACCCAGGCGCACCGCCTGGACCGGCGAAACTCCCTGGCAGATAGACCAGGCCGGCTTTTCCGCTGCCAGTCACATCCCCCAGTCCAAACGAATCCAGTCCCTGGAACTGGTACGAATTCCCGCCGATCGTCACTGGCGAAATCTGGAAAGTCTGTTTGGCCGTGAAGCTGCCATTGCCGGCGCCAAGGTACGACGTCATCGACACGTTGGAGCTGTTGAGCGCAGCGTTGAGGCCGATCCCATCCGGAATGTGGTCGCCGTTCAGATCCATCAGATTCGTTCCGGTATAGACAAACGGCATCTCCGGCGCGCCGCGGAAGGTGCCGTCGCCATTCCCCATCAGCGCGTAGGCCTGGTTGATCTCGAACTGGTCGCCGCCAAAAGCGCCCGCCTGCATGATGCCGCTGTAGAGGTCGATGTTTCCATCGCCGTCAAGATCGGTTCCCGAGAGATAGCCGACGTTGTTCACGGTTGCGTACCCGCCATTCGACGTAAAGGCGCCCAGGCCATTCCCGAGAAACACTTCGATGGACGCGCCGTCGTCGACTGCCAGATCGAGCTTGCCGTCTTTGTTGAAGTCCCCGGCTACGACATTCGGGCCGAATTCCGATGTGCCGCCCTCGCTGGGAAACGCCGCAGTCGCCGCTTGCGTGAAGGTTCCATCGCCGTTCCCGAACAGCACCACCCCCGCCGACGTGACGATATCCTTCTTGCTGTTGCCGCGCAGGCTGGCCGAAATCAGCCCATAGTATTGCTGTCCGGTCCTGCCCGTCGGAGGAGTCAGCGTCACGTTCTGCGGATTGGCGAAGCTCCCGTTCCCCTGCCCCTGCAAATACGTCAGGTAGTACGTCGTGGCTCCGCCGGTTACGAAGGTCGAGCTGGTAGCGATGATGTCCGGCTTGCCATCGCCGTTGAAGTCATCGACCACCGCGCTCAGGCCCTGCTGTCCCGGCAAGGAGTACGAAACCGGCGTGCCGAAGGTCCCTGTCGCATCCACCGGGATTACTTCAATCGCGCCCGTGCCAGTCGTGCCCGAGGTTTCGCTCACGGCGACGACATCGCTGATGCCGCCCGTGGCGCCGCTCAGATCCGCCCCGATCACACCCAGCGGCGACTGGCCCGCGATCTGAATCACGCCGATGGTCGTCTGGCTGCTTGCCACCGGACCGGCGATGGTAAAGATCACCTGGGCCTGCAGTGTTGCATCGAAGCCGACATTCGCGCCCACGATCTCATTGCTGCTGGTCGTTCCCAGGTAAACGGCCTTGCGCGCCGGTATTCCGATTACCGGATCACCGCAGCCCGCCGGCCAGTTGCCTCCGTTGGTCGTCAGACCAGCGGCGTTGTGCAGAACCTGATCGTAGTTGGGCGTGGTGCCCGTCAACGTGTAGGTCACCGAAGGCAGGTTCGCCACGTACGTGCCCCAATCCAGCGTCAGCGAACAATTCGCCTGGCGAAACATGCCGAACGGATCGCCGGCGGGCGTGTCGATACCGGTCAGATTGCCCGTAAAATTCGCCAGCGGCGCGCCGTTGGTCCCCGTCGACGACGCCAGAAAAAGCTGCATGCGGCGCACCATCTGCGGAAAGGTGAGATCGCGCCAGTGGGGATGCCGCTCCGCCAGGCTCTCGCGCATTACCGCCCGCCGCTGCGCCATGGTGAACTTCGGATACTGCTGTGACGCCGCGAGCAGGTTTTCGCGCTCCGCGCGAATCGTCTGTCGGTTCAGCGCACTGAGAGTCATCACGACCGCGAGAGCAACTGCCACGCAGAGCAGAGGGGCAACCAGCCAACGATTCTTCATCAGGCACCTGTCCGTTCCCGCTGCGCCGGCGATCGCGGCAGGATCGGAAGAGAGAGGGTTGTTCTGCGGGGGAAAGGGCAAACCGGAGCCGCTGGCATGTCCTGCGACACTCTGGTGAGTTGCTGCATTCTAGGAATGTTTCGGACGCCGCGTCAAGCGAAGAGCGCGGCCACGCTGGATCACAGCAAAGGAGGGCGCTGCATCCTGCGCGCGTCGTACTATGGTGATAGCCGCTCGGCCTCACGCGGAGGGATGTGTGAGTGGTTGAAACAGGCGGTCTTGAAAACCGCTGTGCCCGCAAGGGTACCGGGGGTTCGAATCCCTCTCCCTCCGCCAGCTGTTTTGTTGAGGTTTGAGCAGGGCGAGGTCCTTCGACTTCGCTCAGGATTTCGCCTGCGGGCTCAGACGTCGGCACAGTGGTTCAGGTTTTTCTCGGGTGGGCAAAGCTGTAGTTGATAGATCTGGCGAGAGTTGATCTCGGTTTATTGCTTTGTCAACAGTCTTTTCAATTGCAGGCAGGTCACTTGCGAGGTGAGTACGAATGCTGCATTCGTGGTCATGAATGCTGCACTCATGCGTGCGAACGGGCCAGGTGATTCATAGCGGGGCAGATCGCTCGTGGATGCGACTGCTGCATTGGTACCCGCGAAGGATCGATTCGTATTGCAATCGCAACAGTCGGCCCGACGAGTCGCCTGCGTGCCGCTCTGTTTACGCTTTGGGATTTGCAAAGGGCCAGCTGTGCCTCAGCCACAACAGGTCACGGCACGCAGAGCACAAGTTGGAGTTTTTGTGTCCCGGCGCAAAATCGTAGTTGATTGATTTTGCAGTGGTTGGCTGGGGTTTACAGATTTGTCAACAATCTATGTTGCTGCAGGCAAGTCACTTGCGAGACGTATGTGAATGCCGCATTCGTACTTGTGAATGCTGCACTCATGCGTGCGAACGGACCAGGTGATTCATGGCAGGGCAGATGCGCTGGTGGGTGCGAGTGCTGCATTCGTGGCTGCCAACCGCCAACGGCGTTTTGCGCGCTTCAGGATTTCAAAGAACGAATTCCGACCGGCCTGAGCCGGTTGCTTCCAGGGTACGAGTCACAGAGCGTAGGTTCCCGATGCGAGGTGCTCGCCCTGAAATGAAAAAGCTCCGTGCGCCTTGAGGGCAGACAGAGCTTTTCCTGAACTTAGAGTAGGTTTTTGCGGGATTCGGGAGCAAGGGAAATCGGGAGGACGGCAGGTACGAAGGTACTGAAGGTAGCGGTCGGCGGGGCGGCGTTCCGAAATGGTACGCAAGGGGATAGGCGCGGTACTTTGGGCGGAGTCGTGCGATGAAGTTGATTGACGATCGTTGAGGTGAAGGAGCTAGCTTCTTGCTATGGGGTGAACCTGGCCGCGGCCATCGGGGCGCTTCGGCGGGGATTTACTGCAAAGGGAATGTTGTCCCTGGCAAAGAAACCTGGGCTATCGTAAATCCCGTTCGTCTTCGTGGCAGATCATAAACAACGCTGCGACGTAGCCAAGAAAAATCAGTCCCTTTTACCAGGAGACCTTCGGGAGAATAAGTAGCCAGAGCTATGGCAGATTCGCGCGTATACCGAGCCCCCGCGCGGCGTTATCGAGAGCCTTATCCCGTGTCCACAACTGCACTCCGAGCGTCATCATGCAGGATGCGAGCAGATGGGCGTCAATCAGGCCCAGACCTTTTGAATACAGAGCGTGAGATTCGATGAGGCGCCGAATCTCGTCGAGCTCCGCTCCATTGACCTGCCAAAGAGCATCAATGGCCGCGAGCTTCCTGCGGCGATTGTGCAGGGAACCCAGTGCGATTTCAGCGGCGACAAAGGGGTGGATGGCGATCATCCCCGTCGACAGCAGCCTGGTCATGACGGGGTTGGGGCGGCGCAGGTGGTCGACCCAGACAGAGGTGTCGGCGAGAATCACAGGCGGTCGGCCCTCGTCCGTTTAATGTCTTCCAACTCGGGTTCAGTGCCTCCGAGGGCTGCAAGTCTTCGCGAAGCCTCAAGGTGAATGAGAGCCTTCAGCGCCTCGCGCAGGAGTGTTGATCTCTCTTTTATTCCCGAATACTTCTGTGCCTTACGGAGCAAATCATCGTCGAGTGTTACGGTTGCGCGCATGCCGTCTCCCCTCTCACCCAGATTATCACCAGGTGGTGACGAATATGGTGCGAGGCTGTCTCGAGTGACAGGCACTCCATCAGCCGGCCCAGTAGCTGCGGTCGAGGGTGCGGTACTGGATGGCTTCGGCGATGTGGGGGACGGCGAGGTGTTCGACGCCTTCGAGGTCGGCGATGGTGCGGGCGACTTTGAGGATGCGGTCGTGGGCGCGGGCCGTGAGTCCCTGCTGGACCATGGCGCGCTCGAGGAGTTTTTCGGCGTCGGCGGAGAGCTCGCAGTGAGCGCGGATCTGGCGGGTTCCCATCTGGGCGTTGGAGAAGATTTTCTCGCGGACCCCATTGCTGGAGGCTGAGGCGAAGCGCCGGTGCTGGCGTTCGCGCGCGGCGAGGACACGGGCGCGGATGGCGGCGGAGTTCTCGATGGCGGCGGCACCGCGGAGTTCCTTGTACTGAACGGCAGGGACTTCGATGTGAATGTCGATGCGATCGAGCAGCGGGCCTGAGATTTTTGCGACGTAACGCTGGATGATGGGCGGGGTGCAGTGGCAGTCGCGGGACTTGTCGTTGAAGTAGCCGCAGGGGCAGGGGTTCATGGCGGCGGCGAGCATGAAAGCGGCGGGGAAGGTGAGGGACATGCTGGCGCGCGCGATGGTGACGTGGCGGTCTTCGAGGGGCTGGCGCATGACTTCGAGGACGTTGCGGGGGAATTCAGGCAGCTCGTCGAGGAAGAGGACGCCGTTGTGGGCGAGGGAGACTTCGCCGGGGCGGGGGATGACTCCGCCGCCGATCAGGCCCGCGTCGGAGATGGTGTGATGCGGTGCGCGGAAGGGGCGCTGGGTGACGAGGCCGGTTTCGCCGTCAAGGACGCCGGCGACGGAGTGAATCTTGGTGGTCTCGAGGGCTTCTTCGAAACTGAGCGGCGGGAGGATCGAGGGGAAGCGGCGGGCGAGCATGGTTTTGCCCGAGCCTGGGGGGCCGATCATCAGTATGTTGTGGCCACCGGCGGCGGCGATTTCGAGGGCGCGCTTGGCGGTTTGCTGACCGCGGACGTCTGCGAAGTCGAGGGCGAAGTGCTGAAGCTCGCCGAGGACGCTGGCGGCTTCGATGCGAAACGCGGGGGTTTGAATACCTCCATTGCTGGCCTGGTTGAGGAGATCGCGGACCTGGAGGAGTGAGTCGCTGGGGTAGACGTTGACGCCCTCGACGACGGCGGCTTCGCGGGCATTGGCTTTGGGAATGATCAGGTTCTTGATCCCGCGCTCGCGGGCGGCGACGGCGACGGGCAGCATGCCGGGGACAGGGCGGAGGGCACCATCGAGGCCGAGCTCGCCGATAAGGAGAAAGTCGTTCAGGTCACGGAGTTGGAGGGCTCCATAGGCGCCGAGGATTCCGACCGCCATGGGGAGATCGAAGCCGGAGCCTTCCTTTTTGATGTCGGCGGGGGCGAGGTTGATGGTGATGTGGGTGGGCGGAAGGTCGAAGCCGGAGTTTCGGATAGCGGCGCGGACGCGGTCGCGGGATTCGCGGACGGCAGCGTCGGGGAGGCCGACGGTGGAGAAGGTTTCGTGTTCGGCCTGGAATTTGGAGAAGTCGACTTCGACATCGATGATGCTGGCGTCGATGCCGTAGACTGCGGCGCTGTGCGCGGTAAAGAGCATGGGGGAATCTGCGCGGAGTGTAGCAGCGTGGGGATGGGGATTGCGGTGATAGGGGCGGGAGGTGGATGGTCGCGGAAAACGGAGGTAACGGGACCGAGCGTAGCTCAGGCGCGATACATGCGTTCGGTGATCTGGCGGAGGAGCTGTTCGAAGCCGGGATCGTTGCTCATGGCGGCGAAGGTCTGATCGTTGGCCATGCCGAGGACCATATAGTCGTGGTTGGCAATGGCGGCTTTGAGGTCGGTGACCGCTTCCTGTTTGCGGCCGAGGAGGGCGCAGGTACGGGCGAGGTCGAAGCCGGAAGTGTCGCCGCTGTCGAAGGCACGCTGCTGGATGGTACGCATGGCTTCGAGCATGCCGCGTTCGCCTCCTGAGGAGAGCCCGTGCTGGGCGGCGGCGGTGAGGGCGAGGAGTTGTTTGTCGTTGGAGATGGTGGCGACGCGCCGCGATTGATCGATGAAGGTCCGGTAGTCCTTTTGGGCGAAGGCGATGCCGGCGAGGTAGCGAGGCGCGGAGAGGAAGTCGGGCTCGGACTGTTCGATCTCGCGAAGCTTCTGGATTGCGGCATCGCGGTCGCCGGCCCAGAAGCGGATGAGGGCCTGATCGGAGAGGATGGAGCGCGAGGCCGGACTCAGTTGCTGGGCTTTATCGATGGCTACGCGGGCCTCAGGATAGCGGCCGAGAGTGAGGAGCGAGGTGGCGTACCAGTGGTAGGCCTCTTCGTCGCGGGGATCGAGTTCGAGGGAGCGCTGATATTCGCTGAGGGCGGCTGGGACCTTCCAGTCCCAATAGAAAAGGGCGAAGCCGAGGGCGCGGTGGGCTTCGGCGAGCGAATCGTCGAGGGCGATGGCTTTGCGTGCGGCGACGATAGCGCGGGGGAAGGCTTCCGAGCGCGGCATCGGGGTGAACTCGGGCATGATGTCGTAGCACTCGGCGAGGCCCGCGTAGGCCTGGGCATCGTTGGAGTCGTGGACGACGGCCTGGGTGAAAGCATCGAGGGCCAGGCGGAGGCTGCCTTCGGTGCGGCGGTTCCAGTAATAGCGGCCTTTGAGGTAGTACTCCTGCGCTTCGGGATCGGGGATGTGGTGCGACGGCGAGGAGTGGTTCTCGCGACGGACCTGTGTTCGCGCCAGGGGTGACGCCGAAGGAGGACGGCGCCGATGGAGACGGCCAGGATGACGGGAATGATGACCGAGGTCCAGAGGAGCCTGCGGTGCTGCGGCGGGGAGGAATCCGGCGGAAGTGTGGGTGCTGGAGGATCGGGTTGGACGGGCGACGCGGCAGGAGGCGGAACGGTCTCGGTTTTGCCGTTGGCAGCAGCGGTGGAGTTGAGCCAGGCAGTGAGTTCGTGGGACCAGGCGAAAACGCCGCCGCGTTCGCCGGGGAGGCGATGGACGGGCAGGCCGCGCTCTTTTTCCCAACGCTTGACGGTGCGTTCGTCCCGGCCAAAGAATGCGGCGATCTCCTTCCAGGAGTCGATCCGGCGATTCTCAGTGGAACTGCCCGCGGTGCGGGACATCATAAGGGCCTCAACCTGAGCCGCATGCGTTCGGGAGGGGGAATTGGGGCCGAGGTGGAATCAGTATAGCCAGCCGCCGGAATGTCCAAAAGCCGAATTTCCATGAATATGGGGCGGAACTGTGACCTGCAATGCCCCGCGATGACCTCTGGGGTTGAAGACACGGGGAGAGGGGTTTAGACGCGGCAGTCCGGGCGGGGCGAAGGGGAAATTCCGGCATGTCACGAATTGTCCTGTATTGACCTTGCGTGTCTCTGGCCAGGGGTGGAGGAAGCGTGCGACCTTGTTGACGCACCTTGAGCGGCGGCCGATTCGAGCATGGTCGCCGCAAATTTTTTTGGTCAGGTGCAGCGTCGAGCGGCGAGGTTTGCCGAATTCTGCCGGCTCTCTCCTGGATCGCGCGGGCGGTGAGACCCGGTCCTGCGAGGAGAGGGCTTTCATGCACATTCCAGGGGCAGGTTTTGCGGGGTTCACAGCCATCGCCTGGGTGGTGGTGTTTCTGAGGCAGCTGCACAGAGTGCCGGTACTGCGACTGGCGCCCCGGCGAGCGCAAGGGGGAGAAGGGGCAAAGCGGAATTCGAAGCGGGGCTACTGAGGGACGGGGGGACCGGTTATGGGCAAATGGGGTCGAGGCGTCATTGTTCTTGCTGGGTTCGCGGTTTTGATCGCCGGATGTTCCTCAAGGACGAAGCGGGAAGCGAACGACGACGCGTCCGGCGCTTCGGGCGCGCAAGTTGCGGCGGCCCAGACGCCCAGGGGAGCGAAGTATCTGCAGACGTCGGAGCTGTCGAAGCAGACGCGAGCGGTGACGGTGCAGGATGCAACGCTCAACAACATGGATGCGCAGACGCTGACCCTTCCTGCGGGATGGAAGATGCAGGGGATGATGCTGACGAGCCCGTGTACGCAGCTGCCGTGGCCGGTGTTCCGAGCGTACTCGCCGGATGGGCTGATGGAGATGCGGTACGAGCCGGCATTTGGGTGGCTGTGGCGGCCGATGGTGAGCAACATGCCGACCAACGGATGCACGCCGATGAAGAGCCAGATCACGGCGGCGCAGTTTTTGCAGTACTACACGGGAATCATTCCTGGGGGCGTGCACGTGGTGGGACCGATGCAGGTTCCGGCGGGTTTCCAGCAGGCGGCGCAGAAGTTTGCGGACAACATCAACGCGACGTATCAGCGGATTGGAGCCGCCGGCCAGGAGAAAGTGCAGGGCGACACGGCGGCGCTGCGGGTGCAGACCGTGAACGGGTCGTTTGTGCTGGAAGAGCGGCTGCGCGCGGAGACGATGTGCACGCTGACCAGCAACTCGGGGTTTTTCAACGGCGGAACGTGTTGGGCGCGGGTGGATGTGCTGAGCGCTCCCCAGGGCAGGCTGGATGAACTGGTGCAACTGGTGGACGGGAGCAATCTCCCGAATGCGCAGGCGTTGCAGCCGTGGACAGCGGCGGTGATTCAGCGGCAGAACCAGCAGGCCCGGACAGCGATGGCGCAGATCAACGCGATGCAGCAGCAGGAAGATGCGGCGATGAACCGGGAGTTCCAGCAGTTCAGCCAGAGTATGGCGGAGAACCACGCGGAATTTATGCAGGAACAGGAGTCACGGTTTCAGAGCGCAATGAGCCACGCGAATGAGCAGATGAATGCCCAGAGCACGGCAGCGTCGGACTGGGTGGACTATGCGCTGAATCAGCAAACTGTGGCGGGGCCGGGAGGGACGGCAAAGGTGGCGAGCGGGTATTCGCAGACGTGGTCGAACGGGGCGCAGTGGTATCAGACGAACGATCCGAATGCGAATCCAAACGGCGTGCTCGAGGGGAACTGGACGCTGACGACACAGGTGCACGGCAATGGAGAAGCGAAGTAAATCAAGGAAACGAAGCTCACTCAACTCACCCGATAACCCAGCAACCGAAGACCGAGGTTTCCAATGCAACGACTCCACCGCAAATTCACCATCGTCACCACGCTCGCAGTTTTGATTGCGGGCTGTTCTTCGACGCCGAAAGATGCGTCGGCGGCGTCTTCTTCGGGGAGCAACAGCGCGACGCCGGCAGCGGCTTCGGGATCTGGATCGGGGAAGGCGGGAGGCGCGACCTACGTGCACGGGGCGCCGATCTCGACCCAGACGGCCACGGCGACGATCACCGACCCGTCGCTGAACAACATTACGGCGGCGACACTGACGATTCCCTCGGGGTGGAAGCTGGAAGGCATCGAGATGATGAGCGCGTGCACCTTCGTTCCCTGGCCCGTGTTCCGGATGTATTCACCGGACGGATTGATGCAATACCGGACGGAGCCGGTATTCGGGTGGAAGTGGCGGCCCAACGTGCGCGGCGTCGACATGACCGGGTGCGCGAACATCTCGAAGCCGATTTCGGCAGCGGATTTTCTGCAGTACTACCTGGGGACGATGCCGGGAGGCGTGCATGTAGTGGGGACGATGCCGGTGTCGGCAGCCTATTCACAGTGGGCGCAGGGGCTGGCGGCGAACTCCAACCAGATGCAAAGCCGGGTGGCTCCGGCGATCCGCACCAACAATACTGGCGACACGGCGGCTCTGCGGGTTGAAGTGGTCAACGGCTCGTTTGTAGTGGAAGAGCGGCTGCGGACGGTGGTGGAGTGCTCGGTGAATAACAATCCGGGACCGCTGCAGGGAGGCGCCTGCTGGGCGCGCGTGGATGTACTGACGGCTCCGCAGGGGCAGCTGGATGCGCTGGTGAAGGTGGTGGACAGCGAGAATCTGCCGCACGGCGTGAACACCCCGCAGTGGATGCAGGCGGCCCTGGCGCGTCAGCAACGAGAGGCCGCCAATATGATGGCTGCGCTGACGGCTCAGGAGAAACAAGAGAGCCAGATGCTCTACAACCAGTTCCAGCAGATCATGGCGCGGTCGCAGGCGGAGCATCAGCAATTCATGCAGCAGCAGGAGTCATCGTTCGAGAGCGCGATGAACAACGCGAACGCCTCGATGAACGCGCAGACGACCTCGGCCTCAGACTGGGTGGATTACGCACTGGATCAGCAGACGGTGGCGGGGCCGACTGGGGCGCCGCTCAAGGTATCGAACCAGTCGCAGGTGTGGACCAACGGGACGCAGTGGTACCAGACCGACGGCACGAATGCGGATCCGAATGGAGTGCTGCCGGGGAACTGGAAGCCGGCACAGAAGCTGCATGGCAATGGACAAGCAATCCAGTAGCGCACTGACAGAGGAAATGCTGGCGGCGGCGGAGCGGGCCTGGCTGACGGCTCGCGCCGACGCAGTGGGGACGAGCCTCTATGATGGAGGTAGCGGAACCCCTGCCGGCATGGAGCACGGATGGTCCGCGAAGGAGATGAAGAAGTGGCTGACCTGATGAGGACTTCCAACCCCACACTGAACGACAAGGTGTTTCGGGGACTGCCTGGAGCGCTGGGCGAGACGATGACGCTGGAGGGGACGGTCAACAAGACCGGCATCCTGCTGCTGTGTGCGATCGCAACGGCGGCGTGGACGTGGCATCTGGCGACGAATCCGGCGACGCTGCCGCTGGACTATCTGCTGCTGCTGGTGGGCGTGTTTGGCGGATTGATCTTTGCGCTGATTACGACGTTCAAGAAGACCTGGGCGCCCGTGACGGCTCCGATTTACGCACTGCTGGAAGGGCTGGCGCTGGGCGGCATCTCGGCATCGTTCGAGCAGCGGTATCCGGGGATCGCGATTGAGGCGGTGTGCCTGACATTTGGAACGCTGCTGGTGCTGCTGGTGGCGTACCGGTCGGGGATGATCAAGGTGACGCAGAAATTCCGGCTGGGTGTAGTGGCGGCGACGGGCGCGATTTTTCTGTTTTATCTCGCCGAAATGGTGCTGGGATTCTTTGGCGTCCACTTTGTGGCCGTGAATGGGTCGGGCGCGCTCGGGATCGGGATCAGCCTGGTGATTGTGATCGTGGCGTCGCTCAATCTTGTGCTGGATTTTGACTTCATCGAGAAGGGCGTAGCGGTAGGTGCGCCAAAATATATGGAGTGGTACGGCGCCTTCGGGCTGATGGTAACGCTGGTCTGGCTATACCTGGAGATGCTGCGGCTGATGGCGAAGCTGAGGGGACGGCGGTAGGGAATAGCCAATAGCCAATAGGAGCGCGGGCTTTGGCCCGCGCTTTTCCTTTTGGGAGGCGGTTCCATTTAGTTATCTGCGCTTTTCGAGGGGGTGCGTGTTGATGGCGCCGGACCCTTCGCGAATCGTCACGATCTGGTCGGCGTTGACGTTATTGACGTGGTCGGTGGCGCCTGAGGGCCAAAGGACTTCGATGGCGTCGGCTTTCGCGGAGGAGCCGAGGCCGAAGGTGAGGATCAACTCGCTCGCCGAGAGATAGCTCGATCCGCTGCGAAGCATTTGTTTCAGGAAAGTGGTCGCGGATTTGACGGAGACGACCGCGCCGATGCCATCGCGATTGGATTTCGTTCCGATGAGCTTGATGCGGAGAGCGTGATTGGTCGCTCCCTGATTGAGAAAGAGCGACGCGGGACCGTTGTTGGTGGTGATGACGATGTCGGGCGTGCCGTCGTTGTTGATGTCGCCATAGGCTGCGCCGCGCGCGATGCGGGGGGCGTCGAAAGACGGGCCCATGGAGGAGGCAACGTCCTGAAAACCTTTGCCGGCGAGGTTGTGGAAGAGATGCGGCGGCTCGGCGAAGCGGATGCGCTGCTGGATGCGCTCGATGGAGTCGTCGAGATGGCCGTCGGCGACGTAGAAGTCGGGCCAGCCATCGAGGTCATAATCGAAGAAGAAGCAGCCAAACCCGAGGGTGAGGAGGCTGGAGCGGCCGATTTCGGAGGAGGGCGCGGTGTCGACGAAGAGGCCGTTGCGCTCGTTGTGGTAGAGGGCGAGCATCTGGTTGGAGAAGTTGGTGACCAGCAGGCTGGGGTAGCCTGAGCGATCGTAGTCGGCGGCGTCAATGCCCATACCGGCGCGGGCTACGCCGTCGTCGCTGTAGGCAATGCCGGCGGCGACTCCCTGCTCAGTGAAGGTGCCGTTGCGGTTGTTGATGTAGAGCTTGTTGGGTTGGGTGTCGTTGCTGATGGCGATGTCGGGCCACCCGTCCTGATTCGCGTCGAGGATGGCGATACCAAGGCTTTTGGAACTGGCGTCGTAGAGGCCGGACTTCTTCGTAACGTCAGTAAAGGCGCCGTTGCCGTTGTTGTGCCAGAGGCGGACGGAGGCGCCGGGATAGGTTTCGGGCGTGCAGTAGGACTTGGTTTTGCCGTCCATACTGCAGTAGCGATCTTTGGCGGGCGACCAGTCGACGTAGTTGGCGACGAGAAGGTCGAGGTGGCCGCCGCGGTCGTAGTCGACCCAGGCGGCGGAGGCGCTAAACTCGGGCGCGGTGGTCAGGCCGGATTTTTTTGTAACGTCGGTGAATGTGCCATTGCGATTGTTACGAAATAGATGATTCTGACCATACGTTGTTACAAATAGGTCGTCGTAGCCGTCGTTGTCATAGTCGCCGACGGCGACGCCCATGCCGTAGAGGGGAATGGCGAGGCCGGCTTTCTGCGTGACGTCGGTGAAGGTGCCGTCGTGATTGTTGTGATAGAGGGCAGGTGTAGTGGAGCGGCCTGGATGGCCCGGCCAGGCGGTGCCGTTGACGATGAAGATGTCCTGCCAGCCGTCGTTGTCGTAGTCGATGAAGGCGACGCCGGGGCCCATGGTCTCAGGCAGGAACTTCTTGCCGAAAGCGCCGGTGTTGTGGGTGAAGCGAATGCCGGCCTTCTGCGTGATGTCGACAAAGCGGATGGATTGAGGTGGGGGTGGTCCTGGCAGCGCGAAGGCGAGGGTTGCTGCGAGCAAGGCGGTCGTGAGGAGGGGTCGGAGCGGCATCGAGACAACAGGGTACAGGTTTAAGGGTACAGTCGCAGTCCAGGTCCTGCCAGAGTGAAGGCGGTTGGCGCTTCGCGCCGAGCCCTCGCGTTTCCACCCAGCACGCCAACGCCGGGCGTGCCGGGGGCCCCGGGTTTGCGAGGGGGCCGTCCACCGCTTGAGATCTTTATCGGCCGCTGCGCGACCGATTCCCCTCCGCCTTAGAGCCTGCGCTGATTCTCGTCTGCGTGCTGCGGGGGCGGCCGTTCGACTCCGCGCGGGTTGAGTTTTGTGCACCGCTGGAAGCGCCTGTGACCGCGCTCCGCTCAGGATGACATTCGCATTTAGTGGGCAGGCGCGAAGAGGGCGAAGACGGCGCCCTGGGGGTCAGCGACGACGGAGTAGCTGAGCTGACCTTCAATCGTGGTGGCTGGAACGATGACGCGGGCGCCGAGTTGCTGTGCTTTTGCGGTTTGAGCGGCGCAGTCGGCGCATTGAATGTAGGGAAGCCAATGCGGCATCACGCTGGGCGGCAAATCGCGGGATTCCGGGACTCCGCCGATGTACGCTTCGCCGTTTTTGATGTGGAGGTAGCTGTCGGCGGGTTTGTCTTTCCCGGGAAGGAGTTGCCAGCCGAAGAGGGCGGTGTAGAACTTTCCGGTGCGCTCGCGATCGGGCGTTTGCAGATCGGCCCAGCAGAAGGCGTTGGGCTCGCCGTAGACGCCGACGCCTTTGTGGTTGCCGGGCTGGAAGACGGAGAAGACAGCGCCGACCGGATCCTGCAGGACTACCATGCGCCCGACGTTGGGAATTTCGATGGCGGGCGACATGGCGTTGCCGCCGTGCTCGAGGGCGCTGGCCAGGGCAGCGTCCGCATTCTCGACGGAGATATAGATCATCCAGTTGGGAGGGATACCCATCTCGCGGTCTTCGGGCTTCATAGCGTATGCGCCTGCGGTGTCGCGGCCGTTGAGGCGGAACATGGTGTAGAGCATGTCCGGGCCCATCGGCGAGTCCTCCGCCTGCCAGCCGAAGAGGGCGGAGTAGAACTGTTTGGCGGCTGCCGGGTCGGAAGTGGAGAGTTCGAACCAGACAAAATTGCCGGCGGGGTGGGAATCGAAGTTGGGCATGGCGGGAATTGTAGGGCCTTCGGGTGGAGGATGGGGATTAAAATCCAGGCGGTAGGCGGCAGCAGGGAGCGATGGCGGGAGCGAAGAAAACTCGGCTGACCGAACGACAGGTGGAGCGGATTGCTCGGGCGCTGGCCGATCCGCGCCGATACCAGATTCTGGAACAGATTGGAAAGTCGGGCGGGACGATAGCCTGCACCAGCCTGCGGGAGTGCCAGCCGGTGACGGCGGCGACGCTGTCGCACCATATGAAGGAACTGGAGACGGCGGGGCTGATCCGTATCGCTCGCGAGGGGAAGTTCGCGAAGCTGGAGCTGGATCGGGGGGTCTGGCAGGCCTATCTGGATCATTTAGCGAGGATTTAAAGAGTGGCTGAACCCTTTCGCGGGGGAGGCTCATCCATTTGAATGCTTAGACGCATATCTAAGTATCAAATTGAAGCGGAGGACGCGGGGATGAGCAGGCTGAAAAACAAGGTAGCGGTGGTGACGGGCGCCTCGAAGGGAATTGGCGCAGGGATCGCGAAGGGACTGGCGGCGGAAGGCGCGTCGGTGGTGGTGAACTACGCGAGCAGCAAAGAGGGCGCCGACAAAGTTGTCGCGGAGATCAAGGTGAAGGGCGGCAAGGCAATCGCGGTACAGGGCGATGTGGCCAAGGCCGCGGACGTGGAGCGGCTGTTCGCTGAGACGAAGAAGGCGTTCGGCAAGGTGGACGTGCTGGTGAACAATGCGGGCGTGTACGAATTTGTGCCGATTGGGGATGTCACGGAAAAGCATTTCCACCGCATCTTTGACACCAATGTGCTGGGGCCGATCCTGACGACGCGCGAGGCCGTGAAGTATCTGGGCGAAGGGGGCTCGGTGATCAACGTTGGATCGGTGGCAAGCACGTCGGGGCCAGCGACGAGCGTGGTGTATTCGGCGACGAAGGGCGCTCTGGATACGGTGACGCGGGTGCTGGCGAACGAGTTGGGGCCGAAGAAGATCCGGGTCAACTCGATCAACCCTGGACCGGTGGAGACGGAGGGCACCCACACGGCGGGAGTGATCGGCAGCGACTTTCTGAACGGCGCGATTGCGCAGACGCCGCTGGGCCGCATTGGGCAGCCGGAGGACTTTGGGCCGATCGCGGTGTTCCTGGCGTCGGACGAGTCGGGATGGCTGACCGGCGAGACACTGCTGGCGGCGGGCGGACTGCGGTAAGGCGGGGAATAGCCAATAGCCAGTAGGGAATAGCCAACAGGGAATAGAAGCCCACTCAACGGACGGTCTGAGGAGTGGGCTTCTGGCGTTCAGGAAACTACGCCGGGGTATTTCTCAGCGCTCCAGGGTCATGGTGATGTTGGCTCCGGCTTTCTTCTGAGCAGCGGCGACAGCATTGGCTACGCCGGTGTTGAGTGCTTCACGAACGACGCCGTCGCTGAGCTGCTTCGCAGCGGCGTGCACGGAGGCGAGAATGGTGGCGTCGTAGATGAGTTCGCCATACTCCTTCTCCGGGTCCGGTTTGGGTGGATTCAGCGGATAGAAGATGATCGGGATCCAGAAGCACCACGTCCGATCGCCAAATTTTATGCAAATTCTCATGGGAAGGTTTCTCCTTGGAGGGTAGGTGTGCCAGGGAGGTGAAGCATTTCATGAATTCGGAAACAGGTCCTTTGCCGCTGCGCTGCTCAGGATGGCCGAGTTGAATGTTTACGCAGGAGGACGCGGCAGCTGGTGCGCCAGTGCTCGTCGACGGCGATGAGTTCCCACGGGACAGCGGGGGCGAGCGCGCGGAAGACAGTTTCGTTGGCTGGATGGATATGAAGCGCGGGGGCGATGCAGCAGAGGAGCGGGTCGTCGGACGATAACTCAATGCCTGGGAAGTAGCCGCGGCGGGTGATTTCGCCGGAACGATGGAGCGCGCGGATGCGGATCCAGTAGTCGAGGGATTGCAGAGGCAGGTGGAGGTCGTCGTCCGCTTTGAGTTCGAGGATGGCGAGGCGGCCCTGACGAGTGACGGTGACGAGATCGAGGAGGGAGCGGCTCGCCGATGCCGAGGCAAACATCTGGGAGTAGACGGGGCTTGCGCCGAGATCCGGAGAGATTAGAGACAAGTCGCGGCGGAGGACCGATTCGAGCCAGCGCTCGGGCTGGAGACGGTAAAGAGGATCGCCGGCGGGGCCGGCGGGATGGCGGCTCTGGAAGATGGCGTCCATGAGGTCGCGGAATAAATCTTCGGTGGTTTCGTCGAGGAGGGTTTCGTTGGGGCCGGCGCCGAAGAAGATTTCGTCGCGGTGGGTGAAGGAGCCGGGTACGAGGCTGTGTCGAACGCGGGCGTACTCAAGGCCGTGGAGGGAAAAGGCGACTTCGATGGCGCCACGGGGACGGATTTCCGTGGCGGCGAAGAGGCCCGGTGGCAGCAGTGATTTGAGGTGGGCGATGGCGGTGGCAGATCGCTCGAGTGCGGCTTCTGGATCGAAGGCGTGGGGGAGTTGGATGGCGAGGTTGCCGTCGTCTCCGAGATCGCATGAGCTGAGTTCGGCGGTGGAGGGGTGAAGTTCGTAGAGCTCCCACTGGGCGATGGCGGAGTTCAGCCAGGCCATGCGTGCGCGGGTGGTGGCGGCAAAGCCGGCGGGAACGATGATGCGGAGTCCGTGGAAGAGGCGGCGGCCGTTGGAGTGTTGTCGGCAGTAGTCGAGCCAGAGGATGCCGAGGGTGAGGGCGCCATCGGTGGTTGCGGGGAGTTCTTCAGGGCCGACGCCCAGGATGGCCCAGGAAGATTGACCTTTCGTCAGAATGCCGCGGGCATAGGCGGGACCGAAGCTGTGCTCGAGGTCCATGGCGGACCGAAATCCTTCAGTCGTCCAGCCAGGGAAGTGGGCCGTGAGGGCCTGCTCGAGGGTGCGGAGATAGCGGCGGCGGGAGGTATCGCGCGCCGTGGGCGTGCGGAATTCAGGATTCGGGACGAGAGTGAGGGTTTGTGGTTTGGCGTGGCCGAAGCGGCGGGTTTCGAGGCGGAGAGTGTCGCGGCGTGCCTGGAGGGCAGTGATGGTGCGGACGGTGTTCTTCTCGTCGGACCAGAGGTGGAGAAGGCAGCGGCCGTGGTCAGCGGAGACGGAGCACTGGGCGAGGCGGAGGTCGAAGAGGAGGCGGCCGTCTTCGAGGATCGCGGCGTGGGGATTGTCGGCGAGGAAGGCTTCGACGGTGCGGGCGAGCGTCTCAGGCGGGAGCGTGGGTGGACCGGCGGCAGCGGGGAGAGGCATCTGTTTCGATGGTCCGCGCCCGCTGCGGCGCGATCAAGAGAAAAGCTACCAGCCGTTACGCTTTCGTAATTCGGTAATGTGGGCGGTGTGGTGGCGGGAGTGCCAGGCGTAGAGGGCGGTGGCTTCGGCGATGGTTTGGCGGCCGTTTTCGGGATGGACGAAGCCGCGCTGCCACTGATCTTCAGAGAGGGTGCGCAGCAGAAGCACCCAGCGGTAGTGCAGGGCGTCGAGGAGACGGAGAGAGAGCTCGGGGGGAGCGGTGAAGGCGTCGGGGAGCTCGGCCCAGAGCTTTTCGTCGTAGGGCTTGATGGTGGGCCAGTCCTCGGTAAGGGCGAGGCGGACGCGGACCACCGCGTTCATGTGGCTGTCGGCGACGTGGTGAACAAGCTGGCGGACGGTCCAGCCGCCATCACGGTAGGGTGTGTCGAGCTGGGCGGAGCCGAGGCCGTCGATGGCGGCGCGGAGGTTTTCAGGCAGCGCGGCGAGATCGGCAATGTTGGCGGGGTGGTCGGTCGTGTTGGCTTCGGCGCGGCGGAATTTGCCAACGGGGAAGCGGGGGTCAACTGCGGCTGGGATGGTCGTCGTGCTCATACACCGCAAGGTATACCTCGCGGACAGGCGCAGCAAGGCGGGCTTACGGAGAGGGTGGTCGGGAAAGGGCCGCGGCCGCCAACCCGCGAGGGAATCTTCAACTTGAGATCACAAAATGTGATCTCAAGTTGCGTTGCGGGACCGATCAGGCCGGACGGTGGTTGGGCGTGCCGTTATGCGGACGGTGGTGGCGATGATGATGGTGCGAGGCGGCGAACGCCGTCGCTGTGAACGCGAGCATGCAAGCGACGAGGAGGAGCTTCTTCATGGTCACAAGAATGGCACGAACGGGGGTCGACTGTCCGTACAAATCTGATGAAGAATCAAGGAAGGCATGCAACGAAAGGGTTACTGTAGAGAAAGGGCTGGCGAGCGGGCGGTGGGCCACCGGAGAGGGCTGGGCGTGGAGCATAAGCGGTATTTCTTTGAGAAGTTTGGAATTACGGAGCGGTTGCTGGAGCGGTGCCTGGGTGAGGCGCTGTCGGCCGGTGGCGACTACGCGGATCTGTACTTCGAATCGGTAGCAGCGACGTCGCTGGGGCTGGATGAGCAGATCGTGAAGTCGGCGAGCCAGGGCGTGAGCGCGGGCTGCGGCGTGCGCGTGGTGAGCGGCGAGCGGACCGGGTACGCGTATACCGATGAATTGTCGACGGAGCGGCTGCTGCGCGCGGCACGGACGGCGGCGCTAATTGCAAACGGGCCGGCAAAGCAGCCGGTGCAGGGGTTTACGGAAACGGATGCGCCGAGTTTGTATCCTGCGGCCGGTGCGGAGCTGGACGCGGATCTGGGAGTGAAGCTAGAGCTAGTGCGGCGGGCGGATCGAGCGGCGCGGGGCTATGATGCGCGGATCACACAGGTGCGGGCAAGCTATGCCGACGAGCTGCGGCGAATTCTGATTGCGGCGTCGGATGGAACCTACGCGAGTGATACCCAGCCGCTGGCGCGGATGAGCGTGTTTGTGATCGCAAAGGATGGAGAGCGGACGTCGAAAGGCAGCTCGGGCGGCGGCGGGCGCGTGGAGATCGATTACTTCACGGGCGCAAAGGGTCCGGAGCATTTTGCGACGGAGGCGGCGCGGACGGCGATTCTCCAGCTAAGCGCGGTGGCGGCACCGGCGGGCGAGATGGAAGTGGTGCTGGGTCCTGGATGGCCTGGGGTTCTGCTGCATGAGGCGGTGGGGCATGGTCTGGAAGCGGACTTCAACCGGAAAAAGACGTCGGCGTTTGCAGGGCTGGTTGGGCGCTCGGTGGCGAGCAGCAAAGTGACGGTGGTGGATAACGGGCGGATGCCGTCGCGGCGCGGATCGCTGAACGTGGACGATGAAGGCTCCGCGACGCAGGAGACGGTGCTGATTGAAAACGGCGTGCTCAAGGGCTACCTGAGCGACAAGCTGAGCGCGCGACTGATGGGGATTCCGAGCACGGGGAATGGGCGGCGAGAGAGCTACCAGCAGATTCCGATGCCGCGGATGACGAATACCTACATGCTGGCGGGCGACGATGCGCCGGAGGACATTATCCGGAGCGTGAAGCGGGGGTTGTACGCGGTGAATTTCGGCGGCGGCCAGGTGGACATCACGAGCGGGAAGTTTGTTTTCTCGGCATCGGAGGCGTACCTGATCGAAGACGGGAAGGTGACAGCGCCGGTGCGGGACGCGACGCTGATTGGGAGCGGGCCTGAAGCGCTGAAGCACGTGTCGATGGTGGGGAACGATCTGGCGCTGGATGAGGGGATCGGGACCTGCGGGAAAGACGGGCAGAGCGTGCCGGTGGGGGTGGGGATGCCAACGGTGAAGCTGGACCGGATGACGGTGGGGGGCACGGGGCGGTAGGCTTGTCGGGAGCGATTGGAGAGAGTGATATGGCCTTACTGGAAGTAGACGTCAAACAATTCATCTCGACGGCAGACGGATCGCGCCGCTACGCATGGCAGACGATTTCAGCCGATGAAGCATTGAAGATCGCGGAGCCGCGCATGCGCTGCCCGGAGTGCAAGGGCGCCGTTGGTTTATATCGGCGATCGGCAGACGATGCGAAGCCGAATCGCGCGGAGCACAAGAAGAAGAATCCAGGGTGTTCGCTGGGGGACTGCTTCGACGGCGTACGGAAACTAGCTACCAACCCGATCGAACCGAATGAGGAAAGTGTTTTGCGGGTAGGTCAGGGGATGGAATGAGCGCCGTTGTCGAGACGCAAACCAATCTGCAGGAGCTGGCGGAGTTTGTTGTGGCGCGGGCGCGGCTGAGCGGAGCGTCGGATGCTGAGGTGACGATCCGGCAGGGCGACGAATTTTCGACTACGGTGCGAATGGGTGAGGTGGAGACGCTGAAGGAATCGGGCTCGCGCGGCGTGGGGCTGCGGGTGCTGATGAAGGCAGATGGCGGGTACCGGGTCGCAAGCACATCGTCCAGCGACTTTACTCCGGATGGGATCGAGTACCTGGTGCAGGGGGCGGTGGGTCTGGCGCAGGTGACGTCGGTGGATCCATTTGCCGGGCTTGCGGAAGAAAGCGAGTTCGGCAAGCTGAGCGGGGAACTGGGGCTGTATCACGAGGATGTGTACTCGCTGCCGATAGAGGAACGGATTGCGTGGGCGCGACGCGCTGAAGCCGCGGCGATGAGCGCCGATACGCGGCTCGTGAACAGCGACGGGGCGAGCTTCGACGCGACGACGGGGCGTCGGGTGTTTGCCAACTCGCGCGGATTTGTGGGCGAGTATCAGTCCTCGTACTGCTCGATTGCGGTGAGTCCGATTGCGCAGGGCGGGAACGGCGAGATGCAGCGGGATTATTGGTATTCGCAGGCGCGGTCGTTTAGGAATCTGGAGCAGCCAGAGGACGTAGGGCGCGAGGCAGCGCGGCGAACATTACGCATGCTGGACGCCCGGCGGGTGCCCACCCAGGAGGCTCCGGTAATTTTTGCGCCGGAGGTCGCGCGAGGGCTGGTGGGCGCGGTGTTCGACGCGGCGGCGGGCGATGCGATCTACCGCGGAGCGTCGATCTTTGCAGGCCAGCTGGGCGAGCCGGTCGCGGCAGAGACGGTGACTGTGGTCGACGACGGAACGATGCCGGGAGGATTCGGGACGTCGCCGTTTGATGCAGAAGGGCTGCCGAGCAGGCGGACGGTGATCGTCGAGCGAGGCGTGTTGACGAACTACATTCTGAACACCTATGCGGGAAAAAAGCTGGGGATGAAGAGCACAGGGAACGCGGGGCGGGGGCTGGCGGGAAATCCGTATCTGGATGCGGGGAATCTGTTTCTCGAAGCGGGATCGTTGCCGGCGGAAGAGATTATTCGCGGCGTGGAGCGCGGGCTTTATGTGACGCGGATGTTGGGGCAGGGCGTGAATCTGGTGACGGGTGATTATTCGCGGGGCGCGGCCGGACTATGGATCGAGAATGGCGAGCTCGCGTATCCGGTGCACGAGATCACGATTGCGGGGAATTTGAAAGAGATGCTGCGGAACGTTACCGCGATCGGGAGTGATCTGGTGTTTCGCGGATCGACGGCGGCGCCGACGCTGCGGGTGGATGGGATGACGATCGCAGGGGCGTGAGGAACAGGGTACAGGGTGCAGGGTACAGAAAGCGGAGTTGGTGCGCGCTTTAGCGCAAATCATGCCTGTATAGTCCTGGGAATCGGCGAATGTTTCCGAATCAAATCCCGTTTAACGCGGCGGAGCCGGAATGGGAGCGGATTCCGGCGGCGGCGGGCGTGTTTGCGCTGTTTGCAGAAGATGAGCGGGCCGAGCCGTATGTAAGTCGGACGCCAAATCTGCGGCGGCGCATGCGCAGACTGCTGGACGCGCGGCCGGACCAGACGAAGAGGCTGCAGCTGGCGGGGCGGGTGGCGCGGATCGAATACGCGCTGACGGGATCGGATTTCGAGGCGCTGCTGCGGCTGTATGAAGCGTCGTGGGCGGTGTTCTGCGAACGCGCGCGGAAGAGGCTGCATCTGCGGCCGCCCGCGCTCCTGCGGATGACGGTGGAGAATGCTTATCCACGAGTTTATGTAACCAACCGAGTTACAAAAGCGGGGATGGAGGACCTCTACGGGCCATTTCCTTCGCGCGTGACGGCGGAGCGCTTTCTGGAGGGCATGTTGGATCTCTTCAAACTGCGGCGGTGCGTCGATGATCTCAATCCTGATCCGGCGTTTCCGGGTTGTGTCTACTCGGAAATGAAGAAGTGCCTGGCGCCGTGCTTCAAGGGGTGTTCGGATGAGCGCTACGCGGAGGAGTCTGCGGCGGTGCGTGCTTTTCTGCGGACGCGAGGAGACAGTCTGGTGGACGCGCTGAAGAAGGAGCGCGACGACGCTTCGGGGCTGATGGAGTTCGAGCGGGCTGCGGAGATTCACGCGAGGCTAGTGAAGGCGGAGACGGTGGCGGGGGAGACTCCGGAGGTCGTGCGTGCGCTGGCGCATCTGGACGGCGTAATCGTACAGGCGTCGGCCGAACCGGAACACGTGGCGTTATTCCTGCTGCGGAGGGGTACGTTGTGCGGGCCGGCGCTTTTTTCGGTGGCGGGGATGCGGCATCCGAATGAGGCGGCGGGGTCGTCGTCGCTGTTTGTGCAGCCAGTCTCATGGACGGAGGCGGTTCCGCTGGATGCGACTACGGTGACGGTGGTGGCGCGGGATGAGTTGGAACAGCGGCTGGAAGCAGCGCTGGCTGAGATCGCGCCGACGGAACAGAGGCGTGGCGCGCGAACGAAAAGCCGCCCTGGGGAGGCGGCTGATTATCTGTGTCTGTTCAGCCGGTGGTACTACCGGCCGCGGGCGAAGCGGGTGGGGGAGATTGTGTTTGCGGGTGAGGACGGGAAGGCGCAGGCGAAGGCGGTGTTGCGGGCGATTTCGCGGGTGTGGGTGAAGAGTCAACCGCCGGCACCGGAGCCAGGGACCTCAGTCTCCTGATTGCTGCGGGAGAAATTGCTTTTTCGTGGGCGCGCGCACATTCAGCGCAGTTTCGACGACTGCGGGCATCTGCTTGGGGATTTCGAAGAGGACGCCCTGGTCACTCTTGCGCTCATCTTTCCATGCGATGCGCAGAAAGTGGGAGCGCTGCCGCTTGCGGACGAGGCCGACGGCAATCGCCGGAAGTACACCGATGTGGTGCGTGGTCTGCGAGTAGCTTGTCCAGGACTGGATCGATGTCCACGGAACAGTGATGTTGCCTGCGGAGGTTTTGAAGAGCAGCGCGTCCTGCGAAGAGAGATCGAGGACGCCGGAGGTTGAGGTGACCGGAGTGGCGATGGTTCCACCGACATAGACGACGTCGGGGCCAGGGGTTGCGGCGAATGCCGGGAGTGACGGCAGGAGAAGCAGGAAGCAACAGAGAAAGCGTGGCATGGGATCTCCGTAACAACAGATCCAGCGTAGGGCGGGAAGAGCCGGCAGGCGGGAGAGGTGTGACAGTTTCCGGGAGTGTCCCTGGAAATTGCGAGGGGATCGCGCGGACAAAAGGACACCGGAGATCACGGAGAATCTCCGGCGTCTTGGGAGGACAATCAACTGATGCTGTGGAGACGGCTGAGGTGACCGTGAAGACCCGACGCTGCGGTATTTTTCCGTCGGGGGGACCGGCAACCACGCGTGGGGCGGAAAATATTGAGCTGACTGCGGTACTCGTGCTGGTCAGTGTGTTCGGGGATGGCCGCGTTCGAAGCTAGCGAGTGGACGCGGGCTCGGTCGGCGGGAGACAAGTGCGCGCAGCGAGGATGACGAGGGCGATCCAGAGAAGGTCGGCGCCGAAGAGGTGGGCCATCTGCATCGAGGTGGGCGCGAGCAGAAGGAGGTCGGCCACGCCGAGGAGGTACTGCAGGGCGAGAAGCGCCAGGACTCCGAAGGCCAGTGAACGGTCGGCAGGACTGCGGAGGCTGCGGACGATGAGCCAGACGATGATGGCGCCGGCGATGAGGCTGATGGTGGGGTGCAGCCAGCGAATCTGGAGAAGCCAGGAACTGCCGGGCGAGAAATCCTGCGCGATAGCGCTGAGGAGATTGTGCGCGGGGTAGAGTGTGTCGCCGAGTGCGGCGAGGGAACCGGTGACGCCGACGATGAGGGTTGCGATGAGACCGGTGAGGGCCAGACGGGGCGCGACAACCTTGACGCTGCCGCGCGTGGCACCGTCGCGACGCGAAAGGAAGTGCGCAGTGAGCGCCAGTGCTGCGAGGAGAAGAAGGGTGTTGGTGAGGTGAAGGCCGAGGTAAACGGCGCGGGAGGGAGAGCGGTCGTTGGCGGTGTGCCCGAGCAGGACGAGGAGCGCGCCGAGCAGCGCTTCGTTGAGTGTGAGCACGAGAACGGTGACGGCGAAAGCGCGAGCAAGGTGGCGGCGCGGCGCGGAGAAGAAGGTCCAGAAAAGCAGGGCGAGGACGCAGAGGAGATCGATGCCGCTGGTGGCGCGGTGGGCAAGCTCGATGAGGGTTGTGATCGCGGGGTGATGCTGAACGACGGTGCCGTTGCAGAGCGGCCAGTGGTTGCCGCAGCCGGCGCCGGAGCCGGTGGCGCGAACCGCGGATCCCCAGACAATGACCGCGACGTTGTAAGCGAGCACACCCCAAGCGAATCGGCGCAGAGCCGCGGGGGGGCGGGTTGTCGCGGAGATGGGAGCTGCGGTGATCATGCGAGGTCCGAAGCTTCATTTTAGTCCGGTGAGAAGGGGATCGCAGGTGATTGGTAGTCTGGGGAAACGATGGGCAGGATTGCGGCGGAGAGGCGGGCACTGAGTTCGACGCAGTTGCGGCAGGAGATCAGCGCGCGGAACCTCGAGCGTGGTGAAGAGGGCGAGCGCGAGGTTTCCTATGGATCGTCGCAGAGTGTGATTTTTTGTGAGGGAGACGGTGGCGGGCATGGGAATTTTCTGGCCGCTTCGTACGCCCGGATTCTGGCGAATCCGCAGTGGAAGCAGAGGCTGACGAAGAGCTATACGGCGAGCCGGTACGTTCCGCGGGCCGGAGACCGCAAGCGCTATGAACTGGAGTGCGCGAGCAGCTCGGATGCGCTGTTGATGAATGTGTTTTGTTATCCGGGCGTTTTGCGGAATGCGCGGGTGTGCGCGTTGCTGGGTATCGAAACGGGGTTGCGGCCGGAATTTGGATTTCGGCCGGAGATTCCGTTGAAGAACGGGCGAAGCGATCGCACCGAAATGGACATGCGGGTTGGTGGGCTGCTGGTGGAGGCGAAGCTGACGGAGGGGGATTTTCAACGGGCGCCTGTGCGGTTGGTGGAGCGGTATCGAGACCTGGAAGAAGTCTTCGATGCGGAACGTCTGCCCGTGGTGGATGGAGTGGTGCGGTCGTATCAGCTGATTCGTTGTGTGCTGGCGGCGCATGCAGGCGGCGGGTTGTTTGGGGTGGTCTGCGACGGACGGCGGCCGGATCTGACGGAGCGCTGGTTTGAGGTGATGCTGGCGGTGAAGGATGCGGCGCTGCGGACGCGGCTGGGTCTGGTGACGTGGCAGGAGATTGCAGCGGTACTGCCGGCACGGGTGCAGAGGTTTTTAAACGAGAAGTACGGCATAGCGGGATGAGGTCTGACCTCTGCGCGCCTGAACAGTTAAGATCATCGGGCAGCGGCAGGAGGGTTGGCGATGCGGTGCAAGGTTGGAGTTGTGTGCTGGGGTTTGGTTTTGCTGATTGCGGGGCCGGTGTGGGCGCAGAGGACGAGTGGGTGCGAGCGTAGCGGTTATCGGCCGGTGAATGGGATTTCTGCCGAGACGAGTGCCGGCGGCGTGACGCTGACGTGGCCGGGTGAGGGGAATGAGCAACTGCGGGCGAGCTTTGCCTTGCAGGATGGGAAGCCGGTCGTGCGCGAGTTGGCAGCACGGACCACGGGGGGCGCATGGGTGGTTCTGGGCAGCGATCTGACTCCGGAATTCCAGGTGACTACGGGGCGGCGGCGCATCTCTCCGCAACAGGTCGGCAATCTCAAGCAGCTAGGCATCGACTCGCCGGAAGAGGAAGAGAAGCGGAAGTGGAACACGTTCTGGGACGCGCCGCTGGTGGTTCCGGGAAAGAAGGGTCACACTACGGATTTGCCTCGCCACGAGGAGGAGATCCGGCGGGGGACGTCGAGCTACGCGGCGACGGCATGCAAGCTGGCGAGCGATGGCGATCGGGTGAGCGTGACGTTCAACGGGCTGATGCTGGGAATCTTCGCGGGCGATGTGCGGTTTACGGTCTACAAGGGATCGAACCTGCTCCGGCAGGAGGCTGTGGCGGCAACGCAGGAGTCGTCGGTGGCGTACATCTACAAGGCGGGGCTGAAGGGATTTCATATCGCGGACGGAACGGAACTGGCGTGGCGCGACACGGCTCGAGCATGGCAGAGCTATGCGTTCGGCGGCGCGGTGAACACCGGCGTGGTGAATCTGCGGGCGCGCAACCGGCTGGAGATTCTGGATGCGGGGAAGGGGTCGCTGGGGATTTTCCCGCCGCCGCACAAGTTTTTCTTTGCGCGCGAAAACGAGGTGAATTTGGGCTATGTGTATTACCGCAAGGACGCGGCGGATTCGTTTTCGCTGGGCGTGATGCAGCCGGAGCGCGGCGAGGGGTATGTTCCGTGGGGCGTAACGGATGCGGAATGGAAGCGGCGCTCGGATATTTCCGAGGAGCAGTGGGAGAACTTCGCGCTGTATAACGCGCCGCCGGGGACCGAGCAGCACATGGCGGTGTACTACTATCTGAGCCCGCGTGGAGACCGGAGCACACAGGAGTCGGTGCTGCGGTACACGCATGGCGATGTGTTTAAGCCGGTGCCGGGGTACAAGGTGCTGACAGGGCATTTTCATCTGGATGTGAACGAGCAGCTGCGGGATCGGAACGACGTGGATTACCGGATCGATGCGATGTCGGTGTTTCGGTCGCTGGGTGTGAACATTTTGTATCTCGGGGATTTTCACGACGACTCGGATCCGAAGGATCCCGGACCGAAGCGCCTGCCGGAGGAGAGGGTGTACTTCGATGCGGCGGCGCGGATGTCGGACAAAGACTTCCTGGTGATTCCGGCGGAGGAAGTGAATTCGTTCCTGGGCGGGCACTGGTATCTGATGACGCCAAAGCCGGTGTACTTCACGCATGCGGAGCCGCGGCCTGCGGATCAGTCGTTTGAGGGAAACGATCCGGAATACGGGCATATGTATCACCTGGGGTCGCCCGAGGACGTGCTGCAGTTCGTAAATCGCGAGCAGGGGATCTTGTGGACTGCGCATCCGAGGACGAAGAATTCCGAGGGGTATCCGGAGGCGTACAAGGATAAGGATTTCTTTCTGAGCGACCGGTTCATCGGTGCGTCGTGGGAGTCGCTGCCGGTGGACTTGTCGGAGAAGGAGCTGTGTCCGGTGCGGTGTTTCGGCACGGGCGATGACATGAGCAACTGGGCGCCGAAGCCGAAGTTCATGATCGCCGAGGGCGATACGTATACGAAGTGGCCGAGCGACGAGACGTATCCGCAGCTGACGGTGAATTATCTGAAGCTCGATCGGGTGCCGCGGTATGACGAGAGCTGGGCGCCGGTGGTGGAAGGGATGCGCGCGGGGAATTTCTTCGGGACGACGGGCGAGGTGCTGTTCCACAACTGGGGTGTGGAGGGGACGGGCGCGCAACGGTTCTACACAGCAACGGTGGAGTACACGTTTCCGCTGGAGTTTGCGGAACTGGTGTGGAGCGATGGGAAGGCGGTGGAGCGGAAGACGATCAGTCTGACCGACACGGCGCCGTTTGGGACGAAGACGTTTAGGATTCCATTCGACGCGACCGGGAAGAAGTGGGTACGGTTCTCGGTGTGGGATTCTGCGGGCGATGGGGCGTACGTGCAGCCGGTGGCGCTCCCGTGATTGGTCAGTCGCGGAGGTGCTTTTCAATGCGCCGGTCGGGGATGAGCCACATCACTGCGACGAGGACATAGAGACTGCAGGCTATGCGAGGGTGCGCAAAGGCGAGCGGGATGGCAATGGCGTAACACGCGACGCTCATCAGGCCTTTGCGGTCGCTTCCTACGGCCATGGCGAGCGTGGAATCTTCACCGTGGCGGCGGATGAGTAACTGTTCGAGGATGTAGTAGGCAACGCCGGCGCAGAGGAGGACAACTCCATAGAGCGCGATGGGCGTGGGTGCATTGACGTCCATGCCCACCCAAGCCGTGGCGAAGGGAACGAGCGACAACCAGAACAGAAGGTGGAGGTTGGCCCAGAGAATGGCGCCGCTGACGCGTTCGGAGGCGTACAGGAGATGATGGTGGTTGTTCCAGTAGATGCCCACGTAGACGAAGCTGATCACGTAGGTGAGAAAGACAGGAAAGACGGAACGCAGAGCCGCGAAGGTGGTTTGCGCGGGCACCTTCATCTCCAGCACCATAATGGTGATGATGACTGCGAAGACTCCGTCACTGAAGGCTTCGAGACGGCCCTTGCTCATCGTGGATTCCTCCGGCCTATGCTACCGTGACGAACACTGGTGGCATTGCAAACTTAGTTGGATTTAGTGTCTTTGTGAAGTTGTCCTGAGCGATGAAACACGAATCGAGCGAGATCCTTTCGATTGACGGTCGTGAGATCCAGGTCACGCATCCGGACAAGCTGTACTTCTCAAAAGCTGTCAGGCTGACCAAGCTCGAGCTGGTCCAGTACTACCTGTCGGTGGCGGCGGGGGCGCTGGCGGGAGTTCAAAACCGTCCGATTGTTCTCAAGCGATTCGTGCATGGAGCCGAAGGAGAGGCGTTCTATCAGAAACGCGCCCCCGAGCAACGTCCCTCCTGGCTGCGTACCGTCACTCTCTCCTTCCCTTCGGGAAGAACGGCCGAAGAAGTCGTTTTGGACGACGCAGGAGGACTTGCATGGATCGTCAATCTGGGCTGCATTGAGCTGCATCCACATGCGGTGCGCGCGGATGACCTCGATCATCCTGACGAACTGAGGATCGATCTGGATCCTGGTCCAGGAGTGGGCTGGGATGATGTCCGCAAAGTTGCTTTGGAGGTAAACGCCTTCCTCGATGAACTGGGGCTTCGCGGCTGGCCGAAGACCAGCGGCTCCCGCGGCATGCACATCAACATCCGCATCCAGCAACGATGGACCTTTGAGCAGGTCCGCCGCGCGGCGCTGGCCTTATCGCGTGAGGTTGAACGGCGTATCCCTCAACTGGCGACTTCGCGCTGGTGGAAAGAGGAGCGGCACGGCGTATTCCTCGACTACAACCAGAATGCAAAAGATCGAACCACAGCCTCGGCCTATTCTGTTCGGCCCACGCCGGACGCGCGGGTGTCGACGCCGCTGCGATGGGACGAGGTTCCGGACTGCGATGCGGGAGATTTCACGGTGCTGACCGTACCGCGGCGCTTTGCTGCGATCGGCGACCCGCACGCTGCGATGGACTCGAGCGCTGGATCGCTGGAGAAGCTTCTCGAACTGGCCGCGAGAGACGAAGCAGTAGGTTTGGGCGACGCTCCCTGGCCGCCTCACTTCCGCAAGATGGAGGGGGAAGCGCCCCGGGTGGCACCATCACGGCGGAAGCAGGCGACGCGGACGAAGATGCCGCTGGTGATCGTGGCGAATTCGCCGGACAAAGACGCTGCGCTGGCAGGGCTGGAGCGATGGAAGATGGAGCACGCCAAGGCAGCGGAATACCTGGCTGCAGACGATGTACTGGTGGATTCGATGCGCGGCAGGTCTTCCACCTGGACCCGAATCCGGGTGAACCTGCGCCATGTTCCTGAAGAACTTCGTCCGGCGCAGGAGACGCCGGATCCGGATGATGATCCGACGCGGGGCATGCGGCGTTCCAGAGCTAAGCGGACCGAGCCGAAGGGGTAATTCCGCTCAGCGATTCTGCGGAAATATTTCTTTCAGTTCTTCGGGCGGCACGACTTCCAATTGTTCGAAGGTGCAGTCCTCAGGCTTCTTGTCCAGACGCCATCTGCGGAACTGGGCCATGTGGCGGAATCGGCCGCTCTGCATGTGTTCGTAGGCAACTTCGGCCACGAGTTCCAGACGCAGAGGCTCCCAGGACAGGTCCTTGCCCTGGCTCCAGCGACTTTGACCCCCTGGCCTGCGCTGCGAGGCATTCGATTCTTCGGCCTCCGGATCTTTGTCCGCCCATGGATGGTTCGCCACCGCGTTCTTGCGAAACGGTTCGAGGTACGAAACCAGCTCGTAGCGCTCCTCCATCGGAAAACTGCCGCAGACGCCCACGTGCTGCAAGGCGCCCTTGTTATAAAGGCCGAGCAGCAGGGACCCAACTGCCGGCCGGTCTCCTTTGCGATACCAGCGAAAGCCCGCGACGACGCAGTCGCAGTCGCGTTCATGTTTGACCTTGAACATGGTGCGCTTGCCGGGTTCGTAGAGGTTCTGCTTCGATTTGGCCATGACACCGTCGAGACCGGCGCCTTCGAAGCGGCCGAACCAGTCACGCGCACGCGCAGGGTCATCGGTGGCTGGCGTGATGTGAAGGGGAGGCTTTGCGTTGGAGAGGATTGTTTCCAGTTGGCTGCGCCGCTCGCCAAAGGGCTTCTCTTTCCAGTCGTGGGTGCCTTCCGCGAGCAGGTCGAAGAACACAACGGATGCGGGGATCTGCTGGCTGAGCAGTTTCACCCGCGATGCCGCCGGATGAATGCGCAGCTGGAGTGCATCAAAATCCAGCGTGCCGTTGCCAGCGATCACGATTTCGCCGTCGAGGACGCACTGCTGAGGAAGCTGTTGCAGCAGCGGGTCGATTAGCTCGGGGAAATAGCGATTCAGCGACTTTTCGTCTCGGCTCTGGATGAGAAGCTCGTCTCCGTCGCGAAAGACGAGCGTTCGGAAGCCATCCCATTTCGGCTCATAGATCCACTCAGGCCCTGCTGGGAGCCTGTCGATTCGTTTTGAAAGCATGGGTTCGAGCGGGGGGCTGACGGGAAGACGCATCGGGTTATTGATCGGCGCTAACTCTCACGGGTCGCCGTCGCGGCGCTCGAACTCCGCATCCGTTAGGCAGCCTGAATGAAGACCCGCTGCGCGATCCGCTGCACTTTTGCGGCGTCTCGTTGGAGTTCCAGTTCGTACGCACGTTGCCAGCTTTTCGAATACATTGGTGGGCGAAGGTCTCCACCGAACATCTTTTGGCGCTGTTCCTCAACCATGAACTCGGCCTCCTCCAGCCCATCCGGGCAAGGACCGATTTGAGGCGCACGTCCTGCAGCCAACTTGAAGAAGACGATCACGGCTGCGAAGATAGCGATTGCCGGGGAGAGGATAGCGACGACGGCAAACACCAAGCGGTCGCGCTTCCCGTAACGGAAGACGGTCCAGCCTATACCGAAGCCGAAGAGAATGAGCACAACTGCCGTATCCACCAGCATATGACTCATTTTGGCTTACCTCCCTTTGTCTATTAGATTCTCACACTTCACTGCACGTTAGCCAAAACACGGGCGATCCAAGACAGCCACCAGACCGTTACGCCAAGTTGCAGAAGATAAAGGATCGAAAAGCCTGCGACGTGGCGAATTTGTATCCGCAGTACGTTGGAATCCAAGGTATGGCTGAGGCCGAGGTCCCCCTGTGCCGGGTGCGCATCGGGTTTCCGGAGAGCGACATTCGAGGCGGCGCGCCACGTTTTCAGCTGATCGTTGGTGTACTTCGCCAGCACATGAACTATGATCGCCACGCCGACTCCGAGGCCCACGACGACGGCGAGATTCATCGGTACGTGTGAGGAGTTGCGGTACCATTTTCGGAAAGCTCCCTGCTCGGTCGCGAAGTCGCCCAAAATAAGGCCCAGAGAGACGTAAACGAGGTCTTCGGGGATGGAAACGAATGCCGCCCGTTGAGCCTCATGGTCCCCGCAAATGCGGAGGATTGCCAGCTTCATCGGCACCAGGACTACAGCCAACAGGACGATCAAGTTGTGCTGCAGGAACCCGCCGATAGCCTCAATCATTGTCGGGGGACAGTGTAACCCGACAAATGACTCTTTTGTCTATAGATATTGCAACTTCCGTATGTGACCCAAGTTATAGACATGGGGGCGTAGCTAACACTGCCCATCCGGCGACTGTTAAGTGCGTCTAGTCGTCTTCTTCCTGTAATTTGAACGGCAGGCTGGTGATCACTTTGACCTTTGTGCCATTCGGTTTCGCGCGATGGAAGGTCAGAATCGATCCTTCAATCTTCACACCCTCGATGTCTTTGTAGTAAAAACTTCGGTCTGTTCCTGGCTTAAATAGCAGTACGTTCACGCATGTCCCTCCTATGGTGCGGGGTCGAAGAGATACTAACCGCCCACTCAGTTTATTGATTAACTTCTGGGAATGGGAGGGCAATTGTCAGCGTTACGTGATGGTCGGCTCGAACTTGAGCCGATTCCGGGTGTCAGCGCAACGGGAGGCAGGAGACCTTATTTGCGCGGATCTGGAGTGAAATGGTGGAGCTAGTCGGGCTCGAACCGACGACCTCCTCGTTGCGAACGAGGCGCTCTCCCAGGCTGAGCTATAGCCCCACAGTGGCGGGAAAGACCTTTTTGATTTTACGGTAAGACGGCCCTGGGGCGCCAATGGAGGCGAGAGGGAGATTGTTCAGGACAGGGAGTCATCGCTGGTCGCCGCCGGCGGACATTTGGACGGCGGCAACGAGGGAGGCGCGCAGCGCGGGAAGCAGTTCCACGGGGACTTCGCCCTGGGCGAAGTCGGCGGAGCCACCACCGCGGAGGCCGAGCTGCGAGAGGGCTTCTTTGAGGAGGCGGCCGCAGTCGAAGGTGAAGTCGAGACTGCGCGCCAGGACAATCGAAGCGGGGTCGGCGTTCTCCGAGCAGAAGAGGACGACCGTCGATGGGGCGGCGGAGGTGAGACGGGAGGCGAGGAGGCGGCAGTATTCGGGGTCGCGATCCTTCCAGGCGCGGTCGACGATGCGAAGGCGGTTTTCGATTTGGACTTCGACGGCGAGGCGCGCGGCATGGTAGTCGGCGAGCTCTTCGCGGAGGCGCTGGCGATCTTTGGCCGCGGCTTTGGAATCGGATCTGAGGCGCTCGACAGCGGCGGGAATATCGGCGGCTCCGGCGGAGAGCGCGGCGGTGAGTTGGCTGAGGATGGCTGCATCAGCACGGGCCGTGCGGACGCGCGCGGAGGCCGCAGACGAACTGGACGCGAACGCCGCGACTGACTTTTTCAGTGCCGCGCAGGAACATGCCACCGATCTGGCCGGTGGAGCGGACGTGGGTTCCACCGCAGGCATTGCGGTCGATGCCGTCGATTTCGATGAGGCGGATATCGCCGGAGCGTTCAGGAAGCTTGCGGAGTTCACCAGCGGCGAGCATGGATTCGGCTTCGGCGTGGGAAACGTGCCGGATGGTGACGGGGCGATCTTCGGCGATGATTTCGTTGCACAGGCGCTCGATGCGCTCAAGACTGTGGGTCGCGACTGGGCCGCCGGAGAGGTCAATGGTGGAGACGGTGTCGCCGAGGTGGAAGGAGACGGTGGGAGCGTTAAGTTCGCGAAGAAAGACGGCGGAGAGCAGATGCTGGCCGGTGTGCTGCTGCATGTGATCGAAGCGGCGGGACCAGTCGATGTGGCCTTCGACTCTTGCGCCGATGGAGAGGGGCTTGCGGACGAAATGCCAGACCTGGCCGTTGTCGTCTTCTTCTACAGAGTCGATGGGGATATCCAGGGAGGCGCCGCCAGGAGAGATGGCGCGGAGCAGGCCGGTATCGAAGGGCTGGCCTCCGCTGGTGGGGTAAAAGGCGGTGCGATCGAGGGCGATTTGCCAGACGGACTCGCCTTCAGCACGGGAAAGTTCGCGAACGTCGGCGACGGCAGCGGGGAACGATCGAAGGAACGGATCGGCGTAATAGAGCCGTTCGGATGCGGGCATTCTGTGACTCCAAGTGTCTGACGTCGTATGCGCCAGATCGAAAACAAGGACTATCTGGGGTAAGCCGGATTTAGTGTAATGCGAGAGCATCCAACTGTCTCGCAGTATTCGTCCCTCATTTATTACCGAAATGTCAGACGTCCTGATTTGGGTTATCGCCCTTGGCAGCCTCGCGTTGATGCTGGTGCGCCCGCGCGGATTGGCGGAGTGGGTGTGGATTTGCGGCGGGGCCGTGCTGCTGGTGGCGACGCGACTGCTGCCGCTTAGCGGGGCCGTGCACGCGATCCGCGAGGGCGTGGATGTGTATCTGTTTCTGACCGGCATGATGCTGTTGGCGGAGTTGGCGCGGGAAGAGGGCGTCTTCGATTGGGTTGCAGACATTGCGGTGCACCACGCGCGCGGGTCGGCGGGGCGGTTGTTTGTCTGGGTCTATGGCGTGGGGATCGCGGTGACGGCGCTGCTGTCGAATGACGCGACCGCGGTAGTACTAACGCCGGCAGTGCTGGCGGCGGTGCGTCGGGCGAAGGTGGAGCCGCGGCCGCATCTGCTGGCGTGCGCGCTGATCGCGAATGCGGCGAGTTTCCTGCTGCCGATTGCGAATCCAGCGAACCTGGTGGTCTACGGAACCCAGCTGCCGCGCCTCGCGGTGTGGCTGCAGATGTTTCTGCTGCCGTCGGTAGCGGCGGTGGCGGCGACGTTTGTGTGCCTGCGGCTGCTGTCGCGGAAGGCGCTGGCGGGAAAAGCGGCGCCCGTGGGCAAGCCGTATCGGCTGGGGGGTGCGGGATGGCTGGCGCTGGTGGGCATTGGGATTGCGGCGACGGGGCTGCTGGTGGCGTCGGCGATGGATGTTCCGCTGGGTGCGCCGACATTCGGTGCAGGCGTGGTGGCGATGGCGCTGGTCGCGACGAGGGACCGGAGCGCGCCGAAGAATGCGATGCGCAATGTGGCCTGGAGCGTGATTCCGCTGGTGGCGGGACTTTTCATGATTGTGGAGGCTCTGAACCGCGCTGGAATGATGCGTCTGACGCGGGCAGGGCTCGCCTGGTTGGCCGCTGCGCCGGATGGGGTGGAGAAATTCTGCGGGGGATTTGGGATTGCCGTCCTCTGCAACGTGACCAACAATCTGCCGGCGGGGTTGGCGGGGGGAACGGGATTGCGGGAGATGGGGCAGCACGGGCTGCTGGCGCACGCGTTGTTGATCGGCGTGGACCTCGGGCCGAATTTATCGGTAACCGGATCGCTGGCGACGATCCTGTGGTTGATTGCGTTACGCCGGGAGGGGGCCGAGATTACGGGCTGGGAGTTTTTGAAAGTGGGATTGGTGGCGATGCCGGTGGCGTTGGGGATGGCTTTGCTGGCGTTGCGTTAGCTGGGAGCTGGCCGCTTTGTGCAATGCTGGACGGTTATAATTTGCGCTTGCCACCAATGGAAAACTCCGACTGCATTTTGGAAGGGCGGCAGGTGCTCGAGATCACCGAGATCATGAGCATTTTGCCGCACCGCTATCCGTTTCTGCTGATCGACCGAGTAGTCGAGATCGAGCGAAAGAAGCGAATTGTCGCGATCAAGAACGTCACCATCAATGAGCCGTTTTTCCAGGGCCATTTTCCGGGATATCCGATTATGCCGGGGGCGTTGGTGGTGGAGGCGATTGCGCAGACAGGCGGCGTGCTGTTGATGCCCGAAGTTCCGGACCGGGACAAAAAGCTGATGGTGTTCACCAGCATCGAGCGGGCGAAGTTTCGCAAGCCGGTGGTGCCGGGCGATCAGTTGCGGATTGAGGTGACCGTGCTCACGTGGAAACCGCGGGTGGCGAAGATGGAAGGCAGGGCGACTGTAGACGGCAAGCTGGCCTGCGAGGCGGTTGTGATGTGCGCGCTGGTTCCGCGCAGCCCTGAAGCGGCGCCGGCACCGAGCACAGATGCTGAGAGTAGCGGCGCGCCCGGATCGGTGGCGGAATAAATTGAACGAATCGGTGCATCAGAAGTGAGTGTTCATCCAACCGCGATTATTGCGCCGGGTGCAGTCGTTCCGGAATCGTGCTCAGTGGGGCCGTGGTGCACGGTGGGCGAACATGTCGTGCTCGGCGAAGAGTGCGAGTTGATCTCGCATGTGGTCCTCGACGGGCATCTGACCGCAGGGGCGAGGAACCGGTTTTCGCCGTTCGCATGTGTCGGGGTTGCGCCGCAGGATCTGAAGTACAAGGGCGAAGTCACCGGGGTCACGCTGGGCGACGAGAATACGATTCGCGAGTGCGTCACAATTTCGCGAGGCACGGTGGGCGGTGGCGGGATGACGCGGGTAGGCAGCAGCTGTCTGCTGATGGCGTATGTACACATAGGCCACGACAGCGTGATCGGCGACCACTGCATTCTGGCGAACAACGCAACGCTGGCCGGACATGTGATCGTGGAGGACTATGTCACGGTCGGCGCTCTCTCGCCGATCCACCAGTTCTGCAGGGTGGGCAAGTACGCCTATATCGGGGGCGGGACGGTGGTGACGCAGGATGTGCTGCCCTTTTCACTGACATCAGCGACGCGCGAAGCCCACGCGTATGGGATGAACAAGATTGGCCTCGAGCGCCGGGGATTTGATCGCCCAAGGCTGCGGGCGCTGCACCATGCCTTCCGGACTTTGCTGGCGGCGAAGCTCAACACAGCTCAGGCGGTGGAGAAACTGCGCGCGGAGGGGATGACATCCGAGGATGTGCGGTATCTGGTGGAGTTTGTCGAGGGGTCGAAGCGCGGGATCATCCAATAAAGAAGCGGGTTTTGGATGGAAAAGGACATGCCGGATTCACCGGGTATTCAACCGATTTGTGGAAAACAGGATTGGTTGCACAAATTGGGATTACCAAGGTCAGTAACCCTCACGCACGCGGTTAAACCATTGAAGGATTGGCGGATGGGCGCGCTGACGGAGTTCTGAATGAAGAACAGCGGGATATCGAAGGAGTAAAGACTTTCGTAACCGGGAATCTTCCACAGAAATTTCCACAGCCGAATGCTGCGAAGTAAAGCGCGGCCTTCCCTCAGGGAGAAGGCCGCGTTTTCGCGAGAATTACTGATGAGGCTGCGTGGTGCGCGGAGTGTTCGGCGTGGAACGCGGAGCAGGCGCAGATGGCACAGGCGCTGCAGGAGCCGGAACGCCGGACTTGGCATTGTAGGCTTCGATTACGGCTTTGGTGATATCAGTGCTCGGCATGGCCCAGAGGACCGTACTGTTCTGCTGGCTGGCGTCGAGAACGAGACTGAAGCCTTGCCCCTGCGCGAAGGACACCATGACTTCGCCGACCTTGCCGGCGACCTGGTTAAAGGTCTCCTGACCGTCCTGCTGCTCGTTGCCCTGCAGATCCTGGGCAGCGCGCTGAAGCTGTTTGGTCTTTTCGTCGAGGGTACGAGTCTTGGTTTCGCGGTCGACGTCACTGAGGGTGGCGCCGCCGTCCTGGAGCTGTTTCTTCAGGGTCTCGATTTCCTGGTTATCCGACTGCAGCTTCGCTTCCTGGGGGCCGTACTTTTTCCGCAGGTCGGCGATGTCGCGCTGAAACTCATTGGTTTGGGTTACGGCGCCGGAGAACTGGATGATGGCGATTTTGGTGGTGCCGGTAGCGGCGACCGCGGAAGAGGGGGCTGGATCCGACTTGGCGGGAGCAGCGGCCTGGGCAAGGGCTGCGGCGCCCAATCCGGACGCAAGCAGGCAAACGAGTGACAACGAACGCTTCATGGAATTCAAGAACTCCTTCGGTTTCCTGGGTGGCTTGACCCGCAATCCTCGCTCTCAATGATTCCGGTTCCTCGAAACTACAGGAGCGGGACCGGGCCTCGAATCTCACCCGGCGATGCAAGACGCGGACAGAGAGATTTTCTCAGGAACCTGGGCAAATTATAGGGCCGGAGAAAGGGGTCGTCAAACGAAACAGGGTGCAGGGTACAGGGCAGCAGGGAACAGGTGACGGGTTGCGGGTTACAGAAGAAACGACACGCGACACAAGAGATACGGGTTGGAGGAAATGCGCCCGATCGACGGTACATTTCTGTGACGTGTAACCGGTCACTTGAAACCCGTGACCGGTCACCTGTGACCTGTACTTAGAACGTCGTCGCCACCGTCAAACGGAAGGTCTTGCTGGGCTCGCGCAGGACGTAGAGGCCGTTGTAGAGCTCGTTGGCCTCAGCGTAGGAGAAGTCGCCTGCGCCACCTGCCGGGAACATGCTGCGGGTGATGAGATTCGTCCGCGAGAACGTGGTGAAGAGCTTGAGCGGGTTGACGGCGTAGTAGACGCGGAACGGCGCGTTGATGATGGGCATCATGATGTCGAGCTCGCCGCCAGCGGAGTCGCGCGGAACATAGTTGGTGCCCGGAATCGGATCGATGGTATGGCTGAAGCTGATGCGCTGACCGCCCTGGCAGGTCCCGTTGACGTAGTTGGGGCAGCCATAGAGCGGCGAGTTGAGCGCGTCGATTCCTTCGGGGCTCTGGCGGAGCTGGTCCTTGCTGAGGGCCATATCCATGCCGAAGTCGTTGAAGAAGTTGAAGCCTACTGTGTGCCCGTAAATCGGGATCATGTATTGCAGGTTGGCGGTGAAGCTGGCGTCGCCACCGATGGTCGCGATGCCGTAGACCGGCAGCGGGATCTCGATGGGACCGAGGCTGGGGTTGGTGGGATCGCGCGGGACGACAGAGCCATCCGGATTGGTGAGTGCGAACTGAACGCGCGTGGGCACGAACCCATAGGGGGTGATGGTGCGAACGTCAAACCCGCGGATGTCGGATTCACCGCCGGCCGATGGGCGATCGAAAGGCGGTGCGACATCGCCGCTGAAGCCGGTGATGTAAATCGCCTGCACGCGCATGCCCAGCGTATTGCGGCCAGCCGGGTTGAACCAGAGGCCCTTCATGGGCGTGAAGCGTTTGTATTCAACGACCGGGCGAACATAGCGGACGCTGCCCCAGATACCGGCAAGCTGCACGGTAGCGGAGAGGGACTGGCCGGTGTGCGGCAGGTAGTTGCTGGAGACGTTGCTGGAGTTATAGCTGAACATCGCCGAGCTGGTGACGATGCCTTCCAGCGCGTTGGTTCCCTGAATACCGCTGCGGAAAGCGAGGGTCTGGAACAGGTTGCTGGACGCCTGACTGAAGGCGCGGACCGAGGAACTGTCCCAGGCGTAGGTCGCTCCGACACGTGAGAAACCGAAAAGGCTGAAACGGCGGGTCGGGTAGCTAACGGAGAGGTTGAACCCCTTCTGACCCTGGTTGTAATTCTGCAGCAGCGACGAAACCGCGGAGCTTTCGTTGCCCGTCGCGGTGCCGGAAAGCGAATAGCTCTTCGAAGCGTTGTAGTCGGTCTTGCGGTCGAAGACCTGGAACCCAATATTCAGTGGTTTATTGCGGAAATACGGCTCGTTGAAGGCGAAGAGCAAGTTGCGCGCAAGGCTGCCGGCGTTGGCCTGGACGCTGAGCGTTTCGCCGAGGCCGAGGAAGTTGTTGGTTTGATAATTCAGACCAAGGAAAGCGCCGGACAAACCGCTGACGCCTCCATTGAGCCCAATCGAATTCTTGCCCTTCTCCTGAACCTTAAGGAGGAGGTCGACGGTCCCGGATTCAGTGTTCTGGTGCGTCTCAGAGTCCTGCTCGACCTTCAGGGGATTGAAGTAGTCGAGCTGATTCAGGCGCAGCAGGCTCATCTCCCAAAGGTGGCTGTTGTAGACCTGGCCTTCCTGGAGAAGCAGCTCGCGGCGAATGACGAAGTCGCGGGTCACGGTGTTGCCCTGAAACTCGATTCTCGAGACGGTGAACTGCTTGCCTTCATCGATGTCGATATTCCACGTCACAGTGTGCTTCGCGTCGTCAAAACTGGGAACAGGCAGCGGGCTGAAGTTGATGAAGCCGTTCTGACTGTAAGCCTTGCGCAGATTGTCGAGGTCCTTCTGGAAGACGGTGAGGTTGAAAACGGCGCCGTCCTTCTGGGTGAAGATGCCGCGCAGAGCTTTGACATTGACGCCGGCCTTGACGCCGGTGAAGTTGATGGCGGCCAGGCGATAGCGCTCACCCTCATCGATATTCATGTGAATGTCGATGCGCTTGCCTTTGCGGGGACGGAAGGTGAAGAAGGAGAGGCCGGACTCATTGCGGATTTTGGTTTCGGCAGAGCCGACGGGGCCGCCGCGGAGATAGCCGCGATCGCGATAGGCCTGGCGGACGCGTTCGGTATCCTCTTCCAGCTTGGTGGCGTCGTAGGTGCGGGCGAAAAGGTTCTCGAGGATGATGGAGTGCGGGACGCCGATGGGCCGCAGGTTACGCATGGCCTCGCGGAGATTGCGCGAGCTGACGTGGGTGTTGTTGGCGAAGGTAATCTTGCCCACCTTGACGGTGGGGCCTTCTTTGATCTGGAAGATGAGCTGGACGGAAGCCGGCGGGATGGTTCGGACTTCGGGCCGCACGGTGGCGAACTGATGGCCGTGCTCGGCGAGCATGTCCTTGATGACGGTGACGGCTTTGGCGATGCGAGCCGGATCGTACTGGCTTTCCTGGGAGAGGCCGACCTTTTCCTTCTTGAAGCGATCGAGCACATCGGATTCAGTGACGGAACTCAGGCCCTTGTAGGAAATGTCGCGAATGGTCGGTTTCTCGCGAACGTAGACGTCGAGGATGACGCCCTGGGCCGTGTCTTCTTTCTCGATGCGGACATCTTCGAAGTAGCCGGTGTTCCAGAGGGAGTTGAAGTCACGTTCGACGGTAAGTGGGTCGTACGCATCGTTCTGGTGGCTGAACATGCGGGCGAGGATGGTTTCCTTGGGAATGCGGCGGCTGCCGATGACGCGAATCTCGAGGATCTTCTGGCCAACGTCACTGGCGGCGGGGGCCGCAGACGCCTGGGCGATCAGCCGGGAGGCGGGCAGAGCTGGAGCCAGGAGAAGAAGCAGAATCGCGGAGCGCCTCAGGAGCCGGCGCAGATTCCTGCATGGTACGTGCGGGGAGCCAGCGCTCCAGAAGTTCACGGAAGAAATAGGCACACCCTCACTGCTCAAAATCAGGCCGTTCTCAGGGAAAAGGCGATTATATCAGCGTGATTCGCGCAGGCGGGGGCGCCAGGCGAGGGCCGGAATACAGTGCACGCAGCGGCGTGGGTGATGAAATCCGGCGAGGTCGTCGATCGCAACATCATCCTCATCTCCCATCCCGCAGGACTGCGCCTGCTACGGATGAAGTCGGGGAGAAAGTGGGTTCAGTTTATCGAAGATCACTTCGACTTTGTTGGGACGCAGCAGCGCGGCGAACGTCAACGAGGACCGAATAAAAGGTCGGTCCTCCACCGAGGTCGTTGAGGCGCTGCGAGGTGAGGAGGTTCACGTTGTGACCCCCTTCAGAGAGCTTGTTCCAGTTGAGCCGCGCCGCGACGACGCCGGGACGAACACTCCCGTTGACGAGAGCGCGGAGTGCCAGGCTGCCGCGGTCGTTAAAAACGTCGACCAGGTCGCCATCGGCAATATTGCGCGTGGAAGCATCGTCAGCGTGGATTTCGAGAACGCCGTTGAAGGCGGACTCCATCTGCTGATGGCCGGGGAGATTCGGGAAGGTCGAGTTCATGTAGTTGTCGGCCTTGCGCGGGAGAAACTCGAGCGGGTAGCGGTCGCGCTCCGCGGTGTGGCGGGATTCGGGCGCGGGAACGAATGCGGGCAAGGGGTCAACACCCTGCGCGGCCAGCGCTGCAGAGTAGAACTCAATACGCCCCGTGGGAGTATCGAAGGGCCCGTCGGCGAAGGGGAGGAAGCGGTGGTCCGAATCGCCGTCAAAGCGGAGGCGCTGGGCGCCACCGGCGTCGTGGAGGGTATCGGCCGTGATGCCTGCAAGCCACGGATGCTGGTGCTCGGGATCTTCGGCGCGTAAAGCCTGGGCGATGAGGTCGTCGGGTGTATCGCGGAAGCAGGGCTCGGTGAATCCAATGCGCTGGGCGAGCTGCGAGAAGACCCAGACATTGGGGCGAGCTTCGCCAAGCGGGGCAATGGCCTGTTCAGAGAGCTGGACGTAGTAGTGACCGTAAGCGCCCTGAATGTCTTTGTGCTCGAAGAAGGTGGTGGCGGGCAGCACGATGTCGGCGTAGTCGGCGGTATCGGTGAAGAACTGCTCGTGGACGACGGTGAAGAGGTCGGGACGCGAGAGGCCGCGCACAACGGAGGTCTGGTCGGGCGCGACGGCGGCGGGATTGGAGTTGTAGACGAAGAGGGCGTGAACGCGCGGGCCGTCTTCCGGATCGTTGCCAAGTTCGGTCAGCGCCTGGCCGAGGATCGACATATTGACGACACGAGCCGGACGGCCCAGAGGGCTCGCCTGCATCAGGTCGGGGCGATGCAGAGCGGCGCTGTCCCACTTGAAGGCGCCGCTGGTCGAAAGCTGGAGGCCGCCGCCGTAGTGCTTCCACGCACCGGTGAGCGCAGGCAGCATCGCGATGGCGCGGGTTGCGGCTCCGCCGTTATCGGAGCGCTGGACGCCGTAGTTGACGCGGATGACCGCGGGCGTGGTGGTGGCGTAATCGCGCGTGAGGCGTTCGATGTCAGCGACGGCGATGCCGGTGATGGAGGAGACGCGGTCGGGCGGATACTCAGCGGCGCGCTCGCAGAGCTGGTCGAAGCCGCAGGTCCAGCGGGAGACGTAATCCTGGTCGAAGAGGCGATCGCGGACGATGATGTGCATCATGCCGAGCGCGAGGGCGGAATCAGTGCCGGGGTTGATGGGGATGTGCCAGTCGGCGGCGCGCGCTGTGCGGGTAGCGTAGGGGTCGATCACGACGAGCTTTGCGCCGTTGCGGCGGGCTTCTTCGACGAAGGGCCAGAGGTGAATGTTGTTGCCGTGGATGTTGGCAGCCCAGGCGATGATGAGCTTCGCGTGCGCAAAGGCTTCGGTATCGGTGCCGAGTTTGCGTCCGTAAACAGAGAGCAGCGCCTGGCCGCCGGTCTCGGAGCAGATGGTGCGGTCGAGCTGCGAGGCGCCGAGGCGGTGGAAGAAGCGGCGATCCATGGAGCCGTAGCCGAGCTGGCCGATGGTGCCGGCGTAGGAGTAGGGCAGGATCGATTCGGGGCCGTGCTCGCGGGCGATGACGGCAAGGCGGGCCGCGATGGTGTCGAGGGCTTCGTCCCAGGAGATGCGCTCGAAGGACTCTGCTTCCTGGCCGTGGGGGAGTGAGGCTTTGGGAACCCCGGCACGGCGGCGCATGGGATAGAGGAGGCGGTCGGGCGAGTAGACGCGGTCGAGATATTTAGCGACTTTGCCGCAGAGGAAGCCGCGCGTGACCGGGTGATTCGGGTCGCCGCGGAGTTTGGTGGCGCGGCCGGCTTCGTCGATGGTGACCAGCACACCGCAGGAGTCGGGGCAGTCATGCGAGCAGACAGCATGGACGGTGCGGGGCATAGCAACAGGGTACAGGGTGCAGGGTCGAGGGTACAGGGGCAGCGGGGGCAGGGAGCCTGGAGCAGGGAGCAGGGAGCGGCCAGGTTGCAGGCTGCAGGGATCCGTTAGCGGGCGAGCTTCGCTGGTGTTTCTTCCGGAATCCGGGTCGGTGCGGGGGCGGGGGGGGCGAGAGGCAGGGTGAAGAGGAAGGTGGCGCCGTTGCCGAGCTCGCTTTCGACGCGGATCGCGCCGCCGTGGGCGAGGACGATGTGTTTCACGATGGCAAGGCCCAGGCCGGTGCCGCCGGATTCGCGGGAGCGGGCTTTGTCGACGCGATAGAAGCGCTCGAAGATGCGGCTGAGGTGCTCTTCAGCCATACCCTGTCCGAAGTCCTGCACATAGAACTCGACGGCAGTTTCGAGCAGGTGAGCGCCGACGACGACACGTTTGCCCGAGGCGCCGTACTTCATGGAGTTCTCGATGAGGTTGCCGAAGACCTGCGTCATGGCATCGACGTCGGCGAGGACGAGAGCGTCGGTGGTTTCGCCGGCTTCGAGGGCGACGCCGGACTCGACCACCATGCCGGCGAGGGACTCGATGGCATCGTCGACAAGAGCGGAAGCGCGGATGGGCTGCACGCGCGGCTTGTGCTCGCCCGATTCGACCTGGGCGAGAGCGAGGAGATCTTCGGTGAGGCGGTTCACGCGCCGTGCGTTCTTGAGAATGATGGACATGAACTCGCGGGCGTTGTCAGGGAGGTCCATGCCGTCTTCGAGGAGGGTTTCAACGTATCCGGAGATGGAAGTGAGGGGCGTGCGCAACTCGTGGGAGACATTGGCGATGAAGTCGCGGCGGGTTTTCTCGGCGCGCTCGATTTCGGTGACATCGTGGAGAACGGCGACGGCTCCGCCATCGGGAGTGGGTGCTGCGCTGACTTCGAAGGCGCGGCCGGGGACGACGGAGATGGCGCGCCCGACGCCGATCCGGCGCTCGCGCAGCGCGGCATCGACGCATTTGAGGATTTCAGGATCACGAATGCTGACGACAAGGGCTTTACCCGGGCGGACAGCGCTGGGGGCGATCCGTTGCATGATGGCGTTGGACCAGCTGACCTGGCCGTTAGCGTTGACGGCGACAACGGCTTCCTGCATCGAGTCGAGGAGTGCTGCGAGTTCGCGCTGCTTGGCTTCGAGGGCCTGGAAAGAAAGCTGGAGGCGGTCTGCAGTGGCGTCAAGGGCGCGGGCGACTTTGCCGATTTCATCGTCCGCGTGTTCCTCGATGCGCGCGGTGAAGTCACCGCCGGCGATGCGGCTGGAAAACTCGACGATGCTGCGCAGACGCGCGGAGATGCGATGAGCGAGCCACGCGGAGGCGGCCGTGGCGAGGATGAGCGAGATCAGAGAGGCGGTGAAGAGATCGCGACGGAGGATATGGAGCGCGGTGGCGCGCTGTTCCGCGGTGAGTGACGCTACACGCGCCTCTTCGTGGAGGGAATGCGCGACGATGTTGCGGAAAGACAAATCGAGGATGGCCGTGGCGATGCACAGGACGAAAAGGAACGATAAGAGGAGCTTGGAGAAGACTCTGCCGGTCACGATGCAATTCAGGGTACAGGGTTCAGGGTACAGCGTTCAGCCGAGCCGATTGGAGCCGCGGGCACACGGCTGGAAGCGGCCCAGGACGCGCGCTGATCGTCGGCGGACGCGCCGTACATGCCGGGAATGGGCACATCGAGGAGGCGCAGGAAGACGCCGAGCTGAGCCCGGTGATGAATGATGTGGTCCATGAAGACGCGGCGCAGGGCCATGACGCGGGGGAGCGAGGCGAGGGTGCGGTCGCCCATTTTGATGCTCCAGACGACGGAGAGCTGATCGTCGCGCAGAGCGTCGAGTGAGGCGCGGGCTCCGGAAGTGGCGGCGTCGAAGTGTTCGAGGAGATCGGCGGTGGACGCGGCAGCCCAGGGCGTGAATCCGATCGGGCGAACCAACTCATCGGTCGTGATGATGGTGGTGCAGCGGGCGGGCAGATCGGCGATGTGGGAGGCGAGACGGCCGAGGGTCATGGATTTTTGGTGGGGCTTCCACGAGAAGCTGGTTTCCGGCACGCGCTCCAGAAGAGAGCGGGCGCCGGGCATCTCTGCGTCGAATTCCTGCAGGAAAAGCTCCGGGATGGTCATGGGTCCCTTTCTGTGCCCGGAGTTTGCCCGTTATCCTGCAGCGCGCTCATTCACTCGCGGGATCTCGAAGCGATAGCCGGCTCCGCGCACGGTCTTAAGATAGCGCGGATTCTCGGGATCGGTTTCGATCTTCTCGCGAATACGGCGGACGTAGACGTCGACCGAGCGCGGGGTCACGAAGCGGGCGTCGCCCCAGACGGCGTCGAGCAGGTGATCGCGACTAAAGACGCGGCCGGGGTGGCGGGCGAGGTAGTCGAGGAGGCGGAATTCGGTGGCGGTGGTGGTGGTGAGGTTGCCGCGCACCCGGAGCTGCATGGCGCTGGCGTCGATCTCGACATCTTCAAAGGCGATGGCCGATGGCGTCGACGGGCGCTCGAAGCGGCGGAGCACGGCTTTGACGCGGGCGAGAAGCTCGCGCGGAGCAAAGGGCTTAGTGATGTAGTCGTCGGCGCCCAGCTCGAGGCCGAGAACGCGGTCGTTTTCTGCCGCGCGCGCGGTGACGAAGATGATGGGGATCGCGCTGAGCGCGGGGTGATTGCGCAGGCGGCGGCAGACGTCGAGGCCATCCCCGCCGGGGACCATGATGTCGAGCAGAAAGAGGGCGGGCGCCTGGCGTTCAGCATCAGGAATGAGGCTGACGGGAGTAGCGTAGACGCGTGCCGGAAAGCCCGCGGCTTCAAGGTGGTGCTGGATCAGGCGGGCGATGTCGGCGTCATCCTCAAGCACGAAAACGGTCTGGCTCAAGTGGAGGATTCCTTTCGTGGAGTATCCCGGCAATGGGTGGCGCGTTCCGCCCTCAGCCTAAACCTGAAGGGGCAAAGAGATTGCAAACGTTGTGTTAATTCGGGAGGGGGCTGGCGTGGCAGCCAGCGGGCTGAGGGTCGGTAAGCGCAATCCCACTTCCGCGTCGCATCCTGGCGTCCTGGCCCTGCGGATCGTGTGGGTTGCGGCGATTCAGAATGTTATACTTCGGTCAACGTTGCGCCCCGAAACCTCTGAATCCAGCACGTCGAGGGTGACCGTCTTCTCCCCTTTTTTGAATCAAGGCAGGTGAACAGGATCCGTGTCTGTTCCGACTATTTTGTGCATTGACGACGAAGCGCTCGGGCTCGAAATCCGCAAAGCTGTGCTTGAGCGAGCCGGGTATCAGGTTCTGACAGCGGTGGATGGCCCGACAGGATTATCGTTGTTTCGCGGGAACGCCATCGACGGCGTGGTCCTCGACTACTACATGCCCGAGATGGACGGGGGAGCCGTGGCGGAAGCGATGCGCCGCGAACGGCCGGATGTGCCCATCATGCTTCTCTCCGCTTATATCAACCTGCCGATGGAAGTCGTTGAGCTTGCGGACGTGACGCTGCTGAAAGGAGAAGGGCCGCACGAGCTTCTGGAAAAACTGCATCAGATGCTACAGACTGCAGGCTCGGCGGGAACGGGCGATGCGGCGACCGGAGGGACCGCTTGAAGCCGCCCGAGTTTAATCGGACACTGCGCCAGCTGGTGATGTTGCCCATCCTGCTGCTGGTTCTGATGGCAGGTTTTCTGGTGTGGCAGATCATGGCGACGACCGCGGCGGAGCGGGCTCTGGACCACAGCGATCAGGTGACCGCGCAACTGCAGGAATTGCAGAATCTGTTTATCGACCAGGAGACGGGACTGCGAGGATTCCAGCTGACGGGCGATCCCGTGATGCTCGATCCATGGAAGACAGCAGCGGGTCCGATCCAGACTCACTTCGCCACGTTGCGCGGCATGCTGACGGGAGATTCAGAGCAGCTGCGTGCCGTCAACAACCTGGAGCTTCGCTATAACGAGTGGCTGGGGTTTGCGAATGCAGTACTGAGCCAGGATTCCGGAGCGCTGAAAGCCGCGGGCATGAACCAGCGCGGCAAAGCGATGATGGACGGGATCCGCGGCACGACGGCGAATATGCTGCTGCACGAGGAGAACCTGCGCGCAGAGCGATCGCGCCACGCGCGCTGGCTGCTGGGGCGAGAGCTGATTTCGCTTCTCGTGTCGGCACTGGTGGTTGGGATTTTTCTGGCGTTGTTCGCGCGGCATCACGTGCACGCGATTTCGGCGAGCTATCAGCGGCGGATTGCGGAAATCACGGAGCGCTCTAACGAGCTTTCCGAGAGCCAGCAATGGTTCAAGACGACCCTGGAGTCGATTGGCGATGCGGTGATTGCCTGCACGGATCGCGGCGCGGTCACGTTCATGAATGCGGTTTCGGAGAAGCTGACGGGCTGGTCGCTGGAGGATGCGAAGGGAAAGCAGCTGGGAAAGGTGTTCCATATCGTCAATGAGCTCACCCGGGAAACGGCCGAGAACCCGGTGGAGAAGGTGCGGCGGTTGAAGCAGGTGGTGGGGCTGGCGAATCACACAGTCCTGATCGCGCGCGATGGCCGGGAATTCGTGATCGACGACAGCGCGGCTCCGATCATGAGCGGGGCAGGCAAGATGATCGGGGTGGTGCTGGTCTTCCGCGATGTGACGGAAGAGCGCCAGGTACAGGCGGCGTTAGTGGCGTCAGAGAAACTGGCGGTGGCAGGGCGGCTGGCGGCGAGCATCGCGCACGAAATTCATAACCCGCTGGATTCCGTAGCGAACCTGCATTTCCTGCTGGCGCAGGAGAACGATCCAGTGAAGCGGGAGGAGTTTCTGCGGCTGGCGCAACAGGAGCTAAGCCGGACGATGCAGATCAGCCGCACAATGCTGAGCCTGTATCGAGAGCCACGAGCGCCGATTCAGCTCAACCTGCGGGAGCTAATCGAAGGGGTGCTGTTGCTGCTGGACCGGAGAGTGCACCACCAGGGAATTCAGCTGGAGACGCGGATTACTGGGGATCTGGGGGTAGAGGGATTCCCCGCCGAACTGCGGCAGGTCTTCACCAACCTGATCGTGAATGCCATTGAGGCTGCGGGGTCGAGGGGAAAAGTTCGGATCACGATGCAGCATGCGGATTCCGGAGAACTGCAGGGGGCCGGTGCGGTGATCGAGGTGGCGGACAGCGGGCCGGGCATTGCACCCGACGCGGCGAAGAAGCTGTTTCAGCCATTCTTCACGACGAAGGGCGCCGAGGGCACTGGGCTGGGGCTATGGGTGAGCATGGGCATTGTGCAGAAGCACGGTGGATCGATCACAGTCGTGGATGGCGTCGATCCGGAACTGACCGGCGCTCGCATTCGGGTCTTTTTGCCGGCGCGCACGATGGCGCAGCGAGCCGGTGCTCCGGCGGCCTAGAGAGACTCAGCCGTAGTAGTTCTGAAACAGGCTGCTGACCGTTGCGTAGCATTCGCAGGCGGCTTTCTTCAGTCGAGCGTGGTCGAGGATCTTAATGTGTCCGCGGCTGTAGGAGATGAGCTTGCGTCGCCGTAGTGCACCGGCGGCAAGGGTGACGGTGGTTCGACGGGCGCCCAGAATGTCGGCAAGAAGGCCCTGGTTGAGCAGAATGCTGTCGGTTCCGGTGAGGTCATGCGCTGTGAGCAGCCATCGGGCGAGGCGCTCTTCGGCCTCATGCAGACGATTGCAGGCGGCGAGCTGGGAAAGAATCATGCTGCGGCGCTGCGCGCACTTCATGACCAGTTGGCGGAGCGGCTCGGAACGCTGGACCTCGGTGCGGAGTTCCGGGAAAGGAATGCGGTACGCCGTCACTTCCATCTGGACGATGCAACGTGCTGGGCAGGTTGGATCTCCGCCGAGCAGGTGATAGCAGGGGACCACGCCTTCGTTGCCGGCGAGTCCGATCTCGGCGCTGCGGCCGTCGGACATGGAAACCATTTTTGAGGCGAGGCCGGAAGTGATGAAGAAGGCGTAGCGGGGAACCTGCTCGGCTTCGTAGAGGACAGCTCCCGGGGGCAGACTGACTTGCTCGAGCCGGGAACAGAAGGAGTTTCGGTACGGCTGTGGAAGGTTATCCAGAAATAGATTGTCGATGCTTTGGCCCATTACCCTGCCTTGTCCGCTTCAGGAGCAACGACAACCCGTACCAATATTCCGGCCAGGGCATCTTTGCCACTGTTGCAAACTGGGGATTTTCAATTCGCGGATTATAAGAATTCGAGCCGAATTTTTATGTTCGCTATCGAACACATATGTTCGGTATTAGACCGACGCGGAGGCTCGAATCCGTTTATCGTTCGGCGAGTCAGTCGCCTTATTTTGGGATGCGGGCCGAGGGGTAAATACGGTCCCGAAAACTCTCAAAAGCAGGGGCGGCAGGTTTTGACGCCCTGGAGCGCGATCCGAGCGCGCGTGCGGGATGCAGTGAAATTCAGAAGACGAGGCAACTCTCTCGCATGAAGGGGAACCCGGAGCTGCTTTGCGTGAGCCAGGACGCTGTGCTGAACCGAACGCGAAGGCTCATCCTGGAGAAGTGTTTCGACGTCAAGCTGGCGCAAAACGAGGCGGAGGCGATCGCGTTTCTGGCGGGGCACCGGTTCGCGCTGGTTCTGCTTTGCTACTCGCTGACAGATGAGGAGTGTCGCGCGATCGCGGACAAGGTGCACAGCTTGTCTTCGGCGACCCGGATTCTTCTGCTCGGTGAAGGCCAGGAACGGCTCCGGCTGGGGCCGCGGGACGAGGAGTTTAGTTCCGGCGGGCCAGCGGATCTGGTGAGAAAGGCGGCGTCGATGGCCGGCGTTGCTCCGGATGAAGCGGAGCAATGCGCAACGGACGAGGCCGCGCCAGAGCAGAAGCAGGCATGACTCAGGGAATTCCTGCCCCGCCGAGCGTCAGTGCGCGTGGTCGGGATGATGATGGTGGTGCGTCTCGATCTGCTCGAGGGAAACCAGGCAGCCGTGGGCGGTTTCGCAGACGACGTGCTCGAACTGCAGAGTGGTGTGGTAGATGCGGAAGCGCTCGCGCAGCACGCCGTTGATCCGGTCCAGGATGAGATTGCTCTCTGACGGCGGAATGTCGGCAATGGTGACGTGGCTGGAGAGCGCGTGGCTGTTGGATCCGAGGCTCCAGACGTGGAGATCGTGCACGTCTTCGACGCCTTCGATGGTCGATAGCGTGGTGCGGATTTCGACCAGGGAGATACCGCGCGGCGTGCCTTCAAGGAGGATGTTGAGGGTTTCGCGGACGATCGAGGCTGACGACCACAGGATCAGTGCGGCGATGGCGAGTGAGAGTGCGGGGTCGATCCAGGTGGCTCCAGTGAGCACGATCGCGAAGCCGCCGACGATAACCGCGGCGGTGGAGAGCGTGTCGCCAAGCATGTGGATGAAGACGCTGCGGATGTTGATGTCGTGGCTGACGCGCCAGAGCATAGCGGCGATGAGCCCGTTCATGAGAACGCCGGCGGCGGCGACAAGCATCATGATGCGGGGCTGCACAACAGCCGGCTGACTGAAGCGGCGGAGGGCCTCGAGGGTGATCCAGACCGAAATGAGGATCAGAATGAGCGCGTTGAGGAACGCGGCGAGCACGCCGGCGCGCTGGTAGCCGAAGGTCTTTTTGTCGGTAGCGGGTCGGGTCTGGAACCAGACGGCGACGAACGAGAGCACGATAGCGAGGGCGTCGGAGGCGTTGTGTCCGGCTTCAGAAACGAGGGCGAGGGAGTGGGCACGCAGTCCGGCGACGAGCGTGAGCACCACGTAGGCGATGGTAGCGATGAGAGAGAGACGCAGCACTCGCTGCATGGCCGCAGTGCCGGCGCCATGAACATGCATACCCGATCAGTGTATCGCGGGCGCGAGGAGTCTTTACTGCACGGGAGCCGACGCGTGCGGGTTGCTGCGCTGCGGCATGGGACGAGTAGGAACGGCGTCGGCGGTGGTGCGGAGGCCGCTCCAATTTTCGGCGACGACGATGCTGTTTTCCGGACGGTGAATGTCGTAGCGGACCGAGCAGGGGAAGCCGAGACGGAGTTCGGAAGGGTTCACAAGATCGCGGAGAGTAGTGACCTCCTGCGAGCACTCGTAGGTGACACCGCCGATTTCGTATTTGTAGAGGATGAAATGGATCTCGCGCGGGTGACCCTCGTCGGTAGGGGTCTCGAGTTCAGTGATATCGAGGATGGTGCCGTCGATGATGCGGCCGGAGCGAACCAGCTGGGCGCGGCGCTCGCGCTCGATCTCCTCAGCGGTAGGACGGCGGCGCAGGAGGAGCCACGTGGTAACGGCGCCAATGCAGACAACCGCACCTGCAATCGCCCCTGTTACGCGGGGATCGTGCAGTGAGTGGCCGAGCATTCGGTAGACTCCGATGGGGTGGGAACTGAAAGCGCCGACAGTTGCAGGATAGCTTAGTTTGCGGGGTCTGCGAGACGGGAAACGGCGGTTTAGGGCCAAAGAAGTAACCCACGGCTGCGCTATACTCGCTGAAGACATGGTGCAACGCAGGTTTCATGAAACGGCCGCTTCGGGCGGTCGTTTTTCCGTCAGAGGTAAAGGGAATACGGCCGGGCGTGGAGACGATTCGCAACCCAGGGTCCGGATTCGATCGACCACAGTGATCTGCGTCCGGCGCGGCGATCGTGTGGTGATGGCTGCCGATGGGCAGGTCACGATGGGTGAAGCCGTCTTCAAACACACGGCGAAAAAGATCCGGCGGCTGTACCAGGACAAGATTCTGGCCGGATTTGCGGGATCGACGGCGGACGCCTTTTCGCTCTTCAGCCGGTTCGAGAGCAAGCTGGAGCAATACGCGGGGAATCTGGGTCGCTCGGCGGTGGAGCTGGCCAAGGACTGGCGCACGGACAAGATGCTGCGGAGCCTTGAAGCGCTGCTGGTGGTATCGGACCTGAGCCAGACGTTCCTGATCAGCGGGTCGGGTGACGTGATTGAGCCGGACGAGGGGATAGCCGCGATCGGCAGCGGCGGGTCGTATGCGCTGGCCTCGGCGCGGGCGTTAATGGAGAACACCGAGTTGGGCGCGCGCGAGATTGCGGAGAAGGCGCTGAAAATCGCCGGGCAAATCTGCATTTACACGAACGACAAAATCACGATCGAAGAGCTGCCAGGAGCGGCAGGCAGCTGAAGGCGGACCAACTGAAAGTGCGGGTCAGCGGAAGTGCCGACAGCGTAGCGCAGCAAGCTTGAAGCGGGAAGCGGGATTTGAGATGGCGATTTATTTACCGGGAACGGCGGAAGACCAGGAGCTGTCGCTGGAAGAGCTGACGCCGCGCGAGATCGTGGCTGAGCTGGACAAGTATGTCGTCGGGCAGAAGGCGGCCAAGCGCGCGGTGGCGATTGCGCTGCGTAACCGCATGCGCCGCCAAAAACTGACTCCGGATCTGGCCGACGAGATCATGCCGAAGAACATCATCATGATCGGGCCGACCGGCGTCGGCAAGACCGAGATCGCGCGGCGCCTGGCGAAGCTGACGAACTCGCCCTTCCTGAAGATTGAGGCCTCGAAGTTTACTGAGGTTGGCTATGTGGGACGCGATGTCGATTCCATCGTCCGCGATCTGGTGGAAATCGCCATCGACATGGTGCGGGAAGAGAAGCTCGAAGAAGTTGAGGATCGGGCCGAGATGAATGCCGAGGAGCGGCTGCTGGATGTGTTGCTGCCAGCTCCTGCGCAGCCGACGCCTGCGCCGGCAGCTTCGGGCCAGGCGCAGGGCGGAATGTACCAGGTTTTGGAGCCCCGACGATTGAGGGAAACACAATTACGTTGCAGCCTCCGGCTGGCGGGGTGGGCGATTCGCACCATCGCACGCGGGAGAAGCTGCGGCAGCAGTTTCGCGAGGGCAAGCTCGACGACCGGATGGTGGAGATCGACGTCCGCGAGCGGAATTCTCCGTCCTTCGAGATCATCTCCAACCAGGGCGTTGAGGAGATGGATGTCAACCTGAAGGACATGCTGCCGAACATCTTTGGGCAGCGCACGCGCAAGCGGAAGATGAAAGTGTCGGACGCGTTCGAGTATCTGGTGCAGGAGGAGGAGAGCCGCCTGATCGACATGGATCAGGTCACGCGGCTGGCAGTGGAGCGCGTGGAGAGTTCGGGCATCGTCTTCCTGGATGAGATCGACAAAATTGCTGGGCGCGAAGGCGGCCATGGCCCGGATGTCTCGCGCGAGGGCGTGCAACGCGACATTCTGCCGATTGTGGAAGGCACGACGGTGAACACGCGCTACGGCATGGTGCGGACGGACTTCATCCTGTTCATCGCAGCGGGCGCGTTCCACGTATCCAAGCCGAGTGATCTGATTCCGGAATTGCAGGGGCGGTTCCCAATTCGCGTGGAACTGCAGTCGCTCACGGTAGAAGATTTCGTGCGGATTCTGACCGAGCCCAAATCTTCTCTCGTCCGGCAGTACACGGCGCTGCTGGAGACCGAGGGGCTGAAGCTGGAGTTCACGCCGGAAGCGATCGCAGAGATGGCGCAGTTCGCGTTCAAGGTGAACGAGGGCACCGAGAACATTGGGGCGCGGCGGCTGCACACGATTATGGAGAAGGTGCTGGATGAGATCAGCTTTTCCGCGCCGGACCTGACGCGCGTCCAGCAGAAGGGCGAGCAGAAGGCCCAGAGCACGGTGGTGGAACTCGCCGCGGTGGGCGAGGGAACGACCGCTCCGCTGCCGGTGATCGAGCGCGAGACGGCGAACGGGACGGAAAAGGTGATGGTCATCGATCCCGAGTATGTGCGCCAGATGGTGGCGGACATTGTGAAGAACCAGGATCTGTCGCGGTACATTCTGTAACGCGATGTCGACGACGGTTCGTTCGTTTTCAAAAATCAATCTTGGGTTGGCGATTGGGCCGACGCGAAGCGATGGCTTTCATGGCCTGACGAGTTGCTATCAGACGCTCGCGGCTCACGATTTGGTGACGGTGGAAGCGAAGCCGGCGGCGGCGACGCATCTTCGGCTGACCAGCAACGATGAGCGGGTTCCGACCGACAACCGCAACACGGCCTGGAAGATGGCGGAGCGGGCGCTCGAGGCGCTGGGTAAGCCAGCCGAGGTTCACATCCACATTGAGAAACGGCTGCCGGTGCAGGGCGGGATCGGCGCGGGGTCGGCGAATGCGGTAGCGGCTTTGGTTGGGATGGAGCATGAACTGGCACGGGCGGGCGTGGCAGAACTGCCCGGAGCGGAGCGGTTGCGCATTGCGGCGCTGGTGGGGTCCGATGTGCCGCTGTTTCTGATCGGCGGCGCGGTTCTGGGTTTGGGGCGCGGCGAGGAGGTGTCGCCCCTGCCGGATTTTCCGCAGACTGAATGCGTGCTGGCCCTCCCGGAAGTGGGGGTATCGACGCCCCAGGCGTATCGGGACTGGGATGCGATGCAGGGCGCAGGGTCCGGGGTACAGGGTAAAGAGAGCAGGGAGAGGGGAACAGGCCATCCAGGGGGAGCCGGCACCGGATTGACCCCTCACGATGGGTCCGATAGACTGATAGCGTTGAGTCGAGCTCTTGCCTCGGCCTTTGTGCCGAGGCCTCCCGGGGGAATGTCTGCCGGGGTAGGCGCGCACTCCTCCGGTGTCTCTGTATTTGGCGGAGACCTGGCCGGGAACGGGAATCCGCTTCTCGCGCTTGTCCGAACCGGGATCGAAAACGACTTCGAAGAGGTCGTTTTTCGGCAGCATCCCTCTCTCGGAAACATCAAGCGCATTCTGGCGGGCTCCGGTAACCCTGAGGAGGCGGCCGTTTACGCGGCGCTCTCCGGTTCCGGATCGGCCTTGTTCGGGCTGTATGGAACGGCGGACGCGGCGGATGCGGCAGAGTCGCGACTCGAAGATGCCGGTATTCGATCGCTGCGGACGTTGACATTGCCGCGGGACGAATACTGGCGGACCATGGTGGTGCGGTAAGGAAGGCAGCGGTAAAGCGGGTAGCAAAATACGTTTAGCAAGAGAAGATTAGCGAAGTACGTTGAGCGATACATGCTGTTGCCAACCGGTTTTTGCTAATCGTTTGTCGCTAACGGCATTTTGCTAAACGCGTTTCGCTGAAAACGAACTGGGCGATCGACTAATGGTAGGTCAAGTGCCTTTGGAGCACTTTGTCCAGGTTCGAATCCTGGTCGCCCAGCCAAAGTTTTGTAACGGGCCCGGCAGCAGCATCGCCGTGATCGAGCAGGAAATCCAGGCAAACCAGTTTGGAGGATCTTGTGAAGATGGACACGATTGAAGCAGTGGGAGTGGCCACGCCGAACCTGGCGGCGGCTCAGGCGGACGGCACGAAGGCGAAACAGCAGGCGCGTCGTTCACGGGTATCCAACGAAGACCGGCGATTTAAGGTGTTTTCCGGTTCAGCGAACCGGACGCTGGCTGAAGAGATTTGCAGGCACATCGGCGTCACGCTGGGCGAGACGCGGATGCAGCGTTTCTCCGATGGCGAAGTTTATTTCCAGCTGCTGGAGAACGTGCGCGGAGCTGACGTTTTTGTGGTGCAACCCACGTGCTGGCCGGTGGACCAGCATCTGGTGGAGTTGCTGATTATGATCGACGCGCTGAAGCGCGCGTCGGCGGGAAGGATCACGGTGGTGGTGCCCTATTACGGATACGCTCGGCAGGACCGCAAGGACCGCCCCCGTGTGGCGATCTCGTCGAAGCTGGTCGCCGATCTGATGACCACCGCCGGGGCGCATCGCGCGCTGTTCATGGACCTGCACGCGGCGCAGATTCAGGGCTTCTTCAATATTCCGGTGGATCACATGTTTGCCAGCCCGGTGATGATCGGGTACATCCGCGAACTGAATCTGCCGAATCTGACGGTGGTTTCGCCCGATGCCGGCGGCGTGGAGCGCGCGCGGCATATCGCGACCAAGCTGGGCGTGCCGATGGCGATCGTGGACAAACGGCGCACGGACATCAACGTCACGGAAGTGATGAACGTGATCGGCGACGTGTCGGGGCGGACGTGCCTGATCGTCGATGACATCATCGACACCGCTGGGACGCTGGTAAAGACGGTGGACACACTGCTGGAGAAAGGCGCACTGAAGGTCTATGCGGGGGCTTCGCACCCTGTGCTCTCGGGCGAGGCCGTTCAGCGCATTACCGATTCGAAGCTCGAGCAGCTTTTTGTTACAGATTCGATACCGCTGCGCCCTGAGGCGCAGCAGTTGAAGGATGAAGGAAAGATCAAAGTGCTTTCGGTGGCGGGCCTGCTGGGCGCGGCCATCCTGAGCATTCACATGGAGACCAGCGTTAGTACGCTGTTTAACTGATGGCGGCTTTTAGCTGGTAGCTGTTAGCTACTGGCCAGAGAGATTGCACAACGATAATTGGCGGCCCTGGACAGCGGGTCGTACAGAAGGGAGTGGAAAGCGCAGTCAAAGCCCGAGGCTAAGAGCTAACGGCAAAAGCTGTCTTTCCGTGCCCGAGGAGAAGGAAATGATTACCCAGGAAATCGTCAACGCAGTGCCCCGTGAGGGCAAGTTCAACAAGAATGCGGCGCGCCGGGTGCGCGCGAAGGGCAAGGTGCCCGCGGTGGTGTATGGAGCGGCTGAGCCCGCCGTTGCTGTGGAAGTCGATCCGAAGCAGATCCAGAAGATTCTGCATTCGGAGACGGGCCACAACACCATCTTCGACCTCGCGGTTTCAGGGTCGACGGCGAAAGTAATGATCGTCGACTGGCAGTATGAGCCGATCAAAGGCAACCTGATCCATATCGATTTCAAGCGCATTGCGCTCGACAAGCCGATTCGCGTGGAAGTGCCGATTCAGCTGACCGGCATTGCGATCGGCGTGAAAACTTCGGGCGGAATTCTCGACCAGATGTTGCGCGAGGTCGAGATCGAGTGTCTGCCCGGAGATATCCCCAACAGCATCTCGGTCGATGTTTCGAACCTCAACTTCGGGACGGTGCTGCGGGTCTCCGATCTTCCCCATACCGACAAGCTGCGTTTCCTCACGTCAGAGGACAAGCCGGTAGCGCACGTGGTTTCCATCAAGGAAGAGGTGGTTGCGACGCCGGATGCCGAAGCTGCGGCTGCAGCGGCGACTCCTGCAGAGCCGGAAGTCGTCAAGAAAGGCAAGCAGGAGACTGCGGAAGGCGCGGCTGCTGCCGCTCCCGCCGCCGAGAAGAGCGACAAGGGCGGCAAGAAGTAAGTGGGACAGGGCGTGTTTCTGGTGGTCGGGCTTGGCAACCCGGGCATCGAGTACCAGTTCACGCCGCACAATGCGGGTTTTCTGGCGATTGACCGCATCGCCGGTGAGCGCAACGCAGAGGTGGTGAACCGCCGCTGTCGTGCGCTTACGGCAAAGGTTCAGCTGGCTGGCCGGGAGGTAATCCTGGCCAAGCCGGAGACCTGGATGAATCTGAGCGGGTATTCCGTGGGGGATCTGGTCGACGAATTGGACCTCGAGCTTCCCGGGAACCTGCTGGTGATGTATGACGAGCTGGATTTGCCACTGGGGAAGTTACGAATTCGGGAACGTGGCAGCCCGGCAGGACATAACGGAGCGCGTTCGGTCTCAGCAGCGCTGGGAACGGACGAGTGGTGGCGGATCCGGATTGGAGTTGGACCGGAGCCAGGAGTAAAGGAAGAGGCTTTTCGGCGCGGCAAGGACTATCTGCTGACGCCGCTGGGCAAAAA
>CAVPKU010000002.1:0-18441 GCA_963705765.1 uncultured Acidobacteriaceae bacterium | reverse complement strand
GTGCTGGCTTGGTTCGGTTGCGGTCTTGCTGATGACGCTTGCCAGCACGTCGGTGTGGCTGGGCGAGTTCGACGAGAGCGAGCGTTGGCTGCGGCGCACCGCGCAGGCCGTGCAAACAGATACTGGGCCGGACACCATGCTGCTGCTGCACCAGACGGCTGGGATACTGCACGCCTGTCGCGGCCGCCTCCATGAGGCGCTCGAGGAGCTCAGCGCGGCCGAACACCTGCGATCGCAGCTCGGAGGGACCGCACGCGCTGGCGAGCCAGGGTGACCGGCTGGCTGCTGGCCACCCAAGCCAGGCTCGGAAGGCCTGCCGAAGCCCGCGCGTCGCTCGCGGCGCTCGATGACGAGCGGCCGGCTCCGGTGAGATCTGTAACGCCTGCGCGGTGATCTGCCTCGCGGAAGGCGATCCGGCCGGAGCCCTCGGCGCGGTGCAGGATGTTCTCGATGGCACGGCACCGGTCATCGGTTACGTCACGGTCGTGGAGGCGCATCTGCTCGCCGGCCTCGCCCACCGTGAACTCGGTGACCAGCGCGCGGCGAACCAGGCCGCCGAGTGCGCACTGGCCCTGGCGGAGTCTGACCGGCTCGTCCTGCCGTTCGCGATGACGGGTTCCCGCGAACTGCTCGAGGCCCTGCCGCGGCATGAGACGGCGCACGCCGCACTGCTCACCGACATCCTCGACATCCTGCACGGCTCATCCCCGGCGGCTGAAATTCAGCCGCCGCCGCTGGATATCGAAGAGCTCAGCCCGGGCGAGCTCAGGGTGCTGCGATATCTCCCGACGAACATGTCCCGGCCTGAGATCGCCGGTGAGCTGTCCGTCTCGGTGAACACCATCAGCACACACGTGCGCAGCATCTACGCAAGCATTCCAGGTCCGGGACCGCTCCTCGGCCGTGCGGCGCGCCCGGGAGCTCCGGCTCCTGGCGGGCGGCCGCGCGCGCTAGCCCGGCGATCACCGGCTCATCCCGGGCCGCAATCACCAGGATCAGGTGATAGCTGCTCACCGTGACGGCCAATAACGTCCATCTCAAGCGTCGGACCCCAGCGTAACGTTGATGACCGGCGTAGCCGCCCGGGGAAGGGAGCGAGTTCGGTGAGCGAGGTATTCCAGCCGTCCTGCATGGCTCCAGCAAGCGTGGCGGTCATGACAGTGGCGCCCTTAAAGACGATGTCGGTGGGCGGCGCGGATTGGGCGCGGGCGAAGAGGGCGCAGGCGGGGATGAGAAGGAGTGGGAGCGTGCGGGAGAGGCGGGCAGGGAGAGAGCGTGGACGGCGAAGACCCATCAGAGACGACCTCCGGACGGCTGAGAAATGGCTGCGGACCGGGGAGTGCAATCACAGCTCGACGGTTCGCGGCGTTTGGGGACGGGGGAGAAGAGCTTTCCCCGCATGCTACAGGAGGGAGGGGAGCGAACCCAAGCTTTTCGTCATGCGGCCGATGGCGCTTCTTTGAGTTTTTAGACGTTACTTCTGAGCCACTATCCGGAGGTGTCCCGCAGAGGGGCCTGGGGTTCCTGGGGTGCGCGGCAGGCATGCGATACTGCCAGTGGCATGTATAAGAGGGTGGTTCTCAAGCTTTCCGGCGAGGCTCTGGCAGCGGGCAAGGGCTTTGGGGTTGACCCGATCCGTATTCACGAAATCGCCGGCGAATTGGCGGAAGTTCACCAGATGGGCGTGGAAGTGGCCGTCGTGGTGGGCGGGGGGAATTTCTTTCGCGGCGTTGCTGAGCAGGCGAAGGAGATGGACCGCGTTTCGGCCGACAACATGGGGATGCTGGCGACGGTGATCAACGCGCTGGCGATCCAGGATGCTCTGGAAAAGCGGGATGTATTTTGCCGGGTGATGTCGGCTATCGAGATGAACCAGGTTTGCGAGCCGTATATTCGGCGGCGGGCGATTCGGCATTTGGAGAAGGGCCGGGTGGTAATCTTCGCGGCCGGGACTGGGAACCCGTACTTTTCCACCGACACGGCGGCCTCCCTGCGTGCGATGGAAATCAAGGCAGATGTGTTACTTAAGGCGACAAAAGTAGAGGGCATCTACGATGCCGATCCGGTCATCCAAACGGACGCAGTCAAATTCGAACAGATTACCTACATGGAAATTCTCCGGTTGGGGTTAAAGGTGATGGACACCACGGCAGTGAGTCTGTGTAAGGACAATAATCTGCCCATGATCATCTTCAATCTGAACCAGCCGGGCAATATCCGCCGGGTCATCTCCGGGGAAAAGGTAGGCTCGCTGGTGACGGCCTGAAACGGTTTTCTGTGCGGCGGCCTGGGACGGCGCCGCAACGAGGACCCACTGCGAAGCGCAGCTCACGCCTGGCAGTGATGGCATAACCCTTAACAGGAGATCTTTACTGAGCGCACAAGTCCAAGTCGTACCGCGGCCTGCGGAAACGTGGACCCCGGCTCCCCCACGACAGACTCCGGCCGGCAAACCGGCAGTGGTGAAGTCGAAGAAGGAGCGCCTCCCGGCGCTGACGGGGTTGCGTGCGTTTGCGGCTCTGAATATCGTTTTCTTCCACTTCTCGAATCCGAAATGGTTCGGGCCGTTTGCGCCGATTGTCGACAACGGATACACGTCGGTGAGCTTCTTCCTGTTGCTGTCGGGGTTCGTGCTGGCCTACAACTATTCCGACCGGGCGCAGAAGGGGCACCTGAGTACGCGAGACTTCTGGGTGGCGCGCATCTCGCGCCTCTATCCGATCTATTTATTTGCGCTGTTGATTTCGATGGGCATGCTGATGGACGAGTGGCATGCGCGCAGCCACGCGCAGTTCACGTGGGGACTGCTGCTGACGCCGATGCTGCTGCAGGGGTGGAGTCCGTCGCTCTCGACGTTTTGGAACACGCCGGCATGGACGATGTGTACCGAGGCATTCTTCTATCTGATTTTCCCGCTGGTGATTCTGTGGAAGAGGCCAAAAAATATTGGGGCGCTGGTAGGGATCCTGCTGGGGCTGTGGTGCCTGGGCATGGTGCTGCCGAGCCTGTACATGGGATTGCATCCGGACGGCGATTTGCATCCGGGGCGATACACGGACGGGTTCTGGATGCGGGCGCTTAAATTTTCGCCTCCACCGCATGTGCCTTCATTTTTGTTTGGGATTGTGCTGGCTGATCTGGACGCGCTGATCCCTCGCACTGCGCGGAAGAGGTTGCTGCTGGGGGCACTGGGGATGGTGGGCATCTACCTGGTGCTGTATTTCGGGGATCATTTTCCCTATGCGATGATGCACGACGGCCTGATGATGCCGCTGTATGCGCTGGCGGTGCTGGGGCTGGCGGGCAAGAATCCGATTGCGAGCTTCTTTGGGTTCTTTCCGTTTGTTGCTGTGGGGCAGGCAAGCTATTGCCTGTATATTCTGCACTTTAATTTGTGGAACCTGATCCACAACTCGAATGTTCTGAATGCCACAGGGATGGCGCGATTCGACCCATGGCTGAGTTACGGATTGCTGATCGGCGCGGCGGTGCTGGCGATGGTCTGGATTGAGCGGCCGGCGCAGAAGTGGATCAAGGCGATGCTGCTGTCGCGAGGGGTCAAGGTTAGTTAGCAGGATCAGGCTGCCGATGCCGTGTGCAGGATGGTGCGGTTGCGACCCGATCGCTTGGCTTTGTAGAGCGCCTCATCGGCCAGAGTGAGAATCTCATATTCGGTTTGGGCGTCGCGGGGAGCGATCGTTGCGCCGATGCTGACGGTGACGGCGACGGCGGGGCCTCCGACCGTGAACGGGCGTTCGGCGATGGCGGCGCGGATGCGTTCGGCGCTCGAGCGCGTTTGTTCGCGCGTACAGCCGGGAAGGATGATGAGGAATTCCTCTCCGCCATAGCGGCCGACGACATCGTAGGAGCGCACGGAACGGTTGAGGCGGCGCGCGATTTCCTGCAAAACGGCGTCGCCGGTGAGATGCCCGCGTGTATCGTTGACCGGCTTGAAGTGATCGACATCGAGCATGAGCACGCCGAATGAAGTGTGCTCGCGCAGACTGCGGCTGATTTCGCTGTTCAGGGAGCAGAGCAGCGCGGCTCGGTTATGGAGGCCGGTGAGGGCATCGTGGGTCGCCTCGTAGCGCAGGCTGTCCTGAGCGACGAGCAGATCGCGTTGCAGGGAGAGGAGATTGGCGAGCGACTCGCTCTTCTCCTGATGGGCGGCTTCGGCCTGGATACGGAGCGCGTCGGCGTCATCGAACTGCGCCTGAATCTGGCGTGTCTGGACGGTGACGAGGCGACGGAGCTGAAGGTTCCAGACCACGATGACGCATACGATGGTGGACAACAGGACGGCCAGCACGGCGGCGCGGCGAAGATTCCACCAGCCGGGACGGCGCAGAAGCAGGAGGTCGTCAGGGGAGCGAAGCACGATATCGAAGGTCTGCGGCGTCTTGTCGAAGCTGGTATGGACGATGCAAATGCCGCGCACACGGAGACGGCTGCCGGGCTGGAGAGAGCGGAGGAAATCCGCGGAGACATCGGGGGAGAGGATGCTGTGGAAGGCGATGCCGGCATCGGTCAGGCGAAGGCTGCTCATGCCGTTGGGATCGAAGTGGCGTTCCGTCAGAGTACCGACGATCTCAATCGACTCGGCATCGTGGACTCCGGCGAGGGCTTCAGCAGGGGTCAGGCGGATGGGTGGGGGAAGGGGAGCGGTACCGATGCGGCGGAGGACGGCGCTGTCGAGGATATCGGTGTAATCGCCGATGGAGGGGAAGCCGGCGACGTCGACCTGATCGCCGGGCTGCAAAGTGAGCGGGGTGGCGGCGGTAACGAAGATGCCATGCTCGGAATCCATGACAGAGAAGTGCTGGCCGCCGAGGCTGGAAGTGATGACGCCGCGGATGTGGACACGGTGGCCCGGCTCGCGAACGCCGATGCGGGTGATGCCGGTGACGGTGGTGAGCGGACCGCGGAAGGGGTCGGCGGGAGCGGGCCGAAGAACCCGGATGCAGGCGTGATCCGGCATATAGAGGTGAACGCCGATGAACTGGTTGCGCTGATTGAAGCGAGTGCCGACGACGGCGCGGAGACGGACCACGGCATCGACCAGGGCTTCCGGGTTCCATGCATCATCGGCGAAGGTGATGACTTCGAGTCGCTCTTCACCCGAAGCGAGAGTGAGGATCACGTTCCTGTCGTCGAAGGTGGTGTGACCGTCATAGTCGGTGCGCCGCTGAGGGCGGCCAATGGAGCGCACAATGCCTTCGACGGTAACCCAGCGAGAATCGAAGGCGCCGGAAGAGAGACGGTCGAGGCTGACGAGGGGTGCGTCCGGCAGCGGGAGATGGCCCAGAACGCGGAAGCGGGCGCGGAGAATCACCGGCGCCACATCGCCGGGGCCGGCGATTCCGTCGACCGCGACGATGTCTCCGGCCTGGATTGCAGGCTGCTGCTTGCCGGCCGGGTTCGCGTAGATGCCGTCAGTCTGATCCATGAGGAAGAGCGCGCCGAAGGACGGCTGAAAATAGGTGACCTGGGCGCGGTCGAGGTGAATGGGATAACCACGGGCGGCATCTTCTGCAGAGAGGGCGTGAATCTGATGGGCGGTGTGAAGGACGGCGGGGGATGGAGGCTGAGGCTGGGCATAAGCGGGGCGGAAGAGGAGGAGGGCCAGCAGGACGGGAGCCAGGACGGGCGTGCGCGGGCATCGCGTCCGCGAATCGGCCGTCCTCCCCTCGGCTGCATCCATTTCTGTCCTCCGCCGCACGTGATCTGACCGTGCTGCTTCTGGATGCTGTATCGGCAATGCAGCGGGCAGGCTTAGGGCCTTTGGGCACAAGTCTACCCTCGTGCGCGTCGATCCAAACCGCGAGAGCGCGCTGCGCTGGAGGAGGGCTGAAAGGGGCTTAGCCGAAGATTTCGCTTAGGCCTTGTCGCCGAGGCCCATGCCGGCGAGCACGCCGCGCATGTAGGCAAAACTCTTCGAGACGCCGGGCATGGGGTCGTCGGCGTGGACTTCGTATTCGAGGTCGACGAATCCCTGATACTTCTGCTTGATAAGCGCTCCGAAGATGGCGCGGATGGGCATCTTGCCATCGCCGACGGCGACTTGACTTTCTTTGGAGTGGAAGTCGGTCAGATCTTTCATATGCATGTTGAAGAGGCGGGGGCCAACGGCGTGGATGGCTTCGACGACGTCGGTGCCGGCGCGCACGGTGTGGCCGACATCGATGCAGCAGCCGATGCGCGAGTCCATGCCCTTGATGTCTTTCAGGATGTCGAGGGGCGAGGGCCAGAGTTTGTCTTCGGGACCGTGGTTATGGATGGCGAGGCGGACGTCGTATTCCTTGACGAATTTTTCGATGCGGGGCAGGGTCTCGGGTGAGGGATCGCCGGCGACGATGACCTTGATGCCGGCGCGCTTCACGTATTCGAACTTGCTGCGGATGTCGTCGTCGGTGGATTGCTGGAAATAGATCGCGCCGGCAGCGTGGAGGTGAATGCCAGCGGCGGTGTAATCGGAGACGGCCTGGGCCTCGGCGGCTGGATCCATAGGGAGATGGTCCTTGGCGTCTTTGGCGTTCAGTTCGTCGAGACGCAGATCTTTCATGAAGCCGATCATTTGGGCGCGGGTGAAGTTGCGGAAGGTGTAGCTGGCGAGGCCGAGGCGGACGGGGGCGGCTGCGTCCGTTGCAGGAGCGGAGTCCGCGAAGGATGGTATGGGAGCGAGGGTGGCGGCCGAGGCGAGCGCACCAGCGACTACGAAATTGCGGCGAGAGATCATGGAAGGCCCCATGGTGAATCGATAGGTTGGGAAAATCAATTCTCTGGAAGCTTGCGAGAGAGTCGCGAAATTAAGCGACAACGTCCCTCAGTGGCTAAAGCCGGATTCATTTCGCGGTGGTTATGGCACGGCTGAAGCCGTGCCCCTTCAAAACGACACGTTTCCACGAGCCGTGTCACAGATGCGGCTCCCATCCTTTTTCGTATTCGCGGCCCCAGTACCGCATAGCTTCGGGGTCGCCGACGACTTTGCCGTTGCTGGGGTCGAGTTTGAGTTCGCGCTGGACGGTCCACGCGACGTTTGAAAGCTGGAGCATGGTGACGGCTACGTTGCCGATTTCGACCGGGGAGTGAAGTTTCTCGCCCTTCGTCACGCCGGCGATGAAGTTGGCGAAGTGGTCGTTGGTCATGGAATCGCGGCCGACGAGGTCAGAGGACGAAGTGGCTTCTTTCTTCATGCGGAACTCGTCGGTCTTCTGGCCTTTGAGGTCGTAGACCTCGTAGCCATCGCGATCGACGAGGACGGAGCCGTTGGTGCCCATGATGGTTGCGCCGCGGTCGCGGCCGTAGATGCGCATGCCGTTACAGCAGCGGCAATCCCAGGCGATGAGTTTGTCGTCGTATTCAAAGTTGGTGACGAGGGTGTCGTAGAACTGCCAGTCATCCTTAAAGTGATAACGGCCACCGGAGGCAGTGATGCGGTTGGGATAGTCGACGCCGAGCGCCCAGCGCAGCACGTCGATTTCGTGGGTGCCATTGTTGAGGGTTTCGCCGGTGCCCCAGACGCGGAACCAGTGCCAGTTGTAGGGCTGGTAGTTGTCTTTGTAAGCGCGGCGGGGAGCGGGGCCCTGCCAGAGATCCCAATTGAGGGTGGAAGGAACCGGCGCCGGTTTGCCCTCGCCGATGGACTTACGCGTGTTCACATACCAGGCGTAGCCGTAGTAGGCGCGGCCGATCGCGCCATCGTGAATTTTCTGGACGATCTCGATGGTGTGGGGCGAGGAGCGCTGCTGCGTGCCCATCTGGACGACCTTGTTGTATTTCTTCTGCGCTGCGATGAGGAGCGCGCCTTCGGCGGGATTGTGGCTGCAGGGCTTCTCGACGTAGACATGCTTGCCGGCTTCAACGCCGGCAATGGCCATGGGCGCGTGCCAGTGGTCGGGCGTGGCGATGGAGATGGCGTCAATATCTTTGCGCTCGAGAAGCTTGCGGAAGTCGCCTTCCGTCTGCGGCGCGTAGCCGAGTTCCTTCTGGGCTTCGGCGGCGAATTTCGCCATGATGTTGGTTTCGACGTCGCAGATGTAGCCGACGTGGGAGCTCTTGCTGTTGGCGGAGAGGGCGGAGAGATGCGCATAGCCGCGGCCATTGAGACCGATGATGGCGAAGTTGAGGCGGTCGTTGGCACCGATGATCTGGGCATAGCTTTTCGCGGTGGTGGCAACGGCCAGACCGGCAGCGCCAACGGCCATCGTGTCCAGGAAATCGCGACGAGTGATCATGGAGTCTCCGTTCGGATTGAACTTGATGAAGCTCAGCAGGCCGCTCCCGATGCGGCGAGGGCGGCTTTGAGGTCGGCCATGCTTTTGCGTGTCGAGGCCTCGGGGGTTCCTGCACCGCGCCAGTGGGTTTCAAGGCTAACCGCGTAACGGTAGCCGTCTTTGCGAAGGGCGCGTAGCTGTCCGACCCAATCGACGACGCCAGTGCCGACCGGCTCCCACTCGAATTTGCCTGCAGGCTGGCGGGTGACGTTCTTCGCGTGGCAATGGCCGATGCGGTCTTTAGGGAGTAAATCGTAGGCCGTGGGATAGGGAACTTCGTTAGGGAAAGTACCGGCGTTGCCGGGATCCCAGTTGAGCATGAAGTTTTTGTTTGGAATTGCCTTCAGGACTGCGGCGGCTTCCTCGCCAGTGCCGGTGTTGCAGGACATCTCATTTTCGAGGACGAGAATCACGTTGCTCTTCGCGCAGGTTTCAGCCGCCTGGCGGAGTTTCTGATTGATGGCGTCGCGAAAAGGCTTTGGGTCGTCGAGACGCCAGAAGTCGAAGCAGCGAAGGCGGTCGGTGGAGAAGGTGCGGGTGAGTTCGATGCAGTGTTCGAGCAGCGCATCCTGCTGGGCAAAGTTGTCGGCGGCATGAAACTGGTCGCGCTCCTGATTGTTTTTGCGCGGCGCGCCGGGGAAGTCGACTTTGTAAAGCGGGCTGGCAATGTCGGTGACACGGAGGCCGTATTTCTTCAGGATGCGATTGGATTCGGCGAGCTGGGCGGAGTCGAGGTCGGTGACGTTCTTGTTCCACATGCTGCGCAACTCGATCCAGTGCAGGCCGAAGTCGTTGGCGGCAACGGAGCAGGCGTGGTCGAAGTCCGCAGAGATTTCGTCGTTGATAACGGAGAGGCGGAAGGGGCAGCTGGAGGCGACGGAGGCGAACATTTTTGCGGAGAAGGAAAGCGAAGTCATGGCGCCCGCTGCGGCGAGCGAGCCAAGGAATTCACGACGAGAAGCCACCATTGGTTCTCCTGGGGGAAACAGCAGAGGCCAGTATAGTCCGGTGCGGCGGCGAGTTCGGGGAAGGTGGCGGGATGTGAATCTCACTCTGCGGGACGGCGTTCGCTGGGTCTCGAAGGCAAAAGAATCGGCAGGAGTGTGTGCTCCTGCCGATCAGAGTTAGTACACAGGGATTCAGACCTGGGAACTTAGTCGATGGGGCGGTCTGCCAGGCTGCGGAGAACGCGCTCCACGGTGTCGGACATCGCGATGGGAACATCATGAAGGCGTTCTTCGTCGCGATCGCGCGCGTAGACTTCCATCGAATTCTCGTGAAACTGGAAGGAGACGACAGGCTGTTCGGGGCGAAGGCGCGGACGGCGGGAGCGCGAGACGATGAGGGACCAGATGGACTGTCCGGCGCGCAGCTTGCGGTCGTAGCCGGCACGGCGCAACTCAGCGATGAAGGGCAGGACCAGGGTGCGAGGAGGAAAGCGCGAGCCTTCGTAGACGCCCTCCATTTGATCCCAGCTCTCGATGAATTCACCTTCGACGGGATTGCCCTTCTCGTAGAAGTCGGCGAGGCGGCCAATGTCAAGCCAGGGAAATTCTTTGCGCAGGGTCGAAGGCGGCACGTTGTCGCCAAGCCAGCGCGACAACAGAGCAGCGAGGGAGGCGTTATCTTTCGATTCAAAGCGGAACAGCTCGCTCTCGTCCCAGTGAAAGATCGCTTCGGGCGACGGGTGATGGGAGACAAAGTGGATGTGAGCGGAGCGCGTGCCCGTTCGGAACCAGAGGTGGGACACGCCGGAAGGCGTAACCGCCAATTCGTTGCGGGCGGTGCTGCCGAGTGCGGGGAACGTCTTCAACGCTTCATCGCGGACGGCGATCAGCTTGCGCTTTTCCCGGTCGACAAAACAAAAGCGTTCGTACAGTTGCGTCAGCGGAGCGCCGTCGAGCCAGGTCCAGATGGCTTCGATGGTGTCCGGTTGGGAGCCGGTTCGGCCCGTAGCTACTTTTTTCCCCTCACCTTCAAAGAAGGTGAGAAACTCGGGACCGCCGACTTCAAAACATCCGACCCAGCAGGAGCGTGCGTCGCGCTGGGCTGCACATCTCCACTGAACGCCACCCCCGGTGACGGTGATCTGGGCCTGATCCGAGATGGAGAAAAGCGGGCGATGAGCCCGTCGTAAAGGTCTTGCGCGTACTTTTGTTCGTTGCGTTCCATTGGTGTTTTTCCACAAGGGAGATCAGTGTATCCAAAGTTATCTAATGTCAATCACCGAAGGGTGTATTGGAGGCGCGCCGGTACCCGCTTGGTAACGAGGGGAGGGAGCGCAGAAGAGTTTGGGGCAAAACGAAAGCGCCTGCTTTGGCAGGCGCTTCATTTCAACTTGATCTTCGTGGCTGCCGATTCGACGGTCGGCGAGGGGTGGGGGATGGGAAATGCCGGCTTACTGCCCGGCTGAGCAAACCGGATTCGCGGGATCCATGACCTGCAGATCCGACGTCGCGGTGAGATTTCCAAATTCGCCGCGCGTGGTCGCCAGGATCGGAGTGGTTCCAACCACGGTGGTACCTGCGGTGACCATGCCGGTGGAGGTAACGCTCGCCATGGCAGGGATGGAGACCGACCAGGTGACCTGGTTGGTGAGGTCCTCGACCTTGTTAGCGTGATTGCCTTCGGTGTACACGCCGTAGGCATGGTATTGAGCTGTCAGGGTGCCGGTGAGACACGTGTGACCCGTAGTCGGCTCAATATAGAGGCTGGTAAGGGAATAGGAGAGGCCGCAGCCCGTCCCCCCGATGAGCGAGGTCACGGCGAAGAGTCCAACGCCGGCAAGAACACGAGGAGAGACCAAAGCAGAAAGGCCAAACAGCTTCTTCATAGAATGATGCCCCGAAAGTGCCATTACCAGGAGAGGGAAATGCCGTTGGGCGAGTCCCCCTTGTGAGAGCTACCTGGTTGAGAGCTAAGTGGGACTATAGGGAGTGGCTGGTGACCGTGGTATCCCACTTTTTGGGAGGGAGTGTCCCTCATCCGGTTACCGGAGTTGCAGATGAGGAGAGAGGGATGACGAGGTGGGCAGATTCCGGCGAACGGCGAGGGCCGGTCAAAATGGGGCTGAATTCCAGGGGGGTATTTGGGCTGGCGCGGGCATAGCGGTTAGCGAAGGCTTATCGTTCCAGAGAGGCGATTTAGGTGCATTTTCAATGAGTCAGAGTTTGTACAACCGCTTTCTTCTGTTTATTGCCGGGCTCGGCGGGCTTCTTTACGGGATCGATGTCGGGATTATCGCGGCGGCGTTGCTGTATCTGGGCAAGACCGTCGATCTCTCGCTGAGCCAGACGTCGCTGATCGTGGCCGCTGTGCTGGGCGGCAGCATGATTGCTTCGCCGGTGGCGGGTTTTCTGGCGGAGTGGTTCGGACGCAAGCGCATGATGATCGTGAGCGGCCTGATGTTCGTGGTCAGCGTCGGCATCATCGTTCTCTCGCAGGGGTTCGCGTCGCTGCTGATCGGCCGGCTGTTGCAGGGGATGAGCGGAGGCGTGATTGCCGTGGTTGTGCCGCTGTATCTCGCCGAGTGCCTGGCGCCGGCTACTCGTGGGCGCGGCACGGCGATTTTTCAGCTGATGTTGACGTTCGGGATCGTGGTGGCGGCCACTGTGGGCTGGTATTTTGCGCGGCAGGCGGAATTTACGATCGCGCATGCGGCCGGGAATGCGCTTGTGATCCGAGCGGCGGAGAGTCACGCATGGCGCAGCATGTTTCTTGCTGTGATCTACCCGGGAGCGCTGTTCTTCTTCGGCGTCTTCATGCTGAGCGAGTCACCGCGCTGGCTGCGACGCAAGGGAAGAACCGACGCAGCGATGAAAGCGCTGTTGCGGTCGCTGCCTCCCGAAGAGGCGAGACGGGAACTGGAGGAGATGAATGCGGTGCTGGATTCAACCGCGAGCGCGGCGTCCGTTCGTCGTGATTCTCTGCTGCAGCGGAAGTATGTTCTGCCCTTCATTCTGGCGTGCATTGTGCTGGCCGCGAATCAGACCACGGGTATTAATTCAGTGCTGCAGTTTTTGGTCGTCATTTTGAAGCAGGCTGGGCTGTCGGTATCGCACGCCACGCAGGGCGATGTTGGGGTGAAGGTACTGAATTTCGCGATGACTCTGGTTGCTGTGCCGCTGATCGATCGGAAGGGCCGGCGCTTCCTTCTGCGGCTGGGGACCGCGGGTGTGGTGGTGGCTTTGATGGCGGCCGCAGGGTTGTTTTGGGGAGTGGAGCATCAACGCGTCGACGTCAGGGGACAGATTGTCGGCGTCGAGACGGGAAACACGGTGGCGGTTCCGCTGAACCGTCTCACAACTGCGCAACGTCCGATGTCGCTTTTCGTTCTCTACTCCTACGGGAAGGGGAGCCGTGTCGCGACGGTCGCATCGACGGATGCGGATCCTGCGCTGGTGATTCGGCCCGATGCCGCTGAAGCGGGCGCGCCGCTGACGATTGAGAAGGCGCTGCTCGGGCCTGTTCCGGGGGGCACAACGAGCGGTCTGATCGCGCTGTGCATGGCAATGTTTATCGCGGCGTATGCGGTCGGGCCGGGCGTGGTGGTGTGGCTGGTGCTTTCGGAACTGATGCCGTCGAGGATTCGTTCGGTGGGGATGGGCATCGCGCTGCTGCTGAATCAGGGTGTGTCGACGGCGATCGCGGCTCTGTTTCTGCCAGTGGTTGGCAAATTCGGATACGCTGCCATGTTTGTTTTTTGGGCGGTGTGCACCTTCCTCTACTTTCTGACCGCGACTTTTCTTATTCCGGAGACCAAGGGCAAGACACTGGAAGAGATCGAGATGCATTTCTCGGGTCATGCGGCAGGACCGACCGCTGCAATCGCGGAGTGAGGGATACTTCACTGAGTGTGATGACCAGCGTGGGACAAGCGGATGCGACGAAGCTGATCCGGCCCTTGAAGGGCCGGCTGCGGCGGCTGCTGCAGGAACTTGTCAGGACGAACAGCGTGGCTGTGCTGATGGGCGGAAACGAGACTCCGGCGCAGCAGGTGCTGGCGGCGTTTTTCAGGGAGCAGGGAATTCGTCCCGAACTTTACGACACCGCATTCATCCTTAAATCCAGGTTTCCTCAGGTGCGGCGAAATAAGTCCTACGCGGGACGCAGGAACCTGTGCGTTCGTGTTTCGGGAACGGGGCGAGGCAAGAGTCTGTTGCTCAACGGGCACATCGACACGGTTCCGGCCGGGAGTGCTCCGTGGTCGCGTTCGCCATGGTCGGGCCGGTTCACCGGCGGACGCGTGGAGGGAGTGGGCTCGTTCGATATGAAAGGCGGCCTGGTCGCTAACGCAGCTGTTGTATGCGCGCTGCGGCGGGCGAACCTGCGGCCGGGCGGCGATGTTCTGTTTGAGTCGGTGGTCGATGAGGAATGGGGCGGTGGTGGCGGTACGATCGCCGCGCGGCTCCGCGGAGACACGGCGGACGCGTGCGTGATTCCGGAAGGAACTCAGCTGGAAATCTATCGTGCGACGCGCGGGGGATTTGTGGTGGATCTCGTCGCCGAGGCTGGAGATCCTTCGGCTTATTTTTCCAGCGGGGCCGTTGTCAGCCCTGCTATTCCGCTTGGACGCCTGCTTGGCTGGGTGGAGAAGCTGTCACGCACTCGCAATCGGCAGCGGGCTCAGGGTGTGTATGCTGGGTTTTCGGAAGCGGCTCCTGTTCAGGTATTGGCGGTGGAAGCGAATCGGTGCGATCCGCAGGTCCCTCTCAGTGTGCCGTCGCGGGGAACGGTACGTGTCTATATGCAGTTCCTGCCGGCGGAGGATGTCGATCGGGTGATCGCCGAGACAAAGGCGGATCTGGAGGCGTTCTGTGCGCGCGATCCTTTTTTTCGCGAGTGGCCGGTGCAGTGGGTTCCACTGATTGGCGGACCGCTCTACGGTCATGAGGTCGAGACCGATCATCCATGGCTGCGTTGTATGGAACAAAGTGCGGCGGCCGTACTACGGAAGCCTGCTATTACCACAGGTGCTCCTTATCCTTGCGATGCGGGGCTGATCCATCGCGACTTCGGCATTCCGACCCTGCTCTTTGGTCCTTGCGGAGCCGGGGCACATAACCCTGATGAGTATGTCGATTTCGACACGGTGATCAGGACGGCTGAGGTATTGCTGACCGCAACGCTCGCGTGGACTGGCGCGTAGAACATCGGTGCTGAGGACAGCGTCAATCAATGCCGATGTTTTGGACTACGCGACTGATGACCCCGGTCGGGCTGGGTGTGTCGGGTTTCAATCCAGCTTGCATGGACGCGAACAGTCCGAGGAGTTGTCCAAACATCACGTCCAGCAGCGGACGATAGTGATCCGGAATTCGGTCATCGGTTTCTGGTGTCAGAACCACGTCGGCGTCGCGGCTCAGATCCTGACTATCGGTTGCGATGGCAACGCGGGTGCGCGCGAGGTGTTTGGTGCCGATCTCGCGGAGCAGATCAATGTCATATTTCCGGCGCTGCTTCTGACTGGAGACGAGGCTGACGAACAGCGTGTTGCTGTCGAGCGCTGCCATGGGTCCGTGGCGCAGACCGAGGGTCGACTGGGAGAGGGTAAGCACGGTTCCCGCTGTCATCTCAAGAAGCTTGAGCGCGCATTCCATCGCGGTCCCGGCAAGAGCTCCGGAGCCGACGAAACACGCTCTGGGGTATCCCTGATGGGCGAGGTCGGAGGCCAGCTGCGCGGCGCGCGGCAGCAGGCTTTCTCCGGCATGAATGAGGGAACGCAACACGGGAGCGTATTCGTCGATGCTCCAGGCGTGGGCGAGAATCTGGCCGGCCAGGACCATGTTGGTGAAGGAACTAGTCATCGCCAGGCCCCGATCATTTGTTGCGTCGTCGAGGACGATTGCGAAGCCGTTGTCGCAGCCCTCGATCAGCCGGCGCATTCGTCCGTTGCTGTTGCAGGTGACGAGCAGATGCGAAACGTGCGGGGCCTCGGCAAAGGCCCGCTCCAGAACGGCTACTCCCTCCGGACTGTCTCCGGATCTGGAGAAGGAGATCCACAGGTAGCGGCGCTCGGTGAGGAGATAGTCGGAGAAATCAGGAAGCAGGCTCGTGCTGGCGACCGGAAATACTTCGCATTGCCAACGCGTGCGAAGAAGGTGGTACACCGCCTGGCCAATGTAGTCCGATGTTCCGGCGCCGACCAGGAAAACTGCGGGCTTCTGATTGGGAGTGGCACTTACTCCGCAGTTCGCCAGAAATTCCCGAAGCTCATGGAGCCTGGGTTCCAACTGGCGGAATGTTGTCGTCCAGGTCGCGGGCTGCTGCGCAATCTCGCGGGGCGTGTGTTCGAGGCCGCGTCGGGCCTTCTCGGCTGGTTCGAGGTTCAGCAGGACGGCAAGTGGGTCCAAACGGATTCTCCTAGCTGTCCATCCTAATCAAGCGGCCAGCGTTAGGCGGAATCGATCTTTTCGATTCCGGGAAAGTGATGGTCACGGAGAAAACTGTGCAGCAAATTCCGATCGCGGAAGGCCTCGGTGCCTCCTGGCCGCTGTGTTGAAAGTGCGCCCGTGATATTGGCGGAGCGCGCGCACACGTCGGGGTCTTCGCCTCTGAGCCATGCAGCGAGAAAGCCAGCATTGAAGCTGTCGCCGGCGCCGATGGCATCCACGGGGTCGACCGTTAGCCCCGGGATGTGGCTCTTCCTGGATCCGCGCTGAACGATCGCTCCCTGGCGGCCGCACTTGACTGCAATTAATGGAACGGTCCGTGACAAAACTGACAGAGCCTCGTCCACGGTGTCGCGTTTAGCAATACGGCGGACCTCGTCGTCGTTGGGAAGCAGAATATCGATCAGAGGCAGAATCTCATCCAGTACGCCGGTCCAGCGGTCCTCGGGATCGTCATTGGTGTCCAGCGACAGCGTCAGCCCGCGTCTCTTCAATTCGCGCAGGAGCTTCGGTAGCCCGGTATGTAGTCCTCTTAGCAAGAACAGCGATGAAAGATGAAAATGCCTCGCTGATGCCAGGTATTCCAGATCCAGATCGTCCACGGTTAGGTCGAACATGACACCGGGGTAGGTGAGCATCCGCCGCGAGCTGCCGTGAACCAGCACGATGGTGACGCCTGTCTTCGAATTGCCGGTGCTATGGATGGAGCGCGAAATATCCGCACGGCTACTGGCGAGCCGCTCCATCGCGATCCGGCCCATAGCATCATCACCAAATCGCGTCGTGAATCCGACGCGGGTTCCGAGAACGGACAGATTGTGGGCGAGGATGGCAGATGAGCTGCCGAGGGTCATCTCGAAATTCGTGGCGAGGATTTCGCGATCGAGCGGCAAAGATTCCGCGAGACCATAGAGGATGAGATCGAGGTTGACCTCACCCGCGATGGTGATATCAAGCTGAGACATGCAGGAATGGTAGGCACGAGGAGACTCGAACTCCTGACCTCTACCGTGTCAAGGTAGCGCTCTAACCAACTGAGCTACGCGCCTACGCGAGGCAGAAACGCCTTCCGTCATGATACCAGCGCTTGTGTTGCTGAGGAAGATCAGAGCTTGTCGGGCCACGACCGATCCCGCTGCGGAAGGGGATGGGGCCGCCGCTTGCTTTCGGCGTGGGCAATTCGCAGTCACTGCGATACTATGAATCCTTCCTCCAAGGGAACATTGCCGGGCGGCGGGCGCCGCCGGCACAGCCAACGATGCGATGAACGATCTCCGGGCGACTCCTAATCTGCTGACGATTCTGCGACTGTGCATCGTGCCGTTTCTGGTGCTCGCGGTTCTGGACGGCCGTTTCGAGATGGCCTTCTTCCTGTTCGTCCTCGCGGGTGTGACTGATGCCCTGGATGGTCTATTGGCGCGGTGGCTGCATCAGAGGACGCTTCTCGGTCAGTATCTCGACCCGGTCGTGGACAAGCTGCTGCTGAGCACTCTGTTTCTGGTTTTGCACCACGAGGCGCTTATCTCGCGCCGCGTAACCGTGCTGGTGTTCGCGCGGGATCTTGCGATCCTGATTGTGGCTGCAATCCTGTACGCAACGACATCGATTCGCAACTTCAAACCGAGCGCGTTCGGCAAAGCGAACACCATGGCGCAGATTCTTTCGGTGGCCGCCGTGATGCTGGCGCAGTTCTTCCGGCCCGTGTGGGTGCTGCATTTGCGCTCGTGGGCGCTTACGGCTACGGTGGCTCTCACGCTGCTCTCGGGGTTTCACTACGCATGGCGCGTGGTCCGGCAGATCGGATCGCCGGGCGTGGCGGGCTGACGCCGGGCACAGGGGCGAGGGATGCGGGCAGACCTTTTCTTACGACGTGGGCCTGGATTCCTGGCGGGTGCAGCCGAGGCGTTTGCCCTGGCCGGAAAGTTCCGCGGCATCGGCGACGGAGCGGCCTGAGAAGGAACGCTGCAGGTGGGTGAGCTCGGGGAAGTCGTAATGCGTGCAGAGGTTCATTTCCCAAACGTCGCCGGTGCGGCGGCTGATGGCGTAGCGGCGCAAGGTCTCGTCAGGGCCAGGCGAGGTGCTCTCGCGAATGAGAATAAAGCTGTAGAATCCGGGCGCGAAATCGCGGCCGAGATCCATGCTGTTCAGCTCGACGTGGGTATCGTTGAGGTCGATTTCGTCATGATGAGCAACGAGCACGGCAATCTGATGTGCCTGGCGCGCGTTGATTGAGTGTGCGGCCGCCTGGGCTGCGGCAAGGCCGGCTGAGGTCCCGGCGCCGGCCAGGGCGACAGCCAGAAACAGCGGAGAAAACCTGCGATCCATAGCTCCAGTGTGACGGTTTCAGGCACCGGGATGCAATACAACTCGCGATGAATCCACAGCCACACGCCGATAAAATGAGCGAGTGCCCCGAATAGCGTACTTCGATGAGGCGGCCCTGCGGTTTCTGCGCGGGCTGAAACGCAACAACAAGCGCGAGTGGTTTGAAGCACGGCGCGCGATCTACGAAGAGAAACTGAAGGCGCCGATGCTGGCGCTAATTGAGCGAGTGACCGCAGGTATGGCGGAGTATGCGCCGGCGCACATGCGTCCGGCGGGGAAGTGCGTGTTTCGCATCTACCGGGACACGCGATTCTCGGCGGACAAGTCACCGTACAAGACGCATCTCGGCGCCTGGTGGGCGCGCAGCGGTCTGGAGAAAACTTCTGGCGGCGGCTACTACATGCATATCGGCACGGAGGAGTTTGTGATCGCCGCAGGTGTCTACATGCCGG
>CAVPKU010000001.1:0-12282 GCA_963705765.1 uncultured Acidobacteriaceae bacterium | reverse complement strand
CACCACCCTGTTTTGGTCATACGACATTCAAACCGACGATCATGGTAATGCACAGTTCCATTTTTACGCAAACGGCAAAACAAAGCGGTATCGTGTGGTGATACAAGGGTTTGACAAAGACGGCCGCCTGGTTTACCTTGATAAGGCTTTTTAGATAAAGTTGATCGATTTTTGACCGCTCAAATTAGCGATCATCTTACTTTTCCATTATATTTGGTCATCCAACCCACCAGAAGATGAGAATCGGCTTCACCGGCAACCGATGCTCCGCCTTGAACCCGGTCGTCGTTACCACCGACTCGACCACATACAACCGGTTCATCTGATCCGTGCCGTCCAGCTTGCGCTTTTGGGCATAATCGCGCGCCAGTTTGTGGAACCCTGGGAACGTTGCGCCACCCAGAAAGTCCGCATCGAGCGACACAATCACGTCGGCCTGATCCAGCTTGTACTGCGCGTCCACAAACTGCCCGAAGGCCTGCTGCGATGCGCGATAGTGATTGTCGCGGTTCACCGGGTCGTACTGGATGAACTTCGCCTGCGGATAATTCTTCTGACCCTGCTGCCACTGCGCAGCCATCGTCGGCGAAGTCACCGTCGAGCTCAGTAAATACAGCCCCTGCCCGCCCTTCGCCTTTTTGTCCGCCAGCATGCTGCGAAACTCACCCAGAAACGCCGGCCAGGTCCGCGTCTCGCCGCGATACAAAATGTGCTGCGACCGGTCCGGATCGTACATGTCCAGCAGCGTCGCCTGCGTGATCGCATCCGACCCGCCCCGTGTGTACGGATGCTCCGGGTTCCCGTCAACCTTGATCGGCCGGTACGCCTCACTCTTGATCAGCAGCGGGACCGCACCCGACGCAAACGGAAACGCCGACGCAAAATAATTCGGTTTGCCGAGAACCAGATCCTCAGGGGCTGTTACGTATCCATAGATCGGTTCGTCCGGCTGCTTGGTGCAACCAGCGAGGCCAGCCAGCGCCATCGACGCGCCCATCACCTTGAGGAAGTTGCGCCGCGAAACCGGATCGATCCACTCCGATGCCTGCGAAGGAAATTCCTGGTTCACCAGTTCGGCAAAGTCCGGCGAATTCGCCAGTTCATCCACCGACCGCCAGAACTTCTTGCCCTTCTGATTCGCCAGCTTTGCCCGCACCTCGGCAAGAGTCGGCTTCTTCGGCTCGATCTGCACCAGGTCATTCGTGCTCGCATTCAATGGGATCGCCTGCCCGTCAACCTGCACTCCCTGCGCCGCCATCGGCTCTGCACCCTGTGACCTGTACCCTGTACCCTGGCTCTTACTCATCGGTGACAAACCTCGCAGCTGGTCAGCTCACGCGGATTGCGAATGTCATAGTGCTGCACCAGGAACTTACCCAGCGCGTCCTGATTCGTAAACTTCGTGTAGTGCAGACCTGCGGGCAGCGTGATGGGACCCGTCTGCTCGCTCCCGATCGAAACTCCTGCGGCCTGCGGGTGCAGTCCGGCGAGCGGAGAATTTAGCGCAGCAACCTGCATTTCGCCGCCAGGAGGCGCTTCCGTGCAGGTCACACCGCCCGCCGTCGGCGACCCGGTCGGGACATCTTCTGCCGCGCACCACACCGGCTTCAGCTCTGAAGCTCCCTGCCACGCCATGTTGTAGATCTCGCTGTCGGCCGCAGATTCTTCGCCGGACTCCGGTGGCAGTTCAAACACCACTCCATCTGCAGTGAGTTCTGCATGTACATGATGGGCATCTCGTCCACCCGGCCGTGGCATGACGAGCACCCGATGCCTTTGTTCACGTGGATTTCATGATTGAAGAAGACGTAGTCCGGCAGATCGTGCACCCGCGTCCACTGGATCGACTCGCCCGTCGCCCAGCTGTGCCGCACCGGCTCCAGCAAATCCGCGTTCGTCCAGATCTGCGCGTGACAGTTCATGCATGTCTTCGTCGGAGGAATGCCCGCGTAGCTCGACTTCTCCACCGTCGTGTGACAGTACTGGCACTGCAGCCCCAGTCCCTCAACGTGATGCTTATGGCTGAACGGTACCGGCTGGTCGGCTCGCTGCCCCTGCCGCGTCACCCATGGCGACCGCTGCAGTTCATCGAGTGTCAGCCCCAGGGAAATTACGATCAGCCCCGTCAATATCAGGCTCATCCGGGCCAGCGCGTTCGAGCTGCGGTCAAAAATCTGCGCCATGAATGCGTCCTGCGTCTCCTCGTTACGGTGATGCGGTGAATCGCTGCGGGTCGATGGCTCTTGAAGCTTGCTGAATCAGGTCGACGCGATTACAGGCAGGCGGCGGCCTAGATGAAACGGGCGTTTCCACTGGTTCTCTGTTGCCGCCAGCACGCGACCCTTTGACTCCCGGCAAGGACCTGCGCTCTGACGTTGTGCTGATTGTGTCCTGGATCACAGCCGAATGTGACCTGCATCACACTTTTCTAGTAAAGAAAAACTATAGCGGCTCATGCCGCGCTCCTGCAAGCCGCGTACACCATCATGAAAGAATTTTTATTAATCCGCGTCAACAGCGTGCGATTTCGCAAGCGCCAGGTTGCGCCACTTCTCAACGCACATCTGCGTTAGCCAGGCGTTCGAGCAGTCTTACCCCTGCCATCCACACCAGCCCCCTCGCCCATCTGTAACCGTGTCGGTGACCTGTCGTCACTCCCTCGCTTGCCCGCTGCTCTGCGTTGGGTGTCCTGCACCCTCTCCCCTGCAACCTGTACCCTGTTTTTCATGATCGATGGACGACGCGCCGTTCGCTACGATGCTGCACTCGCCTGCAGCGCGCTCGCCGCTGCCGACCCAAAGCTCGGCGACCTCATGCGGCGTTGTGGCCCCTTCACCCTGAAACTCAAAAGCCAGCACTCCCCCTTCGAGGCGCTGCTCGAGTCCATCATTTATCAGCAACTCCACGGCAAAGCCGCGGCCGCCATCCTCAAACGCCTGCTCACCGCCTTCGGCGAGTATCACCCCACTCCCGAACACCTGCTGCAGGCGTCAGATGACATGCTTCGCGGCTGCGGGCTGTCGGGATCGAAGATGAAGGCTCTGCGCGATCTCGCCGCGAAGACCATCGACGGCACCGTGCCCACCCTTATCGCGATTCGGCGCATGCCCGACGACGAGATTATCGAGCGCCTCACCGCAGTCCGCGGCGTCGGCACGTGGACCGTGCAAATGCTCCTCATCTTCCGCCTCGGACGCCCCGACGTTCTCCCCATTACCGACTACGGCGTTCGCAAGGGATTCGCGCTGACCTTCCTGCGCCTCCCCAAATCCAAACCTTTCGATGCGTCAATGCTGGCCTCTGAGGAGCAAATCGAACGGCGTGCTGCAAAATGGCGCCCCTGGCGCTCGGTCGCCAGTTGGTACATGTGGCGCGCGTGCGACCTCCCCGGCAAGGCGATGGTCCTGCCAGACTGACGTCAGCCCGCGCCCAGCCCCTGTTCGTCGCGTGACTTCACCGCCCCAGCAGCCGCTTCATCCGCGCCCGCGCCATCGCCACCGCGCCCGGCCGCGACGACCACGTCCATCCCACCGTGAACTGCTGCCGTGGCGACCCCGCGGTATATGCGCGCGTGTACCCCGTATCCACCACCAGCCATGAACGCACGCTCCACTGCAACCCGGCCAGTGCCTGCCCGTACCGATCCGCCGTGCCCGGCTGCGACCCACCGTCCGTCTCCAGAAGCCAGGTCAGCTGCTTCGTCGCCGCGGACGACAGGACCAGCCCATATTGCGCCGCGCCGTCATACCCTCCAGGCCCGCCCGCCAGCGTCCCCACCGTGTTGAAGTCGAAGTGCAGCATCTTCGCATCGCGGCTAGCGATGAAAGCCAGTTGATGATCCACATAGCCCGTCCCAAACCCCTTGGCCGGATTCGCAGTCGGAATCTTGAACCCGTATCCCAGCGCCATCGCAGGTACTCTCGCTCCCTGCTCCCGGAACCGGTAGGTCACGCTTAGCCACTGGTCGCTCACCCCTTCCAGCGCCGGCGTTCCTCCGCCGCTCTGCCACAGGCGCGCCGGCACACCCCAGCGCACGTCCATCTGCGGCGTCAGCCCGTAGCGCACGCTCATCCCGGCCGCCGCCTGCCGGACGCCGCCGCCCATCCCCTGCCACAACAACCCGTAATCTGTTTCGAGCACCCCGCACTGCGTCGTCGCCGCACCCGCGGTCCAGTTCGGCCGACTGGGCGCCGCTTCCAGTTCGTCCTGATCGCACGGTCCCGGACCCAACGCCACTGGCGCCCGCTCCACTCCGGCCCCGAATCCCGGCGCCAGTGCCGATCCAGTCGCAGCACCCGCTCTCCGCTCGGCAGTCGCCGACCCGTCGCCGTTGCGCTCTTCTTCTCCCCAAGCAATACTGCACAGCAGAACCACCACCGCTACCATCCAGGCTGCTTTCCAGAACCGCGTCATGATCGTTCCCGTCCGGCGACCAACCGCCGCTTAACAGGACTTCATCGACACGGATTAGAACTTCCTCATGATTCCGGTCCTTGCGTCATCGCTGGACAACACCCGAGTCATGTTCTGACCCGAAACGATCCATCGCGCGCCTTGTCGTTTTCACGAACCGCCTTCTCCCCTCCCACGACAAGCCTCGCCCTCCCCTTTTTTCCCACATCAACACCCGACCCAAACCGCTTTTCATCCCGCCGCAATTCATCTCTCCCCAACCTCCAACCCCGTTTTCCCCTGCTATCCTGAACATCGTTATGCCTACGAAACACGAGCTCCTGAGCCACCCCATCCGCCACATCGATATCAAGCAGCACGACGTCGTCGCCCTCGTTGACGCCATGCACTCCATGGCCTACAGCTCCCGTGACCTGGCCCGGGCCGCCTCCATCTACGAACGCATGCTGCGCGATCAGGACTGCGGCGTCATCCTCTGCCTCGCCGGCTCCCTCATCTCCGCCGGCCTCAAGCAGATCTTTGTCGACCTGATCCGCAACAACATGGTCGACGCCGTCGTCTCCACCGGCGCCAACATCGTCGATCAGGACTTCTTCGAAGCCCTCGGCTTCAAGCACTACATCGCCGACGAGCTCTACAAATCCGGCACCCAGGACGGCGAGCTCCGCGAGCTCATGATCGACCGTATCTACGACACCCTCATCGACGAAGAAGAACTCCGCTTCTGCGACGAAACCACCGAGAAAATCGCCGACTCGCTGCCGCCCCGGCCCCACAGCTCGCGCGAATTCATCCGCGCCATGGGCGCCTGGCTCGAAGCCAATGGCAAGACTCCTGAAAAAGGCGGCTCGGATTCCATCGTCTACTCCGCGTATCAGAAAGATGTCCCTATCTTCTGTCCTGCCTTCAGCGATTGCTCGGCGGGCTTCGGCCTCGTCGCTCATCAGCACAAGAGGCAGGACAAGCCCAAAGTCTCTCTCGACTCCGCGAAGGATTTCTACGAGCTCACCCAGCTCAAGATCGCCAATCCCACTACCGGCCTGCTCATGATCGGCGGAGGCGTCCCCAAGAACTTCGCGCAGGACATCGTCGTCGCCGCCGACATCCTCGGCAACGAAGCGCCGATGCATAAGTACGCCATCCAGATCACCGTCGCCGACGTCCGCGACGGAGCCCTCTCCTCGAGCACTCTCAAGGAAGCCAGCTCCTGGGGCAAGGTCGACACCACCTTCGAGCAGATGGTCTACAGCGAAGCCACCCTCGCCCTGCCGCTCGTCACCGGCTATGCCTGGCACAAGAAGGCGTACGCCGATCGCCGCGAGCGCCGCTGGAGCCGTATTCTCGATCCAGTAACGGTTTAGCTCATCACTGTTACAAATTCCGCACCTGCGCGCTTCCCCTCCCTTTCGTAGCACTAAAGTGGGATTGTTCAGCGGGTGCGCTGTGGATTTTCCTGTCGGAACCCCGGGGCCTTCCCCTATACTGAAGCCTCGAATTCCTCCCGAATACTGGGGAAATCCACATTCCCGACCACCACGGAATCGAGTCGTGACCCGATTCAACCACTCCCGCACCGTCACGCGCGCTTTCATGATTGCGCTCGCCTTTTCGATGGTCGGGGCCATCATCCTCGCTCGGTACGGGAGCCCCCCAGGCGAAAGCCATCCGTGGATCTTTTGGTTCACTGCTTTCTGGACCCTCGCTCTCGCCCTGCTCATTGCCATCGCTCTCACTACCTTCCGCGCTACCCTGCGTGAGCGCCAGGGTGAACGCCAGTTGCAGCGCGTTGCCCGCCTGCATCGCAGCATCCTCGACTCCGCCGGCCCCATGATGATTGCCTGCGACCTCACCGGCCGCATCAATCTCTTCAATCCCGCCGCCGAGCGCATGCTTGGCTACCGTACGCACGAAGCCCTCGGCACCCTCAATGCCGCCGAACTCTTCCCCGAGACAGAAATGGCGCGCGTCGGCGAGCAGCTCGTCGCCTCCATGCCCGCCTTCCGCACCCATCCGGAGATTCCGCCCGACGTCGCTCCGGCTCTATTGCCCTACGTCCGCTACGTCGCCACCTTTCCGGCCAGCCGCGTTCGCGGATTCGAAATGCGTTACCGCCGCAGAGACGGTGGCACCTTCCCCGCCATGGTTTACCTCTCCGCGGTCCGCTCCTCTGCCGGAACGGTGGAAGGATTGGTCACCATCGCCGTCGATCTCAGCGCCACCCGCCGCGCCGAGCACGCCCTGCGCGAAAGCGAAGAGCGCTACCGCGACCTCTTCGAGAATTCGCCGGAGATGATCGCCACCCTCAGCCCGCGGGGCCGTTACCTCTACGTCAATCCCTCCTGGCAATCGCTCTTCGGCATGGATTCGTCACAGTTCGAGTCCCTCATCGGCTTCGAATCCCCGTTCCCGCCCGAAGTGCAGGCCGAAGCCGCCGCCCTCTTCCACAAAGCGCTGCACGGCGTCCGCGTCGAGCATCATCCGCTCCGCCTCCAGAATTCCTCCGGCGAAAACGTCGAGGTCGAGGCCAGCCTCAGCTGCCGCCGCGAAGAAACCGGCCCTGTCTCCGTCCGCTGCATCTTCCGCGAGGTCACGCAGCAGAACCGCCGCGAGCGCCGCCTCCGCATTCAGCTTGTCGTCAGCCAGATCATCGCCGAAACCACTTCCATCGACGAAGGCCTCACCCGCGTCCTTGAAGCTCTCTGCCAGACCTTCGGCTCCGAGTTCGCCACCCTCTGGACCGTCGACGAGGCCCAGCATTCCATTCGTCCTCGCACGGTATGGTTCGGCAAAAGCCGCCCCTCCGAGGACTTTCGCCACGAGACCGAATCGCTCATCCTCTCCCGTGGCCAGGATCTCCCCGGCACCGTGTGGTCCCTTGGCAAACCCATCTGGATCTCCGACCTCCGCCAGCACCCTGCCTTCATGCGCCGCACCACCGCCCGCCTCAACGGATTCGTCTCCGGCTGGGGCGTTCCTGTTCGCGTCGGCAACCAGGTCATCGCCGTCGTCGAGTGCTTTTCGCGCCAGTTCATGCGTGAAGATCCCGACCTTCTCACCACCGTCGAGACTGTTTGCGGCTCCGTCGGCCAGTTCATGGCCCGCGCCGGTCAGGAAGTGCGCGTTCGCCAGCTCGATCGCCAGAAGGCCGTCATCCTCAACTCTGTTGCCGACGGCATTGTCGGCGTCGACTCCACCAATCGCATCGCCTTTGCCAATCCCGCCGCCGCCCGCATGCTCGAGTGCAACGAATCCGAGCTCATCGGCCTCCGCGTGCATGAGCTGCTGCACCCGCCCATCGCCGGCTGCGACTCCTCCTGCCTCACGCGCCGCGCCTTTCTGGCCTCCGAAGGCGCTTCCGGCCAGGATGTCTACTTCCGCGGCAATGGCAAAAGCTTTCCCGTCGAGTTCTCGCTCATGCCCATGGTCGAGGAAGGCGAACCCGTCGGTTCCGTGCTCAGCTTCCGCGACATCAGCCAGCGCTACGCACTCGACCACATGAAGGACGAGTTCATCTCCACTGTCAGCCACGAGTTGCGCACGCCTCTCACTTCCATCCGCGGCGCGCTCGGCCTTCTCTCCGCCGGCCTGCTCGGCGAAGTCAGCGAGAAAGCTACCAGCCTGCTGCGTATCGCCGTCGCCAACTCGGATCGCCTCGTCCGCCTCATCAACGACATCCTCGATCTGGAGCGCATGACCTCCGGCCGCGCGCCTCTCACCTTCCGCCGCCTCTCCCTCGACGATCTCGTCCGCCAGGCCATCGATACCATGCAGCCCGTCGCCGATGCTGAAGAGGTCTATCTCTCCAGCGAATGCAACTCCGTCTTTGTCGAGGCTGACTTCGATCGCCTCACCCAGGTCATCACCAATCTGCTCAGCAACGCCATCAAGTTCTCGCCGCCGCGCTCCACCGTGCGCATCATCGCCATCCGCGCTTCCGATGGCGTTACCGTCAGCATCATCGACGAGGGCCGCGGCGTTCCTGCCGACAAGCTCGAGACCATCTTCGACCGCTTCCAGCAGGTCGATGCTTCCGACTCGCGCCAGAAAGGCGGCACCGGTCTCGGTCTCGCTATCTGCCGCACCATCGTTCAACAGCACGGCGGCCGCATCTGGGCGGAACAAAACGGATCCCGCGGCGCCATCTTCCGCTTCTTCCTCCCCGAACGCGCTTCCATCTCTCCGCTTGCCGAAGAAGCGACGCAGAGTCAGTTTGAACAAAGGCTTGGCTAATACCTTCGCGCACTCCCCTACCTGTCGGATAGAACGACCGGGGGATGGTGGGAATCTCCAAATTGGTTTAATAGTGGAGTCGGGAACGTAAGGAAAAAATGTCTCGACGTGTTTTGATCATTGACGATGAGGAGGACATTCGCGAAGTCGCCGCGCTCAGCCTGGAAACCGTTGCCGGCTGGGATGTCCTGGTTGCGGGTTCTGGTGCCGCTGGAATCATCAAGGCCCGCGAGAATCGGCCCGACGCCATCCTTCTCGATGTCATGATGCCCGGCATGGATGGCCCAACGACCTTCCGCGAACTCCGCTCTCTGCCCGAGACGGCCAACATCCCCGTCATCCTGCTCACCGCCAAAGTGCAGGCCGCCGATCAGAAGCGTTTCTCCGACCTCGGCGTCGTCAAGGTGATGTTCAAGCCCTTCGATCCGCTGGTGCTCGCCCAGGAAATTGCCGCGACCCTCGGCTGGCAGGAAATCTGACCTGGCGGGAATGATGAGCGGGGACGCCGCTGCCAAAATTGCTGCTCGTCTGACCGAGCTCTGGCGCACCAGCCGCCCCACCATCCTCGAGCGCATGGACCTTCTCCGCTCCGCCTGCGACAGCCTCGTTCAAGATCCACTCAATACCGATGCCCGCACCAGCGGCCTCGAAGCCGCTCACAAACTCTCCGGGGTCCTCGGTGTCTTTGGACTGCCTCAGGGCAGTGAGATTGCCTCCTCGATCGAGCACCAGCTTAAAAGCGACGAACCTCTTAAACCCGAAGATCTGGCCACCCTCCGCGACCAGATCGCCGACCTCGACGCGGTGATCGCCTCACGCGGCGAAAACCAGCCAATAGCCACAAGCCAGCCATAGCCAATAGGGAATAGCAAGAAGGCGGCAACCCGGAGAGTCGGGCTACTCGCTATTCCCTATTGGCTATTGGCTATCGGCTGGCTTCACGCAAACACCAGGCACTGCGGCTTCGCGATCGGAAACTCCTTGCCCTTATCCGCCACGCCGCCCGTCTTCTCGTCGCGGGCAAACACCGAGATTCGGTCCGACTGCTCGTTCGCCACCAGCACCCATTTCTCCGTCGGATCGAGCGCCATATGCCGGGGAATGTTCCCTCCGCACGAGCCGCGCTCCAGCATCGTCAGCGTCCCTTCCTTCGGATCAACCGAAAAACTCACCAGGCAGTCGTAGTCGCGATTCGTCGCATAGGCGAAGCGCCCATCCCGCGTGATCACGATCTCCGCTCCGCGCGTCACCCCCTTGAAACTGTCCGGAACCAGGCTCACCTTCTGCACCGGCTTGAACGTACCCTTCTCCCGGTTCCACTCCAGCACTTCCACCTGTGACACCAGTTCGTGGACGCAGTAAGCGAATTGCCCGTTGGGATGAAACCGCAGCGCCCGCGGTCCCGATCCCGGCGTCGCATTCCACTGCGCCGGATCGTTCGCCGTCAGCTTCGCGTTCCGGTCGTCGAGATGGTAGATGTGAATGCAGTCCAGCCCCAGATCGTTCACCAGCAGAAACCTGTTGTCCGGCGACACGGTCACGCGATGCGCATGCGGAGCCTCCTGCCGATCCTTGTTCGGCCCGTGGCCCTGATATTGAAAGTGCGATACCGCATCGCTGATCTGCCCGTTGTAATTGATCACGAACGACGCCGCGCTCCCCCCGGAGTAGTTCGCGCAGAACGCCGCCCTCCCCAGATGATCCACCGTCACGTGGCACGGCCCGGTCCCATGCGACAGCACCTGGTTGATCGGCTTCAGCTTTGCGGTTGCATGGTTGATCGCAAACGCGCTCACCGCTCCGCTCGCCTGTGCCTCGAATTTCGCAATCTCGTTCGCCGCGTACAAATACTTCGCGTCCGGATCGATCGCCAGAAACGTCGGGTTTTCGCTCGCCGCCGCCAGCCCCGCCGCGTGCAGTTCGCCGCTCGCCGGATCCCAGTGGTACGCGTAGATTCCTTTGCTGCTGCTTCCGTCCACGGTCTGTGTTCCCACAAAAAGCAATCGACGTTTCTCCTCTTCCCGTGTACGTGACACCAGTACCTCGCTCGCAACCGGCGCCACCGCCGCCAACCGCACGAATGCCCGTCTGTTCATCTTTCCCATCGCGGTCTATCATCGCTCATCGGGTACGCGAACGCACTTCGCGCATCCGATTACCCGGGAAAATCCCCAGATTTTCTCAGGCAACCTTTTGACCGGATCGCGGCATCCACCCAACGCTCCCTTCAGGCACAGGGCTCGGGTGCGCCGTCTTCCGGCGTTCTCCCGGGAAAAGTCTCAGCTTCATCCCGTTGGCAGGAGTTCTTCTATGGCGACAGCGGCTCAGCCAGGTCCCAAATCGAAAAGCCCCCAGAAAAACCTGGCTTCGAACGGTACCGACCCATCGGTCCCCGACTATCTTCCCGTCATTTTGATGGGTCTCCAGAGCATGAAGGATGGCGATTTCAGCGTTCGCCTCCCCGGTTCCTGGACCGGCCTCGCCGGCAAAATCGCCGACCACTTCAATGAGATCGTCTCCACCAACGAGCAGATGGCCCGCGAACTGAAGCGCGTCGGCCAGGCCGTCGGCAAAGAAGGTAAGACCCGCGAGCGCATCCGCGTCCCCCGTCACCGTGGCTCCTGGGACGAAATGGAAACCTCCGTCAACACCCTCATCGAAGACCTTCTCCGCCCCACCACTGAAGTCACCCGCGCCATCGCCGCCGTCGCTCAGGGCAACCTCACCCAAACCGTCCGCCTCGACGTCGATGGCCGCCCACTCGAAGGCGAGTTCCTCCGCTCCGCCACCATCGTCAACACCATGATTCAGCAGCTCGGTATTTTCGCCGGCGAAGTCACCCGTGTCGCCCGCGAAGTGGGTACCGAAGGTAAGCTCGGCGGTCAGGCGCAAGTCCCCGGCGTCGCCGGCACCTGGAAGGATCTCACTGACTCCGTCAACTCCATGGCCTCGAACCTCACCGGCCAGGTCCGCAACATCGCTGAAGTCACCACCGCCGTCGCATCCGGCGACCTTTCCCGCAAAATCACCGTCGACGTCCGCGGCGAAATCCTCCAGCTCAAAGAAGCCATCAATACGATGGTCGACCAGCTCCGCTCCTTCGCTTCTGAAGTCACCCGCGTCGCCCGCGAAGTCGGTACCGATGGCAAACTAGGCGGCCAGGCTGTCGTCCCCGGCGTCGCCGGCACCTGGAAAGATCTAACCGACTCCGTCAACGCCATGGCTGGCAACCTCACCGCGCAGGTCCGCAACATCGCCGAGGTCACCACCGCCGTCGCACGCGGCGATCTTTCCCGCAAGATTACCGTCGACGTAAAAGGCGAAATTCTCGAGCTCAAAGACACCATCAACACCATGGTCGACCAGCTGAACGCCTTCGCCGGAGAAGTCACCCGCGTCGCGCGCGAAGTCGGCACCGAAGGCAAGCTCGGCGGCCAGGCCAACGTCCCCGGCGTCGCCGGAACCTGGAAGGATCTCACCGACAACGTTAACGTCATGGCCTCGAACCTCACCGGCCAGGTCCGCAACATCGCTGAAGTTGCCACCGCCATCGCGAATGGCGATCTCTCCCGCAAAATCACCGTCGACGTCCGCGGCGAAATCCTCCAGCTCAAAGAAACCCTCAACACCATGGTCGAT